>CALVMC010000001.1 GCA_944342015.1 uncultured Clostridia bacterium
CTCATTTAAAACAGCAAAATCCCCATCTTTAACAAGTTTCTTTTTGAACTCTTGTTCGCTTTTTGCTGCGACTTTATGTTGTTCGCTTCCTTTTTTTGTTACTTTCGTATTATTAAATTGGAAGTGCTCAAGTAAAAGTATATCGTCTTCAATGACTGCATATGCATCAGGGCGTTTTGGGGTTTCTCTAAGTTTAGAGAAGAATGGGTTGAACCTTTGTATCGCAGACAAATCTTCATTAAAACAGTAGGCACCTTGCGGACAAATGTTCATACAAAAAATGGTTCTTTCATAATCTGTCATATAACTCACCTTTTACTAAGTTATATAAATTATATCATATTGTAGGCTTACAAACACTAGTTTTACGTCTAAATATCTTTTTACTTATCGCTGTACTGTACTTTTGCATATTTCCTTGAAAGCTAAGGTGGTTAATGCTCTTATTGAAAATCCGAGCTCCAGTGTTTAAATTCCTAATAGGTTTTTCTCTTTTTTTGATGTATTCGTTGCAATAGAATATTAAAAACCATTATGGATAGGGTAGTATTTTTATCCACTAAACCCAGTTTGGAAGCTGAATTTTCAGCTTCTTTTTATAAACTTTCAGTTTTAAGTTTAAATTTTTAATTAATGGTTAGTTAAATACCGTTAATTTGCCGACAGAAAAACACTTAACAAAATTTACGGATTTGAAATTATCAATATCTATTTTTTAAATATCAAATGGAGTTTCCCAAAAAAATTATAAAATAAATTATAATAATTAAAAGAGTAATTAAAAAAATTTTTCCCTGCGGTTTAATTATAGAGTATAAATAAATATAAATAATTCGACAGTAAAGTTTTAAAAACTGATGAAACAAATTATTTATTCAAATGATTGACATTAAAGAGGCAATAATAATATACCGACAGCAAATTTTATCGGGTATATTATTAATTTGAATCTTTATTATATAGTATAAAGATGCGTTGCTATTATATCAATAAATTCCGAAACGCTTGGTTTTTCTTTTAAAGGATATCCTGCGATTTCATTTAAAAGTTCTCTGTTTCCTTTTTCCCAACAAACATTGATTACAGTTCTTATGTTTCTTTCTACGCACAGGGAAGAAGTATTGAAATGCTTTGCGATTTGCGGATATAATTTTTTAGTAATTGATTTTAGCATATCTTCGTTTTCACAAGTTAGATTGACTGCGTATATCAGCATATCAAAACCGGCGTATTTCGACGAAATACCGAGTTTGTGTATCAAAAGTTTAGTTTCCATAAAGTCACCTCAGTATTAGTTATTAACTAAATCTAATATTAATAAACCTAAAAATTATCATATTTAACAAAAAAAGACATAAAAATACAAATAATATTGTACTATTTTTTTATTATAATATTACTTTGTACCATATTGGAAATAAAATGTAAAACTATAAAAATTTTAGGAGATTTTGTAAAAGCTATTGTAAGGGCAATTAAAATGTTATATTTTGATAATATGGAATATTATATGGAACTTTATACAAAGGAAAAAATTTCTTTAAAAAACCGTTCAGTCTTTCAAAAATTAAACGACGGTACTTATTTTATAAAAGATATGTTGACGGTGCAGCTTGAAGAAAAAGCAGATGGCGGAATATTACTTATATTGTCGGGCAACGAAAACGTGCTTACCGAAAAAGAACTGAAAAAGGAAATATTTCTTCTTCTTGAAAATTGTTTTCATGTTAAAAAAAATTCTTTGAAAATTGTAAAAGATTTAATTTTTTCTGAAAACAAAAAAGCCGAAGGAGCATAATATTTAATATTTTAGCGTTAAAATTGCGATATGAGATTGCAATTGTATTTATTAAACCTGATTTTAAAAAACCTGCTTTTTTACTATTATCTCAAACAGTATTGATTTATTTTTTAATTTAGTTTAAAATATTATATATTATCAACTGAAAGGCGGTGTAATATGAAAAAAATCACGGTATTTTGTATAACGCTTATAATCAGTATAACTTTTTTATTTGTATTATCGGCGTGCAATTTATTTTATCATATACCCGGACAAAAACATGAGAATAATGAAACTGCAAATTATACCGTTACCTTTCAGACAAACGGCGGAACGGTTGTTGAGGCTTTTACGGGGCAGATAATTGAAGTATCGCCGCAAACCACAAAAGAAGGTTCGATATTTAAAGGCTGGTATTTAACTTCCGACTTTTCGGGAAGTTCTGTAACTTTTCCTTTTACACTTTCCGAAAACTGCACTTTGTATGCAAAATGGCTGGAAATAGGAACAGACGGATTAGTGTATTCGTTTGATGAAAGTACGCAAACTTATATTATAACAGGGTATGAGGGAAACGGAAGCGATTTGGTTATTCCTTGTCAAAGAGAAGGATATGCGGTTGAAGGAGTAGCCGACGGAGCTTTTAAAAACAATACTCTTATTAAAAATGTAACCTTTCAGAAAGGGGTAAAAAAAATAGGTGACGAAGCCTTTTCAGGATGCAGTCAGCTTTCGACATTGATTTTAAATGAAGGGTTAGAATATATCGGAAATTCTGCTTTTAAAAATTGCTTGCTGATTTCCAACATTGAAATTCCCGTTTCCGTTTTATCGATAGGTCAGGGAGCATTGTCGGGTTTAAGTGCTCTTAATTCGATATCTATGCCTTTTTCGGGGGCACGCAGTACACCTGAAACCGACGAAGAAAATTTATTCGGTTATATTTTCGGGACAGAATCTTATGAGAATGCGATTGAAATAACTCAGACAATAAACGGTAAAAATTACACTTATTTTATTCCCGGTAAATTGAAAAGCGTAACCGTTTATACGGGTTCTGTTTTTATAAATTCTTTTTACGGGATAAAAAACATTCCGACTTTTATCATCGAGGGCGGAAGTGTGATTTCCGATTACGCCTTTTACAATGCACAGGATATAGAAACCGTGTCTGTTGCTTCTGTAACGAATATCGGTATTTCGGCATTTGAAAATTCGGAAATCAAAGAATTGAAGAATACAAACAATGTAAAAGTTCTTGGAGAAAATGCTTTTAAAAACTGTCAGAATTTATCTTCCCTTAATTTTAGTTCTTTAACCGAAATCGGAAATTATGCTTTTTCGGGATTAAGCGGTATAAACAATAAATTTATATTAAGCGGCAGCGTAACGAGCATAGGCGAAGGAGTGTTCGAAGGTTGCACTTTTCCCATCGAATGGAATTCGACTTTAACTACTTTGGGAAAAGCTTTAAAAGGTTATGTGGGAGAAAGTTTTACCGTTCCCTCTCAGATAACGGCATTAAATGCAGGAGAATTTGAAAATTGTACGGCTTTAATAAATTTTCAAGCCGATACCGAGATAACTGCTTTCGGGCAGGATAGTTTTAAAAATTATAAAGGAGCTTCTTTGACAGTTCCCGCAAATGTCGTTACGATAACAAATGCTTTTTCGGGTGCGGTATGCGATATAAGTTTCGAGACGGGAAGAGCCTCTTGCGTAAGACTTGTAGGACAAGGTGCATTTGCAAACGGCGGTATTTCAAACGAAGCATCTGCAACTAACGGTTCGGAAAACAGAAAATCACAGATTAACTTCAACGGCGAAATGAATTTGATTTTAGGTGAAGAAGCTTTTAAGGATTCGTATTACGAAATAAATTGGGGCGGTGCGACTATTTCTTCAATAGGTTTAAACTGTTTTAACGGTTATAAAGCCGAATGTCTTGTTTTCGATAAAGGAACGGAATTTACCGATTCCGTTTTCAGCGGTTATTTAGGGAACATCGATTTTAATAATGCAAACGATCAAGACGGTTATATTTTTGCAAGCGGAGCATTTAACGGTTACGGTTCAACCGACAGCGTTATAGACTTGAATTTTAATGCTCAATTTAGGGAAAATGCATTTTCAGGCTGCAATGCGACGGTAATAATCGCAAAAAACAGTTATCAGTTAAGTACAAGAATGTTCAACGGGTTTTCCGGCAAGTTAATACTTAAAAACGATACTTTGCTTGGCGAGAAAACTTTTGAAAATTCAGATGCCGAAATTATATGGGAAGAGGAGTCTTTCTCGTTTGTTTATACAATATCCACAAATAGCTTTTACGGTTTCAAAGGCAGTCTGACTTTCCCGACTGGAAATTATACCGTTAAATCGTCTGCCTTTGAAAATGCAAATCTGATTTCTTTAAATTTCAAAAACGGCTCTTCGATTTCGGTAATAGAAGGCGGGGCTTTTAAAAATTGCGGATTTTCAGTATCGGAAAACGGTACTGAGAATGTTGCAGCTCAAAATGTAATCAATATAAACCTATCCGAAGCCACGATTAAAACAGGCGCATTCGAGGGTTGCTCTGCCGATTTAATTTTTACGGGACTTGCGTCTGAGATAGAAACACAAGCCTTTCTGAATTATAAAGGACACAAATTATGTTTACCTGAAATTAATACTTTGGGCGTGAATATTTTATACGGCGCTACCGATATAGAAGAAATAGAGTTTGAAAGTTTTAAAGAAAACACCCTTTTAGGAGACTATTTCGGCGGCACGGCAGGGGAATTGACTTATACGGCAACTCAGCGTAAAGATGTCAGCAGTCTTGACGGCGAAACCTTTGCCGCTATTTTACCGTTATCGTTAACCAAGGTAACGGTTAAAAGCGGAACTTTAAGCGCAGGCACTTTTTCCGACTGTGTAAGCGTAACCGATTTAATTATCGACTACGGCGTAACCGTTTTAGAAGGTGCGCTTTATTATGCAAGAGGTCTTGTAAATCTTACTTTACCATATCTGTCCGGGTTCGATACAAAGCATTTTGCCTCTTATTTGTTTACTTCATTGGCGGAAAATTCGGATAACTTAAATATTATTTCGGATATTGCCTACGGGACAGGTACTATAAGTTTTACCTTTCCTAAAAATCTGAATACAATAACCTTGGATTTGAATTATGCCGTTGACGGACAGGATATATATATTCAGAACGAGACTTTTGTTTCTCTTCCTATAAAATATTTCTATTTATTGACGCCGACAGGTATTCAGAACGGTACCGATATTTCCATTTCGCTGGGCAAAGATGTGTTCAGGAACTGTACAAATCTTCAAACCCTCGTTATAGGTGAGACCGTTAAAAGCATAGGTATCGAAAAAAATCAGGACGCAACCAATCCCGACCAAGAGTTTTCAGGTCCTGCAAATCCCGGTATATTATACGGCTGTTGGGCGCTTACCGATCTGACGGTTCCGTATTTAGGTCCGAAAGCTTTAATTGTAAACAATCCGGAGTATTTAAATTTCTATAATTTAGGTTATCTTTTCGGCGAAGTTGACTCTTTGGAAACAAATATCGAGGGAGTAACGGTAACAAACATAAACGGTTATAATTTTTATATTCCCGATTCGCTGATTAAAGTTAAAGTGGATTTCGGAAGATATGCAACCTCCGTAACTACGAAACTTATAATCTACGATTCGGCGTTTGCAAATTGCAGTAATATACAAAGTATTGTTTTTAAAGGATTTATCGGAGAGCTGAGATCCAAAGTCTTTGCAGGGACAAATCTCAACAGTATCGAGTTCGGTTTGGATAGCGATTTTACCGTTAAAGGAAACAATCATTTTCAAGGTTGCCAAGCAAGCTCATGTGTAGTTTATATAAGTTCAGGTAATTTAATCAATTTATTAAATGATTCAAGTGCCTCTTTAACGGGAGAAGGCGATTTTGCTTGGGGAATTTCCACGGTTTATTCTTTTAGAGCAGAGTGGTATACCGGTGCAAAAGAAGAAGTAAAAAATATGTTTGAAAGCGTGGAGTCGGATACAAACTATCAGTTTAAGTATATAAACATAACTTCGACGGAACAGTAAATACAATCAAATAAGTTTTTGAGCGAATTTATAATCGTTGAAACAAAAGTAAGTTATATAAATTTAATAACAAGTATCCGCTGTTTTAAAATATACTATTAAATTTACTATATTAAAATCGATATTAAATTATTTAATTATCAATCGAAACAATAATTTTTTATAAGCTTTGACAAAAGGGTTTTGATATGATATTATATTTCATATTAGTTAATTATCAATATCCGTGCAACATCAATTGGAGGTTTGTATGCGAAAAAGGGAAAATAACGATTTATTGAAAAAACTTACCGAAATGTGTCTTGCTAACGATAAATTCAATGCGGATTTATATACAAAGTATGATGTAAAAAGGGGTCTTCGTGACATTAACGGTAACGGAGTTGTAGCAGGTCTTACCGATGTTTCCGATGTTGTTGCAAAAAAGAAAGTAGGGGACGAAATTGTTCCTTGCGAAGGAGAACTTTATTACAGAGGTATTAATATATTCGATATAGTAAAAGCAAGTATAAAAGGGAAAAGGTTTAATTTCGAAGAAGTCATATATTTGCTGTTATTCAATAAATTACCCAATACAAACGAACTTAACGAATTCAGCAAAAAACTTGCAGAAATGCGTGTTCTTCCAAAAAACTTTGTAAGAGATGTAATTTTAAAAGCGCCTAGTTACGATATGATTAACAACATGTCGAAAAGTATTTTGACTTTATATTCTTATGACGACAATCCTAACGATACATCTATCGAAAATGTTTTAAAGCAAAGCTTGAAATTAATCACCCTTATGCCTCTTCTTGCGGTTTATGCTTATCAGGCGCACAATCATTATAATAACAAACAGAGTCTTATTATTCATACGCCTGACGAAAATCTTTCTATTGCGGAAAATATTCTTCATTTGATAAGACCCGACAGCTCCTTTTCCGAACTTGAAGCCAGAGTGCTCGATATTTCACTCATTCTTCACGCAGAGCACGGCGGCGGTAACAATTCAACCTTTACCACGCATGTCGTAACTTCATCGGGAACGGATACATATTCGGCAGTGACCGCTGCTCTCTGTTCTTTGAAAGGTCCTAAGCACGGCGGTGCAAATATCAAGGTTGTTCAGATGTTCGAAGATATAAAGGCCAATGTGAATAATTGGGACAACAGAGCGGAAGTTAAAAAGTATGTAGAAAAAATTCTTGACGGAAAGGCTTTTGACGGTAGCGGTTTGGTTTACGGTATGGGGCATGCAGTTTATTCCGTATCAGACCCGAGAGCGGTAGTGTTTAAAAATTTTGTTGAAAAACTTTCGGGCGAAAAGAATCTTGCAGACGAATTCAATCTTTATAATATGGTTGAAGAAGTTGCAGTTGAGCTGATTTCCGAAAAAAGAAAAATATATAAAGGCGTAAGCGC
Organism: uncultured Clostridia bacterium; assembly: GCA_944342015.1. Classification (GTDB taxonomy): domain Bacteria; phylum Bacillota; class Clostridia; order Christensenellales; family CALVMC01; genus CALVMC01. The sequence continues at coordinate 7,283 of CALVMC010000001.1, forward strand.
AAATGTGGATTTTTACAGCGGTTTTGCTTACAGAATGCTCGGTCTTCCTCAGGAAATTTTTACTCCTATGTTTGCCGTTGCAAGAATTGCAGGGTGGAGCGCACACAGAATAGAAGAACTTATAAACGGCGCTAAAATTATAAGACCTGCCTACAAAAGCGTTTCGGAAAAAAAGAAATTCCTTTCCATAGAACTCAGAAAATAACAGTATAAATGGTAAAAATAGGTAAAACGAAGTTTTATACTTCGTTTTTTTAGTTTTACTTGCTTTTATCAATGAATAATAAGTTGACAAAAGCAATTTTAGTTTGTAGTATTAATTTATTAAATTCAGGGGTGACAAAAATGGAAGAAATGTTGAAATCTGTCGGCGACTGGATTATCACAAAAGGACTGCAAACACTTATAGCAACCGTTGTTTTGGTTGTGCTATGGTGCATAGTAAACGTAAGTTGTAATGCTTTAAAGAAAAAAATTGCAAATAAAAAAGTTGATAAAACAGTAGCAAGCGTAACTATTACGGTTATCAGAGTATTACTGAAAATCGTTTTGATAGGGTTTTATATAGGCTTTCTCGGAGTCGAAACTTCGAGTATTGCAGCGGCGATAGCTTCTATCGGTCTTACCATAGGTTTAGCTTTACAAGGTTCACTTTCAAATCTTGCGGGCGGCGTGGTAATTATTGTAACAAAACTTTTTAAAGTAGGAGATTACATAGAGTGCAACGGAGAAGAAGGAACGGTTGAAAATATAGACTTGTTTTTTACCACTATCGTGACTTTGCAGAATCAGGTTATTAAAATACCGAACTCTACCATGGCAAATTCGGTTATCGAAAATTATACGGAAAAGGATGAAAGAAGATTGGATCTCACTTTCAGTATAGCTTATGAAAATGATTTTATTTTCGCAAAACAGCTTATTATGAACTGTATAGAAGAGTCGGGACTTGCTCTCGATAAACCGGCTCCGCCTTTTGTTAAAATCTGCAAACATAACGAAAGTTCTATCGATATTGTTGCCAGGGTATGGACGCATAACTGCGATTATTGGAATCTTAACTTTTATCTTCTCGAAGCCGTGAAAATCGCTTTTGACCAGAACGGAGTAACCATTCCGTTTAATCAGCTCGATGTTCATCTTGTTAAAGATAACGAGTCTTCAAATAAACAAAAATCTCTGACGGCTTCAAAATCTCCTATGATTGCCGATGAGAAAAGACTTAAACTATTGAAGAAGAGTCTCGAAGCAATTGAAAAGCCTTCTTCGAATTATGTTTCTGAAAACAAAAAACTTTTAATAGGACCTATTTTTCGCAGGAACGACGATGATAAGAACAAACATAATAACGAAGTGGAAGTGCTGACTAAAAAGGATATTGTAAAAGTGGAAGCCGACGAACCCAATCTTAAAAGAGCCAAACTTGCGATGTCCGAACCTGTCCAGGCGTTACCCGAACCTTCTCTTAATAAAAAAGAAGAAAAGAGAATGAAAAAGCTTGAAGAGGCAGAACGCAAAAGACAGGAAAAAGAAGAAAAAAAGAGATTGAAAAAAGAAAGAAAAAAAAATAAGAGTTCAGATATTTTCGAGTCGGAAATTAAAAAAATTCCGGAAACCGCGAAATCCGAAAACAAAAAGGACAAAGAAGAAAAAAAGGTAAAAACCGAACAAGTTAAAAAAACTTCCGAGTCGGTTTCGGAAAACAAAAAAAATGAAAAAAACAAAAAATAATTAAAATTTAAAATCCGCTTTTTATAAGCGGATTTTTTATTTAAATTGAATTTTCATATTGATTTTCCTTGCTTAACGGCAGTTATAAGTGTTAATATTTTATTTAAGGAGACAAAAAATGAAAAAATTTTTAGTATGTTTATTGGTTGTAGTTTTAAGTCTTACCTTGGTAATAGGTATGACTGCATGTAACACTCTCGACGGCAGTGTAGAGGGTATTAAAAAATACGGAAAACTTCTTGTTGCCACCGATCCGAACTTTCCGCCTTTCGAATATACGGATGAGTCGGGTAATGTTGTAGGTTGGGATATAGATGTTGCAAAAGAGTTTGCAAAAGCTCTCGGAGTCGAACTTGAAATAGTTAAAGGAAGCTTCGATGCCGTTCTTCTTTCAACAAGCACGGGAAAGGCTCATATCGCAATGGCGGGAATAAGCAGAAATCCTGCCCGTGAAAAAAGTATGACTTTTACCGACGATGTTTTCGATTCAACTCAGGTTATAATAGTAAGAAGCGATGAAACTTCTATCAACGGACCTATGGATCTTGCCGGTAAAAAGGTAGGTTCACAGCTCAACACCGTAGGTTACGAACTTTCAAGAATGAGCGAAGATTGGGCTTACGATTTCGATGATGAAGGCAATCCCATACTTACATCGCCTATACTCGGCGAGCCTTCCGAAGCAATAGGCTACGATTCGGGCGCACTTGCCGTTCAGGCTCTTATAGGCGGAATTGTCGATGCGGTTATCATAGACAAATATCCCGCTCAGCAGTTTGTTGCGAATAACGCAGGTAGCGTTAAAATCTGCGAACAGAGCGTTTTTGACGATTCTTACAGTTTTGCAGTTAAACTCGGAAATACCGAACTCAGGGATTTTCTTAACGGGGTGCTTGCGGAAATGAAAGCCGACGGCAGAATGGACGCAATCAACGAAAAATATTTCGGATAATCGGTGACTTAATTGAACTTTGATTTCAGTATTATTTTTAACGGTAAGACTTTTCTTGTCCTTCTCAAAGCATACGGTATAACTTTGGGACTGACTTTCGGTGCGCTTGCTTTGGGTATCGTTATCGGTACCATGCTTGCCGTATTTAAAGTCTTACCGCAAAAAAATATAGTCAATAAAATACTTTCAAGATTTGCAGATATTTATCTTGCGGTTATAAGGGGAACCCCTCTTCTCGTACAGCTTTTTATAATTTATTTCATAATCTTTTATGGAACGCTCATATCGCCGTATATTGTTGCAATCGTCGGATTCGGTATAAACAGCGGCGCTTATGTTTGTGAAATTATGCGTGGCGGAATTCTCGGCGTAGACAGGGGACAAATGGAAGCGGGCAGGTCTTTGGGACTGAGTTACGGGCAGACTATGGGCAAAATAATTCTTCCGCAGTCTGTAAAAAATATTTTGCCTGCTCTCGGAAACGAAGCCATAACTTTGGTTAAGGAAACTTCCGTTGCGGTCATAGTGGGAGTCAGCGAATTTTTCTCGGAAATAAAAGCCATAGCGACAGCTACATACAATATGGTAACGCCCTATCTTTTTGCCGCAGTTGTCTATCTTGTAACGGTATTCATTATGGCAACACTTCTTAAAAAAATGGAAAAGAGGTTGAGAAAAAGTGAAGGAAATTAAAAACAAAACAGTTATCAGCGATATGAAAGACGATACCGAAAATTCCCTTTCCGAAACCTCGTCGAAAGAAATTCAGAATACCGATATTCCCAAAAAGATTATCTGCGAAAATAAGGAAAAAAGGGGTTTTTCCGCTCTTAGAAATGAAATAAAGGGCAAAATCGACTCTTTCGTATCAGAAAGAGAAAAAAACAAGATAATCAAAAGACCTTCTTCAAAAGTTAAAAAAGGCGAAGTTATAATATCTTTGAAAGGTCTCGAAAAAAAGTTCGGCAAGAAAACAGTACTCGATAAAATAGACCTTGAAATAAGAAAAGGAGAAAAGGTCGTAATCATAGGACCTTCGGGTTCGGGTAAAAGCACTTTGCTAAGATGCCTTAATCTTTTGGAAGTTCCGACATCGGGAATTGTCAATTTCGAAGGCGATGATTTATACCGTGGTAAAGATATAATCAAAAAGGAAATATCTTCCGAAAAAGAAAATCTAAAACTTCTCAAAAAGAGCAGGGCGGATTTTATTAAACAGAATAAAAATATCAAAGCCGAAGAAATATCGGAAGAAATTTCAAAATTGAATTTGCAGATTAAAGAGCAAAAAAATAAATTTGACAATGTAGTTTCCGAAAACAAAAAATTTATCAGAGATATGGAAAAAGGACTCAATTTGCACAGACAGAAAATGGGTATGGTTTTTCAGCAATTCAATCTTTTCCCCCATCTCACCGTTTTGGAAAATATAATTATGGCCCCCGTTCTTTTGAAAACAATGACAAAAGAAGAGGCTGAAAAAAAAGCTCGTAAATATCTTGAAAGAATAGGACTTTCCGATAAAACCGACAGTTATCCCGCACAGCTTTCAGGCGGACAAAAGCAGAGAATCGCAATAGTAAGAAGTCTTGTTAACAATCCCGATGTTATGCTGTTCGACGAGCCTACAAGCGCACTCGATCCCGAAATGGTAAAAGAGGTTCTCGATTTCATAAAGGAACTTTCCGACGAAATTCCTACCATGGTAATAGTTACCCACGAAATGGGCTTTGCGCAGGAAGTCGGTACGAGAATATTATTTATCGACGGCGGAAAAATAATCGAAGACAAGCCGCCGAAAGAATTTTTCGATAATCCCGAAAATGACAGAGTAAAAGAATTCTTATCAAAGGTTTTATAAAAGCCTTTTTTAAGTTTATTCGTATTGTTTTTATTGCTTGAAAACGGGAATTAATATATAATAAATCAAGAATAAATTTAAATTTCACGGATAAATTTTTATTTCTAATTCATAAAAGGTACGATATGGAATACAGAAAGGAAAAAGACAGTTTTGGAGAAATCGATGTTCCCGCAGAAAGATTATGGGGAGCACAAACCGAAAGAAGCCGTAACAATTTTAAAATCGGTATGGAAATTATGCCTTTTGAAATTATCAAGGCGATAGCGCAGATTAAAGCTTCTTCTGCGTCGGCAAATTTTAAATGCGGTAAACTTTCAAAAGAAAAAGCGGATATTATAATTTCATGCGCCAATGAGATTATCGGCGGAAAACTTAAAGAGGAATTTCCTCTTGTCGTATGGCAGACGGGCAGCGGTACTCAGACAAATATGAATGTCAATGAAGTCATAGCCCACCTTGCAGAGAAGAAAGGAATCAAAATACATCCTAACGACGATGTCAATATGTCGCAGTCCACAAACGATGTCTTTCCTACGGCAATTCATATTGCCTGCACGGAACTTGCAGTAAACAAGGTTTTACCTGCTCTTGAAAAACTTTCGGAAAGCATAAAAAAAATATCGGAAAATAACAAAGGTATATATAAATCGGGTAGAACCCATATGCAGGACGCAACTCCCGTCGCTTTTTCCGACGAAACCGAAGCTTGGAAGGTCGCCGTCGAAACGGCGGGGAAAAGCATTAAAGCTTCATTGGATTTTCTAAAAAAGATACCTCTTGGCGGAACGGCTGTGGGAAGCGGAATAAATACTCCGCCTTCATACTCGAAAACGGTTGTCAAAGAACTTTCGAGTGTTACAGGTTTCGAATTTAAAGAAGACAATAAATTTCACGGACTTGCATTCAAGGACGCTCTCACGGTCTATCATTCGGCTTTAAAGACGGCTGCGGTAAATCTGAATAAAATAGCTAACGATGTAAGGCTTTTGTCAAGCGGTCCGAGAACGGGTATAGGGGAAATTACAATTCCCGCAAACGAGCCGGGAAGCTCTATAATGCCGGGCAAGGTCAATCCTACCCAGTGCGAAGCGGTTACCATGGTTTTTTGCGAGATTCTAGGAAACGATATGGCGGTATCTTCCGCATCGTCGTCAGGTCAGCTTGAACTTAATGTATATATGCCGCTCATTGCTTTTAAATGCGTTGAAAGTTCCCGTCTTTTAAGCGATGTCGCTTTGAGTTTTGCAAAAAACTGTATGGACGGAATTAAGGTAAACAGGGAAAAAATGGACTTTAATTTAAAAAACAGTCTTATGCTTGCAACCGCATTTACTCCCGTTATCGGTTATGACAAATGCTCTGAGGCGGTTAAACTTGCTTTCAATGAAAATATTTCCCTTAAAGAAGCGGTTTTGAAATTAAATTTATTGGATGAAAAAACCTTCGATTCCGTTCTCGAAAAGGCGATTAAATATTAAGAGGTTTACTATGAATATTTACGAAGAAGCAGAAAAGAAACACAAAGAATGGAAAGGAAAACTTTCGGTTGAACTCAAAGCTCCTCTCGAAACGAGAAAGGATTTGTCCCTTGCATACACTCCGGGAGTTGCAGAGCCTTGCAGAATTATTTCCAAAGACAAGGCGAAAGTTTACGACTACACTTGGAAAGGCAACAGCGTTGCAGTCGTGACCGACGGCACTGCCGTATTGGGTTTAGGGGATATAGGGCCCGAAGCGGGACTTCCCGTTATGGAAGGAAAGGCGGTTCTGTTCAAAAGATTTGCGGGTATAGACGCCGTTCCGATTTGTCTTAATACAAAAGACCCTAAGGAAATAATCGCAATATGCAAAGCCATAGCTCCGGCTTTCGGAGGAATAAACTTGGAAGATATTTCGGCGCCACGCTGCGTGGAAATAGAAAGGACGCTCATTAAGGAACTTAATATTCCCGTGTTCCACGACGACCAGCACGGTACTGCGATAGTCACCGTCGCAGCATTGATTAACGCTCTCAAAGTAGTGGGCAAAAAGAAGGAAGATATTACCGTAACCGTAAGCGGTACGGGTGCTGCGGGAAGTTCTATCGTTAAAATGCTTCTTAATTTCGGAGTAAAGGAAATATTCTGTTTCAACAGTAAAGGTATTCTGACGAAAAATAAATCCGAAAGTTATAATTTTCTTGCCAAAGAACTTTCTGAAATTACAAACAAACAGTGCAAAGAATATTCCCTTAAAGAAGCCTTGCAAAATTCCGATGTGTTTATAGGCGTTTCTGCGCCGAAACTTTTGACTTCCGATATGGTCGCAGGAATGAAAAAGGGCGCAATAGTTTTTCCTATGGCTAACCCCGAACCTGAAATTTCTTATGACGACGCAGTAAAAGGCGGCGCAGCAGTTATAGGGACGGGTAGATCCGATTATCCTAATCAGATAAACAATGTTCTCGCTTTCCCCGGTCTTTTCAGAGGTGCGCTCGATGCAAGGGTAAGTAAAATTACCGAAGGTATGAAACTCGCTTCTTCCGTTGCGATTGCCTCTTTGATTTCAGATAAAGAACTTAGTGCAGATTATATAATCCCCTCCGCTTTCGACAATAGAGTTTCAAAGGCGGTTGCAAAAGCGGTTATGGAACAGGCAAAGAAAGAAAATATCGAAAAAGTTTATTGATACTGAAAAAAGCCTATTTCAAATAGGTTTTTATGCTTATTTGAACAGTAAATAAAATTTACAGATTTTGACAAATTATATCAATAACTAGTAATTGCTTTCTTTTTTCAGCGCATTGTGATATAATTTTTCAGTGCCGAAAGGTTGTATGTTAAAACAAAAATTTTTAAAATTCAGGAGATATTTCTATGAAACAGCTTGAACAGCTTTACGAAGGTAAAGCAAAAAAAGTGTGGGCAACCGATAACGACGATATTGTTATCGTCGATTATAAAGACGACGCTACCGCTTTCAACGGTCTTAAAAAAGGAACCATTACGGGAAAGGGCGTCGTAAACAACAGGGTAAGCAATTTCCTTTTTAAATTGCTGGAATCAAAAGGTATTCCCACTCACTTCGTAGAGGAAATAGACGACAGAAGAACCTATGTCAAAAAGGTTAAAATCGTTCCCATAGAAGTTATTGTAAGAAATATTGCGGCAGGCAGCCTTTCGAAAAGATTGGGACTCGAAGAAGGAACAAAACTCAAAAAAACAGTTCTCGAATTTTGCTACAAAGACGACGCTTTGGGCGATCCCATTATCAACGATTACCATATCGCCGCCATCGAGCTTGCAACCGATAAGGAACTCGATACAATAAAAGAATATTCTCTTAAAATCAATAAAATTTTAAGCGATTATCTTAAAGATATAAATATCGAACTTGTAGATTTCAAACTCGAATTCGGAAGATACAAAGGTCAGATTATTCTTGCCGACGAAATTTCGCCCGATACTTGTCGTTTCTGGGACAGCAAAACAAAAACCAAACTCGACAAGGACAGATTCAGAAGAGATCTCGGCGGAGTCGAAGACGCTTATAACGAAGTTCTCAAAAGACTTATGGGTGACAAATGAACTATTCAAGAACAGGAAAATGTCCGTTTGATGCAATGAATGAGGAGTGCGGCGTTTTCGGCGTCTATTCTCCTACAAAAAAAGACTTGGGCAGTATGGTCTTTTACGGACTTTACGCTCTTCAACACAGAGGTCAGGAAAGTGCGGGTATTGCCGTTTCAAGCGGCGACGGTATAATTTACCATAAAGGTATGGGGCTTGTTCCTTATGCCTTTTCAAACTTTTCTTTGAACAATTTTCCGAAAAGCAATGTTTCTATCGGTCATGTCAGATATTCTACCACGGGTTCGAGTAACATACTGAACGGTCAGCCTCTTGTCTTTACGGGTAAAAGAGGAAAAATCGCTCTTGCTCATAACGGTAACATAGTCAATTCCGACCAGCTCAGAGAAGAACTTATCAAAGACGGAATTATTTTTCAGACTAATATCGATACCGAAGTTATCGCAGCTCTTATCAATAAATATTCCGATAAAGATTTGATAGAAGGAGTCAAAATGGCAGCCGAAAAATTAATCGGCGCTTTTACCCTTCTTATAATGACAAAAGACGTTCTTATCGCAGTAAGGGATTCTTACGGTATAAGACCTTTATGCTTAGGTAAACTAGACGATAACATTATCGTGTCTTCCGAAACATGCGCTCTCGATTCGGTAAGAGCCGAGTTTGTAAGGGATATGAAACCCGGCGAAATTCTCGTTTCCGATAAAAACGGAACGGTAAGTTTTTATATGGAAAAGAAAAGGGAATCCCTTTGTATTTTCGAACATGTTTACTTCGCACGACCGGATTCTATTATCGACGGCTGTTCGGTTTATGACGCAAGACAAAAAAGCGGCAGACTTCTTGCGAAAAAATATCCCGTCGAAGCAGATATCGTTTCAGGCGTTCCCGACAGTGCGGTAGTTGCCGCAAGAAGCTACGCAGAAGAAAGCGGTATTCCTTATGTTGAAGCCTTGACTAAAAACAGATATGTAGGAAGAACCTTTATTCAGCCCGACCAGAAGTCAAGAGAAAAATATGTCGATGTCAAAATGAACGCCCTTAAATTCAATGTCGAAGGGAAAAGACTTGTGCTTTTGGACGATTCTATAGTAAGAGGCACAACGAGTAAGAAAATCGTAACCATGCTTAAAAAAGCGGGTGCAAAAGAAGTCCATTTAAGGATATGTTCTCCCATTATCAAGCACCCTTGCTATTTCGGTATCGATATGCAGACTCATGACGAACTTATAGGAAACAACAGAACGGAAAAGGAAATAGCCGAAGAACTCGGAGCAGATTCCGTCCGTTATATGAAAATAGAAGATTTGAAAGAAGCCTGTTCTTCTTCCGATTTGGGATTTTGTATGGCTTGTTTCGACGGTAAATATCCTATGCCGGTTGACGGTAAGGATAAAGATAAATTGCGTTTAAAATAAGAGGTGTTTTATGTCTGTTAAAGTTGTTGTAGGAGCTCAGTGGGGCGACGAAGGTAAAGGTAAAATGGTCGACTATCTTTCACAGGACGCCGATTTGATAGTAAGATTTCAGGGCGGTGACAACGCAGGTCATACCGTTGTCAACGATAAGGGAGCTTTCAAACTTCACCTTATCCCGTGCGGTATTTTCTATGATAAATGCAAGGTTCTTGTAGGGACGGGTACGGTAGTCAATCCCGACGAACTTTTAAAGGAACTCAACGAACTTGAAAAATGCAAAGTGGACACTTCCGGTCTTTTCATAAGTTCAAAAGCCGTTATACTCATGCCTTATCATATTATGATTGACGCCGCTTCCGAAAAAGGAAAGGGCGGAATAGGAACTACGAAAAGAGGTATAGGACCTGCTTATGCCGACAAAGCAAGAAGAATCGCTCTCCGTATGGAAGATTTAAGCGACAGCGATTATCTTAAAGAGCGCATAGAAATTGCTTTGGCATATATCAATAAAGAACTTAAAATCAACGGTTATGACGAAGTAAGGGTTTCCGATATGCTTGACAAATGTAATTTCTGGTATAAACAGTTAAAGCACAGAATAGTCGAACCGGTAAGTTTCATACGCAAATTTCTTGACGAAAAAAAGAACATTCTTTTCGAGGGACAACTCGGTGTTATGAAGGATATTGACCTCGGTATTTATCCTTTTGTAACTTCTTCAAATCCCGTTGCAGCATACGCTTGCGTGTCTTCGGGGGTACCCGTTAAATGTCTCGATAATATAGTGGGGGTTATGAAAGCCTTTTCGAGCGCAGTAGGATTAGGACCCTTTCCGACGGAAATGGAAGATGAGGAAGCTGCGCTGTTCCGTGGCGACGGAAGTAAAGTCGACGATGAGTTCGGCGCAAGAACCGGCCGTTCGAGAAGACTCGGTTGGCTGGATTTACAGACAGTAAAATATGCCGCCGATGTAAACGGATTTACCGAACTTGCCGTATGCAAAATCGATAAACTCGACAATGTTAAAAAAATAAAAGTTTGCGTGGCTTATAAACTCGACGGTAAAATTATCGATTATATGCCGTCGACAAGAGAACAGGAAAGGGTAGAACCGGTTTATGAAGAATTAGACGGCTGGATGTGCGATACTACCAAAATTCGCAAAATTTCAGATCTTCCCGAAAATGCGAAAAAGTATATAGCTCTTATTGAAAAGGTTACCAAAGTAAAAGTAAAATACGCAGGGGTCGGTCCCGCAAGAGAAAATATTGCCGTTTTGTAGGAGATTCTATGGAAAGAGATATTTATGTTAATCCACTTTGTACAAGATATGCAAGCAAACAGATGCAGCGTATTTTTTCCGATAACAACAAGTACGGAATATGGCGCAGACTTTGGATTGCTCTTGCCGAGTCGGAAATGGAACTCGGTCTCGAAATTACAAAAGAACAGGTTGACGAATTAAAAAAATATAAAGACGATATCAACTTCGATGTCGCAGAGGCCCGTGAAAAGGAAGTAAGACACGATGTTATGGCGCATATTTACGCTTATTCGCAGCAGGCTGTCAAGGCTGGCCCTATAATTCATTTGGGCGCAACAAGTTGTTTCGTTACCGATAACGCCGAAATTATTATGATGAAAGAAGCCCTTCTCGTCATTAAAAACAAACTTTTGACCGTTATCGATAATCTGAAAAACAACGCAGTTAAATATAAAAATCTTCCCGTACTTTCTTTTACCCATTTGCAACCTGCTCAGCTTTCCACTCTCGGTAAAAGAATGTGCCTTTATATTCAGGATTTGCTTATCGATTATGAAAATCTCGTTTTTCTTATCGACAACCTTAAACTTCGTGGAGTAAAGGGAACAACCGGTACACAGGCAAGTTTTCTTTCCCTTTTTAACGGCGACGGAAAAAAGGTTGACGAACTCGAAAAAAAGGTCGTCGAAAAAATGGGCTTTAAAAAAGCCCTTGCCGTAACAAGTCAGGTCTACACAAGAAAAGTCGATTACAATGTGCTTTCCGTTCTGTCTTCTATTGCGCAGAGCGCATATAAGTTCAGTAACGATGTTCGTATTATGCAGAGCAGAAAAGAAATGGAAGAGCCTTTCGAAAAATCTCAGATAGGAAGTTCCGCTATGGCTTATAAGAGAAATCCTATGAGAAGCGAAAGAATGGGTTCTCTTGCCCGTTATGTTATTTCTCTTCCGATGAATGCCGCCGTTACCGCTTCCACTCAATGGTTTGAAAGAACTTTGGACGATTCGGCAAATAAGCGTATAGTCATATCTCAGGCTTTTCTTGCTCTTGACGGCGTTCTCGATTTGTATATAAATGTCTCCGACGGACTTGTCGTTTACGATAAAATAATAAAAAGAAATATAGACGCAGAACTTCCTTTTATGGCGACGGAAACCATTTTAATGAAAGCTACTCAGGCAGGCGGCGACAGACAGAAATTACACGAAAGAATAAGAGTTCATTCTATGGAAGCTTCAAAAAGAGTCAAGCAGGAAGGACTCGATAACAATCTTATAGAACTTATTAAAAACGACAGCGAATTCTCTTCCGTGAAAGGTCTTCTCGACAGCGTAATGAAAGCCGAAAACTTTATCGGAAGAAGCGTTGAACAGACGGAAAATTTTGTCAAAAACGAAGTGGAACCTATTCTTAAAAAAGAAAAATTCGAAAAATCAAAAGCAGATATTAAGGTTTGATTTGATTTTTTCTGTTTAACCGTAATAAATTATGGAAAAGCGGTTGCGTTTAACCGCTTTCCGAATATTATAGGGTGAGGAGTTTTATGTGCGGAATATTCGGATATTTAGGTAAATCGGACGCAGCTCCGATACTTATAAAAGGCTTGAAAAAGCAGGAATACCGTGGCTACGACAGCGCAGGTATCGCTTTGAACTGCGATGATAATAGCCTTTATGTCGTAAAAAAAGCAGGTAGGGTTTCTCAGCTTGAAAGAGCTGTGGATTTTTCCGTAAAATCCTGTTGCGGTATCGCTCATACAAGATGGGCAACTCACGGAAAACCTTCCGATGAAAATTCCCATCCTCACACTTCGGGCGATATTGCGGTAGTTCATAACGGCATTATAGAAAATTATCAGTACCTTAAAGACAAATTGAAAAACAAAGGGTATAAATTCAATTCCGATACCGATACCGAAGTTATTGCAAAACTCATAGACAGTAAGTATTCGTCGGGTACGGAGTTAATCGACGCAGTTCTTTATGCGGTAAACAAACTCGAAGGCTCGTTTGCCATTGCTGTTATTGCACGGGGCGTCAACGAAATTATCTGTGCAAGAAAAAACAGTCCTTTAATCGTAGGCTTTGCAAAAAGCGGCTATTATATCGCAAGCGATATTCCTGCGTTATTGGAGTACACAAAAAAAGTTCATATTTTAAAAAGCGGCGAGGTGCTTCAAATCAAAGAAGACAGAGCCGAACTTACCGACTTTTACGGAAACAAACTAAAAACCGAAATCAAAAATATAGAAGCCGAAAGTTCGGACAGCGAACTTTCCGGCTTTGAAAGCTATATGCTCAAAGAAATTTACGAAATTCCCGCATCGGTCAACAGAACGGTAACTTCGAATAAGGATATAACAGACTTTTTAAAAAACAAAAAATTCAATCATATATATATCATAGGCTGCGGAACTGCATACAATGCAGGAAGAGCTGCTGAAAGTTATATCGAAAACTGGTCGAAAATTAAAGTTACTTCCACTCTTGCAAGCGAGTTCAGATACGATACAAGGCTTTGCGATAAAAATTCTCTTGCTGTATTCATTACTCAGAGCGGCGAGACTGCCGATACTCTGGAAGCATTGAAAGCGGCAAAAGAATGCGGCGCATATTGCCTTGCAATAACCAATGTGGAAAATTCGAGCATTACTCATATTGCCGATAAGTCTTTATTTACAAAAGCGGGACCGGAGATTGCAGTTGCGTCCACAAAAGCATATTGCTGTCAGGTTGCCTTGCTTACGCTGTTTGCGGCAGGTTTTGCAAAAGCCGGCGGAAATAACGAACTTTTCGACGAAGTCTGTTCCGAACTTCTTCTCGAAACAAACAGAATAAGCGAGTATCTCGAAAAACAGAATGTCAGTATCCTTGCAGAAAAGTATAAGGATACCAAAAGCGTTTTCTTTATAGGAAGGGGCAGGGATTATCCGCTTGCCGAAGAAGGTTCGCTGAAATTCAAGGAAATTACCTATATATCGAGCGAAGGTTATGCGGCAGGGGAACTTAAACACGGAACTATTGCTCTTATGGATAAAAACGCTCTTGTAGTTGCCATAGTAACAAAATCCGATATGGTAGACAAGATAGTCAACGCAGTATGCGAGGTCAGGGCAAGAGGGGCAAAAGTAGTCGTGCTATCCACTTTGGAAGTAGAGGCTCGTTTTAAAGATATTTCCGATGATGTCATTATCGTAAACGGCGGTAAATTTCCGACGATAGCGGCAGTCGTTCCTTTACAGTTGTTTGCCTACTATACCGCAAAAATCAAAGGACTCGATGCGGATAAACCCCGTAACCTTGCAAAATCCGTTACCGTGGAATAGTCGGCAAAGAAGTATAACTTGAATATAAATTTCGAGTTTTAAAGCGATTTTATAAATAAGTCAACATATACATAAAAAGCCGCAATTTATATTGCGGCTTTTTATTTGGTTATATCGATTTGATTATTTTTAATTATCGATTATTGAATTGATTATTTTTAATTTATTTTTATCGGACTTGTTTTAAATTTTAATTTATATAAATTATTGTAAAAATTCTGATTTTTATGTTATAATACTAATCGGGTGAATTATGTCAAAATTAAATGTTTTTGTTAACAGATTTATCGATGACGATTTTATTGCGGTTTCCAATTCGGAAAATAAAAAACTTATCAAAAAAACTTTGATGAAGTTTATCGAAACGGGCAAAAGAGAAGACGCTTACGATGTAATACTTGCTTTTTTCGAAACATTCAAGTATATCGAAAATAAAAACAACGACGGAAGTTTCGTAGGTCTCATCGACACAATGTGTTCCTATGAACAACTTGCAGGTTCACTTCTCGATAAACTCAGAGACCATTATACTCACTCAGTCTATATCTTTGCATTGGGTATGGCTGTTTACGAAAGCAACGACAGGTTCAGAAATATTTTCAAGGAAAAATTTTTCGATACTTCCAAAAATTATTACGATAACGAAAAAGACGATTTCTTCGTCAGGTGGGGTATAATATCCCTTCTTCACGATATCGGTTATCCTTTTGAAATTATCAACGAACAGATTAAACAGTATATTAATTTTCTGAACGGCTTTAACGAGAACAATGAAAAAAAATTTCTTGCAAAAGTGGAAATTTACGATTTCGACGAATTTATAAAACTGCCCGAAATTATTTCCGTAGATAAAATTTCCGCTTCTTTCAAAAACGATTATCCCGAGTTTGCTCCCGAAGAGCTTTTAAATCCTTTGAATTTAATTGCCGAAAATTTTCATAAAAATTTAGGTATCGACCTTTCTATGATTAACGAGAGGCTTAAACAAAATATCGAAAGAATGCAAAAATCCGGCTTTACCGACCACGGTTATTTCAGCGCGCTTACCATTCTTAAATGGTATTATTTCATAATTCAGAAGGCAAATCTCAATCCTTCTTTCTTTTTCAATCTTATTGTGGATTCTGCCGCTGCGGTGCTTCTTCATAACTATTATCCGCATAATCTTATAAAAAGCCTTAACTTTCCCGTTCTTAACGCTGAACTTCATCCTATGGGATATTTGCTTATTCTTTGTGACGAACTTCAAGACTGGAACAGAATTCCTTACGGGAAAAAAAGCAAAAACGCCGTTGCTCCTATGGATTACGATATAGATTTAAATGACGACAATCTTAATTTCGTATATCATTTCGCATCGGAATACGACGATGAATATGCCGGAAAAAAGAGCGGCAAAATTTGTTCTACAATAAATATCAAAAGTTTATTTGATAATATCGACATCTCTTGCGATATTCAGAAAACGGCAAAAAGAGTTAAATTAAGCGAATCTTCTCAGCTGTTTATAAATCTTCAAAATATAGCGAAAAAAATACACGAGAATTATATTAAAAACCAAAAGGACAAAAATGTCACTTTGCTTCCAAGAATGGAAAGCTGGGAAAATTTAGACCTTCAATATAAACTCGACAACATTGCGCAGGCTAAAACCTATGCCTATAAACTTGAAACCTTGGGGTATTTTTATTCCGACAAAGAACTTCCTTTTAACGAAATAAAATATTTCACGGAAGAGGAAGTTGAAAAACTTGCCCGTATGGAACACGAAAGATGGGTAAACGAAAAGGTCGCAAACGACTGGAAATACGGAAAAGAAAAAAATCTCGAAAAGAAAACTTCTCCTTATATCGTCCATTGGATTGAACTCGACGATGTTTTGAAACAGAAAGATAAAGACCCCATTTACGGTATGATACCTCTTCTTAACAGTATAGGCCTAAAAGTTTATAAAAAACAATAAACTTTATATTTAAAATATTTAATTAATATAATAAAAAATGTATTAAAATAATTTACATTCTTATCGTTTTCTTATATCATATAATTGGCTTTTATGGAGCTAATAAACTAAGGAAATCGGGCGGTTGGAAAACAAATTAAAATTATACGGTTTCAATAACCTAACTAAAACTTTAAGTTTCAGTATTTATGATGTTTGCTACGCAAAAAGTAAAAGAGAACAACAGGATTATATTGCATATATCGACGAGCAATACGATTCCGAGCGTTTAACTAAAATTCTATGCGATGTCACGCATTTGATAGGCGCTGCCATTTTAAACATTTCCAAGCAGGATTATGACCCGCAAGGTGCTTCCGTAAATATTCTTATAGCAGAAGATAACCTTACTCCCGACGAAATAGATATTTCATGCAATAAAGGTAAATATTTCGAAATGCCTCGCAATTCCGTTTGCGCCCATCTCGACAAGAGTCATGTTACCGTTCACACCTTTCCCGAAAGCCATCCCGATAACGCAATTTCAACTTTCAGAGTCGATATAGATGTTTCTACTTGCGGCGAAATTTCTCCGCTTACCGCTCTCAATTATCTTATCGCAAACTTCGATTCCGATATTATGACTATCGATTACAGAGTCCGAGGCTTTACAAGAGACGATAAGGGCGTTAAATATTATATCGACCACGATATAACTTCCATTCAGGATTATATAGACGAAAAGACTCTTAAAAAATATGACGCAATAGATGTCAATGTCTATCAGTCAAATATCTTCCATACAAAAATGCTCATTAAGGATATAGAGCTTCAAAATTACCTTTTTAATACCGATGTTTACGAACTGCCGCCGAAAAAAAGACTTGAAATTACCGACTGTTTAAGAAAGGAAATGATAGAAATTTTCAGCGGGGTAAATATATATAAAAAATGAAAGAACGGGACTTTTTCAGAGCGCCGCTATTCGATGCGCTTAAAAAGCATTTGTCTAACAGAGTCGTTCCCTTCGATGTCCCCGGGCATAAGGGCGGACGGGGAAACAGGGAACTTACCGAATTTTTAGGGGAGACTTGTATGAAATGCGATGTCAATTCAATGAAGCCTCTCGACAATCTTTGCAATCCCGAAGGAGTAATTAAAGAAGCTCAGGCTCTTGCCGCCGAAGCTTTCGGCGCCAAAGAGGCTTTTTTTATAGTTAACGGAACTACCGCAGCCGTTCAGGCTATGATTATGTATGCGGTTAAACCGAAAGAGAAAATCATTCTTCCGAGAAATGTCCACAGAAGCGTTATCAATGCTCTTGTTGTAGGCGGCGGTATTCCCGTTTATCTCGATACGGGGATAAACGAAAAACTCGGTATTGCCTTGGGAGTCAGCGCCGAAGAAGTAGAACGGAAAATCAAGCAGCATCCGGACGCCAAAGCCGTTCTTATCAATAATCCCACTTATTACGGAATCTGTTCCGATATTAAAAGAATTTCCGAAATTACCAAAAAACACAATATGCTTCTTCTTGCAGACGAGGCGCACGGCGCACATTTTTATTTCGGAGATAATTTGCCCCTTTCGGCTATGGCGGCAGGAGCGGACTTGTCGGCGGTCAGTATGCATAAAACGGGCGGCTCTTTGACTCAGAGTTCCGTTCTTCTTGCTCGTGAAAATGTAAACGCAGATTATTTAAGACAGATTATTAACCTTACTCAGACAACAAGCGCAAGTTATCTTTTAATGCTTTCTCTTGACCTTGCAAGAAAAAATCTTCAACAAAACGGAAAGGAAATATTTAAAAAAACCTTGGAGTTCGTAAATTACGCAAGAGAGGAGATTAACGGTCTCGGCGGCTACTATGCTTTTGCTGACGAACTTATAGACAATAAATATGTCTTCGATTTCGATAAAACAAAATTATCGGTATATACAAGAGATATAGGTCTTGCAGGAAGAGAAGTTTACGATATTCTTCGTGACGATTACAATATACAGATAGAGTTCGGCGATATTGCTAACATTCTTGCCATAATTTCCGCAGGGGACAGAGCTCTTGAAATAGAAAGACTTATATCTGCTCTTTTCGAAATCAAAAGACTTTATTCAAAGGACAAAAGCGGAATGTTCGAAAGCGAATATATCGTTCCGAAAGTGGTTTTACCTCCGCAGCAAGCCTTCTATTCGGATAAAATCTCTTTGAAAAGGGAAGAATGTGCAGGAAAAATATGTTCGGAATTCGTTATGTGTTATCCGCCGGGTATACCTATTCTTGCGCCGGGAGAGGAAATTACAGACAAAATACTTGAATATATAAGTTACGCAAAAGACAAAGGCTGTCAGCTTCTCGGAACCGAAGATATAAAGGCCGATTATATAAAAGTTTTAAAGGAGTAACTCAAATGGAACTTTGGTATAGTGAAAACCATACGCCTAATGTCAAATTTTCTATAAAAATAGATAAGCAGATTGTAAGCGTTCAAAGCGATTTTCAAAGAATAGATATTTTCGATTCCTTCGATTTCGGAAGAATACTTACCCTTGACGGCTTTCTTATGATTACCGAAAAAGACGAGTTTATTTATCACGAAATGATAACTCATGTCCCTATGGCGGTTCACCCGAACGCACAGAATATTCTTGTTATAGGAGCAGGCGACGGCGGCACCGTAAGGGAACTTTGCAAATATAAATGCGTAAAATCAATAGATTTGGTGGAAATAGATAAAAAAGTCGTCGAAGTATGCAAAAAACATTTTAATCAAACCGCTTGCAAACTTAACGATAAAAGGGTTAAAATTTATTATGAGGACGGTTTGAAATTCGTAAGGAACAAAACCGATTTATACGATTTGATTATCGTCGATTCGACCGATCCTTTCGGACCCGGGGAAGGGCTTTTTACAAGAGAGTTTTACGGAAGCTGTTTCAAGGCTCTCAAAGAAGACGGAATTCTAGTCAACCAACACGAAAGCCCTTATTATCCGCAGGACGCCAAAGCCATGCAAAGAGCTCACAAAAATATAAAAGCAGTGTTCCCTTTGCATAAGGTTTATCAGGCTCATATTCCGACCTATCCTTCGGGACATTGGCTTTTCGGATTCGCTTCGAAAAAATATTCGCCCTACGACCTTAATAAGGAAAAATGGAATAAATTGAAAATTAAAACAGGTTACTATAATACCGAACTTCACGAGGGAGCTTTTAAACTTCCTAACTATGTAAAGGAGCTTTTAAATGGCTAATAAATTACCGAAAGTTTTTTTAGGTTGCGACAAAGCATACGACGATGCCGATATAATTCTTTTCGGCGCACCTTTTGACAGTACCACTTCTTTCAGACCGGGCGCGCGTTTTGCAAGTTCGGCGGTACGAAACGACAGCTTCGGAATGGAAACATACAGTCCGTATATCGATAAGGATATCGGAGAGATTTCAGTCTGCGACGACGGCGATTTGGAACTTCCTATCGGAGATACCGATATGACTCTCGACGAAATAAAAGGTTATGCTCTCGGAATTTACAGAGACGGGAAAATTCCTTTTATGATAGGGGGAGAACATCTCGTAACCTTAGGAAGCGTCCTTGCGGCCTCCGAAGTTTACGAAGATTTAAGGGTTATCCAGTTTGACGCTCACGCCGATCTCAGAGACAACTACTTGGGAGTCGGACTTACCCACGCAGGAGTTATGCGCAGATGTTTCGATATTTTAGGCGAAGGGAAAATTTATCAGTTCGGAATAAGAAGCGGGGAAAAGGAAGAGTTTGAATTCGCAAAAAATTCCACTATACTTACAAAGTTCGATTTCACTGGTTTGGACGAAGTGGTTGAAGCCCTCAAAGACAAGCCGGTTTATTTTACTCTCGATCTGGATATTTTAGATCCTTCGTGTTTCCCCGGTACGGGAACTCCCGAGGCAGGGGGAGTAAGATTCAACGACTTGCTTAAAGCAATTTATAAAATTTCAAAACTTAATATCGTAGGACTCGATGTTACGGAACTTTGTCCTGTTTACGATATGTCAGGCTGTTCTACTCAGACGGCTTGTAAAATTATAAGAGAATTATTGTTGAGTTTGGGAGGTAAAGACGATGAGTAAAATTTTATTGATAGGAGCAGGCGGAGTAGCTTCCGTTGCCGCACACAAATGTTGCCAGAACAGCGAAGTGTTTAACGAACTTTGTATTGCTTCGAGAACTCTTTCAAAGTGCGACGCTATCAAAGCGAGTATTGAAAAAAAAGGTACTTCAACTAAAATTACAACCGCTCAGCTTGACGCAGACAATACCAAAGAAGTGGTAGCTATTATCGAAAAATTCAATCCCGATGTGGTTTTGAATCTTGCCCTTCCGTATCAGGATTTGACGATTATGGAAGCCTGTCTTAAAACGGGAAAGAATTATGTCGATACGGCAAATTACGAACCTAAGGATACTGCAAAATTCGAATACAAATGGCAATGGGAATTCAACGACAGATTTGAAAAAGCGGGAATAACGGCGCTTCTCGGAAGCGGTTTCGACCCGGGAGTCACGGGAGTTTTTTCAGCTTATGCGATGAAACATTATTTTGACGAAATCAATTATCTCGATATCCTTGACGCTAACGCAGGCGACCACGGTTATCCTTTTGCCACAAACTTCAATCCCGAAATAAATATAAGGGAAGTTACCGCAAAGGGCAGTTACTTTGAAAACGGTAAGTTTATAGAAACCGAACCTATGGAAATCAAAAGAGTTTATGATTTTCCGGAAATCGGCAAAAAAGATATGTATCTTCTGCACCATGAAGAAATCGAATCCCTTGCAAAAAATATCAAGGGAATAAAAAGAATAAGATTTTTTATGACCTTTTCGGAAAGATATCTTACTCATTTAAAGGTTCTTGAAAATGTAGGTATGACTTCGATTGAACCTATCGACTTCGAAGGAAAGAAAATCGTTCCTTTGCAGTTTTTAAAAGCCGTTCTTCCGGACCCTGCAAGTTTAGGTCCCAGAACAAAAGGAAAAACAAATATAGGTTGTATTTTTACGGGTAAAAAAGACGGTAAGAATCTGAATTATTATGTTTATAATGTTTGCGACCATCAGGAATGTTACAAGGAAGTAGGTTCGCAGGCAATATCGTATACGACGGGAGTGCCTGCCATGATAGGCGCTATGATGCTTGCGACAAAAATATGGAACAAGCCCGGCGTCCATAATATAGAAGAGTTCGATCCCGATCCGTTTATGGAAAATCTCAATAAGTTCGGACTTCCTTTCAAAGAGAGCTTTAAGCCGGAGCTTGTAGATTAATGGATTTAAAGTTACTTTCCGAAGTTGAAACTCCTTGCTACATTGTCGATGAAAATTTACTTATAAAAAATCTCGAAATTCTCGACTATGTTCAAAATAACAGCGGAGCAGAAATTTTACTTGCGCAGAAAGGATTTTCCATGTTTTATTTTTATCCTTTGATAGCCAAGTATCTTAAAGGAAGCTGCGCAAGTTCTCTTTTTGAAGCAAGACTCGGTTTTGAGTATATGAAGGGCAGAGAATGTCATATTTTTTCCCCCGCGTATAAAGAAAGCGAATTTAACGAAATTCTTAAATATGCAGACCATATTGTATTTAATTCTCTAAGCGATTATGAAAAGTTTTTCCCTTTAATATTAAAGAGCGGTAAAGATATAGAAGTAGGGCTTAGAATAAATCCCGAATATTCGGAAATCGAAACGGAAATTTATAATCCTTGTTCGAAAAATTCAAGGCTCGGAATAAAAATAAAAGATTTAAAAGAAATTCCGAGCGGAGTTTCCGGACTGCATTTTCACACTATGTGCGAACAGAACAGCGATGTTTTAAAGCGTACTTTAAAAGTAGTTGAACAGAAGTTTTCCAAATTCTTCAAAAATCTTAAATGGATTAATTTCGGCGGCGGTCATCATATAACAAGAGAGGATTACGACAGAGAAGAACTTATCAAAATTATAAAGGATTTTAAAAAAAGATATCCGCTTAAAGTTTATCTCGAACCGGGAGAGGCGGTAGCTCTTAACACGGGCTATTTAGTAGCTCAGGTTTTATCGGTTGTCAAAAACAGCTGCGATATTGCAATAATAGACGCATCCGCCGCTTGCCATATGCCCGATGTTCTCGAAATGCCGTACACGCCAAAGGTTTTAAACTCTTCCGATAAGGGAAAGTTCGAATATATATTGGCAGGACCTACCTGTCTTGCAGGCGATGTTGTAGGAAGGTACCGCTTCGATAAAAAACTCGATGCGGGCGATAAGATTATTTTTTGCGATATGGCGCATTACACTATGGTAAAAAACAATACCTTTAACGGTTTCAATCTTCCCGATATCGATGTGATCGATAAAAACGGGAAACTTATTACAGTTAAAAAATTCGGTTACGAAGATTTTAAAAACAGGTTATCATAATGAAGGATTACGGGCTTATAGGTAAAAATTTAAAGCACACCATTTCGCCTTTTATTCATAAGGAACTTTTTTCTATATCAGGTTTGAATTACAGTTATGATGTTTACGATATAAACGAACAGGAACTCGAAAAAAACAGCGAAATTTATACTCTTAAAGGATTTAATGTTACCATACCTTATAAAAATACAATTTTGAAATATCTCGATGAAACAGACGATAAAGTAGCCTTATACGGTGCGGTGAATACCGTAAAAAGAGAAAACGGAATATTAAAAGGTTACAATACCGACGGATACGGCTTTGTTAAAGGTCTTTCAAAAATCTGTAATCGAAATATCGAAAACGCTTTGATATTAGGGGCGGGCGGTGCAGCCGGCGTGGTTGCGGCAGAGTTGGCTCTTTCTGAAACCGATATTACCTTTGCGGTCAGAAGTACTTCGGTAAACAAAGCACGGGATATCGCAAACAGATTGAAAAATTTTAATTTAAAAGAGTGCTTAATAAAGGATATAAACGAAGTTAAAGGAAAATACGATTTGATAGTAAATTGCACACCCGTGGGAACCTATCCCGATACGAACGGTATTCCCGTAAGCGAAGATGTAGTTTTGAACTCTGAATATGTCTACGACTTGGTTTATAATCCCAAAACAACGGCGTTGGTAAAGTTAGCGAGCGATAACGGAATAAAAGCTTCGACAGGGCTTGTAATGCTTGTAAGTCAGGCGGCGATGTCTCAAAGCATTTGGCTTGGAAGTGAATTCAACGATGAACATATAGAATCGCTAACACGAAAGGCAAACGAATTTTTAGAGGAGAAATTTTAATGAAAATTACAATCACCGGTTTTATGGGGTCGGGTAAAAGTTATTTTTCGGAAAGACTTGCCGCAAGATTAAATTTAAATTTTCTCGATTTGGACAGAATAATTGAAAAAGACTGCAAAATGTCTGTAAGAAATATTATCAACATAAACGGCGAGAAGTATTTTCGCACAAAAGAAAAAAAACTTCTTATAGAAACTTTAACTTTTGACGATTTTGTTCTTGCGCTTGGCGGCGGAACTTTACATAACGAGAACTGCGCTAAAATCGTAGCAAAAGATACATTCTGCGTGTTTTTAAATACTCCTTTCGATAAATGTTTTCAAAGAATTCACAAAAGCCAGTCAAGGCCGCTTGCGGTGAATAAAACATCTATGGAACTTTGGCAGCTTTACGAGAGCCGTTTGGAAATTTACAAAAATACCGCCGATATGATTTTGGAAGATTGCGACTTTTCAACTGTGGATTTTAACGCACTTGCAAATAAAATTTATTTGGAAGCCGCAAAAAAAACTTCAAAACCGTTGACAATGTAATTTAAAGGTACTATACTGTAATAAAGGTGAATTATGAATTTATCGGTTAAAAATTTTGGCGCATACTTTTACTTTAATAACTCTTTTTACTTTAAAAACGAGTAATTTTTAGTTGCGCCCTAATTGAAGAAAAGTATATTTAACGGTCTTCTCGTCAATAGGGAAGGCCGTTTTTAATAAACGGCGAGGTGTAAAATGAAAAGTATTTTAATTATTAACGGACCCAATATCAATTTAACGGGTATGAGAAAAAAAGAATTTTACGGAGGGTATACTCTCGATAAAATAAACGCTTTTATCGAAGAAAAGAGCAAAGAAGAAGGTCTTAATGCCGAATTTTTTCAAAGTAACGGCGAAGGCGAAATTATCGATAAAATTCAAAAGGCACGGGAAAAATATTCGGGCGTTATTATAAACGCAGGCGCTTTAACACATTACAGCATAGCTATCCGTGACGCAATAGAGTGTGCAGGTATTCCTTTTATAGAAGTTCATATGTCAAATATATATTCAAGAGAAGAATTCAGAAGAAAGTCTGTTCTTTCCGATGTTTGCGCAGGCACAATAGCAGGCTTTAAACACTTTTCATATTTACTTGCCGTAGAGGCAATGGCTCAGATTTTAAAAGAATTAAATTAATTTAGCGGAGGCTGTTATGGTAATTATCGTTAAAGGAAGTATTCACGACCGTGGCGTCGAAGATTTACTTAAATGGATTGAAGCAAAAAATATAAAAGTTATGGTGCAGGAAGGCGTCCAGAAAACAATTTTCGGTCTTATCGGAGACACGACCGCACTCGATATAGATGCCATTAAATCTTTTTCGGCAGTTGAAGATGTAAAAAGAATTCAGGAACCGTATAAAAAAGCTAACAGAAAAATGCACATGAAAGATACGGTTATCAATGTGGGCGGCTATAAAATAGGCGGCGGAAATTTTCAGATTATCGCAGGACCTTGTTCAGTAGAAAGCAAAGAGCAAATTTGCAGTATCGCAAAAGCCGTTAAAAAAGCAGGCGCCAATCTTATGAGAGGCGGCGCATTTAAACCCCGTACATCGCCTTATGCTTTTCAGGGACTTAAAGCCGAGGGAATAGAATATCTTAAAGAAGCAAAAAAAATTACCGGTATGCCGATTGTAACCGAACTTATGAGTTTGAGCGATTTGGATTGTTTTAACGATGTTGATGTAATTCAAGTCGGCGCAAGAAACATGCAGAACTTTTCAATGCTTAAAGAACTCGGAAAATGCAATAAACCCATACTTCTCAAAAGAGGGCTTGCAAATACAATAGAAGAACTTTTAATGAGTGCAGAGTACATTATGGCGGGCGGTAACGACAATGTAATTCTTTGCGAAAGAGGAATAAGAACCTTCGAGCAGGCAACAAGGAACACTTTGGATATTTCAGCGATTCCCGTTCTTAAAGAAAAAACTCATTTGCCGATAATAGTCGACCCTTCGCACGCAAGCGGTATATCTTCTCTTGTCGAACCTCTTGCCCTTGCAGCAGTTGCGGCAGGCGCAGACGGACTTATTATAGAAGTTCATAATAACCCTTCTTGCGCTTTATGCGACGGCGCACAGTCCTTGGATATTCCGTCTTTTGAAAAATTAGCAGGTAAAATATTCAAGGTAAGAGAGTGTATGTTATCCTTTAAAAATGCCTTATGATGATAGATATAAAGGCAAGTTCGCCGTATAAAATTTTAATAGAAAAAAATAACAAAGACGACATTTTCAATGGATTAAGCGATTTCGTCCGCTCTGTAAACAACTATAAAAATATAGCAGTAATTACCGATGATACAGTGAAAAAATTATATGCGGAAAATCTGCTTGCACAATTAAAATTTGCCAAAAAAGTCGCTGTATTTGATTTTAAACACGGAGAAAGGCAAAAAACGCTTAAAACGGTAAACAATATCTATGATTTTTTAAGTAAAAATTACTTTGACAGAAACAGTCTGATTATTGCTTTGGGCGGTGGAGTTGCGGGTGATATCGCAGGCTTTTCGGCAGCCACATTTTTAAGGGGAATAGATTATATTCAGGTTCCTACCACTCTTCTTGCGGCAGTGGATTCCTCTGTCGGGGGAAAAACAGGCGTCGATTTAAAAACAGGAAAAAATCTTGTCGGAGCTATTTATCAGCCGAAAGGCGTCTATATCGACGCTGCGGTTTTGGATACCCTTGACAGCAAACAAATACTTTGCGGAATGGGTGAAGTTATTAAATACGGAGCGATAAAAAACAGTTCGCTTTTTAACGATATCGAAAAAGGTTACGGGAATTCCGATATTTTAAAAATTATAGAAAAGTGTCTGCTGATTAAAAAAGAATTTGTAGAAAACGACGAAAAAGATACAGGTATTCGTCAAGCCTTAAATTTCGGTCACACATTAGGTCACGCAGTAGAAAAGGCTTTCAAATTTAAAGTTCCCCACGGTCAGTGCGTCGTTATAGGAATGATATTGATTTCAAAATGGGCTGAAAATAAAGGTCTTATGAATAAGGGTATTTCCGAAGAACTTGTGAGAATATCCGAAAGCTGCGGTTTTCAGACGGCTTGTCCTTTTTCTCACAACGAACTTGTCGATATAGCGTTAAGAGACAAAAAGGTAAGGGATAATTTCATAACGGTAGTTCTGTTGGAAAAACTTGGACAGTACAAGTTATTTAAAACCGAACTTAATAGTTTATATATTTAAATATTATTAAAATAATTGTGTATATAGATAATTTAGGTTAAAATATAATCATGAGAGTTTCAGTCAGTTCTGCATTTTTAAAAGGGGTGGTAAAAGCGCCGCCGTCTAAATCTCTTGCTCACAGAGCTTTGATATGCGCCGCTTTGGCACGGGGCAAAAAAACTATTATCGATAATATAGAACTAAGTAACGATGTGAGAGCTACTTTAAGTTGCTTGTGTTCAATAGGAGTAAAGTATAATTATAACGATTATAAACTTACCGTTTACTCTCCCGAAAAATACAACGAAAAAGCCGAACTTTTCTGTATGGAATCCGGCTCTACTTTAAGATTTTTAATGCCCGTTATGTCGGCGCTCGGTATCGAATGTAAAATAGACGGCAGCGGCAGGCTATCGGAAAGACCTTATAAAATGCTTGCCGACGAAATGGAAAAACACGGTGCTAAGTTCAGTACAAAAAAGGGACTGCCCGTAAATATCTGCGGAAAACTTAGACCGGGTATTTATACTTTAAAAGGCGACGAGTCTTCCCAGTATATATCGGGGCTTCTGTTTGCATTGCCTTTGCTTAAAGGGGACAGTAAAATTAAGGTTATAGGAAAAACCGAATCGGAAAGGTATATCGATTTGACGCTTCAAATGCTTGAACACTTTTCTGTAATTATAGAAAAAGAAGCGGACGGTTATTACATTAGAGGAAACCAGCATTATATATCAAAAAATTATGAAAACGAGGGGGATTATTCCCAGGCAGCGTTTTTCATGTGCGCAGGAGTTCTTAACGGAGATATTGAAATTACAAAATTAAAAAAGGATTCCTTGCAAGCGGATATAAGAATAGTCGATATATTGAAAAAAATGAACGGAGAAATATCATTTACCGATTGCGGAGTTAAGGCTCAAAAAAGCAATCTTCTTCCCATTAAATATGATTTTTCTCAATGTCCCGATATCGCACCCGTCGTTGCGGCGACACTTGCATGCGTAAAAGGAAGAAGTACTTTAACAGGCTTGAAAAGACTTAAACTGAAAGAGAGCGACAGACTTACGGCAACATGCAATATGATAAATACAATGGGAGCGGTTGCAAGAATTTCCGGAGAAGATACATTGATAATAGACGGAAATGTCAATATAAAAAACGGAGTGGTTTGCGGATTTAACGACCATAGAATAGTTATGAGCGCAGCGACAGCGGGAGTTACAGCCGACGAAATTATTATAACCGACGCAGAGGCTGTCAATAAAAGCTACGGCGGTTTTTTCGACGATTACAGCGGACTTGGAGGTAATGTAAATGTCCTCGATGTGGGGTAATATAGTTAAAATTTCAATTTTCGGAGAATCGCACGGAAATTGCGTGGGCGTGGTTATCGACGGGTTGGAACCGGGTCTTAAAATAGATTTCGAAAAGTTAAATCTTTTATTAAGCAGAAGAAAACCGGGCGGAAAGTTAACAACGCCAAGAAAGGAAGACGATGAATTTCAAATAATGTCGGGCGTTAAAAACGGAATAGTCACGGGCGCACCGCTTTCAGCATTAACTTATAATAAAAATTTCAACGATAAAGATTACGAAGAACTTGAAAAGGTTGCCCGTCCGTCACACAGCGATTATCCGGCTTATATCAAATTTAAGGGATATAACGATTTATCGGGCGGCGGTCATTTTTCAGCACGGCTTACTGCGCCTTTGGTATTTGCGGGTGGTATTGCAATGCAGTATCTCGAACGAAAGGGAATAAAGGTTTTTTCGCATATTTATTCCGTGGGCGGTATAAAAGATAAGCCTTTTGAAAGTACAGAGACAGAAAAATACTATGATATTTTAAAAGATAAAACTTTAAAAGTACTTGACGACAAAGCGGGCGCCGATATGCTCGAATGTATAGAAAAGGTCCAAAAAGAAGGCGATTCCGTAGGCGGTATCGTTGAGTGCGCAGTGACGGGACTCGAAGTCGGAATAGGAAATCCCATTTTCGGGAATCTCGAAAGCGTTATTTCCTCAATAATTTTTGCCGTTCCTGCGGTTAAAGGTATCGAATTCGGAGCAGGTTTTTCGATTGCCGATATGAAAGGAAGCGAGGCAAACGACCTATATATTATTAAGGACGGTAAAATCAAAACCTCATCTAACAATAACGGCGGTATATTGGGAGGTCTTTCAGACGGAATGCCCTTAATTTTAAGAACGGCTTTTAAGCCTACGCCTTCTATTTTCAAAAAGCAAAAAAGCGTAGATATGGTCAATTTGAAAGAGAGTGAACTTCTTATTAAAGGGCGCCATGACCCTTGCGTTGCGCTAAGGGGTTCCGTTTGTATAGAAGCGGCTGTTGCGTTAGCAGTTTACGACTCAATACGGAGTTTATAATGGATTTAAAAGATATCAGAGAAAAAATCGATATTGTAGACAATCAAATAAAAGAACTTTATCTGAAAAGATTGGAGCTTGTAAAAAAGGTTGCGCAATATAAAAAAGAAAATAATCTGCCGATACTTTCTTCCGACAGAGAAAAAAAGGTAATAGATAATCTATGTAAAGGATTAAACGAAGAAAATAAAAATGATATAAAATTTTTATACGAAGTGATTATGAGTTATTCAAAACTCAAACAACACGCTATTCTTAATCCTGTTAATTTTATTAAGAAAAATTTATTCAATATCGTTAAATCCGACGGAAAATTCAAAAGCGATTTAAAAATTTGTTGTCAGGGGACGGAAGGAGCGTATTCTACTATTTCCGCAAAAAAAATGTTCAAAAATCCTAAAATAATTTTTAAACCGACATTCAAAAGCGTGATTAATTCCGTTCAATGCGGCGAATGCGATTTCGGGGTTCTGCCTATTGAAAATTCAACGGCAGGTTCCGTAAACGAAGTATACGATTTAATTTACGGAAGCGGTTTGTTTATTAATCTTGCAAGTAAAATTTCTGTAAATCACTGTCTTGCGGGAATTAAAGGCAGTACTATTAAAGATATAAAAAAGGTTTACTCTCATCAGCAGGCTTTAAATCAATGTAAAAATTATATTGAAACGCACGGGTTTATTCCCGTAGAAAACGCAAATACGGCAATGGCGGCGGAATTTGTATTTAATACAAACGATAAATCATATGCCGCAATTTCTTCCGAGCAAGCTTGCGGTATTTACGGTCTTGAAATATTGGATAAAAATATTCAGGATGCACAGCACAATTACACAAGATTTATAGCAGTCGGAAAGGAAAATTTATATACAGAAAACGACGATAAAGCAAGCCTTATCGTCAAGTTGGAAAACAGAAAAAACAGTCTTTTTAATTTTATGTGTATAATTGCCGAATACGGTTACAATATTACAAAACTTGAATCCAGACCGATAAAAGGTTCTGATTACGAATATAATTTTTACTTCGATATCGAAGCGAAGTTTGCCGACGGAAGATTCAAGGATATGCTCGAAGACATGGCTTCCTACTGTAAAGAACTTATCTATCTCGGAGGGTACAGGGAAATATGATAATTGCAGTCATCGGCACGGGACTTATGGGCGGATCGCTCTGTAAAGCGTTTAAAAAATATACCGATTACACGGTTTACGCTTACGATACCGATAAAGAAACTTCCGATAAACTTATAGATACAAAATCCGCCGATAAAATACTTAATGACAGGCTGCTTGAAGAAGCCGATATGGTTTTCGTATGTCTTAAACCGCATCAGACTTTAAAGTATATTAAAGAAAACTGTTTCAAATTTAAAAAGGATTGTTTGGTTACCGATATATGCGGAGTAAAAAATTCCATAGCGGACGAAATTAGCGAAATATTGAAAAATTGCAATGTCAATTATTTGAGTTGTCATCCTATGGCGGGAAGAGAAATGTCAGGTTTCGGTTATTCCGATTGCGATTTATTCAAAGGCGCAAGTATGATACTTATAGAGAATAAAAACTGCGATAAAAAGTATTATTTGCTTTTGACGGAATTATCGCAGAAAATAGGATTCAAAACCGTAGTCAAAACGACTGCCGAAGAACACGACAAAATAATAGCCTATACTTCCCAGCTTGCGCACGCAGTTTCGAACGCATATATAAGAAGCAAAGATTTCGAAATAAAGGGTTTCAGCGCAGGCAGTTATCAGGATATGACAAGGGTTTCCGTAATCAATGCCGATATGTGGAGCGAACTTATGATATTGAATTCTGAAAATCTTTCAGCGCAAATCGATAAAATTATTTTAAAGCTAAAAGAACTCGGCGGCGCAATTAAAGAAAAAGACGAAACTAAACTTTCAGCACTATTAAAGGAGGGTGATATATTAAAAAAAGATGAGTTAAAATAATTTCCAAATAATTTCAATTTTTTTTCAATTAACTTTTTAAAATTAAAATCACTAAAGACAAAATATCAAAGGATAACAAAATGAAAAAATTATATTTAATTGTATTAGTTATAATTTTTATTTTAATTTTTTCTGCTTGCAACACTAATACCGATAAAAAAATTCTTACTTCACATGTCGATGAAACGGGGATACTTTCTGTCTTTTTAGACGGGGTGGATGTCGATAATTTCGATATCAAGTTTAACGGAATAACAAAGACGGTACAAAATAAAGTCAATCTTTTGAGCGGTATTTTCGGAAATATTACCGAAGGCACATACGATATCACTTTAAAAGTTTTTGACGGTCAAGAATATTATTTCAATTATTTTACCTTTAATGTTACCAAAGAAATGCTCGACAGTATTACCGGTTCAAATGAAAACGGAGGCGAATCTTTCGGAGAAGACAAAGAGCCGGAAGTGGTAGATCCTGAGTTTTCAGGACAGTTTTTGTGCTGGAATAATATAGAAAACGCAGATTACTATTTAGTGGAAAGCGGAGAAAATTTCAAGATAAAAATTTTTCCCGAAGAAGGTTCAAACATAAATAAACTCGATTTGAAAGATTTGAATGACGGCGAATATTCCTTTACCGTAACTGCAAGTATAGGCGGTATTAAAACCGAAAAGTCTCCTGCAATAAATGTTAAAATAAAAACGGCAGAATTCACTTTTACGATAAACGAAGGATTTTTGGAAACTTCGGAAATTTACATCGGGAAATTTACTTTGAACGGGGAAGAATATAGCGGACAGGAAATTACTTACGGCGTTAATTCTGTTTTTTATTTCGATTGTAAATTTGAAAACGACTTTTATATTATAGAAAAATATTCCGATACCTTTCAATATTTAAAGACAGAATATGTTTTTGAAAACGGAAAACTTACGGTGGAAAACGACGAAAATATTTTATTTTCCGTAATAGAAATTTATTGTGACGGCGAGTATATTTTGAGCTGCGAAAATGAAGTCAATATAGAAACCGAAATATTTAATCCCGGCAGTTATTGCCTAAAAATAGCTTCTCAGGGCGTTTCAGGGGTGTTTTTTGAAAGTATAGAGCAAAATTACATAAAATTGCCTAAATTACAAACTCCGCAGATATCTTACGATAGCGATACCGACGAGCTTGTAGTCAGCCATAATTCAGGTGAAAATATTTTAGTTATTACTTCTTGCGAAACATTGAATATAGTTACACAGGAAAGTCTTACCCGAATACCTTTAAACTCTGCCGACGGGGAAAACAGCGTCAAAGTACAGTTATACCGATCAGGATACAAAGACTCTGATATCGTTGAATACGATTATGTTAAAACGGTAAAACTCGACGATATGTCGGAGCTTTTTATAACCGTAAATACCGAACTGAAAATTATGGAAATTGAATTCGAAAGTTTAGGGAGCAATGTTTCGTATTACCTTTTAACTTTCAAAAATAATGTAAGCGGGGATATATGGCAGACAACTTCGCTAATTGACTTTTTTTCCGTATCGTTAAATCAGGACATTCTTTGTGTCGCAACGGAAGAAACATATAATTATACCGTTTCGGTATCGGCTGTCCCGAAAGCATATTATTATTTGCCGGGAGAAGACAGTCAAAAAACTTTTACGAGAGAACGATTGCAAGAAATCAATCTTACTTGCGACGGAAATATCTTAGTGTGGAACTCGGTACTGCACGCCGATGAATATGAAATTACGGTTTTCAATAACGGAAGCGGTATGAAAACTTTTGTTACCTATGAAACAAATTTCAATCCGGAATCGGAATTGAATGACGGAGTATATACGGTACAGATAAAAGCAATAGATAAAGACTTTGAATACGCTTCGTCCGTAAGTAATACAATTCAAATTACGATAGAAAAAACTCAATATATCGAACCTGAAAAACCGGCAGGAAGCGGTACCGACAGCGACCCGTATATAGTAAAAACTCCGCAGGAACTGAATTATATGAGTATAGATAAAAGCGCAGTGTATTTTATTAATAACGATATTGACCTTGAAGGCTATGAGTGGGTGCCTGTCGGAGATGAAAACCGGCCTTTTACCGGAAAACTGATTGCGGGAACAGACAGTATAGGTTATTACTATACGATAAAAAATTTAACCGTTACAGTTTTTACCGGTAATTATGTCGGACTTTTCGGATGTTACGCAGGAGGAGATTTGGAAAATATTTCCGTCACGGATGCGTTGATCGATATAGAAGGCGGCGTAAATGTTAAAGCGGGAATTTTATGCGGACTTGTTAAAAATAAAATAAACATTAAAAATGTAGTTGTAAGCGGTACTTTGAATGTAGAAGTTGCAAACAGTATCGGCGGAACAATAGGGGAAATCGATTATTTAAGTCCGCTTACCGAAAGATACGATATCATGTATTGCGTCAGTAATGCTCATATAAGTTTTACAAACGCATTATATGCTTCGGGATTTATAGGAAGAGCGGTTAATTATTCGGAAGACATTAATTATTTGATGGTAAGTTACAATCTTCTTTACGGAAGCGTCGAAGGTATTTTGTTTGCTCAGTATTTTAATGAATTTGTTTGCGATTGGAGTTATGCTTACAAATTGAACTATGTTTCGGAAAATTTTTATTCGGGTGCGGAATTTAACCCTATTCAAGCATCTGTAAAAGATTTGTCGGATACCGGTCAAAGTTTTTACAGTCAGCTTACTCTAAACGGGAATTATGTTTTGACCGAGTATAATAATATGTATGTAAGATTATGTGAACTTAACTGAGTTGAGAAGTTTCCGTTTAAGAAGGTGATAATCCGTTTTATAATTATTGTTAAATAACTTTAAATCTGTCGATTTTTTGATTTAATTTTTATTTAAATGTTAAATATATATTATAAACAGTAGAAATATGTATAAAATTTTGATATAATCTTTTTGAGGATATAATTATGGAGAAAACGGAATATATTGTAATCAAAGCTTTGTCTTCTAATGTCCAAGTTATAGGCTTTACAAGAGGAAACGAAACCAAACCGCTGCATACCGAGATGCTTGACAGCGGCGAAGTATTGATAGTGCAATTTACCGATAATACCTCTGTTATGAAAATAAGAGGCAATGCGGAAATAACGACTCAGTACGGCACAGTACGGAGCGAAAAAAAGTAAGAGGATAAAAATGAAAAGAATAGCGGTACTGACAAGCGGCGGAGATGCGCCGGGAATGAATGCTTGCATAAGGGCAGTAGTAAGAACGGCAATATACAACAACCTTGAAGTTATAGGCGTCGAAAGAGGATATAACGGACTTGTTTTCGGGAATATGTTCGAAATGTCAAAAAGAAGCGTTTCCGACATAATACAAAGGGGCGGTACAATTTTAAAAACCGCTCGCAGTAAGGAATTTACCACGAAAGAGGGAAGAGAACGAGCATATCAGAATATAAAAAATTTCAAGATCGACGGTCTTGTGGTTATCGGCGGAGACGGCAGTATGAGAGGTTGCAACGACCTTTATAAAGAATACGGAGTACCTTCTGCGTGTCTTCCGGGGACCATAGACAACGATATGGCTTATACCGATTTTACGATAGGATTCGATACGGCGGTTAACACCGTATTGTCGGCGATAAACAATTTAAGAGATACTATGACTTCTCACGACAGAATGAGTATAGTTGAAGTTATGGGAAGACGGTGCGGAGATATTGCATTATACGCAGGTCTTGCAGGCGGAGCCGAAATAATAGTTACGCCCGAAATGAAAATCAGCACGGATAAAATCATAAAAGAATTAACGGACTGTTATAACAAAGGTAAAACTTCCGATATCATTGTTTTTGCGGAAGGTGCGGGAGACGCAAGAGAATTAAGGGACTTAATTATCAAAAATCTCAATGTGGGAGTGAAAATTACTACTTTGGGACACATTCAGCGTGGCGGCACTCCCACTATGTTTGACCGTATCCTTGCAGCCCGTTTAGGTTACAGAGCGGTAACTTTGTTATTGGAAGGAAAAACCAATATGGCAGTAGGAATTAAAGATAATCAGGTAATAGAAAAAGAAATTATGGAAGCCGTACAAATGAAGAAAAAGTTCGATATAGATATGTATAAAATAGCTCAGGTTCTGAGTATATAAAATTAATTTATTTAGGGGGAATTTATGGCGGTATTAAAAGGTGCGTGTTTGTTTGCTCAATCGGGAGGACCCAGTTCGGTAATTAACAGCAGTGCGGCGGGAGTGTTTACCGAAGCGTTGAAAAATCGTGACATCATAACGGATGTTTACGGAGCAGCCCACGGAATAAAGGGAATTTTAGAAGAGGATTTTTACGATATTTCCAAAGAAGATATAAAAGAAATCATGCTTTTAAAAACAACACCGTCTTCTGCCTTAGGTTCCGTCAGATATAAAATGAAAGATATCGAGGAAGACGCAAGCGAATACGAAAGGCTTTTGGAAGTTTTCAGAAAATACAATATCAGGTATTTCTTTTACAACGGAGGTAACGACTCCATGGATACCTGTAACAAAATTTCCAAATTTATGGCAAAAAGCGGTTACGAGTGCAGGGTTATAGGAGTTCCTAAAACAATAGACAACGACCTTTACGGAACCGATCACTGCCCGGGTTACGGAAGTGCTGCAAAATATGTGGCAACTTCGGTAATGGAAATTTACCGTGACGCCACTGTTTACGACCAGCCGACAATTACGATAATTGAAGTTATGGGAAGGAATGCAGGTTGGCTTACTGCCGCTGCCGCTTTAAGTAATGTTAACGAACCCGGTTGCGGTGCGGATTTGATATATCTTCCCGAAGTCGTTTTTTCAAGGGATAAATTTATCGAAGACATAAGAAAGGTAATGGCTGAAAAAAGAGGAAAATGCGTTGCGGTTGTTTCCGAAGGGATAAAGAATAAAAACGGCAACTATGTTTCCGAAGAGCTGACAAGGGGTACAGTCGATTCTTTCGGTCACGCACAGTTAGGGGGCGTCGGACTTCTGCTTGCATCGGAAGTCAAAAAAGAGTTCAAGGCAAAAGTCAGGTCTATTGAGTTCAGCCTTTTACAAAGGTGCGGCGCTCACTTAGCGTCGAAAGTCGATGTCGAAGAAGCCTTTAAATGCGGCGTTTATGCCGTCAAATTCGCTTTAAAAGGACTTACGGATAAAATGACAATTATCGAAAGAGATCTGAATTCTCCTTCATATAAAGCGGTTTTCAGAGCCCTTCCGCTCGAATTTGCAGCCAATACCGAAAAGAAAATTCCCGCCGAATGGATATGCGCCGACGGAACCAATTTAACCGATGATTTTATAAAATACGCTTTACCTTTAATTCAAGGGGATATCAAAGCGCCTTTGGAAAACGGATTACCGAGATTTGCAAGATTAAAGAAAGTCCCCGCAAAAAAATAATTTAAAATATTTATTTGCTTTTAAAATTATGGCTTATTATTACGAATTTAAAGTTATATGTCCTAAAATACTCGAAGAAGGAATATCCGATATATTATTTGAAAACGGTGCGGCGGGAACCGAAGTAAAAGGCTGGTGCGAGATTGACGGAAAATACGATTGGGCAGATACCGGTAAAGCGGTAGCTTCTACTAACGATAATTACGAGATAAAAGGTTATTTCGACAAACTCGATAAAAATACTCAAATAAGTATAAAAAAAGCCTGTAACCAATTGCTTGAATTTTTAGGATTAAATAACGAACTTGTTTTTTCAATAGAAAAAAGGAAAGAAGAGCCTTGGGATAAAGAGTGGAAAAAATTTTATAAACCTATATCGGAAGGAATTTTTACCATTGTTCCCGAATGGGAAAATTTTAACGGTAATCAAACGGAAATCAGAATAAATCCAAACACGGCATTCGGAACAGGTCAGCACGAAACCACAAGGTTGTGCTTAAATTATTTATCGGAACTTGACCTTAAAGGAAAGAAAATTCTCGATGTAGGAACAGGTAGCGGAATACTTGCGATTGCAGCTTTGAAAAAGGGCGGTGACAGTGCATTGCTGCTCGATACCGATGAGAATGCCGTAAAATCGGCTTCAAATAATTTAAATTTAAATAATATAGAAAACGCTAGTATAGAATTGAGAAGCATAGAAAAAGAAGATAATGCCGATATAGTTATAGCAAATATAACGGCAAATATATTACTTTCAATCAAAAATTTACTTTGCAACGCCGTTAACGAAAAAGGCAATTTATTGCTTTCGGGAATAATAGACGAGCGTGCCGAAGAAATAAAAAGGGCTTTTTCTGAAAATATAAAGTTCGTATCGAATAAAAAATATGGCGAATGGAATGCCTTTTTATTCGAAAAACAATAGATTATGGAAATTAAAAGATTTTTTACCGATGAAAAAATTGTTAAAGATAAAGCTTTCGTTACAGGAGCGGAATTTTATCACGCATATAAAGTTTTAAGATTAAAAACCGGATTCAAAATAATATTGTGCGACGGCAGCGGATATGATTTTTACGGGGAAATCGAAAATTTCCAAAAAGACGGATTTACCGTTCGGATAACCGATAAAGTGAAAAACGAAAGAGAAAATCCCTATTGTCTTCATTTGTTTCAGGCTTGTCCTAAAAAAAACATCGCTGAATTTATAGTTCAGAAAGCTGTCGAATTAGGTTATAACGAGATAAATTTTTTTAACAGCGATTATACTGAAAACAAGGATTATTCTTTCGACAGATTTGAAAAAATTGCCAAAGACGCCTCTAAACAATGCCAAAGAGCATATCTTACTAAAATTAACCCTCTTGCAGGCTTTGATGAATTACTTCAAAAAATTAAAGATTACGATATCGTAATCTATGCAAACGAGCGTGAAAAAAACAAAAGAATCAACGAAATAGATTTAAAAGGAAATGCTAAAATAGCCGTTATAATAGGTTCGGAAGGAGGATTTTCGGCAAGAGAAGAAGAGAAAATCAAAACTTCGGGCGCAAAGTCGGTTACTTTGGGGAAAAGAATATTAAGGGTAGATACTGCGTTTATTACCGCTACGGCTTTAATCGATTACCGCTATCAGGAAATTTTAAATAATAAATGAATACTGTTAATTAAATATAAGTTATTAATTTCGGCAATATCAAATTGGCTAATTGCGGAGGATAAAATGAAAGTCAGTGTTTGTTCGCTTGGCTGTAAGGTTAATCAGTATGAAAGCGACTGTATGGCTAAAATACTTTCGGATAGAGGATATACTGTTTGCGAAGGGCTTGTTGACGCTGATTATTATATAGTCAATACATGTGCGGTAACTAAGGAAGCCGAAAGAAAATCCCGTCAGATGTTATCCAGAATAAAAAAAATCAATCCTTTTGCAATTATTGTAATTACAGGTTGCGCTTCTCAAAAAAATCCCGAACCTTTTATTAATGATGAAAATGTCAAAGCAGTTTCAGGCTGCGCTCAAAAGTATTCGCTTGAAATTTTTCCGTATTTAAATAATGAAAAAATTACCGATAAACAAAAAATTGCAGATAATAAACTTTGTTCAAAAGAAACAAGTTTCGATAAAATTTTTAACGCAAAGGATAACGGCTTTTCAAATAACAGAATTATAAATATAGTCGATAACGGAAACAAATTTTCCCGAAAAGAACTTCCGTTGATTTTCGAAGACTGCGACGGACCTCTTTGTTTCAGAGAAAGAAGTTTCGTTAAAATACAGGACGGTTGCGATAATTTTTGTTCATATTGCATTATTCCTTATTTAAGAGGCCGTTCCCGTTCGAGAAATGAAGACAGCATAGTGAATGAGTGTTTAAGATTAAGTAAAGTATCCAAGGAAATCGTTTTGACGGCAATTAATCTTTCGGCTTACGGGAAGGATAACGGTTCGAGTCTTGTTTCTTTGATTAAAAGGCTTTCTGAAATAAATTGCAGATTCAGATTAGGTTCTTTGGAAGCCGGTTTTTTGAACGAGGAAACCCTTTCTGAAATGAAAAATGCAGGTTTTTGTCCGCACTTTCATTTATCACTTCAAAGCGGAGACAGGGATGTGCTTAAAAGTATGAACAGAAAATACAGTCCGCAAATGTTTTCGGATAAATTAAAACTAATAAGAAAGTATTTTGAAAAGCCTTGCATTACCACCGATATAATTGTAGGTTTTCCGACCGAAAGCGAAGAGGCTTTTCAGAACACTGTTGACTTTGTAAAAAGAGCCGAATTTTCCGATATTCATATTTTCCCTTATTCGGCAAGGGAAGGAACGGCTTCGTATAAATTAAAATCCTTACCTCCGTCCGTGTTAAAAGAAAGGGCGGAGAAAATGGCTGTTGTTAAAAAAGAACTTTATGATAAATACCGTTCTCAATTTATCGGCAAAGTTTTAAATGTTCTTATAGAGCAGAAAATCGACGGTTTTTATTTCGGATACACCGAAAATTATATTTATGTTAAAGTTAAAAATCCGAATCTGAAAATCGGTGAAATATATAAAGTTAAAATTTTACGAGACGCAGACGGCGTATCGGAAGGAGTTGTCTATGAGTGATTGTTTGTTTTGTAAAATCGTTAAAGGTGAAATACCTTCGACAAAGCACTATGAAGACGATGATATGATTATCATCAGCGATATTTTAGGCGAGCCTAAAATACATTATCTGTTAATCCCCAAAAAGCATTTTACAGGTATCGAAGATAAAAATTGCGATTTCGAACTTTTAAAAAAATGCTTCATTAAAATATCGGAGCTTTCCGACAAACTTGGACTTTCCGGCGGATACAGACTTGCGATAAATTACGGAAAAGATTCCGGTCAGAGCGTTCCACATCTTCATATTCATATTCTTGCGGGAGAAAAACTAAGCGATAAATTCTGGTAATTTCTTGACAGGAAGTTCGATTTATTTGCTGTCTGAGTTTTTAGATAATTCAGCGAATTTTTATTTAAATTAACTATACAAAA
Source organism: uncultured Clostridia bacterium (assembly GCA_944342015.1). Classification (GTDB taxonomy): domain Bacteria; phylum Bacillota; class Clostridia; order Christensenellales; family CALVMC01; genus CALVMC01. Next base: position 47,167 of record CALVMC010000001.1, read on the forward strand.
GATAAAACAAGAGGTTGATATGAAAAAAATTTTAGCTCTTTTGGCAATACTTTTAGTTTTGCTTTCATTTTGCGCTTGCAATTTTTCAGAAGAAATACAGATAATCAATTCCGACCCGAACAATAATTTTAGCTGGACGGACGAAGAGTATTCTATAAACTTCAATATCGATTCCGAAGGATGTTTTACCTTTAAGGCGCCTGACGGTTTCAGACTTAGTTTAATAAGATTCGATTACCGTTTAATCGAATTTACCGATACAGATAAAATAAAGGTATTCAGCGGAAAAATTTTCGAAGGAACCCATACATTCTACTGCGAATTTACATCAGACAGTTCAGTCATAATAGGAAAAACTTACAAATTAAATTTTAAAACAGATATCGATTACGATACTTCTGCGATAGTTAACGGCGATTCTCATACGGTTATTCCCAAGCCCGATGCGCCGATATTAACGGTAACTTCGGATTATATATCTTGGGCAACAAAACCCGAATTAAATTATGATTTATATTTAAACGGGGACATAGTTTCGGAAAGTCTTTTAATTACCGATGAAAATACATGTTACTTTAATATTTCCGATCTAAATAACGGTAACTATGTTTTTTATGCGACAAGTAACATGGAGGAAGTTTATTCCGATTATTCGGATAAAATCAAACTCAGCGTTCAGTCCTTAGTTCCCGATTATGATTTAACAGGCGGTAAAATTGTCTTTTCGGAAGAAGTATCATACAGTATATTTCTTAACGGAGAATTACTCGACTGTAACGGAGAACTTGCTTTCGGGGATTATATTTTAAGCGGAAAGAATTTTTATAGTGATTCAACAGGTTATGTGATAAATAAATGGGAAGAAGTATTTACTTATAAATATCCCGACAACGAATTTAACAACGGCAGCCTTGTAATTTCAAACGATGAAAGCATGTCGGAAAATATAATTGAAATTTATTATAACGGAGTTTATCTTAAAACCGTTCAGGACAGTCTCGATATTGAACAAGTCGAATATCAGCCCGGCGAATATTCGATATTGATTAAGGCATACGGGAATAACAGCACCTTTTATTCGGAAGTTCAATATACATATTGCAAATTACCACAGGTTGAAAAACCTGCTTTAAGTTACGATGCAGAAACAGATGAACTTACAGTAAATTTTACGACTGACGGTAAATTGCATGTTATAATTGACGAAGAAGAGAAAGTTTATAATTGCGTCGGTGAAACGATAAAAATAAGTATGAATTCCGAAATAGGTTTACACAGTCTTTCCGCATATTTTGTTGCAGACGGATATAAAGATTCGGAAAGAGTATATCTCGAATATGTAAAAAGAATAAAATTGTCCGATATCGATAATTTAATTTTCAATCTGGATTCGGAAAGCAATTATTTTACTATTGAATTCGATAATTTAGGTAAAGGAGTATTGCTCTATGAGTTCAGATTTACCGATAATTTAAGCGGAGAATTTGTTAATGCTTATTCATCGTTGCCGTTTTTCAATCTTGAAATAAATGAATTGTATTCCGCTATGATTGATGAAGTTTATGATTATACGATTACGGTAAGCGTGTTTACGACGGAGAAATATTATGATGCCGGTAATTCATATTCGGTTACTTTTCACAGAGAAAGACTTCAAAATATAAATTTAACAAAATCGGAAAATATTTTAAGTTGGAACAGTATAGAAAATTCCGATTATTACCGCATTTATATTTATTTTGACAATGCTGTCTATGATGTGTTCGATACTAACGAAGTTACAATCGATACTGAAAATCTCGATTTGGAAAACGGTACTTATTCCGTCCAAGTTGAAGCTGTTGACGAAAGCGGGGAATATGCCTCTTCTTTAAGTCAGATAATAGAATTTGAAATTTTCAGAATAAATTATATTACTCCGTCTCTGCCTGCGGGATTAGGAACGCAACAGCAGCCATATATTGTTAAAACTCCTCAGGAACTGTATTATATGAGCGTCGATAAAGACGGTTTCTATATTGTGGCAAACGATATAGACCTTTCAGGTTACGAATGGGTTCCCGTAGGCGACGAGCAAACGCCGTTTACAGGTAAATTGTATTGCAGCGATGATTTGCAAGGCAATTATTTCATAATCGAAAATTTAACTATAAATTATTGCATTAGTAACTATATCGGACTTTTCGGAGTCTATGCAGGTATGGATATAACAGGTCTTTCAATAATAAATGCAAATATTAATATAACTGAAAGCAGTGCCGAAAATATTTGTGTAGGAATTTTTGCAGGAAAGATAGCAGGGAATGTCAACATTATCGACAACATAATAACGGGCGATATCTTTGCAGGAGAAACATACTGTATAGGAGGCTTTGCGGGAGAGATGGATTACGAAACCGTATTGACAGAAAAGCATGAAATTACCAGATGCGTTTTAAATATCGGTATAGAAGTTGCTCAAACCGATTTTGCAGGCGGAGTTATAGGAAGAGTTTATAACTTTTCTGACGGCACGGTTAATTACCTTACTATAAATTATAACATATTGTATTCGGGATTAAACAGCGACGCAGTTTTAGGGGAGTACAAGGAAATTACTTGCGGATGGAGCTATCCTTTTAAAAACTTTAATTTTATATCTCAGGAATTTTACGGCACAGACTCAGAGAGCCAGACAAATCAGACTGTAATAATCGATGTTAGCAATACTCAACATTCTGCATTCATATATCTTATAGAAAACGGAATATTTGTATATTCCGATAATTACAATCCCGTTTGCGTAAAATTAGGGTATGAAATAGTTTAGATTGAATTATAGCGATTTAATTTTATTTATAGCAAACAAAAAACGGGCATTGCCCGTTTTCGTTTTTTAGTTCTTATAAGCTCTTTTGCGTGCTACTTCGGCTTTCTTTTTGCGTTTAACGCTGGGCTTTTCGTAATGTTCTTTACGGCGAAGGTCACCAATAATGCCATCACGTGCGCATTTGCGTTTAAAACGGCGTAAAGCGCTGTCCAAAGACTCGTTTTCACCGACTTTAACTGTTGACATATTTTCACCTCCGTAAAATTGATAATATTATTTTAAATGATAAATTTATTATTGTCAACGCTTTACGGTATAAACTTAAATAAGTTAATCTTTTTTTTCAGAATCAGTCGATTATACTTGCTTATTTTTGTAAATTAATATATAATTGTACAAAAAGATAGGAGAGATATAACATGTCTGAAAGTTTACATAGTTTAGCAAAAGCCGCAAAAAACAGAATAAGAAACGGGTTCCATAAAGATGGAAGCTTTAATAAGGAATTATTATCGGAAACTGCGGCTACGGTAGACAATTCTTCCGAAAACCTTTCTGCCGTGAAAGACGACGGATTTTATTTGAAAGTATGCAATATACTTAAAAAGAATTTCGATGTTTCAAATCCCATAGGCGAACTTATAGATAAAGCTTATTACGATAATCTCGAATCGGGAGAAAGGGAAAGATATATTTTAAAACTTTCGGCAAAATACCTTCTTTGCAAAAACAGATTCTTGAAAGAAAATCCTTCTCTTTAATTATATACCTTGCTTTAATAATACCGTTATGTTAAAATTATCGTATTGTTATTCAAGGTAGTATATGAATTTAGCAGAAAAATTAAACGACGAACAAATTAAACCCGTACTCGATACCGAAGGTCAGGTTCTTGTACTTGCAGGGGCAGGAAGCGGAAAAACCAGAGTACTTACTTACCGCATTGCTCATCTTATCAAAGATTTAGGAGTTAAGCCTTATAATATTCTTGCAATAACTTTTACTAACAAAGCGGCAAAAGAAATGCGAGAAAGAGTCAATGCCTTGGTCGGAGAAAACTGTCCCGTATGGGTTTCTACCTTCCATTCTTTCTGCGCAAGAATTTTAAGGTCTGAAATAGAAAAAATAGGTTACGGGTCTAATTTTACCATTTATTCCGAAACCGAGACCGACAGAGTCATAAAAAACATTTTAGACGAAGAACAGATTAACGACAAAAATTTAAAAAGTAAAATCAAATTCCATATATCGAATGCTAAAAACGGCGGTTACAGTCCTTTGAAGTATAAGGAAAAATTCGATTTTGAAGACAGCGATTTAATTACCGATGTCTTTATTAAATATGAAAAAAGACTAAAAAACAATAACGCTTTGGATTTTGACGATTTACTTTTAAAGACTCTCGAACTTTTTCTTAAATGCGACGATGTCCTTGAAAAATACTCTGAAAAATTCAGATATGTTCATGTTGACGAATTTCAGGACACAAATAAAATTCAGTATATGCTTGTAAGGCTTCTTTCGAATAAATACAAAAACATTTTTGTGGTAGGTGACGAGGATCAGAGTATTTACGGTTGGAGAGGAGCAGAAATAAGCAATATTCTCGATTTTAAAAAAAATTTTCCCGACGCTAAAATTTACAAACTCGAAAGAAATTACCGAAGCACTTCCAGCATACTTTCAGCCGCTAATTCAATTATAAAAAACAATTCTTCAAGACTCGGAAAAACCCTTTGGACAGATATAGAAAAGGGTATGAATATTCAGCACAGAAGACTTTATACCGATAGGGAAGAGGCGGAATTTACCGTTCGGGAAATTCACAATTTAGTTATCGATAAGGGTTACTCTTACGGCGATTTCGCAATTTTAGTAAGGCTTAATTCTTTGACAAGACTTTTCGAAGAAAAACTCACACTTTATTCGATACCGTACAGAATTTACGGCGGGTTCAAATTTTATGAAAGAAAGGAAGTCAAAGATATTCTTGCATATCTTCGTATAATTTCAAACCCGAACGATAACGAAGCGTTAAGCAGAATAATAAACTTTCCTAAAAGGGGTATCGGGGAAAGCAGTATAGTAAGATTAGTTCAATTTGCCGACCTTAACGGTATTTCAATGTTCGAGGCTTTGGGCAGGGCAGCCGATATAGAAGGACTGAATAACGCTGCAAAAATTAAGATACTCGAACTTTATAATTTATTGAATATCGAAGCGGAAAGAAGTAAAAATCTTCCTTTAAACGAATTCATACGCTCGTTAATTACCAATCTGGGAATAGAGAAGGAATATTCGACAGGCAAAGAAGAAGATACTCAACGACTCGAAAATACCTATCAGCTTGCCGACGCCGCTCGTGAATTTATTTACGACAACGAAGAGGCTAAACTTGAAGATTTTTTACAGTCCGTATCTTTAATCAGCGATATCGACAGCGAAAGCGAAACTTCTTGCGTAACGCTTGCTACCGTACATTCGGTTAAAGGACTGGAATTTAAGGTAGTATTTATTGTAGGATTGGAAGAAGGTATTTTCCCTTCATCGAAATCCGTTTACGAGAAAAAAGAACTTGAAGAAGAGCGAAGGGTTATGTATGTTGCGGTAACAAGAGCTATGGAAATACTTTATCTCACAAGCGCAACAAGCAGGTTCAGATTCAATAAAACCGAAAGCAACGCCGAAAGCCGTTTCGTCAAAGAAGCTTTGGGAATAACCGATGACAAAAAATCCTATAATTATTTAATAAAGCAACACGAAAGCAAACTGAATTCGGATATACCTGTATTCGAAAGCGCAGCCAAGAGATTTCAGAGCGGATTTTACAATTCCGTTCCTAATCCTAATTTGAAGAAAGATTTAAGCCAATTTACTGCGGGTACAAAGGTTAGGCATAACAGGTTCGGCGAAGGGGTTATACTTACCGTAAGAGGAGAGGTTGCCGATATAAAATTCGAGAAACTCGGTATAAAAGCTTTCAATTTAACAGTTGCGCCTTTGGAGATTATTAAGTAATGGATAAATTAGAAAGACAAAAAGAGTTAATTCGGATACTCAATTATCATAGAAAAAAATATTATGATGAAGACGATAATGTAATTTCCGACAAAGAATACGACGAGCTTTATAAAGAACTTGAAGAGCTTGAAAAAGAAACCGGTTTTGTAGCCGATAATTCTCCGACAAGACTTGTAGGCGGCAGCGTAGATAAAAAATTTCTGCCTTACAAACATAAACAACGCCTTTACAGTCTCGACAAATGTCAGAACTTTGAAGAATTTTTAAATTGGGAAAAAAGAACTGAAAAACAAATAGGCTCTTTCGATTATACTTTGGAATACAAATATGACGGCCTTTCCGTAAATGTTTTTTACAGCGGCGGAAATTTCGTTAAAGCTTCCACAAGGGGCGACGGCATAACCGGTGAAGAGATAACCGAACAGATTAAAACGGTAAAAGAATTGCCCTTACAAATTCCTTATAAAGGGGACATCGAAATTCAGGGCGAATGTATAATGCGGCTTTCAGATTTTAACGAGTATAACAGAACCCACGATAAGACACTGAAAAACCCGAGAAATGCGGCTGCGGGCGCTCTCAGAAATCTCGACATAAACATTACGAGAAGCAGAAAATTGAGTCTTATTTTTTATAATATCGGTTACTCAAAAGACAGGTCTTTTTCCTCGCAACTGCAAATGTATGAATTTATAAAAGAAAACGGATTTCCGTCAGGCGATTTTTTTAAGGTAATAAAAGACAAAAACATTTTAAATTCGGAACTTAAAAATATAGAAAAGGAAAGAGACGGACTCGATTATCTTATCGACGGAGCAGTTATAAAGGTTAACGACACCGCTTTAAGAGAGGAACTCGGATTTACCGATAAATTCCCTAAATGGGCTATTGCATATAAATTCGAGGCGGAAGAAGAAAGTACTGTTTTAAAAGATGTAATATGGCAGGTTTCAAGAACGGGCAAAATCAATCCTCTTGCAATTTTGGAACCGATAGAACTTGGCGGAGCGACTATTAAAAGGGCTACATTAAATAATTACGCCGATATACTGAAAAAAGATATTAAAATAAATTCAAGGGTGTTTGTAAGGCGTTCGAACGATGTTATTCCGGAAGTAACTTCAAACGCAGAGCATTTTGCAAATTCGGTAGATATTAAACCGCCCGATAAATGTCCCGTTTGCAAAGCTGCCGTAATAAAAAAAGGAGCCTTTTACTATTGTTCCAATACTGAAAATTGCGCACCTCGGATTATTTCGGCTCTTGCTCATTTTGCGTCGAAAGAAGCCATGGATATAGAGGGACTCAGCGAAAAGACTTGCGAACTGTTGTATAACGAACTTAATGTCAAAAATTTTACCGATATCTATAAACTCAAAAAAGAAGATTTATTGGAGCTCGAAGGATTTAAAGATAAAAAAGCCGAGAATCTAATCGCTTCGATAAAGGCATCGAAAAATGTTCCCTTGTACAGGTTTATTACCGCTTTGGGAATTCCCACAATAGGAAAAAAGAATGCTAAAACTCTTGCGGATAAATTCAAAAACCTGAACAGACTTATTAATGTAAAGGAAGAAGAACTTAAAGACTTGAACGATTTCGGGGAGATTATGGCAAAAAGCGTTGCGGAATATTTTGCCGACGGTAAAAATTTGCAGTTGATAAAAGATTTATCACAGTATTTAAATTTTATCGAAGAAGAAAGCAATCAGGGTATTTTTTCCGATATAACGGTTTTGATTACGGGAAAACTTAACGGAATGAGCCGGGATAAGGCTTATGAAGAAATAAAAAGAAGAGGCGGTCAGACTTCCGATACTGTTTCAAAAAAAGTCAATCTTTTGATAGTGGGAGAGGACGCAGGCAGTAAGTTGGAAAAAGCCAAAAAACTCGGAATCAGAATAATAAGTCAGGAAGAATTTTTCCAAATGTTAAATCAATAGTTGTTATTGTCATTCAAAAGTGCTATAATATTTAAATAATATATTTAAATATTTAGGCTAAGGTTATATGCGGAGCGGAAAATTAAGCGATATCGAACTTAATGAAAATGTATTGAGCTTGCTTGGAAAAAGGCGCAAGGAAGTTCTTGTGGGAGCAGGAATAGGTCTTGATTGTGCGGTTTTGAAAATCGACGGAGAAATTCTTATAACTTCCGATCCGATAACCGCAAAATGCAGAGAGCCCGGCTCGCTTGCAATAGACATAAACGCAAACGATATCTACGCTTCTTTGGGTGAGCCGATAGCGGCGGAAATTATTATTCTTGCGCCGGTTTCTTCAAATACTTCGGTTATAAAATCCATTATGGAAGACGCCGAAAGAAGGGCTTCTGAACTCAATATAGATATAGTCGGCGGCCATACGGAATTTACCGACGCAGTTTCAAGAGAAATAGTATTGGTTACTATGGTCGGCAAAAAGACAAAAAATTCAAATTTTAAAAAACCCAAAGCAGGGGACAGCATAATAATGACTAAATATGCGGCTATCGAAACAAGTTTAATTCTTGCAGGGATAATGGCTTTTGACGAACTTAACTTTCTGCTGACCACGGAAGAATTAAATATTTTAGGAAATCTCAGCGAAATGTTGAGTATAAAAAAGGAAGCGCAAATACTTCTTAATTCAGAGGTTGGAGCAGTGCACGATGTAACCGAAGGCGGAATTTTCGGTGCGGTCAGGGAAATGTGCAGGGGCGGCGGTTTCGGATGCATAATCGAAGAAAATAATATACCCGTTCTTCCTTTAACTAAAAAACTTTGTGCAAAATTCAATATCAATCCTTTAAAATCCGTTTCGAGCGGAAGTATGATTTTAACTGCTTCGGAGCCTGAAAGGATTATAAAGACATTCAAAAGAAAGGGCGTTCCCGCTTGCGTTATAGGAAAAATTACCGATAACAGGAAAATCATAGGAGCAGGCGGAGAAGAAATAATCGATTCTGAAAAGGATGAAATATATAAGATAAACTGATTATGAAAAGTATGACAGGTTACGGCAAGGGCGCCGTTTTGAAATACGGTTATGAAATAACCGTAGAACTTAAAAGCGTGAATCACAGATTTTCGGATTTGAACATAAAATCCCCGAAAGTTTTATCTTTCGGAGACGATATTATAAGAAAAGAAATTCAGAAAAGAATTTCAAGGGGACATATCGACATATATGTTAATTTTTTCGACAGAAGGGAAAATGGCAGCGTATTCAGTCTTAACAAAGACATAGCGTCAGGACTTTTGTTTCTAAACGAACAAATCAGGACGCTTTACAGGCTTCAAGACGATATGACTACATCGAGGCTTATGAAATTCCCCGAAGTATACTCTGAGGACATCAAAGAGAGCGATAACGAAAAACTTGCCGAGATTTTAAAAGAAGCTTTATGTTCGGCTATCGACGGACTTGATTCTATGAGGGAAGCGGAAGGAAACTGTCTTAAAGAAAAACTAAAAGATATACTTTTTAAAATTTCCGAGTTTACCGATGAAATAGCCGAAAGAGCGCCGAAAGTTAAAGATATTTACAAACAGAAATTAACAGAGCGGATATCCGCAGCCTTAGGCGAAGTGGAAATAGACCAAGCCCGTCTTTTGAATGAAGTTGCCTTTTTTGTCGACCGTTCGGATATCGATGAAGAAGTTACAAGACTTCGTTCCCATCTTGCCCAGTTTTCCGATATTATTAACGAAGATAAGGCAGTAGGTAAAAAAATGGATTTTCTTGTTCAGGAAATGAACAGAGAAGCAAACACTATCGGGTCAAAAGCCAATGATTTGGAAATTTCCAATTTTGTAGTAAACCTTAAAAACGAAATAGAGAAATTGCGCGAACAGATACAGAATATCGAATAGCGTAAAAAATAAATCAAACAGTGTAAATTAATGGAGGTACAAAATGTTAAATTATCCGCCTATCGATAAAATAATTGCAATGACTAACTGTAAGTATGAACTTGCTTGCGTTGTAGCAAAAAGAGCAAGACAGCTTTTAACTCAGGAAACCGACTATTTAAACGAATCGGGTAAAAAACCCGTTTCTCTTGCAGCAGAAGAGTTATATCAGGGCAAAATTACAATAACGAAAGGAAACTGATATTGAGTCGATATGATTTTTAAAGGTATTAATGTTACCGTCGGAATTACCGGCGGAATAGCAGCGTATAAAATTTGCGAGCTTGTCAGCTTACTTAAAAAAAACGGAGCATCTTGTAATGTTATAATGACTGAAAATGCTTCCAAATTCGTGACGCCTTTAACCTTTGAAACTATCACCAACAACGAAGTTCTTACCGATACTTTCGAAAGAAAAGGAAAATTCGATGTAGAACACATATCGGTTGCGAAGAAAACCGATTTATTTATAGTAGCGCCCGCAACCGCTAATTTCATAGGAAAAATTGCGTCCGGGATATGTGACGATATGCTTACAACGGTTTTCACCGCTTGCAAAGCGCCTAAACTTATATGTCCTTCTATGAACACCGCAATGTACGAAAATGAAATCGTGCAGAAAAATATTAAATTTTTATTAAAAAGCGGTATAAATGTATTAGAACCTGAAACGGGGCACCTTGCGTGCGGCGATACGGGGAAAGGGCGCCTTGCAGACGTTAACGAAATATATAAGGCTGCGGAAAAGATTTTATTTAAAAATCTCGATTTTTCAGGAAAAACCGTTTTAGTTACGGCGGGAGCTACTTGCGAATATATAGACGCAGTGCGTTTTATTTCCAATTTTTCAAGCGGAAAAATGGGCTTTGAAATAGCCAAGGCTTTCAAAAGAAAGGGCGCTGATGTAGTTCTTGTTAAAGGAAGAACAAGCGAACCCGTTCCGAATTGCATAGACAAGGTAATCGAAGTTCTGACAACGGAAGATATGTATAATGCCGTAATGAAGGAATATAAAAACTGCGATATTATCGTTAAAGCCGCTGCGCCGGCGGATTATAAAGTAGAAAATATTTCTGATAAAAAAATCAAAAGCCAAAGTTTAGAACTTAAACTTGTAAAAAATCCCGATATCGCCGCAAAGCTCGGCGAGATAAAGGGTAACCGTATTTTGGTGATATTCAGTGCCGAAACCGAAAATCTCGAAAAGAACGCTTACGATAAATTAATCAGAAAGAAAGCCGATATGGTAGTTGCCAACGATATCACGAAAGAAGGGGCGGGATTTAATGTAGATACCAATATCGTTACCGTATTAACCGAAAAAAATAAATACGATTACGATAAAATGAAAAAGAGTGAACTTGCTCAAATTTTAACTGACAGAATAAAAGAGCTTATACAGACCAAAAAAGACAAATCAGATGGTAGCTGAAATTATAGTAGACGTTTGTGAATTCGATAAAGAATTCGACTATAATATTCCCGAAGGAATGAATGTTAAAGCAGGTTGTTTAGTCAATATCGAGTTCGGCAGACAGCCTGCTTTGGGTTATGTGGTCAAAGTCAAAGAGAAAAGCGAATTTGAAAAACTGAAAAATATATTAAGCCTTGTCGACGAAAATCCGTGTTTCGACAGCGAGACTTTGGCTCTTGCTTCGTTTATGAAAAAAGCTTACCATATAAAAAGAGTCGACGCTTTAAGGTTATGCGTTCCGCAGATACTCGTTAGCGGAAAGATAAAAAAACTTATGGTTGTCAGTTTCAGCGAAGAGGCAGACAAAGAAGATATTTTAAAAAAACTGCATAAGAACGCTAAAAATCAAAGACAGGCAGTTGAATATCTTGCCGATAAAAAAACCGAATATCAAAGCATTATGAATGCTAAATTCGGAGCTCAAAGCGTAATGTCCCTTATTAAAGACGGCTGTTTTAAGGCGGGGTATATAGAAACTAACAGAATTCCTTATAAAAAAACCGGAGTGACGGAAAGTAAAAATATAGTTTTAACTCAAAGACAGCAAGAAGCTTTAAACGAAATTTTTAAAGGCGATAACAAGCATATTCTTTTACACGGAGTTACGGGAAGCGGTAAAACACAAGTCTACTTATCCGCAATAGAAAAAGTGTTAAGTCAGAACAAAACCGCCATAATGCTTGTACCCGAAATATCTTTAACGCCTCAGATGCTTAAAAATTTCAGAGGAAGGTTCGGGGACAAGGTAGCCTTGATTCACAGCGGGCTTTCAACGGGAGAAAGGTTCGACGAGTGGAGAAGAATAAATACGGGCGAAGCGAAAATCGTATTAGGAGCAAGGTCTGCGCTATTTGCGCCTATTAAAAATATCGGAATTATTATTCTCGACGAAGAGCACGACGCAAGTTATCAAAGCGAAAGCAATCCTCGTTATAACGCAGCGGATATAGCGAAGTTCAGAGCCGATTATAACGACGCTTTTATGATTTTAGGAAGTGCGACGCCGTCGGTTGAAACTTACAGAAAAAGCGTTTTGGGCGAGTTGAAGCTTATCGAAATGCCTGAAAGAGTATCGGGTAAATTAATGCCCGAAATTGAAATAGTCGATATGACGAGCGAACTCAGAAACGGCAATCTCGGTTTATTTTCCAATAAACTTCTTATCGAACTTGAAAACTGTTTCAAAAACAAAAATCAAGCTATGCTTTTTGTTAACAGACGAGGTTACGCTTCCTTCCTGATGTGCCGTGAATGCGGATATGTTGCAAAGTGCGAAGACTGCGATGTTTCTTTAACCTATCACAGCGAAGATAACTTGTTGAAATGTCATTATTGCGGAAAACAATATAAAATGCTCGACAAATGTCCGAACTGTAAAAGCAATAATTTCAGACAAGGCAAAATCGGAACCGAAAGGGTAATAAACGAAATCAATAAATTATTTCCCGATGTAAAAACTTTAAGAATGGATAACGATACCACAAGGACGAAAACCGCTTATGTCGATATTCTCGATAAGTTCGGCTCGGGACAAGCCGATGTTCTTGTAGGAACGCAGATGATAGCAAAAGGTCACGACTTTGAAAATGTAAGTTTAGTCGGAATACTCGATGCCGATATGAGTCTGTATTTTTCAGATTACAGAAGCCCTGAAAGAACCTTTCAGCTTGTAACGCAGATGTCCGGACGGGCGGGAAGGGCAAAGCATCCGGGCAAAGTTATACTTCAAACTTATGCGCCTAACCATTATATTTTCAGATATGCAAAGAATTACGACTATAAAGGATTTTATAAAAAAGAAATAAATTCAAGGGAAGTGACTCTCTATCCGCCGTTTTCGGTTATTTTAAGAATACTGATTACTTCGGAAAATGAAAACGATGTTGTCTTTACGACAAAAAAAATGTATAATGAAATCAAAGTTTTAGTTAAAGAAAATCTCAACGATTTTATTTATATGCAGGCAATGAAAGCGCCGGTAAAAAGAATACAGTCGAAGTTCCGCTATCAGATTCTTATGAGAATTAGACCTGAAAGAAAGGATTATCTGACTGAAAAAATATTTCAGATTGCCGATGACGCCGCCAATAAAAAAACCACGATTTTTGCAGAAATCAATCCGCAAAATCTTAATTAGGAGGGCTTTATGGCTATAAGAGATATTGTAACAGATGAAAACGAGATACTTCGTAAAATTTCCAAACCGGTAGATGTATTCGACGACAAGCTTGCCGTTTTATTGGACGACATGAAGGATACTCTGAAAAAAGCAAACGGAGCAGGTCTTGCGGCTGTTCAGGTGGGAATACTTAAAAGGGTATTTATAGTCAGCGCCGACAATCATTATTATGAAATCGTTAATCCTGAAATTGTAGAAGAGTCCGGAGTGCAGATAGACGATGAAGCATGTCTCAGCGTAAAAAATTTCAGCTGTAAAGTTGCCCGTCCTAAAAAGGTCAAAATCAAAGGATACGACCGCTTCGGAAAACCGGTCGAATACACAGTTACCGATTTTACCGCAAGAGCATTCTGTCACGAATATGACCATCTTAACGGGATAATTTTTTATGACAGGGAGGAAAAAGAATGAAAATAGTTTTTATGGGTACTTCGTCATTTTCGCTTTGTTCCTTGAAAGGATTGGTGGAAAAAGGAAGGAATGTAGTCGCCGTTATAACGCAACCCGACAAGCCTTGCGGAAGGGGACTTATAGATACGAATAATCCCGTAAAGAACTATGCCGTAGAAAAAGATATTCCCGTTTATCAGTTTAAAAGGGTAAGCGACGAAGAAGGAATTTCTTTACTCGAAAAAATAAAACCCGATTTAATTGTGACTTCCGCTTACGGACAAATTTTAAGCGAAAAACTTCTTTGCATACCTAAGTTCGGCGTATTTAATGTGCACGCTTCCTTGCTTCCTAAATACAGAGGAGCGTCTCCCGTAAACTGGGCAATTATAAACGGAGACAAAGAAAGCGGAGTTACGATAATGAGAACGGTAAAAGAACTCGATAAAGGAGATATTGTTTATTCCGAAAAAACTGAAATATTACCGCAGGACACCGCAGGCTCTCTTTTTGACAAACTTGCTAAGCTCGGCGCTAAATGTTTGAACATAGCGATAGATTTGTTGGAGAACGGAAAGGCAGTATTTGTAAAACAGGACGATGAAAAAGCAACATACTGTAAACAACTCAAAAAGGAAGACGGATTGATTAATTTCGACGATTATTCCGATAATTTGGTAAATTTTATAAGAGGGACAAACCCTTGGCCATGTGCATATACATTTCACGGCAAAAATACCGTAAAGATTTATGAAGCGGAAAAAGTCGATATAAATTCCGATTTCTACAAAAAATTTATAAAAGATAAAAATTGTTCCGTTTCTACCGTCGTTTGCGGCGACGGTAAAATAGCGGTCATCTGCAAGGACGGTGCCGTGTTTTTGAAATTACTGCAAAAGCAGGGTAAAAAAGTTCTGTCGTCTTCCGATTTTCTTAACGGTTATCAGATAAAAAGCGGAGAAGTATTCTCAAATGAAATACGTTGAAGTTTATAACATTCTCGAAAAAATTTATTTGAATAAAGCCTATTCTAATATAGAGCTTCAAAAAGAATGCGGAGAAGACAAACAGGTTTTTAAAACCGTCAAAGGAATTCTGGAAAACGAATTCAGAATAAATCGTATTCTTTTTGAACTAATCGAAAAAAAACCTAAAAATAAAATACTTATCATACTTAAAATAGCGGTCTATCTTTTATGCTTCAATGAAAATTCAAAAAACTATGCAGTGGTCAACGAAGCGGTAAATTTTGCAAAAAGCATCGGAAAAGGAGAAGTTTGCGGATTTATCAATGCTGTTTTAAAAAAAGCGTCCGAATTTAAACTTCCTCCCCAATTCAAAAGTCTTACCGAAGAAATTTCTTATAAAGGTAATATTCCCGAATATCTTGCGGAAATTTATTTAAATAATTACGGGAAAAGTAATACCGAATTATGTTTTGAGAACAAACCTAAAAAATACCATATCTTAGTAAACGGTATTAAGTGGAGCAAAGAAGAATTTGAGAATTTTTTAAAAATCAATAAAATAGATTTTACTTCAAGCTGTGCAGGCGGATACATAATAGAAAACAACGAAAAACTGTCTCAACTTTTCAATGAAGGAAAAATAACCTATATTTCTTTGTGTTCTGCTCTTATTGCAAACGAATGCGAAAAAGAAACCCTTGATTTATGTTCCGCTCCCGGCGGAAAAAGTATAGCCGCAACATTAAACGGTTGCAATGTAACGGTATGCGATATTCACAGTCACAGACTAAAACTCATAGATTCATACTTCAAAAGAATGAGTCTTGAATACAAAGAAAAATTTCTTAACGACGCAACCGTCAGAAAAGACGAATTTGCGGAAAAATTCGATACCGTGCTTCTCGATGTTCCTTGTACCGGTTTCGGAGTATCGGACATAAGGCCCGATATTTTATTGAACAGAAAAAAAGAAGATATATATACACTGTCTAAGCTGCAATCCGCTATTTTGAATACTTCTTGCGGATATGTGAAAAAAGGCGGAGCTTTAATATATTCTACTTGCACGGTTACCAAAGAAGAAAATTCTTTGCAAATTAAAAAATTTCTTGAAACTTATGATAATTTTGTTTTGGAAAGATGTAAAACCAAAGGCGATATCTTTGATTTCGGAGAACAGTATCTTCCGATAAGAGAGGGCTTCGGGGGATTTTTTTCTGCTAAACTCAGGAGAATAAAATAATGGAGAATATAGACAAAAAATTTGCAGACGGCACAAATAAAGTTCTTCTGACCGATTTTGATTTTGAGGAAATCCGCAAATTAGTTACCGATTTGAAAGAACCCGGGTACAGAGCAGGGCAGCTTTTTCAATGGTTGATTTCGGGCGAAGATTTTTCGGGTATGACAAATCTTTCCAATTCTTTCAGACAGAAACTGTCGTCGTTTTCGAGAGCGGTAGGAATCGAAATAATAAAAAACCTTCCGTCCAAAGACGGCTCGCAAAAATTTCTTTATAAACTTTTCGACGGAAATATAATAGAAGGAGTTCTTATGAAGTATAAGTACGGAAATACTTTGTGCGTATCTACTCAGGTAGGATGCCGTATGGGTTGCGCTTTCTGTGCGTCGGGAATAGACGGACTTATAAGAAATCTTTCAGCGGGTGAAATTGCAGGGCAAGTCTATGCCGTGAATAAGTTTATGGGCGGAAACAGCCAAAAAAGGGAAATAACCAATATAGTGCTTATGGGAAGCGGCGAGCCCTTGGATAATTATGAAAATACCTTGAAGTTTTTAAAAATCATAACTTCAAAGGAAGGATTGAATATAAGTCAAAGAAACATATCTCTTTCGACTTGCGGACTTACAGACGGAATATATAAACTTGCCGACGAAAATATGGCGGTTAATTTATGTCTTTCACTTCACGCCCCCTTTGACGGTATAAGGAATAAAATTATGCCGGTGTCCAAAAAATACGATTTGAAAAGTGTAATAGATGCATGTAAATATTACTTTGAAAAAAGCGGAAGAAGGGTTATATTCGAGTACGCTCTTATAGATAATGTTAACGACAGCAAAGAGTGTGCCGTAAAATTGAAAGAATTATTAAAGGGTTTTTCTGCACATTTAAATATTATAAGACTGAATTATGTAAAAGAAAAAAAACTTAAACCTTCTTCAAAAGAAAGAATGGAAATCTTTACGGAAGAACTTAAAAGACAGGGAGTATCGTTTACTATAAGGCGGACGATAGGTGCGGAAATAGGAGGAGCGTGCGGTCAACTCAGACGATCGTACAGTAACAATGAGTAACTCGGGAAAAATTTTAAATCAGGAAAATAAAGGTACTGTAAATACAAGTAAAACAAAAGACAGTCTTACGGGAAAGGTCATAAAAGGCGTAGGGGGAGTTTTCGATGTCTTAACCGAACAAGGCAGATTTGTCTGTATGGCACGGGGAAAGCTCAGAAAAGAAGGTATTCTTGCAGGGGACAATGTGTTAATTTCGAGCGACGGAAGGGGATACGCCGTCGAAAAAATATTCGAAAGAAAGAATTCTTTTATCCGCCCCCCGCTTTCCAATCTCGATATGCTTATAGTAGTTATAGCGCCCGTACCAAAGCCCGATTATCTTCTTGTTGAAAAATTAATAGTTTATTGTGTTAAAAACAAGGTTGAACCGGTAATTTTAGTAAACAAGTGCGATATAGATTGCAATGTATATGAAAAATGCTATAATGATTTTAAAGATAAAGTAAAAGTTATTAAATCATCGGCTTTATGCGGTAAAGGAATAAAACAAATAAAGTCTCTTATAAAAGGGAAGACCGTTTGTTTTGCCGGTCAGTCTGCTGTGGGTAAATCTTCGCTCATAAACGCATTACTGCCTGAATCTAACCTCAAAACTGCGTCTATAAGTAAAAAAACAGAGAGAGGAAAGCATACAACAAGACATGTCGAACTTTTTCGGTTTGACGGCGGATTCATTGCCGATACCTGCGGTTTTTCCGTTCTCGAACTTTTTGATATCGGCGTTAACGAGGTTGCAAAAATATTTTTCGGAGAATGCGGTTGTAAATTTTCAGATTGTCTGCACAAAGACGAACCTTATTGCTGTGTCAGAGAAATGGTGCAAAACGGAGAAATTTCAAAAGAAAGATACGAAAGATATTTAAAAATTATAGAAAATTTAAACGGGAGCTTAAATAAAAATGAAAGAAGTTAAAATAGGTCCTTCTATAATATCAGGCGATTTTGCGGATATGAAATCTTCGGTAAAACTTGCTCAAAAGGCAGGTGCCGATTATATTCACGCAGATGTGATGGACGGAGTTTTCGTACCTAATATAACTTTCGGAATGCCTATGATAAAAGCAATAAGGCCTTATACCGACCTTTTGATAGACGCTCATTTAATGATAACGGAGCCGGAAAAATATCTGAAAGAATTTGCAAAAGCGGGGGCGGATATGATTTCTTTTCACATATCGGCTTCAAAAAAACCTATGGAATCAATCGATATAATAAAAGGGGAAGGAAAAAAAGCAGGCGTTGTTATTAATCCGGACGAAGAGCCGGTTATTCTCGAAAAATATATTCCTTTTGTAGATTATATACTTCTTATGGGAGTTTTTCCGGGGTTCAGCGGTCAGAAATTTATCGCAGGCGTGTTGCCGAAAATTTCCGCAGTAAGAAAAATGATAGATAATATTAATCCAAAAGTTTTATTGCAACTTGACGGTGGAGTTACCGAAAGCAACGCAAAAGATTTTATCGAACGGGGAGTGGATTTGCTGGTTTGCGGAAGCAGTTTTTACGGTTCGGATAATCCTTCCGAAACAATAAAAAGAATAAGATCATATAATATTTAAATATTTAAATATTTAAATATTTATACAATATAATTTAAACCGAATGCAATCTTAAAATAATTTATTTTTTAACTATATATAAAATAAATAAATTTAAATAATATTATCATTTAAAAACAGTAGCACTTTTTTCATTTTTGCATATAATGCTTAATATCAATCGTTTGGAGGGAAAAATGAAAATAGTCTGCGTTAATCCGCCTAAATTCGTTAAATTTTTTTTAAAGTTATTTTGTAAAAAGGAAAAAAGCTGATTTATTGACTTATTTGCGGCCGATGTAATTCGGCTTTTTTCTTGCTGCTAATGTATTTTTGTTTTATTGATTTGAAAGTATTTTTGTTAAATAAGCAAGGTATAAATAATTTGCGAAATTAAAACAATTCAAAGTTATGTTTTTAATTATTAAATAGACAGGGCAGAAAAATCAAATGTTGTTTTAACTAAAATAAAAAAATTCCCATAATTAAGGGAATTTATTTGTAAGTAAAAAAGGGATTGAACAATCCTTATTAAATAACTCTTTCGATTTTACCGCTGCGCAGACATCTTGTACAAACATAGCCGGTAACTACTTTACCGTCTTTTTTATATCTTATCTTCTGCACATTAGCGTTCCAACTGGTCCTTGCTTTACGGTTACTGTGACTTACGGTATTGCCGTACATTTTGCCTTTTTCGCATACGCTGCATACTCTGGACATAGTTTACACCTCCCAATTTGCCAACCTGACTACACTATTTTAGCACCAATTTATTATTAATGCAAGAGAATTAATATATTTACTTGATTTTGGTCATAAATTATTTTATAATATAACTAATTAAGGTGAGTAATAATGGCTGTCACAACTTCTAATATGTTCGGTAAAATAACCGTTAACGATAAAGCGATTGCTATGGTTGCAGGCTTTGCCGCCCGTGAGTGTTACGGGGTGGTGGATTTGGTAACCAGACGGTTTATTGACAGCATTAAAGGACTGTTTTCCAAAATTCCATATACAAACGGCGTAAAAATCAAAACGGAAAACAATAAGATAATTATTGATATTTTTGCTATATTCAAAAACGGCGTGTCTTTCGAAGCGGTTACCGAATCGCTGAAAAGTACCGTCGTTTATAATGTAGAGCAGTTTTCCGGCTTTCAGGTCAAAGAAATCAATGTGAAAATAGTCGGAGTTAAATTATAGGAATCAGGAGCTAAAAATGCTTAAAAATATAAATAGTGATAAATTAAGAACTATGTTTGCGGGCGGAGCCAAACTCCTTCAAGCAAATAAAGCAATGGTCGATACTTTAAATGTGTTTCCGGTACCGGACGGGGATACAGGTACTAATATGTCGCTTACGATGACTTCTGCAATTAACGAAGTCAAGTCGGAAGAGTCTAATTTTATAGAAGATGTCGCAAAAGCTTTTGCGCACGGCGCACTTAAAGGCGCAAGAGGAAATTCCGGAGTAATACTTTCCCAGATTTTCAAAGGCTTTGCAGTCGAACTTGAAAATGCGGAAACTATAACCACAAAAAAATTCTCCACAGCATTAAAAAGCGCAGCCGATGTAGCTTATCAGGCTGTTACCAAACCGAAAGAAGGAACAATACTTACGGTAATCAGAGTTATGGCGGAAGAGTCGCAGAAAATAGCCGCTAAAAATCAGGATTTTATAGAATTTTTCAAACAACTTCTCGAAAAGGGCGAAGAGATACTTCAAAAAACTCCCGATATGCTTCCTGTTCTGAAAAAAGCAGGTGTAGTGGATGCCGGCGGAAGAGGTTTAATGTGTATTTTTACCGGTTTTTATAATGTCCTTGCAGGTATCGAAATTCCGGAAGAGGTAATTGTAGTCGAGAAAAAAATCGAAGATATGATTGTTCAGGACGAATTTACCGATATCGAAGATATAAAATTTGCATACTGTACGGAATTTTTTATAATTCATTTAAAACCTCAGGTTACCGAAGCCATAATCGACCAGTTCAGGGAAAAACTTATGAAAATCGGCGATTGCGTGCTTGTTATCGGCGATGTTTATATGGTAAAGGTTCATGTTCATACAAATAATCCTAATTTAGCTCTTCAATTTGCCTTAGAACTTGGCGAACTCGATAAACTAAAAATCGAAAATATGCTCGAACAGAACAGAAATATCGCAAAAGCCATAGAAAAACCGAAGAAAAAATTCGGAATGGTCTCAATTTGCGCAGGCGACGGTATAACTTCCATATTCAAAGACCTAAGAGTCGACAGCGTTATAGAAGGCGGGCAGACAATGAACCCGAGCGTTGCGGATATTATTAATGCCGTTAATAGCGTCAATGCGGAAAACGTAATAGTATTTCCCAACAATAAAAATATAATTCTTGCAGCAGAGCAGGCAAAAGATTTGTGCGATAACAAGTGCTTTGTCGTTCCTACCGCAAACATACCGCAAGGAGTAGCCGCAGCTATTGCGTTTAATGAGGCTGTTACGATAGAGGAAAATATTGCGCTTATGCAGGAAGCTATCAAAAATGTAAAATGCGGTCAGGTTACTTATGCTATAAGAACTACAAAAATGGACGGTTTCGACCTTAAAGAAGGAGATATAATAGGCCTTGACGATAAAAAAATTATAGCAAAAGGCAAAACCGTTGAAGAAGTTTGCAGTGATGTAATTTCCAAAATGGTAGATGACGCAAGCGGAATTATTACCCTTTATTACGGAGAAGGAGTAAAGGAAGGCGACGCTGAAAAGTTCAAAGATAAACTTGAAAAGAGTTATCCCGAACTCGATGTAGCCCTTTATTACGGCGGTCAGCCTCATTATTTCTATCTTATTTCCATAGAGTAAAGTTTTATTTAAGTTTATAAAGTTAAAATACATAATACTGTAAAATCAACTATAAAATCAATGAATAATTATACATAAACTAACGCATAAAAGTTTTATTTTATGCGTTTTTTTGCATAAAATTTTCAGTGTTTTTTTATTTGAAAATGCAATTTTTTTTTAATATTTTTATGTATTCTCTTTTAATTGACAAAAAATATAATATAAATTATATTAAAATAAGGAGAAAAATAATGACTAACTATAAATTGCCAAAAGGGGTGCAGGATACTCTTGTTAAAGAGTGTTATGCAAAAAATAAGGTGACAGAAAAGCTCAGAAGAGCCTTTTCGTCATACGGTTATAATGAAATTGCCCCTCCGGCAATAGAATATATGGATCTTTTCACCGAAGGAAGTAAAGGAGTCAGCGTAAAAGAATTATTTAAATTTACCGACAACGACGGCAGTATACTTGCTTTAAGACCTGATTTTACTTTACCGATTGCCCGTATTGTCGCAACAAAACTTTCCGAAGAATTACCGGTAAAGCTCTGCTACTTCGGAAATTGTTTTAAAATGAACGAGAAAGAGTACTCTTACAGAGAGTTCTATCAGGCAGGTGCGGAACTTATCGGTTCGGATTCCCTTTATGCGGATTATGAAATCATTACTCTTGCAATAAAATGTCTTTTAAATTCCGGCTTAAAAGATTTTCAGATAGATATAGGCAATGTCGGTTATGTAAAAGGTATTCTTTCAGACCTTAAATTAGAGTCGGAAGCCGAAGAGGAAATCATTACCGTAATCGGCAAGAAAAATATGCTTGGTCTTAAAGAAATTGCTAAAAAATATAAAATCCCCGCAACACATTTAGAACTTCTGAACCAATTGCCGTTAACTTTCGGAGACAGGGAAATACTTTTGAAAGCAGAAAAAAAGGCATTGAACTCAATAAGCAAAGAGGCTTTGGAAAGACTTATTTCTCTCGATAAATTGCTTTGCGAAAACGGATACGGCAAATATGTTACCTATGATTTGGGACTTATCAATTCTATCTCATATTATTCAGGAATAGTTTTTAAAGGTATTTCCGTGCATTTCGGTTCGCCTCTTCTTTCTGGTGGCAGGTACGATAATCTTCTTGCCGGGTTCGGAAAAGATTTGCCTGCTATCGGTTTTGCCGTCGGAATGGAGCATCTTATGCTTGCTCTTAATTATGCAGGCTTACTTGATTGCGGCGACGAAAAAGAAATTTTTGTAGGTTATAAAAAAGGAAGCGAAAAAAAGGCTTTCGAAATATGTTACGATTACAGAAAAAAAGGAATAAACGCTTCTCTTTTATTTGAGCAGAATATAAAAAATATGAAAAAATTGAAGAGTTCTAATCCGACAGGCGAATACCTTTATGTTGAACAGGACAAAGCGGAGAAAATACTATGAGTGAAATTACTATTGCGCTTTCAAAAGGGCGCCTTGCCGAAAACGCAGTGGAACTTTTTGAAAAATGCGGAATTAAATGTAAAAATATTTTACAGCCAACAAGAAAACTCGTTTTGTTCGACGATGACAAAAGGTACAGATTTATTTTCGTAAAGCCTTCCGATGTCCCGACTTATGTAGAGCACGGAGTTGCCGATATAGGAGTTTGCGGCAGCGATACTTTGAACGAAGAAGACAAAAATATTTATGAAATGCTCGACCTTAAATTCGGCGCATGCAGATTATGTCTTGCAGGCAAGGAAAACGGTCTCAATAAACCTGTTTCCAAAACCCTTATAGTAGCAACAAAATATATAAATACCGCTAAAAAACTGTTTCAGGAAAGAGAAATCAATGTGGAATTAATAAAACTTAACGGCTCGGTTGAACTCGGTCCTATTGTAGGTCTTTCCGATATAATACTCGATATCGTGGAAAGCGGTAAAACCCTTAAAGAAAACAATCTGCATATACTCGAAGAAATTTGTCCTGTATCTGCAAGACTTGTAGTGAATAAAGTCAGTCTTAAAACCAAGGCAGAACAAATCAAGCCTTTTGTAAAACTTGTAGCGGAGAATATACAATGATACCGATATTAAATTACGAAAAAGACAATTTAGAAAGAGTTTATTCAAGAACTCAGATAAATAAGCCTGAAATAGAAAAAACCGTTTCGGAAATTGTTGCCGATGTTAAGCTTAACGGAGACAAGGCTCTTTTTGAGTATGAAAAAAAATTCGATGCGGTAGAAATCAATAAAGATAATATCGAGGTTAGCAAGCAGGAAAAGAAGGCGGCTTATCTCAATGTAAAACCCGAACTTTTAGAGGCAATAAGGGAAGCTAAAAAAAATATATACCGTTTCCATAAAAAAATAATGAAGCGTACGAAATTCATTTACGGTTGGGGTTACAAATTAGGCTCCGTTATAAAACCCGTTAAAAGGGCAGGGATATATGTTCCGGGCGGAACGGCTTGTTATCCGTCTTCGGTTTTAATGTGCGCAGTTCCCGCTCTCGTTGCGGGAGTTAAAGAAATCGTTATGGTTTCCCCGAAAATAAACAATCCTTTGACAATAGTAGCCGCTTGCGAATGCGGTATAGAGAAAATTTATAAGGTAGGAGGAGCTCAGGCGATAGCCGCTCTTGCTTACGGCACCGAAAGCGTTAAAAAGGTCGATGTAATCGCAGGCCCCGGCAACATTTATGTGGCGACTGCTAAAAAGCAGGTCTTCGGCAGCGTAAATATCGATATGATTGCAGGCCCTTCCGAAATATTGGTTATTGCAGATTCAACGGCTGATCCTGCTCTCGTTGCCGCCGATATGCTCTCGCAAGCTGAACACGATGTGCTAGCCGCAAGTATTCTTATAACGGACAGCGAAGAGTTTGCAAAAAAAGTTTCAAAAGAGATTGATATTCAACAAGCTGCCTTGTCAAGAAAAGATATTATAGAAAAATCCATTAGTGAAAACGGAGCAATTATCGTTGTTAAGGATATTATGCAATCGGTTAAAATATGTAACAAAATTGCACCTGAGCATCTCGAAATTATTTCGGAAAAGCAGGATGAGATTTTCAATAAAATAAGAAACTGCGGTGCTGTGTTTATGGGAAGTTATTCGTCGGAACCGTTAGGAGACTATTTTGCAGGACCTTCCCATGTGCTTCCCACAAGCGGAACGGCAAAAAGTTTTTCGGTGCTCAGCGCAGATACTTTTACCAAAAAGGTAAGTTATATAAAGTACTCTAAAAAAAGACTTCAAAAATGTAAAGATAAAATTATAAATATTGCAAAAACCGAAGGATTGACGGCTCATGCCGAAGCGATAAACCGCAGATTTATGGAGGATGAAAATGAGATTAACTAATTCTAACAGAGAAACAAGAGAAACAAAAATTAAATTAAGTTTAAACCTTGACGGTAAGGGTAAATACGATATTGCAACAGGTATTGGCTTCTTTGACCATATGTTGCAACTGTTTGCAGCTCACAGCGGTTTCGATTTGCTCGTGACTTGCGAAGGTGATCTGGTTATTGACGGGCACCATACCGTTGAAGATGTAGGTATCGTTATGGGTAAAGCTTTCGCTCAGTGCATCGGGGATAAATGCGGTATAAACAGATACGGCAGTATGACTCTTCCTATGGACGAAGCCCTTGCTACTTGTACTGTCGATGTAAGCGGCAGACCGAATTTGTTCTTTAATGCCGATATTATCGGTAAATGCGGAAGTTTCGATGCCGAACTTCTCGAAGAATTCTTGCGTTCATTTGTCAATCACGCAGGAATTACCCTTCATGTTAAATTACATGCAGGTACAAATACTCACCATAAGATAGAATGTATATTCAAAGCTTTTGCAAGAGCGCTTTCTCAGGCTGTTAAAGTCGTAGGTAACGAAATACCTTCCACAAAAGGAACACTTTAATGATTGCTTTACTCGATTACGGCGCAGGAAATTTAAGAAGCGTACAAAAAGCATTTTCTCTTTTCGGGTACGAGGCCTGCATTACCTCGGATAAAAAAATAATCGAAAACGCTTCTCATATATGTCTTCCCGGAGTCGGGGCTTTCAAAAAAGGTATGGAAGGACTTCAAGAAAACGGTCTTGACCAGATTATAAAAAATGAAATAAAAAAGGGCAAACCTTTTTTGGGAATCTGCTTAGGTATGCAGATGCTTTTTGAAAACAGCAGCGAAGACGGCTTTTGCGAAGGTCTTTCTTTACTTAAAGGCAAAGTCGTAAAATTTGCCGATGGCGTTAAAATACCGCATATAGGTTGGAACGATATCGACATTATAAAAAAAGAACCTCTTTTCAACGGTCTTAAAAATTGCAAAATGTATTTCGTTCACAGTTACTATGTGGACACTTTAAAAGAAAATATTTCCGCTGTTTGCGAGTATTCCAAACCTTTTGCGGCGGCGGTACAAAAAGACAATATTTTCGCAACTCAGTTTCATCCGGAAAAATGCGGAAAGGAAGGATTGAAAATTTTAAAAAATTTCGGAGGTCTTAAATGATACTTTTTCCTGCGGTCGATATTTTGGACGGTAAAGCCGTAAGACTTTACCAGGGAGACAGAAATAAAGTTACAGTTTACGGAGACCCTGTCGAACTTGCGGACAAGTGGCAAAGTTTAGGCGGCGAATATCTGCATGTGGTCGATTTAAACGGTGCCTTCGATAAAGACTGCGAGACTAATTGCGAAATCATAAAAAAAATAGTTAAGCAAAGTAATATTCCTGTTCAGCTCGGCGGCGGAATCCGCTCAATGGACAGAATTTCCATGTATATAGAAAAATTGGGAATTTCGAGAGTCGTTATAGGAACAAGCGCAATTTTAGAACCAAACTTTATTAACCGTGCGGTAAAAAAATATAAAGATAAAATAGCAGTAGGTCTCGATTGCAAAAACGGTAAAGCCGTTGTTAAAGGTTGGGTAGATACTACCGATTTTACAGGTATCGAACTCGGTGTTAAAATGGCAGAAGCAGGAGTTAAAACTATCGTATATACCGATGTTTCGAGAGACGGCGCAATGACGGGCGTGAATGTAGAGTCTACAAAAGCCTTGCAGGACGCAACGGGTATAAATATAATAGCAAGCGGCGGAGTTGCAAATATCGACGATATTATAAAGCTAAGAAATAAAAACATTTACGGGGTAATCCTCGGTAAATCGATTTACTGCGGTAACCTCGATTTTAAAGAAGCGCTGGAGAAATCTAAATGCTCGCAAAAAGGATAATTCCGTGTCTTGACCTTAAAGAAGGCAAAGTTGTAAAAGGAATAAATTTTTTAAATCTTATAGATGCGGGAGACCCTGTCGAAACGGCAAAACGCTATAACGAGATGGGAGCCGATGAGATTGTTTTTCTCGATATAACCGCATCTTCCGACGCAAGAAGTATAATGCTCGATGTGATTTCGAAAGCCGCAGAAGAAGTTTATATTCCGCTTACTGTCGGCGGGGGACTCAGAACCGTGGGCGATATAAAAAAAATTCTGAGAGCGGGAGCCGATAAAGTTTCCGTTAATTCGGCGGCAATAAAAAATCCGAATTTAATTTCGGAAGGCGCAGAACTTTTCGGTTCTCAGTGCATTTGTCTTGCTATCGACGCTAAAAAAAATAAAGACGGTAAATATAAAGTTTACCTTAACGGCGGAAGGGTTGAAACAGAACTCGACGCCGTAGAGTGGGCTTATAAAGGTCAGAGTTTAGGCGCAGGGGAAATTCTTCTTACCAGTATGGACGCAGACGGGACAAAAGACGGATATGATTTACAGCTTACAAAAGCCGTGAGTTCTGCCGTAAATATTCCCGTTATCGCATCGGGAGGCGCAGGAAAACTCGAAGACTTTAAAACAGTTCTGACAGAAGGCGGAGCCGACGCCGCTTTGGCTGCTTCTCTTTTCCACTTTAAAGAACTTACTATTGAAGAAGTTAAAAAATATCTCGCAAAAGAAGGCGTGCCTATAAGGCTTTAAGGAGGATACTATGGATATTATAAAAACTCTAAATTTCGATAAAAACGGCTTGATATGCGCTATCGCTCAGGACGCTTTAACCGGTCAGGTGCTTATGCAGGCTTATATGAACGAGGAAGCCGTTAAAAAAACTCTTGAAACCGGTTACGCGCACTATTACAGCAGAGAGCGTAAAAAACTTTGGAAAAAAGGCGAAGAAAGCGGTAATGTTCAGAAAGTTCTTACCGTTACAGCAGATTGCGACAGCGACTGTCTTCTTTTAAAAATAGAACAAAAAGGCGTTGCTTGTCATACAGGCGAATATACTTGCTTTCATAAACCGGTAAAATGCTTCGAAGAGCCGGAAGGAGTGGATATTGTTTTCAATCTCGAAAAGGTTATCGCAGACAGAAAAGTCAATCCGGGCGAAGGATCTTATACCAATTACCTTTTTGCAAAAGGTACCGATAAAATATGTAAAAAAGTCGGCGAAGAGTCTTCCGAAGTTATTATTGCGGCTGTCAACAATAACAATGAAGAACTCGTTATGGAAATTTCAGATTTAACATATCATATTCTTGTGCTTATGCAGGAAAAGGGTATCGAACTTAAAGAGGTATTTAAAGAACTTAAAAAGAGAGAAGGCAGACCTGCTGCCGCAAAGTATAAAATAAATAAAGATTAATTTTAATTTCATTCATGGACGGAAAAATCAAATGTTTTTTTAAATTGAATAAATTATAGTTCAAAAACAGTTGATTTTTTCCGCTCTATTTGATATATTTATAAAGCATTTAAAAAAGGGAGTTTAGCTCAGCTGGGAGAGCATCTGCCTTACAAGCAGAGGGTCATAGGTTCGAGCCCTATAACTCCCACCATAATAAATATTAACATTTAATTTTATTTTGCATATTATGGTTAATAATTAATTTGTTTGCGGGAGTGGCTCAGTGGTAGAGCGTCGCCTTGCCAAGGCGAATGTCGCGAGTTCGAATCTCGTTTCCCGCTCCAATACGGCGCTATAGCCAAGTGGTAAGGCAGAAGTCTGCAAAACTTCGATTCTCCGGTTCAAATCCGGATGGCGCCTCCAATATGCCGAAGTGGCGAAATCGGCAGACGCAAGGGACTTAAAATCCCTCGGTGGTTTACACCGTACCGGTTCAAGTCCGGTCTTCGGCACCATCTCGGAGCAAAGGCAACTTTGCTCCATTTTTTTTGTCGGAAGAATTTTCGCTTAATTTTTATATTTAGAGTTTTCAAAAGGTCAATTAACTTTATATGGAAAAAATATCTTTCGTAATTTTTCAAGAAAACAATTTTTAAACTGAATTTTATTAACATTATGTATTTAAATATTAAATTAATCGAATTAAATTTATAAAAAGTAATATTATTTTTAACTCTATTTATAATAATAGTGTATTGACTTTGGGGTTTTCTTTTGTTAAAATAAAATCAGATACATAATTCGACGATTAATATTTCAAAAAATTAATTCTGAATTATAATTTTTAAAGGAGTATAGTATGAAAAAATTTATTACCGTTTGTTTATGTTTCGTTGTAATGATTACTGCAAGCGTACTGCTTTTTGCTTGTAATCCTACGGAAAAAACAGTTAACTTATTGGAAGTATCTTATAACGAAAAGGTATCGGAGTACGGTATATTGGATTTAGGCGACTTTGTTTATACCGAAAATCCGGGAAGTGTTGCCGATTACCCGAATTTGAATTTGCTTATTTTTAAGGCGATTTATAACGATAATTCCCAAGAAAGCATAAGTTTACAAGATGTCACATTGGAAGAAATTTCTTATGAAGGAAATAAATTGACGCAGTTACCTGAGGTTTTCGGTTTAGGACATTGGTCTCTTACTTATAAATACAAAGAGATTACTGCTACCGTACAGTTTAATATGGTTTACAGCACTCAGTCTGCTAATTATTTACTGCAAGGTATGCCCGCAAATTCCTGGACTTACAGCCAACTGCCCAAAAATTTACACAACAGCATTAGCATATTAAATTATCCCGAAACCGTTGTGTTCAATACGGATAATATCAATATGGAAGGATGTAATGCAGAACTATATTATGTTTCCGTTTCCGATTACGAAGAAACGGCGGCAGAATTTACAAGCGGCAGCGATGAATTTATGTATGCATTATTGAATAAGTCCTCTTTCTATTTCGACTCTTACGGAGTAAACGGCTATTATATCGATGTAGGAGATTATTATCTTTTCGCAAAAATGGCTGCGTCGGGAAGCAATAAAGAACAGCTTACGGACTTTGTCAATTTTACCGTTTTAAAAGAAAGACTTAATATGGGACAACAGAATATTACCGCAGTATATCAATATGTCAATCAGAAAGGAAGTATTAAGCTTTCGGAAACGGAAATCATATTTTCAGGTATGCCTGGCACTATAAAAAACTCGGACGGAGTTGATGTCGATATCGTTCGTTTGGGTTGGGCAAATCCTGATGAGAAAGCATGGGCAAGCGATACTGCTTTTACTAAGAATTACAGATTCGGTATCGCAGAATATTATCAAAAAAATTATGACGCTTCCAATTTAGTTGCGCCTGTATCGCTTACGGTGAAAAAAGGTTATATAGATCCCGAAGTTTCGATTTCAGGTACGGGTTCGCATATAGTTGAAAAAGATTTAAAATTATATGAATATCCCGAAAAGAAATTCGAATACTTTACGGCTTATGCATCGGATTTCGATGACGAAGGGTTTAACAGTACTGTAAACTATTTCAGTATGATAGTAGTAAAAGACATAGGCGGCAAAGTTCTTCCCGTTGTCGATGAAACTACGGATGCCGAAATTATATCGGGCGACAGCGGAGCTTCTGCAAAAATATATAGAAGAGATAGAATAGCGGGAGATGACGGTATCAAATTCTATATCGTTCCCAATAATACTGTTACGGTAGGAGAATATATTTACACAGTTAACCTTGCCGATAAAAGCAATTATGTATGGAAAGATTATCATACCACCGACGAGGGCGGATACGGCAGCAACCCGATAGAACTCAGATATACCGTAAATCCTAATCCAAGTAATCCTAATGTGGAGCAATATACGGGTAGTTCGATAGACAAAGACGGATATTTTACAATTAAATTGAGCATTTCAAAAGATGCATATAGCAAAGAATGTCTTACAAGTTTAAATATAACGAACAGGAATTCTTACAGTACCGAATCAGGCTACACGACTTACACGACAACAGGGCTTTCGATAGACACGGACACCGATATAAAGGTAACTGACGGCGGAGTAGGCGAACAGCAAGACCATATCATACTAATCAAAGTTAAATTGATTTGTCCGCCTCCTGCATCTGCTACCGATTTCAACAGTTTAACGCTTTGTTTCTCTATAAATATGAATGTTGCCGAAGGGTATGAAGATGTTGTAAATTATATAAATTATGTAATATTCGACAGATATAGTATAAACGCTCGTGACGAGCAATACGATTTTGTAAATTTACCTCAGTATATGTTCAGCATAACGACTGCCGACGGTCAAACAGCACAGGTAGATTGCAATAGCGATAATTTAACCTTCGAAGTTGACGGAAGCAAAACGGTAGGGGAAGTATTCAGCGGACTTACCGGCGGCGATGTGGAATGGCAATTGAAAATAGGCGATGGCGTTTATCTTGCAAGCGATGATGTACTGAATGAAATCGGAACAAGAAGTATAACAGCTGTAGGTACACCTAAGGCAGGATTAAACCACTTTATCGGACAGGTTGAAATTAATTTTACACTGACACTTGCTAGTGCGGGTTAAAGACAATAGTCAAATAAAAGTAACTTTTAAACGGCGGAATTTCCGCCGTTTTGTTTTTTTAAATAACTGAATTTAATTGTTTTAAATTTTTTTTAAGCTTTATTTAAATTATGAGAGTTTTTTTAATCGGTATAACGGAAAATAAAATAAAGTTCAATAAGCCTTTTCATAATTGACTTAAAAAAAACGATAATATATAATTATTATAATATTTATTTATCGTGAAAATTAGCGGCAGAGCGGTAACTTTGCCGAGCGGAGGACAAATGAAAATATCCGAAATACATAAAGGTAAAAAGTATCTATTTTCCGCAGAAGTATTTCCGCCTAAAAAAACGGGAAATATGGAAGTAGTTATCCGCGCTCTTAAAGATATAAAAGGTTTAAAGCCCGATTTCGTATCGGTAACTTACGGGGCAGGCGGAGACGGCGCTGAAACTACCGCCGATGTCGCTTCGGTTGCAATCGACGCATTCGATTTGAATGCGGTAGCGCACCTTACGGCAGTTAATATGACGGTGGAAAAACTCGAAAATCAGATAGAAATATTAAAAAAGAAAAATGTTCAAAATATACTTGTTTTAAGAGGCGATATAGGTGAAGACAGTAAGTTTTACGATTTTCGTTATGCTAACGAACTTGCGTTATACATTAAAAAAAATTATCCCGAATTCGAACTTATAGGAGCGTGCTATCCCGAAGGTCATACCGAGGCAGAATCTCTCGATAAAGATTTGGATAATGTTAAAAGAAAGATAGACAGCGGAATCGATTTTTTAATAACGCAGTTATTTTTTTCAAACAGAACATTTTACGATTTTATGGAAAAGGCGAGAAAAAAAGGTATTACCGTTCCCGTTCTTGCAGGTATTATGCCTATCGTATCGGATAATCAGATTAACAGGATAGTTAAAATGTGCGGAGTGGAAATTCCGACCGATTTTTCCAAACTCGTTGCGAATAATTCGGGAGAAGAGTTATTCGAGGCAGGAACCGATTATGCGATAGGACAAATTAAAGACCTTATTCAAAATTCCGTTTCGGGAATACATTTATATACTATGAATAAAGGAAATGTTGCAAAAAAGATTTTCGGAGCTTTCGAAAAAGAGAGAGCGTTATGATTTTTACTTCGGCTCAGGAACTTG
The DNA here is from genome assembly GCA_944342015.1 of uncultured Clostridia bacterium. GTDB lineage: Bacteria > Bacillota > Clostridia > Christensenellales > CALVMC01 > CALVMC01. Next base: position 79,513 of record CALVMC010000001.1, read on the forward strand.
AAAAGATACTAGGTAAAAAAGAAGATTTTTTAAACGATTTTTCAAAGGAAATCAACGATTCTCTTGAATTAAAAAAATCGGTAAAAAAGTTTTCTCTTATATTTTGCGATGAAAGAATAGAACTTCAAGGAACCGATATAACCTTTTTGGGCAACGCAATAAGGGAGCATTTAAAAAACTGTACTCATTGTTATATATTTCTTGCGACTTTGGGGGATAAAATCGACAGGCTTTCCGATAAGTTGCAGCTTGTAGATTTGTCGAAAGCCTACATTTTGGATACTGCCGCAAACGAAATTATTGAAAGATATTGCGATGAAATTTCAAACGAGATAGAAAAGGAAGAACTTTCAAAAGGAAACAAAGTTACCTTACGATTCAGTCCGGGCTATGCAGACCTTCCGCTGGAAACTCAAAGGCAGATTATTAAGGTTTTAGGCGGGGAAAAGATGGGAGTATATTTATCGGATACCCTAATTATGAAGCCTTTTAAATCGGTAAGTGCAATTATCGGCGTCGGTAAAAAGGCGATTAAAGGAAGCAGAGATTATTGCGCCGTTTGTAAAAATAATAAAAGCTGCGATAAAAGGATATGTAAATGAATAAAAAAATTAATTTGAACGATGACTTGATTCTTGACGGCGCTATGGGTACTCTCGTTATGGAACGGGAAAATCCGAAAGCAGGGTTTCCGCCCGAACTTTTCAATATCGAAAAGCCGGAATTGATTTTGAATATTCATAAAGATTATGTAAAAGCAGGTGCCGATTGCGTAAATACAAATACATTCGGCGCAAATTCTTATAAACTTAAAAACTACAAGGAAGTTATAAATAAAGGTATAGAACTTGCTCTGAATTCAGGGGCAAAATATGTGGCTTTCGATATAGGTCCTTCGGGAAAACTTTTCGGTCAGGACGGGTTCGATTTCGAAGAGTGTTACAACTGTTTTAAGGATATTATTTTAGCAGGTCAGGATAAAACCGATTTTATTTATTTTGAAACTTTTACCGATTTAAGAGAACTCAGAACTGCGATAATTGCGGCAAAAGAAAATTCCTCTCTTCCCGTTGTTGTGAGTATGTCGTTTTCCGAAAACGGAAGAACGCCGTTCGGAACCGACGCTGACAGCTTTGTTTATACCGCACTTTCGGCAGGCGCCGACGCAGTGGGTGCAAACTGTTCTGTGGGTGCGGATAAAATGCTTACTATCGCAAAAAAACTTACAGAACTTACCGATAAGCCCGTGTTTATAAAAGCAAATGCAGGTATGCCTTTTATAAAAGACGGTAAAACCGTTTACGATACCGACTCTGAAACCTTTTCAAAGCAAAACGCAAAAATTAAAAAGGCAGGCGTTAACGCAATAGGCGGCTGTTGCGGAACGAATCCGGAGTATATAGAAAAGATTAAAGAAGAAACAAAAGATATCGTGCCCGAAAAAAGAAAGTGTAAAAAAATATCCGCCGTTTGCTCTTCTTCTAAAACGGTATATATTGACGGGGATATGAAAATTATCGGCGAAAGGATAAATCCGACAGGTAAAAAGAAATTTAAAGAGGCTCTTATCTCAAAAGATTATGACTACGCAGCTTCCTGCGGAATAGTACAAGAAAGAGACGGTGCGCATATTCTCGATGTAAATGTAGGACTTAACGGTATTGACGAAAAAGCGGCTATGGGGGAAGTTATGGATAGGCTTTTCAGGGTAAGCGAACTTCCTCTGCAAATAGATTCTTCGGACGAAAAGGTTATTGAATTCGCATTAAGAAATTATTGCGGTAAGGCAATCGTAAATTCCGTTAACGCTTCCGATGAAAGTTTGAATAAAATTCTGCCTTTGGTAAAAAAATACAATTCGGCTGTTATAGGGCTTACTCTCGACGAAAAGGGAATACCCGAAAGCGCAGAAGGGCGTAAAAAACTTGCCGAAAAAATTATAAATAAATGTCAAAAATTCGGTATAGATAAAAACGATATAATAATTGACGTTCTGACTCTTTCCGAAGCGTCCGCAAAAGGTTCTGCTAAAATTACAATAGACGCTTTAAAGAAAGTAAAAAAACTGAAAGTTAAAACCGTGCTTGGCATTTCGAATATTTCTTTCGGTATGCCGGCAAGAGAAAATATAAATGCAGCCTTTTTGGATATGGCAAAAAAGGCAGGGCTGGATTTTGCCATAATCAATCCTACGCTTTTAAAAATCATTCCTACAAAGGAAGCTTTCGATTTTCTTAATGCAAAGGACGGAGCCGTTCAAAATTATATCGAAAGGTTTTCCGATGTTAAAAATATCGCCGCCGAAGAGATAAAAACAGATTTGAAAACCGCTATAATTACAGGTCAGAAAGATTTAGCGGAAAAAGAAGCAGGGCTTCTTTCAAAAGAACTTTCTTCGGTTCAGATAGTGGAAAAATTTATAATTCCCGCACTCGACGAAGTGGGTGCAAATTACGAAAAAGGAAGATTTTTCCTTCCGCAGCTTATTGCTTCGGCGGAAGCCGCAAAATCGGCTTTTTCGGCAGTGGAAGAAAAAAGCGGAACCTCGTCCGATAAAAATAAACGCTTTGTTCTGGCAACCGTAAAAGGAGATATTCACGATATAGGAAAAAATATCGTAAAATCGGTAACGGCAAATTACGGTTTTACGGTAATCGATTTAGGAAGAGATGTCGATTACGATGTCGTGCTTAAAGCTGTTGAAGACAATTATCCTTGCGTTCTCGGGTTATCCGCACTTATGACCACAACCGTAAACAATATGGAAAAAACCATTAAACTCGTCAAAGCAAAATTCGATATTCCCGTGCTTGTCGGCGGCGCAGTTCTCACAAAAGAGTATGCCGAAAAAATAGGCGGAATTTACTGCTCCGACGCAAACGATACCGTAAAAAAACTTAAAGATATTTTTAAGTAAATATTAATTAAAAGGAAATACTTATGAAAAAATTTTTATTGTTGATTTTAACTTTGCTTTTTTCGGCAGTTATGACTGTAAGTTTTATCGCTTGCTCGAATCAGTTGCATACCGGAACCGTTCGTATAGTAATTAACAGCGAACCGGTAAAAGAAGTTGTTTACGATCTTAAAGATATGGATAAGGAAACTTTTACCGCTTTCGATATTTTACTGGATTTGAAAAACGACAAAATTATCGATTTGGACTATACGGCTTCCGCTTACGGGAATTATCTTACGAAAGTCGGGGATATTTCCGAAGGCGACGGGTATTACATAATTATTTACACAAACGAACAGAAAGACAAAGATGTTTCCGCTTATGCAAAAACCATTACTTATGACGGTGTGGAAGTTACTACAAGCGGGGTAGGTATTGATATGCTGACCGTAAACGACGGAACCGTTCTGTATTTTAATTTGGAAAAATTTGAATAAATACTCTGTTACAAAAAAAATTGCCTTAACGGCGTTAATATCCGCAACTTTGACCGTTGTAAAATTTGCCCTTTCGTTTATTCCCAATGTCGAAGGCGTAACGGTTTTGATTGCGGTTTTTACTTCGGTTTTCGGCCTCAGCGTAAGTTTATGCGCCGTATTTATTTTTGTGTTAAACGAAACTCTTATTTACGGCATAGGACTTTGGGTAATCAGTTATTTTATTTATTGGCCTCTTCTTGTTATAGTTTTCTCTGTTTTAAAAGTCTTGAAACTGCGTGATCTGTATTATAAAATCGCAGGAATATTAATGACCGTTTTTTTCGGAGTTTTGACAAGTCTTGTGGATACGGGGCTTTTTACCGGCTTCTACGATAACTTTTTTGCCCGTTTTGCAATAATTTATGTAAGAGGTATTCTGTTTTATTCCGTTCATATTGTATGCAATATATTTGTATTTGTCTTTCTTTTCAGTCCTTTAAAAAAATTCATACAAAGATGCGGTTATAAATTCATTTCCAAAAAGGAATTTAAAATTTTGTCGGATTTGACTGTATCGGATAAAGATAAAAAAGTTGCGGATTTATCTGTTTTGAATTTAAATTTGAAAAATACAAATTTATCCGATAAAGAAAACACGGTTAAATTATCAGGTTACGGAAAAAATATTTCCGAAAGTATTAACTTATCGAATGAAATTGACGAAAATAAAAAATTAAAATAAAGAACAATCTTAATTGACTTTGAATATTCTTAATGTTATAATTATCCCGTTTCAATGTGTCGGGGCATGGCGCAGTGGTAGCGCGCTTGTCTGGGGGGCAAGAGGTCGCGAGTTCAAGCCTCGCTGCTCCGACCAAATCAAAACCGTAAGCCGCGCTTACGGTTTTTTTCTGTCGATAAAATGTTTAATTATATTTTCGATTTTCTTAATTGTGACATTTATTTGTTTTACTTTGCACAAATTAATATTATAATGAAAAAATAAAATTTGATTTTAATTTTTAAATTTATTATAATTATTTTAAATTTAAGAAAAATTTAAGTTTTACATATTATATTCTTTAACGGAGGCAAAAAATATATGAAAAAATCAGTATACTTAATTATATCCGTTATGCTGTGCGTTATATTTGCGGTAACTCTGAGTGCTTGTAACTTGCAAGGTAAGTCCGCATATGAAATTGCCGTCGAAAACGGGTTTCAAGGAACGGTTAACGAATGGCTCGACAGTCTTAAAGGCGAAAGCGGCGATGACGGCTTATCGGCATACGAAGTCGCTTTGGAAAACGGATTCGAAGGAACCATAGAGGAATTTTTTGAAAGTATTAATTCAGCATACGGTATCGCTGTCGAAAACGGCTTTGAAGGCAGTATAAGCGAATGGCTTCAAAGTTTACAAGGCGAAAAGGGTGAAAAAGGCGATAAAGGCGATCCCGGTGAAAGTTCTTTAACTTATTCGGTAAATAAAGCTATGCTTTCGGGAGTTATAGTGCTGGCGTCTACTTCGGCTGACCTCAACGGAACCACAGGGGCAGGATCAGGCGTTATTTATCAGGACGATAAGGAAAACGGAACCGCTTATATCATCACTAACTACCATGTGGTTTACAACAGCAACGCAAGGAAACTTTTTGATTATTTTTATGTTTATCTTTACGGACAGCTATATTCTTCGGACGGAATTAGCGCAATATGTTTAGGCGGAAGTATGGAAAACGATATTGCCGTTCTTAAAATAGAAAATTCAGATTATTACAAAAACAGTATCGCTCAGCCTGCGACTATTGCAAGTTCCGATGAAGTATATCCGGGCGACGATGTTATAGCAATCGGCAATCCCAAAGGAGACGGTTTTTCTGCGACCACGGGTATTATTTCGGTGGATTCAGAATATATCGATGTTAATTCAGCCGATAAAACTTCTATCATTAATATGCGTGTTATGCGTATAGACTGCGCCGTAAACGAAGGCAACAGCGGAGGCGGTTTGTTTAACTATAACGGCGAACTTATCGGAATTGTAAATGCTAAAATTATTTCAACGGAAGTAGAAAATATCGGTTATGCGATACCTATTAAAGTTGCAGCAGGAGTTGCGCAAAAAATTATAGACGGATACAACCAAAGCGGACAGTATTATACGCCGGAGTTTCCTGTCTTAGGTGTAACAATTCAAGTTACGGATTCTGTCTCTTACCTAGATGAAACTACTCAAAAAGTGGGCATAAAACAAACTATTGAAATCGTTGAAGTTTCCGCTACCGGTTCTTCTAACGGTATTTTACAAGTAGGGGACATACTTTTAAGTTTAACTTACGAGGGTCAGGAAATAACGATAGACAGACAATTTACCGTTAAAAATTATCTTTATTATTTTGATATAGGAGATACAATTACCATTAAGGTTTTAAGAAACAATGAAGAAAAAATATTGAATATAAATCTGAATTCAACTGCTTCTACGGTTTCATATTATTTTAATGATTCAACGGTTTAACTGATTATAATTAATCTATAATATAAAATTAACTATAAAAAAAGTTTGCTAAACAAGATAGATTTTCGAAAACATAATTTCGGAATATCTATCTTGTTTTATGTTTTAATAGTTAAATTTCAAAAACTGATGCAATAATAATTTTTGATTAAAATTTCTTATTGCATTATTATTTTCGATTTGTTAAAATAAATTTAATTAATAGAAATTTTAAGGGGGGGTATATTATGAAAAAATCAACTTATATTATTCTTTCTATAATTTTTTGTGTTTTGTTAATATTTTCATTAAGTGCTTGCGATATGTTTTCTTCGAGCGGCAAATCAGCCTACGATATTGCCGTCGAATACGGTTTTGAAGGTACCGAACAAGAATGGCTTGAAAGTCTTAAAGGCGACAAGGGCGATCCCGGAATTAACGGTGAAGCCGGTTCTGACGGATTATCCGCTTATGAGATAGAAGTCAAAAACGGATATCAGGGCTCGGAACAAGAGTGGATTGACGAAATAAAAGGGATAAAAGGCGATACAGGGGCAAAAGGAGATGATGGGCTTTCAGCGTATGAAGTAGCGGTAGAAAACGGCTTCGAAGGGACTGTAAATCAGTGGCTTGAAAGTCTTGAAGGCGCAAAAGGCGATTCAGGCGCAAAAGGGAATGAAGGACTTTCGGCATATCAAGTAGCATTAGAAAACGGTTTTGTCGGAACCGAAGAACAGTGGCTTGAAAGCCTTAAGGGAATGTCAGCTTATCAGATAGCAAAAGAAATCGGTGTTTTTGAAGGTACCGAACAAGAATGGCTTGAAAGTCTTAAAGGTGCAAAAGGAGACACCGGAGCACAGGGTGAAAAAGGTGAAACCGGGGCTCAGGGTGCTGATGGGCTTTCGGCATATCAATTAGCATTAGCAAACGGTTTTGTCGGCACGGAAGAACAGTGGCTTGAAAGTCTTAAGGGAATGTCTGCTTATCAGATAGCAAAAGAAATCGGTGTTTTTGAAGGGACTGAACAAGAATGGCTTGAAAGTCTTAAAGGCGAAAAAGGAGACACCGGAGCACAGGGTGAAAAAGGTGAAACCGGGGCGCAGGGTGAAAAAGGTGAAACCGGGGCGCAAGGTGCTGATGGACTTTCGGCGTATCAAGTAGCCGTAGCAAACGGTTTTGTCGGAACCGAAGAAGAGTGGCTTGAAAGTCTTAAAGGCGAAAAGGGGGATATCGGAGCGTCGTACGAAGAAGACAATAGAACAGAATCCGTGCATAAAGCCTTAAAGTCAAGTGTTTTAATTGCCAGTATATCTACGACAAATAGTCTAGTTGGCGGAGCAGGTTCGGGAGTTATTTTTGCGGACGATAAAGCAAGCGGTACTGCTTATATAATTACAAATTTTCATGTTGTTTATAATACAACAGAAGATAAATTATTTGATAAATTCATGGTTTTTTTATATGGACAAAGTTATCCTGTAAATTACTTAGACATAGGTACTGATGTTTATTCTTCGAATGTGGGTATTTGGGCTATATGTATAGGCTATGAACCTACCCAAGACATAGCAGTATTGAAAATAGAAAATTCAAATTATTACAGAGATAGTATTGCAGAACCTGCTGAAATTTCAGTTTTCGATACTTATGTGGGAGACGGTTGTTTTGCAATAGGTAATCCTTTGGGAGAAGGTTTTTCGGTAACGCACGGCATTATCTCACTTGAAAGTAAATACAAAGCCCAATATAGAATTGAAGACACAGATCTACCGGTTGAAGAAAGAAGGATTATTTTACAGCGTTCCATTCGTCATAACTGTGCTATTAATCAAGGCAATAGCGGAGGCGGACTGTTTAACAACGACGGTAAATTAATAGGGATAAATAATAAAGGAGAACTTACTTATTCTGACGGAGCAGGTAATATTATAGTAGTCAATGGCATTGTATATGCTATACCTCTTGAAATAGCTGTCGGGTTTGCACAGGAGATTATCGATAATTATAACGGCGTTGATATTTATGAAATTTCGATTAATAACATAGTTAACTATTTAACTTTACAAATATCCGACTCTTATGCAACTTATGATGAAATTACAAAAAGAGTAAGTGTCGAAGAGGAAATAGAAGTGTCTCAGGTTAAAGATGAGGTGGGAAATCCGTTTAAGGATGAATTAATGGCAGGAGATATTTTATTAAGTATTTCCTATCAAAAGAACGGTCAGACTTACGATATCGATATAGACAGATACTATATTGCAGCAGAGTGCTTGTATTTTTTAGACGAAGGTGATACAATAACATTTACAGTGCTCAGAAACAATATTGAAACCACGGTTGAAGTAACTTTATAATGCGTTGTTGTAATAAAGGAGAAATATGGATAAACTTTCAAAAAAGATACTTTCGGTATTAAAAGAAGACGCAAGATTCACTCATAAAAAAATTGCCGAACTTTTAGGAGTCGAAGAAAAAGAGATCAGCGTTCGTATTGCGGAAATGGAAGAAAAGGGTATTATAGTCAAATACTCTGCAATTGTTAACGCCGATAAAACGGGTGAAGAGGGAGTCATTGCTTTAATAGAAGTAAAAGTCACTCCCCAGCAGTCGCACGGCTTCGATGCAATCGCAAAGGAAATATACAAATTTGACGAGGTTACCGATGTTTACCTTATGAGCGGCGGTTATGATATCGCAGTAACGGTAGAAGGAAAGAATTTAAGAGAAGTTGCCATGTTCGTTTCGGAAAGGCTTTCGGTTATGGAAAATGTTATTAGCACGGCAACGCATTTCATTCTTAAAAAATACAAATCCGAAGGCGTTATTCTCGACGAAGAGGAAGACATAAAAAGGATACCCGTTCAGGCATGACAGATTACGAAAGGTATATAAGCAAGACGGCAAAAAACATTCCGCCGTCGGGAATAAGAAAATTTTTCGATATCGTAAAAGATTACGATGACGCTATTTCTTTGGGAGTCGGAGAGCCGGATTTTCCTACGCCTTGGGCGGCAAGGGACGCAGCAATCAAAAGTATAAATGCAGGATATACACAGTATACTTCCAACAGCGGTCTTATGGAGCTCAGGGAACTTGCCTGCCGGTATTTTAAGGAAAGATTCAATCTCACTTATGATCCGAAAGACGAAATTATAGTTACGGCAGGCGCAAGCGAGGCGATTTTTCTTGCTTTAAGAGCTTTTATTAACGACGGGGACGAAGTTATCGTTCCCGACCCTTCCTATGTTTCTTATGCGCCGAGTATTACACTTTGCGGAGGCGTTCCGGTAAGTTTACAATGTTTTGAAAAAGATAATTTTAAAATAACTCCCGAAAATCTCAAAAAGGCTATTTCGGATAAAACAAAAATTATCATTATGCCTTTTCCGAATAATCCCACGGGCGCAGTTATGGAAAGAGAAAAACTTGAAGAAATTTCCGAAATACTTATAAAGAACGATATTCTTGTTATTTCCGACGAAATTTATGCAGAGCTTACATACGGGTTCCGTCATTTTTCAATAGCCGCAGTTAAAGGTATGCGTGAGCGTACTATTGTGATAAGCGGTATGTCAAAAGCATTTGCCATGACCGGGTGGAGGGTAGGATTTTTGTTTGCGCCGAGAGAATTTATGAGTCCTATGCTTAAAATTCACCAGTATATAATAATGTGCGCTCCGTCCGTTTCCCAATTCGCTTCTTGCGCAGCTTTAAAAAGCGCAATTTCGGAAGATTTTAAATCTATCGAAAATATGCGTAATCAATACGATATCCGAAGAAGGTTTTTAGTCAGCGAACTTAACGATATGGGGCTTTCATGTTTCGAACCGAAGGGAGCGTTTTATGTTTTTCCCTGCGTTAAGTCACTCGGAATGAACGGAGAGGAGTTTGCGACCAGACTTCTTGAAAGTCAGAGCGTTGCGGTGGTTCCGGGTTCCGCTTTCGGAAATTCAGGAAACGACTTTGTAAGAATAAGTTATGCTTATTCTATGAAAAGCCTTGAAAGAGCAATTGCAAGAATCAAAAAATTTATTTGCGATATAAAATAGTTATATAAAAACAGTTTACAAAAATTTTTCTTTATGCTATTATTCTATGGTGACTCGTCGTTCCAATGCCTTTGGGTACGAACGATTGTAAACGGAGGTAAAGTCAGATGAGTAATATTATTGATGTAATTGAAAAGGAAGGGATGAGAAACGATATCCCTGATTTCAGAGTTGGCGATACCGTTAAGGTTTTCGTTAAAGTTATCGAAAAAACGGTTGAAGGAAACAAGGAAAAGGTAAGAGAAAGACTTCAAGCTTATGAAGGTCTTGTTATTGCCCGTAAAAACGGCGGAATAGGCGAAACCTTTACCGTAAGAAGAATGTCTTTCGGCGTCGGGGTTGAAAGAACTTTCCCCCTTCATTCTCCAAAAATCGACCATATCGAAGTAATTCGTTCGGGTAAGGTTAGAAGGGCTAAACTTTACTATATGCGTGACAGAATAGGTAAAGCTGCAAGACTTAAAGAAGTTGTCAGAAAAAAAGACAGTGTTCAGTCTGAAAGTCAAGTAAAAGACGAAGCTAAAAAAGCAACGAAAAAGGAAGTTGAAAAGCCTGTTGAAAACAAAGTAGAAAGCGCAGAAAAAAGCGAATAATATAATTAAAACCGTTTTATAAAAAACGGTTTTTTTATTTTTTATATGGTTTATTTTAAAGTTTTTTTGCGAATATGTTTTTAAATTAGTATTCTTTTGTCCAAAATACTTGTCAAAAAGTGTAAAAAATTTTATTATATATTTATAATAATAATCGGGGGAATGTATGAAAAAATTCACCTTAATAGTTTTAATAGCAGTTTTTTGTATAGCTTTCTTATTCGGGTGCAATCCGAGTACGCAGATAAATATTTTAAACGGTGATTTTGAAAGTGCCGACGCATCGACAAACAAGCCTACCGGTTGGGAAATCGCTCAAAGTCCTGATAGTGAGGCAAGTATTACCTTTACTCTCACTTCCGAAGAAAATCTTGTAGGAAGCGACCAATATAAGCCTGAACTTGGAAATCAGCAGTTAAAAGTTCAAATACAAAGCCATGACGCATATGCTTATGTTTTTCAGAATATTACCGTTAAAACGGGACAATTATACAAACTCGAAGGGTGGATGTATGTAAGCAGTTCCGCATCCAGCGATAAAACCAAATATATCGGTGCCCGTATAGGCTTTAAGGAAGACAGTAATTTTCTTTCCATTCATTCAACTTCCGCCACTTCATGGCAAAAGTACACCATTTATTTTAAAAGCAATGAATTAAAAACATTGACTTTGGTTGCAGGTATCGGAGAAGAAGGACTCGAATCAAGGGGAGTTACCGCTTATTTCGACAATATTTCCGTTACCGAAGTCGACGAAAGCACGCTTACCTCGGAAGAATTGACTTCGATAGTCAATATAAGAGATTCTTCTATGCTCGGTAACAGCACAAATTCCAGCAATCTCAATGTTGCTCTTATTTTTTTAGTTGTACTTGCCATTCTTGCAATTTGCTATATATTAGTTAAATATACGATGAAATTTAAAAATGAAATTATCGTAAATGAAATGAATGTTTCATCGGTCAAAAAAATTCTTCTTTCCGATTCAATGCTTGTATGTTATTTGCTTATTGCAGCATTTATCATAAGACTTGTTACTTCGCTTTTGTATGTGGGTAATTCCGAAGGTATCAATCTTTTAGTTCAGGTAGCAAGCGGCAGTGCGTCGGGTAGTCCTTTCAATTATTATTACAGCGGAGAGTATCTGGAAACGGGAACCATTGTGTCGCCTTTGTATATGTATGTCTTATGGGCTTTGGGCGGTATCGCTCAGGCTTCGGGTATCGAATACGGTTCTATCGGATTTACAATGCTTATAAAGCTACCTGCTATAATTTTTGATTTGGCGACGGTTGCTTTGATATTTGTAATCGCTTCGAGATATCGTAATAAATTTACGGCATGTGTTTTCGCTTCGATTTATGCTTTTCTGCCTACATTTATTTTCACTTCGACGGTTTGGGGTACGATGGAAAGTATAACGGCTTTCTTTATTGCCTTGACATTGATTTGTATTCTCGATAAAAAATATTTGGGAGTGGTAACTTCCTCCTTATTGGGTATGCTTTTCGACGCAAGGTTCATTCTTGTTATTCCCGTAGTTTTGTTCTATCTTGTCTATGTTATGGTAAAGAACAAGAACCAGAGGATACTTATTCCGATATATCTTGTTATTTCTTTAATTGTATTCTATCTTGCCGTATTGCCTTATTCTTATCAGGCTATCGTCGATGAGAAAAAATATTTCTATATCTATACAATTTACGAGAATCTCATAAACCTTAATAAAGTCTTTGTCAATGACGCTTTCAATGTATACGCAATGTTTGCACAAAACAATGTCGAGTTCAGCGTATTTGCAAATGTTCTAACCTATATTATCGTTTGCGTCATATTGTTGCTTATTGCCTTTGTTTTCCTTAAATCGAAGAACAGACTCAATTTGCTTTTATTGACTTCTTTTATGTATATTTTCACTGCGGTTTTCGGAGTACGAATGACTCCCGAATTTGTTTTACTCGGGCTTCTTCCTTTATACATTTATGTTATTATTACGGGTAACAAAAAATTGTTCGGAGTATTTGCGGGGTATGCAGCGCTCAATTATCTTAATATTGCGGAACTTTTGAATATATCCGGGTATATGAGTAACAATGTCAATACCGACCTTGTAAGTTTTCCGAGATTAAATGCCGTTCTTATAACTTTCAGCGTGTTTACCGTGCTTCTTACCGCTTATATGGTTTTTGTGGTTTATGAAGCTGCAACTGATAAAAAATATACAAAAATCCAACCCCAGAGAGAAAGCTTCATTCAGTACTGTTACAGCTTTGCAATCGGTTTTACCGAATTATTTAAAATTAAAAACGAAAAACTCGTTAAGGCAAAAGAAGACGCTTTAAAGAAAGAAAACAGCAGAAAAATAGAGAGAAAAAACAAAAATTTATCTGTTGATAAACCGAAAAAAGCCGAAACTGCAATCAAATCCGAAAATAGCGATAAACAAATCGATAAGAAAGGTAAAGCCGAATCCCTTTCCGATGGCGGAGCGGAAAATATTTCCGAAAACGGCGATAATAAAACTGCAAGCGACAATTCAGCGGATAACACCGAAAATAACAATATAAGTAACGAACAACAGACAGTTGATGCAAATTTGAAAAATGATACGCAAAATATTAATACCGTTTCACAGCAGGAAGAAAAAGATAAAATAAAAGATATGCCGAAAGAAGAAAAGACGGTTTCAGATATAAATGCCGATAACGATAAAAATAACTCTGAAAATGAAAAGGTAAATAAGCAAAATATAAATTCGGAAAATAAAGAAAATGAAGAGTTTAATACAAAGATAATAAATTCGGAGAAAACGGATAATGTAAATACTTCCGATATTAATCGAAATACCGATACTGAAATCGAACAAGAAAAACAGACTGTTTCTCAAAATGAAAATTCCGACGAGGAAAGGGGACAAAAATCCGAAATGTCCGAAGAAAAAAAGACCGATTAAAAGTCAGTATTTTAAAAAAATATTATTATCTGATTAACAAAGGAAAATATGCTTGCAAAATTAAAGAGTTTTTCAATAGAAGGAGTAGGCGGGTATCCGGTCGATATCGAAATAGATATCAATAACGGGATACCTTCTTATGAAACTGTCGGGCTTGCGGGAACTGCTGTAAAAGAAGCGAAAGAGAGGGTTCGTGCCGCAATAAAAAACGGCGGATTCAGTTATCCTTTAAAGAAAATAACGGTAAATCTCGCTCCTGCCGATACCAAAAAAGAATCGACGGTCTTCGATTTGGCTACCGCAATAGGCGTTCTTGCCGCAAACGAAGAATTCGAAGAACTCAGAACTTATAAGGATTATATAATTTTAGGCGAACTTTCTTTTGACGGCGGAGTCAGACGGATTAACGGAGTTATGCCTTTAATAATTGCTGCGCTCGAAAAAGGTTTTAATAAATTTATTATTCCGTCAGGTAATGCTAAGGAAGCAAGTTTTATCGAAAAAGCCGAAGTTTTTGCAGTTAATTCTTTAAGGGAAGCCGTAGAATTTCTTAAAAATAATTTAGAATTGCAACCTGTCGAAAAAACTTCATTTGAAAGCATCTTGAACAGAAATAAATTCAAAATAGACTTTGCCGATGTAAAAGGGCAGAGTGCGGCAAAGCGTGCCCTCGAAATTGCAGTAAGCGGCGGTCATAATGTCCTTATGATAGGACCTCCCGGGGCAGGAAAAACCATGCTTGCAAAATGCATACCGACTATTATGCCGAATATGACTTTCGAAGAAGCAATCGAAGTTACAAAAATTCACAGTATAGCAGGTTGCCTTGACCCTGAAATAGGAATACTGACATCCCGTCCGTTCCGTACTCCTCATCACACTACCACAATACCCGCCCTTTGCGGAGGAGGAGCAAAAAGCCGCCCGGGAGAAGTAAGTCTTGCGCACAGAGGAGTTCTTTTTCTTGACGAAATGCCCGAGTATCCGAGAAGACTTCTTGAAACATTGCGTCAGCCTTTGGAGGACGGCTCGATTACCGTTACAAGAGCAAGTCAGAGTCTTGAATATCCGTCGTATTTTATGCTTGTTTCGAGTATGAACCCCTGTCCGTGCGGTCATTTCGGAAGCGGCGACGGTAAATGCAGCTGTACTCCGCAAGCTATAAAAAAATATGTTTCGAGACTTTCAGGGCCTTTGCTTGACAGAATTGATATACATATTGAAGTGGACGGTATTTCTTACGAACAACTCAGAACTATCGAAAAACAGGAAAGTTCAGCTCAGGTGAAAGAAAGGGTGGAAAAAACCAGACAAATTCAGCTTGAAAGATTTAAAGACTTTAAAGGGGTTTTTACGAATGCCGAAATGCCTGCTTCTTTAATAGAAAAATATTGTAAAATCGACCGCAATTCAGAACAGTTACTCAAAAGAGCTTTCGAAAAATTAGGTCTCAGTGCAAGAGGAAGTACAAGAATTCTGAAAGTGGCAAGAACGATAGCCGATATGGAAGGTTCGGAAAATATATCGGAAGAAAATATTTTCGAAGCTATTCAGTACCGTTCGCTTGACAGGAAATATTGGCTATGATAAAACACTCTGCCGATGAAAAAGTTTTGTTGTGGCTTAACGGCATCGAAGGTATTTCTCTGTCAAGAAAAAGAGAAATACTGACTTTCGACGATAATCCGTACAAGTTTTTTAAAAACCTTAAATCTCACAAGGAAAAAATAATTGCCGTTTGCAAAGAAGAAGGATATAATAAACTCGAAGAAAATTACAGCAGCGACGCTCTCGACGAATGTGAAAAAGAATGTAACGGCGGTATAGATTACATTACGGAATGTTCCGATAATTATCCTACGCTTTTAAGAGATATAGAAAAACCGCCTCTCGCTTTATATTTTTTAGGAAACCTTAAAGCACTTGAAAATATTGCCATAGCAATTGTAGGTACCAGAAGTATGACAAGTTACGGTCAGAGAGTGGCAGAGTTCTTTTCAGGTAGTTTTGCCAAAGTTAAAATCGCCGTTGTCAGCGGACTTGCTTACGGAATAGATAAAACCGCCCATGAGAAAACTCTCGAAGAAGGGGGTTGCGCTATCGCTGTTTTAGGCGGCGGACTTAAAAGAATGTATCCGAAAGAAAATACCGATCTTGCAAGAAGAATTATTAAGTCAGGCGGATTAATACTTACGGAGTATCCTCCGGAAAGAAGTCCTAAGCCATATTATTTTCCTGACAGAAACAGAATTATCGCAGGTCTCAGCAACGCCGTTCTTATAGCCGAAGCCGGTATCAAAAGCGGAGCTTTGATAACCGCTCAGCATGCAATAATGCAGGATAAAAAACTTTTTCTTGTACCGGGCAGTATATTTTCAAAAAATTGCGACGGCGTAAACGCTATGATAAAAGACGATATGGGTATAACCGTTACCGAGCCCAAAGACGTTTTTGAGGCTATGGGCTTTAATTTCATAAGCGAAGAAGAGAAAGAGAATATCGAGTTTGACGAACTTGAAGAATTTATTATAAAATTTTTAGAAAGCGGAGAAAAACACATAGAAGAGCTTCTGAAAGAAACTAAACTTCCTATAAATACTTTAAATTCAATGCTAACAAAACTGGAAGTTTGTGGTATAATAAAGAAATTGCGTGGCAATTATTACGGCTTATAACGGAGTAAATATGAAATTAGTTATAGTAGAATCGCCTTCAAAGGCAAAGACAATTGAAAAGTATTTAGGTTCAGGATACAAGGTTATGGCGTCCGGAGGACATGTTTGCGATTTGCCGACTAAAAGATTAGGGGTTGATATCGAGCATAATTTCGAGCCTGAGTATGAAATTAATCCCGATAAAAAAGAAACCATCGAAAAGTTAAAAAAAGCGTTACAAAATTCCGATGAAGTTTTTCTTGCTACCGACCCTGACCGTGAAGGCGAGGCTATTTCATGGCATCTTAAAAATGTGCTCGGAATCGACAAGGATAATATCAGAGTCGAGTTTAACGAAATTTCTAAAAAAGCGGTAAGTAAAGCTCTTTCCGGTGAGCCCAGAAAACTTAATTTCAATCTTATAAATTCACAGCAGGCAAGAAGGGTGCTGGATAGGCTCGTAGGCTATAAAATTTCTCCTATAATTTCCAAAAAAATAAAAAGCGGACTTTCGGCAGGTAGAGTTCAGTCTGTGGCTTTAAAAATGATTGTCGAAAGAGAAAGGGAAATAGAAGCTTTCAAACCCGAAGAATACTGGAACTTTTTTGCCTTCTTGCTTTCACAGAATAAAACAAAACTTAAATGTATTTTAAGCGATAAAAATAAAAAGAAACTTAAAGTCAGGAGCAAACAGGAACTCGACGAACTGTTAGCAAATATCGATAACGCTAAATTCTTCGTTGACAGCGTAAAGCGTGCCGAATCGATTTCCAAACCGCAACCGCCTTTTACGACAAGTACTATGCAGCAGGACGCTTCGCATAAATTGAATCTTTCTTCTCCTCAGATAATGCAACTTGCTCAACAGCTTTATGAGGGAATAGAAATTCCGGGCGAAGGACATGTTGCTTTGGTTACTTATATAAGAACGGACAGCGTCCGTGTTTCAGACGACGCAAAAGCCGAAGCTAAACAGTATATCCTTTCAAAATACGGAGAAAAGTATGTTCCTGAAAAATATAACGATTATCATTCCAAAGCCGGCGCTCAGGACGCACACGAGGCTATAAGACCGATTTCGCTCGACAGAACTCCCGAGGAAATGCAAAAGAAACTTTCAAGAAATCATTACAGGCTATATAAACTTATTTATGAAAGATTTTTGGCAAGCCAGATGACGGAAGCTTTATACGACACTTTAACGGTTCGTGTCGCCGCAGATTGCAAATCAGGGGATCAGTACGGGTTTTCGTTAAAAGGAAAATCTCTTAAATTCGACGGTTATACTGCCGTTTATTCACAGGCTCAAATTCAAAGTAAAGACGAAGACGATGAAGAAATAAGTCTGTTGCCTAATCTTGTTGAAGGGGAAAATCTTTCTTTGATAGAGTATAAATACGAACAAAAATTTACCAAGCCCCCTGCAAGATACACTGACGCAAGTCTTGTAAAAGCTATGGAAGAAAACGGTATAGGAAGACCGAGTACTTACGCTTCAATTATTTCCGTTCTGAACAAAAGGCAGTATGTCGAAAAGGAAAATAAATGTTTTAAACCTACTGCGCTCGGAATCGTTGTAGTCGATACTATGAATAAATATTTCGAAGATATTATGGATTATAAGTTTACCGCAAATATGGAATCCATTTTAGATAAGATTGAAGAAGGTCAGATAGAATGGAAAAAGGTAATATCCGATTTTTATCCGCCTTTAAAAGAAAAACTTATAATAGCGTCAAACGACGGTGAAAAATTCAAACCCGAATATGAAGTTTCGGATGTAAAATGCGAAAAGTGCGGCGCTAATATGGTTGTCAAATCAGGAAGATACGGTAAATTTCTTGCTTGTCCTAATTTCCCGAAATGCAGAAATATTAAAAGTTTGGCTGAAGAAGTTTCCAAGTGTCCCAAATGCGGAAAGAGTATCGTTAAAAGAAGAAGTAAAAAAGGCAAGATATTTTACAGCTGTACAGGGTACCCCGATTGCGATTTTATTTCGTGGGAAATTCCTGCTCCGATTTTCTGTCCTAAATGCAACAGTACAATGTATATGAAAAAAACCAAAGAAGCGGTAGTTTATACTTGTATAAACAAACAGTGCAATTATTCTGAAACACATCCAGTGGAAGTCGGTGTAAAAAATGACGGTTAAAGTAATAGGCGGAGGGCTTGCAGGATGCGAAGCATGTTATCAGCTTGCCAAAAGAGGAATAAAAACAATACTTTACGAAATGCGTCCGAAAAAGTTTACTCCTTGTCATTCCACAGGTAATCTTTGCGAATTGGTTTGTTCAAACAGTCTTAAAAGCATAGGGCTTGAAACGGCGTCGGGACTTTTGAAAGAGGAAATGTCGGTTTTGGACAGTCTTATTATAAAATGCGCAAAAGAATGTTCTGTTCCGTCAGGGAGCGCTCTATCGGTTGACAGAGCGCTTTTTTCTGAAAAAGTAACCGAAAAACTTTTATCGCTGTCTGATTTTAAACTTGTTACCGATGAAGTAATCGATATCGACAAAGACGAATATACGATTATAGCAAGCGGTCCTTTGACAAGCGACAGTTTGGCTGTAAGTATAAAGGAATTGATAGGTTGCGATTATCTTCATTTTTTCGATGCGGCAAGTCCCATAGTATCAGCCGAAAGTATTGATTACGACAAGGCTTTTTTTGCAAGCAGATACGGAAAAGGAGATAAATTCGATTATCTTAATCTTCCTATGAATAAGGAAGAATACGATTTGTTTTTAAATGAACTGATACACGCAAAATGTGCAGAAGTCAAAGGCTTTGAAAAAAATCTGGTATTCGAAGGCTGTATGCCTGTTGAAGTTATGGCTTTAAGAGGGGAAAATACGCTGAGGTTCGGTCCTCTAAAACCCGTCGGTCTTTATAACGAAGGTAAAAAATATTATGCAGTCGTTCAACTCAGAAGAGAAAATAAAGAAGGCACAATGTATAACATTGTAGGTTTTCAAACCCATCTTACTTTTCCCGAACAAAAAAGAGTTTTCTCTTTAATACCGGCTTTAAAAAATGCGGAGTTTTTGAGATACGGCGTTATGCACAGAAATACTTTTATCAATTCCCCTGAAATTTTAAATTCCGATCTGAGTATGAAAAAGTACGGAAAAATATTTTTTGCAGGACAGATTACCGGTGTTGAAGGATATGTGGAAAGTGCCGCTGCGGGACTTATCGCCGGTATAAATACGGCGTTAAAAATAAAAGGAGAAGAAACGCTTATCCCGTCCGAAAACACTATAATCGGAAGTCTTTTAAGATATATAACTTCCAATGTCGACAATTTTCAGCCAATGAATGCTAATTTCGGTCTTTTAAAACCTCTCGATACCGTTATAAAAGATAAACAACTTAGGAAAAAAGAGTTTTCAAAACGAGCCGTTAATGATATAATTAAATTTAACGATACAGTTAAAAATATTTAAATATTTAATAACAGGAGAGATTATGTCAGAATTTCATTCAACTACGATTTGCGCAGTTAAAAAGAACGGTAAGACCGCAATAGCGGGTGACGGTCAGGTCACTTTAAGCGAAAGCGTTATTTTTAAATCAAACGCAAAAAAAATAAAAAAATTATACGATAACAAAGTTATAATCGGCTTTGCAGGCAGCGTAAGCGATGCTTTTACCTTATGTGAAAAATTCGAGAAAATGCTTCAAAAGTATTCGGGCAATCTTATGAGAAGCTGCGTGGAACTTGCAGAACTTTGGAGAAACGATAAGGTACCGAGAAAACTCGACGCAATGATGATTGTTTGTAACAGCGAAGAAATGTTTATCGTTTCAGGTTCGGGAGATGTCATTGACCCGGAAGAAGGTATTTGTGCAATAGGCAGCGGCGGAAATTATGCTATGGCTGCTGCCCGTGCCCTTGCTCAGAATACAGATTTATCGGCAAAAGATATCGCAGTAAAAGCTTTAAAAATTGCAAGCGAAATTTGCGTGTACACTAACGACAATATTACGGTGGAGGTACTCTGATGAATTTAACCCCTAAAAAAATCGTTGCAGAACTCGACAGATACATTATCGGTCAGAACAGTGCTAAAAGAGCCGTTGCAGTCGCTCTCAGAAACAGATACAGAAGAAGCAAACTTACCGAAGAACAAAGAGAGGAAATTACTCCTAAAAATATTATAATGAAAGGACCTACCGGCGTAGGTAAAACCGAAATAGCAAGAAGACTTGCTAAACTCGTTAAAGCGCCTTTCGTTAAAGTCGAAGCGACCAAATTTACCGAAGTAGGTTATGTGGGACGTGATGTTGAGTCGATGATAAGAGACCTTGCCGAAGTTTCTGTTCGTCTCGTTAAAGAGGAAAAAATAAAAGAAGTAAAAGACAAAGCTTTAAAGACGGTAGAAATGATACTTGTTAAGCCTCTTTCAATGCAAATTCCCAAAAAAGACGGAATGAGCGATGAAGCGCATTTAGGGACAGTTATCGAAGATTACAGGGCAGGAAAACTCGACGATTTTATTGTGGAACTCGAACTTACCGAAACACACAAAACAATGAATGTTATGCCCGGTAGCGGTATAGAACTCAATATCGGAGATATTTTCGGAGGAATGATACCGAAAAATAAGAAGAAAAGAAAAATTAAGGTTTCCGACGCAAAGAAAATTCTGTTCGATCAGGAATCGGAAAAACTCATAGACAACGACAGCGTGAATGTCGAGGCTATAAGAAGAGCGGAACAGGAAGGAATTATTTTTATCGACGAAATCGATAAAATTGCCGCAAAGGGAAATCAAGGCGGGCCCGATGTTTCTCGTGAAGGGGTTCAGAGAGATATATTGCCGATAGTTGAAGGTTGCAGCGTTACCACAAAATACGGCGCAATAAGAACGGATTTTATTCTGTTTATTGCAGCGGGCGCATTTCATATTTCAAATATTTCAGACTTGATTCCCGAATTGCAAGGCAGATTTCCTATTTGCGTAACTCTTGAAAGTCTGTCGGAAAAAGATTTTATAAACATTCTTACAAAACCCGATAATTCTATCACGAGTCAATATGCACAGCTTCTTGCAGTCGATAACATAAGGCTTATATTTAAAGACGACGCAATAGAAGAAATTGCGAAGATTGCAGCAAGCGAAAATGAAAATAAAGAAAATATCGGCGCAAGAAGACTTCATACGGTAATGGAATTGTTACTTGAAGATATTTCCTTTAATGCCGGCGGACTCGATGTTATGACAGATGTCGTTATAGATAAAAAATATGTTTTGGAAACCCTCGACAAAGAGGTAAATTCTTTGAATTTAAGGAAGTATATACTTTAATGATTACCATACCAAAAGGAACTAAGGACGTATTGCCTTCTCAATCTTATAAGTGGAGATTTATCGAAAATCAAGCAAAAAGCGTTGCCGACGCTTTTTGTTATAAAGAAATAAGAACTCCCGTATTCGAACATACCGAACTTTTTTTGAGAGGAGTAGGAGATACTACCGATGTCGTTAATAAGGAAATGTACACTTTTGAAGACAAAGGCGGAAGAAGTATTACTCTGAAACCCGAAGGAACGGCAGGCGTTGCAAGAAGTTTTATAGAAAATAATCTTCACGCAGGAATTCTTCCTGTTAAAATGTTCTATATAACTCCGGTTTTCAGGTATGAAAGACCTCAGGCGGGAAGACTCAGAGAACATCATCAGTTCGGCGCCGAACTTTACGGGGCAAAAACGCCCGAAGCGGACGCCGATATAATCTCTCTTGCCAAAACTCTTTTTGACCGCTTTAATTTAAAGCCTGTTCTCGAAATAAACAGTATAGGCTGTCCGGTTTGCAGAAAAGAGTACAATAACGCTTTAAAAAATTATTACGATAAACATAAGGATAAAATATGTAAAACCTGTAAGGAAAGACTTGAAAAAAATCCTTTGCGCCTTTTGGATTGTAAAGAGGAAATTTGTTCGGAAATCGCAAAAAACGCACCTAAGATTTTAGATTATCTTTGTGAAGATTGCAGAGAGCATCACGAAAAATTAAAATTGATATTAAAGAATCTCAATATTGATTTTGTGGAAAATCCTATGATTGTAAGAGGACTCGATTACTATTTCAGAACTGTTTTTGAGTTTGTCAGCGATAAACTCGGCGCCAAGTCCACAGTTTGCGGAGGAGGAAGATATAACGGACTTACCAAACAGTTAGGCGGTGAAGATGTTCCGGCGGTAGGTTTCGGAATGGGGATTGAAAGACTGCTTTTACTTATCGAAAACAGTAATCCGGATATTTTTAACGAAATATTTCCTACCGTTTTTATTTCGGTTGCGACAGATAAAGCAAAAGAATTTGCGTTAAAAACGGTTTATGAACTGCGCAGTATAGGTATAATCGCCGAAACCGATATTATGGGAAGAAGTTTAAAGGCTCAAATGAAATATGCCGATAAAATAAAGGCTCGATACTGTGTGGTTTTAGGCGATGAAGAACTGAAAACAGGTTTATGTAAGATGAAAAATATGAAATCTTCCGATATCAATGAAATAAAAATTTCAGATATAATTAAGTTTTTTGCGGAATAATATGGTAAATACTATGGAAAAAAGAACTAAAATGTGCGGTCAGTTCAGACCTGGCGATATAGGTAAAAAGGTTACTGCTAACGGATTTGTTGCCAAATACAGAAATTTAGGCACAATATTTTTTGTGGATTTAAGAGACAGAACGGGTATTGTTCAGATAAGGTTCGATAAAACTTCGGACGAAAAACTTTTCGAACAGTGTATTAAATTGAAAAACGAATTTGTAATATCGGTAACGGGAACGGTATCGCTGAGAGGGGAAAAGAATATCAATAAAAATCTTCCCACCGGCGAAATAGAAATCAATGCGGAAAAACTTACAATTCTTTCAGAAGCTGATGTTACTCCGTTTTTTATTTCCGACGATGTCAATGCAAACGAAGCCCTTCGTTTGAAATACCGTTATCTCGACCTCAGAAGACCATATCTTCAAAAGATTTTCGCAATGCGTGACAATATTTCTAAGGTTGCAAGGAATTATCTTTCACAAAACGGATTTATGGAAATCGAAACTCCTTTCCTCGGAAAATCCACTCCCGAGGGAGCAAGGGATTACCTTGTTCCGAGCAGAGTTCATCCCGGCGAATTTTATGCGTTGCCGCAATCTCCGCAGCTATTTAAACAGCTTTTAATGATTGCAGGCTTTGACAGATACTATCAGATTGCTCGCTGTTTCAGAGATGAAGATTTAAGAGCGAACAGACAGCCCGAATTTTCTCAGATTGACCTTGAAATGAGTTTTGTCAACGACGAAGAAGACGTTATGGAAATTGCCGAAGGGCTTATAAAAGAACTGTTCAGAGAATGTCTTAATATAAACTTCGATAAGCCTTTCAGAAGAATGAGTTATAAAGAAGCAATGGAAAATTACGGCAGTGACAAACCCGATACTCGTTTCGATATGAAAATAAAAGATGTAACGAATGAAGCAAAAAAATGCGCTTTTATTAACTTCGAAGAAGTTATAAAAAACGGGGGTAAAGTCCGCGCCGTAAACGCAAAAGGTCTTTCAAACACACTCACACGCAAAAATATAGATGAAATATGCGATTACGCTAAATCATGCGGAGCAAAAGGTCTTTACTATATTTCATTGAAAAACGAAGGCGTTTCTTCTTCTATTTCCAAATTTTTAAACGATGAAATTACCGATTCTATTTGTAAAATCATGAATGCGGAAAAGGGCGATATAATTTTTATCGCAGCAGAAAGCAAGGATAAATTTTTACTTGAAACCTTGGGACTTTTAAGATGTTTTATCGCTAAAAAATATTCGTTGATCGACGAAAGCCTTTTCGATATATTATGGATAAAAGATTTCCCTCTTCTTGAATATAACGAAGAAGAACAAAGATATGTCGCTATGCATCATCCTTTTACAAGTCCGAAACAGGAGGATTTAAAATATATTGACAAAGCGCCGGAAAAAATCAGAGCAAACGCATACGACCTTGTTATAAACGGGCAGGAAGCAGGCGGTGGAAGCATAAGAATTCACGACAGAAATATGCAGAAAAAAATGTTCGATTTAATAGGTCTTTCCGAACAGGATATAAAAGAAAGATTCGGGTTTTTTGTAGACGCATTCAAATACGGTGTTCCTCCGCACGGCGGGCTTGCTTTCGGACTCGACAGGCTTGTTATGCTGTTTACGGGAGTGGACAACATAAAAGATGTTATTGCCTTTCCCAAAGTTCAGAACGCAAGCTGTCTTATGAGCGAGGCTCCATCTCCGGTTGAGGACAAGCAATTAAAAGAACTGAGACTTTCTATACAGAACGATGAACAGAAGAACGGTTGAACTTATAGGACGGGAAAAATTTGATATTCTTTCAAATGCCACGGTTGCGGTTATCGGCCTTGGAGGAGTAGGTGGTTTTGTCGCAGAAGAGCTTGCAAGATGCGGAACGGGTAATTTGATTTTAGCCGACGGCGATATTATCGAGGAAAGTAATCTTAACAGACAAATTATTGCAACTAAATCAAATATAGGAAAAAACAAAGCCGAGGAATTTAAAAAAAGAATAGAAAATATAAGTAATGCAAAAATTTCTATAATACCTGAGTTTATAACTAAGGAAAATTTAAGTTCTCATTTAAGCGGAAAAATAGACTTTATAGCAGATTGCATAGACAATGTTGAAAACAAGGTGGATTTAATAAAATACGCAAAGGACAACAATTATCCTATAATATCCGCAATGGGCGCAGGTAATCGTTACAATTTATGTAAATTCGAAGTTGCGGATATATATAAAACCAGCGGCGACGGCTTAGCAAAAAAAATAAGACAGAAATTACGGGAGATAAATATAAACTCTCTCGATGTAGTTTATGCTTGCAGCGTTGCCGATAAAAAAGAGAGAATAATAGGCAGCATTTCGTATATGCCTGCTATTATGGGCAGCACGATATGCGGTTACATTATAAACAAACTAATAGATAAATAAATAAAAATATTTTGTCGGGCAGGAAAAATGGTTGAAACAGGAACTGTAAAAAAAATCGATAAAAAAAACAGGGCGGTCGTGGAATTTCCGCGAAAGTCCGCTTGCGATAAATGCGGTATGTGCGTAGTAAGAAAAGGAAGTATGACCGTAAGCGTTACTATCGATAATAAACTCAATGCAAAGGCAGGAGACAGAGTAAATGTGGAAATGGGAGACAGATTTGTACTTACGGCGTCATTTATAGTTTATGTTATCCCTTTAATACTCGTAGCGGTAGGAATTCTTGCATTTATGTCTTTGGGAGAAATCGCTCAGATAATTGCAGCCGTTTCAATGCTTGTTTTGGGATTTGTTATCGCTTATCTTCTCGATAAGTTCGTAATATCGAAGAAAAAGGGCTTTAAGCCTGAAATGATTTCAATTCTGTCGGCTACGGAGACGGAAAAAAATCCCGATATAAAAAAAGATATCCAACAGAATATTGAAATTTCAGACGAAATTGTTCAAATTAACAATACCGAAAATTTGAGTTTAAGCAACGAAGACACAGAAAAAAACAGATAGAAAAAATGATTATTTTAAGGAGGATTTTATGGCAAAGGCAACGGAACTCACTAACGAAAATTTTTCCGAAACCGTAAACGGCTCAAATCTTACCGTTGTTGATTTTTGGGCTGAATGGTGCGGACCGTGTAAACTTATGGCGCCTATAATAGAGCAGCTTGCCAAAGATTATGAGGGACGAGTTAATATCTGTAAACTTAATATAGACGAATATGAAAATATCGCTCAGGATTACGATATTATGAGTATTCCTACCGTTTGCATGTTCAAAAACGGCAAAATAGTGGAGAAAGTAGTAGGTTTAAGACAAAAAAACGTTCTGGAAAATCTTATTACAAAAAATTTATAATAATTTTTAAAAGAGGATAAATTTATGGTAGATTTAAGCATAATTAAAAAAACTGACGAAGCACTTTACGACGCAATGGTTTTGGAACTTAAAAGACAACAAAACAATGTTGAGCTTATTGCAAGCGAGAACTTTGTAAGTCCCGCCGTTATGGCGGCAGCCGGTTCTTTTTTGACAAACAAATATGCCGAGGGATATCCCGAAAAAAGATATTACGGCGGTTGCGAGTATGTCGATATAGTCGAAAAACTTGCAATAGACAGAGCGAAAGAACTCTTTGGCGCAGACCATGCCAATGTTCAACCTCACAGCGGAGCCAACGCTAACTTTGCCGCTTATTTTGCCCTTTTAAAACCGGGCGATACCATTATGGGTATGAATCTTGCGCACGGCGGACATTTAACGCACGGTAGCCCCGTAAATGTTTCGGGTAAATATTTCAACATTGTTCCTTACGGTGTAAGCAAGGAAAAAAATTCTACCATTGATTACGAAGAAGTAGAAAAAATAGCCAAGGAATGCAAACCTGCTCTTATTGTTTGCGGAGCAAGCGCATATCCGAGAAAACTTGATTTTAAAAAATTCAAGGAAATTGCCGATAAAGTAGGCGCTAAACTTATGGTCGATATGGCGCATATTGCAGGACTTGTTGCAGCAGGTCTTCATCAGAATCCCGTTCCTTATGCCGATATCGTTACATCTACTACTCATAAAACATTAAGAGGTCCGAGGGGCGGTCTTATTTTGTGCAAGCAGGAATATGCGGCTGCCGTCGATAAAGCGGTTTTCCCGGGCACTCAGGGAGGACCTCTTATGCATATTATCGCAGCAAAAGCAGTGGCTTTTAAAGAAGCTCAGTCAGAAGAGTTCAGGTCTTATCAAAAGCAGATTGTGAAAAATGCCGAAGTCCTTTCAAAAGCTCTTTTAAAAAACGGTATAGATATAGTTTCGGGCGGTACGGATAACCATTTAATGCTTATCGATCTTACCGCTAAAAATCTTACCGGAAAGGAAATCGAAGGGCTTTTGGATAAAGCGCATATTACCGTAAATAAAAACGCTATTCCTTTCGATACTCAAAAACCTTTTGTTACTTCGGGTATAAGAATAGGAACTCCGAGCGTAACTGCAAGAGGAATGAAAGAAGAAGATATGCAGGTTATTGCAGATTGCATTTCTCAGATTATTTATCAAGGAGAAAATGCGATAGGCAGCGTATCTGAAAAAGTTTCTGCACTTTGTAAAAAATATCCTTTGTATGATAAGGATGTATCGTTTTAATAAATGATAAGAGCTTGGGAACTGTCTAATATACTGAAAGATAACAGAAAGGGTTTGTATTTTTTATACGGCGATGATTTTTATGTTAAAAAACATGCCGTAAAAGAAATTACTTCGGTTATTTTGAATAAAGAACTGAATTTCAGAATTTTCGAAGAAGACTTCGATTTGACGGAAATTATCGACGCAGTCGCCGTTTATCCTATTTTCGACGAGTTCAGGGCAGTTCTCATTCGTTCAGATAAAATAAACAACGATAAGTTAAATAAAATTCTTTCCAATTGTTCGGATAAAACAATACTAATAATTTCCTGTCAAAAAAATGACGGTTTTAAAAATTTGCCTTCCGATACCGTAGAAATAGATTGTTCCAGGGCAGATGAGAGAAGCGCACATACCTTCGTTAAAAACTCATTCGAATCGGACGGTTATATTTGCGACAGCGATACTATAAATCTGATAGTAAAAAAATGCGGTTCATACATAGGAAAGATAAATAACGAAATAATAAAATTAAAGGCTTATTTTTTTGACAACAAAAAAATCAATCCGCTGCTTTTAGACGAAGTGGTAAATGCGGAAACCGATTATGAAGTATTCGAATTGTCAAAAGCTTTGCTTTCAAAAGATACTAAAAAGATAAGCGATGTCAAAAGCAGGCTTTTATCGGACGGAAAATCTCCTTCCGCTCTTCTGGGGCTTATAACGGCTCAATTCAGAAGAATGTTGCATTCTGTAATTTCCGATATGTCATTGAGCGAGATTGCCTCAAAACTTAATGTAAAAGTTTATGCTGTTGAAATGGCAATGAAAGAAGGGAAAAAAATGTCTCAAATAAAATTAAAAAAAATAGTGGATTATTTGCAGAATTGCGAGTACAGATTTAAAAAAGGCGAAATAAGCGATATAAACGCACTGGAATCTGCAATAGACTTTGTAACTTTCGGTTAATTAATCTATTAACGGGAAAAGAGGTGAGTTATGAATAAAATTTTTTCAACAGAAAATTATAGTCAAAACAAAACTTATAATATTGTTTTGATGGTATTTCTTTTTTTAACTTATATGTATTCCTGTTATTACGGTTTGACTTTGACATTCGCTCTTATGCCGTATATGGGTTTTGCTATTACGGAAAGTTATGCCGCAACGGTGTTTTGGTTCGGACTTATTATCACTGCCGCAATAGCGCTGTTGCTTTTCGAATTTTTTCTCAAATTATCCTATAATTATTTAAGAAGGATATACGCAGGTCGGATTTTCAAAGAAAACAGACCTACCGGCGGTAGCGGCGCTTTTATGGCAAAATTTCCAGAATATCCTATTACTGCTCACGATTACAAATTCTGGGCAAGAGTATTTTTTATAATTTTAAATATTGTTATAGGAAGTTTTAATTTTCTTCCTTTATATATGCCGGTAATAAGCAGTTTTTATATTGTAATTAAATTATTAATAAAATTAGTCGTATTAGGTTTATTGGTTTTATTTTATCTTAAAAAATTTTGTAAACCTCAAAATCGGGCAACTGTTATGGCAACATTTCAATTACCGCTTATACTAGTTGTAATTTTCGTATTTTAAAGGAGGACAGTATGAATAAAATATTTATAAAATTTATTTCTTTTGCCCTCGCTGTAACCTTTCTGTTTTGTTGCATTTTTGTATTGTTTTCGGTAAAAAACGATTTTGCGCTGGCCGAAGATTTAACGGCTTATAATTATCTGGTTAACTTTTTAGAAAACTGCCCCGAAAGAGAAGCGGGAAGCGAAGGTTGTAAATCGGCTTCCGATTATCTTTCCTCCCGTTTTATTGATCTGGGACTTCAAAAAAAAGGCGATTCATACAAACAGGAAGTAAAGTATATAGGTGAAGACGGAACCGTCATTACAGATTATAATGTTATCGGAATAAAAAAGGGAACGGAAAACAACGGACATAAAGTTATAATCGGAGCGCATTACGATAATTACACATATGAAGGCTATGAAGAGAAAAGCGAAGGCGCTTACGATAACGGAACAGGAGTTGCGGCTCTTCTTGCAATAGCGGATAAAATAAAAAATATATCTTTCGATTTCGATATCGAGTTTGTTTTCTATGCGGCGGAAGAATTAGGTCTTTACGGCAGCAACGAATATCTGAAAAGTTTATCTGAACAAGAAAAAAGCGGTATTCTGCTTTCCGTAAATCTCGATTCGGTGGCAGGAGGAGATTATACCTACATTTACGCAGACGAGGTTGAAAGACTTCATTTGGACTATTTCAGAAAAATTATCGATCTTCAAAAGTTTAATGTAAATATTTTGGACGGGAAGAAAAATATTATCACTTTGGAAAACGAACTTGCCGATCTGTCATATTATCATTACGGAATTATGAGCGATAATGCTGTATTCGTTAAAGAAGGAATAAACAGTATAAGTATTTTCAGTGCAAATCTCGAATCTTTTTACGGGCTAAGCACCGAAGTTGAAAATAAAACGGAAATTATGCATACTCCCAGCGATAACCTCGGTTACCTTATAGAAAACATAGGTATGGAAAAATTAAATTCAGATCTGAATACGGCTGTCAATCTCGTGATTTACGGAATTACAGGGGAGTATTTTGAAAACGAAATGATAAAGTCTTCTGAAAATTATTACGATTACGGTATACTTTTCAATAATTATTTTATTTACGGAATGTATGCTCTTGTTCTTGTTTTGGGTATTGCGATATTCTTTTCAGTTTATTATAAACTTAAAAAAGAACAGGACGCTTTGCCAAAAGAAGAAAATGAGTTTAAACAGGTAAATCTCGACGAAATTTTTTCAGACGGAAATAATTTTAAGGTTTTTGACGATTTTGAAAAAAACGATAATTCAAAAGGTAGTAACAAAAATGACGATAATCCTTTCGATGAATTTAAATAAGGTTTAAATTTGCTTTTCTTTTTTTCAAATATGTTATAAAATATAAAAGGAGGAAAAATATGAATGACTTTATAGGCGCCGGTAATTATTGGTCACTTGCAATAGATATACTTTTATTGGTTGTTCTTATGTTTTTTATGTTCAAGTTCTTTGTAAGCAAAAACAATTTATTGGTTGCTGTTTTCCTTCTTGTTTATATTCTGGTCGTAATTACTTTCGATGTTTTATTCAGATTGTTCGGAATATTCTTTTACACAAATAAAATTTTAAGTATTTTTAATATTTTCTTGATAGTAGCATGTTGCGTTGCTTATCAGCAGGATTTAAAAGCTTTGTTTAACAGAATAGGAAAATGGGTGAATAAAGACAATCATCTGAGCATATTTTCCAGCACGGAAGACGAACTTAAAAATTCGGCAGCCGAAATTGTTAAAGCTTGCCAGATTATGGCAAAAAACAATATAGGCGCTTTAATACTTATTGTTCCGAAAACCGTTCCCGAACATATTATCGAAACGGGAACCGTTCTTAATGCGGTAGTTTCGTCTCAGCTTCTCGAAAGCATATTTATAACTAAAACGCCTCTCCATGACGGAGCAGTTATAATTAAAGGCGATACCGTTCTTGCAGCAGGTTGCTTTTTGCCTCTTTCACAGGCTAATTCGATTTCAAAAGAGTTAGGAACACGCCACAGAGCGGCAATAGGTATTACCGAAGAAAGCGATGTTCTTGCTATTATAGTCAGTGAAGAAACAGGTATTATAAGTACCGTTCATAACGGTGAAATCAAGCGGTATGTAACTCCCGAAAAACTTACGGAAGCTATCGAAGTTGCGTACGGCCTTTCCTCGGACAGTAAAGATTCCAAATTTAAAAATTTAATATAAGGAGCAATTAAATGAATTGCATCAAAGCCGTTGACATTTTGTTGCCTAAAAAAAAGTATGACCTTTCGTTATGGTCCGTTATTGCCTGCGACCAGTTTACTTCTCAGCCCGATTATTGGCAAAGCGTTGAAGAAATAACGAAAAATGCAGTAAGCACATATCATATAGTATATCCTGAAATTTATATAGGGCAGAATGAACAGGAGCGCATCGAAAGTATTAATTCTACCATGGAAAACTATCTTAACAAGAGGGTTTTCAGAACAATCGATAGGTCTTTTATTCTTACCGAGCGTACGACAAGAGAAGGGGTAAGAGCAGGTCTAATTATCGGTATAGATTTGGAAGATTACGAATTCGAACCTGATAACGATGCTTTGATTAAGGCTACGGAAGCAACGGTAAAAGAAAGGATTCCGGTAAGAGTTAACATAAGAAAAAACGCTCCTTTGGAGCTTCCTCATATTATGCTTCTTATGGACGACAGAACTTGTTCGGTAATAGAACCGCTTTTCGAAAACAGGAAAAAACTAAAAAAACTATATGATTTCAATCTTATGAAAGACGGCGGGAATATTAAAGGATATCGGGTAAAAAAGACAAATGAAATAATAGAAAAAATTTACGCTTTACTCGACAGCAATGTACTTTACGAAAAATATAAAAGCGATAAAAAATTTTTATTTGCGGTAGGCGACGGGAATCATTCTCTTGCAACGGCAAAAGCTTGTTGGGAGAATATAAAAACAGAACTTTCCGAAGATGAAAAATTAAATCATCCTGCTCGTTTCGCTCTCGTGGAACTTGTAAATCTACACAGCGACGCTTTGAAGTTCAGTCCCATACACAGATCAATAACAGGGGCAGGAGAAGATTTTTTGGAAGGCCTTATGAAATTAGAAGGCAGCGCAAAAGGAGAAGTTTTATATCACGGCGTGCGTATGAGATTCAAAATCCCCGAAAGTCCTTCGGAAGCCATAAAAGTTATTCAGGAATACATCGATGCTTATCTCGAAAAAAACCAAAATGCGAAAGTCGATTATATACACGGAGACGAGTATCTTAAAGAAGTTACATTACAATCGGGCGGTATAGGAATTTATATGCCGACACTACCGAAAGACGAATTGTTCGATTATATTTTAAAACACGGAATTTTGCCGAGAAAATCTTTTTCTATGGGTGAGGCCGAAGATAAAAGATATTATCTCGAAAGCCGTGTTATTGTGTAGTCGTTCAGATAAACGGAGGAATCGATGGATATTAAAGTTGTTAAATTCGGCGGGACTTCTATGGCCGATGCTGAATCCATTAAAAAAGTATGTAATATAATTAAAAGCGATAAACAAAGAAGATTTGTTGTAGTTTCCGCACCCGGTAAAAGAAGCGGTGACGATATTAAAGTTACCGATTTACTTTATTCTTGCGCTCACGAATTGCAGATAAGCGGAGACATTTCGGAGTATTTCCAAAAAATAAAATCAAGATTTAAAAAAATTGTATCGGATTTGAAATTGAATTTCGATATCGATACCGTTCTCAACGAAGTCGAAAAGGGAATTTATGTAAACAGAACCATGGAATATGCAGCATCGAGGGGAGAATATCTTTCGGCAAGAATTCTAAGCGAATATTTAGGATATAATTTTATCGATGCAAAGGACATAGTTTTTTTCAATGAAAAAGGACAGCTCGACGAAGAAAAAACAAATGCAAAAACCGCTGCCGTTTTATGCAATCTCGATAATGCGGTCGTTCCCGGATTTTACGGGGCAGATATTACGGGAACGGTTAAAACCTTTTCAAGAGGAGGTTCGGATGTAACCGGCGCAATTATCGCAAAAGCGGTAAATGCTTCCGTTTATGAAAATTGGACTGATGTGAACGGTTTTATGTGTACCGACCCCCGTATCGTTAAAAATCCCAAAAGAATAGAAAAATTATCTTATAAGGAACTCAGAGAACTTTCCTATATGGGAGCTAACGTATTGCATCCCGAATCGATATTTCCGCTTAAATCAGCGGGTATTCCTATTAATATAAGAAATACTTTCGAACCTGAAAATTCAGGCACAATGATACTTCCCGAAATAAACGAAAAGGATAACGGAAGCCTGATTACGGGTATTGCAGGTAAGAAAAATTTCGCTTTGATTTCCATAGAAAAATCAATGATGAACAGTGAATTGGGTTTTGCAAGAAAGGTTCTCACAATACTTGAAGAATATGAAATTTCTTTTGAACATATGCCGTCGGGAATCGATACTCTTTGCGTTATAGTAGCCGAGAGCGAGCTTATGGGCAAAAGCGATGCGGTAATTCAAAAGATTACTCATACCGTAAATCCCGACCATATCGAACTTACTAACGGTATTGCTTTGATTGCCACTGTCGGACACGGTATGGCTTTCAAACCGGGTACTGCCGCAAAACTTTTCAAAGCTTTGTCTGACGCAGATATCAATGTTAAAATGATCGATCAGGGAAGCAGCGAGCTTAACATAATTGTTGCTGTTGCCGACGTAGATTACGAAAAGGCTATCGAAGCAATTTACAATCAGTTCTTTATGCAAAAATAATTTATTAACATTTATAATAAGCCTTTCATATATTGACAGAAAAACTTATATGAGAGGCTTTTCTATGTCTTTTAAAGACAAAATTAAAAACTTGGAAAAAGACGGAATTTTCATAGAAAAAGGAAAGGACGCAAAAAAGATTACAGGCTTTAAAAGCGGCGGAATTATATCGTATATTGCATATCCTAAAACAGAAGAACAAATAGCCCGAATAACTGATTTTTCATTAAAAATGACGGGAGAATGCAAAATAACGGGAAATTTAAGCAATACCTTGATTTCAGACCGTGGTTATGACGGTATTTTAATTAATACAAAAAAGATGGATTCCGTTGAAATTTACGGTGATAAAATCTCGGCGCAAGCCGGTGCGTCGCTCAGAAAAATTTCGGATATTGCGCTTAAATATGGATTAACCGGATTTGAGTTTGCTTCTAATATTCCGGGAACTTTGGGGGGTGCGGTTTGTATGAATGCAGGTGCGTTCGGAACGGAAATGAAAGATATTCTTCAAAGTATCACAGTGCTTGATTGCCACGGAAAAATTTTTAAAGT
This sequence comes from uncultured Clostridia bacterium, assembly GCA_944342015.1. Lineage (GTDB taxonomy): Bacteria > Bacillota > Clostridia > Christensenellales > CALVMC01 > CALVMC01. Next base: position 113,782 of record CALVMC010000001.1, read on the forward strand.
TACCCCGAATGAATTAAATATGCGATACAGACACAGTCTTGTCGAAAAAAACAAATATACAGTTTTGAGTGCGGTAATTAATCTGAAAGAGGATAATATTTCCGAAATAAAAAAGAGACTTTCAGATCTTACCAATCGCAGATATTCTACTCAGCCTAAAATGCCTTCGTTAGGTAGTGTGTTCAAAAAAAATAATGACAAAAGTGCAGGCTATTACATTGACAAATCAGGTCTTAAAGGTTATGCTATAGGAAAGGCATCGGTTTCATCGGTTCATGCTAATTTTATAGTGAATACCGGCGGAGCGACTACAAGCGATTATTTGTCGCTTACAGCTTTTCTGCAAGAAAAATTGTTTAAGGATTACGGTCTATTTTTTGAAAAAGAGGTAAAATACATTGAGTGAATATCAGCTGTTCGGAGATTACCATACTCATACAACTTACAGCCACGGAAAGGGTTCTGTAAGGGATAACGTTGTAAGAGCGAAAGAACTGGGACTTAAACAAATTGCAATTTCCGACCATAGTTTAAAACATATTGTATTCGGACTTACCGAAAAAAAAATAATTAATCAGTTAAACGATATAGAAAATTGCCGAAAGGAATTTCCCGATATCGATATCCTTTTCGGCGTTGAATCGAATCTTATCGGTTCGGAAGGGGTTATAGACATTCCGAAAGACAGACAAAAAGAATTTAACATAATTTTATGCGGCTTTCATAAACCGGTAAGACCGGACAAGCTTTCCGATTTAAAAAAAATATATATGAATTCTTATTTTTGCGGAATTTTTCCGCCTACAAAAAGCGTACTGAAAAGACATACTCATGCTCTTATAGAAGCCGTAAAAAACAATACAATAGATGTACTTGCTCACATAAATTATTCCCTTAAAGTTAATTGCGGGGAAGTCGCAAAAGCCTGCGCCGATTACGGTACATTTATAGAGCTATCTTCGAGACATCTTGTAACTACCGATAAAGATATAGAAGATATGTTGAAAACCGATGTTAAATTTATACTGAATTCAGATGCTCATAAAGTTTCGAATATCGGAAATTGCAGTATGGCGTGGGAGATTATAAAAAAATTCAATATTAGTCACGACAGAATAGTTAATTTAAACGGTAATATTCCGAAGTTCAGATCAGGGTATAACGATAAATATTTTAAAAATTAATTTTCCGATGTAATATCTCCGTATTCTGTTTTTTCCTTTTCTTCTGCTAAGTTTTCGGTATTTTTTAAATCGAAAGGTTCATTTATTATATTACATTTGATTTGATTTTCCGATAATTCTTTTTCGTAACTGTCAGCCATTTCACAGAATTTACATTTTTTATATCCGTATTTTATAGCCGACTCTGTTTTTATACAGTTCCACATAAGTAGACTTTTTCTGTATTCCGGCTTCCAGTTGACATAGCAATCTGCATGAGTATGATATGTCTTGCTGTCGTCGGAATAAAAACAGTATCCTTGCGGGGCTTTGGTTTTTGCGGCTACTTCGTGGCGGACTTTACCGTCGGGGTAGCGAATGGCTATTTTTTCAAATCTGTTGGATAACTTTTCGTTTTTATATTCCGTTTCATCGGATTTAATTTTTTTTATTTTTATTTCCGGATTGTTTTTTAATTTCTTTTTTGCTTCTTCTTTTAACTGTACGATATATTTGTAAGCAAAATAAATCGAACCGAAAACAAAAGCGACTCCTATGTATATATAAACTAATTCGTCTTCTTTATAATAAACGAAAAAAGTTACAACAGCAAGAATCGCCGAGATTATTGTTATTAAAATATTTTTATGTTTTTTCATTTATCTTTTGTAAAAGAGTTAAATATTAAATGCTTCTTTTAATGATTTTAATATTTTTTCTTCATATTTTCCGTCAGAAAGGCAGGTTATTTTATTTTTTGATGTTGTTATAGCATAAATTTCTATATTCAAATTTTTGAATATATTTAAAACTTTTTTTGCTATACCCGAAGAGTGTTCCATACCAAGCCCTTCAACCGTGATTTTAGAAAGACCTTTTTTTGCGGAAAAGTCGAAGCCTTTATTTTTCAACATTTTACAAGATGATTCAAAGTCTTTTTCGGGCAGGGTGAATGTTATATCGCTGTTATTGTTTTCATTTAAAGTTTTGGCTATCATATCGATATTGACATTTCCTTTATCCAGTTCGTCTAAAACCTCGGAAATTACTTTTGAACTTGCGTTTTTTAACGATATAAAGGCGGTTGATGGTTCTGCAAAAACCGTCGTTACCGAATATTCTTTTCCTATAATATCTTTCATTCCGTAATATCCGGGCGCTTTATCGCAAATGAATCGGGCTGCCTTCAAAGCGCCGTATGCAAAGACTTGTCGGCTTTGTGCTTCGTGCGAAATATCGATTATTTCATCGTTCCCGATAAACATTACACTGTGTTTTCCGACAATATTGCCGCCTCTTATTGCATGTATTCCTATTTCGTCGGGTTTTCTTTTTTCGTTTTTATTTTCTCTTCCGTTTTTAAAGAATTTTTTACCCGCATAAACTTCATCATTGATTGCGTTTGCTATACTAAGGGCAGTGCCGCTTGGAGCATCTACCTTTTGATTATGATGCTGTTCTATTATTTCTATATCATAGCTTGTACCTAAAAATCTGCCTGCATTTTTCGATAATTCGATTAAAAGATTAATTCCGAGCGACATATTGCTTGCTTGAAAAATCGGAATCTCTTTTGAAGCAAGAAGAATTGCCGATTGCTGATCGGGACTTTGACCTGTTGTGGCGATTACAAGAGGTATTTTTCTTTCAAGAGCAAAATTCAAAAGCTCTCCCGTAGCGTCAGGCCTTGAAAAATCCACTATTACATCGGCTTTTTCCTTGCAGTCATTAAGAGATTTATATTGAGTTACATTTAAATCCTTTGCTATAAATTTATCGATTCCCGCCGCAACGGTAATATCGTCGCATTTTTCAATTATAGAATAAAGAACTCTTCCTATTTTTCCGTTGATTCCGTTTATTATAATTTTTAACATATGCACCTTAAATTATTGTATAAATTCTTTTATAAAGCCGTCTAAGAGACTTTCGTTTGTTTTTTCCAAAGTTGTCAGAGGTTCTCTTAATATATTTTTACAAAGCCCCATTTTCGATAAAACATATTTAGCGGGAATAGGATTGACTTCAACAAAAAGTGCCTTAATAAAAGGATAAAGTTCAAGCTGCATATCTTTGGCTTTTTCGTAGTTGTTTTGCAAAGCAAAATGCGTAAGCCGATTCATTTTTTCAGGGATTACATTTGCCGCAACGCTTATAACTCCTTTTCCGCCAAGAGCCATAATCGGAAGAACTACGGCGTCGTCTCCCGAGTAAAGATAGCATTTATCTTTTATACGGTTTGCAGTATCCGTTATCTGGTCGATATTTGCAGAAGCTTCCTTTATTCCGTTTATATTGCGATGCTCGGATATTTTTTCCATAGTTTTAGGCAGTATATTAACACCCGTTCTTCCGGGAACATTATATGCGATAACGGGTATATTAACGCTTTCTGCAATGGAAAGATAATATTCTTCGAGTCCTTTCTGAGTACATTTATTATAGTAGGGAGTGACGGCAAGGAGTCCGTCGGCACCTGCTTGTTCCGCAAAAACAGAGTTTTCTATCGCCGTTTTCGTGTTGTTTGTTCCCGTTCCTACAATTACGGTTACACGCTTATTTATTTTTTCTATGCAGAATTTAATAACCTCTTTTTTCTCTTCCGCCGTCATTGTCGCAGGTTCGCCTGTCGTTCCGCAAATTACGATAGCGTCGGTTTTATTTTTTATTTGAAATTCCAATAAATTTTCAAGCGCTTTGAAATCAACACCCGTTTCCGTAAACGGGGTGACTAATGCTACTGCGCTACCTTGAAATAAAGGTTTTTTATTCATATTTCTTACTCCTTATTTTTAATGAGTTCCTCTACAATCTGTACTGCGTTTGTTGCGGCTCCTTTTCTTATATTGTCGGCAACTACCCACAGATTGCAACCCGATTTAACGCTTTTATCGAGTCTGATTCTTCCGACGAACACTTCGTCTCTGTTCTTACAGTTCACCGGCATAGGGTATTTATTCTGTCCCGGTTCGTCTACGATAATAAGATTTTTCATCTTTGACAGAGCCTCTTTGATTCCTTCCAAAGTGCAGTCCTTTTCAAATTCAAGATTTATCGATTCGCTGTGACAATCGAATACGGGAACTCTGACAGTCGTCGCCGTAATCTTTAAATTGTCATTGTGCAATATCTTTCTTGTTTCGTTTATCATTTTTTCTTCTTCTTTCGTGTACCCGTTGTCAAGAAACACATCGATATGAGGAAGTATGTTATTAAATATAGGATAGGGGAATTTTTGAGGAGGAATATTTTCTATTCCGTTTTTAAGATCGTTATATCCTGCAACGCCCGCTCCCGATACAGCCTGATAGGTGCTGTATACAATTCTTTTGATTTTATATTTATCGTCAAGCGCTTTCAAGGGGAGCATTGCCTGTATTGTTGAACAGTTCGGATTTGCTATTATCCCTTTGTTTTTTTGAATATCTTCCGGATTAACTTCGGGAACCACTAACGGGACATCTTTATCCATTCTCCATTGACTTGAATTGTCTACGACAATGCAACCGTATTCGGCAAATATAGGTGCGAAATCTTTGGAAGTTCCGCCTCCTGCCGAAAATAATGCAAAATCTGCTTTATGACTTAATATGTTTTCTTTATTCAATTCGAGTACGGTATGGGGTTTGCCCATAAAATTTATTACTTTTCCCGCACTCTTTTTAGATGCGAACAAATAGTAATTTTTTACGGGAAGTTTTCTTTCTTCCAAAACTTCCAAAAATTTGTTGCCAACCATTCCCGTTGCGCCTACTACGGCGATGTCGTACTGCTTCATTTTAATCCTCCAAATATATAAAAAGTGCATTACCGATAAGGAAATGCACTAATTTCGATTACATCTAAATTAGCTCATAGTCCTCCATCTATAAAGATGACAGTTGAAAGGTATTAGCCGTTTCAACCAACAAAACGCCGTCAAGAAGCGTTTTATTTCGGCGGTATCGGCCCTTTTGCGTTATGCACCTTTCTTGCAAGGCTTTTACATAAGCTACTGATGCCTACCGCTCCTCTATCAGCATTTTCATATTATCATAGTATGCAATACCTGTCAATAAATTTAACAATATTTACCTTTGTATAAAATTATAATTTACATTTTATTTAAAATTGTGTAAAATAAATCATAATCAATGAGGGGAAACAGGTGAGAAATCATATGAAAAAAAGATATTTTGTTTTATTTACGGTTTTTGTTTTTTTATGTACTGCAATTTGTATTTCGCTTACGGCTTGCAATAATAAGGATTATCCTGTTTTTTCAAACGATCAGATAAACGGAAATCTTATTGCGGACAATTACAAAGATTATGCAAATGAAGTTTATTTGGATTATGAAAATAATCCCGAACTTGAAACACAAGGGCTTTTTTGGACCAAATGGGACGATGTTAACAAAAAAATAGTGTATGTGAAAGCAGACACGGCAGAAGGTGCAGCCTTGGTAGATCCTTCCAAACCTACCATTATTAACGCACACGGAATAAAAATAAGGGAAAGTTCGGCTCGTGATTCTTATGAAGTCAAACTCGATATTGCAAAAGGATCGGACTTCGGATATGATACGGAAAAAGTAAACACTTTAAGAATTTGGCTTGACCAAGGCTATAATGTCGCAGTTTTCAGTTGGGAAAAATTTGCCGATGACGGTATTATGCAGATTGAAACCAAAGTTTGGGCAAAGGGAGGAACTTACAAGACTTCGTCGGGCGGTCAAAGCGAATATAAAATAGATTTTTCGATTTCGGAATTGTTTGTTGCCGAATATATTCGTGCGGTTAATCTTCTGCCTTCGGATTTCGGAAAAGAAGAAATAAGATTTGCAGGCCATTCTATGGGCGGAGTGCTGGTAACTTCCAGTATGTTTCTTCTTACAGAACTTGTATCGGAAAAACAAATAAAATACAGTCAGATACCTAAAAGACTTACCTATCTAGATTCTTATCTTGGAGGAACTCCGGGACTTTCTCCGACAGATTTTGTAATTTCCTGGTCAGGTAAGAATTCAATAAACAGTAATTCGGCAGATACCTTTGTAGAATGTTTCAACGAATTGAAACGCCGTGGTATGGCAATGGAATTTTACCGTGCCGATAACAGTTTTGTAGACGGCTCTCTTATCGTTAACAGAGTTTTGACTTCATGCGTTGTTCAGACAATACTTATTAATTATCCGGGGTACGGAAGCAATTCTATAAATGCCCATCCGGTTATAAGAGATTGGTATATGTGTTCGATACTTTTCGATCCGCCCGTTGACGCTTCTTCCACTTCTGTTGAAGGGGCGAAAGCAGCATCCGCTTCTTGCAGTATAGATGAAATCAATCAACTTGCAGGCGTGGCTTTTATGTATTCTAAGGGAACGGAAACGCTTAAATCATCAGATGATACCTATGTCAGAATTACTTCGGGCGGAGTTATTTAAAGGAGTTTATTATGTCGTTCAGGGAAATGCTATACACTAAAATTACACCCGAAAAAGATTTAAGAGTAAACGCAGTCGAAAGAAAAGGCGGAATGATTTCTGAATATTTCCGGATATTCAAAACCCGCTTTATCGATTTGGTATTGATTAATCTTATCTTTCTTGTTTTTTTAATTCCTTTTTTCGTTATATTTTTCTGGCTTGTCCCGGGCCTTGTAAATGCAATTAACGCAGACCTTAATCTTATGGGAAATATTGGCTTAGGCTATCCGGGACTTAATACCGATACGACGAATGCCGAATATATGATTTTGGAAGTTTTTGAATTTGCTTTTCTTCTTTCTATTCCTTGCTTTACTGTTGCGGGACTCGGTGCAAGCGGACTCTTTTTTTGCGCAAGAAATTTTATGTGGGAAGCAAATGTAAAAACTTTAAAGCATTTTTTCAGAGGAATTAAACTTCACTGGTGGAAATTTATACTTATATTCACTTTGCTTGGCGGATTTGTGGCTTTGTTTGCATATCTCATAATTATGCAGCTCGAATTTATAGTATTAAAAACCGAAGCTTGGTGGAGTTATCTCGTAATAGTAATTTGCGCAGTTCTGGCGCTTGCCGTTTTCGTGTTTTTCGTAAATCTTTGTCCTCTTGTGGTTCACTATAAATTTTCTTTCAAAGATCTGATAAAAAACAGTTCAATACTTTCAATTATTACTCCTCTTGCAGATTTGATTGTTATAATTGCAACAGCTCTTTTATTTTTATCCTTTATTTCTTTTATGAGTTTTATAATTATAATCTTTATGGGATTTGTCGGATTTTCGTTTTATGCGCTGATGTATACCGCTTTGGCTCAGGCAAAATATGACGGGATAATCACGCCGCTTTATGAACAGAAAATCAATCCTAATAAAAAAGTAGTTACCGTAAAAGAAGTAAAGAAAAATAAAAATAATTTCACGGGCAAATCTTATAATAATAAAACCAATACAAGCGTTACGGAAAATTCGGTTTCGGAAAAAAATATTCCTGCAAGCGAAGGGAGAAGAGAAAATAATTCTCAGACTAATAAAAACAATTCAAACAATAAAAATAAAAATCAGAATTACAGACCTCCTTATAAGAAAAAAAAGAAAACCGCTCAACAACCTTCAATCAATACGGTTGAAAACGATGGCGCAATGAAAATAGAAATAACAAATCAGAGTAACGATAACAAATGAACAGTATAGAAAAATATTTGATTTTAAACGACAGCGTTTTAATTACCTTTGTAATTGCGGATACGCTTGCAGAAGATGTTATGAAAATACATAAGCTTTCGGAAATGTCGGCAGCGGAGTTAATAAGAACCTTAACTCTTACTGTATTTGCAGCGTCCGGTTTTAAAAATAAAAGTGATAAACTTTCCGTTATAATGACTTTCGACGATTGCGGGCAGAAAATAGTAACGGCTTGTAACGGTTCTTTGAGAGCAAAAGGTTATCTTACTCAGACTTCTCATATTTCTTACTATAAAGGTAACGGATATGATACGGGAATGGTTTTAGGCAAAAACGGCTTTTTGCAGATTATCAAAGATACGGGCGGGAAAATGCCTTATTCAAGCAAATGTAAAATTTTAACCGGACAGATTTACAGCGACTTTGCATATTATTTTACCGCATCCGAAAACCGTCCTTGCGCAATTGTTAGCGGGGAAATTATACGAGAAGATAAAGTTAAAAGCATGGCTATGATTGCCGAACCTTTGCCTGACTGTCCCGATGAAATAATAACGGTTATTGAAGATATCCTTACTAATTTTAAAGATTTTTCCGCAATGATTGAAGATTATTCTTATGAAGAAATTTTCGAGAAGCATTTCGGCCATTTCGATTATAAAAAATTGGAAAGCCGTGATTTTAAATACGAGTGCGATTGCAGCGATAAAAAAATCGATGAAGTTATTTTGAGTCTCGGAAAAGACGAGGCATTCGATATATTAGAAAAAGAAGGCAGAATCGAAGTAAAATGTGAATTCTGTGAAAAGAACTATATTTACGACAAAGAAAAATTAACGGGATTGTTTAAAAATGATAATTGATTTCAGAAAATCATATAAAATCTATGAAGAAAACGCCGATGACTGTTTTGACAAAAACAATATTGCCGGTTGTCTTGATAATTTATATCTTGCCTCGAAAAATTGTCCGAATAAAATTATATCGATGCGATATCTGAAAAGGATTGCAGATATATTAACAGGAGAGGGATGCTTTAAGGAATCAAACGAAATCCTTTCAAGATTGATTGCCGACAATTACAATGTTCAGGAATGTACCTTTCATTATATTTTAAATCTTAGCGGTTCTAATACTCCCATATCAAAACTCATGTTCGGAAAACTTTCTCTCGAAGCAGACGAAATAGAAGCAGACGGAGGGATTTTAAGCGATGAATACGGCGAAAATATGGAAAGGCTTTTTGAAAATTTTATCAATGTCGGAAATGACGATATTGTTCTTTTAAGTCGAGAAAGAGAAGAAGAAGCCGCTGATTTGCTTTTAGAATCTTGTGCTTGTATAGACAGAAAAGATTATGTTAATTTAAATTATGTTTTAGAAGATTTCGAAATTTTATCCCGTAAAAACCCTTTTGCGTGCGAATTATATATTTTTACATTGATTAAATCGGGGGATTTGCATACGGCAAACACAAGTCTCAGATTTATGGAAAAGAATTTTAAGGATACTCCGGAATTTTATTTTGCCAAAGCCGAACTTTTAGCAGCCGAAAACAATAAAGAGGAGTTAATTAAAGTTCTTGAAAAAATAAACGGATTTGAAGAACTTAAAAGATATGTTCATTTAAAAAGAAGAATAATTCTGAATTTACAGGCAGGTAATTTTTCCGAAGCTTTGAATTTTGCCAAAGAAGAATGGGAAAGAGTCGACAATTTTGATTTCGAAAGTAATAAATTTCTTGCTTTTACATATTCGTTTTGCGGCGAAAAGCAAAAAGCCAAAGAAATTATGATGAATATGTATAAGCTTTACAGAGATATTTATCCAAGCGAGTTTTATACTGAATACTTTTCAAAATCGAATTATGAACCTTTTTTAACCGATATAACTTTAAGTTATCCTGAAAATCTCGAAGTTGAGTTCCTCTCATTATTCGATTTGTTGAAAACAAACGAAGATAAATTTGCCGATAAATTCAATAATAACGAACAGTTCAGAAAGATTTTTTATTTTGCTATAAAATTATATCCGTATAAAAAAGATATTATTAACGCAGTTAATTTGCTTTTCGAAAAACAAAATTATGTTGTCGAAGATTATTTTAAATATATAATTTCTTCTCCGACTGTACCCGATCAAATAAAATATTACATTATTTTTCAATTGGTTTATCACTATAAAACGGGAAATGTCGGAGAATATTCTCTTTGTCTTAACGAAATGATGGGAAAGGTGAATATAGCTCATATTTCTCCGCTTCCCGAAAAATCTCAGATGAACAGAATTTTTATTGTCGCTATGCAATTTTTCTATTATCAAAACCAAATAGTATCCATTGAAAAGCTTTTATATGCTGTAAATATAGTTGAAAAAGCCATGAATAATGCTAAAATTAAATTATATTCCGATAGAACCCTTTCTTATATAGTTCTTGCTCTTTCTTCCGAATACAATTACGAACAGACAATAAAAAATTGTTCCGATTTCGAAGTCAACGAAGGAATTTTAAAAAAGTATATAAACAGTTTGAATTTATCTGACAAATTTATGGTATAATAAATGCGGGTGAAAATATGATTACGCTTGAAGATATAAAAAATAACCAAGAAATAAGTATGCTGTTAAAAGCATCCTGTGACTGTCTTACCGCTATGAGTTACACCGAACACGGATTAAGACACGCAAGTTATGTTTCGAATACCGCATATCGTATATTGAAAGAAATAGGATATGATGAAAGGCTTCAAGAACTTGCCAAAATTGCAGGTTATGTTCACGATGTCGGAAATTCTGTAAACCGTAACAATCACGGAATAACAGGAGCTATCTTACTTTATCCTATATTCGTAAAAATGGGTATGCCGCTTGAAGATATCGGCGTTGTTATTGCAGCGATAGGAAATCACGAGGAAGAGATAGGTGCAATCGTAAATCCTGTTGGGGCCGCTGTCGTTATTGCGGATAAAAGCGACGCTCACAGAACAAGGGTGGGAAGAAACGATTTTGACGCTAACGACATTCATGACAGAGTAAATTATGCTATTCTTAAAAATTCTGTTTTTGTAGATAAAGGGAACAAGATTATTTCTTCCAAGTTTTATATGAACGAAAGTTCTTCCGTTATGGATTATTTTCAGATTTATCTTAAAAGAATGATTATGAGTGAAAAAGCGGCAAGATTTTTAGGTTGTCAGTTCAGACTTTATATAAACGATGTATTAATAAATTCTCCCGAACATATATCTCATTTAGAATCGGAAGATAATTAATATTATAAGTTTTTTGACTCATAATATAATAGGAAGAAAAAAATTAAAAATAGGAATAAATATTAAAAATCGCTTTACAAATGTATTAAAGACGGTTATAATAAAACTATAAAACATTCAAAAATCTGAGCGTCTTTCTGCAACTGACGGATACATAGGTTACTATGGGGGAGCAGAAAACGGTATGTGCCGACCGTCTGGGCTAAATTTAGCTTAGATGGTTTTGTGTTTTTAAGGAGGTTTGTATGATTAAAGAATGGAGAAATTTTAACGGCGGTAATTGGGAAACAAATATCGATGTGGCGGATTTTATCCGTAAAAATTATACCCCTTATGACGGTGACGAAACTTTTCTTCAAGGACCTACTCAAAGAACGAAAAAAATTTCCGACAAGGTTCAGGAGCTTTTTAAACTCGAAACCGAAAAAGGCGGAGTTTTAGATGTCGATACCGAACATGTTTCTTCCTTGCTTTCTTTTAAACCAGGCTATATAGATAAAGAAAACGAAGTTATCTTCGGACTTCAAACCGATAAACCTTTAAAAAGAGCCGTTAACCCTTTCGGGGGAATAAGATTAAGCGAAAAGGCTTGCGAGCAGTACGGTTATAAACTTTCGGATAAAATTAAAGACGAATTTACTTACAGAACAACTCATAATGACGGCGTTTTCAGAGTTTACAGCGAGCAAATGAGAGCAGCCCGTCACGCAGGGGTTATTACAGGACTCCCCGACGCTTACGGAAGGGGAAGAATTATCGGAGATTACAGAAGAATTCCTCTTTACGGAATGGATTTCCTTATTGAATGTAAAAAGAAAGATAAAGAAAATCTTGCCGCCAAAACCATGAACGATGAAAATATAAGGCTTTCCGAAGAACTTTATAAACAACTTGAATTTATGGAAAGACTTAAAGTTATGGCAAAAGAATACGGTTTCGATATTTCAAGACCGGCTACAAATGCTTTGGAGGCCGTTCAATGGCTTTATTTCGGTTATCTCGGTGCGGTAAAAGAACAGAACGGTGCGGCAAATTCCATAGGTAGAATTTCAACATTCCTCGATATTTATTTCAACCGTGATCTCGAAGAGGGAACCATAGACGAGAGCCGTGCGCAGGAGATTATCGACGACTTCGTTTTAAAACTCAGACTGGTAAGACATCTTCGTACAGAAGAATATAACGAACTTTTTGCAGGCGATCCTACCTGGGTAACTACGGCAGAAGGCGGATTGACTTCCGATTTTAAGCATATGGTAACAAAAACCAATTTCAGAATGCTTAATACAGAATACAATCTGGGAACCTGTTCCGAACCTAATATTACCATTTTATGGAGCGATAAACTTCCGGAAAACTTTAAAAAGTTCTGCGCAAAAGTATCTATCGAAACAGATTCCATTCAGTACGAGAACGACGATGTTATGCGTCCTATTTACGGGGACGACTATTCGATAGCATGCTGCGTTTCCGCAATGAAAACAGGAAAGCAAATGCAATACTTCGGCGCACGCTGCAATCTTGCAAAAGTTCTTTTGCTTGCATTGAACGGAGGCCGTGACGAAATTTATAATTTGCAGATAACAAAAAAATCACCTGTATTTGACGAAGGAATTTTAGATTACGATAAAGTAATCGAGGCATATAAAAAACAGAGCAAACAAATCGCAAAGCTTTATGTCAATACTTTGAATATAATACACTTTATGCACGATAAATATGCTTATGAAAGACTAATGATGAGTTTGCACGACACCAATGTCGAAAGACTTATGGCATTCGGTATATGCGGTCTTTCTGTTCTTACCGATAGTTTGAGCGCTATCAAATATGCAAAAGTCAGAGCAATAAAGGATGAAAGAGGACTTATTACCGATTTTGAAGTAGAAGGGGATTTCCCCAAATACGGTAACGACGACGACAGAGTAGATTCGATAGCAAAATGGATAACGGAAGATTTCTATGCTAATTTAAAATCCAATAAAACTTACAGAAACGCAAAGCATACACTGTCTATACTGACTATTACCTCGAATGTCGTTTACGGTAAAAAGACGGGCAATACTCCCGATATGAGAAAAAAAGGCGAACCGTTTGCGCCGGGAGCAAATCCCATGCACGGCAGAGATATAACGGGAGCCTTGGCAAGTCTAAACTCTGTTGCAAAACTCGAATACTGCACTTGTCTTGACGGTATATCGAATACTTTTACTTTGACTCCGAATATATTAGGCGATACGCTTGATGATAAAAAGTCAAATCTCGTAAATGTTCTTACTGGCTACTTTAAACAAAATGCTCATCACCTTAATGTAAATGTTCTTAACAGAGAAAAACTTATTGACGCTATGGAAAATCCCGGTAAATATCCTAATCTTACCATACGAGTCAGCGGATATGCCGTAAACTTCAATAAACTTAACAGAAATCAGCAACAGGAAGTTATAAACAGAACATTCCACGAAAAATTATGAATGCAAAAGTTCACTCATATGAAAGCTTCGCCACCCTTGACGGAGAAGGAATAAGATTTGCGGTATTTTTAAAAGGCTGTAATTTAAGATGTTTATGCTGTCACAATCCCGATACTTGGAATGGGGAAGGAATAATAATAGACAGTCACGAACTTGTAAAAAAAATAGAAAGATATCGTCCGTATTTTTCAGAAAAAGGAGGGGTGACTCTTTCGGGAGGAGAACCGCTTTTACAAGGTGCGTTCGTTGAAGAATTTTTCAAATTACTTAAAGAGAAAGGAATTAGTACCGCACTCGATACTTCGGGAAGTATAATAGATAAACATACGGATAATATATTGAAATTTACCGACCATTTGCTTCTCGATATAAAACAAGCGGATAATGAAAGTTATATGAAATTTGCAGGATGTACTTTGGATTCGGTACTTGATTTTCTTGAAAAAGCAAATAAGCATAAAGTGCGTACATGGATAAGGACGGTAATTATTCCGGGAATAAACGATAGGGAAGAGTTTGTAGAAAAGATATTTCGTATAACTCAAAAATATCCTTGCGTGGAAAAATACGAGCTTTTGCCTTTTCATACAATGGGGTTTTCAAAATATGAAAAACTTAAAATTGACAATCCTTTAAAAGGATATAAAGCGTTATCGGCTGAAAGATTGGATGAACTTAACAGTTATTTGAAAAAGTTAAATACCGCTGAATAATTCAGCGGTATTGTTTTTAAAGATAAACATATAATTTTTGCGTTTCAGAGCATTTTCGCTCTCAGAATTCATTTTAAATTGATTTTACGCTTAGTTAATGTTTTTTAATAATCATTTGTTATAAATATTTAATTTTAGAAAATCAAAAATTTACTTTAATTTTCATAACAAATTATAAAGCATTATTTTCTGTTTTTAAATTTTTATTCTTGCCTGAATTTTTTTTTACAATGTTAATCTCTTTGTTTTCAGTGACGGGAAGAGAACTTTCATGATTATCGTTTTCCTTCACAGAAGAAAGAGAAGAAACTGAAATATTTTCCTTGCCGACGGTTTTGTTTTCTGTCTCTTTTTCAAAATCGGTTTTTACATTAATTTTTAAATTATCGGAAATTTCTGTTTTTGTATTTTCATTTGTTTCCAAAGAGAGGTTCTGTTCGGTTTGCGTTGGCTTGTTGTTCTTTTCGGGCTCATCAAAATACTTCTTCAAAAATTTATGCATACTCTTATAGAGTATAAATGTAATTACGCTGTTTACTCCCGCTTTGATAAGGTTAAAAGGAAGAATAAACGGAATAAGAAGTTCAAGTACTGTTTTAAATCCGGCGTCGTAATCAGGGAAGAACAAAGGAGTTAAAGCAAGGTTGCACAGCATCATTACCGATACCCAGACGAGACACCCCGATACAAGAGAAATTATTGCACCTTTAAGAGTTTTATGAAATTTATAAATATAACCTGCCGTAAGTACGAAACTTCCCGTCGCAATAATATGCATTACTATTCCTATCCAGCCGCTTCCGGCGCTGACAGTCAGTCCCTGTAAAACGCTTACAACTACGGTAAGTATTAATCCGACGGTAGGGCCGTAAACGAATGTTCCTATAAATATCGGTATGTCCGCAGGGTCATATTCGAGAAAACTTACGGCAGGAAAAATGGAAAAATGAATAAAGGTAACGAGTATTACGCTCAATGCTGCAAGCATACCTATTCCTGCAATTTTTTTGGTACTCAAAGAAAACTTTTTCATAAACACCGCCTTTAAGGGTATAAAAAAACCCTTGAAACAGGGGCGTAAAAGAATGATATGAAGATTTATTCTTTTACCATCCAGACTGTAACTGTCGGTGAGGGAATTGCACCCTTCTCTGCCTAATAGGCTTGCGGACTGTACCGCCGGTGGAGATTTTCACTCCGCCCCAAAGAATAATATAATTTTACAACATAATATATGCTTTGTAAAGCGTTTAGGTTACAATTAATTGCTAATTTATTTACTTAGGGTTATAATTGTCTTATGAAATTTTTCAGCGAAAATGAAAATGATACCTTTGAATTAGGGGAAAAACTTGCTTCTAAACTCAGCGGCGGCGAAATTATTCTTCTTGACGGAGATTTGGGCGCAGGTAAAACCGTGCTCGCCAAAGGAATTTGTAAAGGTTTAAATATTAAGGAAACCGTTACAAGTCCTACTTATACCTATTTAAAAGAATATTTCGGGAAACTGAAAGTAAATCATTTCGACTTATACAGAATAGAAAAGGAAGAAGATGTATTCGAATTGGATCTCAAACATTATCTTTACGAAAACGCAGTTTGTATAATCGAGTGGAACAAGTTTAAAAATCTGAAAGGGAAAATTATTTCGGTAAAAATTAAAATACTTCCGCACGATAAAAGAGAAATAGAAATAAACGGAGTGAGCTTATAATGAATATACTTGCAGTCGACAGCGCATTCGAAAATCTTCTTGTAGGTTTAAAAAATAACGGAAAAACTTATTATAAAACTTTCGAAAAAGATTTAAAAAAACATAACGCTACTTTACTTCCTGCAATAGAAGAGTTATTGAACGAAAATTCTCTGAAACTTTTCGATATCGATTATTTTGCGGTAAATACAGGCCCCGGCTCTTTCACGGGAATAAGACTCGGCGTCTGTACGATAAACGCATTTGCTTTTGCAACCGGAAAGAAGATAATTGAACTGGATTCATTTTCACTTTCGGCATTTAACCGGATAAAAGGGTACGATTACAAGGTTTTCATAGACTGTCTTAACGGGAATTTTTACGGTGCGGAATTTAAAAAATCTTCCTTGCACAAAATTAAAGCGGGCGAATATACTGAAAATGACATAAATTACGATAAAGATATAGTACTGAAACAAAAGGATTTTTATAAAAAAGAAAATATAATAGAACTTTCGGAATATAAAATATCCCGCAACGAATTCACCGATTATGCGGTTCCGTCTTATTATAAAAAATCACAGGCGGAAAGGGAGCTTGACAGGTGAGTTTTACCGTTAAAAAAATAAACGAAAGCGATTTAATTGAAATCAGTAAAATATGCGACGATTCTATTTCCGATCCTTTCGGAATACAAGGATTTAAAGACCTATATAAACTTGAACATGTTAAAATACTTAAATCCGTTAATCAAGACGAAATTACAGGTTATATCGTTTTAAGCATCGTAAAAGACGAGGCGGAAATACTTTCGATAGCGGTCGGTGAAAATTTCAGAAGACAAGGCTTTGCCAAGCTTTTAATGAAAGAAGGATTGAATCTAATAAAAAAATCGGATGCTAAAAAAGTATTTCTCGAAGTACGGGAAGACAATATCTGCGCTATAAATTTATACCGAAGTTTCGGCTTCAAAGTTATTTCGGAGCGAAAGAATTACTATAAAGATAAAAAAACTGCGCTCGTAATGATGGCTGAGCTTTGAGGTGAATTTTAATTTTAAACCATATTCAATTCGGTTCGGGAGACGACATTCTTTTTTTGCACGGTTGGGGCGGTTCTCTCGACAGTTTTATGGGCGTTGCCCGAAATATTCAAAATCACAGAATAACTTTATTGGATTTTTACGGATTCGGAAATTCCGAACATCCCGAAAATCCACTTTGCCTCGATGACTATGTAGAAGCCGTAAAAGAAATAATCGAGTTTTACGACATGAAAAATCTTACGGTTTGCGCTCATTCTTTCGGTGGCAGAGTGGCTATAAAACTCGCTTCTCAAAATTTCCCATACATAAAAAGAATGCTGCTTACCGACAGTGCAGGGGTGCTGCCCAAAAGAGGACTGAGCTATAAGTTAAAGGTAGGCGCCTATAAATTTTTCAAAAAATTCAACATAACGCTTAAAACCGGTTCTCAGGATTATAATTTGTTAAGCGATGTAATGAAAAAAACCTTCGTTAATGTCGTAAACGAAGATTTAACTCCTTTGCTTTCTGAAATAAACATTCCCGTTCTTCTTATTTGGGGCGATAAAGATAAGGATACGCCTTTATATATGGCAAAAATTATGGAAGAAAAAATTCCTGATTCAGCTTTAATTATTTTTCACGGTTCGCACTTTTGTTACATAGAATGTTTAAGCGACTTTACGATTATACTTCAAAAATTTGCGGAGGGATAATTATGCTGCTTAATTTTTTACTCGCTTTGTTTTTTTCAATATTTGTAGTAATGACTTCGAAGCAATATGTTTATACTTTACAGCTTAACGGGTATGAGCCGAATTTCAGTTTAAAGGATAAAATTTATTTTGAAAAATCCAATTTTGTTTTTTTGCTTCTTACAGTACTTTCATTGATTACAAGTTTTCTCTGTATAATTTCTGACAGAGTTTACGCCGTTTATTTTTATTGGGCAATATTTGGAGGGTTTTCGGTATATCTTGCTTTCTTTTCCAAAAGTTACAGCGGGAAAAAGCCTTTTAAAATTACAAACAGAATAAAAAGACTGTTTTTTGTAATGTTTATAGAAGTTCTTTTAATTTATTTTGTTGCTTTTTCCATAATTTCACTTATTTGTACGGATGCGGATTTTATTTCCGTCTTTGCGTCCATTCTTGCATTTTTTGTTCCTTTGTATTTTCTGATAGCCGTAAGTCTTTTAGAGCCTTTGGAAAATTATATTAAAAGCTGCTACATTGAAAAGTGTGAAAAAACTCTCAATGAAAGTTCTGTAACAAAAATAGGCATAACTGGTTCATACGGAAAAACAGGCGTTAAAAATATTCTTAACGCTATGATTTCAGAAGAACGCAATGTACTTTCAACACCCGAAAGTTATAATACACCTATGGGTATCTGTAAGTCGGTTTCCGATTTAAAAAGCGATACCGAGTTTTTCATAGCGGAAATGGGGGCAAGACACAAAGGAGATATCGAAGAACTTATGAACCTTGTCAAACCAACATTCGGAATACTTACAGGGATTAACAGTCAGCATATAGAAAGTTTCGAAACTCAGGAAAACATAGTGAACGAAAAGAAAAAAATAGCCGATATGCTACCTGCAAGCGGCACCCTTGTCGTAAATATCGACAGCCCTTATGCCAATGATATTTATATGGATTATAAAGGAAATAAAGTGAGCGTTTCGGTAAAGGATAAAGCCGATGTATACGCAGACCAAATTACAGTAACAAAGACGGGCAGCGAATTCATTTTACATATAGAAGAAGAAAGTTTAATTTGCAGAACAAAATTAATAGGATTACACAATGTTTTGAATATAGCCGTGTCCGCAGCTGCGGCGCATAAAATCGGAATAAAAAACGAAAACATTATCAACGCAATAAAATTTTTGAAGCCGGTTCCGCACCGCATGGAACTTATCGACGCAAACAATGATATTTGCATTATAGACGACAGTTTTAATTCTAACAGCGACGGATTTAATGCTGCCTTGGATTGCCTTAATCTTTTCGAAGGAAGAAAAATTATCGTTACTCCGGGTATTGTCGAGCAAGGTTCTAAACATTACGATACAAATTATGAAATAGGCAAAAAGATGGCAAAAGTGTGTTCCTATGTCGTTTTAATAGGGAAAAACCGAACTAAACCTATTTATGACGCTCTGATTGAAAAAAAATTCGATGCTGAAAATATTATAATTAAAAACTCACTTGAAGAGGTGAAAAGCGAGTTTAAAAATATTCTTAAAGCCGGCGATACGGTTTTAATCGAAAATGATTTACCCGATAATTATGACGAAATTTAACGGAGGTAAAAATGAATATTGCTGTAATTTACGGAGGGTTATCTTGCGAACACGATGTATCCGTGATAACCGCCGCACAGGTAATGGAAAACATAGACAAAAAATACAATGCGATTCCCGTTTATATTAAGGAAGATAAATTTTATATCCCCAAAGAAAAATCACTCGCTATATATTCGGATTTCAATGTTAAGAATTTTACGGAATGTATTATAAAGGGAAATATAATCTATACCTTGAAAGGCAAAAAAATTTCCTTTTACAAAAAAATAGATGTTTGCC
Source organism: uncultured Clostridia bacterium (assembly GCA_944342015.1). GTDB lineage: Bacteria > Bacillota > Clostridia > Christensenellales > CALVMC01 > CALVMC01. The sequence goes on from CALVMC010000001.1 coordinate 133,359, forward strand.
TTTTAGCCGCACACGGGGGAGTTGGGGAAGACGGAAGTCTGCAAGGGTATCTTGAAATAAACAGGTTGCCTTACATATCCAGCGATGTAGCGTCGAGTGCGGTTACTATGGATAAAGTACTTCAAAAAAAACTTTTTCTCAATATGGGTTTGCCGGTTATAGATTTTGTGGAGGCGGAGAAAAAAGCTTACGAAAAGAATAAAAACACGGTAATAAAAAAGATCGAAAAATCTCTCGATTATCCGATTATAGTGAAACCTGCAAAATTAGGTTCGAGTATAGGAATAACCTTTTCACGGGATAAGAGCGAATTGGAAAAAGGTTTGGAACTGGCGTTCATGTACGATGAAACGGTAATTTTGGAAAAAGCTTTGGAAAATATAACCGAATGTAACTGCGCTGCATTTGCTTGCAGGGAAAATGTATTTATAAGCTGTATAGAAAAACCCGTAAAAGTCAGCGAATTTTTAACTTTTAAAGATAAATATATTCAAGGGTCAAAAAGCGAAAACAGTCCTAAAAGAGAATGTCCTGCAAAAATTTCAGTGGAAATTGCAAAAGTTATACGCCGCTACACTATGGATATATATAAAGGACTTAAACTCGGCGGTATTGCAAGAATTGATTTCATTGTGGATAAAGACGATAATGTATTCGTTAACGAAGTCAATTCCATACCGGGCTCTCTTGCGTATTATCTTTTTGAGCCGCAAGGTATAACTTTTAAAGATTTAATAAATTTACTTATAGATAACTGCATTTACAGGAGCAAAGAAAAAGAAGAACTTTTGCACGGTTATGATTCTAACATACTGAATATAAATCCTAAATTCATAAAAGAAAAATAAAAGCGGCGCCGCCGCTTTTTTTATATTAAATAATTAATTACATTATGTTGTGTTGTTGATTTTTTATCTTCATTATGTTAAAATCTTTACTATGGATAAAATAGAAATGAAAATGCCGCTTGTTGAACTAGACGGCGATGAGATGACAAGAATTTTATGGCAGTGGATTAAAGATTATTTAATCAAACCTTTCGTCAATTTAAAAACCGAATACTATGATTTAGGTCTTAAAAACCGTGACGAAACAGATGACAATGTTACCGTGGAAGCGGCTGAGGCAATTAAAAAATACGGAGTCGGAGTAAAATGCGCAACTATAACTCCAAATGCCGACCGTGTTACGGAATATAGTCTTAAAAGAATGTATAAAAGCCCTAACGGAACATTAAGGGCGGCTCTTGACGGTACGGTTTTCAGAAGTCCTGTGTTGTGCGAAGGGATTAAACCTCTTGTTCCTAACTGGAAAAAACCGATAATAATAGCAAGACATGCTTACGGAGACATTTACAGTTGCAAGGAATACAGCGCAAAAAAAGGGGATAATGCGGAACTTACTATAAACGGTGATAACAGTATTCCCGTTTTCGATTTCGAAAAAGGTCCCGGCGTGGTTATGGGTATGTTCAATACCGAAAAAAGCATTGCAAGTTTTGCAAGAAGCTGTATGAATTATGCGCTCGATAAAAAAACAGATTTATGGTTCGGCGCAAAAGACACGATAAGCAAAATTTACGATCATACATTCAAAGATATTTTCAATGAAATTTTTATTAAAGAATATTCGGAAAAATTCAAAAAAGCAAATATCGAGTATTTTTACTCCTTGATAGACGATATTGTCGCAAGAGTTATGAGAAGCTCGGGCGGAATGATTTGGGCTTGTAAGAATTACGACGGTGACGTTATGAGCGATATGGTAGCGACAGCTTTCGGTTCTCTTGCTATGATGACCTCGGTTTTGGTTTCTCCTGACGGAAAATTTGAATACGAAGCAGCCCACGGAACCGTAACAAGACATTATTACAAACATTTGAAAGGCGAAGAAACTTCAACCAACCCGGTAGCTACGATTTTCGCTTGGACGGGAGCTCTTAGAAAAAGAGGGGAATTGGACAAAATCAAAGCTCTTTCCGATTTTGCTGACAAACTCGAAAAAGCCACCGTTTCCACTATCGAAAGCGGATATATGACAAAGGATTTAATTCCTTTATACAGCGGAAAGGCTCAGGTGTCAGGTTTGAATTCTTTACAGTTTATCGAAAAGATTGCTCAGTCACTTTGATAGAGAGGTAAAATAATATGTATAAAGTTGCGATAATTATGGGAAGTAAAAGCGATTTCGATGCAGTAAAGCCTGCCCGTGATACGCTGATAAAATTCGGTATAGAAACAGAATGCAGAATTATGTCTGCGCACCGTACACCGGATATCGCTCACGACTTTGCAAAAAATGCAATAAAAAACGGATTCGGAGTAATTATTGCTGCGGCAGGTAAAGCCGCTCATCTTGCAGGCGTTCTTGCGTCTAGCACGATATTGCCGGTTATTGGTATTCCTGTAAAATCTTCGACTATGGACGGATTGGACAGTTTACTTTCAACCGTTCAGATGCCTTCGGGAATTCCCGTTGCAACCGTTGCCATAAACGGAGCCGAAAATGCAGCGTTGCTTGCCGTTCAGATACTTGCTTTGGGTGATAAAAACCTTGCAGAAAAACTTGAAGATTATAAAGTTAAAATGAATGAAAAAATCGTTGCGGACGATAAAGCATTTCAAAACGAACTAGAATAAACGGTAAAGCATTTTATAATTAATTAAAAAAAGGGAGACGGTATGGGTATTGATTATAAATCGGCAGGGGTCGATGTTGAAGCAGGCTATAAAGCCGTAAGTCTTATGAAAGAATACGTTAAAAAAACCTATAATAAAAATGTTATAGGAGATATAGGCAGTTTCGGGGGGTTCTATGCTCTTGGCGACAAGCCGGACTCTGACGTCCTTGTTGCGGGAACGGACGGAGTCGGTACTAAACTGAAATATGCTTTTATTTTAGACAAGCACGATACGGTGGGAATAGATTGTGTGGCTATGTGCGTAAACGATATAGTATGTCAGGGAGCAAAGCCTCTTTTATTTTTAGACTATATTGCCACAGGAAAATTGATTCCTGAAAAAATTGCTCAGATAGTTAAAGGTGTTTCGGAAGGATGCGTACAAGCAGGTTGCGCACTCATTGGCGGAGAAACCGCCGAAATGCCCGGTTTTTACGGTCAGGACGATTACGATATGGCAGGATTCAGCGTGGGTATTGCCAAAAGAAATAAAGTAATTAACGGAAAAACCATTACGGAAGACGATGTGCTTGTGGGACTTGCTTCGAGCGGAATACACAGTAACGGTTATTCTCTTGTAAGGAAGCTTTTCGGAGAAGATAAAAAGGAACTTTTAAAATTTATTCCGGAACTCAATGCGGCTCCCGCCGATATTTTGCTCGAACCTACCAGAATTTATGTAAAAAGTATTCTGAGTCTTATCGATAAATTTAATGTCAAAGGTCTTGCTCATATTACGGGCGGCGGTTTTATTGAAAATATACCGAGAATTTTACCCAAAGGAATAGCGGCTAAAATCGATATTGATTCTTACGAAGTTCCGGCAGTGTTTAAATATATGCAGAAAAAGGCTTCTATCGATAACTCCAAAATTTACAATACTTTTAATATGGGTATAGGTATGGTGGCTGCCGTTTCCAAAAACGACGCAAACGATGTTTGTAAATACCTTAACGATATAGGCGAAAAGGCTTATATTATAGGTAAAACCGTAAAAGGCGAAGGCGTGATTTTATGAAAAGAATAGCCATATTCGTTTCAGGCGGGGGAACCGATATGCAATCGGTTATCGACAGCATTAAAAGAGGCGAAATAAACGGTAAAGTTGTTTTGGTAATTGCAAGTAAAAAGGGAATTTACGCAATCGAAAGGGCAATAAAAGAAAATATTCCTTATAAAGTTTTTCCGAAAGAGAATTATCCTTCGCTTGATGCGATGGACGATGAAATATTGAAGGTTTTAAACGAATATAAAATTGACTTGATTGTGCTTGCAGGCTACCTTAATATTTTAACCGAAAAATTAGTTAAAAGTTACGACAGAAAAATTATAAACATTCATCCGTCTCTCATTCCTAAACATTGCGGAAAAGGTTATTACGGAATAAGGGTTCATAAATCGGTTATAGAAAGCGGAGATACCGTCAGTGGCGCTACGGTTCATTATGTAGACGAAAATGCCGATACGGGTGAAATTATTATGCAAAAAACCGTTCCGGTTTACGATACCGATACACCGGAAATTTTACAGGAGAGAGTACTCGAATTAGAACACAGACTTCTACCGGAAGCTGTAAAAAAATTGTGTGAGGAATAACGGAGGATAATATGAAAAAAAGAGCATTGATAAGTGTTTCCGATAAAACGGGAATAGTAGAATTTGCAAAGGAAATCGCACTTTTAGGTTACGAAATTATATCTACCGGGGGAACGCTCAAAGTTTTGAAAGACGCTAAAATCGATGTTATAGGAATAAGCGAAATTACAGGCTTTCCCGAATGTCTTGACGGAAGAGTAAAAACCCTTCATCCTAATGTGCACGCAGGTCTTCTTGCCGTTCGCTCCAACAAAGAGCATATGAGTCAGTTAGAAAAGCTCAATATTAACACAATCGATATAGTTGTTGTTAATCTTTATCCTTTTAAAGAAACAATTATGAAAAACAACTGCACCTTGAAAGACGCTATCGAAAATATCGATATAGGCGGACCTACTATGCTGAGAAGCGCCGCAAAAAATTATCAGGATGTCGTTGTGCTTGTTGATCCCAAAGATTATGACTCTACATTAAGCGAACTTAAAAACGGCGAAGTCAGTCTTGAAAAGAAATTTTATTTGATGTATAAAGTCTTTCAGCATACGGCAGTTTACGACAGTATGATTTCAGGATATTTAAGAGAAAAAGCAGGAATAAAATTCCCCGAGCAAATCGCCTTTGCTTATGAGAAATGTCAGGATTTAAGATACGGAGAAAATCCGCATCAAAATGCTGCGTTTTATAAAGAAATTCTTCCGTACCCCGGTGCGCTGACTCAGGCAAAACAGCACCACGGGAAAGAGCTTTCTTACAACAACATAAACGACGCTAACGGTGCTTTGGACTTGCTTCGTGAATTCGATAAAAAACCCGCAATTGTCGCTGTTAAACACGCAAATCCTTGCGGAGTTGCCGTTGCAGATACTTTATCCGAAGCATTCAAGGCAGCTTATGAGAGCGATCCCGTTTCGGTTTACGGCGGTATTATTGCGGCAAATAAGGAAATTGACGAAAAAACGGCAGAACAGATTTCAAAGATATTTATCGAAATAGTTATTGCGCCGTCGTTTTCGAAAAAAGCTGTTGAAATATTAACGAAAAAAGCAAATATAAGGCTTTTGGAATTACCCACTATCAATTCTCCGATAAAAGATGACAGCTACGATATGAAGAAAGTCGTCGGAGGGCTTCTTATTCAAAATTACGATGACCGTCTTATGGAAGAACTTCAATATGTGACTAACGCAAAACCTTCGGAAAGCGAAATAGAAGATTTGAAGTTCGCTTATAAAGTAGTAAAGCATACGAAAAGCAATGCGATTGTCGTCGCAAAAAATAAAACTACTTTGGGAATAGGTGCAGGACAGACGAACAGAGTATGGGCTTGCGCTCAGGCGATAGAACATTCTATCAAACCTACAAAAGGCGCAGTACTTGCCTCCGATGCCTTTTTCCCGTTTCCCGACTGCGTTGAACTTGCGGCAAAGGCAGGAATTAAGACGATAATACAGCCCGGAGGAAGTATAAGGGATAATGAAAGTATAGAAGCATGTAATAAATACGGTATTGCAATGGTATTTTGCGGTATGCGTCATTTTAAACACTGATTTTGGAGAATACTATGGATGTACTTGTTATAGGCGGCGGCGGCAGAGAACACGCAATAGTGTGGGCTTTCAAAAAAAGTCCTAAGGTAAATAAAATTTATGCTCTTCCCGGAAACGCCGGTATAGAAGAAATTGCCGAATGTGAAAATATTTCCGTAATGGACTTTGAAAACATTCTTAAATTTTTAGAAGCACACAAAAATATCGATTTGGTTTTCGTGGCACCCGACGATCCTCTTGCGGGAGGCTTGGTCGATTTTCTCGAAGATAAAGGATATAGAGTTTTCGGTCCGAGAAAAAATGCAGCCATTATAGAAGGAAGTAAAAGTTTTGCTAAAAAACTCATGAAAAAATACGGTATTCCCACTGCCTCCTATGAAGAATTTACAGATTATGAAAAAGCTCTTTCATATGTAGAAAAACAGAAATGTCCGATAGTTATAAAAGCCGACGGTCTTGCGCTCGGAAAAGGTGTAATTATTGCAGAAAATATAGACGAGGCAAAACAGGCTCTTTACGATATGATGGTAAACGAAACCTTTAAAGAGGCAGGTAAAAAGGTAATTATAGAAGAATTTCTGAAAGGTAAGGAAGTGACTGTGCTATCGTTTTGCGACGGAAAAACTATCATTCCCATGGTTTCTTCTCAGGACCATAAAAGGGCTTACGATAACGATGAAGGATTGAATACGGGGGGAATGGGAACTTTCAGCCCGAGTCAATGCTATACCAAACAAATGGAAGATTATGTTTACAATAACATTATGCTTAAAACTGTGGACGCAATGAATAAAGAAGGAAGAACTTTTAAAGGCGTTCTTTATTTCGGTCTTATGATTACCGATGACGGCGTTAAGGTTTTGGAATACAACGCAAGGTTCGGCGATCCTGAAACACAGGTAATTTTGCCGAGACTGGATTCCGATTTTACCGATATTGTTTTAAGCGTTATCGAAGGCAAACTGGATAAGGCGGATATCAGATGGAAAAAAGAAAGCGCTGTATGCGTTATTCTTGCATCGGGCGGATATCCTAAAAATTATAAAAAAGGTTTCGAAATAAAAATCGGAGATATCGATAAAGATATTCTGCTTTTTCACGCAGGTACAAAAAAAGGAGAGGGCGGAAAACTTCTTACAAACGGCGGAAGGGTTATAGGTGTTACGGCTTTGGGAAGCAATATAGATGAAGCCAGAAAAAAAGCTTATAAAAATATAGAAAAGATTTATTTTGAAAATATGCATTTCAGAAAAGATATAGGCATTAAACTTTAATCAGTTCAGGACAAAACGGTATTTTAACGGAGAGTAATATGGTCAGAAGAATTTATGTAAAGAAAAAAGACGGTTTCAATGTTTCGGAAGAAAAATTAAAAGCCGACCTAAAACAGCTTTTGAATATCGATTGCGAAATTAAAGAATTTATTCGCTACGATGTGGAAAATCTCGAAGAACCGGATTTTACCGAGGCTTTAAAAACTATTTTCAGTGAACCGCCTGTTGACGAAGTTTTTCTTGAAGAACTTCCCGCTCTTGAAGGGTACGATAAATTTGTCGTTGAGTATCTTCCGGGACAGTACGACCAGAGAGCCGATTCGGCTTCGCAATGCGTTCAGCTTCTCACAATGAAAAATTCTCCGCTTATTGAATGCGCTAAAATTTATGCCGTTAAAGGTTGCTCTAAGGAAGAAGTTTATTCAATAAAAAAATATCTTATAAATCCTGTCGAGAGCAGAGAGGGTACCTTCAATAAACCGGAAAGCTTAAAAAAAGACAGAGTGAAAGGTAAAAAAGTTGAAGTTTTAAAAGCATTTATCAAGCTTAACGATAACGAAATTGCAGAGTATCATAAAAATATGGGCTTTGCTATGAGCGTAGATGACCTTATTTTCGTCCGTGATTATTTTTTAAGCGAAAAGCGCCCTCCTACGGTGACCGAACTTAAAGTTATAGATACATATTGGTCAGACCATTGCAGACATACTACATTTTCTACCGAACTTAAAAATATTACGGTTAAAAGTTCCAATCCTCATATTCAGAAGGCTTTGGATTGTTATACCGAATTATTTGCCGATATAAACAAAGGCAAAAATAAACACAGATGCCTTATGGATATAGCAACCATCGCAGTCAAGGCGCTTAAAAAAGAAGGATATCTTAAAAATCTTGATGAAAGCGACGAGATTAACGCTTGCAGTATCCGTGTCGATGCCGATGTGGACGGTCAGAAGGAAGAATGGATAGTTATGTTCAAAAACGAAACTCATAACCATCCTACGGAAATAGAACCTGTCGGAGGAGCAGCTACCTGTCTTGGCGGTGCGATAAGAGACCCGCTCAGCGGAAGAACATATGTTTATCAGGCAATGAGAGTTACAGGCGCTGCCGACCCCAGAGAAAAAATTAAAGATACATTAAAAGGGAAACTTCCTCAAAGGGTGATTTGCAATAAAGCTGCGGCAGGTTTTTCTTCGTACGGAAATCAGATAGGACTTGCGACCGGAACTGTTGCCGAAATGTATCATCCGAATTACAAGGCGAAAAGACTTGAAACAGGTTATGTAATCGCCGCAGCTCCCAAGGGCAATATAGTCCGTAAAAAACCCGAAAGCGGAGATATAGTTATTTTATTGGGCGGCGATACGGGAAGAGACGGTTGCGGCGGAGCAACGGGAAGCAGTAAGGCTCATACTACAAAATCTGTTTCTGAATGCGGAGCGGAAGTTCAGAAGGGAAATCCTTTAACCGAAAGAAAATTACAAAGACTGTTCAGAAACAAAAACGCCGCAAACCTAATAATCAAATGCAACGATTTCGGCGCAGGCGGAGTTTCCGTTGCCATAGGAGAGCTTAGCGACGGATTGGATATATATCTTGACAAGGTTCCTAAAAAATACGAAGGTCTTGACGGAACGGAAATCGCTATAAGCGAATCTCAGGAGAGAATGGCGGTAGTCGTAAAGGAAAAAGATGTGGACAAGTTTATTTCGCTTGCCGCTCAGGAAAATTTAAACGCAACACCCGTTGCGACGGTTACCGATTTAGGCAGAATGAGAATGTTCCTTGACGGGGAATGTATAGTTAACATTAAAAGAGAATTTCTTGATACTAACGGCGTTAAACAGATTACAAACGCCGAGATAAACGACGACACTTCTGTATATTATAATGAAATTAACGAAAATATAAAATCGGATATCGCTAAAAAAGATTACAAAAATGCTTTGATTAAAGAACTTGCAAGATTAAATGTTTGTTCGACAAAAGGGCTCGGTGAAACCTTTGATTCGACAATCGGCGCAGGCAGCGTGTTTATGCCGTTCGGCGGAAAAAGACAGCTTACACCGTGTCAGGTTATGGCGGCAAAACTTCCAGTTTTGGGAAAGACAAATACGGCAACTGTTTCATCTTATGCTTGCTATCCGTATCTGAATGAAAATTCACCGTTTACCGGAGCCATATATTCTATCGTAGCTTCTGTTTCAAAACTTATTTCATCGGGGGTTAAATTCAGCACCGTTTATCTCACTCTTCAAGAGTTTTTCAAAAAGCTCGGAAAAGATCCTAAAAGGTGGGGAGAACCGCTTTCGGCTCTCCTTGGCGCAATGTACGCTCAATTTAATATGAAAATTGCCGCAATAGGCGGAAAGGATTCTATGAGCGGTACATTCGAAAATATAGATGTTCCGCCTACTTTGATAAGCTTTGCGGTAGGTATCGCAAACGCAGATAAATTGATTTCAAACACCTTTAAGGACGAAGAAGAAGTTTATTTAATAAGGCTTCCCAAAGATGAGTTCAATATTCCGGTTTTTGAAAAATTAGAAAATTTATATGACTCGATAACCGAAGATATATCGAAAGGAAAAATAAAAGCGGCAGGGGTTGTTGAAGAAGGAGGACTGATTTCGGCAATCGTAAAAAGCTGTATGGGAAACGAAAAAGGTTTTTCATTCGATAATATGAATATAGATTTATTCAAGGCTTCATTCGGTGATATTTATGTCGCAGGAAAACCCGATAAAACTTCGAAGTATTCTGAAAAAATCGGTAAAATAAATAACTCGAAAGAAATTTCATGTAAGGAATTTACATTATCGGTCGGTGAAGCAATAAATGCTTTTGAAAGCACTCTTGAAAGCGTTTATCCTTCAAAAGGCAACTTTTCAGGCGACGCTCATACCGTAACATATGAAGTTCCTTCGATAAGTTATAACGGTAAAAAGATAGCAAAGCCGAGAGTGTTTATTCCGGTTTTTCCGGGGACAAATTGCGAGTACGATACAAAAAAGGCTTTTGAAAGAGCGGGAGCCATTTGCGATATATTCGTAATAAAGAACAGAACATCTAAGGAAGTGGAAGATTCTGCTTCCGAAATCGGTAAAATGCTGAAAAACTATCAGATAGTCGCTTTCCCCGGCGGATTTTCGGGAGGAGACGAACCTGACGGAAGCGGTAAATTTATCGCAACCGCTTTTCGCAATTTCGGAATCAAAAAGGAATTGGAAGAGTTGCTTTTCGTAAGGGACGGTTTGGCGCTCGGTATTTGTAACGGATTTCAGGCATTGGTCAAACTCGGCTTGCTTCCTTTCGGAAAAATAGAAAGTTTAAAAGAAGATTCGGCAACTTTAACTTTCAATAACATTTCAAGGCATGTAAGCACAATAACGAGAATAAGAGTCGCAAGCACCTTGTCTCCGTGGTTCAAACAAATTAAAGCGGGCGAAGTTTTCAATGTTCCCGTAAGTCACGGCGAAGGCAGATTTGTGGCAAACGAACAAATTCTCAAAAAACTTATCGATTGCGGTCAGATTGCAACGCAATATGTTGATTTTACGAACAATGCGACTATGGTTTCTCCGTTTAATCCGAATGCGTCGATGATGGCAATAGAAGGTATTACTAATGCAGACGGCAGAATATTAGGCAAAATGGGACATAGCGAAAGATACGACGAAAATCTTTATAAAAATGTTGAAGGCAATTACGATATGAAAATTTTCGAAAGCGGGGTAAAATATTTTTCATAATTTCAATTTTTGTATTTATAAAATCAAAAAGGTCTTACGAGGCCTTTTTTATTTTTCTTTGATTTTTGTCTCGTAAATTTGTTTGATTATATTGTTTAAATATGATATTATACTTATTAACCGAAATTATAAAAACGGTTATACAATTGATGTCTGTTCCGCCGGAGAATTCTTTGCGGACTGTATATGGAGGTTATAATGAGTTACAAAAAGGAAGTATTAAAAGACAAAAGAGTTAAGTTCACCTTCGAGGTCAGCGAAGAAGATTGGCAAATAGCTATCGATAAGGCTTATTTGAAATTAAAGAATAAATTTAAAATAGAAGGCTTCCGCCCGGGTAAAGCTCCAAAGAAGATGATTGAAAATATGTACGGAAAAGAAGTGTTTTACGAAGACGCTTTGGATTATGTTATGAGCGATTATTACGAAGACGCTTTGGAAAAAGAAAAAGACAGCGTTGTTCCCGTTGACCACCCCGATGTCGAGGTTAAGGAAATAACCGATAAAGGAGTTAAGTTCGAAGCAACCGTTGTCGTAAAACCCGAAGTCGAACTCGGACAGTACACCGATTTGGAATTTGAAAAACAAAAAGTTAAAGTAGAAAATTCGGAAGTAGACGAGGAGATAAACAAAGCACGTAATGCTGCGGGCAGATGGCAGGAAGTTACCGACAGAGCTTGTAAAAAAGGCGATACGGTAAACATTAATTATTCAGGTAGCGTTGACGGCGTTAAATTCGAAGGCGGTACCGCCGAAAATCAAGACTTGGAGTTAGGGTCGGGTAATTTCATTCCGGGATTCGAAGAACAGGTTGCAGGAATGAAAATAGGCGAAGAGAAAGATATTGAACTCGAATTCCCGAAAGAATACCATGCAGAACAGCTTGCGGGTAAAAAAGCGGTATTTGCAATTAAACTTAACGAAATAAGAGAAAAGATATTACCGGAACTTAACGACGAGTTTGCCAAAGATGTTTCGGAATTCGATACCTTGGCTGAGTATAAAAAAAGCATAAAAAATAAAATACTTAAATTCAAAGAAGAACAAGCCGATATCGAACTCGAAAACAATATAATCGATAAAATAGCATCTCTTTCCAAGGTAAAAATACCCGATGTTATGATAAAACAGCAGATTGAAAATATGATGCAGGAATTCGAGTACAGACTTATGTATCAGGGAACAAGTTTAGGCGAATATTTCAAATATACCAATACCACAAAAGAAGACCTTGAAAAAAGTTATGAAAAACCAGCAAAAAAACAAGTTTTAAATAAGCTTGTTATGGAAAGTATTATTAAGAAAGAAAAAATTACGGCAACCGAAAAAGATATAGAAAAAGAAATTAAAAAGATTGCCGAAAGCAATAATAAGGATTACGAAGAATTCAGAAAAACATTCAAAGACAGTCAGATAGATTATCTTAAAAACAAGATTGTCGGAGAAAAGCTTCTCAAATTCGTTAAAACAAAAAATATCATAAAGTAATATGGACAAGCATATTATATCAGGGAGTAAGAAAATGAATTTAATACCTTATATTATTGAACAAACAGGAAAAGGTGAAAGAAGTTACGATTTATATTCAAGACTTCTCGAAGACAGAATAATTTTTTTAACAGGGCAGGTTGACGATCAGACTGCCGATATAGTAGTTGCGGAACTACTTTATCTCGAAGGTAAGGACCCTGAAAAAGATATACATTTTTACATTAACAGCCCGGGCGGAAGCGTTACCGCAGGTCTTGCAATATATGATACCATGAATTATATTAAAAGCGATGTATCTACAATTTGCGTGGGTATGGCTGCTTCTATGGGTGCCTTTCTGTTAAGTTCGGGTGCAAAAGGAAAAAGATTTTCTCTTCCTAACAGTGAAATTTTAATTCACCAGCCTCTCGGCGGAAAAGAAGGTCAGGCTTCCGATATCGAAATTTATGCTAAATATATTTTGAGAACCAAAGATAAACTGAATAAAATACTCGCTCAAAATACTAATCAGCCGTTGGAAAAAATTATAGCCGATACCGACAGGGATAATTGTATGACTGCGGAAGAAGCTTTAAAATACGGACTGATAGACGGAATAATAAAAAATCATTAAAGGTAGTTATCTGTTTATGGAAAATAACAAAGATAAGGACAAAAAAATAGTTTGTTCCTTTTGTCAAAAAAGCGAAAGCGAAGTTGATAAAATGATTGCAGGTCCCAACGGTATATTTTTATGTGACCAGTGTATAGAGACTTGTAATAAACTTATTGAAAAGGACTCGGCTTCTTCTAAAAAGAATAAAGCTACCGTAAATCTTTTGTCTCCTAAGGAAATAAAAGAAAAGCTTGACGAATATATTATCGATCAGGAAGAAGCTAAAAAGGTTCTCGCAGTTCAGGTGTATAACCATTATAAGCGTATCAACAATACTTTGGATAAAGTTCAGGAAAGCAATAAAGATGTCGTAGTGGAAAAAAGCAACGTGCTTCTGCTCGGACCTACCGGTTGCGGAAAGACCTTGCTTGCAAAAGCGCTTGCGACTATTTTGAATGTTCCGTTTGCAATTGCCGACGCAACGACTTTAACCGAAGCCGGTTATGTAGGCGATGATGTGGAAAATATTCTGCTTAAACTTATTCAGAATGCCAATTACGATATTGAAAGAGCACAGGTCGGTATCGTTTATATCGATGAAATCGATAAGATTGCAAGAAAGAACGAAAACATGTCAATAACGAGAGATGTATCCGGCGAAGGGGTTCAGCAAGCTCTTCTCAAAATTATAGAAGGAACGGTTTCTTCCGTTCCTCCTAACGGCGGAAGAAGGCATCCTCAACAGGAAGTTATTCCCATCGATACCACAAATATTCTGTTTATTTGCGGCGGCGCATTTGTAGGTCTTGAAAAGATTATCGATAAAAGGAAAAATGCTTCTACTTTCGGTTTCGGTGCCGAAATAAAAGATAAAAAGGAAAAGATGAATTACGGAGATATCAATTCCGATATCGAACCCGAAGATTTAATCAAATACGGTCTTATACCGGAATTTGTGGGAAGAGTTCCCGTAGTTGTTGGGCTCAATAATCTGAACGAAGAAGCACTCATTAAAATAATGACCGAACCTAAAAACGCAATCGTTAAACAATATCAGAAATTACTTGAAATGGACGGCGTCAAACTCGAAATAGACAGAGAAGCACTTGTTGCCGTTGCCAAAAAAGCTCAGAGTCTTAATACCGGCGCAAGAGGACTTAAATCAATTCTTGAAAAGACTATGATTAAAGTTATGTTCGATATACCTAGCGATAAAGATATAGTTAAGGTAGTTATAACTAAGGACTGTATCGAAAATAATTCGGAGCCGTTCATAGAGCGCAAACAAAAAAACGCCGATATAGCTTAAAGAAAGTCCGCAAGGACTTTTTTTTATTTAATTTTTAAACTATTAAATTTTATTAATATTTTTAATAAAAATTTATAATCGATATTTGAAGAGTTTAATTAATGTTTAATTAGTAGTATACTTAAATTTAACTGTTAAATATAAATTAATTATTATATTATTTATAAATAATTGCAGAGTTTTGAAATTTGTGCTATTATCAAAAAAAATATAAAAAAGGAGAGAGCGGACCAATGAATTTTATAAACGATACATTAGGCAAGGTTCTTAACGATTTGGCTGTGTCTCACAGAGACGATACGGCAGTTAAGCACTACACAAGAAATTACAGTCGTACCTGGAAAGAGTTTAACGACGAATGCAACGAAGTTGCGAAAGGTCTGCTCGGTCTCGGTATCAAAAAAGGCGACCATATCGCAATTTGGGCAACCAATATCCCGGAATGGCTTATTATACTTTTTGCTTCTGCAAAAATCGGAGCCGTTCTTGTTACGGTAAATACCAATTATAAAGTTTTCGAACTTGAATATCTTTTAAGACAATCCGATACAAAAATGCTCGTTATGCTCGATAAGTTCAAAGACAGCAACTATGTTGAAATAGTAAGAGAACTTTGTCCTGAAATCGATAACGCAAAAGACGGATATGTTGAAAATGAAAAATTACCTTTCTTGAAAAGAATTGTAATTGCAGGTACAGATTTAAAACCTCAGGGAATGCTTCCTTTCGAAAATATAAAGGATTTCGGAAAGAATGTATCCGATGAAGAACTTAATAATATAACATTATCACTCGATAAAGACGATATTGTAAATATACAGTATACCTCGGGTACAACGGGATTTCCAAAAGGTGTAATGCTTACACATTATAATATTCTCAATAACGGTAAGAGTATAGGCGACTGTATGAAATTTACGGATAAAGACAAACTTTGTATATGCGTTCCGCTTTTCCATTGCTTCGGCCTTGTCCTTGCGACTATGGCGGCAGTGACTCACGCAACTTCTATTGTCCTTGTCGATTATTTTAGACCGCTCGATGTTTTAGGCGCAGTTCAGGACGAAAAATGTACGGCTCTTCACGGAGTTCCTACAATGTTTATCGCTATGCTCGAACATCCTGATTTCAAAAAATATAAACTTAATCTGCGTACCGGTATTATGGCAGGTTCGCCTTGTCCGGTTAAAGTTATGCAGCAGACCATTGACGAAATGGGTATGACTGAAATAACCATTGCTTACGGACAGACGGAAGCTTCTCCTGTTTGCACTCAGACTTCAACTGACGACAGTATAGAAAGAAGGGTTCAGACCGTAGGAAAGATGCTTCCCGGAATAGAAGGTAAAATAGTCGATCCCGAAACAGGAAAAACGCTTGCTCCGAATATGCCCGGTGAATTTTGTGCGAGAGGGTATAATATAATGAAAGGATATTATAAAATGCCTGAGGCAACAGCCCTTGCAATCGATAAGGACGGTTGGCTTCATACAGGCGATTTGTGCACTGTCGACGAACACGGTTACTATAAAGTCGTTGGTCGTATCAAAGATATGATTATAAGAGGCGGAGAAAATATTTATCCCAAGGAAATCGAAGAATTTTTATACACTCATCCTAAAATTTCCGATGTTCAGGTTATCGGAGTTCCTTCCGAACAATACGGAGAAGAAGTTATGGCTGCAATAATTTTGAAAAAGGGCGAAAGTATGACCGAAGAAGAAGTCAAACAGTTCGTACTCAGTCATATGGCAAGACATAAAGTCCCCAAATATGTTGAGTTTGTTACAAGCTTTCCGACTAATGCGGCAGGAAAAATACAAAAATACAAAATGCGTGAAGCGGCAATAGAAAAGTTTAATCTTCAAAAAGCCGCAAATATTGAAACAGCTTAAGTTAAGGAGGAATTATTATGAAGATTGCTTTTTCTACATTAGCTTGTCCTAAATGGTCTTTTAATGAAATTTTTTCGGCAGCAAAAGATTTGGGTTATAACGGTATAGAAATCAGAGGAGTAGGCAATGAAATTTATGCTCCTAAGATAAAGGAATTCGATAAAGAACACATAAACGATACTTTAAATAAACTTGAAAAGGCGGGTATAGAAATTTCTATTTTATCGTCGGCTGCTGAACTTGCTAAACCGGGTAATTCGGAAAATGCCGAAAAAGAAGTCAAAGAATATATCGATACCGCTTCAAAATTAGGTGTGCCTTATGTAAGAGTACTTTGTACTCAGAGTATAGATAAAGAAGATTGCGATATCGCAAAAGGACTTGAAGTTTATAATTGCCTTTGCGAATACGGTAAAAAGAAAAAGGTCACCCCGCTTATCGAAACGAACGGAGCTTTATGCGACAGTTTTGTTGCTAAAAGTTTTATGGAAAATTGTAAAAGTAAAAACAAGGGAATTCTTTGGGATGTTCATCATCCTTTCCGTTTTAATAATGAAACTATTAGTTTTACTCTCGATAATATCGGAGAATATGTAAAATATGTCCATATCAAGGACAGTGTTTACAAAAACGAAAAACTTGTTTATACTTTGCTTGGCAAAGGAGATGTTCCTTTAAAGGAAGCCATTAAAGACCTTTCGAATTTGAAATACAAAGGATATTTATCTCTTGAATGGTTAAAGCGCTGGCTTAACGATTTAGAGGAGCCGGGTATAGTGCTCTCGCATTTCCAAAATGAAATTAAAAACTTGTTGTAATAAAAAAAGCCGTATTGAACGGCTTTTTTATTTCTAAAAGCTTTGTAATTAAAACCTATTTAAGTAATATCTTGCTGAATCGCAAGGTAAATTTTGTTAAAAGAAAATAAAATGACTATTGCAAAAATTTTTTATATGGTTTATAATTAGTCTATGATTAAAACAGAAGAATTGGATTTAATAACTATTAAAAATTTTGTAGTACTTCCGGATACTGTTGCCCATCTCGATATTTCGGGGAAAAAATCGGTGGCAGCGCTTATTCATGCTCACGGACTCGAAGATTATGTGTTCATTTCCGGGCAGATTAACGACGGGGAAGAAATACTTGAATTTTCAAATATAGAAAATGTCGGTACTGTTTGCAGAATTAAAAGTATTTTGCAGCTTCCCGGAAATGTCGCAAGGGTTTTGCTCGAAGGAGTATATGCTGCAAGACTTATCGAATGTTATCCATCGGGAGATTTTTATAAGGCAAAGGTTTTACCATTTGAATATTTCTGCGATAACGAGATAGAACTCGAAGCTCTTGACAGAAAAATTTCAAAGTTGTTTACCGACCTTTCGGGAATTACCGATAAAATAAGCAGAGATAAGTATAAAAACGTTATGGCTACGGTAAGTCCGAACGCCAGAGCCAATAAAATTGCAGAAGTTCTGTATAATTTTCCAAGGCAGGTTTTTTTAGACGAAGAAGATATGCTTATCCGTCTTGAAATGGTTGCGGCAGCTCTTGTCAACGAAATCGAAATTGCAAAAATCGACAGTACTATAATCAAAAAAATAAATGAACGGGTCAATAAAAATCAAAAGGATTTTTATTTGAGAGAACAGCTTAAAGTTATAAGAGAAGAACTCGGCGATGTAGACGAAGATGAAGAAGAACTTATAGAAAAAGCAAATTCTCTTAAAACAACCGATGAAAATAAGGCTAAAATATTAAAACATATTAAGTCTTTACAGAAAATGCAATCTGCTTCGGCTGAGGCAAGTATTTTAAGAAATTATATCGATTTGGTTTTCGAGCTTCCGTGGGGAATAGAAACCGAAGATACTTTCGATATAAAGAAAGCAAAAAATATACTTAACGAAGACCATTACGGTATCGATAAGGTAAAGGAAAGAATTTTGGAATATCTTTCGGTAAGGGCGCTTGCAAAATCAAATAAAGGTTCTATATTATGTCTTTCAGGTCCTCCCGGAATCGGTAAAACAAGTATTGCAAAATCCATTGCCCGTGCGTTAGGTCGTAAGTATACGAGAATAAGTTTGGGCGCAGTTAAGGACGAGGCGGAAATAAGAGGACACAGAAGAACCTATATCGGTTCTATGCCCGGGAGAATTATTACTGCCATTAAAAATGCAGGAAGCGTTAACCCCGTTATACTTCTCGATGAAATCGATAAAATAAACAGCGATATCAAAGGAGATCCTTCGAGTGCGCTTTTAGAGGTTTTGGACCCTGAACAGAATAAAACTTTCAGAGATAATTATCTGGAACTTCCTTTCGATCTTTCAAAGGTTTTGTTTATTGCAACGGCAAATACCCTTCAAACGGTAAGTCCTCCGCTTCTTGACAGAATGGAAGTTATAGAAATGACAGGATATACTTATGAGGAAAAAGCGGAAATATTAAAACATTTCATTTTTCCCAAACAAAAGGAAGAACACGGTTTAGGAGATTACGATATTAACCTTACCGATGAAGCAATAAACGATATGATTAATTACTATACAAGAGAATCGGGAGTCAGAGGTCTTGAAAGACAGGTTAAAAGTCTTTGCAGAAAAATAGCGAGAAAGGTTATAGAAAACCCGAGGCTTAAAAGTATTACAATCGATGAAACGGAATTAGGCAAACTATTAGGAGTCCGCTTATACGATTATAATAAAGTCAGCGGCAAAGACGAAGTGGGCAGCGCAACGGGACTTGCGTGGACGAGCTTCGGCGGCGATACTCTTTCGATAGAAGTAACTCTTATGAACGGAAAAGGAGATATTATTCTTACCGGTCATTTAGGAGATGTTATGAAAGAATCGGCAAGAACGGCTATTTCTCTTATCAAAGCAAATTCCAAAGACTACGGTATCGACGAAAAGGATTTTGAAAAAACCGATATACATATCCACGTTCCCGAAGGCGCAGTACCGAAAGACGGACCATCCGCAGGTATTACTATCGCAACTGCCGTTTTATCGGCTTTTACGGGAAGAACAATTAAAAGCAATGTCGCAATGACGGGAGAAATTACCCTTAGAGGAAAGGTTCTTCCGATAGGCGGTCTTAAAGAAAAATTACTTGCAGCATACAGAGCAGGTATAGATACGGTAATTCTTCCTGAGGAAAATCAAAAAGATATGGATAAAATTCCTAAATCGGTATTAAGTCAGTTGCATATTATTTATGCCGATAATATTAATACAGTGTTCAGAAATTCACTTAACAGAATATGATAATTAAAAAAGCACAATTTTTGATATCGGTTGCCGAACCTTCTAAAATTTCTGACTTTAATAAGTCGGAAATTGCGGTTGTGGGCAAAAGTAATGTGGGAAAAAGTTCTCTTATCAATCTTATAACAAACAATAAAAATCTTGCTAAAACTTCGCAAACGCCCGGACGGACAAGACTTGTCAATTATTTTGATATCAACGGAGAATTTATACTTGTAGATCTTCCGGGATACGGTTTTGCGAAAGCTCCCGCAAGCGAAATTGCCAAATGGCGAACATTAATCGAAGCTTATCTTATAAACAATAAAAACCTTAAAAATGTATTTTTGCTTTTGGATATAAGAAGGGAACCTTCTGAAAACGACTTTAAAATGGTAAACTTTCTTTCACATTACAACATACCTTTTACTTGCGTTGCTACGAAAGCCGATAAACTAAAAAAAGAGGCAATAAAAAAATCCGTTCAGAAAATTGCCTCGGCTTTAAGAATAGGCTACGGCAATATTATTGTTACATCGGCTCTGAAAAAAGAAGGAGTAAATCTTCTTTTGGAAAGAATTGAACAAATTTTAAATTGAATTCAATTATTTTAATTCCGTTATTTATATTTATATAAAATTTTAAATCATTTTTTCTTATTTATAAAATAAAATTTCAAAAATATTTCTTTATTTAATTAATAAATTAGTTTTTAAATTCCGGTTGCGATTTATCAACATAAGAACCGTCATATTATCACATTTAAGTGTGCGGTTACATAATATACATTAGTATAGTTTTCAAGGAGGTGAAAATATGGCATTTTCAAACAATTTGAGACCTGATAGAATGCCCGGATTAATTACCGGCAATCCTCTGAATGGTTTATGCGAGAAAGTGTGTATACAAACTAAAAAGGTATTCGACGCCTGCGTAAAACAGGAAACTTTAACCGGTCAGACAGTTACTTTAACTAATATTACGCCGCAAGGGTTAGTTGAACCTTATACGTTTGTAAGCGCAAAAAGCACTTCGTCAAACGGTTTGATTACTAATATGACTATCGATAAACTTACAGACCGTTCCGGTTGTGCAAGAATAAGGTGCGATGTAATCATTCCCGTAGAAGTAGTTTTCGTAGACGCTAACGGAACGGAGGGTAAAGGTAACGGAACTATAACCGTTAATAAGGATGTAGTATTACATATTGCTCAACCGTCGGTAATGCCTTACGAAATTGAGGCAGTTGTTAACTTAGTCAGTCCGGAAGGAGTATATTCCGGCAGTAATGCTTTCAGCATAACAAGCTGCACTACGGTAATTATGAAAGTGGTTATGGATGTTGAACTTCTTGTTCCGAGTTACGGATACTGTTTTATTCCGCCTTGTCAGGAATTTAAAGAGGAAGTTTGCGACAGCTTCTTCGATTTACCGCTGTTCCCTTCGGATTTGACTTGCAGGTAAGGGCAATATTGGGTATAAATTTCAAGAAAGGAGGGCAAAAGCCCTCTTTTCGCTTTTTAAATAATTTAAGCCGTGCTATAATAAAATTATGAATATTTATGCAATAAGCGACTTACACCTATCATTTTCAACAGATAAACCCATGAATGTTTTCGGCGGCGATTGGGAGGGCCATTTTGACCGTATAAAAGAAGATTGGCAAAGCAAAGTTAAAAATGACGATGTTGTACTTATTGCGGGCGATATTTCGTGGGCTATGAATATAGAAGAAGCAAAAGCCGATTTGAAGGAAATAGAAAAATTAAACGGAAAAAAAATAATTATAAAAGGAAATCACGATTACTGGTGGGCAAGTCTTAATAAAGTAAAAAATATCTGCGGAGAAAGTATAATACCACTTCAAAATAATGCGATAAAAATAAATAATTATGTATTTTGCGGAACAAGAGGATGGACCATTCCTACAAAACAAAGTTCTTCGGACGATATAAAAATATACAGAAGAGAAGTAGGAAGACTCAAACTTGCGCTCGACGAAGCAGCTAAAATGAAAGAAACCGACGATACTATCGTAGTTCTTATTCATTATCCGCCTTTCGATGTAAATTATAACGCATCCGAGCTTGTAATGACTATCAGGGAATACGGAGTGGAAAAAGTAGTTTACGGACACCTTCACGGCAAGCAATGCAGGGCTCAACCGGTCGTAGATAAATTCGGAACAAAGTATATTTTGACTTCGTGCGATTTAACGGGAAATAAGTTGATAAAAATATATTAATATTATATTTTAGAAGATTTTATAACAATATCACGGGATAAAAATACGCAATTTAAGCGTATTTTTATTTTTTTAAAACATTTGTTTTAAGTTTTTTAAATTTAAAGACTTTTTAATTGAAAAAGATATTAAAATCCCAAAAAAAGTTTAAAATAAACACAAAAATGGTTAATAGTGGTTGAAAATGGTTAATTTTTATGATAAAATTTCTACATAAGGTTATTCAAGGAGGGTACTTATGCTTGCAAGTCATTACAGATTGCAGATGGACGATAAGTTCAGAATAAGACTTCCCGCTAAACTCAGACAGGAGCTTGGCGAAAAACCTTATATTATGCCGGGAAAATTCGGCGAGCTCAGAATTTATTCTAATTCAGAAGCCGAGGTTTATCTTGAAGATATTAAAAACCAATCTGAAAAAGACGCCGAATCAATGAGAAAAGCCGTTAAGTTTATGGTAAACGTTCAGGAAATTATCGAGGACGCACAAGGAAGATTCGTACTTAACGAAAATCTCAGAAATTATGCCAAAATAAAAAAAGATATCGTGTTCGTGGGGTTGTTCAATAAAATCGTTTTATACAGTGCAGAAGAGTTTGAAAAATTATACGGTCTTGATAAGGTTGAAGATTAATGGAGTTTTCACACAAACCGGTTCTGCTCAAAGAATGTATTGACGGTCTTAACATAAAACCTGACGGAACCTATCTCGATTTAACATTAGGCGGTGGCGGACACAGCAGTGAAATCCTGAAAAGACTTAATGAAAAAGGCAGATTGATAGGTTACGATAAAGACGGAGAAGCAATAGAATATTGCAAAAAGCACCTTGAAAAATATTCGGATAAAATAACTTTTATAAGGGAAGATTTTAAAAATTCTTTAAGTTATTTGAAGGATAACGGTATAGAACCGGACGGCGTTCTTATCGATTTGGGAATATCTTCTTATCAGATCGATAATGCAAAAAGAGGTTTTTCTTATATCAAGGACGCTCCTTTGGATATGAGAATGGATCAAAGACAAAGTCTTTCGGCAAAAGAAGTTATAAACGAATATTCAAAAGAGGAACTTATAAAAATATTTTATGAGTACGGCGAAGAAAGTTTTGCAAAGAAAATAGCTTCTAAAATAATAGAAATAAGAAAAATTAAAAGCATAGATACTACGGCTGAACTTGCATCGGTAATCGATAAGTGTATACCCGAACAGGTAAAGAGAAAAACAGGAAATCCTTGTAAAAAGGTTTTCCAGGCCGTAAGAATAGAAGTAAACGGGGAACTTAAAGGTCTTGAAGATTTTATAATCGGTATCGCAAGACAAATGAAAAACAAAGCAAGACTGTGCATAATAAGTTTTCATTCTTTGGAAGACAGAGCCGTAAAAAACGCTTTTAAGTATCTTGAATGTAATTGCATATGTGATAAAAACGCTCCGGTTTGCGTTTGTAATAAAAGAAAAGAAATAGAGATAATAACAAAAAAACCTTTGCTTCCTTCCGAAAAGGAATGTAAGGAAAATAAAAGAGCACAAAGCGCAAAACTCAGAATAGCTCAAGTAATTAAGGGGGAATAAATTATGGTAATGACGAGAAGAAAAATCAATACCGAGCAGGAAAGATATGGCGGATATGCCAATCTTAATTCGCTTAATAATTTCGATGCGTATTACGATAACGAAAATGATATTTCCGATAAATACGATACAGATTCTACTTACGGCTATGAAAATTCAGTTCGTTCGGAAAACAGAATGACCGATTATGAAAGCGATTTGTATGACAGACTTCAAAGGAATATACCGCAACAACGCACATATACTAGTACAAACAGTAAATCTTTGCAGGACTTTCGTTTGCAAAAGAAAACAGTTTCTTCGGTAAACGATAAAAATATCAGCAATGTTCAAAAGTTTGCTATGCTGCTGATTTATATTCTTGTGGTGGCTATATTGTTAACGGTTATTATTTCGACATCTTTTGCGGGAACTACGGCTATACCTCAAAATCAATATGTTGACGCACAGGTTATTGAAAATCTTCCCGCAATTCCTACAAATCTGGAAGATATGATGGTGGCAACCGTTAACGGCGAAAGCCAAACGGTTGAAAGCGTTCAACCTGCCCAGGAACAAAGCAGCGCTGAAAGTAACTTAGACTGGTTCGACGGTTTTTGCAAGTTTATTGAAAGCGTTGTAGGAGGGTAAAACTAAAAATTGCATAATTTCTCCCAATTTAACATAAGAAAAAGGTTATTAATAATAGTAATATTAATAACTTTTTTATTTGCGGCAGTTTTCGTAAGACTAATATATCTTCAAATTTTTCAAGCCGAAGCCTTACAGGTAAAAGCTGCGGAACAATGGATGCGTGACCTTCCGCTAACTGCAAAAAGGGGTTTAATAACAGACAGAAACGGAGTCGTTCTTGCGGACAGTTCCACTCTTTATGATGTTTACATAAGACCTAACGCCATAGAAGACCGTTCAGCAGTCGCTAATCTGCTTGCTACGGCATTGAATACCGATTACGATAAAATATGGGAAAAGGTAAACAAAACCGGCGTGTCGGAAGTTACAATAGCAAAAAAGATTGAAAAAAGCGTGATGCAGCAAATTGCCGATAAAAATTTGGCGGGTATTTATTTTTCGCAGAATATTAACCGTTATTATGTTTACGGTGATTTTTTAACTCAGGTATTAGGTTTTACCAGCAGTGACGGAAACGGTCAGACAGGTATAGAACAATATTATAACGATTATCTTAAAGGAGTCGACGGGAAGGCTTTAACCGAGACCGACCTTGTCGGAAAAGAATTGGACGGAAGTACTACCACTTATTTACCTGCAATTGACGGAATGAACGCAACTCTGACAATAGATTATTATATTCAGAGTTTTGCCGAAAACGCCGTTAAAACCGCTCTTGAAACTCACAACGCAAAAAGTGCAAAATGCATTGTAATGGATCCTAATACCGGTGAAATACTTGCGCTTGCAAGCGCTCCGAGCTTCGATTTGAATAATTTGCCGAGAGATAATCTCGAACTTCTGTTCGGCGCATCGAGAAATACTATTATATCCGACGCATACGAGCCGGGTTCGACTTTTAAAATTCTAACTTCGGCAATCGGACTTGACAGCGGAAATTTTGACCTTAACCACAGCGTATATTGTCCGGGTTACCGTATTGTGGACGGACAGAGAATTAAATGTTGGAGAACGATCGGGCACGGAAGTCAGACTTTCAGCGAAGGTGTAGAAAACAGCTGCAACTGCCTTTTTATGGATATCGCACAGACCGTAGGTACAAGGACTTTTTACGAATATCTTAAAAGGTTCGGAATAGGTTCAAAAACCGGTATAGACGCAATAGGCGAGGCAAGCGGTATTGTTATAGAAGAAAGTGCGGTAAAAACCGTAGACCTTGCAAGAATCGGTTTCGGGCAGGCTATTGCGGTTACTCCTATCGAACTTATCACGGCGGCAGCTTCGGTTATAAACGGAGGTAATTTAATGACGCCGTACATAATGAGCGAAATTACAAGCAATGCGGGAGTAGCGTATAAAAATTCGCCTGTTATAAGAAATTCTACCGTAAGCGCAGAAACAAGCGAAATTATGCGGAGCATATTAGAAGGAGTAGTAAAAAACGGTGGAGGTAAAAACGCCTATGTCGAAGGATACAGAATAGGCGGTAAAACGGGTACGGCTCAGAAATATGAAAACGGAGTTATCGCACAAGGAAAATATGTCTCGTCTTTTATAGGCTTTGCTCCTGCCGATAATCCTCAGTACGTAGCTCTTATGATTGTTGACGAACCGAGCAACGGAGTTTATTACGGAAGTATAGTAGCGGCGCCTTATGTAGGAGAAATATTTAAAAATATTTTTGCTTACAAAAATATCGAAGCGGTATATACCGATGAAGACCTTGCAAATTTAGGTAAAAAAGTAGTTATGCCGGATTTAAGAGGATTGAGTATTACGCAGGCAATATTAAAACTCAAAGAACTAGGCTTGCAATACGAGCTTGACGGAGATATAGGAGAGATTTCATATCAATTTCCGGCGCCTCAGAGCGAAATAAGCGTAAACAGCGTTGTTTTGATAAAAGCGAGCGGTTAGATTATTTCGATTATTATCAGGTTTAATTTAAAATAAAATACTTAACGAAAGAAGAGTTCCTTTACCAAGGAAATATTTACAAAAGAATTATAGAAATCGGAGGTAAATATGAGAACTTTAAAGGAACTTTTGTTAAATGTAAATTGCGATAAAAATACCGTTGACGAAAAGATAAAAATCAAAGGAATAAAACATAACTGCAACGAAATAAAAAAAGACGAATTATTCGTTTGTCTGAAAAAGGGAACGCAGGCGGCTGATAACATTAAAACGGCTTTAAATAAAGGAGCCGCAGCGGTTATAGCGGAAAAGATTCCGGAAGAAAATATTCCTTTTATAAAAGTTAAAAATATTCGTAAGGCTTATGCTCTTATCGCCGAAAACTTTTTCGGAAATCCCGCTGAAAATCTTAAAATTACCGCTGTTGTCGGAACAAACGGCAAAACTACGGTTTCTCATTTACTTAATTTCGTACTTAAAGATAACGGAATAAAAACAGGACTTATCGGTACGATTGGTAACGAAATATGCGGAAAGTTTAAAAGTGCGCAGCTTACCACTCCTGACCCTATGGAATTTAACGAACTTCTTTACGATATGAAAAAAGAAGGGGCAGAGATTGTTATTACCGAACTTTCGGCACATGCTATTTTCTTTAACAAGCTTTACGGAATTAAATGCGATTACGGAATTTTTACTAATTTTACTCAAGACCATTTGGACTTTTTCAAAACCATGGAAAAATATAAAAAGGTAAAGTGTTCTTTTTTTAAGCCCGAGTCCGTTAAATTTTGCGTAATAAACAACGACGACGAAACGGGAAGAGAAATTGTTTCCTTGTGTAAATTGCCCTATTTGACTTACGGTATTTTTTCACCTTCCGATTGTTTTGCAATGGATATCAGATATACCGAAGAAGGAAGCGAATTTCTTGTAAACGCAATGGACGAACTTTACGATGTTAAAAGCAAACTATACGGGGAATTTAATATTTATAATATTTTAGCGGTAATTTCTACTGCAAGGGCTATGGGATTGAAACTTGAAAACATAATTAAAAGCATAGAAAAATTTCCCTTTGTAAACGGAAGGTTCAATGTATTTACATTTAACGGTGTAAAATTTATAGTAGATTATGCCCATACTCCCGACGGACTTAAAAATTTACTCGGAGCAGCAAGAAGAATTACCGAAAAGAATCTTATTGCGGTTTTCGGATGCGGCGGTGACAGAGATAAAAGCAAACGGCCTATAATGGGTAAAATAGCCGAAGAACTTGCCGATAAAATCATTCTAACTTCCGATAATCCCAGAAATGAAAATGCAGATGAAATTATAAATCAGATAAAAAGTGGAATAATCGATAAGAAATACAAAACCGTTACCGACAGAACAAGCGCTATTTTAGAAGCTTATGAAGAAGCATCCTCAGGTGATGTTATAGTAATTGCCGGTAAAGGAGCGGAAGAGTATATGGAAATTTCCGGTAAAAAAATTCCTTACAGCGATTTGGAAACAGTCCGTAATTTAATAGAAAACAGAATTTGACAGAGGGTCAGGGTTGATTAATTACATTAAATTTTTTATATGCGTTATTATGTCTTTTGCCTTAGCAATGATTATTGCTCCTTTTGTCATAAGACTTATGGCTCGTCTTAAAGCCAATCAGCCGCTTTTGCAGTATGTTGAACTTCACAAAAGCAAAAGCGGAACTCCTACTATGGGAGGGATAATATTTATTATTCCTGCCTTTATCGTTACTTTGATTTTCGGCTATTCCGACAGGCTTTCTCTGATTGCGGCGATTACAATGTTCGCTTACGGTTTGTTAGGTTTTCTCGACGATTTTCTTAAAGTAAAGTTCAGACAGAATTTAGGTCTTAAAGCATATCAGAAAGTTATAGGACAAGCAGGTATAGGAATTATAGCAACTTTATTTTGTTATTATAACAGATATATAGGTAGTTCGATAAACATTCCGTTTTCGGATATTACTTTTGAATTAAATTGGTGGTTTATTCCTTTTACCTTTCTGATTTTTATTGCGCTCACCAATGCCGTAAATTTAACGGACGGGCTTGACGGTCTTGCAAGTTCGGTAAGTCTTGTTTATATCGGAACATTTATTGTAATTATATTTTTTACCGTTGCCGAAGCGGAGCAAAACGGTATGACTCTTTTTGCAAAAGAATATAATTCCTTGCTTTACTTTGCGGGAGCGGTTTTCGGAGGACTCCTTGCATTCCTATGGTTTAATTCTTATCCTGCCTCTGTTTTTATGGGAGATACCGGTTCGCTTGCGTTAGGCGGAGTTTGTTCTACTTTGGCGGTATTTACAAAAAATCCTCTCATAATTTTGATATTAGGAATAATGTATGTAGTATCCTGCATATCAGTAATTATACAAGTAGTTTATTTTAAGGTCAGTAAAGGGAAAAGAGTTTTTCTTATGGCGCCTTTTCATCATCATTTACAGAGTAAAGGAATTGCCGAAAGTAAAATAGTTTCTTTTTATACAGTAATAACCTTGATTGCGGCTCTTGTAACAATTTTGGCTTTTTTACTGTGAGGATACTATGCTCGAAAATTTTCATAATGTACTTGTCGTGGGACTGGGTCTCAGCGGCAAATCGTCCGTTAAACTTTTAGGTAAATACGGAATTAATACATACATATATGACGATAAACTTCCCGATGAAAAAATAACGGGAGTCATCAACCGTAGCGAATTAACCGTAATTGACGCTATTGCCGATATCGACCATATTGTTGTAAGTCCGGGCGTTTCTCTCGATACTCCTATTATAATCGAAGCCCGAAAAAAATTAATACCAGTTATTTCCGAAATAGAATTAGGTTATTATTTTCTCGATAAAAATATAATAGCGGTTACGGGAACCAACGGCAAGACTACGACTACTCTGCTTGCCGAAAAATTGCTTAAATCGGCTTCCGTGGACGCTGTCGCCTGCGGCAATATAGGGTTGCCTTTTACGGAAGTGGCGTTGAACGGTTCCGAAACAAAAGTTCCCGTTATAGAAGTTTC
The DNA here is from genome assembly GCA_944342015.1 of uncultured Clostridia bacterium. GTDB lineage: Bacteria > Bacillota > Clostridia > Christensenellales > CALVMC01 > CALVMC01. The sequence continues at coordinate 162,171 of CALVMC010000001.1, forward strand.
GAGTTTTCAGCTTGAAAGCTGTTATACTTTTAAACCTATGATAGGTATTCTCTTAAATATATCCTACGACCACATGGAAAGGCATCGTACCTTCGAAAATTATGTAAATTGTAAAGCCAGACTTTTTCAGAATATGACAAAAAAAGAATACGGTATATTCAACTACAACGATTCTGAATGCAGAAAAATTTCCAAAATTTGCAGTGCTTCCGTTTATTATTTTTCAATCAGTTCAAAGGTAAAAGGCGCTTATGTAAAAGACGGAAAAATTTTTTTCAAAAGAAATCTCAAAGCAATGGAAGAGTATGTTTGCGCAATAGAAGATATAAGAATCAAGGGCAGACACAATATAGAAAATGCGTTAGCCGTTATATGCGCTGCAAAAATACTTAATTTCGATAATTACACAATTAAAGAATGTTTGAAAGAATTCACTCCGCCAAGACACCGTATCGAAAATATAGCAAGGATAAAAGGCGTAAATTATTATAACGATTCCAAGGGAACCAATATCGGAGCCACTCTTGCCGCTTGCCGTATGATGGAAGGACCTACATTGCTCATAATGGGCGGTTATGATAAAGGAATAGGATATTTGGAATTTTTCAAAAATTTACCCAATAACATAAAGTACATATATCTTGTCGGGGATAATAAATATCTTATCAAAAAAGACGGACTCAGGGCAGGATTTAAAAATATGAAGTGCTTTTCAGACCTTGAAGAATGCGTGACAGAAGCAGGAGAAACGGAAAATATATCGAATATACTTTTTTCGCCTTCCACTTCGAGCTTTGACAGATATACCGATTATAAGGAAAGGGGTACGGCATTTTGCAACCTGGTAAAAAACCGTTTGATTTAAAAAGAAGTTATGTAGCCGACAAGACTTTATTTTATACGGTAACTTTATTGTGTCTGTTCGGACTCGTTATTCTTTACAGCGCAAGCAGTTATTCGGCGATAAGAGACGGACTCGGTGAATTTTATTATGTTTCGAAACAGGCGGCTGCCTTTGTCGCAGGTTTTATAATTATGTTTTTCGTCGGAAGATGCAATACCGATAAAATCAAAAAGTATAAATGGATTTATCTTATTGTTTCGTACATATTGCTTGCAATGGTATTCATTCCTGTAATAGGAGTTGAAAACTACGGCGCAAAGCGTTGGATTAATTTAGGGCTGTTTACCGTTCAACCTTCGGAATTTGCGAAATTTCTTTTAGTCTTTTTTATAGCCTCGTTTCTTTCAGACAAAGACGGTAACAAGTGGAAAAATATTTTTGTGGTAATAGGCGCAAGCGCCGTCACTTGTCTTCTTATAATGTTAGAACCGAACATGAGCATTACTCTGTGCGTGCTTGCAGTTACCTTCATAATGCTTCTTGTTGCGGGAATAAACTTTAAAAAAACCGCTCTTTTGGTATTACCTGTTTTGGCCCTTATTCCCGTGCTTATTATAGCCGAGCCTTACAGGCTTAAAAGACTGCTTGCTTTTATGGACCCTTGGGCTTCGCCTCTTCAAGAAGGGTATCAGCTTATTCAATCCTATTACGCAATAGGTTCGGGTGGATTTTTCGGGTTAGGTCTTTTTAATTCCCGTCAGAAATATCTCTTTCTTCCTTTTTCCGAATCGGATTTCATATTTTCGATAATTTGCGAGGAATTAGGTCTTTTCGGAGCCCTTTTAGTGATTATCGCTTTTGTGATTATTATTTACAGAGGAATTAAAATCGCCATTAATGCAAAGACAAGGTTTTCATGCTATCTTGCAACGGGAGTGACTGCGGTTATCGCAGTTCAGACTGTAATTAATCTTTGCGTTGTCAGCGGTATGATACCGCCTACCGGCGTGCCTTTGCCGTTTATAAGTTCGGGCGGTTCGTCGCTTATTTGTTTTATGGCGTCAGTGGGCATTTTACAGGCGGTTTGCGCTCAATCACACAAATAAAATTTTCGCCATAGTATGTAGTATTCACTTTCTTTCAGGAGTACGGTTTATGAGTAAATATATAATAAACGGCGGAAAAAAATTATACGGAAAGGTAAACATAAACGGAGCGAAAAATTCCGTACTTCCGCTTCTTGCTACTTGCTTGTTGACAGATGAGCCTGTAATAATACATAATTGTCCGGAAATTTCCGATGTTCGGAATATGTGCAAAATAATAGTTAATTTAGGCTGCAAGGTAACGCACGAAAAGGATACTATAATTTTAGACAGCAGCGATATGTTCTGTAACGAAATCCCTATTGACCTTGCAAAGGAACTTCGCTCATCGCTGTTTCTTATGGGTTCTCTTTTAACGAGATGCAGAAAAGCTAAAATTGCTTATCCCGGCGGTTGCGATATAGGATTGAGACCTATCGACATTCATCTTAAAGCATTACAGGAACTTAATATCAAAATAGAAGAAAAGTACGGGTACATATATTGCAGCGTCGATAAAATCAAAGGCGCCGATATTCAACTCGATATTCCGAGTGTAGGCGCTACCGAAAATATAATGATGGCTGCCGTTATGGCGGAAGGAAAAACTACGGTAAGAAACCCTGCAAAAGAACCTGAAATTGTAGACCTTCAAAATCTCCTTAATAAAATGGGCGCTAAAATTAAAGGTGCCGGAAGCAGTATAATTGAAATCGAAGGAGTGAAGAAATTACACGGCGGTGAACATATTCCTATTTCAGACAGAATTTCGGCAGGAACTTATCTTATAGCAGGCGCAGTTTGCGGCGGCGAAATAGAAATCAATAATATTAACCCCGAACATATATTTTCCCTTACTTCCAAACTCAATAAAAACAGTTGCAAAATAACTTCATTAAATGATAAAATAATAATAAGCTCTGACGGGAGATTAAATTCTCTCGGGAAAGTCGAAACAATGTACTATCCCGGTTTTCCTACGGACTTGCAAGCACAGCTTATGGCATTGTCTTGTGTATGCAAAGGTACGACGAAAATAGTCGAAAACATTTTCGAAACAAGATTCAATCATGTACCCGAGCTTATTAAAATGGGTGCGGATATAGTTGTCGAAGGCAGAATGGCTGTTGTGAACGGGGTAGACAGGTTGAGCGGTGCCGATGTTTATGCAAAAGATTTGCGGGGAGGGGCAGCTCTCGTAATTGCTGCTTTAAGCGCACAGGGACTTACTACCGTAAACGATATTTATCATATCGAAAGAGGATATGAAAATTTCGAAGACAATCTTGCTAAACTCGGAGCGGAGATAATAAAAGTTTAATCGAGATAAACTGTAATGAACAAAAGATTAATTATTATATTTTCAGTTTTAGCCGTTTTGGTATTAATACTTGTTTTGTTCTGTGCCGTTTTTGTCGTTTCCAAAATAAATGTGGTCAATACAAGTTCAGACCTCGTTTATTCCGAAAGCGAAATTATAGAAAGCTCTAAAATCAAGGTGGGGCTCAGTATATTTTCTTTAAGCGAGAGCAAAGTTATCGAAAATATAGAAAAGGCTTTTCCTTTAATTAAAGTGGATTCAGTCAGCAGATATTTTCCTAATACCGTGGAAATTAAAATTTCCAAAAGGGTGGAAGTCTTTGCTCTCGAATATAACGGAGTTTATCTTGCGCTGGATAAAGAACTTAAAGTTTTAAATACTTTTACCGATTTGACTAAAACCGACGATGTAGTGCTTCTGAAAAATTTTATAATCGAGGATACGACAAAAAAAGCAAGCGAACTCATTTCCCATAAGCTTCCCGACAGTACGGGGGGAGTTTTAGGTTATATTGTTTCTTCTGCCGAAAAATTCAATTTTATAGAAAAGGGTTTTGCAGGTTTTTTTGAAAGCATTACATTTAACAGTGACGGCTATATCGATTTAAAGACAAGACAGGGTATAACTTTCTTATTTCAGAATATTCAGGACGAAACTTCTATTTACAATCAATTCGCAAGTTGTTATTCTGTATTTCAGAATAATCTTAACGACAGTCAGAAGAAATTCGGCTATCTGATTTGGCAAGGTTCCGATAAAGGTTGGGTGCACGAACTCGAACGTAATGTTGTTAATAAATAATATTTTAAAAATTTAAATAACGAATATTTAACTGAAAATTCTTGATTAAAATATTGTAATTTGTCGTTTGACAAGTGTTTTCTTTTATATTATAATTAAATAACTGTAAAAATAAAGGAGTTTTAATGGCTGATATTGCGGTATTGGATATCGGGTCGAAAAGCATCACCGTTTTAATAGGTGAAAAAAACGACAGCGATATCTATTATGTAAAAGGTTTAGGTCAGTGCCCTTATGCCGGGTATTCTAATGGAGAGTTTTTTGAACCTGAAAACTTGAAATCCTCTATTATTACGGCTATGAGTATAGCTCAGAATCAGGCAGGAGTTCAGATTAAAAAGTTTTTTGTCGGTGTGCCGGGCGAGTTTACTCAGGTTGTTTGCAGGGAAGTTAAAAACAATTTTCTTAAAGCTCATAAAATAAGCGAAAAAGATGTGGAGTATTTATACAGTTTAGGCAATAAGTTCGACGATTATCCCGGGTATACTCCAATAAACTGTTCACAGATATATTTTATTTTAAACGGATCGGAAAGACTTATTAATCCGGTAGGAATGGTCTGCAACGAGATAAAAGGTTTAATTTCTTACGCACTTTGCGACGATATGTTTCTCAATACTATAAACATTATTTTAGATGAACTCGGTATCAAAAAAAGAGAGTTTTCGTCTTCTTGTTGGGCGGAAGCTATGCATTTATTTCAACCTATAAGAAGAGATAAATTCGCTCTTCTTGCCGATATAGGTTACATCAGCACCAGCGTTATGCTTATCAGAGGCGACGGGCTCATGGATATGATTTCCTTCTCTTTCGGCGGTGGAAATATTATTGCAGAACTTATGGAAAGATTTGAAATCGATTTCGATATTGCCGCAAAACTCAAATCACTTTGCAATCTCAGTCTTCAACCTTCGGAAAACGAAGTTTATTCTGTTGAGTATCAGGGTGAAAGATATGATTTTCTCGTTGAAGAAGTAAACGAAATCGTAGCAGAAGTAATAGGCAGTCTCGGCGTCTGCATAAACGAGGCTATGGCTGCTTTTAAATACGAATGTCCCCGTTATATAGTTATGAACCTTACAGGCGGGGGAATAAGCAACATAAGAGGAGCAAAGGACGAACTTTCAAAAGTAGTAAGAAGACCTGTTGAAATAATTGCTTCCAATATTCCTATGTATAACAAGCCTTCACTATCGACCACTATGGGAATGCTCGATATATCGGGCAGGTCGATTGAAAAAGAAAATATTATTACTAAATTACTCAAATTCATTTAGGAGGAAAAACAATGGAGGATTTAAAGACGCCTAATTTTAATGTTACAAAAATTAAAGTCATAGGTATAGGCGGAGGCGGTAACAACGCTGTTAACAGAATGATTACCGCAAATATTACTACTGCGGAGTTTTGTTCTATTAATACAGATAAACAGGCTCTTTATTTGTCGCAGGCAAACAAAAAAATTCAGATAGGACAAGCCATTACAAGAGGACTCGGCGCAGGAGCAGATCCGCTTATCGGTCAGCAGGCGGCAGAAGAAAGCAAAGACGAAATTACCGAATATCTTAAAGATACCGACTTGTTGTTTATAACTGCAGGTATGGGCGGTGGTACAGGAACAGGTGCAGCCCCCGTTGTTGCAAGTATCGCAAGAAAGATGGGTATTCTGACTATTGCGATAGTTACAAAACCTTTCTCTTTCGAAGGTTCTACAAGAGCCGCCAATGCGGAAATGGGAATAAGAAAACTTGCCGAGTATGTCGATACTTTGCTTGTTATACCTAACGATAAACTTCGTTCTATTCTTCCTAAATCTGTTACGTTGGTTGAAGCTTTTCAGGTTGCCGACGATGTTTTAAGGCAAAGTATTCAAGGTATATCCGATTTGATTTCCATACCTTCTATGGTCAATCTTGATTTTGCCGATGTAAAAACGATTATTTCAAACGCAGGTCTTGCGCATATAGGGTTCGGCCTAGCGGAAGGAGAGGATAGGGCAATAAAAGCGGTAAGAAAAGCCGTTGCAAGTCCTTTATTGGAAACTTCAATCGAAGGAGCAAAAGCCGCAATTATTTCTTGTCAGGGCGGCGTGGACTTTACTATGAATGAAGCTGCGGAAATTTGCGATCAAATAAAAGAAGTTCTCGATGATAACGCAAATATTATTTTCGGTGCAGGAATTGACAGTCATTTCGGAGACAAAGTTTCAGTTACCGTTATCGCTACAAGGTTCGGCAACGCAGTTTCCGGAACCATTCAGCAGGAAATTCCCGAAGTCAAGCCTGAAAACGAAGTAAGAAGAGAGCCGGCTTCCGTTTCTTATATCGAAGACGAAGAAGAGTCTTATTCTCCCCCCAAACAAAGAGCCGTAGAAAACGGAAGACTGAATTTTGATAAACTTCCACCGTTTATCAGAGCTTTGCAAAGAAACAAAGATAAATAACTTAAATTCATTTAAATTTTCTAAACGCACTTTAAAAAGTGCGTTTTTTATTCTAAAAATTTATATTTTAAGACATAAAAGGAAAGTAAAATTTCAATTTAAATAATAGAATAATTTTATGGCTGTATATATAGAAGCTGTTATTTTAAATAATTTGCTCGTCAATTATTTTTTGATTTATGCCGTTATTATAACCTTAAAAGTCGAGTTAAATAAATTAAGGATTTTTTTCTCGTGTTTGATAGGTACTGTTTTTGCCGTAGTTATGCCTTATTTAGGGGACGGCGGATATTTATTTTTAATAAAAATCGGTCTTGCTTTTTTAATGTGTGCCGTTTATGCAAAATATAAAAACTTCAAACAATATTTGCTTTCATTAATTGTGTTTGCTTCATACACTTTTCTTGCAGGCGGATTAGTTATAGCTTGTTGCGGATTAAATTACGGAGTAAATGACGGATTTGATTTTTTGAATCAGAATAATCTTGTCCCTGCCTTAGGAGCTTTGGCGGGTATATTTGTAATTTTTACGGTTAAGAAAATATTGAATTATATTAAAAACATAAAAATAAATTCAAATTCGAAAGTTATTATAAAAGTCGGAAAAAAAGAATATGAATGCGACGGATTTTACGATAGCGGAAATAAACTGTATGATAAATTAGGACTTCCTGCCGTAGTATTGGATAAAAATTTAGGAAAAGAAATTTTGAAAGATAATATAATCAAAACAGGTACGCTTTCAGTCAAAACCGTGGGCGGACAACAAACCATGAAGTCATTGGAAATAAACGAAATAAGAATTGTAAGAGATAACTTCGAAGAAAAATATAGTAACGTCACAGCCGGAATATCTAAAAATAAATTTAAAAATTTCAAAATTTTATTGCATTCCGAAATGTGCTGAATTAAAGGAAATATAAGGAGGGAAATATGTTTTCGTTTATAAAAAAAATCTGGAAAAGAATTCTATCGTTTTTCAATTTAGGAAGAAAAAGAGAAAATTTAGTAAATTATATTTGCGGCGGCGAAGCCCTTCCGTCTCCTCTTAGCCCGGAAGAGGAAAAGGAAGCCATAGAACTTGCCTCGTCGGGAGATGAAAACGCAAGAACGAAATTAATCGAACACAATTTAAGATTAGTAGTTTATATTGCAAAGCGATTTGAAAATTCCAAAGCCGACATAGAAGATCTAATATCGGTGGGAACAATAGGACTTATAAAAGCCGTTAATTCATTCGATAACAATAAAAATATAAAATTGGCAACTTACGCAAGCAGGTGTATAGAAAACGAAATACTTATGTTTCTTAGAAAAACCTCTAAACTTAAAAGCGAAGTTTCCTTAGATGAGCCTTTAAATGTGGATTGGGAAGGAAATGTTTTACTGCTAAGCGATATTTTAGGCAGCGAAACAGATAGCGTTTATAAAGATATAGAAAACAATGTAGAAAAGGAAATACTTTGGAAGTCGTTTGATAAATTGTCGGAAAGAGAAAGAGAAATAATAAAAATGAGGTTCGGACTTTTAGGACAGGAAGAAAAAACACAAAAAGAAATTGCCGATATGCTGAATATATCGCAGTCTTATATTTCGAGGCTGGAAAAAAAGATACTAACTAATCTCAAAAAAGAAATTGCAAAAATGGTTTAATCGGCTATTATCTTTTTTAATTATGCAATTTAAAATTTTTTAAAATCAATTTAAATTTAATTTTAAATATAAAATATATCAAAGTTATTAAAAAATTAATAATTTTGGTATATTTTTCCTTTTATGGCGAAAAATAGTATTATCCGCAGTTAATTTATGCATTTTACTACATATTTGGAGGTTATATGCGTAAAGTCAATATTTGCGGTTTGGATACCCGTAAGTTGCCTAAACTTACAAATAAACAGTGTAACGAATATTTGGTTAAAGCACAAAACGGAGACGAAGATGCAAGGGAATTACTTATTTTAAGTAATATAAGATTAGTTCTTTCTATAATTCAGAGATTTTCAAATAATAAATTTTCAAGCGATGATTTATTTCAGGTAGGTTGTGTGGGCTTGATAAAGGCAATAAATAATTTCGATACCGCTCTTAACCTTCGTTTTTCCACTTATGCAGTTCCTATGATAATAGGCGAAATAAGAAGATTTATGCGAGAAGGTTCTTCTTTAAAGGTAAGCAGATCGCTGAGAGATATTGCATATAAAGCCTTGCGGGCAAAAGAAAGAATTTCCAAAGAAACACAAGCAAATCCTTCTATAAGAAGAATAGCGGAAGATATTTGTTATTCCGAATTTGAAGTATGTTGCGCACTGGACGCAATCAGTGACCCTGTTTCATTATATGAGCCTGTTTATAACGACGGGGAAGACGCAATACTTTTAATGGAGCAAATTAACGACGATAATAATAACGATGATAAATGGACGGAAAAAGTCGCATTGAGAGACGCCCTCGAAGATTTACCTTATAGAGAAAAAGCAGTTATATATTTAAGATATTTTTTAGGTAAAACTCAAATTGAAATATCGGAACAAATAGGAATATCTCAGGCTCAGGTTTCGAGACTCGAAAAAAATGCTTTGGAAAAAATCAAAAAAACATTTTAAGCGTCGAATGACGCTTTTTTTGTAACACAAAAAGAGTATCTTTCATATATTGGATAAAAAAAGTAGGTAATAATATGGTAATGGATTTAACATTTTGCGAGCTCAGAGAAAAGGAATGTGTAAATACCGTCGACGGCAGACGGCTCGGACATGTGCTCGATATTTCTTTTTCCTGCGACGGAACTGTAAGCGGAATAGTGGTGCCCGGAGAGAAAAAGTTTTTCAGAAATATAATAGGAAGCGACAGTATTTTTATTCCTTGGCGCAACATAAGTAAAATAGGAGACGATATAATCCTTGTCGAATTATCATGTAGTACGCCTGCAAAAGAAAATTGAATCATAGGAAAAGAAAGGTTTACAAAGTATCTTTTTTATAATATAATGTTTTAAATGAGGTACTTATGAAATGTTTATTTTGTGGTTGTCTTGATAGCAAGGTAATAGATTCACGCCTTAGTGAAGACGGAATGTCTATACGAAGAAGAAGAGAGTGTACCAAATGCGGGAAAAGATTTACCACTTACGAAACAGTAGAACACACACCCGTAATGGTAGTTAAAAAGAACGGAGTCAGACAAGCTTTCGACATAAAAAAAATTAAATCAGGGGTTTTAAAGGCTTGTGAAAAAAGACCTGTTTCTATCGAAAGTATCGACGCTCTTGTTTCGGATATAGAAAAACAGGTTTACAATACGCTTGAACAGGAAATACAAAGCAAGCAAATAGGCGAAATGGTAATGAACCGCCTTAAAGAACTTGACGATGTGGCTTATGTGAGATTTGCTTCCGTCCACAGACAGTTCAAAGATATTACCACTCTTTTAAACGAAATAAACGATGTTTTAAAAAATAAGGTAAATAATGATTAAATTTATTTACTCAGGTTTTCCGAAAAAAATCGCAAAGGTAATAACGGAAAAATTTCCCGAAATTTCCTATTCCAAAACTATGAAATTAATTCGGGAAAAACAGATACTGATTAACGGCAAGCGCATAGCGAGCGATGTATTGACAAACGATAAAGACGAAGTTATCTGTTTTTGTACTCTGAGTTTTAAACCTCGTATTATATATGAAGATTCTAATATCATAATAGCTTTTAAACCTAAGGGTATGCTTACGGAAGAAGAGTTTACCGAAAAATTAAAACTTTTCAAAAATGATTCAAATATAGAACCTTGTCACAGATTAGACCGCAATACTGACGGTCTTTTAATATTTTCTAAAAATAAAGAAGCGAAAGATGAAATAATAAAAGCTTTTAAAGAAAACAGGGTAAAAAAGATTTACAGAGCCTTGGTATACGGAAAGTTAAAGGAAGATAATGTTGTAGCAACGGCATATCTGTTGAAAAATCCCAAACTTTCCAAAGTAAAAATTTTCGATAATCCCGTAAAGGGCAGCGTTAAAATAATTACCGAATATAAAATAATCGAAAGGAAAGGAACCAATACTTTAATCGAAATTATTTTGCATACCGGTAAAACTCATCAGATAAGAGCATACTTTGCTTATATCGGACATTTTATTTTAGGCGACGGAAAATACGGTAACGAAGAGATAAATCGCAGAGAAAAATATAAAAAACAACAATTAACCGCCGTAAAACTTTCTTTTGAATTTCCGATTGAAAGTAAACTTAATTATCTTAACAAAAAAAGCTTTGAAATTAATTAAAATTTATTTTAAAGTGTACATGCAATAAAATTTAAGGCACCTCATATAATGTTAAAGTCTTTTTCGAGGTGCTTTTATGTTACTGGAAAGTTTTATTAATTTTATAAATAATATAATGCTTTTTTCATCTTATGTCGAAAACAAAGATTCCTTTCCAAGGCCTTTATCGGCGGAAAAGGAAAGAGAGTATCTTGAACTTCTTGAACAAGGCGATGAAAAGGCAAAAGAAATTCTTATTAATCATAATATGAGGCTTGTAGTTCATGTCGCAAAAAAATACGCTAATTATCCCGATCAGGACGAACTTATTTCCGTAGGCTCTATCGGACTTATAAAAGCTATCAATACTTATAAAATGGGAAAGGGAACTCAACTTGCCACTTATGCGGCAAGGTGCATTGAAAACGAAATTCTTATGACATTAAGGGCAAATAAAAAGACCAAGGCTAATGTTTCTCTGCACGAATCGGTAGGAGTGGATAAAGAGGGTAACGAAATAAGTTTGATAGATTTATTAAGTTTCGAGCAGGATTCGGTAATAAACGAAGTAGAAACAAATATTATAAAAGACAATCTTATAAATGCTTTAAAAAAAGTTCTTGATAAAAGAGAATATGAAATAATTTGTTTAAGATACGGTCTTAACGGGGGAGAGGAACTTACACAAAGAGAAGTTGCCTCAAACTACGGGATATCACGCTCTTATATATCCCGTATAGAAAAAAAGGCAATCAATAAAATAAGAGATTACATAAAAAAACAAGATTTATATTTATAACCTATACATCAATTTTAAAATAAATTAAAATTAATCGGTCAATTATTCAGAAAAAAAGAAAAGGAAACGGATACCGTTTCCTTTTCTTCAAGTTAATCTGTAAGCCGAGTTCTGTGTTCGACGGTCATCTGTCTAGGCGCAAAGTTGCCAGTGCGCTCAAGCGATACGGCGGAGACGACGGGCAATCGTTTTTATCTCCTATCTTGCACCAGACGGGGTTTACATAGCGTTCCTTGTCGCCAAAGAACCGGTGGGCTCTTACTCCACCTTTCCACCCTTGCAAAAATTGCGGTTTATTTCTGTTGCACTTTCCTTAAAGTCGCCTTTACAGGTAGTTAGCCTGCGTCTTGCCCTGCGGTGCTCGGACTTTCCTCATATTTCTATGCGACCGTCCGGTTAACTTGGAAAAAAATATTAACACATATTATTATTTTTGTCAATATCCGAATTTACAATATTAAATAAAATTACCGATATATTTTATTCCTTGTATATATAAAAGCTTTTTGGAAAGACTTTTAATAATATCGGAGGAAATATGTTATACGGTATATTGATATTCTTAGTTTTATTGCTGACATTTATACTGTTTATAGAACTCAAATCAAGGAAAAATATCTTTCCGTTAGCGGTTGCAGAGAAAGGAAATTTAATTAGCGCCGTAAAGTCCCTTGCTCTTAAAAGTAAATCTTTTGAAAAGGCGGGATACGGCATCGATATAAGCAGTATAAGAAAAGATATTACAAAAGGGTATAGGGCAATTACAAAAAAAATAAGAACGAAAGCCGAAGTCTATGACTTTGAAAAGTGGCTTTATGAAAATAATTATCTTTTAAAAAAATATATTTGTAAAAGCGGATTAAATGAATTTAAAAATCTTCCTCACATAAAAAACCAGCCCAGAATATTAGCATTTGCAAGGCTTATAGCCGAAGGGCTTAATTATAATCTTGAATATGATAAAGTAAAAGAACTTATCGATGCTTATAACAGCATTACGGTTTTGACATATAAAGAACTTTGTATGCTAAAAAAAGCAATTATAATTGCTTTGATTATTAAAGCTGCTGAAATCTCTTCAAGATCTTCGACTTTTTTAAAAAACAAAGAGGACGCAAACAGCGGCAAGGTAATAAAAAGCAAATTAACAAGTCAAAGTTATTTATATTATTTATTAAAATACGATAAGAGATTTAAAGAAAAAGCCGAATCTCTTTCTTCCGTAAATATCGATAATCTGGAATATGAATTTACCGCAAAACTCGTCGAATATTGCGTTATCATAAAATCCGTTATAAATTCCATAAGTGCTACGGAAAATATATTTAACTACGGTATAGAAAAATTTTCCGTAATCGACAAAAAACTCGAAGAGCTAACTTCTTATAAACAAGCTGACAGTCTGACTAAAAACTCATATCTTGAAAAAATATCCGATCTTTCTTTAAAAACAGGAGTCAACGAACTTTATTTCAGTAAAAAACTTTCTGAGTTTTCCCTTTTAAAAGGTGAGGATATTTCCAAACTTTTATTTATATATACAAAACAAACCAAAGAATTTATAAAAGATGATAAAAATCTTCCTTTGAAAGCTCCCGATAAACTCAAAGTATTTTATTTTATAAGCTTAAATATAATATTTGCGGTTATTCCTGCCGTAATAACCGGGCTTTTTGCCAAAAATATCATAGTTTCCGTAATTTGCGGATTGCTAGCGTTTATCGCATTTTTAAAACCGTCTGAATGTATTGTTATAAGATTTTCGCCTAAAAAACAGAGAATGCCTATTCCGAAAATGGATTATACTTGCGTTCCGGACGACGCTAAAACCATGGTAGTCGTATCCGAACTGATTTCGGATATAAATTCTTTTAACAAGGCTTTGGAGCATTTAAAAAAACTGCACTCCGTTAATTGCGGTAAAAATATAAACTACGCTCTGCTGTGCGATTTGAAACCGTCTGATAAGGAAATTGCCGATGACGATACTCTTATTTTAGAAAAATTCAAAAACCTGACTTTACCTGATGACTTTTCTTTCTTTGTGAGAAAAAGAATTAAAGGCGAAAATTGTTATTGCGGTTACGAACGAAAAAGAGGGGCAATTATGAATCTTGCCGACCTTTTGATTAACGGTAATAACGATAATTTTATCTTCGTTAAAAATAATATGACAAACCCTTCTTATCTTATTTTGCTTGATGCTGATAATCAACTTCTTCCGGGAAGCGTAATTTCTGCTGTTAATACCATTTCTCATCCTTTGAATAAAGATTACGATTTATTGGTTTTTAACGGAAGATACGATTTATCGTCGGAAAATACTCCTTATTCTAGAAAATTCAAAAACGAGACGGGATTTGAAAACTACAATAATTACAGCGATTATTATTACGGTCGTTTCAGAAAAAGTATTTATTGCGGAAAATGTATTATAAGACTCAAATCTATGTATGACAAACTTGAAGGAGTGCTTCCGGACGGACGCATTTTAAGTCATGATATAATAGAAGGGGCGATTATGAATACGGGACTTCTTCGTGATAAAGTTTACGAAGACGCACCCGATACATTTGTTTCCGATATGTCAAGACAGAAAAGATGGGAAAGAGGAGATATACAACTACTTCCGTATGTTTTTAATAAAGTAAAAAACAAAAACGGAGATAAAATAAAAAATACCATTTCCGGTTTTTATAAATACATTATATTTTCAAATGCCGTGAATGTTCTTTCTTTGTCGGCAGTATGGCTTATGTTGTGTATAGCTCTTTATATGTCGGATTGGGTTATTGCTGTTTCGGCTTTTGTTTCGGTAACCTTGCCTTTTTTAATTCAGATTATCGATAAAACTATAAGCATAAAAAATGTGAGGGTCAGATATGTTTTAAAAGATTTGACAGAAATATTTTTTGAATATTTATACAAATTGTTTATGCTTCCTTTTTTTGCGTTAAGAGGGGTTTCTACCTTTTTTGTAACTTTAACGAGAATGTTGATTACTAAAAAAAATCTTTTGCAATGGAAAACTTACAGTTTTTTTCAAGGGAAGAATAAATTCGCAAAACACTTTTTTATGATATTGCCGTCGGTTATCATTAATGCTGTCATAGCCGTATTTTCTATGAATTTATGGGCGGCACTGTATTCTTTTGTTTTTATCGTTGTTTCGATTTTAATATATTTTGCAGGAAAAAAAGATTGCGACAATTTTACCGTCAGCGAAAGCGATAAGGAATTGCTTCTGGAAACGGCTCAAAAAACTTACAGGTATTTTTTTGATATGTATGACGGTAATTCTCTGATATGCGACAATTATCAGATTAAACCTATGAAAGGAAAGAGAAAAGCCACTTCTCCGACCAACATAGGATTTTCCTTGCTTAGCGAGATTTCGGCTTGCGAACTCGGAATAATTTCCGAATCGGTTGCAATAGAAAGAATAAAGAAAACTATCGACACGGTTTTAAAATTAGATAAATGGAAAGGCCACTTATTTAATTGGTACAATACCGAAACTTTTGAAGTGCTGAAACCGAGATTTGTATCCAGCGTTGACAGTGCTAATTTTGTTGCCGCATTAATTACCGCAAAAGAGTTTTTAAGAAAGAAAGGTCAGTATGAGTATTATGAAATAATCAATCGAATGATAAATGAAACCGATTTGAGCGCTATGTACGACGCTAATACGAAATTATTCAGAATAGGTTTTAACGAAGACGGCGGATATTACAGTGGAATGTATGATTTATTGGCTTCCGAATCGAGATTATTATCGTATATATTTACGGCAATTTCAAAAAATACCGATAATTGGACACATCTTTCAAGACAATGTGTTTCACATCTTGGTAATACGCTTGTTTCATGGAGCGGAACGGCATTCGAATACTTTATGCCCGAACTGTTTTTGGATACTCCTAAAAAATCAATGCTTTACAATACTATGAATAATGTTTTAAAACTGCAATATCGAAAAAAATGTAACGGAATATTCGGGATAGGAGAATCCTGTTATTATAAATTTGATTTAAATATGAATTATCAATACCGTGCTTTCGGTTTAAGGGTTCTGTCGTTGCGTTCGGAATTCGATAAGTGCGTTATTTCGCCTTACAGCAGTATACTTGCGTTAAGATATAATTCCGATAAAGTAATCGATAATATAAAAAAACTTAAAGAATGCGGAATGTACGGAAAGTACGGATTCTACGAATCCATAGATTTAAGTAAAGGAAGAAATAAAATAGAAACTTATATGGCACATCATCAAGGAATGATATTGTGCGCCATAGCAAATTTTCTTAAAAAAGATTGTATAAAAAATTATTTTAATTCCGATTATGCAATAAATTCGTCAAAGTTGATTTTGACTGAAAAACAGCCGGTTACAAGATTCGGGAAAAACGATAAGTCTGATTTTGTATATGAAGACGAAGTCGAAAGATATTCGGCAACATACAGGGGAATAAAATCTTTTCCCAGAGCCAATATACTTTCAAACGGATTATATTCGGTGGTTTTAGATGACAGCGGATGCGGATATTCTTGCTTTGACGGCATTATGCTGAATGTTTACGAAAATGATGAGTTTCAGAATTTCGGCAGTTTTATATATTTAAAGGATACGGAAAGCGGTAGAATTATAACACCCACATTTGCTCCGATAAGAGAAAATCCCAATGATTTCGGGTGCAGATTTTCCGATGAAGAAGTTTTGTTTGAAAATATTTCCGAAAATATTTCAATGAGCGTAAGTGTTCCTCCTTGTTTTAAAGGAGAGGTAAGAAAGATTAAAATATCGAATGACAGCGATAAAATTAAAAATTTCGAAATATTTTTTTATACCGATATTATTTTATCATCCGAAGATGAACAGTATTCTCATAAGGTTTTTAAGAAAATGTTTATTAAAACCGAAAAATTAAAGGGAGGAGAAACCGTTGTTGCTGAAAAAAGAAGTCTTGACGGCTTAAATTCGGAATTTGCGTCTTTAACGGTAAAAAGTTTGGAAAACATTGAATTTGAAACAAACAGATTTAATTTTTTAGGAAGACTAAAAGATGAAAAATCTCCTGAATTCTTAATTAAAAATGAAAAGAAAAATACAAGTTTCGGAGACGTTCTCGAACCGTGTTTTGCGTTTAAAGGAAATTTAACCGTAGCGCCCGGCGGAAAATCGGAATTTTCTATTATAATGACAGGGAACAATGATAAGGATAAATTGTATTCCGATATAGCCGAAGCTTGTTCGGAAAATTTCGACGCTTATGCCGAAGAAGCAATAAAAATAAATTCCATTACTCAATCCGGAAAATTCATAAAATCATTGAGAGCAGGAAGAATCAAACAATATATTTTAACCGGAATGCTTTATTCAAGACACGAAAAAGAACAGCTTGCTTTGTATAAGGATAAAAGAAAAATGTTGAAATCGGTTCTCGGATTCGATATATGCAAGTATGTTTTATTTGATTACGCTTCAAGACTTGACGACGGTTTTGTTAAAGAATTACTCGGAGCTTGTGAGATTATAAAAAAATGTATTAAAAACTTTCAATTAGTTATAACTTACAGTGAAGAAGAAGGTTATTATAAGGATATATATAAAAATTTAATAAACCTTATAGAAGAAACAGGTTGTAATCCCGAGGGCATAACGCTAATTAATACAAAAGATTTACTGTCGGAAGAAGTCAATGCGGTTAATAAATGTGCGTTTTTGGAAATTCATAAAGACGGAGAATATTTGTATCCCAACATTAAAGGCGGTAAGAAGGATTTTAGCGGAGCAATCGAAGAAAGAGAGGTAAGAGGAAGGGTGGAATATCCTTCTGCAAAAGGCGGTTTTGTGGACGGCGGGTATGAAATCGACAGTATTCCTTTATTGCCCTTTTCAAATGTTTTTTGTATGGAACACGGAGGGAGCGTGGTTACGGAGAACGGCGGAGGCTTCACTTATTTTGAAAATTCACGGGAAAATAAATTCAGTCAGTGGAATAATGACCCTGTTAAAGATTATCCTTCCGAACAAGTCGTTATAACCGAAAAAAACAGGGTATGGCGAATAAATAAAGGATACAATAAAGGAAAGACCCTTCATATGAGGGGAATAACTAACTTTTACAATAATATCAACGGCATATATTCCCGTATGTCCAAATATCACATTTTCGACGGAAAAGTTGCGGTTTACGAAGTGACGGTAACTAACAGCAGCTTTGAAAAAAGAAATATAGACTTGATATTTTCTTTTGATGCGGTTTTAAATTGGAGAAAAAACGATTTTGTCTATTTGACCGGAATAGGCGATATATTACAGGCGGAAAATATTTTAAACGGCAGCAAGGCTTTCGGACGAGTGTTTGAGGGAGAACTGATAACAAATATTTATAATATCAAAAGCAGGTATCACGGAAGCGAAGTTGCTTATTTCGATGAAAATAAAACTTACTCGAAACCTTCTTTTGCCGCACGTTATAATGTAACAATGGGAAAGGGAAATAAAAAGAAATTTTATTTTTTAATATCGGAAGATTATAATCTTATAAACAACATAACGCAAGAAGATATCGAAAGGGAAAAAAATAATACCTTGAATTATTTCAATAATCTTAATAAGTTTAAAATTGATACCAAAAATAAAGGGTTGGATATAATTTTTAACGATTGGTTGATGTATCAGACAATAAGCAGCAGGTTTAACGGGCGATGCGGTTATTATCAGGCGGGCGGAGCTTACGGGTTCAGGGATCAGCTTCAAGATTGCTTGGCAATAATATACAGCGATACGGTGAAAGTAAAAAAACATATACTTCTTTGTGCTGCTCATCAATATGAAGAAGGAGACGTCATGCATTGGTGGCATCCCGAAAAATTCGGTGTAAGAACAAGAATTTCCGACGATAAGTTATTTCTGCCTTATGTTGTAGTTAATTATATTAAACACACAGGCGATTATTCTATTCTTGAAGATAAAATAGAATACTTGAAATCACTTCCGTTAAATTCAAACGAACATGCAAGATTGGAAATTCCCGAAACAAGCACGGAAAAATTTACATTGACCGATCATATGCTAAAAGCATTGGACAATGCTTTAAAATTCGGCGAAAACGATTTATTGCTGATAGGTACGGGAGATTGGAATGACGGTTTTGATAATATAGGAAAAAACGGAAAAGGAGAAAGCATATGGCTTTCCATGTTTTGTTATGAGGTAATAAATGAAATTTTGCCTTATGTGTCATACGATAAAAAACCTTATTACATTGAGTGTGCGACGAGATTAAAAAAAGCGGTAAATAAATATTTTACGGGTGACAGATTCATCCGCTGTATTACCGACGAAGGAGAGATTTTAGGCCAGGAAACTTCAATTGTCTGTAAAACGGATATTTTAACTCAGAGTTTTTCGGCTTTCAGCGATATTACCGATAACGAAAAAAGAGACATTGCTCTTGATACCGCCGAAAATCTCGTAGATTACGATAACGGTATAGTTAAGCTTTTGGATCCTCCGTTTAAGAGCAATAAATTTTACGGATATATTTCCTCTTATCCGGAGGGAGTAAGAGAGAACGGAGGTCAGTATACACACGCTGCGGTATGGTTTATAAGGGCCCTTTCCAAAGCCGGTTTTTCTGAAAAAGCCTATAACATTTTAAATTTGATATTACCTTTTAACAAATGTTTAAAAAGTGAAGATTATGAAAAATACAAAGGAGAACCTTATGTTATTGCCGCCGATGTTTACACAAATAAAGATAATTACGGAAGAATGGGTTGGAGTTGGTATACGGGAAGTGCGGCTTGGCTTTATAAGACTATTTTGGAAGATATTATCGGAATACGAATAGAGCAGAATTATCTTATAATCGAACCTAAACTTCCGGAAAGTATAGGAAGTTGCAGTGTTGAATACAAATATAAAAATGCAGTTTATAAAATTAAAATCATAAAATGCGGTAGTGCAAAAACTATTATCGACAGAGTGGAGGCTCCCCACGGAAAAATTCCGCTTATCGATAAAAACAAGGTTTTCAATGTCGAGTATCGATTTTAGACAAAAAACATATTGCATAATTGCAATGTGTTTTTTTATATGTTATAATTTAAAAGGTTATTATGGATTTATTTGATTTAAGCGAAAACGCAAGCAGAAATGTGCCTCTTGCCGAAAAAATGCGTCCAAAAACACTTGATGAATTTATAGGTCAAGAGCATCTTTTAGGTAAAAATAATCTGCTCAGAAAGGCTATCGAAGAGGATAAATTAGGTAGTTGTATTTTTTACGGCCCGCCGGGCGTCGGCAAAACCACTCTTGCAAATATAATCGCTTCTAACACAAAAGGGGATTTTATAAAACTTAATGCCGTTTCCAGCGGCGTCGGGGACGCTAAGAAAGTTATAGAAAACGCCTTGGAACAAAAAAAACTTTTCGGTAAAAAAACATATCTTTTTTTGGACGAGTGCCATAGGTGGAGCAAGGCTCAGTCTGATTGCGTGCTCGGTGCAATAGAAAAAGGCGATATTATTTTTATCGGTTCAACTACCGAAAATCCATATGTCTCCATGACAAAAGCCATACTTTCAAGATGCAGAATATTCGAATTCAAAAAACTGAATCGGGAAGATATTAAAAAGGCGATAATCAATGCCTTAAATTCGGAAAAAGGTTTCAAAGATTACAATATAAAAATAGACGCTGACGCAGTTGATAAGCTTGTATGGATGTCTGACGGAGATGTCAGAAAAGCTTTAAACGGTCTTGAAAATGCCGTATTGACGGCGCCGCTTTCAAAAGACGGTTCAATAAATATAAATTCCGATATAATTGCAGAGAGTATGCAGGCTAAAAACTACGCAATCGATGAAAGTTTATATTATGATATGTTAAGCGCTTTTTGTAAAAGTTTAAGAGGAAGCGATTCGGATGCGGCTGTTTATTGGTCAAGAAGAATGATTAAGGCGGGAATCGAACCTTTAATTATTGCAAGAAGATTAATCGCTCACTCCGCAGAAGATGTCGGAATGGCTGATCCTAACGCTTTGGTTATGGCTGTCAGTGCTTTTACGGCTCTTGAAAAATTAGGTCTTCCCGAAGGAGAAATACCTTTGACAACTGCAATAATTTATGTTTGCGAAGCTCCTAAATCAAATTCCACGGTAGTTGCAATCGCAAACGCCGACAGGGCTGTTGACGAATGTGAAAACGAAAGCGTTCCTTTATATCTATGCGATCAGAATTATAAAAGCGAAAAAATCAGCGGATATAAATATCCGCACGACTTCGGCGGATATGTCGATCAGCAATATCTGCCTGACGGAGTAAAAGACAGGGAAATTTATATCCCTTTAAATAACGGTTTTGAAAAAAATATTATAAAGAAAAAATCTAAAAATAAATGAATAATAATACAATGAAAATTAAAGGTTTAGTATGCTGACAATAGATAATTTGACAAAAAAATACTTAAAGTCCGATGTTAAAGCTGTGGACGGATTATCTCTGGAAATCGAAAACGGTGAAATTTTCGGTTTTTTAGGGCCTAACGGTGCGGGTAAATCCACGACTATAAAATGTCTAACGGGAATACTTCCTTTTTCCGAAGGAGACATAAAGCTTGACGGCGTATCTTTATTAAAAAACCCTATTGAAGTAAAAATGAATATAGGTTATGTTCCTGACACTCATGATTTTTATGAAAGATTGACGGGCGCAGAATATATTAATTTTATGGCTAATGTTTACGGAGTCAATGAAAATGACAGAAAAAACCGTTTCGATAAATATGTTTCAATGTTTCGGTTAAACGATGCGATAAACGATTATATAAAATCTTATTCACACGGAATGAGACAAAAAATAAGTATTATAGGGGCGCTCATTCATAATCCCAAGTTATGGGTTTTAGACGAGCCTTTAACCGGACTTGATCCGCAGTCGGCTTTCGATTTAAAGGAACTTATGAAACAGCATTGTGCTGAGGGCAATTCTGTTTTCTTTTCTTCGCATGTGCTTGAAGTGGTCGAAAAAATCTGCGACAGGGTAGCTATAATAAATAAAGGTAAGCTGGTTACCGTTTGCGACATTAATGAGTTGAAAGAAAAAAGGGAAGATCTGTCTCTTGAAGAACTTTTCCTGTCTTTAACGGGAGAAAGTCAATGACATTTAAAAATTATCTTGCCTTAATTAAAATTTTAATAAAAAATCAGTACGGAATAAAGTTCGGGAAAAAGACCGAATCAAAGCCGCTATATCCCGTCGAGAGCAATTCAAAAAAACAGGTAAATAAAAAATTGCTTGGTATAATAGGTGCGATTGTGCTCACCGGTATTATACTTTTTTATATTATTTCTATAAGCGTGATGCTTGTACCGGCATTTGCCTTAAACGGTCTTTTGACTTCTTTAATCAATATTGTAGTTACGGCAGTACAGTTGATTATATTGTTTTTCGGAACGGTTTATATGTTGCCGTATTTATTTTTCTCAAAAGATTCGGAATTTTTACAGAGTTTGCCTTTAAAAAAATCGGTTGTATTTATGGCAAAATTTACTATGGTTTATATTAATGAATTATTGATTTCCGTTGTGATTTTGTTGCCTTTTCTTATTACGGTAGGTGTTGTATCTGCTTTGAACGGTATTTTTATTCCGATAGTATTTTATATTAATGCACTTATTATAATAATTTTTTCTCCGATGTTGCCTTTGGCGGTAGTTTCTATTATTTCTTATCCTTTTATATATGTAATTAATGCGTTAAAGAATAAACCTTTAATTTCTACCGTTATATCGACATTGTTTACCATTATGTTTTTTGTTCCGGTTTTCTTCTTGTCTTACGGATTAAATTCTGCCTTTTCATTTGAAGTTGCGGAAAAATTTGTTATTAACGAAAATTTAAAGGAAGTATTAAACTGGTTTCATAATTACATGTATCCTAATAATGTGATTTGCAATTCAATGTTGCTGGAAAGCGGAATAGAGGGATATTTTATAGCTTTAATTATTTATTTCGGATTTGTATTGGGGTTTGCTTTACTTTCGATATTTATCTCTTCGTTTTTATACGGAAAAGCGTTATCTTTGAATATAGAAGGGGCAAAGGGCAAAAAGAAATCAATAAAAAAGGAGAAGGAACTTAAAGTTTCAAAAAACCCCATATTAAATCTTGCGCAATACAATCTGAAATCGATTTTCAAAGAACCGATATTTGCAATGAATATATTAAGCATGCCGATAATGAATATAATTGTTATATCTTTTTTCTGTTGGGTTTTTACCCGGCAAACCGGTTCGGTAAGCGAAATGGGGGACTATTTCGACTTTAATTTTCTAACTCTCGGTATGTGTATTTATATATTATCGTTGACTTTATCGACAGGCAATTATCTTGCGGTCACGCCTGCCTCCATTGAAGGTAAAAATTTCTATCTTATAAAAACTCTGCCGATATCTTACGGTGATTTTGTTAAAAGTAAATTGATTTTAGCCGACGGGCTTTCGACGGTAACCGTAATCCTTGCCTCTGTTCCTTTGTGGTGTTTAGGCGGGCAAAATGTTCTTAATTCGATTTTGTTCCCGATCGTTTTGATATTTTATGCTTTGGGTATAAACAGGTTCGGTTTATATTTTGATTTTAAAAACCCGAGACTTAATTGGAGTAATTATTCCGAATTCAAAAAAAGCGGTTTAAAACTTTGGAGACAAATGTTGGTGGGAATTGCCGTTCCTGTTATTTCCCTTATATGTTGCAGTTTTCTTTCGGCGGTTAAAATGCATTATGCTTTAAAAAGTTTAATTGTTTTTCTGCCTTTCGTAATATTAAGTGCGATATTATTTTTTATATTTAACGGAAAGGTCAAAAACGATGTTCCTGTTTTTATAAAAAATACGGAGTAAACGATTTTATGATAAGAATTATAAAAAATCGTTTAAAATATAAAACTTACAGTTGATTTTTTGTGCTAAATTTAAAAAATTTATAGACGATATTAAATCGATTATTTGAAAACTGCGGTATGCGATAAGATTTAAAAATTTTTAAATGCGGCGGTTAAAAGAGGGTAATTATGAGAAAAATGGGAATAGATTTAGGTGATGTCCGTATAGGAATAGCTTTAAGCGACGCTATGCAAATTATTGCATCAGCTTATGAAACATACAAAAGAGTTAACGATGAAGTTGACTTAAAGCATATAAATGATATAATATCCGAGAAGGAAGTCGATACCGTAGTTATAGGCTATCCTGTAAATATGGACGGAAGCATAGGAAACAGAGCAAAAAAAGCCGAAGAATTTGCAAAAAAGTTGGAAAATTTCTGCAAAATAAAAGTAGTTTTGCAAGATGAAAGATTAAGCACCGTTTCGGCTCAAAAACTTTTAATAAATTCTGATGTAAGAAGGGAAAAACGCAAAGAAGTCGTCGACAAAATAGCTTCCGCAATTATTTTGCAAACATATCTCGATACCAATCGAAGACTGTAACCGTAAAGCAAAGGAGGAAAACATATGGACGAAAAAGATTATTCCTTAAACGAAGAGGAAGATATAATTACTCTTCAAAACGAAAAAAACGAAGATGTTGATTTTTACCATGTAGCCACTATCGATTATAAAGATAATTGGTATATTTTTCTCGAACCTGTTGAGGAAATAGAGGATATCGGAGAAGACGAAGTTCTGATTTTCCGTCTCGAAGAAGGCGAAGACGGTCAGGACAATATCGTTCCTATAAACAGTGAAGAGGAATTGCAAGGAGTATATAACGAATATCTTAAAGAAGTCGAAAATATAGAAGATTCCTGTTCTTGTCACGAAGAATGTGATTGTTCTAAAAAAGATAACAGTAAAGATAAAAAATGCAATTGCAAAAAATCAGATGATCATAGTGATATCGAAACTTCTTGCGAGCATAAATGCAGTTCGGAAAAAGATTGCAAAAATAATTGCAATGCTAACGATAAGGAAGAAAAATCCGACAAAACTAAAAAGTGCTCAGCAAAAGGAAATTGCAAAGGGACTCAAAAAGGAAACTGCAAGAACAAAAAATCCGAACAAATATAAAATTTATACTTTTATTGCTATTAAAACGATTGCGTCTTTTAAAGCTCTATGCTAAAATAAAAATAATTTAACACTCGGACGAAGGCGCCGGTGCATTTTTGACTGCCGTTGATGTTCGGGGAGGAAAAACCGGAGGTATTTTTTTATGTCAGTAATCACAATGAAACAATTATTGGAAGCAGGCGTTCATTTCGGACATCAGACAAAAAGATGGAACCCTAAAATGAGCAAGTACATTTATGCGGCTCGTAACGATGTCCATATAATCAATTTACAGCTTTCTGTCGAAATGGTCGAAAAAGCTTATCAGTTTATTCACGATGTAGTAAAAGAAGGAAAAAACATTCTTTTCGTCGGAACCAAAAAACAGGCTCAGGACGCCATTAAAGAAGAAGCAGAACGTTGCGGAATGTTCTATATGAACCAAAGATGGCTTGGCGGAACCCTTACAAATTTCAAGACAATCAGATCAAGAATAGACAAATTGAACAAAATCAATCAAATGGAAATTATCGGAGAGTTCGAACTTCTCCCTAAAAAAGAAGTTATGAAGCTTAAAGCTGAAAGGGATAAACTCGAAAAAAATCTCGGCGGTATTAAAAATATGCGTACATTGCCGGGCGCTTTGTTCGTTGTCGACGTTAAAAACGAAGAAGGAGCTATAAAAGAAGCCAGAAATCTTAATATTCCCGTTGTAGGAATAGTAGATACTAACTGTGATCCCGATCTCGTGGATTATGTAATTCCCGGAAACGATGACGCTATAAGAGCCATTAAACTTATTTCTTCGGTTATTGCCGACGCTGTTATCGAAGTTAAAGAAGGAGTTCAGATCAACAGAGAAACTGCTCCCGAGGAAGAAAACGTTACTATGGATGACGCTCTCAATAATCAGATTATTCAAGAAACTAATTCTGATGAAGTTAAAGAAGATATAAAGGAGTAATAAGAATGTTTACAGCAGAAGATGTTAAAAAACTCCGTGAAATGACCGGAGTCGGTATGATGGATTGTAAAAAAGCTTTAACTGAGGCTGACGGCAATATCGACAAAGCTGTTGAAATACTCAGAGAAAAGGGTATGGCAGCAGCCGCTAAAAGAGCCGGCAGGATTGCTTCCCAGGGAATTATCGAATCTTATGTTCATATGGGCGGTCAGATCGGTGTTCTTGTAGAGGTTAACTGTGAAACGGATTTCGTTGCACGTTCGGACGATTTTAAGGAATTCGTTCATAATATAGCAATGCAGATTGCTGCCGCTAAACCTTATTATGTCAATAAAGAAGAGGTTCCTGCATCCGAAATAGAAAAGGAAAAGGAAATTTTAAAAGCTCAGGCTATGAATGAATCGGCTAAACCTCAAAATATTATCGATAAAATGGTTGAAGGCAGAATAAACAAATATTATAAAGAAGTTTGTCTTCTCGAACAATCTTATGTAAAAGACCCCGATAAAAGCATTACGCAGCTTTTAAACGAGACTATCTCTAAAATCGGCGAGAAAATAACTATCAGAAGATTTACAAGATACGAAGTCGGAGAGGGACTCGAAAAAAGAGCCGATAACTTTGCTGACGAAGTTATGGAACAAGTTAATAAACTTAAAAAATAACCGAAAAAGGGAACAGTTTTGTTCCCATTTTTTTGGCATAAATTTAAAGCGAGGTCAGTATGCAGTTAAAGTATAAAAGGGTAATTTTTAAAATCAGCGGTGAGGCTTTAAGCGGCGCTTCGAAATTCGGAATAGACGAGACTGTGCTTGCCAAAGTCGTTCAGCAAATTAAAAATGTAAAAAAACTTAATGCTGATATTGGTATAATTATCGGCGGAGGAAACTTCTGGCGAGGAAGACAAGCCGATAAAATGGACAGAAGTACCGCCGACCATATGGGTATGCTTGCAACCGTAATTAATTCTCTTGCTCTTCAAGACGCTCTCGAAAGAGAGGGAATGCCGACCAGAGTTCAGACAGCTTTAACTATAACAAGAGTTGCAGAGCCTTATATTTTAAGAAAGGCTTTACGCCATTTCGAAAAAGGAAGAATAGTCATATTTGCTTGCGGTACGGGTAATCCTTATTTTTCAACCGATACCGGAGCTGCTTTAAGAGCTGCCGAAATCGGAGCAGACGCACTTCTTCTTGCTAAAAATGTTGACGGAATTTACGACAGCGATCCTAAAATAAATCCTTCGGCTAAAAAGTTCGACGAAATTTCCTATCTCGATGTAATACAAAAAGGACTCAATGCTATGGATACTACCGCTATTTCCCTTTGTATGGAAAATAAAATTCCCGTTATTGCTTTTGCGCTCAACGAAGAAGACAGTATGTTAAAAGCCATTACAGGTCAAAAAATAGGAACTATAATTAAATAATTTATTTTATTACGCAAATTAAAATCAGTTTTTTTGAGGTGAAATTATGGGATACGATAATATCGAAGTGAATAAAATTTTTACAGAACTTAACGAGAAACTTCAAAAAGCCGTAGATAATCTTAAAAGCGAGTTTATCGGTATAAGAGCAGGAAGAGCTAATCCGCATATTCTCGATAAAGTTACCGTCGATTATTACGGTACTCCAACTCCCTTACAACAAATAGGAAACGTTACCGTTCAGGACGGCAAGGTACTCGTTATTTCCGTATGGGACAACGGAGCTTTAAAAGATGTCGAAAAAGCGTTGATTGCCGCAAATCTCGGAATTAATCCCGTTAATGACGGAAAAGTCATTCGTTTGGTTTTTCCGGACCTTAACGAAGAGAGAAGAAAAGCAATAGCAAAAGAAATCAAAGCCATTTCCGAAAACAGTAAAGTTGCTATAAGAAATATCAGGCGTGACGCTAACGACGGACTTAAAAAATTAAAAAAAGATAACAATATTACAGAAGACGAACTTGCCGGTTTTGAAAAAGATGTTGATAAATCCGTTAATAAATTTGTTGAAACCGTCGATAAAATGTATAAAGAAAAAGAGACGGAGATAATGAGCGTTTAATGGATTTGTTGATTGGAAAAACTTTAATTAACGCAGAAAAATTTCTTAAAGAAAACAATATAAATTATACCGTTAAATTTACAGGAAAAAATTCCGACAGTAATTACGACAGCGATATAGTTTTAAGGACAACAAAAAAAAATAACTCTTTGGAATTGCTTTGCGGTAAATTTAAATTAAAGGTTAACGGAAAAGGAAATTCGGATGTATAAAGGGAAACAGCCGCCAAATCATATCGCAATTATTATGGACGGAAACGGAAGATGGGCAAAAGAAAGATTTCTTCCGAGAAAAGCCGGTCACAAAAAAGGTGTGGACGCAATTAAAAAAGCCGTTTATACTGCCGAAGAATACGGTATCAAATATATTACTTTTTATGCCTTTTCTACCGAAAATTGGAAAAGACCAAAAGATGAAATAAATTCTCTCTTTTCTCTCATAGAGGAATTCGTGAATAAATTCGATAAGGAATTCAAAGGAAAGGAGTATCGGATTAACATTATGGGAGATTTATCGAAATTGCCTGACGATTTGGTTTTATCTTTAAATTCGATTTGTGAAAGAACAAAGGCTTTCGATAAACTTATCATTAATATCGGAATAAATTACGGCGGCCGTGACGAAATAGTTCATGCAGTCAATAAACTAATAGAAAACAATAAAACAAATATATCCGAAAAAGATATCAAAGATAATCTATATATTAATTATCTGCCTGACCCCGATATTATTTTAAGAACGGCAGGAGAAAAAAGATTGAGTAATTTTCTTCTTTGGCAGTGTGCTTATTCTGAACTTATTTTTATTGACGAATATTGGCCTGAATTTGATAAAGATTTATTCGACCGAGTTCTTGACGAATACTATTTAAGAAACAGAAGGTTTGGAGGTTTAAATGCTTAAAAGAATTTCAGTCGGTATTATATTGGCGGCTATATTATTTGCCTTGCTTTTGTGGTTAAGGCCTATCAGTCTGTATATTATCGACGCTGTAATTCTTGCGGTAATTGCTGTTGCCGCTTATGAAATATTCAGAGCTTTTAAAACTTCGGGATACAGACCTGTTCTTTCGTGTATTTTAGTATACATAATCGGAATTTATCCCGCTGTTTTCTTCTTAAACGAAAGCGGTCTTTTAATAGTAATTTTAGCTTCGGCTCTCGTTGCTCTTTTTGCATTTATTTTCGACCATAATATTTCTCTTAACGATTTGTTCGTAACATATTTCATTCTTATATATCCTTGTGTTCTGACCAGTATTTTCTTCTTTATTAATGCAGGAACGGGAAGTTTACTCGGCATAATGCTTATATTGTTTATTGCAACATTCTCCGATATGTTTGCTCTTTTTACAGGAGTTACTTTCAAAGGAAAAAAACTTTGTCCTTCAATAAGTCCTAATAAAACAATATCGGGAGCAATAGGCGGTCTTTTCGGCGGAATGCTTGGAGCGACAGTAATCTTTCTTCTTTTTGATTATTTCAGACTTTTCGATAACTTTAATAATACCATGATTAATGCCTTGATAGATTGGAATATAGGAGCGTCTGTCGCAGTTTATTTAGTACTTGGTCTTTTAGGTTCTGTATTAGCGCAGCTTGGCGACCTTGCGGCAAGTTGGGTTAAAAGACAAACGGGAATAAAGGATTTCGGTACGATTTTTCCGGGACACGGCGGCTTGGTTGACAGACTCGACAGCATAATGTTTGTTATTCCGTTGATTTATTTGACCTTTCTCATTATCGGTGCGATATGAAAAAACTTGCGATTTTCGGCGCCACAGGTTCTATCGGCGTACAGACTTTAAAAGCAATAGAATTGTATCCGGAACGGTTTTCGGTTTTTGCTCTTACCGCAAATAAAAATTATAAACTTTTATTAGAACTTTGTAAAAAATACAAACCTCAATATGTTGCGCTTGCAGACGGTAATGCAAGTAAAGAATTTAAAAAAAATATTCCGAAAGGCACAAAACTGATAGAAGGCGATGATTGCCTTGAAATAATTGCAGCCTTGAACGGCTACGATACTGCCGTTATGGCGCAAGTGGGAATATCCGGTCTGTTGCCCACGGTTTGCGCAATCAAATCGGGTAAAAAAATTGCGCTGGCGAACAAAGAAGTTTTGGTTACGGCAGGAAGTATTATAAAAAAACTTTTAAAAGATAATAATTCCGAAATTTTTCCTATTGACAGTGAACATTCCGCAATATGGCAGTCTTTAAGAGCCGGAAATAAAAACGAAGTTTCTTCTATCGTTCTTACCGCTAGCGGAGGACCCTTTTACGGATATAACAAAAATCAGCTTGACGCAGTAACAGCTTCGGACGCACTTAAACATCCGACTTGGAATATGGGTAAAAAAATTACGATAGATTCCGCAACGCTAATGAATAAAGGTTTCGAAATTGCGGAAGCTTCTTTTTTATTCGATCTTCCCGAAAATAAAATAAAGGTTACCGTTCACAGAGAAAGCATTATTCATTCAATGGTAAATTTCGTAGACGGAAATACCGTCGCAGCGCTTGCAAAACCGGATATGTCGGTACCTATTCTTTACGCATTGTCTTATCCCGAAAGATTAAAAGGATATACGGATAATCTTGAATTCGATAAAATACAAAAGCTTACCTTTTTATCGGTAGACAGTGAAAATTTTCCTTGTATCGAAATTTGCAGAGAAGGTTTAAGAAAAGGTAAATCCGCTCTTGCGGCAATTAATGCGGCTAACGAAATTGCGGTGGATTCGTTTTTAAATCAAAAAATAAAATTTACTGATATTCCCAAAATAATTTCCGATTCCTTTAAAAATTTTTCAGATATCGATTTAAATACCGCAGAAGAGGTTTTAAGTTTGGATAAAGAAGTCAGAAAATTTGCCTTATCTCTTATTTAATGGTATTGACTTAAACATATGAGAATATAATTTATCTGTAATAACGAGGTAAAAATGATTTTAACCGTAACTTTTACAGGCGTTCTCGAATGGATAGGATATATAATACTGGCTTTGTTTGCTTTAATGATTATGGTGTTAATTCACGAATTAGGTCATTACACGGCAGGCAAACTGTTAGGTTTTGAAATAAAAGAATTTGCAATAGGTTTCGGACCCGCAATTTTCAAACATAAATTTAAAAACGGTGAGCAGTTTTCCTTGCGTCCTATTCCCTTGGGCGGTTTTTGTTCCTTTCTCGGCGAAGACGAGGAAAACAATAATCCCAAAGCTTTCAACAATCAAAAACCTTGGAAACGAATAATAGTACTTGCCGCAGGCGTTCTGTTTAATTTTTTTTCAGCTATCATTTTAGTCAGTGTGTTTTTTTCTTGTTTCGGCGATTATATGCCGAAGATTTCCACAGTATATCAGCTCAGCGGGGCAGAACAGCATTTTCAGGTTGACGATGTAATTTTGGAAATTGACGGCAGAAAAGTTTATCTGAACATTAATGCCGATTTATCTTCTTATTTTAATCAGAATTTACAAGTAAACGAAGTTATCGTTTTGCGTAACGGAGAGAAGGTCACTTTACAAGTCCAAAAAGGTAATTTTATAACCGAAGAAAACGGAGTTCTTACCGAAAAATACGGTTACGGAATTTCCCATCTCGTAAAACACGATGACGGAAATTATTACTACAATTATGAAAGATATAAATTTCCTTTTTTTCAATCGATAGCAAGAGGTTTTGAGTTTTCCTTTCTTGTCGTAGGGAAGTTGTTCAGCGTTCTTGGGGGAATAATTACAGGCGCTTTGGGAATTAAAAACAATCTCGGCGGAACCCTTACTGCAATAGGCGCAATTTCTCAGATTTCGAGACAAGGTTTCGACGCCTGGATGTATGCAATATGCGTAATGTCGTCAACTTTGGCAGTTATGAATATTTTACCTATTCCTGCGCTTGACGGCTCCCGTATAATATTTGTTATAATAGAATGGATAAGAAAAAAGCCTATAAGCAGAAAATTGGAGGGTACAATACATTTTGTAGGATTGGTTTTACTTTTTTCTCTGACAATTGTATTGGATTTAATTAATTATTTTTTATGACGAAGGAAATTAAAGTCGGAAATATTTATATCGGCGGAACAAATCCTGTAACCGTTCAAAGTATGACTAATACCAAAACGGAAGATAAAGAAAATACTTTAAAACAAATATGCAGGTTAAGCGAGGCGGGCGCAGACCTTGTGCGTATTGCCGTGCCCACCGTAGCGGCAGCCGGTGCCGTAAAATATCTGGTTCAGAATTCGCCCGTGCCGTTAATTGCAGATATTCATTATGATTACCGACTTGCTATCAAATGCGCTGAAAACGGTATAAGTAAAATAAGAATCAATCCCGGCAATATTTCAAATAAAGAAAACCTTAAAAAATTGGTTGAAGTCCTGAAAGACAAGGATATTCCCGTCCGTATAGGAATTAACGGAGGATCTCTTGAAAAAGATATAGAAAAAATTTACGGTAACACCGCCGAAGCTCTTGTTATTAGCGCTATCAGAAACGCAGGTATTTTCGAAGAATTGGGGTTCAGTAAAATTTGTCTTTCCGTAAAATCTTCCGATGTTTTAAAAACAATAGAAGCTTACAGATTGCTTTCGAAAAAATGCGATTATCCTTTGCATATCGGAATAACCGAAACGGGTATTTTATCAAAAGGTATAATCAAGTCTTCGGTAGGAGTAGGAGCTTTACTTTCGGAAGGAATAGGCGACACTGTAAGAATATCGTTAACAGGAGACCCCGTGAACGAAGTTGAAACTGCGGTAGAAATACTAAGATGTTTGCAGTTAAAAGAGAAAGGTATTGAAATAATTTCATGTCCCACTTGCGGAAGAACGGAAATAGATGTAAAAGGTATTTCGGAAAAAATTTACGATGAATGTAAAAAAATAAATAAAAAACTTAAAATTGCAGTTATGGGTTGCTGCGTGAACGGAATAGGAGAAGCAGGGGACGCCGACTTCGGAGTTGCGGGCGGGAAAAAAGAATCCATTATTTTTTATAAAGGAAATAAGATTAAAACCTGTCCCAACGATGAAATTTTGAAAGAACTGTTGAATTTAGTTGAAATATCAAATTAAATATTTTATCCTTTAAACGGTGAAAAGATGGACGCATTTTTGATAAAATTAAATGAAGAAACAAAAGAAAAATTCCATTACCTTAAAATAAAAGACGTGATTATCGATAAGTTTAAAAAAAGCGTCGATATAGATTTTTTTGTACCTGTAAAGTATTACGATGAATTATCCAAGGAAGAGAACGGTAAATTATTGGAAAATGCTTCCAAAAAAATTCTTAACGGCTACAAGGTGAATTTAAGATTTTTTAAAATCGGAGAAAGTATTTTCGATATAAAAAAGACGGTATTGGATTTTTTCGAAACAAATTATTTATTTGCCTTTAAATCTATTAAAAACGAAGATGTGGAAGTGAACGAAAGCGAAAACGGTTCAAAAACAGTTACTATTTATTTGGACAGCGGTTTTTATTCATATATAAAAAATAAAAATACAGATAAAGAGTTAGCTAAATATCTTTCCGATTATTTTACCGATAGTTTCAGAATTCAGATAATAGAAAAAAAATCAAACGATTTAACTTTAATTGCAAATGAATTAAATAATTTTATTCCGGATTTATCGGAAGACAACGAAATAATTATTACCGAAAGTCAACCTGTAATAGGTAAAAAAATAATTTCTTCTCCCATAAGAATTTCTTCCGTTGAAGGGGTAAAACAGGGAATAGTTTTTTGCGGTAAAGTTAAATTGCTCACAAAAAGGGAATATAAAGAAAAACAAGGTTGTTTTTTCACCTTTGTTTTAGACGATTATTCTGCAAGCATAAATGTAAAATATTTTCCTAAAACCGAAAATTCCGAAAACGCTTTCGATAAAATGATTAAAGAAAATTCTCAGGTAAAATGTTTCGGCAATATAGTTATGGATAAGTTTACAAATAAACCGGCTTATATGATTTCAAATATCGAGCTATGTGTAATAGATGAAAATTCATTAAAACAAATTAAAAAATTTGCGGTGGAAAAAAAGAACTATCAATATGTATTTCCGAAAGAATATGTGGAATATTCGCAACAAAATCTTTTTGTTAAAGAAGAAAAAACAGATATCCCCGAAGATATTAAAAATAAGGTTTTTGTCGTATTCGATCTTGAAACTACGGGTTTATATCCTACGGGAAATCCTCACGAAGAAAATTCCGAACCCGATAAAATAATAGAAATCGGCGCTGTTAAAATAAAAGACGGAAAACTAACCGAAACATTCGAAACTTTCGTAAATCCTAAAATGCATATTCCCGAAACGGCAACCAAAGTCAACAATATAAAAGACGACGATGTCAAAGATTCGCCCGATATAAAAAAGGTTCTTCCCGATTTCTATAAGTTTACAAGAGGGGCTTCGATTATTGCCCATAACGCATCTTTCGATATGAGTTTTATTTACGAGGAAGCAAAAAAACAGAATTATCATTTCGATAATGAAATAATCGATACCTTAACAGAAGCGAAAAAAGATAAAATTCTTTCGGTTTATCTTAGCAGATTTTCTCTTCAAAGTATATGCGCTTTTTACGGAATAGAGCAAAAAAACGCTCACCGTGCTTTGGATGACGCAATTTGCACCGCAAAAGTTTTTATCAATATGAAAAAAAATTATATTCCCGATAACTTTAAGGATAAAGTATAATTTATTTTATTTTAAATATAATTAAAACAGTTGCATAAATATTTTTTTTATGTTAATATCATATTGTAATTTCTTTAAGGGAGCGGCAAACCGCTCCCTTAAATTTTGAATGAGGTACTTATGTCAAAAATTGCAGACTCGGTAAAAGAAGCTGCCGACAAACTTGCATCAGAATTAGGTTACGAAATCGTAGATATCGAATATGCAAAAAAATATTCGCAAATGAATCTTACCTTTGTACTATACAAAAAAGATGGTATAGATTTAAACGACTGCGAAAATTTTCATAAAAGAATAAGCGATATTCTTGACGAACTCGATCCGACAAACGGGGAACCTTATATTTTAAATGTATCTTCAATGGGATTGGACAGACCTATTAAAACCGATGACGATTTAAGAAGAAATCTTAACTTAAAAGTGGAAATTTCTCTTTATGTTCCTGTTAACAAAAAAAAGAAATTTCAGGGTACTGTCGTAAGCTATGATAAAGATACGGTTACAATATCCGATAATGAAGAAAACAAATTGATTTTAAACAGAAAAGATATAGCCCTTATGAAACCGGCTATCGATTTTTAGGAGGAAACAATGGTTAACAAAGACTTTTTTGCAGCTCTTGATTTATTAGAGAAGGAAAAGAAAATCAAAAAAGAACTTTTGATTGAATCTTTGGAAGCAGGATTGGCTTCTGCTTTTAAAAGAGAATACGGAGAAAGCAGACAGGTTACTGTTTCGCTTAATGAAGAAACCGCCACTATTAAAGTTGTCGCTTACAGAACGGTAGTAGAAGAAGTGGATGACTACGATAAGGAAATTTCTTTGGAAGAGGCGCAAGAAATCAATCCGGAATACAAAGTAGGCGATTTGGTGACCGAAGATGTAACTCCGAAAGATTTTTCCCGTATTGCCGCTCAGACTGCAAAACAAGTTATTATACAGAGAATTAACGACGCTCAAAAAGAAATTATAATGAATGAAATGAGCGAAAGAGAAGGCGAGATACTTAATGCCGTTGTAAGAAGAGTTGAAGGAAACAATGTATTTATGGAAATGATAGGAAGCCAAATGGAAGCTATACTTATGCCGTCCGATCAGATTTTCGGAGAAAAATACAATGTAAACGATACTTTCAAAGTTTATGTAAAAAGAGTAAAAGAAGGGACTCACGGCGCTCAGGTTATTGTTTCGAGGGCAGCTGCGGGTTTTGTAAAAAGACTTTTCGAACTTGAAGTTCCCGAAATTAAAGCGGGTCTTGTAGTAATTAAAAGCATTGCAAGAGAAGCAGGTTACAGAACAAAGCTTTCCGTTTACAGCGATGACCCTAATGTCGATGCCATAGGCGCTTGTATAGGTCAGAAAGGAACTAGAATCAACGCCATTGTAGCCGAGCTGAACGGCGAAAAAATAGATATAGTCGAGTGGTGCGCTGACCCTGTTGAATACATTGCCCGTTCGTTAAGTCCTGCAAAAGTTCAGATGGTACAAATTAACGAAGAAGAAAAAACTGCAAAGGCAATCGTAGAAGACAGCAAACTGTCACTTGCAATAGGCAGAAACGGACAAAATGTCCGTCTTGCGGCAAAACTTACCGGTTGGAAAATAGACGTTAAACCGTATTCTTCCTTAACTGTTTTCGAAACGGAAGACGGCGGCGTTGAGGTCGCAAGTCAGAGCGTCGAGGAAAACTAATTTAAGAACTCGGAAAGTAGTTTGATTGGAGCAATTAAAGTAGAGATATGTCGTCCGAAAATAAATTAACCGAAAGAATGTGTATTGCATGCAGACAAATGAAAGATAAAAAAGAACTTTTAAGAATTGTCAAATGCAAAGACGGAACCGTAAAAACAGACAAAAGCGGTAAAGCACAAGGAAGGGGCGCATATATCTGTAAGAATAAAAATTGTATGGAAAAATGCATTAAAAGTAAATTGTTAAACAAGGCTTTTAAATGTCAGTTGGAAAATGAAATATACGATATTATAAAAAAGGAAATAGAAATTAATGGGTAATATCGATGCGTATATAGGTTTTTCAATTAAATCGGGAAAGATTCTTTTAGGCTATGACGCACTTGAAATAAAACCTTATAAAGCCAAAATAGTTTTGTTTTCCGACGATTTGAGTCAGAACTCAGTCGATAAAGTAATTAATTTAAAATCCAAATATGATTTTAAATTATACAGGATAAAAAACGAATATTTTAAAGGCTTTATTAAAAAAGATAATTGTAAACTTATTGCTTTAACTGACGGCGAACTTTCAAAAGCCGTCGAACAAAATATAGACAATATATTTGCGGAGGTATTGTAATTGAATAATACGGGTAGTAAATCGGAACAGCTTGAAAATATCAAAGCTCTTTCTTCGTTTGAAAGCGTTAAATTAAATTCTTACATTGAAAATGTCAAGAAGTCCAAAGCAAAATTAGTGGAGCTCGAAGCTAAATTCAGAGATCTGCTTTCAGTGCAAATTGCAAAAGGCAGCGAAGTTGAAGAAGACAAAAAAAATCAGAATAAAATTTCCGATAAAAGACAAATTAAGGCAGTTCAGGAAAAAGATTTTTCAAGTGTTTCGGAAACTGAAAAATCCAAAGAAGTAAAAGAAGTAAAAACGGAAAATTTAAAAAACGAAGATGTAAATGAAACTGTTGCGCCGGACGAAAAGAAAAAAGAAAAAGCCAGTTTCATAGTTTCGAGAAATGTCGATGAATATAAGGCTCAGAACAATATCGGCACAGTTTCTCAGAACAAAAAAATCGCTAACAATACCTGGCAAAGGCCGCAGTATACTCCGAATACCCGCAATTCAAGATTTAATAATAACAGAACGGATGAAAACAGACCCCGTGATTATTCTCAAAATCAGAACAGAGGGCAGTTTGCTTCTGCCAATAAAAACTTTATTCAGAAATTGGAACCCGTTCCCGTTTCTCAAAGCGGAAACAGGATGGCCGATAAAGAAATAGCAAAAAGAAAACTTAATGAAAAACTTAACGGCGATAAAAAAATCGCAAGCAAAAAAACATTAATTAAAAAAGGTTTCGTTAATGTCGATACTCCTATAAATCTCGAAGACGAGGATTATGTAAGAACTTATAAATTAAAGAAACAGAAAAAGTCTTCAAGCGAAATTCCCGTAACGGTAATCGAGAGCGCAGTTGTAACAAGCGATAAATTCACAATAAAGCATTTAAGCGAAAAAATAGGAAAAACGGCGGTTGAGATTATAAAAAAACTTTTTATTCTCGGCTTCAATAAAACTATAAACGAGAGTATCGATTTCGATGTAGCTCAGCTGGTTGCCGACGAACTCGGAGTAAAACTCGAACTTAAAATGGAAAAGAGTTCGGAAGATAAAATCAACGATTTGCTTCTCGTAAACAACGAAAAAGACGAAGTTTTAGTAGAAAGACCTCCTGTCGTCACTATTATGGGTCATGTAGACCACGGTAAAACTTCACTACTTGATTATATCAGAAAATCCAATGTCGTAAGTTCGGAAGCCGGCGGTATAACTCAGCATATAGGTGCATACACAGTTACGCATAACGGGAAACCGATTACATTTTTAGATACACCCGGTCACGAAGCATTTACCGCCATGAGACAGAGAGGTGCTCAGGCTACCGATATTGCCGTAATTGTCGTTGCAGGCGACGACGGCGTAATGCCTCAGACAATCGAAGCAATAAATCACGCAAAAGGTGCTAACGTTTCTATAATAATTGCAATTACTAAAATCGATAAACCTAATTGCGATGTTGAAAAAATAAAACAGCAGCTTACAAGTCACGATATATTACCCGAAGAATGGGGCGGAGATGCAATAGTTGTTCCTCTTTCGTCTAAAAGCGGTCAAGGTGTAGACAAGTTACTTGAAAGCATTTTATTGGTTGCCGAAATCAAAGAACTTAAAGCTAATCCGAAAAGATTTGCGCAAGGCGTTATAATCGAAGCAAAACTCGATAAGGGTAAGGGGCCTGTTGCCACCGTGCTTGTCCAGAACGGAACTTTAAAAATTTCAAATTATATTATTGCCGGAACTTCTATGGGAAGGGTAAGGGCAATGATAGACGACAAAGGTAAGAATGTAAAATCGGCAGGTCCTTCCGTTCCCGTTTCGATTTTAGGCTTTAACGATGTTCCTAATGCAGGCGATATATTGTTTGCAATGAACGATGAAAAACTTATAAAACAGGTTCTCGAAGAAAGATTGTATAAAGAAAAATCTGAAATGAGTTCCACAACTTCAAATAAGAGCCTCGAAGATATGTTTAAAAATATGGCAGATAACGAACTTAAACACCTTAATGTTATAATTAAAGGCGATGTCCAGGGTTCTGTGGAAGCCATTAAAGAATCTTTGATAAAAATGTCTGACGAAATGGCGTCCGAAGGCGTCAAGATAAGCATAGTACACAGTGCAGTCGGCGCAGTAACCGAATCCGATATTATGCTCGCAGATACGACAAATTCAATCGTAATCGCATTTAATGTAAGACCCGACAACAATGCGAGAACTTTGGCTGAAAGGGTTAAAGTAGATATAAAATCTTATAGAATCATTTATGACATTATAAACGATATTAAGCTTGCCTTAAAAGGATTATTTGAACCTAAATTCGTTGAAAATATTATCGGACACGCCGAAGTCAGAAATACTTTTAAAGTTCCTAACGTCGGAATTATCGCAGGTTCTTATGTTACGGACGGTAAAATTATAAGAGGAGCAAAAGCAAGACTGTTAAGAGATAATATTATAATCTGCGATACGACGATTGCTTCTTTAAGAAGATTTAAAGATGACGCAAAAGAAGTAGCTTCCGGATACGAATGCGGAATAGGTCTTGAAAATTTCAGCGATATCAAAGAAAAAGACATTATCGAAGTTTATTCAATCGAACAAGAGGAAGTTAAATGAACAGAATAGAACGCATTAATTCCGAAATGCAAAAATTAATTGCTTCGATTATTGCCGAAGAAATCAATAATCCCAAAATCAAAAGCGGCCTTATCAGCGTCATTAAAGTGGATACGACAGCCGATTTAAAACAGTCAAAAGTCTATATAAGCGTGGTAGGAAACGACGAAAAAGCCATTTTCGATTCAATTGTGCAAGCCGGCGGCTTTATCCGTTCCTCTCTTTCTAAAAAAATGGATATCCGAACGATACCCGAACTTATATTTATTTGCGATAATTCAATCGAATATGCTGCGCATATTTCTAAACTTATTGACGATATACACAAAAAGGAAAATTCCAAATGATTAATGCTATTAATGAAATAAAAAAAAGTAAAAAAATAGCAATCTTTTCTCATATCAATCCTGACGGCGATACTTACGGTTCCGGACTTTCCTTATATCTCTTTTTAAAAAAAGACGGTAAAGACGTTTTTTTATTCTGTGACGGTAAAGCCGGTTTCAGATTTGAAAATTTAAATAATATTGATTTATATAACAGTAAATCAGATTCCTACTACGATTTAGCAATCGCTGTTGATTGCAGCGATATTGCAAGACTTGGAAAATATGTGACCGAATTCGATAAAGCTAAAAAATCGATAGTATTCGACCACCACGCAGTATATGAAAAATTTACAGATATTACCGTAAGAGACGCCAAGGCAAGTTCAAATTGTGAAATTGTCCTTAATTTTATGGAAAATTACAATAAAACTCTTATCGA
Source organism: uncultured Clostridia bacterium (assembly GCA_944342015.1). Lineage (GTDB taxonomy): Bacteria > Bacillota > Clostridia > Christensenellales > CALVMC01 > CALVMC01. Next base: position 202,208 of record CALVMC010000001.1, read on the forward strand.
TAAAGAAATAGCCGAACTTCTTTATATGGGTATGGTAACCGATAACGGAATATTTTCTTATGATTCCGTAACAGGGGAAACCTTCATTTGCGCATCCCGACTTTTTGAATACGGTATCGATAATTATAAAATTTCTTATGAGTATTTCGTAAAAACCACACAGGAAATTTTTAATTTAAAAAACAGGGTTTTATCCCGTACCAGATTTTATGAGGATGACAAAATAGGTCTGATTTACTTTACCAAAAAAGATTTTGAAGAATGTAAAACTCAACCTGAAAATACCTCCGGAATAATAAATAATGTGCTTAATATCGATAAAATATTGATAGCGATATCGGTAGTACAGATTGAAAATAATTCTTATAGAGTGAGTATCAGAACAAAAGCGCCTTACGACGCTTCGAAAATTGCTGTTTCTTTCGGTGGTGGCGGACATATAAGAGCTGCGGGATGCAGAATATCCGGTTTTATGGAGGATGTAATAGACAAGCTTGTAAGGGCTTCGTCGCTCGAATTATTATGAACGGTTTTTTAAATTTAATCAAGCCTGCGGGATATACCTCATTTGATATTGTTAACGAAGTCAAAAAATCCATTACTGCCGAAACCGGACAGAAATGCGCCGATAAAATAGGACATTTAGGCACTCTTGATCCTTTGGCGGGAGGAGTTTTGCCTATTGCCATAGGAAGAAGCACAAGACTTTTTAATTATTTTATTAATAAGAAAAAAACCTATTTCGTTAATATCACATTCGGTATAGCAACCGATACGATTGATTCATCGGGAAAAATCATAAGTACTAATTCCATTATTCCCGATGCGGAACAATTCAAAAAAACCTTATCGTTATTTCACGGCGTAATAGTTCAAAGGCCGCCTATGTTTTCAGCAATCTCAGTTAACGGCAAAAGAGCTTACAAACTTGCAAGACAAGGGATAGAAACAGAACTTCCTAAAAGAAAGGTAACCATATACGATATATCGTATCAAGGCGCAGTGTCTTCCGATACATATGCTTTTTGCGTGACTTGCAGCGGAGGAACTTATATAAGAAGTCTTGTACTCGATATAGCTAAAAAACTCAATACTGTTGCTTTTATGTCGCTCTTGATAAGAACGGAAAGCGGAATTTTCAATATAAAAGACGCAATCAGTTTAGAAGAATTGAGAGAAGGCGCTACCGAGAATAAATTAATTGATTTAGAAACAGCATTAAGCGATTTAAAACAGATAACGGTTGACTCTGAAACTGAGTATAAAATCGATTGCGGTCAAACCGTAATACTTGATAGAAAAGTAACAGGTCAATTTTTAATCAAAAGCGATAGCGGTACAGTTATCGGTATTGCCGAAAACGAAAACGACGGAAAAATAAAAATTATTACAAGATTGAAATGATACTGGATTTTAATGAAAAATGCGATAAAAAAATAGTTGTCGCACTGGGTTATTTTGAAACCTTTCATAAAGGGCATGCTGAAATTTTCAAAAAAACTTTGGAAGTCGCAAAAAAAACAGAAAGCATACCTGCGGTTTTTACATTTGAAAAAAGCATTGGTAAATACGATAACAAAACAGAAGTTTTTACTTTTCCCGAAAGAGTATCGATTTATAGAAGTTACGGAATAGATTTTATAATCAAAGCACCGGTAATTAAAGAGTTTTTTGAAATGGATGCTTGCACTTTTATCGAAACATTTTTAAAAAACTTCAATATTCAGGCTTTTGTCGCCGGCGAAGATTATACCTACGGAAAAGGAAAGGCGGGAAATATTGAAACTTTATCCTTGCATTTGCTCGCAAGTAAAAAGAAATTTTATATCGAACCACTTGTTCTTTTTAATGGAGAAAAACTAAGCTCTCAAAAGGTAAGAGAATATGTTAAAGAAGGAAATATTAAAAGCCTTAAAGAAATATTGGGTTTTCCGTATTTTATAACAGGAAAGGTAATCAGGGGCAGAGGAGACGGAAATATAATTAAATATCCGACAGCAAATATCGATTTGGTTGAAGATAAACTGCCTCTTAAAGAAGGCGTTTACGCTACTAAAATCGATTGCGGTGACGGAATATACAATGCGATAACGAATGTAGGTACTCATCCTACTTTTTCGGATTTTCATTATAATATAGAAAGTCATCTTTTGAATTTCAAAGGAGATTTGTACGGAAAAGATATCAAAGTTTCTTTTATTGAAAAACTTCGTGATATTAAAAAATTTGACGATAAAAGCGGACTTATCAATCAGTTATCGAAAGATATAGAAAAGGCGGTGAAGATTTTAAATGATTAAATTCGGTCCGTCAGGAACATGTTTTGATTTTGCCGAAAGCGGTTATAACGGCACAAGAGATATTCCTAAATGGATTAAAGACAACGGTCTCGATTGTTTTGAATATTCTTTCGGAAGGGGCGTTAATCTGAAAGATGAGACTGCAAAGGAGTTAGGAGAAATATTCAAGATTCATAAAATCGAAATTTCGGTACATGCGCCTTATTATATTAATTTCGCTTCCGTAGAGGAAGTAAAGGCTGAAAATTCATTCGGGTACATTGAAAAATCGCTTAACGCTCTTTCGTTATTGGGAGGTAAAAGATGCGTATTTCACCCGGGCTCGCCGCTTAAAAACAACCGTGAAGATGCCTTTAAATTATTATTAAACAGAATGAATTTACTTGCCGAATATCTTTCAATGGGAATATATAAAGATTTTATTCTTTGTCCCGAAACAATGGGTAAAAAAGCACAGTTGGGTACGCTTGACGAAATTATAGAAATATGCAAGATTTATAAAAATTTCTATCCGTGTATAGATTTCGGCCATTTGAACGCAAGAGATACGGGATCGATAAAAAGTTACGACGATTATAAAAAAATAGCGGATAAATTATTTGACAATCTAAATGAAGTCAAAGTAAAAAATATGCATATCCATTTCAGTAAAATAGAATATACTCAGTCCGGTGAACTTCGTCATCTGACATTCGCAGATAACAAATTCGGTCCCGATTATGAGCCACTTATAAAACTTATATCAGATTATAAATTAACCCCGTACATAGTTTCAGAATCGGCAGGTTATCAAACACGAGAAGCGAAAATTATGAAAAATTATTATAAAAAAATCAATAATCAATAATAATCGACATATGAATAACTTATTTAATTTAAATCCTGATTTAGATGCCGCTTTAATTCTTACCGATAATAACCGTTTGTATTTCAGCGGCTACCACGCCGATGATTCTGCTTTAATTGTATTTAAAGACAGAAGTGTGCTTGTAACCGATAAAAGATATTATTCGGAAGCTGTTAAAAATAATTCTTTCGATACTGTTCTAATTGAAAGCGATTTATTCGCCACGATTTATAATATCCTTGAAAAAAATCGTGTTAAAAATTTAGGTTTTGAAAACAATATTTTATTCAATCAATACAAAAAATTAACCGAATATGAAAATATAAATCTATTCGACATCAGCCTTAGTATAGAAAAATTAAGAGCAATAAAAAATTCCTATGAAATAAATTTAATGCAAAAAGCAAATCAAATTTGCGATGTATCACTGAGTAATTTATTGCCTTTAATTAAAGAAGGCGTTACGGAAAAAGAACTTGCCTTTCGTCTTGACAATTTAATGAGATTGAACGGTGCAGACAAAGAAGGTTTTGAAACAATAGTGGCTTTCGGAAAAAATTCCGCTGTTCCTCATCATAAAAGCGATGATACCGAACTTAATTTCGGCGATGTTGTTTTAATTGATTTCGGCGCATCTATCAGCGGTTACAAATGCGATATGACCAGAACTTTTGCTTTTAAAAATGTGTCCGATAAAGTTGCGGAAATTTATGACATAGTTTATAATGCAAATATAGAAGGTATAAATTATGCTTCCGCAGGAGTTGCTGCCTGTGATTTGCATAAAAAAGTTTTTGATTATATCGATAAAAAAGGTTATAAAAACTATTTTACCCATTCTACCGGGCACGGCGTAGGACTTGAAATACACGAAGCTCCTTTCGTCGGTTTCAGAAACAAAGATATACTTTCCGAAAACAATGTGGTTACTGTCGAGCCGGGTATTTATATCGACGGCTTATTCGGAATCCGCATAGAAGATATGATTTTAATCGGTAAGGACGGCAGTCGCAGTTTTACCGGTTTCGATAAAAAATTATTGATTTTATAATCAGGAGGATTTTATGGCATTTATTTTAGCTGGTGATTTCAGAAAAGGCGTTACATTTCAGATGGACGGACAAGTTATGGTAATTGTTGATTTTCAGCATGTAAAACCCGGAAAAGGCGCAGCCTTTGTTCGTACTAAAATAAGAAATGTGATTACGGGCGGAGTTATTGAAAAAACTTTCAACCCTTCGGAAAAATTCGAACTTGCTCATATAGAGAGAAAGGAAATGCAATATCTTTATTCGGACGACGACCTTTGTTATTTTATGGATACGGGAACCTATGAACAAATTCCGATCAACAAATCAGATGCCGAAGATGCCTTAAAATTTATTAAGGAAAATATGACGGCTACTATCGGATTTTTTAACGGTACTCCTTTTTCGGTAGAACCGCCTAATTTTGTAGAACTTCAAATAACTTTTTGCGAACCCGGTGTAAAAGGCGACACAGCCCAAGGCGCTACCAAACCTGCTACTCTCGAAACAGGCTATACTTTGCAGGTTCCGCTTTTTGTAAATCAAGGTGAAACTATTCGTGTTGACACTCGTACAGGCGAATATATGTCAAGAGTAGGCTAATCGGATTTACTTTATTAAACTATTGATTTTTTTAAACCGCATATTTTTGCGGTTTTTTTATTTTTAATTATTTTCTTATAATAATTTCAATTTTATTTAACGGAAAAGATAGAAAATTTTTTTGCACGGAATATTAAAAAGCACAGCTTAATAAATTATAACATAGGTGTGTTATGTGGAAAAATTTATTTTCTGATAAGGTCAATTTTCTGATTTCACAATATTTCAGAGAAAACGAAGTTTGTGAAATAAGACTAAGACGGGACAAGCCGTTAATGGTTAAATCTTTCGGGAATTTTTGTGAAATTATCGATGTCGAGCGCAGATTCCCTTATATTTGTACTTCACAGGATATAGAAAGAGTAATTATCACGGCTTCTAAAAATTCCGTTTACGCAGTAAGCGAGCAAATAAGTAAAGGCTTTATCTGTTTTGACGGCGGAATAAGAATAGGAATTTGCGGAGAAGGCGTAGTAAATAATAAAGAAATTACGGCAATTAAAAATATTTCTTCTCTGACTATTAGAGTCCCTCATCAGATTTTCGGTCTAACGGAAAGACTTGGAACGGAATGGTTAAATTTCGAAAATACTCTTATAATTTCTCCGCCCGCAGCAGGAAAGACAACGCTACTCAGAGAAATGTGCAGGGTGCTTTCAAATTGCAGTTATAACATTGCTTTAATTGACGAAAGAGGAGAAATATCAGGCAGCAGTAACGGGCAAACCTATCTCGATGTCGGTAAATGTACAGATGTTATTTGCTATACGGAAAAAAATGCGGTTTATGAAAATATTATTCGTTCTATGTCGCCGGATATTATCGTTACAGACGAGATTTACGGAGAAAGAGAAATGGACAATCTGTATGAAGCAAACCGATGCGGAATAAAAATCTGCGCTACAATTCATGCAGGCGGAATGGAAGATTTAGAAAGAAAAACCTATTATTCCAAAATTATCAACTGTTTCAAAAAATTTATAGTTTTATCGAAAGTACCTTGTGTCGGCACTATAAGTAAAATATTTAAATGCGAGGGCGTATGTTGACGCTTATTATAGGCAGCGTAATATTTTTATCGGCTCTTTATATGGGATTTAAAATAAAAAATTTTTATCTTGAAAGAAAAAAATATTACCTGGATTTAAACGATTTTATTGTTTATTACGAAAACGAAATAAAAAGCTATAAACTTCGGTTATTTGATATTATCGAAGGTTTCACGACTTTTCGAAAAGGAATCTTTTCTTCCGATTTAAAAAGTTTTATTGAAAATACAAAGTCGGGTAACGGTGCAAATTTTTGCTTTTCAAAAAAATTGCTTTGTGTTTCCGATAAAGAAACGGTATCGAATTTTTTTAGGAATATAGGAAAATGCGATTTGGAAGGAGAACTTAACAATATAAGAAATTTTCGGAACAGATTTTCGGAAAGAACGGTCGCAGTGCAAAATAAAAGCGAAAAAGAAGCCGCATTGTATATGAAATTAAGCGTTTTGACAGGTCTTGCTGTTATGATAATAGTTCTTTAAGGGGTGTTTATGAGTATCGATATCTTATTTAAAATTGCCGGAATAGGAATAATTGCAGCAGTTATTGTGAGTATTTTAAAAAAAAGCGATAAAGACGAACTTGCTACTTTAACCTCGCTTGCAGCGTTAATTATTGTTTTGTTTTTAGTAATAGATATGATTGGCGGTCTGTTTGACAGTCTGCGCTCTATTTTCAATTTATATAGTTATGGAAATCTTTAAAGTAATAGGCGTCGGAATTATAGGGGCTATAATTGCCGGACTTTTAAAAAAAGAAAACAGTGAACTCTCAATACTTGTAGTAATGTCTACGGGTATTATAATTTTAATTGTAATTTTAAATTCTCTTACTACGGTAATCGACGCTTTTTTTGAAATTGCCGATAAATCCGGAATAGGGACAGGCCTTTTTTCCGGAATGCTTAAAATTATAGGAATAGGCTATCTTACCGAATTTTCAGCAAATTTGTGCGATGATTACGGTTATCTTTCGATAGGTAAAAAAATACAGCTTGGCGGTAAAATCACTATTTTTTTAATGGCTATTCCGATTATCGGAAGTCTGGTTGAAATAATAGGCAATTTGCTTGTATGAAAAAAGTTTTTTTGTGTTGTCTTATTTTATTTATAGTTTCGGTAGGAATTAATTTATTGATTCCATACAATTTTGCATTTGCAGAAGACAGTACAATTTCTGACGAAGAAAAGATAGAAGAAGCTGAAAAAGAGCTTCAAGAAAAAATCGAAGAAAACTTAAAAGAACTTGATTTAAAAGAACTTGAAATATATCTGAGCGAAATTAACGAAAGATATTCAGGCTTATTTGATTTTAATATCAAAAGTATGCTGGCGGAAATAATCGAGGGGAACTTTGAAAATGGCCCGAAAGAAATTTTTGAGTACATGCTTAATTTATTGTTCGGAAATATTTTAAATATGCTACCAATATTTCTGAGCGTAATAGTAATATCTTTACTTTGCGGTATGTTATCGAACTTATCGTCAGGATTTATAAGGCAACAAACTTCGAATATAATAAATTTTATTTGTTATGCGGCGGTAATTGTTTTGATAATGGGAGTGGTCGTCGATTTAATAAAAAATACAGCAAATCTTATTAGTGATCTGACAGGTTTTATGAATGCTGTTTTTCCGGTGTTGTTAACACTCATGGCGGCTCTTGGAGGAGTGGTGTCGGTATCGGTTTATCAACCGCTTATGCTTATTCTGTCTACAACTATAACCGGAATTATTTCTTCACTGGTTTTACCGCTTTTTATAGGAACGATAATATTTACGATTATCGGAAATCTCTCGGAAAGCGTTCGGCTCGGGAAACTTACGAAGGTATTTAAAAGTACGGGCGAGTGGATACTCGGAATCATATTCAGTGTTTTTCTTACATTTTTAAGCATTCAGGGCATTACGGGGGCAACTGCGGACGGAATAACTTTAAAATCGGCAAAATTTGCTATTTCAAGTTATGTTCCGATATTGGGAGGATATCTTTCGGACGGGTTCGACCTTATGCTTGCAAGCATGGTATTGATTAAAAATTCTCTCGGCTTAACCGTCGTTATAATTTTGCTGGGAATTATTATACTGCCGTTAATGCAGGTTGTTATGTTTTCGCTTTGTCTTAAAATTACATCGGCTGTTATTGAACCTGTATCCGGTAAAAGAATATCGAATTTTCTATACGATTTATCAAAAAATTTCACCATAGTGATTGCGGCAGTTTTAGGAATAGCTTTTTTGTTTTTTATTATGGTAATGCTGATAATTTATACCTGTAATTTTGGGGTGATATGATGTTTGGGAGATTTAGCCGCAAATCACGGCACAATAATTTATACTTATAATTTTGGGGTGGTACAATGAATGAATGGATTATGAGTATAGTAGGAATTACGGCACTTGGAGTTTTAATGGATATCTTATTGCCCGAAGGGGAAACAAACAAGTATATCAAAGGAATTTTTGCATTGTTTACCGTTTTCGTAATTATATATCCGCTTCCTAAAATTGTAAACGGAGATTTCGATTACAACGCTTTGTTCGATATATTTTCTGATTTTGAATTGATAATCAAACCTATAATAACAAATAAATTAAATATCGTTTTAATTTAAAATAGTTCTAAAATTTAATTTAAAACATAATACTATATTAATTTATTAGGGGGAAATTATGGACATAAAATCTTCTGAAATAAAAGATGAAAAAAAACAGGAAAACGATGTTGAAAATAATAAAAATAAATTCAAAACTAATTTCTTTAATAATATAAAAAAAATAAAAAAACCTGAATTAATTTTGGCGGTTATAGTTATAGCCGTAGTTATTATAGCATATATCTTGTATTCGTCAGGAAATATTTTAAATACATCTTCACAAAATACCTCATCTACTGATACGGAAAGCAGATTAGAGGAAATTTTGTCGAATATTAACGGGGTCGGAAAGGTAAAAGTTATGATTTATTATGAAAATACCCTTAATAATTCCGAGGACAGCAGCATAAGTTTTAATAGTAGCTATTTTTCAAGCTCGAAAAACTATGAGATAAAAGGCGTTCTCGTTGTAGCCGAAGGAGCAGACAATATGGATGTAAAAGTACAAATTTTAAGAGCCGTTGAAACTTTATTGTCAATAAATGCAGATTGCATTGAAATATTTACAATGAATAATTGATTGGAGGTCATTTATGAAAATCAAAGCAGGAACAAAAAAAATTATTATTTTAAGCAGTATGGTTATATTGCTTGTAGTGGTAGCGACGTTGAATATCGTACTTACTTTGAATTCGTCTGTTCCCACAACCGATAACGGCGAAAGCGTAGCAACCTTTTTCAGCGCTTACAGAGATGACAGGACTACGACTCGTGATCAGGAATTTTTAAGACTCGATGCAATAATTCAGGGTGAAACTACTACCGATGCGGCAAAACTTGCAGCCGAAGAGCAAAAATTATTACTTGTTAACAATATCGAAAAAGAACTTATCGTTGAAGGCCTAATCAAAGCCAGAGGGTTTGAAGACGCTGTCGTTACTATCGGAAGCGAAAAGGTAAATGTAGTAGTTAAAAGCGAAGAAGAACTCACAAGGGCGGATTCAACAAAGGTTTTCAATATTGTACTTGACGAATTGAATTGTAATCCTGAAAACATAATAATAATACCTTATAAATAATTCTTGTCAAAAAGCATCAATCATGTTATAATAAAACCGCAATTCGGAGATTATTATGGCATTGGATAATAACGAAAAATATATTGAAATACTAACATCTATAATCAGCGTCGTAGTAGGACAGATAAAAGGAGTGGCTTCCATTAATTTGGAACCCGGAACTGTTTTTACGAAAATTAAAAAAAATAACTCGCATAAAAGTATTAATGTTACGATATCGAACAATTATGTAGTTATTGATATTTTTGTAAATGTACTTTTCGGGTTCAATGTTCCGAAACTTTCTTCTGAAATTCAGCAGAAAATTAAAGAAGAAATTGAAAATACGACTAAATTCAAAGTTAAAAAAACAAATGTCAATGTAGTTGGCGTGGTATTTTAAACTTTACCCCTTGCTTTGAGCAAGGGGTCTATTATTTTACATAAGGAAAAATTTAATAATTATGAGCAGAAAAATCGCACGGGAAGACGCATATATTCTTACTTTTGAATACCTTTTTAATAAAAATTACAATCCTGTTACCTTGGATTTGTTTTTTGCCGACAGCAGACTTACCGATGACGATAAAAAATATATCAATACTACTTATGAGGGTATAATAGAACATTTTGAAGAAATAAATAACTGTATTGCAGATAATACGGAAAACTTTAATATCGACAGAATTTATAAAGCAGATCTTGCCGCTTTAATTCTTGCAGTATACGAATTAAAATTCAGAAAAGGCGATATCCCTACGGCAGTAACAATTAGCGAAAGTATTGAACTTTCAAAAAAATATTCAACCGAAAAAAGCGGCGGTTTCGTTAACGGCGTACTGTCGAAAATCAATAAAAAACTTTACGGAGAGAAAAATGAAAATAATTGACGGCAAAGCCATATCTGAAAAAGTAAGAAACGAAATAAAAGAACAAACGCAAGTTTATATTAATAAACACGGTCGAAAGCCCGGTCTTGCCGTAATTATTGCAGGCGATAATCCGGCATCGAAAACTTATGTAGCTAATAAAATTAAAGCCTGCAAAGAAGTTGGTTTTAATTCGTACTGCATCGAGTTTCCGAAAAATGTCAGCGAAGACACTCTGACTAAAAAAATTATCGAACTTAATAATAACGAAGATATTGACGGAATTCTTGTTCAGCTTCCGCTGCCTTCTCATCTTAACGAAAAATATATATTAAGTCTGATTGCCGATAATAAGGACGTGGACGGTTTCAGTGCTTATAATATGGGGCTTCTTGCATTAGGTCGCCCTAAAATTGCAGCTTGTACTCCGCTCGGGGTAATCGAACTTTTAAAAAGTACAGGGGAAAGTATCGAGGGTAAGCACGCTGTAATTATAGGCAGAAGCAATATTGTAGGCAAACCCATGGCAATGCTTCTTCTTATGGAAAATGCTACCGTTACTATTTGTCATAGTAAAACTAAAAATCTTTCCGAAATAACAAAGACCGCAGACATTTTGATTGCTGCCATAGGAAAACCTTGTTTCGTTAAAAAAGATATGGTTAAAGAAGACGCAATAGTTATCGATGTCGGTATTAACAGAACGGAAAAAGGACTGCAAGGCGATGTCGATTTCAATGAAGTATCTGAAATAGCTTCGTATATAACACCTGTACCCGGCGGCGTAGGGCCTATGACAATAACCATGCTTTTAAAAAATACTTTGACGGCAGCAGGATTATGAGTGAAAATTATTTAACCGTCAGCGAAGTGGGTTCATATTTAAAAAGTATGATAAATGCGGAAGAAATGCTGCATAATATCAGAATTTACGGAGAAATTTCCGCTTTTAAAATTTCAGGAGCACACGCATATTTTGTAGTTAAAGACAGCGAAGCTCAGATAACTTGCACTTGTTTTAATGTTTCCAGAACTTATATTCCCAAAGACGGAGAAAGTTTAATTCTGTCCGGAAGTTTTGATTTTTATGTGAAAGGCGGAAGACTGAGTTTTAATGTTTCGAAAATAGAACCTGTCGGAAAAGGCTTATTATATCTTAAATTACTTGAACTGAAAGAAAAGCTTTCAAAAGAAGGCTTGTTCGACGAAAAATCAAAAGTACCGGTGCCTTTATATCCTCAAAAAGTATGTGTAATAACCAGCAAAACAGGAGCGGTTATAAGAGATATTATTACTACGGTAAGAAAGAATAACACTTACACCGATATTAATCTTATTGATGTCAGGGTACAGGGCGAGGGTGCTGTTACTGAAATAATTAATGCTTTAAAGCTTGCAGATACACTTAATTTCGACGCAATAATAGTTGCACGGGGCGGAGGGTCATTCGAGGATCTTGCGCCTTTCAACGACGAGAAACTTGCACGGTGTATTTTTGATATCGAAACACCGGTTATTTCCGCCGTAGGACACGAAACCGATTTTACGATTTGCGATTGGGTCAGCGATCTAAGAGTGCCTACGCCTACGGCGGCAGGCGAAAGAATCGGTTTCGATGTCGAAAGTTTAAAAAATTATATATTAAATTCGGTTAAAAATATGTTTCACAGGATAGACAGAAAATATTCAGACGCTTTTTCCAAATTAAAATTATATACTAAATCAGTTACGGGAAAAATGGAAATTTTAATGGAAAACAAGCTTTCAAAAATAAAATCAGCGTCAATGTCGTTATCCGATGCGGCGTCGAGATCGATACTTGTCAAGCAGCATATTTTTGAAAAAACAATGACTGCACTTGAAAAATCCAATCCTATAACAATTTTGAAAAACGGTTATTATAAAATAGAAAAAGACGGTATTTCCGTTAAAATTAAAAATTTAAAACCGGGTGATAATATTAAAGCCGAAGGGTTCGGAGGAAGTTTTGAGGCAACTGTCACAAAAGTAAGGAGGGGCGAAGAATAATGAATTTAGAAGAACTTTTACAAAAACTCGATGACATTGTAAAAACTTTGGAAAGTCAGAATCTGTCACTTGACGAATGTGTTAAAGAATTTGACAAAGGAGTAAATATTTCAAAAAAATGCATATCCATTCTCGAAGAAAACAAAGGTAAAATAACCGAACTGAAAAAAGAAATGGATAAAATTTGCGAATATGAATTAAATCTCGAAAATGATAAACTTAAATAAATACAAAGAAATTTTTAATGATTCCGTTAACGAGTATTTTTCCGCTATTGCAGGTAGAATTCCCGAACCGTTATTTTCTGCAATGAAGTATTCATTACTTAGCAGCGGAAAGCGATTGCGTCCTTCTTTGGTTTTTGTAGGTGCAGAGTTTATGAACGGTGACATAGAAAAAGTAATACCTGTTGCTCTTGCGATGGAATTTATTCACTGTTACTCTTTGGTTCACGATGATTTGCCCGATATGGATAACGACAGTTTAAGAAGGGGCTTGCCGACCACTCATATCAAATACGGGGCAGGAATGGCGATACTTACAGGAGACGCTCTTTTAAACTCCGCATACGAAATACTTTTTTCTGCATGCGAAAAAGATTCATCTTTATTAAAATCCGCCAAAATTATTTCAGAACTTGCAGGACCGCAAGGAATGATAGCCGGACAATGTGACGATATTTCTGAAAAAATAAAAAGCAAAGAAGACATTTTGGTTCTGTATAAAAATAAAACTTCGGCTTTATTGAAAGCCTCTTTGCTTTCGGGTGCGCTTCCGTTTAATCCGGATGAAAACGAAAAAAAATCTCTCAGTGTTTTTTCCGATAATATAGGTATGGCATTTCAAATAAAAGACGATTTGCTGGAAGTTGAAGAAAATACGGAAGTTATAGGAAAAAGTTCTGAATCCGACGAAAACAATAATAAAAATACATTAATCAAACTTATCGGTACAAATAAAAGTAAAAAATTGATGATGGAATTTTACGATAAATCAATAAATGCAATAAGCTGTTTCGGTAAAAGAGCCGAAGCACTGACTGATTTTGCAAGTATTATGATAAATCGCATAAAATAAAATAATTTACATAAAACGAATTTTCTTTTTTTCATAATATAGGTTTTAAGTTAATATTTTATATTAAAGTCTTATAACCGAGAGGTAAAAATTGTTAAAAAAGAAATTCAATAAAAAAATATTCAAAAAAGAAAATGAAACTTTAAAAGAAGAAACCGCAATTAAAGAACCTATTAATTCTCATCGTGACAATGATTATATTGAAAGGCATGATGAAAAAAAAGATAAGTGGTACATTAAAGTAACAATAATGACCTTCGTTCTTGCGGCGCTGTTTAGTACGATATCTGAATTTACCGTATCTAAAAGCGGAATAATTATAGCAATATTACTTTTATTGTTTTTAATTATATTAAGTATTCTTTTTGACGGTATAGCCGTTGCGACAACTTCTTGCGATATATCTCTTATAATGGCTCTTGCAGCAAGGAAAGTTCCACATACGAAACAGGCAATATTACTTGTTAAAAATGCAGGTAAAGTTGCAAATGTATGTGCCGATGTAATAGGAGATATTTGCGGTATTATAAGCGGAGCATGCGGATCTACAATAATTTCTCAACTTTTGGAAAATTCCAATGAGCCACGACAAATGTTTTATGCTATAATAATGAGTAGTGTTATAGCGGCTCTTACGGTCGGGGGCAAAGGTTTCGTTAAAAAAACCGCTATAAAAAATTCAAAAGAGTTTGTTATGGTAACTGCACGAATATTATCTCTTATTTATAAGGCGAAGAAGAAATGAGTTTGATAGAAAAATTAAAACTTCCAAACGATATTAAAAAGCTGTCGGATACGGAACTTGCCATATTGGCAAAAGATATCAGACAGTTAATTCTCGATACCGTAATATCTAACGGCGGACATTTGGCTTCGAATCTCGGAGTTGTCGAGCTCACTTTGGCATTATATAAGGTTTTTGATTTTCCAAAAGATAAACTGATTTTTGATGTAGGACATCAATGTTATACCCATAAAATACTTTCGGGAAGACTTGATAAATTTTCAAGTTTAAGAAAAAAAGACGGTTTAAGCGGATTTCCCAAACGGGAAGAAAGTCCTTACGATTCTTTTAATACCGGTCATAGCAGTTCGGCTCTTTCGATAGCTTGCGGATTTATGAGGGCAAAAAAACTATCTTCGGAAAATTTTGAAATTATTTCCGTTATAGGCGACGGTTCTCTTACAGGCGGGTTAATATTTGAAGCATTGAACGATAGCGGAAACATAGGAGAAAAACAAATTATAGTTTTAAACGATAATTCTATGTCGATATCAAAAAATGTAGGCGCAATGTCTAATTATCTGTTAAGATTGCATAACAGTAGTTTTTATAATTCTTTAAAGGGAAGCGTATCTAAAACTTTCAGCGGAATGAAATTCGGCAAAATAGATGCAGTTAAGGTTTTGGAAAACCTTAAAAAAAGAATCAAATATGCTGTACAGGGCGGGCTTCCTTTCGATCAGTTTAATCTTAAATATTTCGGTCCGATAGACGGTCATAATTTTAAAGAACTTATAAATGTTTTAGAAACGGCAAAAAAAGAAAAGAATTCGGTAATTATACATGTAGTAACCAAAAAGGGAAGAGGTTATCTGCCTGCTGAAATTAATCCTGACAAGTACCACGGAATTTCCGCATCAAAATGCGGTGACAAAAAAGATTGTGAGGAAAAGACAGGCGAATTTGAAAATTCAAATGAAACTTTTTCGGAAGTTTTCGGTAAAACCTTAACGGAAATGGCTGAAAAAAACAGAAAAATAGTTGCGGTTACTGCCGCAATGTCCGACGGTACTGGGCTTACTTTTTTTCAAAATAAATTTCCTGAAAGATTTTTTGACGTAGGCATAGCGGAAGCTCATGCGGTTACTATGTCTGCGGCGATGTCGCTATCCGGATACAAGCCTTATTTTGCGGTATATTCATCATTTCTGCAAAGGGGATTTGACGAATTATTGCTCGATGTGTGTATGCAGAATTTACCTGTTACATTTTGTATAGATCGTGCGGGAATTGTAGGTGAGGACGGTGAAACTCATCAAGGAATTTTCGACTTGTCGTATCTTATGATGATACCCAATTTAACCGTTTGCGCTCCTAAGGACGCACAGGAACTGAAAGACGTTTTAAAATTTTCTGAAAATTTTAATGCTCCGCTTGCTATAAGATACCCGAAAGGTTATTCAAAGTGTTATAAAAATAAAAATAAAATAGAATACTCTAAATGGGAAAAACTAACTTCCGACAGCAATATATACCTTTTGGCGGTTGGTGCTAAAATGGTGGAAATTGCTTTTAAAACTTCAAAATTATTAAAAGAAAAAAATATTTTATCAACAGTTGTAAATTGTCTTTTTGTTAAACCTTTTGATATTGAACTTTTGAAATCTTTGAAAGATAAATATGTTTTTACCTTTGAAGATAATGTTGTAAGCGGTGGGTTCGGCGCAAATATTTCTTTATTTCTTAATTCAAATAATATTAATTGTACAGTTAATAATTTTGCTTTCCCGGACAAATTTATTTCTCATGCTTCCGTTTCCGAAATATATGAAATGAACAATTTAACTTCAAAAAATATTGCTTTAAAAATAGAAAAAATTATTAAAAAATAATCTTAATTTTCAATGCATGATTTTTTTAAATCACTTATATTAGAAAATTCCGTAAAATATATCCGATTATTTTATTTTTATTAATTTAATTGTATAATTTTATAAAATAATGTATAATTCTTCCTATGGAGATATAAATGACGGTAGGAATATATGTTAATTTTACGAAGGATATAAATGCTTCCAATACCAAAAATTTTATCGGTATGTTGAAAGATAACAATATCGAATATTTTGTATGCGACGAAGCTTGCGATTACATTAAAGAAAATCTTTTACCTTTAAAAAAACTTGTTGAAAAATGCGATATTCTTATTGTATTCGGTGGCGACGGCACTATGCTTAAAGTTGTAAATATAGCAAGTGAAAAAGAAAAAAGTGTTTTGGGCGTTAATATGGGGAAAGTGGGATTTTTGACCGACGCTACTGTGGCCGATTTTAATGAAATAATCAAGATAATAAAAAAAGGTTTTAAAACTTCCAGCAGAGTACTTCTCGAAGCTTCTGTTTCCAAAGAAATATTCAGAGCGGTAAACGAGATAATAATTTCCAGAAGCGATTTTAATGTTGTTGAATTAGAGGTTTATATTGACGGTTATCTTTCTGATAAAATAGTAGCTGACGGAGTTATAATCGCAACTCCCACGGGTTCTACGGCATATTCTCTTTCGGCAGGCGGACCCGTTCTCAGTCCTGAAAACAATGCTTTTTTGATTACTCCCGTTTGTGCTCATAATTTAAAATCAAGACCTATTGTGATTGCCGATAATCACGAGATTACCGTAAAACTTACCGGCAAAAATAAAAATGCTGCTTTGGTTGTAGATGGAATAAAGGTCAAAGACTTAATTACGGAAAACACGGTTATAGTTAAAAAATCATCGATTAAAGCAAAATTCATAATATTCGGAAAGGAAAACTTTTACCAAAAATTATTAAAAAAATTATAAAGCGGTTTTATTTATGGGAAGATTACAAAGACAAAATAAAATATTGGAAATTATAAAAAAATTTCCCATTTCAACTCAGCAGGAACTTGTTGATAAACTTAAAGAAGAGGGATATAATCTCACGCAAGCAACGGTTTCCCGTGACATCAACGAAATGGGTTTAATAAAAAAGTCTTTCGGAAAAGATAAGATAAAATATGTTCTGATGGAAACACGGGCTGAAAAAAGTTTTTCTGAAAAGCATGCGGAACTTTTTATGGAATGTGTTGTTTCAATTATCTCATCTCTTAATCTTATTGTCGTAAAGACAATGGTAGGTAGTGCTAATTCCGTTGCGGCATTTTTAGACGAATTAAATCTTGACGGGCTGCTCGGAAGCGTCGCAGGCGACGATACCATTATAGCGGTTGCTCAATCGGTGGAAGAAGCAGCTAAGATTACAACTGAATTGAATAGAATTAAAAATTCAAAAGGAAAATGATAACTCTTTTACATATTAAAAATATAGCTCTTATTGATGAATGTGAAATTAATTTAAATGAAGGGCTCAATATTTTAAGCGGTGAGACCGGAGCGGGAAAATCGATTATTATCGATGCTCTCGGTTTTTTATTAGGCGCAAAAGCCGATAAAAATTTGATAAGACACGGTGAGAAAGAGGCTTTTGTAGAAGGGATATTTGAAAATATTAATTCAAACGCTGAAAGAATATTATCCGAACTTGGGATAAGTCTCGACGAAGGAAAGGTTATTATTGAAAGAAAATTACTGTCCGACGGTCGCTGTGACGCAAGAATAAATAATAAAATAGTTACTCTAACGGCTTTAAAGTCTTTAACTTCTGTTTTGTGCGACATATGCGGACAGCATGAACATCAATTTTTGCTTAAAGTTTCCAATCATTTAGGTATTTTGGACAGATTTGGCGGAACGAATATCGGTATCTTAAAAGATAAAATTTCGGAAGAACTAAAAACATACAGATATTATAAAAATTTAATAAAAAATTTGGGCAGCGCAGAAGAACTTGAAAGATTAGAAGATTTAATTAATTATCAAATTAAAGATATCGAAAACGCAAATTTAAATGATATAGATGAAGATAATCAAATCAGAAGCAAACTTCAAATATTAAACAATTCGGAAAAAATATCTTCTTCAATAAAAAATTTCATCAATTATGCCGATTCTAACGAAAACGGATTCATTGAAAATATATCTTTATCGTTAAAGGAACTTTCTTCATTGGAAAAATACGATACTGAATACGGATTATTCAAAGAAAGAATCGATAATGTCCTTATAGAATTAAAAGATATAGTAAATGAAGTCAAATCAAAAGCCGAAGAATTAACTTATGATGAAAATCAATTAATAAAATTACAAAAGAGAATGGACGAAATAAATTTATTAAAGAAAAAATACGGTTCGTCGATAAGTGAAATATTGTCTTTTTACGAAAAAAAATCAAAGGAATTATTTGAAATAAAATCAAATAAAGAAAACTTTGAAAAATATAAGGTTGAATATGAAAAGTCATCAAGGCGACTTTATGATTTAAGCTTGCAAATAGACCAAGCAAGAAAATCGGCTGCGACAGAATTTGAAAAGAGAATAATTAAGGAATTCGAAGAACTCGGAATAAAAAATGCCGATTTCAAAGTCGAATTTAAAGTAATTCCGGAATATTCCGAAAACCTGCCTTATAGTAATGACGGATTAGACGAAATTGAATTTTTGATTTCTCCTAATGCGGGGCAACCTTTAAAAGGTCTTGCTAAAATCGCTTCCGGCGGTGAAATGTCAAGAATAATGCTTGCCATTAAAAATATTTCTTCCGATATTGAAGATATATCTACAATAGTTTTTGATGAAATAGATAGCGGCATTAGCGGTAATATTGCGGAAATTGTAGCAAGAAAACTATATCGTATTTCAAAAGGCCGACAAGTAATTGCTATTACTCATTTGTCTCAACTTGCGGCTATGGCTGACTATAATTATCTTATTTCAAAAGAAACCGTATCAAACAGTACAGTAACTAAAATAAAAAATATCTTTGGTGAAAATTTAATTTTTGAAATCGCAAGATTATCAGGCGGCTTAAACGATAATGAATTTTCTATACCGCATGCTAAACAAATGAAAGAAAATTGCGATAATTTCAAGAAGAATAAAATCAATTGATTTTTTATTTTTTTAATTGTATATAAGTCTGAAATAAAAATATAAAATTGTTATAATTTCGGGAATATTTTTTCTTTTAATCTAAAAACTAATATCGTTACGGGGTGTTTATGAAAAGAAAAATATTATCCAGATTTTTTTTGTTATCTATAATTTTAATAGCTGTATTTATACAAATTTCCATAACCGGTTTAAATTTATTTTCCTATAAAGACGGACTAAAACTTACGGCAGGCGAAATAGAATCGTTAAAACCTAAATATCCGCTAACTATGTCTGTGGAAAAAAATATTGACTCGGATGAAATTTCTTTAAATTATAAATTTTTAAACTTATTTACCATAAAATCTATAAAAGCCGATTTGGTTGAAAATAATTATGTTTATCTTGGCGGAAAACCTTTAGGTATAACTTTGGGCAATAACGGAGTAATAATATCGGGTATAGTTGACGTTATTACAGATTACGGATTGGAATCTCCATGTAAAGGATGCGGAATAAATGCGGGTGATGTTTTATTGAAAATTGACGGTTTTGATATTTGCACCGCAGAAGATATTTCAAAAATACTTAACAACTGCAAAGATAGCGTAAAACTTACATTGAAACAAAAAAACGGGATATCCGAAGTCGTCATAAAACCGGTACAAGATGCTTTGACTAAAAGCAAGAAGCTTGGTATAAGTATTCAGAACTGTGTTTCAGGCGTAGGAACATTAACTTTTATAAATCCCGACGACGGAAGATACGGAGCATTAGGACATCAGATTTCAGACGGGAGCAGCACAATGCTTTCTAATGCAACAGGAAATATATATAACTGCAATGTAATAGGTAGCGTTAAAAGCGAAAGAGGAAAGCCGGGCGAGCTTAAAGGCGTATTTAACAGATTCGATTCTCCGATAGGAAATATAGATAAAAATTCCGAATACGGCATATTCGGGTTTTATAATGCAGATCATTCAGATATGGAAAAAATTGATTTAGGGAATAGGTTTGCGGTAAAAAACGGAAAGGCGCAAATATATACGACTATATACGGAGAAACTCCACAATTTTACGATATAGATATAGTAAAAGCAAACAAACAGGATTTACCTGACGAGAAAGGTATGGTTATAAATGTTACCGATAAGCGATTATTGGAAAAAACGGGCGGTATAGTACAGGGAATGAGCGGTAGTCCTATAATACAGGACGGAAAAATTATAGGTGCCGTAAGCCATGTATTTATAAGCGATCCGTCAAAAGGTTACGGAATGTATATCGACTGGATGATAGGCAATTAGTTAAAAATATTACAAAATATTATAAAATACTCTTATTAAAAAGTGTTAATATTAATAAAGGGTATTTAATATGTTGGAAGAAATTATAAAAAATTATTTATTATCATTAGGTTTTAATAATAAAAAAAGGGGTTTTCGTTATCTTAAAGATATAATTAAAATGGGTTGTGATAGCGATATTACTCCACTGAATAATAACGGATATATTAAATTGGCGGAAAAATACGGCACAAAACCGAATACCATAGAAAAAGATATTCAGTATTTAATATCGGTGACTTTTCAGGAAGGCGATTCCGATATTTTATATGGGCAGTTCGGGGAGAGTATAGACCCGGATAAAGGCAAGCCTACAAACAAACATTTTATATTTAATACCATAGAAAAATTAAAATTTTATATTTGATTAAAATTAATTATTATAAATTAAGTTAAAAATTAAAATACTTTTTTGTTTTTTTAACATTTGTTATTTAATTTCATATAATAAAATATGAAATTAAAAAGTTATTTGTCAAGATTTTTTGATATTTCTAAAATATTTATCAAAAACAATTTGTACGGTTGTTTGATATTTTTAATATTTTTTTTAAGCGGAATAATTTTAGGACTGAGCATATCGGGAGCCGGTATTTTTAATAACAATAAAAACAACTTGATTTTATTATACGATTACAGGTATTTTTCGGTATTTTTCGAGTTTGCAATAACTTTTTTAATAGGTTACTTAATTATTTTAATCAGCAGTTTTAATAAAATAACTTTATATTTATCGACGCTTATTACTTTTATTTATTCTTACAAACTGGGATTGACCATGGTAATTTATCCTCAGATTTTAGGCGTAATGGGTTTTGTGACGATAATTTTTATACTTATACCGTTATATGTCTTTTCAATCATAATCTTGTATTTGTCTGTTTTGAATTTGATAAATTCGTGTCAATGCGCAAGTTTGCGGAATTTTACGATAAGTAAAATTTGTTTCAAGAAAAATTTATTAAAATTATTAAAATTTTATCTTATCGATCTGGGTATTATTTTTCTTTATACGATATTGTTTGCCTGGGTTATTGTAATTTTATTTTATTCCGTTTAAAAGTAATCAATTTTTAAAAAGTATAATAACAAAAAAAATACAGAAACTATTTACGAAAGAGGAGGCATTATGAAAAAAATATTTATATTGTTATTGGTTTCTGTAATAAGTTTAACGGTAATTTTAACCTGCGGATTTTCTGCGGTTTATAATGTTAAAGAAAAAGAAAATAATGTAGTAAATTTGGAATATTCTAATGATTTAAAAGAGGCTGCAAAAGAATTTAACATTTCGGCGCCTTCCGCTTATGTTGTAGAATATCATACGGGTACTGTTATTTATGAAAAAAATGCCGAGGAAAGAAAACAGATAGCAAGTATGGTAAAGATTATGACGGCTCTTCTTGCCTTTGAAGCCATAGACGAGGGTTTGTTGTCATTCGATAAGGAAATAGTTATAAGCGATAATGCTGCGGGAATGGGCGGCTCTCAGTTGTTTCTGGATGCCGGAAGTAAATATAAAGTGACGGATTTATTAAAAGGAGTAATTGTTGTTTCCGCAAATGACGCAAGCGTGGCTTTGGCTGAGGAAATAGCAGGTTCGGAAGAAGAATTCGTTTCTAAAATGAACGAGAAGGCGGAATTGCTCGGAATGAATAATACAATGTTTGTAAATGCAACTGGTTTACCCGCAGATGGTCAATATAGCTGCGCCAAAGATGTTTCTTTAATGACGAGAGAGCTTTTAAAACATAAAGAATATTATAATTATTCTAAGATTTGGCTCGAAGATTTTACTCATCCGAGCGGAAGGGTTACGGAACTTGCAAATACAAATAAGTTGATAAGATTTTATAAAGGATGCGATAGCGGTAAAACAGGTTTTACAAATGACGCTATGTTCTGTCTTTCGGCTTCGGCAAGCAGAAACAATATGCGAATAGTTTCCACCGTTATAGGGGCACCTACAAGTAAAGACAGGTTTTTTGATGTAAGCACTTTATTTAATTATGCTTTTGGAAAATATGAAAATAAGTTGCTTTTAAAAGGCGACGATTTAATTGAAAATAATATTGTCGTCAACAGAGGCAAAGATGAAAAGATAACTATCGGACCTAAAAACGATGTTTATGTTTTTGGCGAAAAAGGAGAATTCAAAAATATTAAAATTAATTTTGAACTGCCTGAAACATTAACTGCACCCATTGTTGAAGGGCAGTTAATAGGAAAAGCCGTAATTTATAACGATGACGTTGAAATTTGCAGTATAGAATTAGTCGCAAAAACATCGATAGAAAAAGAAAGTTTTGGGGACATTTTAAAAAGAATTTTAGATAATTGGAATATAATCAATAAATAGTATTATAATTAAGCAATTTATTTAAAATACTCAATAGGGATTACGGTCAAAATTCCGTTATCCCTTTTTTATATAATTATATTTGACTTAAATATTTAATTTTGTTAAACTTTATTAAAAACAATGATGAACGGTGAAAAGATGAATTTCAGAGAAACATTAAAAATCAATGAAAAAAAACATTTGGAAATCTGTAATCACGATTGTGTGGAACTTGCAAAAAAATTCGGAACTCCTCTATATGTTTTTGATGAAGTAAATATAAGAAAAATTGCTTCTGCTTTTAAAAGTACTATGGAAAAGGAATACGGAAACGGCGGAGTAGCATACGCTTCAAAAGCTTTTTGCACGGAGGCGATTTATAAAATAATTTCCTCCGAAGGCTTATATGCGGACGTTGTTTCGGGCGGAGAAATTTATACTGCCATAAAAGCCGGTTTCGATACTTCGAAAATGTATTTTCACGGCAACAATAAATCGGAAGAAGAATTGGTCTATGCAGTCAAAAACAATATAGGAACCGTAGTAGTCGACAGTTTGCACGAAATGGACCTTCTTGAAAATGTTTGTTCGAAATTAAATAAAAAACAAAATGTATTAATCAGAATAAATCCCGGAGTCGAAGCCCACACGCATCACTATGTTCAGACGGCAAAAATCGATTCGAAATTCGGTCTGTTAATTTCAAACGGCGACGCACTGACAGGAATAAAAAATATATTAAAACTAAAACATATAAAATTTAACGGCTTGCATTGTCATATCGGCTCGCAGATATTCGATAAAAATGCTTTTACTGCCGCAATAGATACAGTAACCGACTTTGTCAAAAAATGCAATGTTGAAAATATAAAAATCAACGAACTTAATTTCGGAGGCGGTTTCGGCATATATTATACAGATGAAGACCCTAAATTCACATGCGATGATTATTGCGGATATGTTTCCCATATAGCGAAGAGTTTATCCGAAGCTGTGGATAGAAAAGGTATCGAAAAACCATTTTTAATGATAGAGCCGGGAAGAGCAATTGTCGGAGAATCGGGCTTAACACTTTATACAGCAGGAACAATAAAGAATATCAAAGATGTAAGAAAATATGTTTGTATCGACGGGGGAATGTTTGATAATCCGAGATACGCTCTTTATAAATCAAAATATGAAATAGTCAACGCTTCAAAAGCAGATATGAAAGCCGACGATACTGTCACGATTGCGGGCAAATGTTGTGAAAGCGGGGATTTGATTGCCGAAAATATTAAATTGCCCAAAAACACCGAAAGCGGAGATATAATTGCCGTCCTTTCTACGGGAGCTTACAACTATTCTATGGCGAGCAATTATAACAGAAATCTCATCCCGCCCGTTGTCCTTGTGAATGAAAAATTTGCAGATTATATTGTGAACCCTCAATCATATGAAGATCTTGTACGGAACGATAAAACTCCTGATTGGTTAAAATAATATTAACAATGGTAAAATTTAAATGCTGAATTATATAATCTATGTCGATGGAATTTTAGAAAAGTTTTTGGTCGCTATCGCTCTCGTATTTGCGATAATTATCGCTATTGGCTTTCATGAGGCAGCACACGGCTTTATTGCTTATAAATGCGGTGATATGACTGCAAAATATGAAGGCAGACTTACTTTAAATCCCATGAAACATTTTGATGTTTTCGGCATTTTAATGTTTGTTATAGTGGGAATAGGTTGGGCAAAACCTGTTCCTGTAAATCCCTCTAATTTCAGAAATTACAGAAAAGGAGTTTTTTTAGTTGCTATCGCAGGGGTTGTTACCAATCTCATTCTTACATTTATAAGCGCAGGCCTTCTTACTTTGGTATTATTTTCGGTAAGCATGGCAGGAGGTGTCGTTGAACAAACTTTTGCGTATTATGTAGTATTCTTTTTTGAGCAATTCTTTTTAATAAGCATTGTTTTGAATATTTCGCTTATTGCTTTTAATTTATTGCCGATATTTCCGTTGGATGGGTTCAGAATTGTTGAAAGCTTTACAAGGTACGATAATCCGTATTGCGTTTTTATGAGACGATACGGAATATATGTTTTATTGGGCTTACTTATAATCGGTTCCTTTGTACCTTATCTCGATATTATTTCAATGTTTTTAAATCTTATAAGAAACGGAATTTTAAAATTGATAAGTTTAGTTTTCGGTCTTAGTTTTGTATAGAGGTTAAAATGGCAGATAATGTATTTGAAAGGCATAGTTATAATATTCCTGTTAAATTAGAAAACTTCGAAGGACCTTTGGATTTGCTTTTGCATCTCATAAAAACTAACGGCGCAAAAATAGAAATAAAAGAAATTTTTGTTACCGTTATTATCGAACAGTATTTCGAATGTTTAAAAAATCTCGATACCGTTCTGGATATGGATATGGTAAGCGACTTTATAGAAATGGCGTCTACTTTACTTGAAATCAAATCTAAATGGCTTTTACCCAAAGACGAAGAAATAATAGAGGAAGAAGATTTGGAAGGAGATCTCGAAAGAAGATTAAAGGAATTTGCTCTTTACAAAGAAGCCTCTGAAAAATTGAAAGAAAAAGAAGAAATAAATAAATTTTACCGTGAATCTCAGTATTCAGAAAGCGATTGCAGAGTCGTAGCAAAAGATTTCGATATGGAAAAGCTTTTAGATGCTTTTGCTAATTTATTACATAAACTCGATCATCAGAGCAGACCTGAGGAACCTAAAAAAATTATTAAAGAAAGATTTACGGTAGCTCATCAGATTAAATATATCGGCGATATGGTGAGAGAAGGTAAAAAAATATCTTTCTTTTCTCTTTTTAAAGACGATTACAGCAAACTTGAAATTATCAACACTTTTTTAGCATTACTCGAACTGTTAAAAAGACAGGCAATTCAATGCGCTCAAAGCAATTCTTTTGAAGACATAATAATAGAAATTAAAGACGAAGAGGCTCTCAATAACGAAGAAGGGGAGGAAACAGAATTTGAATAATGTAACCAATATAGTTGAAGCAATTATTTTTGCTTCCGGTAAAAGCATAAGTAAAAAAGATATTTCCGACAGAATCGATGACATTACATACGAAGAAGTTCAGATGGCAATTTCCGAGCTTAAAGAAAAGTATTCGGGAAAATCCGGTATCAGACTTTTAACTTTTAACGATAAAGTTCAATTTTCGACAAATGCAGATTACGGCGAAGAAGTGTTAACCGTTCTTACTCCGTTAAGAGAAAAAGAGCTTTCGGGAAAACTTCTTGAAACTCTTGCTATTATAGCTTACAAACAGCCAATAACTCGTTCGGAAATAGAAGAGATAAGAGGAGTCGATTCCGATTATCCTATTACCATGCTTTCCAAACTTAATTTAATAACCTTGGTAGGAAGAAAAGATACGGTAGGACGACCTGCGCTCTACGGAACGACCGAAGAATTCTTAAAAAGATTTAACATAAATTCTTTGGACGATTTGCCTGATAAAGAAGAATTATACGAAAAAATCAGAATACTTGATCTTTCATATAATAAAATGACTGACAGTTTGTACAGAGAAGTTAACGTTCCGAACGACGATTTTTCAACAGACAATACAGATAGCGAACAAAATAAGAATTCGGAAAACGATAACAAAACTCCCATAGAAAAAGAAATAGAAAATAAAGAGTTGCAAAATAAAATCAACGAATCGGAAGAAGAATTTATGGAGAGTTTCGGTGACGAAAAGTTTGAAATTATCGAATAAATTTAATTAGTTATCAAAATTTAATATAAAATACATAAAAAATAAACCGAGATAAAAAATATTATTATGGTTTATTTTTTTGCTTTTATTTTTGCTTTATTTTATATTAATTTGGATTTGCAGATAACATTTAATAATGAAGAAAATAAATTTGTATTGAATTTAGTTCTTTATAATAATTTACTGTTGTTTAAAATTTTTATATTTATAAACGATAATAATTTCTATTATAAAATCAATTCGGGAAATATAAAATCTTTTTATTATAAAAAAAATAAAAACAATAAAATAAATTCTAAAAATAAGAAAAATAAATTCTATCTTCCTAAAATTTCAATAGAAAAGGTAAATCTCGATATCGTATACGGAAAAAAAGACGATGCGTTTAATACTGCAATATTATGCGGTTTATTTAATGCAATAAACTCTTTACTCGATTCAGAAATCATTCCTTTTATTAAAATAAAGGAATATAACAATAAAATTATTCCCGGCTTCAATAACGATGAATTTAAATTTAATTTTTCTTTATCGATAAAAAAATCCACATTTTCAATATTAATTATTATATTGCGCATACTATTTTTGAATTTAATTAAAAGAGGTGCAAACAATGTCAAACACAATTGACAGTTTACTTGACACAATATTAACTAATTTAAAAACTTTATCGGATACTGATGTCATAATCGGTAAACCCATAATATCTTCTGATAATGCGGTAATAGTTCCGATAACAAAAGTAACGTTAGGTTTTTTGGCAGGCGGTGCCGAGTATTCTGAAAATCAGAGTAAAAAAGAACAATTTCCCTATGCCGGAGGAGGCGGAGCAGGAGTAAGCATAACGCCTTTGGGATTTTTAATATCTTATGCGGGAAATCATAAGATTGTAAGAATGGAAAAAAATATGGAGGAAAATAAATGGACGGATTTAATAAATGCTTCTGTAAATCTTATGAAAAAAGAAAAATAAAATTCATAATGCCTTTAACCGTTATGGTTTTGATTATATCAATTTTATGGCTTTTGCTTTCATATTTTTTATCTTGCAGTTGTACTTATGCGGCATCGGGAAGTTCAGCAATAGTAATCGACAGCAGGACGGGAAGAATTCTTTATGAAAACAATAAAGACGAAAGACTCCCTATGGCAAGTACTACTAAAATAATGACGGCTCTTATAGCAATAGAAAAAGGAAATTTAGACAGCTGTGTTAAAATTCCAAAAGAAGCCGTAGGAATAGAAGGCTCATCGATTTATCTTAAAGAAGGAGAATTGCTAACTTTAAGAGAATTACTTTACGGTTTAATGTTGCAATCGGGAAACGACGCCTCAATCGCAATTGCAATAAATGTGGGAGGTTCCGTGGAGGAATTTGTAAATCTGATGAATGCAAAGGTTGCCGAGTTGGGTTTAAAAAATACTCATTTTGAAAATCCTAACGGTCTGCATAACGAAAATCATTATACTTCGTCCTTTGATCTTGCAATGATAACAAAGTATGCATACACAAAAGACGATTTCAGAGAAATAGTCGGAACAAAAAATTTCAAAATACCTTATGAGAAATTCGATAATTCCGAAACTGAAAATAAATACAGATATCTTAAAAACAAAAATAAAATTCTAAATGAATTCGAAGGAGGAATAGGCGTCAAAACAGGTTATACCAAGGATGCAGGAAGATGTCTTGTTAGCGCAGCAAAGCGCAGAGACAGCGAGATAATATGCGTGGTATTAAATCATCCTGATATGTTCTCGGACAGCAAAAGATATATGGAAAATGCTTTTAAAGAATTTCCGACCAGACGATTAATTTCAAAAGGCGATGTTGCGGGACAAATTAAAATTGCCGGCTCTAACAGAGAATATCATGAAATAACAGTTCAAAACGATATAATGTATCCGATGTCGGAAAGTGAATTTAAAAATGTTAAATATGTATACGAGTACGATAAAACATTAAAAGCTCCACTTAAATCCGGAGATAAGGTAGGTAAAATAAAAGTTTATATTAAAAATCAGTTGATTTCGGAAGAAAATTTAGTTACCATAAATGATGTAAACGAAAAAGAATTAATGGATCAATTTCAGAACATTGCTTAATTGAAATTGAAATGAGGAACTAATGAGAATTAATAAATATCTTGCCCTATGCGGAATAGCGTCAAGGCGAGGTTGCGAAAAATACGTAATCGACGGTAAAGTAAAAATAAACGGTAAAAAGATTTTATCTCTTTCGGAAGATGTAAATTTGGAGAACGACACAGTTACTGTTGACGGAATTAAAGTTGAGCCTCCAAAGAAAACTGAATATATTATGCTTAATAAACCCAAAGGATGCTTGACTACGGCAAAAGATGATAGAGGCAGAAAAACCGTTTACGATTATTTGAATTCTTTTAACGGCAAAAGACTTTTTCCTGTCGGAAGACTGGATTATGACAGCGAAGGTCTTTTGCTTTTTACTAACGACGGAGATTTGGCATACAAACTTACTCATCCGAAAAACGAAATTCCCAAGACATATTCAGTCAAAGTGGAAGGAGAGCCCACAGAAAGCGAACTTGCCAAACTTCGCAAAGGAATTGAAATAGAAGAAGGACTTATTACTCATAAAGCCCTTATCAAAAAAATTGAATTCAAAGACGGTATAACAAAATTACAAATAACTATATATGAAGGAAAAAACAGAGAAATAAGAAAAATGTTTGAAGCAATTAACAAAGAAGTGGTTTTCCTAAAACGCATAGCTATCGGAGATTTAAGACTCGGCGGTTTAGGAAGAGGACAAAGCAGACATTTATCAAACGAAGAAATATATTATCTTAAAAATTTATGAAAATTATTTTAGCTTCATCTTCGCCCAGAAGAAAGCAATTAATGAATTTATTAGGTTTGGTTTTCGATATAATTCCGTCAGATACGGAAGAAAATTTTGATTGCAAAAATAAAAGTATTTTAGTAAAAAAATTGTCGTTGATTAAAGCTGAAAATGTATACAATAAAACTAACGGGGACAGGGTAGTTATAGGTTCGGATACAATTGTTTCATATAAAGGAAAAACTTTGACAAAACCTAAAACAGATACCGAAAGCATTATAACTTTAAAAAATTTAAGCGGCAAAAGTCATTATGTTTACACCGGACTCACGGTAATTATCTACAAAGACGGTAAAACAAAAATTTATAATAAATATTCAAAATGCAAAGTATATTTCGATAAAATTTCCGATGATGAAATTATAAATTATGTTAAAAGTAATGATCCAAAAGATAAAGCAGGATCTTATTCGATTCAAGGCGCCGGTGCTAAATTTATTAAAAAAATTTACGGAGATTATTATACCGTAGTAGGCCTTCCTTTAAATATGCTTTATAACATCTTAAAATCGGAAAAAATTATTTAGTATTATATTTTACAAGCTTTGTTGTAATTCTCGAAAAATTAAAAAGGGGAAAGATTGTTAATTTTATAACATTTTTCTCAAAAAGCCGTCCATTTGCTTGCAGAAAATATCCGTTTCATATAAAATGTTAATAGTTTAGTTTGGCTTTTATCCAGTTTTAATGCGGAGGATTTATATGAGCGATATTTTAAAGGAAAACACCGATAAAATTTTAAAAACTTCAACCGAAATCAGAAAATTCATCAAAACCCTTTTCGACAGTGATAGCTTTGTCGAAACCGATGTTTTTTTAAACGGAGGTTCTTTTTTAGGCGAAGGAACGGCTTTTGGCGAAGGAGTGGTTACAGGCTATGCGTTAATTAACGAAATACCCGTTAATTTCTTTGCTCAAAACAGCGAGGTTCTTAAAGGCGGTTTCGGAGGCAACCAAGCTAAAAAAATTATTAAAACTTTGAACAGAGCCAAACAAAGCGGAACACCGTTTTTAGGTATAATGGATTGCTCGGGTTTCAGAATCGATGAAGACGTAAAAGCTATTGAAGCTTACTCTTTTCTCATCAAAGAGTTATCCGTTGATACCGAAATTCCTACTGTCTGTATAATTAAAGGAAATAATATAGGACTGATGAAGGTTCTTTCCGGTATTTTTGATTTTGTTATAATCTCAGATAAAGCGGTTTCAGCCTTAAACGCTCCTATGAAATTGGCAAAAGGCAGCGATAAATTTTCCGATTTGTTCGGTTGCTCTTTCAATACTGAAACGGGATTTGCGGATTTCGTATATAAATCCGCAAGCGATTTAAAGAGTTTACTGATTAATCTTCTTTCGATAACCGAAAACGCTCAAATAGATAACGATGACGACCCCAATAGAGTAGTTGCAGCTTTAAACAAAAATCATAATCCTAACAAAACCGCTGAGGCTGTTTTTGATAACGGAAAATGTCTGATGTATAAAGACGGCTTCGGAAATGAAGTTCATTGCGGCTTTGGCAGTATTAACGGATTTACCGCTTGTTTTATGGCAGTTGACACAAATCAAAATAAACTTACTCTTCAAGATTTGTATAAATTAAAAAGATTTGTTGAAATTGCGGATAAATTTTCATTACCTTTGATTTCCTTTGTGGACAGCGACAATGTGGACTTTACGGTAGAAGATGAAAAAGCTTTCGCCGCCGGTCTTTCTTCCAATTTATTGAAAACCATAGCTAAAAGTACAATGCCTAAAATTTCGGTAATTTGCAATAAAGCAATAGGTTTTTCTTATTCGGCTTTTGTCAGTAAAAACATCGGTTTTGATTTTGTATTGGCTTTTTCAGACAGTATAATTTCTCCCATTGCTTCGGAAACCGCTATAAACATGTATTTTGAAGATGACTTAAAAAATAAAGGCAACTCGTTGGAATTAAGAAAAAAATTAATTTCAGAATATAACAAGACTTTTGCTAATCCTTTCGAAAAAGCAAAAGAAGGTTTTATTGACAATATCATTGAGCCGTCTTCCGTGCGTCCATATATTGCACAGGCTTTGATGATGCTTTTAGGAGTTTAATATGTTAGACAGATTCTTAAATAGTTTAATTGTTTGCGTAATAGGTCTCTTGGTTGTTTTTATCATTCTTGCAATTATAATTTTCGTAATTAAACTTGTAGAATACGCAAACAGAGTAGATTATTCTAAATTAACAAACAAAATCAAAAAATCGTTTAAAAAGAAAAACAACGAAGATATAACTCCCGAAATTATAGCAGTTATAACTTCTGCAATTTATACAATTATTGCCACTGAAAACGGAACCGATGTTACGGATGAAAATATTTCTGCAAGCGAAGTTCCTTTTAAAGTCAGAAGTATCAAAAGAGTTAAATAATGGAGGAAAATATGCGTAAATTTAACATCACTGTTGACGGAAAAAATTACATCGTTGAAGTAGAAGAACTCGGAAGTTCCACTAACGCTCAAAGCAGCGAAGCCCTTTCTAAAACCGAAGTTAAAGTTCCTGCTCCGGCTCCGGCTCCCGCAAAAGCAGTTTCGGGCGAAG
Source organism: uncultured Clostridia bacterium (assembly GCA_944342015.1). Taxonomy (GTDB): domain Bacteria; phylum Bacillota; class Clostridia; order Christensenellales; family CALVMC01; genus CALVMC01. The sequence continues at coordinate 234,301 of CALVMC010000001.1, forward strand.
GCGAACCGGTAAAAGCTCCGATGCCCGGAGTAATTCTTTCTATAACAGCCGATAACAAGAATGTTAAAACCGGCGATCCTATTCTTGTTATGGAAGCTATGAAAATGGAAAATAACATTTCAGCACCCAAAGACGGTTTTGTTACCGTAGTTGTATCAAAAGGCGCAAATGTAAATACAGGCGATATTTTAGCTTATATTAAGTAATAAATAAGGTGGTTCTATGTCGTTATTCTTAACTACAGAAGGCGGTAGCGTTTGGGACGCTATATTAGACCTTCTTAAAGGTACAGGCTTTTACGATTTTAATCTTGAAACAGTAAAGCAGCTAATTATGATGGCTATCGCTTGTTTTTTGGTTTATCTCGCAATCGCTAAAAAATATGAACCTAATTTGCTTTTATCTATCGCATTCGGTATGTTTATTATAAACATTCCCGGAGCTTACGAAGTATTGTATCAGGAGCCCGTTGACGGAAATATCGGCGGTTTGTTTTATTATCTCTACAAAGGCGTAGAATGGGTAATTTTCCCTCCGTTGATTTTCTTGGGAATCGGTGCAATGACTGATTTCGGTCCGCTAATAGCAAATCCCAAAAGTTTATTATTAGGTGCCGCAGCTCAGGCAGCCATATTTATAACCTTTATAGGAGCTGTTTTATTAGGCTTTACAGATTGGGAAGCAGCTTCAATTGGTATCATAGGTGGCGCTGACGGGCCTACTGCAATATATCTTACTTCAAGGCTTGCTCCTCATTTATTAGGTCCTATCTCGATTGCAGCCTACTCGTATATGGCTTTGGTACCTGTAATTCAGCCACCGATAATGAAACTTCTTACTACTAAAAAAGAAAGGTTGGTAAGAATGAAACAGTTAAGAGAGGTTTCAAGAACGGAAAAATTAATTTTTCCTCTTCTTGTAACCGGTGTATGCGCATTTATATTGCCTTCGGCTTTACCTCTTATCGGTATGCTTATGTTAGGTAATTTAATGAAAGAGTCGAATGTCGTTCCTCGTCTTACAAAATGCGCCTCAAATGAATTGCTTAATATAATAACTATTTTACTCGGAGTTACGGTAGGCAGTAAGGCATATGCAAATCAGTTCCTGCAATGGGATACATTAAAAATTATTTTACTCGGAGTTATTGCTTTCTCTATAGGAACAGCTTCAGGCGTGCTGCTTGGAAAGGTTATGTACAAATTGACAAAAGGTCAGGTAAATCCTTTAATCGGAGCGGCAGGAGTTTCTGCGGTGCCTATGGCTGCCCGGGTTGCGCAAGATGTAGGTCGGAAAGAAGATCCGAACAATTATCTTCTCATGCATGCTATGGGACCCAATGTCGCAGGCGTTATAGGATCGGCGGTTGCCGCAGGCATACTTCTGTCAATGGCAAATTCCGGATTTTTATTGAACTAAATTAATAATTCATAAATATATAAATATATAAAAATATAATTATTAAAGTTTAACATTAATTATAATCAGGCATACCGGAGGAATAACTATGGTAAAGATTACTGAAACAATATTAAGAGATGCTCATCAATCTCAGGCCGCAACAAGAATGAAACTTGATGAAATGCTTCCTATTTGTGATAAAATAGACAAAATAGGTTACCATTCGGTAGAATGTTGGGGCGGAGCTACTTTTGATGCTTGCATAAGATTTTTAAATGAAGATCCATGGGACAGACTTCGTCAGTTAAAAAAAGCGATGCCTAATACAAAGCTTCAAATGTTATTCAGAGGGCAAAATATTCTGGGATATAAGCATTATGCAGACGATGTAGTTGATGCTTTTGTTAAAAAATCCATTGAAAACGGAATCGACATTATCAGAATATTTGACGCATTAAACGATATAAGGAATCTTGAACAGGCTGTAAAATGCACAAAAAAATATGGCGGCGTATGCGAAACGGCAATAAGTTATACAACAAGCCCTATACATAATATTGAGTATTTCACCAAACTTGCAAAAGATATGGAAAGTATGGGAGCAGATATTATATGTGTAAAGGATATGGCTAATCTTCTTTTACCGTACGAAGCATATAATCTTGTAACTGCTCTTAAAAAAGCAGTTAAAATTCCGATACATATTCACACTCATAACACTTCGGGTGTAGGAGATATGACAAATCTTAAAGCGATTGAGGCAGGTGCAGATATCGTTGACACAGCTCTTTCTCCTTTAGGAAACGGAACAAGTCAGCCTGCCACAGAATCTCTTGTTGCTACATTAAAAGGAACACAATACGATACAGGTCTTGACCTTGAAAAACTTAATGTAATTTCAGAGCATTTTAAAAAGGTTGCCGAAAGACTTAAAAAAGACGGATATTTAAGCGACAAAGTACTTTCCGTAAATGTTAACGCATTAATTTATCAGGTTCCAGGCGGAATGCTGTCTAATCTTATAGGACAATTAAAAGAAGCAAATGCTATCGATAAATTAGACGCTGTATTAAAAGAGGTACCGGCAGTAAGAAAAGATTTGGGATATATACCTTTGGTAACTCCTACAAGTCAGATTGTCGGCACTCAAGCGGTGTTAAATGTAATTAGCGGCGAAAGATATAAAATGGTTAACGAGGGAACAAAGGGAATACTAAAAGGCGAATACGGAAAACTTCCGTCAGCTCCCAATCCCGAAGTGGTCAAGAAAATTATCGGAGACGAAAAACCGATTACTGTTCGTCCTGCCGACTTGATAGAACCTGAACTTGAAAAATATAAAGCAGAAATTAAAGAATATATAGAACAGGAAGAAGATGTATTAACATATGCGCTTTTCCCACAGGTAGCGTTAAAGTTTTTCAAAAACAGACAAGCTCAAAAATACGGACTCGATTCTCAATTCGGAGATATTAAAAATAAAGTTCATCCGGTATAAAAAATATCCGCTGAATGCGGATTTTTTTATTAACGTTTAAATTTTTAAAAAAATATTTAATTAATAAAGTTAATTTATGATTAAATATAAAATATGAACATTAAATATAAATAAATTTTATAGAGCAATTAAAATTATATATAAAATTTTAACAAAAACAAAGTATTATATTTTTAACTTTAAAAAATAATACTCAAATAAAAGCATTGAGGATTATTTTCAAATGAAAATTTTATTAGTTAACGATGACGGTATATTATCGCAAGGAATTCGTTTACTTGCCGACAAGCTGAGCGACTTTAATCATGTAGTTGTAATTGCGCCTGAAATGCAAGCATCTAATTCCAGTCACACTATGTCATTTAAAATACCGGTAAATTATGTCGAAGTCAATTTGTCCGAAAAATATAGAGCTTATGCGGTAAAAGGCACTCCGATCGATTGCGTAAAATTCGGAATAGATATAATAATGAAAGACAAACCCGATTTTATAATATCGGGAATAAACGACAGTCCGAACATCGGAACAGATGTGTTATATTCAGGAACCGTTAATGCCGCAATAGAGGGGGCAATTTTAGGAATAAAAAGTATTGCGGTATCTCAGGAAGGTAAAAACTTTAACTATTCCGCCGATTTTATTTTAAATAATTTCGATTTTTTATATAAAGCTATATTTAATAACGATTTTATACTAAATATAAATATCCCCGAAAACCCGAAAGATATAGTAATAACAGAAACAGGCCACAGACAATATAAAGATTGGTATGAATATATCGAAGGAGAAGGATATTATTTAAAAGGGTATACATTAAAATCGGATAAAAACTTATATAAAACAGACGCTGAATATTTTGATGAAAAATACATTACCATTTCGCCGATAAAAATAAATTTCAACGATATAAAAGCTCTAAAATATTTAAAGGATAATCTTAAATTGAAAAAATGAAAATAATCATAATAGGTGCAGGCGCCGCCGGTTTAGCGGCAGCCTGTGCGTCAGATAAAAATAACGAAATAATCTTAATTGATAAAAATGAAAAAATAGGCAAAAAAATTTATATTACCGGTAAAGGAAGATGTAATATCACAAATAATTGCAGTGATGAAACTTTTTTCGAAAATATAGTAACTAATCCTAAATTCTTAACATCATCTTATAAATCTTTTAATTGCAAAAGCACAATTGAGTTTTTTGAAAATTCAGGACTTAAATTAAAAACCGAAAGAGGCAACCGTGTTTTTCCTGAAAGCGATAAATCTTCGGATATTATCAAAATATTTTCTGAAAAAATAGCCGAAAATAATGTTAAATTGCACCTTGGCGAAAAAGTAACCGATATCGTATTTTCAAATAATACTATAAAAGAAATAATAACAGATAAACAAATCATAAAAATAGCTCCGGAGGATAAAGTTATAATCGCAACCGGAGGTAAAAGTTATCCTCAAACAGGAAGCACGGGAGACGGTTATAAATTTGCCATAAAAGCAGGTCATAAAATAATACCTTTAAAAGCCGCATTAGTAGCTATTATTTTAAATTATCCAAAAAAATATAATACTCAGGGATTATCGTTGAAAAATGTAACAGTATCGTTAAAAAATTCCGACGGAAAAACCATTGAAAAAGAATTCGGTGAAATGTTGTTTACAGAAGACGGAATAAGCGGCCCTGCGGTTTTAAGTTTAAGCAGTAAAATCAATAAAATCGATTTAAAAAACCACTATGTAGAAATCGATTTAAAACCCGCATTGAGTTATGAAAAACTAGATATGAGATTAATCAGAGAATTTGACGGCAACAAAAATAAAAATTTAAAGTATGTTTTATATAATCTGTCTCCGAAAGCGCTTGCTCCTATAATTGCAGATAATGCAAATATCGACGAAAACAGAAAAATAAACGAAATTACCAAAGCCGAAAGAATTAAAATAATAAATGCGATAAAAGGCTTAAAATTCCAAATAAAATCTCTTGCACCTATTGATACGGGAATAATTACATCCGGTGGCATTGCCGTCAATGAAATTAATCCTAAAACAATGGAAAGCAAGATAATAAAAAATTTGTATTTTTGCGGCGAAATAATAGATGTTGATGCCTTAACAGGCGGATTTAACTTGCAAATTGCATTATCGACAGGTTTTGCCGCAGGTAGAGCCGCATCCAAAACAGTTTAAATATTATAATAAAGCTTAAATTTTTTTAAACATCGAAAATCAAAAATAATTTTTTCATTTATTAAAAAACAATAAATATTTAGAAATTAATATAAATTTTTATATTGTGTATTCTTATATATTGCTTTTTAATAAAAAATATTTTATAATACTAATGGTTAGGTCACTTATGAAAAATAAAAATTCTGAAACAACAATTAATATAGCAATCGACGGTCCTGCAGGCGCAGGCAAAAGTACAATAGCTAAAATTTTAGCTGAAAAATTGGGTTTTTTATACTTGGATACAGGCGCAATGTACAGAGCTTTGGCTTTCAAACTTTTAAGTGATTCCATTTCCGTCAATGACGAAAAAAAAGTCGAAGAAGCTTTAAACAGTATTGGAATTTCCGTTCAATATGCAGACGGGAAACAAAAAACCCTTGTCGACGGAATAGATGTTAGCGATAAAATACGAACCAATGAAATTTCAAAAGCGGCTTCCGATGTTTCCCGATTTCCTTGCGTAAGAAATAAAATGGTCGATTTGCAAAGAAAAATAGCAAAATTAAATAATTTAGTTCTGGACGGTCGGGATATAACTTCTTTCGTTTTACCCGATGCCGAATTTAAGTTTTTTTTAACTGCAAAACCGGAAATTCGTGCAGAAAGAAGATTTAAAGAACTTATTGAAAAAGGTTCGGATATTACTTATGAAAAGGTTCTGGAAGATATTTTACAGCGAGATAAAAACGATTCTACGAGAAAACTTGCGCCGCTTAAAATTACCGACGATTCGAAGGTTATCGACAGCTCCGATTTGAATATTGAAGAAGTATTACAAATATTTTTATCGGAAATAAATAAAAATTTAAATTGTTAAGGTATCAGTATGACATTTTTTACTTTTATGAAAATTTTTATTTCACCATTCGTAAGGTTTCTTTTCCCGGTAAAAATTATCGGAAAAGAAAATCTTATTACCGATAAACGAGCTCTTATCATTTGTAATCATTATTCAGGTATGGATACTACCGTTCTTGTCGGAAGAATTTTTAAAAAAGAACTCAATGTCATTACAAAAGTAGAAGCTTTTGAAAGTAAAATAGGAAACGCCTTTTTAAAAAAAATTGGTTGTATCCCGATTGTAAGAGGCGAACCCGATATGAGTGCCCATAAAAAAATATTAAGCGTTTTAAAAAACGATAAACAATTAATGATGTTTCCCGAAGGTACAAGAAATAAAGAACTTTCAAAAAAATTGCTTCCTTTTAAAACAGGAGCGGCTGTTTATGCCATCAAAACCAAAGCACCGGTTGTTCCCATGATTTATTACAGGAAAACCGGAGTTTTCAAAAAAACCTATCTTATCATAGGAAAACCTATTTCCTTGGAAAAATATTATGACAAAAATGTAAATAACATAAAAGACGAGGCAACAGATTTAATTTACAATAAAATGTTGAATTTGCGAATAAAAACCGATGATTATGTTGAAAACATTTTAAATAAAAGAAAACTTAAGAGGTAATTTTGATTAAAATTATAATTGCAAAAAATGCCGGATTTTGTTTCGGAGTAAGAAACGCAGTCAACAAACTTTATTCTTTAATCCCGTCAAAAAATAAAATATTTTCTTTTGGAGAAATTATCCATAATCCCGTTGTCATAAATGACTTAAAAGAAAAAGGAGTAATATTTACTGAAAATTTAAATGAAATAAAAAACGGCACGGTTGTAATCAGGTCTCACGGCGTTGACAAAAAGACTTTTGAAATTTTAAGCAAAAATTCCACTTTAATAGACGCAACTTGTCCGTTCGTTAAAAAAATACATGATATAGTCGATAAGTATTATAATTTAGGATATGAAATCATAATACTTGGTCAAAAAAATCATCCGGAAGTAAAAGGAATAAACGGTTATTGCGATAACAACGCATTAATTTTCGATAACGAAAAAGAAATTGACGATGCAAAAAATGAAATAAAAAAACATGAAAAAATTTGCGTGGTCGTTCAGACAACTTTTTCGGATACTCTTTGTCAAAATTTGTTATTTAAAATAAAAAGTTTAGCAAAATCAGTTGAGTTTTTTAATACTATTTGTTATACTACAAATAAAAGACAAGCCGAAGCAATTGAGTTGTCAAAATCCTGCGACTGCATAATTGTAATAGGCGGAAAGAAAAGTTCCAATACAAACAATCTATATAATATCTGCAAAAAATTTTGCAAAAACACTTTTTTTATTGAAAATGTCAGCGAAGCAAAATCGCTCGATATAAAAAATTTTAAAATGCTCGGCATCACTGCGGGCGCTTCAACTCCGGCGGAGTTGATTGAGGAGGTTGTAAAAGTAATGAGTGAGTCTCAAAACGCAAAAGTATTAAACGAAAACGATGAGATGACTATGGAGGAGGTCATTGCAAATGATACCGGAATAGTTTCATTAAGGGCCGGTAAAATTATCAATGCCACCGTTATAAACGCAGACGAAAACGGTGTTTTCGTTAATATCGGAGTAAAAAAAGACGGATTTATAGATAAGTCCGAACTTGATACCGAAGAGTATAATCCTGATAACTATAAATCAGGAGATAAAATTACCGCCGTAATAATTGAAAACAAAAGTGCAAAATCGGAATACATAGCATTATCACAAAAAATTTATTCCAAAATGCTCGAAGATGAAAAAGCCATGGAAAATATAATTAACGGCGAAACATTTACATTTGTTCCGAACAAAGCTATTAAAGGCGGTTTGATCGGGAAAAAAGGAACTTATACGATTTTCATTCCGGCATCTCAAATAAAATTCGGTTATGTAGCAGAAGCCGATTTGGAAAAATTTGTAGGAAAACCTATAACTTTAAGAGTTATACCTCCTAAAAAATCTAAAGAAGCAGAAGCAAAAGAAGATACACAAGAGACTCAGAACATATCGGATAATCAAGAAAACGAAATATCCGAAAATAATTCAGAAACAAAAATTAAGAAAACAGGAAAAAGACTTGTTTGTTCGCACAAAGTAATTCTTGAAGAAGAAAGAGAGAAGAAAAACCAGGAAAAAGCAATTAAAGAAAAAGAATTTTGGGACAGTATTTCCGAGAACATAGTAGTTAAAGGAAAAGTTAAAAGATTTGCAAACTTCGGCGCTTTTATAAGCGTAAACGGTTTCGACTGTCTTGCACATATATCCGATTTATCCTGGCGCAAAATAAACGATCCTGCCGAAGTTCTTAAAATCGGAGAAACTTACGATTTTCTTATTTTGAAAGCCGACAGAGAAAATAACAGAATTTCTTTAGGTTATAAACAACTTCAGAAAAAACCTTATGAACTTGCAGCAGAAAAATATCCGGTAGGAACGGTTGTTAAAGGTAAAGTAGAAAGAATTTTCCCGTTTGGAGCTTTTATTTCTCTTGAAGACGGAATTGACGGTTTAGTACATGTTTCTCAAATTTCTCATAAATGGCTTCAAGATGCAAATGAAGGTTTAAAAGTGGGAGACGAGGTAGAAGCTGTTGTAATTAAATTTGAAAATAATAAAATTACATTAAGCATAAAAGAATTATTGCCACCTCCGATTGAAGACAATGAATCAGAAAATGAAGAGGAAAAAGGCAAGAAGGGAAGAAAAACAAAGTCTTCGGAAGGTAAATCCGATAAAAAATCAAAGGACGAAGATATTAAGAAATGGATTTCTGATGACGGAAATGCTACCATCGGTGATTTATTTAAGGATTTGGAAATAGATATTAAATAATTTTTAAAAATTATATCTGCGTCCGAAAATATATATTTCGGACGCTTTTATTTTGCTTTACAATTTTTATTAAATCTGATATTATAATAAGGCGTTTAGGGGAGTGGCTCAACGGTAGAGTAGTGGTCTCCAAAACCATTGGTTGCGTGTTCGAATCGCGTCTCCCCTGCCAAAAAAGCTTCAATTTAATGGAGCTTTTTTAATTTAAATTCAATTAAATTAAACTAATTTATCTTGGTTTTTAAAGGAAATATTTTTATCAAATTTGTTTGTTTAATAAAATTTATTATATTTAATTTATCTATTTATTTAACAAAAAAATAAAGCGTTTATTGTTAAAAAATTTACTTTAAATATTTTAGTTCAAAGTTATTAAATATAATTCAATTTATTAAAACAAATTTTATCGTAATAATATTTGCAGTTAATAAAATTTAATGTTAAAATAAAAGAAAATAATTTATTTTAAAGGTGATTAAATGAAATTCAAATTAGGTGTTATCGGAGCAGGAAACATGGCAAATGCTATTATTAACGGTATTTTATCTTCAAAATTTATTTCCGCCGAAAACATCGCAGTTACCGATATAGACGAAAATAAATTAATTGCATTTAAAGAAAAAGGACTATTTGTTAAATGCAATTCCAATTCTGAAATCGCAAACAATTCAGAATACCTATTATTCGCAATAAAACCGCAAATATTTAATAGTATAATTAATGAATTTAATAATTGTCAAGCAAAGAATTTAATTTCTATAATGGCGGGAATCACAATTGAAAAACTCAGAACCGGTACGGGAATTAAATCTGTTTGCAGAATAATGCCTAACACTCCTTGTATGAAGAATGAAGGTATGAGCGCATTATGTTTTGAAAATTACTCCAAAGAATCAGAAAACTTTGTTAAAAATATTTTTGAAAAATTAGGTAAAACCTTAATAACCAATGAGAATAAATTAGATGCTGTAACTTCTGTTAGCGGAAGCGGTCCCGCATATGTTTTCGAATTTGCAAAAGCGATGATAGAGGGCGGAACGGACGGCAATTTAAGTGAAGAAGAAAGTAAACTACTTACTTTGCAAACAATTAAAGGCGCAGTGAAAATGCTTGAAAGTTTTCAAGGAAATATAGATAATTTAACAGAAGCAGTATGCAGCAAAGGCGGCACCACCATACAGGCAATTAATTATTTCAGAGAAAAAAATTTAAATAACATCATCAGAGAAGGAATGAAATTATGCAAAAAGCGTTCTGAACAACTTTCTAAAATATAATACTCAAAAATTATAAATTATTTTTTTGTATTTTACTACATAAATAAGTAATAAAAAAATTATTTAAGAAAATAAAACAATATTAGTTACTAAATAATTATAAAAATTTTAAATATACAAGTTAATTTCTTTTTATAGCTTGTTTAACAATAAAACAAAAAAATTTAAATTTTATTTTATTGAGAACTAATAAAATATGATAAAATTAAATATATATTTTAATATAATTTAATTAAAGTAAATTTATAAATAGATAAAAATCAATTATGAAAAAAGTTGAAATTTACACTGACGGTGCTTGTTCCAATAATCCGGGAAAAGGCGGCTGGGCGGCAATTCTTATTTATAACGGACATGAAAAAGTTATATCCGGCGGAGAGCTTGATACGACAAATAACCGTATGGAATTAAAGTCAATAATCGAAGCATTAAAAATACTGAAAGAAAAATGCGAAGTTACTATTTATAGCGATTCAGCATATGCAATAAATCCTTTTATAAAAAATTGGATATACGATTGGATAAAAAATAATTGGAAAAATTCGGAAAAGAATGAAATAAAAAATGTCGATTTGTGGAAACTATTATTAGAACAAGTTAATTCACATATCGTAAACTTTGTTAAAGTAAAAGGTCATTCTGATAACGAATTTAACAATAGATGTGATAAACTTGCAAGAAAAGAAATAAGTTTACTTTAATTAAAAACTTATTTTGATTTTTTGGTCGTTTATATGATAAAACAAAACTTGCTTAAAATCACATATTCATTAATTGCTGCTATAATTTTAACTATTGAAATATTATTTTGTTGGAATTATTTTAAACTTTGGATAAATATAGTTTTAGCTTCGGTTAATTACTTAATCTTAGTTATATCTTTCGTAGGAATTTACAAAAAAAGTCAATCAATTTACAGATCTTCATTACTAACATCGTATGTTATAGCTATATGTCTGTTAATTTATAGTATTTTAATTTACAGCGGTTTTTTAAAACAGTTTGAAAATATTTATGATTTTATATTTTTTGTAAATAACAGTCATGGAACCGCAGAAATAATATTTGTACTTTTTCAAATAGCGCAAGTCACTTTAATACCGATACCGTCGGCAATTATAACTATTGCCGGAGGAATTTTATTTGGTTTCTGGAAAGGTGTTTTGCTAACTTCTATAGGCCTGATAATAGGTTCAATGATTGCTTTTGCAATTGGTAAGATTTTTGGAGTCAAACTTGTAGAGTGGATTATAGGAAAGGAGAGTTTTGAAAAATATAATAACTATATGAAAGGTAGAGATAAACTACTGATTGTATTTATGTTGTTTTTTCCTTTTTTCCCGGATGATTTTCTTTGTTTGCTTGCAGGACTTACAAACATGAAATATTCTACATTCTTTGTCATTATGCTAATTTTAAGGCCATTAAATACAGTATTAACGGTTTTATTTTCTAATAACATGGCTCTCATACCGTTTGAAGGGCATGGAATAGCAATTTGGATAACGATAGCATTAATTACAATTTTACTTTTATTTTTGATCTGGAAATTCGGAGATAAAATAGAAAAAAAATTAATATCATTATTCGATAAAATTTTGATTAAATTTAATTTATCTAAAAAAAACAAATCATCAAATATTATAAATGAAAAAGAAACCAAAAAATTAAAAGTTAGTGAAAATTTTAACAAACTTGCCGAGTTCGAAACAGCCGAAGATTTAGACGCAAATAATAATGAAAGAGAGAAAATCAATAAAAATAAAACAGAAAAGTAAATTCAAAAATTAAAATAAATTATTCTATATTTAAATTTAATTCAAACGTTATCGGTTTTATTATCAATATTTAGTATTTTATTTTAAAAGGCTAGTTTAGTATTACATTTTTTTATTAATAAAATTAATAAAATAAATTAATAAAGATATTAAAATGTAATTTATTAAATAAAAATTAATTTATAAAAATAATAAAAAAATAAATTATTAAAACAAAGATATTATCCAATTAAAACAAATTCACATTAAAACAAATTCACAAATTTTTTATGTTTATTTTAAATTTTTATTTCGATTTCAAAATTGCAAATTTAATATCAAGTTTTATTATATAATCTGATTAAATAACAATTTATAATCATTATGACTTTAATTATAGTTAATAAAATAAAACTTTAATTTAAAAAACAAATGCAAAAGAGAACTTATAACTAAGTCCTCTTTTGCAATTAAAGATATAGGCAAGCTGAAAGAAATTGGCTAAGATAAATGATATTTTTTTGACTTATACAACAAACTGTATATAAGTACCGTAACAGGAATATCGAGTGCAAATATTATCGGAACAAATATTGGCATGATCATTGTTTTAACATCATCGAAAGCAGCATGGAATACATAAAATCCCAATAATACAACAACAGCCACAATGCATAAAAATGCCATAATACTGTTAATTAACGATATTTTTAAGTCAAATTTTGCCCTTGTTCTAAAATTAGGGTCAAAATGATTAACAATAAAGAAATAAACCGGAATAACTGCAAATACAACGGCTGCAACTATAAACGGCCACAGTTTTAATTGAAGTAAAGAAAAGAATGACAAATATGCAAGTAATAATTCAAGAAAAATTATCGCATACATTATTAAAGAAGTGTCTCTTCGTATTGCATTTGCATATATAAAGTTCATTGAATAATAACTGTTTACATTTTCTTTCGAATACGGTCTGAGTTTAAAACCTTTATTATACAGTTTCATTTTTAATTCAGACATCGAAGTATATCCAAGTTCGCTACCGTCATTATTTTCAGAAGATTCAATGTTTTCTAAAATTTCTTTATTATTATCGGTTTTATAAAATTTACTTAATTGAGCTATATTCTGAATTTCTTTATTTTTAATAGCTCCTTGATTAGCAAAATAATTAGGTTCGGAAGATGCAGGTTTTTCGTTAACTTCATTTGATTTTTTATTGTCTTCCGAAACAACATTTTTATTTTCTTCTGATTTTTTTATATTCTTTTTTGAAAACGAATAATCGCCGTCTTCATATAACGAAGAATAATTTTCCGGATATAAATTTCTTAAAGCTTCTTGTTTGCGTCTCAATTGTTCTTCGGCTTCAATATCTTCTTCGCTTTCGCTATCGTTAAAAAATCTATCGACATAATCGGTATTAGGTTTTTCACGATTAGACAAATTATCTTCATATATCTCATTTTCATCGATAGGTTCTGTAACTATATCATGAGACATAGCTTCATTTTCATCGAAATTTTCTTCTTCGGATTTATAATACTCAGGCGAATCCTGATATGTAAAAATATTATTTTTTGCCATAGCTTCGCTACGAGTTTCATAAAATGTTTCTTGAAAAGTTGAATTATTGTCAGAATTATAATTATTGTCGCTTTGCGAGTATTCATTTTCAGTCAAATCTTTCGAGTATTCGTCTTCAATAGAATTGTTTGAATATTTCGATGAGTTATCGTTGCTTGAATTTTCAGAAGAATAATCATCTGTATTTTCATTTTCGAAATATTTATTGTTTATCTCTTCGTTATGACTTTTTTTATACAAGTAATCTTTAAGATTATCAAAATTTTGAACGCTATCGTCATAAGCATATTTTTCAATGGCCGAAATTTCTTTATCGTCATTGTTTTTTACGCTATAACTATCTGAAAAAATTTTTTCAGCATCTGCATTAAAATTGTTTGTATCTGATGAATCTGAAATACCCGAATTTTTATCTTCTGTAATATTTGTATCGAATTCGGAAAATTTAGGTGTTTTTTCTCTTTTAGTTTTGGGTTTTAAATCTTTTTCCGTAAAAGGAACGGTATAATTTTCTAAATCGATAAGCTTATCGGATAAAAGTTTGTCGCCGATAGTTCGTTCAAATTCCCAACATTCAAGTTCGCTTTCCAAAAATTCACGACCTTGTTTTGTTAAAGAATAATATCTCCTGCGAGCGCCGTTGGAAATAGTTCCCCAATATGAAGAAATATCGCCTTTTTTTTCAAGTCGTTTAAGGCAGCTGTAAAGGGTAGGTTGTTTTAAGTTATATTTTCCGTGAGTACGATTATCGATTTCTTTCATTATTTCATAACCGTAACAATCGTTTTTGGAAAGCATACTTAAAATAAACGTATCGACATGATTGCGAATTATCTGCAAATTCGCAAGCGAGTTTTCCGAAGAGGCTCCTGAGGAACTGTCATCGTTAAAATCATCGTTTCTATAATCAAGTTCGTCGTTTCCTTGAAAAGTAGCCATTAAAAACTCCTTTAACAGAATTTAACACATTAATTTTACAATATCTAACAAATTAAGTCAAATAAAAAGTCTTCTAAAATAAAACAATTTTTTCCATAATTTTGATTGAAGTATTTTAAAATGTCTGATAAAATATAATAGAGTCTTATGAAAAAAATAAAAGTTCAACAAGATTTTATATCGATTTTTTAGAATTTCGATAAAAAACTATTTAAATTAGATTTTGAATATGGAAAATTCGTTATTTATCCTTTTTTATTGAAAAATAGCCCTAACTTTTCGTAAAAGCTGTGTTTTGCGCATAGTTTGAATAATTAAAATTATACACTACTCTTTTGAATTAGTCAACACCTATTTAAATTCACATGCTTTTAACATGCTCCAACTTGTTTTTAAAGATTTTATAAAAAACTTAAAATACAGCGATTTATTTTTTTTAATTTTAAATCACTTAAAAGTCGCATAACAATTAGTTGTTTAACGCTGCTTCCAAAAATCATTATTTTTTGAACAGATTTTTAATGGATTTATTTAAGTCTATTTCCAAATTGTCTCTTAAAATAATATCTGTTATTTCTCCCTTTCCACTGTTTTCAGATTTTTGCGGACAAGCCAATATATTTTCTATAATACTATTCCATAAAACTGAATCGTACTTGATTTTTAACTGTTTACATTCAGAATCTATTTTATCAAGTACATAATTCAATTTAGCTGAACTCGAATTTTCAGCTACAAACAATTTCTCCGCTTCAACAATATGTATAAAACATTTTTGCAAAAGTTTGAAAAATTTATCAGTTGAACCAGGCTTTACTAAAAAATATATCGGCAGTCCAATTAAAAGCATACAAATCACAGCAACAAATAAAGCAACACCGAAAACACTTATAAAATCAACAAAACTCTCTAAATCCATACAAATCTCTCCATAATTACTAAATTTTATTATTAATTTAATTATAACATAAAAAACTATAAACCCACCTAAACTTTTAAACCATTAACCGCAACATTATTTTAATTAAATGCGATAATAAAATTTTAAATTTTCCTTTTATTTATTGTTTATAATTTTTCCTTTCCAAATATTTTATTAAGTGTTATAATATTTTTATGGACGAAAACAACTATTTTGAAAAACGAAAAATCGAAACATATGATAAGCTCGAAAATCTGCTTGACGATTTACCCTACTTTTGCAGAGAATTTTTTATAGGTATCGAAAACAGTACTTCACCTTTAACAAGACTTAATTACGCATACGATCTCAGAATATTTTTTGATTTCTTATTCAAAAAAGTACCGTATTTCAAAAAAAGAAATGTCGATGAGCTCGTTATAACAGATCTCAATAACGTTACGGTTACAGACCTTGAATATTTCATGTCCTATCTTAATAATTATACCTTTAAAGGAAATCATTATACCAATTCGGAAAAAGCCAAACTTAGAAAAATTTCTACCGTGAGAAGTTTTTTTAAATATTTTTTTAATAAAGAAAAATTAATCTCAAATGTTGCAAGCAAAGTTATCACCCCTAAACTTCACGATAAAGAAATTATAAGACTCGAAGTAAACGAAGTTGCAAAAATGATCAACGAAGCAGTAACCGGCGATAATTTTCAATCCAAGCGTGCCAAAAGTTATCATAACATAACAGCTGTCAGAGATACTGCTATACTTACTTTATTTTTAGGAACCGGTATCCGTATCAGTGAACTTGTAGGATTAAATATAGAAGATATTGATTTTAATAACAACGCCTTTGTAGTAACGAGAAAAGGCGGAAATAAAACTATATTATATTTTTCCGATGAAGTTGCAAGTTATCTGAAAGCTTATATGGAAGAAAGACTCGAAGAACAAACTTCTGACAGAGCCTTGTTTTTATCAATACAGAAAAAAAGAATAAGCGTCAGGGCTTTGGAAATTTTGGTAAAAAAATACGCCAAGCTTATAGTTCCGTTAAAGAAAATAACACCCCACAAACTACGCAGTACTTACGGAACGAATTTATACAGAGAAACCGGAGATATTTACATAGTTGCAGAAGTCTTAGGTCATAAAGATATCAATACTACCAAAAAACATTATGCCGCAACCAGCGATGAACTTAAACGACTTGCAGCGTCAAAAGTTAAACTTGTTGACGATTAATTAAAAATAGAATCGAGCTTTTCGGTAAAAAATTTAACTTTTATTATTGTATAAATAAATATTATATAATAACGCTTTAATTATTTTTACATTATTTATTTTCAACTATTATTAATTATCCCCTAATTTATTATACTCTTCCTCAGTCATAACTTTTATATTTTTCATAACGAGAGTATTATAGGAATCTTTATCCAAGCATTTCATACAATTATCGCAAATTTTTGTTTCGTCTAAATCGCATTTATAACAGTTTTGACAGTTATCGCATAATTTATTTTTATTTAAAATACACTTTTTCATTCAAATCCCTTCCACTACCCTATTACGGTAATTTATTAAATTAAATTATATTTTATTAATTCTGCATTTAATTGAATATGATTTATAATTAATAGTTCAGTTAATATTTAATTGTTATTACGAAATATATTATAACATTTATAAACTTAAATAGTTATTTTTTTATTAAATTTTTTACTTAATATAAATTTGTAAATTTAAAAATTTAACTGTTTTTTAAATTTATTCAGTTTTTTTTATTGAAAAACCTATTTATTTTTGATTATTTTGTAGAATTTTAAAATATTTAAAATAATATTCTAAATAAAATGCGAACTTTTGTTTACAAAATCTTTTCATTATGCTAAAATTGTAATGAGGTAAACTATGCAAAAAAGAACAAGTAAAAAATTAGATGAACTTTTAGATTTTTTAACTCGATTTCAAAATGAAAACGGATACCCTCCGTCGATAAGAGAAATTTGCTCGGAATTAAATTACAAGTCTACGGCAACTGCCAGCTATTATATGAGCATGCTCGAAAATGTCGGTCAAATCAGAAAGGCGAAAAACAGAAGCAGAGCCATTGAAGTTATTACCGACGAAGAGCAATCTCAAAATAACAATATTAATGTTCCTTTGGTCGGAAACGTTACAGCCGGCACCCCTATACTTGCAGTTGAAAATTACGAAACTACATTTTCCATTCCTGAAAATTTATTTAAACATTCAAGTGATTTATTTATGCTTAATGTTCGTGGCGAAAGTATGATTGATGCAGGAATAAATGACGGAGATATTATAGTTGTTAACAAACAAAGTACAGCAAATAACGGCGATATAGTTGTAGCAATGTTTGAAGGAAACGCAACCGTTAAAAGATTTTTTAAGGAAAATGGTTATTTTAGATTACAACCGGAAAATAAATCAATGACCAGCATTATAGTAAATGACGAACTCTCGATTTTAGGAAAAGTTGTAGGTCTTATCAGAAATATTAAATAAATATTCTAAAATTTTTATGTCAAATCAAGTTCTTTAAAATTTCTTCGATAACAATTTTAGCGTGTTCATATGTCAAAGCACCCTGTATATGGACAATGTAAGGCTCTCTTACAGGAGCATCGGCGGACAATTCTATAGAAGCCCCCTGGATAAAAGTCCCAGCCGCCATAATTACCTTATCGGAATATCCGGGCATATCCCAAGGTTCCGGAGAAAGGTTTGAATCTATCGGTGAAAATTTTTGAACTGTTTTGCAAAAATCAATAAGCAATTTTTCATCGTTTAATTTTATACTTCTTATCATATCAAAATCTTGACAGTTCTTTTTAGGCAATGTTTCGTAACCTAATTTTTCAAAAACTTCACCAAAAAGCAATGCAGATTTTATTGCCCCTGATACTACATGCGGAGCCATAAAAAGCCCTTGTAAAATCTGAGTATAGCCAAAAGCATATGAGCCTACTTCCATACCGATTGAAGGCGCCGTAATTCTGCCTGCAACAAGTTTTATTAAATTATCTTTACCTGCGATATACCCACCTGTTGGCGCAAGACCTCCACCCGGATTTTTGTTGAGCGAACCTACTATCAAATCAACGCCGCAATCGGAAGGTTCTTTTGTTTCGACAAATTCTCCGTAACAATTGTCTACCATAATTATAGTTTCAGGACTTATTGATTTAATAAATTTTACTGCATTTTCTATAAGTTTTAACGATACCGCTTCCCTCCACTCATAGCCTCTTGATCGACCGATAAAAACTAATTTTATAAAATGTTTTTTTAAATTTTTTTCTATTTCTTTATAGTCAAAATCGATATTTTCATTTTCTATTTTAATATCGGTTTCCAAATAATTGATTTTAAAATCTTTTAACGAACCGTTTGAAGTTCCGGATATCACCTCGGAAAGCGTATCGTAGGGCTTACCGCTAATTGAATACAAATAATCTTCCGGTCTTAATATACCAAACAACGCAGCGCTCAAAGCAGCGGTACCGGACGCTATTAATGGCGATACGATAGCGTTTTCCGTATGAAATATTTCGGAAAAAATCTTGGAAAGAGCCAACCTTCCCTCATCGTCGTATCCGTAACCGGTAGTAGGAATAAAATGTCTTTGTGATATGTTATTTTTTCTAAAAGCCTCTAAAACTTTTTTCTGATTAAATAAAGCAATTTCATTTACTTCTTTGAATTTTTGAGATAAGTTTTGCTCACAATCGTCAATAAATTTAGCAATATTATTTATCATTTAAAACCCCGAACTTTTTGTTTTTTATATAAAATATTATTTTTCAATCAGTCTTTTTTCTATTGTATTTTTCAATGCTTTAAAATCATCGGTCAAACAATCAAAATCGATAGCGTTTTTATATTTTTTAAACCATGTTATTTGTCTTTTTGCGTAATGGCGTGTATCTAATTTTATTTTTTCTTTTACATCTTCCAAATTACATTCGCCGTTAAAATAATCTTTGAATTCCTTATAGCCGATTGCCTGCATACTCTGCTTGTCAAAGTTTAAACCGTCTTTTAATAAGTTTTTAATTTCTTCGACAAGACCCGAAAAAAACATTGCATCTACTCTGTCGTTAATTCTTTCATAAAGGATACTTCTTTCCATATTACATCTTATCATTATATTATCGGTGCCGATTTCTTTGGAAATAATTTCGTTATGCGACTTTGTTTTTCCTGAAACATAATAAATTTCAAGTGCCCTTATCACTCTTTTGAAATCATTTTTGTTTATTTTTTCGGCAGAATTCTTATCTATTTCATAAAGTTTTTGATATAATTTTTCATATCCGTACTCTCTGCCTTCCTGTTCGAGTTTATTTCTTATATTTTCATTTTTTTCCGATTTACCGAAAGAAAGCGGATACAAAAGAGCATCGACATATAAACCTGTTCCCCCACAGATGATTGCCGATTTGTTTCTGCAGTTTATAGCCTTGATAATTTCCCTTGCCTTTTTAGAATATTCAGCAACCGAAAAACTTTCAAACGGCTCAATTATATCTATCATATAATGCCGTATACCCTTCGTTTCGTCTTCGGTGATTTTTGCCGTTCCTATGTTCATTTTTTTATATATTTGCATTGAATCACAAGATACTATTTCACAGTCAAAACTTTTTGCTATATCGATTGCTAATGACGATTTACCGCAGGCAGTCGGACCTACAACATACAAATTCTTCATTTAAATTCTGCTCTATTTATTAATTAAATTAATCAATAATTTATTAAGTAATTAATAATCCCTTTTGAATAATTTTTCTATATATGACTTATCGATTTTTATAACCGCAGGTCTTCCGTGCGGACAAAATAAAGGATATTGAGAATCATTTTTCGTAAATTCGTTAAATAACATCTCTATTTGCTCGCTGTTTAATGCAGTTTTGCCTTTGATAGAAGATTTACAAGCAATCATTGCCAATTTATCTTTCAGTATCGCTTCTGTGCTTATTTCGGAAAGATTCATACTGTTAATATTTAATTCCTTAATAAGTTCTTCTATATTTATATCAGACAAAGCTACCGGTATTTTAGAGATTTTATATGTCATTTCTCCAAGATATTCGATTTCGAAGCCTAATTTATTCATTGTTTTAAAAAATTCGGAAAATGCGATATTATCATAATAAGTAAGATTCAATATATAAGGAACAAGTAACTCTTGCTGAATAATCATTTTATTTTTATATTGTTCTTTTAGTTTATCATAAATTATTTTTTCCTGACACGCATGCTGATCAAAAATAAAAATCGACGCTTCTTTTTCCACAATAAGATAAGTACCGAAAATCTGACCAATGACTTTTGGTTTTTCACTTAATTCGAACGACGCTTGTTGATATTCTTTTTTTGCTATCTGTTTTTTTATTTCTATTTCTCTGTTCAAAAGTTCCGCAAGAGTGCTGTCTCCTATATCCTGAAAGGAAACTACCGGATTGCTTTTATGATGAAGAAGTTCATACGGACTTTTTCGCCTTCTGTCGATTAATCTGTTTTCAAAATTTTCACTATCCTCTTCAAAAAGCAAATTGCTTTTATTATCCGATGAATTCTTGTTTAAGAATCCCGAATTGAAATTATTTTTATTTTCCGTTGAAATATTGCTTAATCCTATATTTGTTAAGGTATTCGAATAATCGGAATAATTTATAACGGAATTAGCCGAATTATTTCTGAAACAATTTGTAACAGCTCTATAAACAAAAGAAAAAATGCGATTATTATCACGGAATCGGACATCTTTTTTATTCGGGTGCACATTTACATCAACATCTTCAAAAGGCATTACCATATCGAACACAAACACAGGATAGCTTCCCTTTGTAAGCCCGTCGCCGTATGCGGAAATTACAGCTTGATTAATTGTATTATTAGTAACAACTCTTCCGTTAACTATTAACGTCTGATAAGTTTTATTTGTTTTTGAAAATCCCCTTTTACCCACATAGCCGTTAATTTCGTAGCTATCGAAAATTTCGCTTAAAGGAAGCAAATTGCTTACAATATCGATAGGATAAACCTTTTTGATAAAATCGTCGAGACCAAATCCGTCGGTAGATATCAATGTCTTTCCGTCCAGAACATATTTGATAGAGACAAAAGCATTTGCGGTTGCAAGTTTTAATACGGTATTATAAATATCTATTTCTTCCGTGCGCTTTTGACGCAGAAATTTCAGTCTTGCGGGAGTATTAAAAAACAAATTTTCTACCGTAATCGAAGTTCCTACGGCACATGCGCAAGAAGAACAATCTTCTATTTCGCCTCCCCGTAAAATTATAGAAGTTCCTACATCGCTACTCTCTGTTCTTGTACGCATTTCAATCATGGATACCGATGCAATACTGGCAAGAGCTTCTCCTCTGAATCCCATCGTGCTGATTTTATCCAAATCATCGACATTGGAAATTTTACTTGTAGCATGAGGCAAGAATGCAGTCTTTACATCTTCAAATTCGATACCGCACCCGTTATCGGTGACTTTTATTTTCTTTACACCGTAATTTTCAACTTCCACGGTTATTTTAGATGCTCCGGCATCGATACTGTTTTCAATTAATTCCTTAACTATTGAAGAAGGTCTTTCTACGACTTCTCCTGCCGCAATTCTGTTATAAATTCTGCTATCAAGAATATTAATTTTCATAATGCACCGTTAAACCAATAATTTAATTAATCCTTATATAAATTAACAAGATTTTCCAAAATACCAAGCGCCTGCATAGGAGAACAATTATTTACATTTATCTTGGAAATTGTTTCGATTATTCTAGTATAATTTTTATTTATCTCTTTTATTGTAACTTCTTCAAAATCGGAATTTTTAGTTTCGAGTTTTTTGCCAACATTGAGTTCGGAATTTTCCAGACTTTTTGCCACTTCTTTTGCTCTGTCGACAACGCTTTTAGGCAATCCTGCAAAAGAAGCAACTTCTATACCGAAGCTTTTATTTGCACTGCCTTCCGTTATTTTATGAAGAAAAACTATATCGCCGTTAATTTCTTTAACAAGCACCTTGAAATTTTTGATTCCGTTTATTCTTCCTTCGAGTTCTGCCAATTCGTGATAATGGGTGGCAAATAAAGTTTTAGATTTAATTTTCGTTGAAATATATTCGCAAACCGACCATGCTATACTTAATCCGTCATAAGTAGATGTCCCCCTGCCTATTTCATCAAGAATTACAAGACTGTTTTCGGTAGCATAATTTAAAATTGTAGCAACTTCTATCATTTCCATCATAAATGTACTTATTCCCGATGCTACATCGTCGCTTGCGCCCACTCTTGTAA
The DNA here is from genome assembly GCA_944342015.1 of uncultured Clostridia bacterium. Taxonomy (GTDB): domain Bacteria; phylum Bacillota; class Clostridia; order Christensenellales; family CALVMC01; genus CALVMC01. Next base: position 256,964 of record CALVMC010000001.1, read on the forward strand.
AAATTCTATCGGTTATCGGAATTTTTGCAAAATCCGCCGGAACAAAACAGCCTAAATGTCCCATAAAAACTATTAAGGCTATTTGTCTCATAAAAGTACTTTTCCCGCCCATATTAGGACCTGAAATTATTTGCGTAACTACTTCGCCGCCTAAAACGCAATCGTTCGAAACGAATTCGTTCAATCCTATGATTTTTTCTATCACCGGATGACGCCCGTTTTTTATTTCAAGTTCTCCTCTTTCAATAATAACAGGTTTCACATAATTATTCTTTGCCGAAATTGTTGCAAATGAAAGTATCACATCTATCGCAGCTATAACTCCGGAGACCACTTTTAAATCAGAAATATTGGAAAGTAATTTATTTTTCACTTCTTCAAAAATTTCAATTTCCAACCTTTCGATTTTTTCGTTAGCATCAAGCACTTCCGATTCAAATTGTTTAAGTTCTTCGGTAATATATCTTTCACTGCCTGAAATGGTTTGACGCCTGATATAATTCAACGGAACAAGTTTTTCAAACTGTTTAGGAATTTCTATAAAATAACCGAAAACTTTATTATACTTGATTTTTAAATTTTTGATACCGGATTTTTCCTTTTCGATATCTTCCATTAGCGCAATGGATTTTTTTGAATTTTTCGAAATTTCTTTTAGCCTGTCCAGCTCGCTGTTATATCCTTTTCTTATAAACCCTTTGTTGTTTTCTTCTTTGCTTTCGAATTTTTCATTCAAAACTCTTTTAAGAAAGAATGTCAAATCGTCGAATGTAACAAGATATTTATTGAATTCTTTAAATAAATCAGATTTTAAATCAGAAATGATTTTTTTAATCTCAGGAAGTTTTTCAAGAGTAATTCTGAGTCCGTAACATTCCGTAGGACTTATTGTTCCATAAGAAATTTTACTTACCAACCTTTCTATATCCCTGAAACCCGTAAAACTGTTTTCAAGGTTTAATCTGCTATCATAATTGTCGACAAGTTCGCCTACGGCTTCAAGTCTTTGATTAATAAAATCAGGATTTCTCAAAGGCTGATTTATGCACTTGCGCAAATACCTTGCACCCATATGAGTTCTGGTTTTATCTAAAACCCATAATAATGAGCCTTCGGATTTTCTTTCCCGTATGGTTTCGGTAATTTCAAGATTTCTTCTTGTATTTTTATCGAGTATAATATAATCCTCGGAGTTTATATACTTTATGCGGTCAAAGTGTTTTAATGTATTTTTTTGTGTTTCATGAAGATATTCAAGCAATGCGCCCGATGCGCTTATGGCAAATCTTTTGTTATCGCATTCAAAACTTTTTAAAGTTGCAACTTCGAATTGCTTTAAAAGTTTTTTTAATGCACTTGAATAATTGAAAGCCCAATCGAAATATTTATCGAATTTAACCAGCCTTTTTGTTTTCCTGCTTTCTAAATTTTCACCGGTTCTGAAAGCTTCTTCGTTACAAATAATTTCAGACGGCGAAATTATGTTCAGCATATCTTCAAGTCTTGCCACCTGTTCCGGACTATATTCGATAGTGTTTAATTCGCCCGTTGAAACATCTGCCCACGCAAGACCTATGCCGTCTTTAAATACGCCCACAGATGCAATGTAATTGTTTTTTTCCGCATCGAGTTGATTTTCTTCAATCAATGTTCCTTGGGTAATTATTCTTACCACATCTCTTTCAACGATTTTGCCTTTTGTAGGAGCGCTTAATTGTTCGCATATGGCTACCTTTTTGCCTTTTTCTACAAGCCGTTTTATGTAAGTGTCGACAGAATGAAAAGGAACCCCGCACATCGGGGCTTTTGAACTGAGTCCGCAATCCCGTCCTGTAAGAGTAATATTGAGAATGTTGGAACATTCAACGGCATCATCAAAAAACATTTCGTAAAAATCTCCTAAACGATACAATATTACCGTATCAGGATATTGTTGTTTAAGTTCTAAATAATGAGCCATCATTGGCGAAATTTTACCTTTCATTAATCCCTCCGCTTACCGAACATAGAACCCGTTTTGACTTTTTCTATCCCAATCGACATAAACTTTCCTATATCTTGTTGATTTCCTTCGAAATTAACCATTCTTCCGCAGTCTGTTCTTCCGCAAACCATTCCTTCATATCTCGAAAAATCTTCGGTTAAAACTTCCATATCCTTACCGATTAGCTTTTTATTGTTTTCTGCCGTAATTTTGTTTTGCAACGCTACAAGTTCAATAATTCTTTTTCTTTTAGTCTGCTCGTCTATTTGCTCCATTTTTGAAGCTGCGGTAAATCTTCTCGGAGAATATACAAAAGTAAAAGCCGATGAAAATTTTATTGTTTTAACGGCATTTAAAGTCTGCTCGAAATCTTCTTCGGTTTCCGTCGGAAATCCGACCATAATATCGGTTGTAATTCCTATATCGGGAATAATTTTTCTTGCATAGTCTATTATGGAAAGATATTTTTCCATATTGTATTTTCTGTTCATATCTTTTAATACCTTATCGCTTCCGGACTGCAAAGGTAAATGAATATGATTACAGATATTCGGCGAATCCGCCATTATATCGATAATGTTTTCATTAAAATCTTTCGGGTGGGAAGTCATAAATCGAAGTCGGAATTTTCCATTTATTTTAGATATTTCCGAAAGCAATCCGTCAAATCCCTCTCCGTCTTCGGATTTATAAGAATTTACATTTTGACCAAGTAAAGTTATTTCCTTATAACCTTTTTCCAACAAACCGTAAAGTTCACATAAAATTTCTTGTTTATTCCTGCTTCTTTCCCTGCCTCTGACATAAGGCACAATGCAATAAGTACAAAAATTATCGCAACCGTACATAATATTCAGCCATGCGTTTGTACGGTCGCTTCTTAACGCAGGCAAATTTTCTATTTTGGAAGAATCCAATTCGATATCGATAAATCTTTTTAATCCCGAATTGATTTTTTCAATTGCCGATTTCAACATTTTGGAATTACTCGTTCCCAAAACTATATCGATAAAAGGAAATTTTGAAATCAATTCGTCAGCCTTACCTTTCTGCTGAACCATACAACCACAAACAGCAACTATAAGAGAAGGTTTTAATTTTTTAAGTTTTTTTACCATTCCTATTTTGCTCTCAGCTTTTTTTTCGGCGTTATCTCTTATACAACAAGTATTAAAAATTATAATATCGGCTTTTTCCATTTCCGAACAAGGTAAATAGCCGCTCTCGTAAAGGATACCGGCTAATTTTTCCGATTCGTGAACATTCATTTGACAACCGTAAGTAATTATATTGAAATATTTTTGAGATGAATTCACTTGCATATTAAAATAAATTATATATTAAATAAAAAAAAATAACAAGTCAAAAAACCGAATATAACTATTTTCTTTTCAAATACTAAATTTATGATGAAAAAGGTTTTAAAATCCTTATCGGTAGTTCTGGTTATAATTATGATTGCTATTATATTTTATGTGGCAACCGTTATAAGCGGAGTAAGTTTAAATACCGACAAACTTTGCACGGAAAATAATCCCTCTGCTTTTTTTGATTATAACGGTAATAAAATCGATTTTTTTATTCCGGAATATGTAACGTACGAAAATATTTCCGATAACTTAAAAAAAGCTTTCATTGCAATAGAAGATAAAAGATTTTTCACTCACGGAGGAATAGATTTAATAAGAACAATAGGCGCCGCAGCTGAAAACTTAAAAACTTTATCTTTTAAAGAAGGCGGTTCCACCATAACGCAACAATTAGCAAAAAACACACAGTTAAGTAACGAAAAAACCATTAACAGAAAACTGAAAGAAGCAAAACTTGCTTTGGAATTGGAAAAAAATTATACAAAAGAAGAAATATTGGAAATGTATCTGAATGTAATTTACTTCGGTTCCGGCTGCTACGGAATAAACGAAGCAGCTCATTATTATTTCGATAAAACTCCCGACAAACTTACCTTAAAAGAATGCGCAATACTTGCAGGCATTGTAAAAAATCCTTCCAAATATTCCCCCGGTACAAATCCTGAAAATGCAACACAAAGAAGCAATCAAGTACTTGCTGCTATGAAAGATAATAATTTCATAACTAACAAAGAAAAAGAATCTGCCGAAAAAGAAGAAATTATTATAAAAAACACTGTAAACAATAATAGTTACAATTATCCTTATGTAAATATGGTACTGCAAGAAAGTATGGCAATACTAAATATAGGAAAAACGCAACTTTTAAACGGCGGATATAAAATTGAAACCTATTATGACGATAATTACCAAAAATTTCTTTATCAAGCACTTTCCGATAAAAATAATTACTCTGTAAACTCATACGGAAATATTTCCGACGGAATGGGAATACTTGCCGACAATTCTACTAACGGTATAAAAGGTTTTTATTCAACCTTTAATTTAAATGTCGACGAATTTAAAAGGCAACCCGGTTCTTCCATAAAACCAATTGCCGTATATGCACCTGCACTCGAAAACAATCTTATCAATCTTCTTTCACCTATACTTGACGAAAAAACCGAATTTGAAAACGGTTATTCCCCAGATAACTATAAAAATACTTATTACGGATGGGTATCGCCCACTTTTGCGCTGGCAAAATCGTTAAATATACCGGCAGTAAAAATAATGGAAACACTCGGTACCGAAAAATCTTTTCAATTTCTTAACAATCTCGATATTTCGCTCTCAGAGTCTGACGGACTCGCAACCGCACTCGGCGGAATGACTTATGGTGTAAACATAAAACAACTATGCGCCGCATATCAAAGTTTTGCAAACAACGGCAATTACAAAAAACTAAGTTGCATAAGCAAAATATACGATAAAGAAGGTAAAATTATTTACGATTTCACTTCAAGAACAGTTAAAAAAATAATGAGCGAAGAAAACGCTTATCTTCTAACAAAAATGCTTCAATATACCGCAAAAGAAGGCACTGCTAAAAAACTTTCGGATTTAAATTGCGAAATTGCCGCAAAAACCGGCACAGTATCAGCTTCCGACAGCAATTTTAATACAGACGCCTGGTGCGTTTCCTATACTAAAAATGTCACATCTGTAATATGGCAAGGCAATGCGGACGGTAGTGCGGAAAAATTATTATCTTCATCAAGCGGTGGCGGCTCTTATCCGGCTTCTATAACAAAAGAAATACTAAAAAAAATTATAAGTAACGAAGATAGATTTTACAAACCTTTGGGTGTTTGTAATTTGAAAATAGATAAAAAAGTACTTGAAAATTATCATCAAGTAATGCTTGCAAAAGAAAATACACCCGAAGAATTTGTTATATGCGAAGACTTTAATTCTTCAAATATTCCCACACAAGTATCTTTTTTAGATTATATTTTCGAAAACAACGGCTTTTCCGCATCTCTGCAAACGGACAGAATACTGCTCTCATTCAACGGCGAACTAGGAAAAAAATATAAATTATATAAAATTTCGAAAAACGAAAAATTACTTTTAGACGAGTTTTCCATAACAAACCAACCGTATTCTCTGTACGATAACGATATAAACGACCAAGAAAAAATAATTTATAGGATTGAAAGTTACAGAAATATTTTCGGTATAGAATTCGAAGATAAACCGCCATTGATTTTAGAAGTAAATCTAAAACAGGAATATGAAAATAAGGAATTAAAAATTGAAAAATTTTATAAGTATTTTAATTAAAACTGTTAAATAAAATACTTACTCGTTATTTGTTATAATTTGCTTTTCGGTATTATCTATCGCATTTTTAATTAATGTTTCTATATCTAACTTTTTTTCCTGCTCAATAACTTCTTCATATACCGGTTTAATTACAGGATTTTCCGGAAGAAAAACAGTGCAACAATCTTCATAAGGCAAAATACTGGTCTCGAAAGTGCCTATATGTTTTGCCGTTGAAATTATTTCTTCTTTATCCATTCCGATTAAAGGTCTGAAAACAGGCATTTGAGCAACACTGTTAGTAACATATATGCTTTGCATTGTCTGACTTGCGACTTGGCCTAAACTTTCACCCGTTATAATCGCTCCGCAATGTGATTTTCTGGCAAGAATTTCGGCAATTCTCATCATTATTCTTCTCATTAATGTTATCATGAATCTGTTATCGCAATTTTTATGAATTGCTTCCTGAACCTCGGTAAAAGGAACAACGTAAAGTTCTATTTCCATTCCGTATTTTACAAGAATCGAAGCAAGGTCGATAACTTTTTGTTTTGCGAGTTCGCTAGTATAAGGAAAACTGTGAAAATGAACCGCCTTTAATTTGACTCCTCTTTTGATCATTCTGAAACCGGCAACCGGACTGTCTATTCCGCCCGAAAGCAAAAGCATACCGTTCCCGGATGTACCCACAGGCATTCCGTGCTCACACATAATTTTATCGCTTAAAATGTATGTGAAACCGTTTTCTCGCATATCGATATAGACTTCTTTATCGAAATTAAATAAATCGACTTTGAGATTAGGCTTTTGAGAAAGAATATAAGCGCCGATTTCGCCGCTTAACCGGGTAGATGAAATTTTTATACTGTTATCCGCCCTTTTAACGGTTACCCTGAAAGTAGTGTCGCCCGCAAAATTTACCGATGCTTTTTTAATTTCTTCAATATCGGTTTTTATTTTAACGGCTCTGCTTAAAGAATGTAATCCGATAACCCTTTTAAGTTTTTCTATTATCTCATCTTCTTCTTCCGATAAGTAATTTTCAATAAAATATCTTCCCCGTGTAACCGAAAGGATAAAATTATTATTTTTTAAAGCAAATTTTATATTATTCAATAGTATTTTTTCAAAATATTGTTTATTCCTGCCTTTTAAATATATTTCTCCGAATCTTAATAATATAGTTTTTTCCATAATATACCGCCTAAAATAATTTTTTATATAAAACACTTGTTTCTTCGCATATTTTATCACATAAAAAAGCACATTCGTCTTCGTTATTAAATTCGGAAAAGCTTATTCTTAAAATTCCGTTTTCATATTCTTTACCGAGTTTTAATTCTTCCGCAAAACGAAGATTTCCTTTTAAGGAATTACAAGCCGAACCCGTTCCGACTAAAATTTCGTGTTTTTCCAATAAGTGCAACAAAATTTCCGATTTAAGATTTTTAAAAGCAACACAAAGAATATGCGGAGCACAATTATTTAAATCTGTAATTATTTTTAAATCTTTTATATTTTCCTGCAATGTTTTTGCTGTTTTAACAAGAAGCTGCTTTATGCAAGATTTATCTGTTTTAAAAAATTTTTGCGAAGCGTAAGAAAATGCGCAAATCGCACCTGCATTTTCTGTAGAAGACCTTAGTCCTTTTTCCTGTCCGCCACCGTAAATTATAGGCGATAATTTTACTCCGTTTGCAACGTATAGAAACCCGCAACCTTTTGGCGCATGGATTTTATGCGAACTTACAGAATACAAATCCACCGGACAATTATCCAACCTGAAAGGCAATTTGCCGTAAGACTGAACCGCATCGGTATGAAAAATTGTTTTATCGTTCTTCTCTTTAACTTTTTTTGAAATTTTCGATATATCGTTAATTGCACCCGTTAGGCTATTAACATGCATTATAGAAACCAACGAGGTATTGCCGTCAATTAATGAACACAAACTTTCCTCGTTAACGCTTCCGTCGCTGTTTGTTTCGGCAAACACTACTTCAAAATCGTCATTTTTTAATTGATTGACAGAATTCAATACAGCGGAATGTTCGGCTTTCGATGATATTATTCTGCTGCCTTTTGCCTTTTTTAATCCGAATAATGCGAGACTGTCGGCTTCGCTTCCGGAAGAAGTAAAAATTATATTTCCCTTCGAAGCCTTAATCAATGCAGAGATTTCCAAGCGCGATTTTTCTATATCTTTTTTTATTTCTACGGCAGGACCGTATAAAGCAGACGGATTGTAATATTTATTTAAATTATAATCATTTAAAATCTCTGCACATTCTTTATAAACACGAGTAGTAGACGCATTGTCGAAAAAATACATATTATTCCTCTTTAATTTTATTCTTATCTATTAAGAACTCAAAATAAGTATCTAAATTAAAACCGTAGATTTTTTTATCGGTTTTGATAATCAAAAAATTATCTGAACCGCTTTCGGTAAAAGCAAGACAGTTTCTTGAAACAACAATTTTACCGTCATCGATATCATCATTTTTTTTATTATATATTAAATCACATTTTTTTACAAGAATTACTTCTTCCGATTCCATCTCTTTAATAATTCTTTTTTTGCTTCCGTTATTTTTATATAATCTTATTTTATTGTTTGAGTATTCTAATTCAAGCCATAATTTATAATAGTTTGAAATGTACGCCAATATCGAACCTATTATTATCAAAAGGATTCCCGTTATAATATATTGCTTTTCCGAATAAAATCCCAAAAATACAAAATAAACTCCAACTATAAAAAACAAAACGGCAAGTAAAAGCGTCGATTTGGAAATGTTGGTTTTTTTGTCATTTATTTTTTCTTTTAAAACATAACACATTATTGTAATGTTACTACGGTTACCCCGCCTTCTCCTTCTCCGAATCTGCCCGCTCTGAAATCTTTTACGTTAGGATGATTTTTAAAATGTTCTGAAAGACCTTCTTTAAGTATACCTTTACCCCTTCCGTGTATTATCGTTATTTCGCTGTAACCTGCAATCAAAGCCTTATCTATAAACATATCCACATTATAAATCGCCTCATCGAGATTTTGCCCTATTACATTAATTTTGCTTCCGGGTTGAGCGGAATTTATTTCTTTTGAAACGGTTACGGTAGAATTTTTAATCTTATCGTAATTTGCCTTTTTATTTATTATTTTTTCGCTCGCCGGTTTTTTCAGTTTTGCCAAATCGTTAATTTTTACATTGCTTTCTATATTTGAAGAAAGTATTACTACCGCATTATTTTTATTTATCGATTTTACCACCGCAACCGTATTTAACGATTTAATAAGCACTTTGTCGGAAACATTGATTTTCTCATCCGTTGTTTCCGGTTCAGGTTTTTCCTCCAAAGGAACCTTCAAATTTTCAAGTCTTTTTTTCATTTCTCCGACTTTAAAAATATTTTTCACATCAGAGCTATGCGAAAGTTCTTTTATTTCATTTAAAATTACTTCCGCTTCATTGATATAATCTTCCAATAAATCGTTTGTTTTAGCTTTTAATTTATAATTCAATTCATCACGCATTTTATCGAGTTCTGTTTTTTCTTTTTCGATTTCAGCTAATATTTTTTTTGATTTAATTAAATTCTCTTCGCTTTCAGCCCTGTTTTTATCTGCTATTTTTTTTGATTCTTCGGCGGCATTGATTATTTTTTCAAATTTTACCTTTTCAGGAGAAATCATATTTTCAGCTTTATTTATAATTTCAGAATCCAATCCCAGTCTTTTTGCAATTTTTAAAGCATTCGATGCGCCTACCGCTGCTAAATTTAATTTATATGTCGGCTCAAAAGTTTCGGGATTAAAATCCATAGAAGCATTTTCCATTCTTTTTTCAGTCATCGCATATTCTTTTAATTCATTAAAATGGCTCGTAATTACTCCTATAACTCCTTTATTCAATAAAAATTCACTTACCGCAACGGCAAGACAAGCTCCTTCGGAAGGATCTGTGCCCGCACCAAGTTCGTCAAGCAAAACAAGTGAATTATTATCGGCTTTTTTGCAAATTTCGACAATATTCGCAAGATGAGCAGAAAAGGTACTTAACGAAAGTTCAATATTTTGCTCATCTCCGATATCGCAAAATATATCTTTGAAAAACGCTATTTCAGCTTCATATGCCGGCAAAAACAGTCCGCTATATGCCATAAGACAGAATAAACCCGTCATTTTCAAAGTAACCGTTTTGCCTCCCGTATTAGGTCCGCTTATTAATAAAAACAAAAATTTTTCACCTGTTTTTATATCGACAGGCACTACTTTTTTACTTTCTATCAACGGATGTCTACCTTGTATTATTTCGATTTTTCTTTTATCGTTCAGTTTCGGTTTGACGGCTTTTATATTTTCAGCAAAATAAGCTTTTGCAAATATTCCGTCAAGGCAAGCGATATTCTCGTTATTACTTTTCAAAGCTTCATAAAGCTGCGCAGTTTTTTCCGTAAGTTCTTCAAGAATTCTTTCGATTTCAGCCTGTTCCGCCGAATGCATTTCTTTTAATTCGTTATTTAATTGCAGTACCTCAATAGGCTCTATAAAAGTTGTGGCACCGGATTGCGACTGACCGCAAACCAACCCTTTTACAAAATTCTTATATTCGCTTTTTACAGGTATAACATATCGACCGTCACGAATGGTTATTATAGCGTCCTGTAAATATTTCCGATATTGAACACCGTTTATATAAGAATTCAATTTTTCTTTTATCTTTTCACCGATACGCAATATGGAATATCTTATGGAACGCAGTTTGTCGGACGCAGTATCTGCCATTTCATTTTCGGATATAATTTTAATTTCTATTTCCTTTGCAAATTCCGATTCGTCAGTTATCTTATCGTAATACTTTTTTAAATAATTCAATTTACATTCCGATAATAGTTTCAGCAATTTTGATGCGACTATTATATTTTGAGCGACTTTTAATAAATCTCCCATTGTAAGTATTATCGACTTTTTAGAAAACTCCAATATCGAATCAATATCGTTAACAGAAAAATAAGGAACCTTAATTTGTTGAAATAATATATTGTACGCCTCTTCTGTTTCGTTTTGCAGTTCTATCGCATTCTGAAATGTAGAAGCAGGAATTAAATTTTTGACATTTATCTTACCTTTTTCAGAAGACGCAAATACAGTCAATTTATCAAGTATTTTATTAAACTCCAATCTATGCAAAGTTCTGCTTTCCATTAAATTACTCCGCTTTTAAAATATCTTCTTGTAAATTCTTCCCTTATTTCATTAAAACTGTTTTCATTATATTTTTTTAATATCGAAAGAGCTTTTTTGTCATCGATTTCGCTAAATCTTAAATATACGCCTAAACCGTTAGGCGGAAAAGCGTTGTTATCGGTTACGCAATAATTCAATAATTCAAAAACACATGAATTTGCTTTTTGTTTAAATAATTTAAATCGAAAACCGTTTCTTTCATAATATAACCGTCTCGAATCCGGCTTGGAACACTCGGAACAATTCCCTTCGAGCAAATTTTTATAAGGACAATAAATTAATTTCATTAAAGGCAAATATCCATACGAAAAGACATAGCAATTTAAATTGTTAAAATCGCTTAACTCTTTTTTCGATAGTTCATAATACAAAGTTATATTATCGCAAAATTTATAAAAGTTCAGACTATTTTTGTTTGCTATATTCAGACCTGCACCTGCAAATATTTTTTTACCGAATTCTTTGGCAAGTTCAACAGCGTAAACATTTTCAGCATAAATTCCGTCAAAAGAAGTCGAGAGTTCTTTTAATATACTTTTATAAACTTCAATATCTTTTTTATCGGCATAAACGGGCAATTTAATATACTTTTCAATATTACCTGCTTTTAACAGTGCTTTTCTGACATTTTCAATTTCGTATTTTTTGAAATTTAAAATCAGACAATTACATAGCGAGGCTAAATTTTCAATATCGCAACTTTCATCTACTTCGGAAACAATTTTCACTCTATCGCTTTTAGAAAATTTTTGTGTAGTTTTATCGTTTGATAATACTTTTTCATTTTCGCTTTTTTCTTTACAATTTGAATTTGTTATTTTTTTACTATTTAAATCACTATTAATAAATTGAGTTTTTTGGCAATTTTCTTTATATGAAATTGAATTCTTAGAATTTCTGTATTCTTTTAATAACTCTTCTTCAAGTAAAATTAAAAGATTTCTTCTGTCTTCTTTAATTATCGATTTAGGGATAAATATATCGTTATCGATTTTCGAACTGATATTATCAACTTTAAATACAGTCGAACCGGTTTCGGAAAGTATATCATTAATATCAGTTTCGCTTATAGGCGAATTTTTAGCAGATTGCGCAATAAAGTTGCTTTTATAATACACCTGTACATTACCGTATTTTGCCCAAAGTTCTGCGCATTTATCTTTTTTATAAATACTTTTTATTTCAATGCCTAATTTTCTGTCGATATTTTTAAACTGTAATTGCAACTGCGCATCTTTTGTTAAACGAATCTCATCACCCTTTTTTGCATATTGAGGCAATTTAATTTTACATTTCCCGCCGTTTTCGACATCTTCGCCAAAATATTCAAATCCGCCTTTTTCCTTTCCTTGGTTTAAAATTTTATAACCGTTACCTTTATAAGGAAACAATTTGAACTCCACAAGATTTTTTTCAAGTACTTTACCTGCAAAAACCCCTATATTGTTTTGTGTTTTCGGATAAATAATTTTATCGGAAAACGCCAATGTTTTTCCGAATTCTCCACGATTATATAACCTTTTCAAATCTTCTATATCCGAATTATTATATTTAAAGTCATTTTTTATAATTGTAGAATAGGTCTTTGCAAGTTGCGCAGCGTATTCCGAACTTTTTAATCTGCCTTCGACCTTAAAAGAATCTATTTTTAAATCTGCTAAAATTTTTAATTTATCTATAAGGCACATATCATAAGTCGACAACAAATACCCGTCCCGTTTTTTCTCCGAGTCACAAAACAGATTATAATCTAACCGACAAAGTTGTTTGCACCTTCCCCTGTTTCCGCTGTTGCCGTTTATTGCTCCGCTTAAAAGACAAGCCCCCGAAAACGAGGAACACATTGCACCGTGTATAAAATACTCGACTTCAAGGGATGTTTTTTCTTTTATATCCTTAATATCGTCTAATTTTGTTTCTCTTGAAAGTATTACTCTTTTAAATCCGTAACTTTCTAAAAATTTAGCACCGTATAAATTACAAATACCCATTTGAGTGCTTGCATGCAATGGAATATCAATATTTTTTCTTTTTACGGCTTCATATACTGCAAAATCGTTTACTATCAAAGCGTCCGCTTCCGCTTCTACTATTTTATCAAGATAGAGATCAAGTAATTTCAATTCGGAATTTTTTATAACCGTATTAAGAGCAATATAAGCTTTAACATTATATAAATGACAAAATCTTATACATTCTTTTATATCGTCAGTATCGATATTTTCCGCAGCCGCCCTCGCATTTAAATTACCTAATCCGAAATATACTGCATCCGCACCGCAACTTACCGCAAGTTTAAGCGATCTCTTATTACCGGCAGGAATAAGTAATTCAGGCTTCATTATCTGAGTTTTGCCGAAAATTCAATTTCGGTCTGCTTTAATATTTTATCCATAGCACGATTAATTTCTTCATCGCTAAGAGTTCTGTCGTTTGCTCTGAAAGTCAGGGAAAAAGCCATGCTTTTTTTGCCGCTTTCTATTTGTTTTCCGGAATATACATCAAAAACCGATACGCTTTCAAGTATTTTGCCTCCGACTCTTTTTAATAAATCAATTATATCCGAAGCATTGACCTTTTCATCTACAATAAGCGCAATATCTCTGTCGGCAGACGGAAACTTAACCGGCTTTACGAATTGACGATAGGTTTTAAAATTATTTCTTATAAATTCCATATCCAATTCAGCAATATAAATTTTCCCTTTAATTGCGTAATTATCACATATTTCAGGGCTTATCTCACCCATTCTTCCTATAAGCTGTTCGCCGCTGAATATTTCGGCACAACGATAAGGATGCATATAATTCACTTTACCTGATTTATAGACGGTATCGATACATACTTTATCATATAAACTCTCAATAATTCCTTTCAAATCATAAAAGTCAAAACCGCCAAACATCGATATTATTAAACTGTCTTTTTCTTTCGGCAATTTTTCCAAAGGCAATTTTTCAGGAAGATATATTTTTGCAATTTCAAATAAACCTCCTTTTTTATTTCCCTTTGCCATATTAGACGCAACGGTTTCAAGCATACTGTGAACCAATGTAGTACGCATTACACTTACTTGCTCGCCTAACGGATTAACGATTTTGACATGTTTATCGGCATATTCATCTTTTAGGATATTAAGCTTTTTAAAATACTCGGGCGAAGTGAACGAATAAGTAACAATTTCATTCAATCCCTTGTCTGCAAGTAAATTTTTAATTTTCCCCGATACGGAAAAATTATCGGGTATCTTTCCGCTAGTCTGATGAGCATCTTTAAATAATATAGCATCTATTTTATCGTAACCGTAAAACCTTATCACTTCTTCCGCTATATCGTTAACGGTATTGATGTCTTCACGAACCGAAGGCGGAGTAACCGTAAAAGCATTTTTTGTCCCTTTCACTTCAAAATTTAAAGATTTTAATATCTTTTTCGCTTCCGTAAATTCTACATTTACTCCTAAAATTTCATTTATTTTTTCCATACTTGCATTTACGGATTTTTTCCCATCATCGCCTGTTCCGCATTCGAATACCCCTTTGCATATTTCACCGGAAGAAGTTTCGTCAATGAGCGCAAACGCTCTTTTTATTGCCGTTTCCTGCAAATAAGAACTTACGCCTTTTTCATAGCGTGAAGATGAATCGCTTTTTAAATTCAGTTCCCTGGAACTGCGCCTTATATTGTCTCTTGCAAATTTTGCAGACTCGAATACGATAGTGTCGGTTTCAGAATTTATCGACGAGTACTTCCCGCCCATTATTCCGGCAATAGCAATAGGCTTAACATCGTCGCAAATAAGCAGATTATTTTCAGACAAACTCCTTTCCTTATCGTCAAGTGTGGTTATCTTTTCTTTTTTTTCAGCACACCTGACTTTTATCGAAGCATTTTTTATGTTATTATAATCGAATGCATGCATAGGTTGTCCAAGTTCGAAAAGTATATAATTCGTAATATCAACTATATTATTTATCGGTCTTACCCCGCACGCTCTGAGTCTGTTCTTTATTTTTCTCGGCGAATCTTTGATTTGTATATTTTTTACCTTACCTGCCATATAGTGCGGACAAAGCTTTAAGTCTTTGATTTCTACTTTTACATCGTTTTCTTCGTCAGATACCTTATAGTTCAATTTTAAAGGCTTTACCTTTTTCCCCAAACATGCCGCAACTTCATGGGCAAGAAAATATATTCCGTTACAATCAGGACGGTTTGCGGTTATTCCGACATCGAGTACAATATCGTCTGTTCCGATAACCTTATTAATATCGATACCCGCATTTAAATTTGGTTCCAATATAAGTATTCCGTCGACTCCCGCTCCTTTATAATCATTTTCGGTTAAACCCAACTCTTCTCCTCCGCACATCATTCCGTCGGATTTAACATTGCGCAATTTTCCCTTTTTAATTACCGTGCCATCCGGCAACTTTGCCCCGTCTAACGCCACGGGCACCGTATCCCCGACCTTTATATTTGTCGCCGCAGTAACCACTTGCAGTAAATTATCCGATCCTATATCAAGCTGACAAATTTGCAATCTGTCTGCATCGGGATGTTTTTCAATCTGCATAATTTTTGCAGTCACTACATTTTTTATATTTTGAGATAAATCTATAATTTTTTCGATTTCGAAACCGCAATTTACCATTTTATCGCAAAGTTCGTTTATTCCTACTTCGACATCTACATATTCCTTTAACCAACTTAACGGAACTAACATATAACACCTCTTACTTATACTGTCTTAAAAATCTTAAATCATTATCAAATAAAATACGCATATCGTCGATGCCATACTTTATCATCGCTATTCTTTCTATACCGCAACCGAAAGCAAATCCGCTGTATTTTTTAGAATCTATATTCGATTGTTCCAAAACGGCAGGATTAACTATACCGGCTCCTAAAATTTCTATCCAACCCGTTCCTTTGCATATTTTACATCCCTTACCTTTGCATATCGAACAGGAAACATCTACTTCCACGCTGGGTTCGGTAAATGGGAAATATGAGGGACGGAATCTGATTTTCGTATCCTTGGAAAAAATATTTTTGGCAAATTCTTCAAGCACGCCTTTTAAATCTCCCAATGAAATATGTTCATCGATACAAAGACCTTCTATCTGATGGAACATAGGACTATGCGTTGCGTCGTCATCGGCACGATAAACTCTGCCCGGATTGACTATTCTTATTGGGGGTTTACTTATTTCCATATTTCTGACCTGAACAGGAGAAGTATGAGAACGAAGAACAATATTTTCATTAATATAAAAGGTATCCTGCATATCCCTGGCAGGATGATCTTTCGGAATATTTAAGGCCTGAAAACAATAGTAGTCGGTTTCGATTTCAGGACCTTCTTTGTATTCGAACCCCAAACCTGAAAAAACCGAAATAATTTCATCGATTATTTTAGTTATAGGATGAAGACTTCCTCTTGTTGTGTTTTTTCCCGGAAGAGTTACATCTATCCATTCTTTTTCAAGCAAAATACCGCTTTCGGATTTTTTTAATTCCCCTTCTTTTTCATCTAAAAGAGTTTGAATTTTTTCTCTTGCATCATTAACTGTTTTCCCTGCAAAAGGTCTTTGTTCAGAAGGAAGATCCCGCAGATTTTTTAAGAGCGCAGTTATCAAACCGTTTTTACCTAAGTATTTTATCTTTATCCGGTTTAGATCATTCAGGTCATTACATTGATTTAAATAATCCGAACATTCTTTGACAAGCATTTCAGTTTTTTCTTTCATATCGGTTCCTCGTAATTTAAATATTAATAAATATAATATAACAAATAAATTATAAGGTCAACTGTTAAAGTTTAAACTATAAATTAAAATAAAAATAGGCAAACCGCTTTAAATAAAACTAATTATTAAATTCAATGTAATTTTCAGGAATATTTCCAAGAAAAATATTTTCGCATACTAAAATAGAAACAGTATTTTCTATTGATTTTTTCGACATGGGAAGTATTATGTCGGTATTTATATATAAATTTAAATATAACGCATGTCGTGTTTTATTGATACCGACACTTTCAAATTCCGATTTTAATTCACCGTGAATACTTTCGTTGCTTTCTATGTTAATATTTATACCAGGTCCGATTTCGGAAAAATAAGCTATTCCGCTGAATAAGCCCAAAGGCAGAGTAATTACTTTTCCCTTGCTATTCATTTGCTCCCGGGCGTCAAAACACAACATTTGCATTAATAAATTGATTTGTATAGTATCGATTTTTAAAATTTCAATTTCGCCGTTATTATTTTTTTCAACGGTTACAAAATCAGCATAATCGGATTTAGCAAAAACAACGCTTGCAGAATTGTTTACAATCTCATAAACGAGTTTATTTATTTTACTTTCAGCAACGCTTTTTATTAATGGCAATGAAACAAAATTGTAATGAATTAAAAATAACGATAATAAAATTATTATCGTTAAAAAAAATTTTAAAATTATATGTCGGTTCTTTCTTTTTCCCGTATTGTAGCCCATAATTATTATAATTTATGAGCTAAAATAAAATAATATTAAACTTTTTTTGAATGAGGACTGAAAATCAACGCATATATAAACGAGAAAAATATTGCCGCTGTAATACCAACGGATACGCTTTTCATTCCGCCCGCAAAAGCCCCCATTATATCGTCTTCCATCACTGCGGTAATTACTCCTTTAACAAGACTGCTGCCAAATCCGCAAATAGGTATTTTTACACCCGCCATTCCAAAATCAGCTACCGCATCAAACAAACCGAAAGCTTCGAGCACTACCCCCAAAAGCAGAAATATTACAAGAATTCTCGCAGATGTCATTTTAGTGGTATTAATCAAAATTTGCCCCAACATGCAAATACCGCCACCGACGGCAAATACCTGCAAATATCTTAAAAAAATCTCCAATGCCATAATAAATCCCCTTTTAAAAACACTGCTTCATTAAACTTTTAAATAAATTACAAACCAATAAATTATTATTTTTTTTATTTTTTCATATTAAATAATTTATTAATTATACCTATATCCGATCGAAACGGCATGAGCAATACCCGGTATCGTTTCTCCCTGCATAGAAGCCGTTTTACTCAATAATGCTCCGGTAGGAACCAACAAGACTTTTTTTAAATTACCCGATTTCATTTGTTTGATTATATATGAATTAAAAACAAGACTACTACAACCCGCTCCGCTTCCGCCTTGTATTGTTTGAGGCTGATTATTAAATATCATGGATCCGCAGTCACTATGAACATCTTTTAATTCAAATCCTCTTTCACGAGCAAGCTCCAAAAGAAGTTTGCTGCCGAATTTGCCCAAATCTCCCGTAATAATTAGATCGTAAAATTCAGGAGAAATATTTAAATCGTTTAAATGTGTGCAAATCGTATCGCATGCGGCAGGAGCCATAACCGCTCCCATATTATTTGCATCTTTTACCCCTAAATCTATTACCCGTCCGATAGTACAGGCAAAAATTTCAGGACCTTCTCCGTCAGAACTTAAAACACTGCAACCGCTTCCCGTAACCGTCCATTGCGAAGTCGGAGTCGGCTGAGTTCCCAACTCCAAAGGGTATCTGTACTGTCTTTCGGCGGTAGAAAAATGACTGCTTGTAGAACAAGTTACATTTTTAAATGATCCCGAAGATATCATTAATGAAGCAACACACAACATTTCGCCGAATGTCGAACATGCTCCATAAAAACCCAAATAAGGGATTTCTATGTCTTTTGCGGAATAAGACGAAGCAATAATCTGATTCAATAAATCTCCGCACATCACTGCATTTACATCCTTGAATTCTAAACCGGACATATCCAAAGCCTTCATAATCGCCGTATGATGCATCTTACATTCGGCAAGTTCGTGGCTTTTTTCTCCCCACTCGTCGCTATCAAGCTTCAAATCGAAAAAATTACCTAGCATTCCTTTCGATTCAACAGGACCTGCAACCGAATAATGCGCAATTATCTTAGGAGGATTTTCCAATGCATAACTTTGTTCGCCTAACTTCATTTTGATTTACCTGCTTTAAAATAATGAAACTATATAATAACAAATTCCTACCGCAACAGACGCCGCTATACCGCTTACAATAATCGGCCCTGCAATAACAAACATTTTACTCATTAATCCGAAAATAATGCCTTCTCTTTTATACTCCATTGCAGGAGAAGTTACAGAGTTCGCAAACCCGGTTATAGGTATAATTGAACCGCCGCCTGCATATCTTCCGATTTTATCATAAACGCCGAGCGCAGTTAAAGTTGAGCCCAAAAAAATCATAACCAATGTAGTTATCGCCCATATATCGTCATCGGGCACCAAAGGGAGAAGAGCTTGTATAGTATCAAAAATACTCTGTCCTATACAACAAATCAAGCCTCCGACCCAAAAAGCCGCAAACATCGTCGAAAGATGTTTTGACTTAGGGGCAGTTTTAGAAACATATTCACTGTACTCTTTCTTGTTCATCGATATTTCTCTCCTCAAAGGAAACGGCGCTTTTTATGCGAGTTTCTTTTTCGTCCAAATTTTTAAAACAAAAAAAATCCGTCATAGTTTTTCCTCAATTTTAGTATGAGTAAGTTAAAAAAAACTATACGGATTAATCAAGTATTATATTTTAATCTTAAATTTATAATTATTTATTCATAAATGATTTTATTTTTTCCAAGACCTTACTTTCTATTCTCGATATCTGAACCTGAGATACTCCCATTAATTCAGCTATTTCGCTTTGAGTTTTGTCCCTGAAATATCTGAGTATTATTATTTTCTTTTCCCTCTCCGGTAGTGTAGATATTATCTCTTTCAACATCATATTATCCACAATGTCTTCCTGTTCGTCATATGATACAATTCTGTCTATTAACGGTTGTCCGTCATCATCAAATTTATCATATAGAGAAAGAGGAAATTTATTACTGTCCATTATAAAAATAACTTCCTGCTCGTCTATTTCGAATTTTTTTGCAATTTCGCTTATTTGCGGCTCTTTTTCGTTCAGATTTTTATACTCTTCTATATATGCCATTATTTTGGAATTAAGCGACTTAACCGCCCTTGAAACCTTTATCGCTCCGTCATCTCTTATATATCTCTTTATCTCGCCCGTAATCATCGGTACTGCGTAAGTTGAAAAATGTACATTATATTCCGTATTAAAATTATTTATAGCTTTAATTATTCCGAGTGCCCCTAATTGTATTAAATCATCATATTCTATCTTCTTTCCTCTATATCTTTTTACTATACTTTTAATCAATGGCATATTATGTTCGATAAGTTTTTCTTTAGCACCGTCATCGCCGTCCTGCGCCGATTTAATAAGTTTTATAGTCTCATCGTGGCTGAGCATTAATTCTCCTCCGAAACGTCATTAAACTTTTTAGTCATCACTATCTTTGTGCCTTTGTTTTTTTCAGATGTTACACTAAGGCTGGTCATAAAAGTCTGCATTACGGTAAATCCCATTCCGCTTCGCTCATCTTCGGGCTTAGATGTGTAAAAAGGCTGCATGGCTTCTTCTATATTCTCTATTCCCTTTCCGGTATCTTCGATAGTGATTTTTACTTGGTTTTCGTATAATTCGGCTTCGAGTATGATTATTCCCTTTCCGCTCTTTTCATAACCATGTACTATCGCATTTGTTACAGCTTCGGAAACGGCTGTTTTTATATCGTTTATATCTTCCATATCGGGATTTTGCGTTACGCAAAATGCCGCCGCAACAC
The DNA here is from genome assembly GCA_944342015.1 of uncultured Clostridia bacterium. Classification (GTDB taxonomy): domain Bacteria; phylum Bacillota; class Clostridia; order Christensenellales; family CALVMC01; genus CALVMC01. The sequence goes on from CALVMC010000001.1 coordinate 277,627, forward strand.
TACGAGCAAATGCTTCGTTAATACTTATTGCATCAAATTCAAGTTTCATCCTGTTTATTAATTTCATATTTCACTCCTCGATTTTATTAAATATCTGATATATTCCGCTTGCCTTCAATAATTTATCCAAATAAGCATTACTGCTTCCTATATACATATTGCAAGACTTGTGTTTTTTATATCTGCCCAATAGCACCCCTATTCCTGTACTGTCCATAAAATTCAAATTTTCCAAATTAAAAACGACAATATTTTTACCTGCCGATTCTATCAGGTCATCCAATCTTTCTCTTGCCGAATGCGAGGAATGTTCGTCTAATTCGCCCGATAAATACAATTCAAGAGTATTTCCCATAGCACGGTGTTTAATATTCATCTTTCCCTCCTTTTTATAAATAAATTCATAATCGAATATTTGAAATAATTAATAAAAACAAAATAATCAATTAACGATTTTTTTATTATTAATTATCTATTATCGGCAACAATTATATTAAGTTAATTTGCGCAGAGAAAAATCGTAACTTTGGTATTTTTTTTGAACATTTTGTCAATTTAAAAATCAGATAAAAAATATGATTTTTTTTATTAATTTTTTTTTAAAAACGGTTGACATTTAAAAACGAATATTATATATTATATAAGTCACTGATATTCCAAAGAACGGGGTGTAGCGCAGTTTGGTAGCGCACGTGGTTTGGGACCATGGGGCCGGGAGTTCGAGTCTCTTCACCCCGACCAAAACACAATCTCACTTGGGCCTTTAGCTCAGTTGGTCAGAGCGGTCGGCTCATAACCGATTGGTCCGCGGTTCGAGTCCGTGAAGGCCCACCAAGTTAATACACCCGCTTATATATGGTTCGGTAGTTCAGCTGGTTAGAACGCTAGCCTGTCACGCTAGAGGTCGAGGGTTCGAGTCCCTTCCGAATCGCCAAATTTGCCTCGGTAGCTCAGTCGGTAGAGCAAAGGACTGAAAATCCTTGTGTCGATGGTTCGATTCCACCCCGAGGCACCATCTGAGTTTTAAGCTGGTGTAGCTCAACTGGCAGAGCAGCTGATTTGTAATCAGCAGGTTGTAGGTTCGATTCCCATCACCAGCTCCATTAATTGGGAAGATTCCCGAGCGGCCAAAGGGAGCAGACTGTAAATCTGTTGTCACCGACTTCGATGGTTCGAATCCATCTCTTCCCACCAAAAAATAACGGCACTTAAAGTGCCGTTTTTTATTAATTAATTTTAAATCTTAAAATTAATTAATTTAATTATTTTATAGGTTTTTTTATTTATTTAATCTATTATTATTTTAAATAAAATATATAAAAAATATTTATATTCTTTTATCTGATATATTCTTATTATATAAAGTTTAAATAATAATCAATATAGAAAACAACATCTAAAATTTATTTTAAAATTTTAAAAAGTATTTAATATAAAAATTATTACAATTGAAAGTATTAACAATTGAATATTTAACGCAAAAGAATTTATTAAAGTTAAAAGTTACCTTATTGAAAACTCACATCCGCAATAATTTTGTCTGTAAATATTCAATTCTTTACATTTGTTTATGCTGTTTAAATAACCGTTCTCTTTTTTAAAATCGGAAAACAAATAATTAATGCCGTATTTATTTGCCAAATCCTCTCCCGTTTTATTTATAAAGTCCGCATTTTTTAACGGACCGGAAGTCAAAGTAGTGCAAAAATAATCGTATTTTTTTTCTTTCGCATTTTTTGCACATTCTTCCATTCTTAAAGCAATGCAAATGTTGCATCTTTCCCCTCTTTCTTTCTCTTGTTCAAAACCTTTTACTTTGTCATAAAATTCTGAGGGATCATATTCAGCTATAATAATATTCGAATTTAATTTAAGCTTTTCTTTAAGCGCATAAATATTATCGAGTCTTTTTTCGTATTCGCTTTGTGGATAAATGTTAGGATTAAAATAAAAAATATCTATTTTAAATGATTTTAATATACTTTCCGGAACAGCAAGAAAACACGGCGCACAGCAACAATGTAATAAAAGCTTTGGGTTAGTATTATTTTTCTTAACCTTTTCGATTTCTTCTTTCATTAAATTTAAATAGTTTTTCGACATGAAATTATTATACAACATATTTTTTATTTATAACAAGTGTTATTGAAAAATTTATACAAGTATTATAAATTACTTGTTAAAATATAAATATCTTTTTTTGAATATCGTCTATAATTATTATAAATATTTAATACTTTACAAATTATAATAAAAATGTTAAAATATTTTGTAAGGTGAAATTATGAAAAAAATATTAACAAAAACGATATTTTTCGTTTTAGTTTTTACTCTTATTATCAGTTCGGTAGTTTTTTTATCTTCCTGCTCTAACAAGGACGAAACTCCTTATGTCGTTTCGGCTCAGATTTCTTCCCTGCCCACAAAATCAACTTATATTCAAGACGAAGCTTTAAATTTATCGGGCGCCGTTCTTATTTTAACTTATAGTGACGGCTCAACCTCCGAATACTCCTTTTCGGAAACTGATGTTTCTGATTTCAGCAGCGCAGAAGTCGGAAATTTCGAAATGACACTTACATACACTGCCCCCGATAATCCCGCAACAGATAAGCCTTATGTTTTTTCCGTCAAATTCCCCTATACCGTTACCGAAAAATTTATAGTCTCTATGTCAGTTAATAAACCGTCAAAAACAGAATATTTGCTTGGCGAAACACTCGATTTAAGCGGTCTTTCCGCTACTTTTACTTACAATAATAATTTAACTGAAAGAATCGATGCAAACGATCTCGAATGTTTTCTAGGCGACAGCAATCTTAAAGTTAATAACGGCACCTTGCTGAATTTCGGAGACAGCTTTATTACGGTTAAACATAAAACTTTAAACTTTTCAGCTACTTTCGATATTTTAGTTTATAAAACATTTTCAATCGAAAGCGATTTGCTTACAAAAAACGCTAATTTATTAAGTGACAATAAATCTGTTGAAGAGTTAAATAATAATCTTTATATTCCCATTGAATACGATGATTTTATGGAAACTACTTTAATTTCCGAATTAAGCATAGGCTCAACTATATATTTTGCCAATTACCAGAATTTCGTTTATAAATACAGTAATGATATTTCCGTTAATTTCAATGCTTTTAAAACCGACGGCAGTATGTTGAAAATTTCCACTTTGGCTCTTTACTGTGAATATGTCAAAGCCTTGTGCGAAGCAAATGACTCATCAAGGCCGCCGGAAACAATAACAGTTAAAATAATTTCCGACACAAACGACAATAATTTCGGAAAACTTGCTTATTACTTAACATTTCAAAATAATACCGCTTTCAATATGGATAATGTCGAGTATGACTCTTCGGCGCCTGTCGGTGTTTTAAGCGGAAATTATGTATATGCCGAAAAAAACAATACTTTTACCAACAGCCGTATAAATATCGGAAGCGGTTTTGGAATTAATCTTAAAGTCTTTAATAAAAATACCGAGGCTATGGAAAATACCGATAGCGATTATTTTTCCGACTATATTTTTATACAGGCAACCAATCGTGCAGATAAAGAATTTTTCTATGAAAGAAAATCTTTTAATTTAGATAATGAATCATACAGTTTGGAATTTTATAATTATAAATCGTCCGATAAACACTCTCTTCTTCCTTTATCGCAAAAAGATACACACTACTTATATTTTCCCGATATAGGCTTAATTACATTAACCATAAATTACATAGAAGCCCTTGTCACGGATGTTGATTTAACCGAAAACGGAACTCCCTACACTTTCAAATTAGGAAACTTTGAAAATCCTTCCGCATTCGATGTAACAGTAACACTTAACACAAATTTAAGACTGTCTACGGGAAAATATACGAATAGCATAACATTAATTAAAGAAGAATGTACAATCACAAGTACGGGACTTTTTGAAGACGATTTGAACTTTAAATTTAATTTAGGAGCTGTCGGAAGTTCTCAATACTATTCATATTCAGTAAACATAAAAAATGTTATGACTGAAAGCATTACAGACGAATATAATAATTCGTTAAACGTATCGGAAAATTACTTGACGAATTTTATCTCTCCTGAAAATAAAAGTAATTTTTATTTTATTACCTATTTGAATAGCAGCAATTTTAATGTAATTTTAAATAACGGTACCGAATCTTTTACATATGAATTATCGGACACTGAAAATATTATATTTGAAAATAATTTGCTTTATATTTCAAAAAATATCTTAAACGCAAATTATCTGATTTATGTTAATTATTTAAACGATGAATTAACCAGTGAAAAACTTGTTGCTTATACTTCTTCGGGAACATTAACATTGCTTTATACTTTCGTTGCCGATTTAAACGAAACACAAATAAATAACTTTGCAGGAATAAAGCTTAGCGAAACTGATTTTTCCGACACAAGTAAGTCAAATTTATTGTTTAACGGAAACAATTATGAATATAACTTATATTTAATTTCTGACGGAAAATTACTTGTTTCCCAATCTGCTTTAACCGCAAATGCCGATAATAAAAAAACTTATATACAAATAAAAGACAATGAAAATAATTATTACGATTTAGCATTTTACGATTCATCTACATATAGAATTAATTTAACTTCTATGTTTGTAAAGGTATTGATAAATGCTAAAATTTCAAGCATAAATCTGACAGGAAAATCACAGTACGAAAGTATTAACAATTTTTATGATTACGAATATTCGGAAGATAAAGATTTCACTCAAAACGCTTGGTATATCGATAAAAACAATAATCTTTACATAAATGTATTTTTAATTAAAGATTATATCAAACAAACCGACGGAGTAAATACTTTTACCGCCAAAATAAACGATGAAACTTTCGTGTTTGTTTTAAACTGATTTATTTAAAATATAAAAAAAATTTAAATCTAGGCTTTAAATTTAAATAAATTTGATACATTTTCCTAACCATACTTTATAATTATATAAAAAAAGCGACGCTCATTAGCGTCGCTTTAAGTTTACTTTGCATATTCTACACTTCGAAATTCTCTAATTACATTTACTTTTATTTGTCCCGGATATTCAAGTTCGGATTCAAGTTTCTTAGCAATTTCTTTGGCCATAAATAATGTGGAGTTATCATCGACTACTTCGGGTTTGACCATTACTCTTATTTCTCTGCCCGCCTGTATTGCATAAGACTGCTCAACTCCCTTGAATGAATTTGCTATTGTTTCAAGTTTTTCAAGTCGTTTTACATAATTTTCAAGAGATTCTCTTCTTGCCCCCGGCCTTGCGCTGGATATTGCGTCAGCCGCCTGAACTATTACCGCTTCGATGGTTTCAGGTTGAACATCTCCGTGGTGAGCCTCTATTATATGAATAACTTCTTTGCTTTCTTTGTATTTTTTTGCAAGTTCTACTCCAAGCTGAATATGCGTTCCTTCTACATCATGGTCGACTGCTTTTCCTATATCGTGTAATAAACCGCCTCTTTTTGCTATTTTTATATCTGCACCGAGTTCGGCAGCCATTATACCTGATAGATAAGCTACTTCCAAAGAGTGGTTCAATACATTTTGTCCGTAACTCGTTCTGAATTTCAATCTGCCTAAGAGTCTTATTATTTCACCGTGCAATCCGTAAACCCCTGCATCGAACGCAGCGCTTTCTCCTGCTTCCTTTATTTGATTTTTAACTTCTAACTTGACTTTTTCAACCATTTCTTCAATACGAGCCGGATGAATTCTGCCGTCGGCTATAAGTTTTTCCAAGGTGATTTTCGCTACTTCTCTTCTCACAGGATCAAATGCAGAAAGTGTTACAACATCGGGCGTATCGTCGATAATTAAATCTACTCCGGTCGCATTTTCCAATGCACGAATGTTCCTTCCTACTCGACCGATTATTCTTCCTTTCATTTCATCGTTCGGAAGAGATACTACCGATACGGTTACATCGGATACATGATCCGCCGCACATCTTTGTATGGCTTGTCCGATTATATTTCTCGCACGCTTTTCAGCATCGTTTTTTGCGTTATTTTCGATTTCCCGTGCCATTGCCGAAGCATCGCTTTTAGCTTCTTCGAGCAATTCGTCCATAAGAATTTTTTTAGCTTCTTCTTTACTGAGTCCTGAAACTTTTTCAAGTTCTGCAAGCATTTTATTATGCGCTTGACTTACTTCTAAATTTAGTTTTTCAAGCTGTGCGTCTCTTTCGTCTAATTGCGATTTTATATTTTCAATCATTTCCTGACGCTTATCGAGAGACTGTTCTTTTTTGTCGAGATTATCTTCTCTTTGTATTAATCTGCTTTCAACTTTTTGAATTTCACTGCGCCTGTCTTTGATTTCCTTATCGAATTCGCTGCGCAATTTATGTTGTTCGTCTTTGGCTTCTAAAAGGGCTTCTTTTCTCATATTAGCCGCTTCGAGCCTTCCTTCTTCCAGTATCCTTGCTTTTTCTTTTTTTACATTGGTTATCTGGTTTTTGGCATAAAATTTATAGCCAAATATACCTATTAACAATCCGGCTACTGCCGTGGCTATTGCTATACCGGCAATGCCTCCGCCTCCGATTGCAGCAAGGAATACGGAAATTACCTGATTTAACATTTCCTACCTCCTAATATTCAATTTTCAATTTGCGATTATATAATAAAATTATATAAATAAATCAAAAGATTTATTGTTTTAATTTTATCAAAATACTATTTAATAGTCAATATAAACATTAAAATAAAAAATATTTTTGTTGTTTTTTATTGAAATTATTCTTATCTGCTTTTAATTTATTTTAATGCACTGTTTTTTCTTTTAAAGACGCAAGTATTTGTTCTTTAATTGTGTTTGCAATTTCAGGATTTTCTTCCAGATACTGAATAGCTTTATCCCTTCCTTGTCCTATTTTCTCATCTTTATAGCTTATCCAAGCACCGGATTTCTGTATTATATTATTGGCTATTGCAAGGTCTAAAATACAACCGATTGCAGATATACCTTTTCCGTATAAAATATCGAATTCGGCAGTTTTGAAAGGAGGAGCAAGTTTATTTTTAACGATTTTAACCTTAGTCCTGTTTCCTATAACTTCGGCGCCGTCTTTAACCGAATCTGTTTTTCTTACATCCATTCTAACGCTTGCATAAAATTTTAAAGCCTTTCCACCGGGCGTTACTTCGGGATTTCCGAACATTACCCCGACTTTTTCACGAAGCTGATTTATAAATACTACGCAAGTCTTTGATTTGTTTGTTATACCCGTTAACTTTCTTAAAGCCTGGGACATAAGTCTTGCTTGGGCGCCAACATGATAATCTCCCATTTCGCCGTCGATTTCCGCACGGGGCGTTAATGCTGCAACAGAATCGATTACGACAATATCCACTGCGCCGCTTCTTACAAGCTGTTCGCAGATATCGAGAGCTTCCTCTCCGTTATCGGGCTGCGATACATATAAGTTATCTAAATCTACTCCGAGTTTTGTAGCATAAACCGGATCCAAGGCGTGTTCGGCGTCAATAAACGCCGCTGTACCTCCCGCTTTTTGGGCTTCTGCTATAACATGCAAGGAAACCGTAGTTTTACCCGAAGATTCAGGTCCGTATATCTCGACAATTCTTCCTCTGGGAAGACCGCCTATTCCGAGCGCAACATCGAGAGCAAGGCAACCGGTGGATATTGTATCTATGGGCACACACATATCGTCGCCGAGCTTCATTATAGCACCTTTACCGTATTGTTTTTCAATAAGTCCTAATACTTCGTTAAGAGCTTTCTTTTTCTGTTCGTCCATAATTTCTCCTTATTTTTCTATTTCAATTTAACATAATTTATCTCTTCGATTTTACATAATTTTCGACTTTATTAAATTTTTTAATTTCTATTAAACTTTATATAATTTGCTATAAATTATTTTTTAAATATCTGTAAAGATAAAACAATGCAGCATTTGCCGATTTTTCTCTTATCTCTTCTCTTGAACCTTTAAATATATTTTTTTCAGTAAAAATTTCATCCTGTGTTCCGACAGAAATATAGACAAGTCCGACAGGTTTTGTTTCACTTCCGCCGCCGGGTCCAGCAATTCCCGTAGTAGAAACAGCAACAGATATATTTTTATTTTCCAGCAAGCCTTTAACCATAGCTTCGCTAACACGGGCGCTTACCGCACCGTACTGTTCTATATCGCTTAGCGGAACATGCAATCTGCGAAGTTTGGAACGATTATCGTATGCGACAATTCCTTCGTATAAAAATGCAGACGCTCCCGGAAATTCTATTAGCTTCGATGTGACAAGACCCCCGGTTAAACTTTCGGCAACCGCAAGAGTCATTTCGGATTCGGCTAACATACGAACCAACGCATATTGTATAGGAACATCAGCTTGCGCATAAATATTATCGTTAAAGTTTCCGTACATTTCTCTTAGAACTGTTTCAGCTTTTTCTCCGTTATCGCACTTTATGTTTACGGTTGCGTCAAGATTTCGTTCCGTGACCTGTACGGCAAGTCCTCTGGTAAAACCTGTTAATATTTCAAGTATATTTTTTCTTTCATATCCGAATATTTTAAAAATTAAATCTGCCATTTTTCCCCCGTTATAATTTTAATTAATCTATTCTTTGTTTAATATTTTTTCTTTAATAAATCGATTTTTTTATTTTTCGATTTAAAATTTATAAAACTTTTATGATTATTTTTTTTGATTTTATTTGTTATTCTCTATAACTTTATTATTTTCGGAATTATCGGCATTTTCAGTATCGACTTTTTCCGTAGCGCAATTTTCCGTAAACCTGACAGCTTTATCCTTAAATTTTTCTTTACCTTTCGAAACTTTATTTTTATCCGATTCTTTTTCTTCCGGTTTATTTTCTTTTGATATACTTTCATTATCTTTGCTTATTTCTGTTTCATTGACTTCCGATTTATTTTGAGATTCATTTTTAACAGAAACAGTCTTGCCGTTTTTCAGTATTTCCTTATTTGAAAGAACATAATTAAATGCAGAAATGACGGTTAAAATAAATGCTACGATAAATAATGCGAAACCTGCATAAAAGAAGAAATACACCTTGCCGAAAGGATACTCGCCAAGCATTAAAAGCGGTATGGCTATTAATGTTACGACTGTTTTTGCCTTCCCTAAGTTGTCTGCCGCAAGAACACAGTTTTTTGTTGCCGCTACCTGTCTGAATACGCTGATAATAAGTTCACGGGAAATAATCAGTGCGCTCATTACCGCAAAAGCTATCTGAAAATCACTGTCGATTTTTATACATAGTAATACCAATGCGAATACGACAAGCATTTTATCTGCAATGGGATCAAGAAATTTACCGAGATTAGTCACCATATTATTCTTACGAGCAAGATAGCCGTCGATAAAATCAGTACAAGAAGCGATTATAAAAATTACGGTAGCAAAAATATCAAAATAAATAATATCAATAAGATACAAAACTACAAAGATAGGAATCAAACATATTCTTGCAACTGTAATTTTTGTCGGTAAATTCATAAAACAACTTCTCCTTTAAGATCGTTTTTAACAAAACCGTTTATTTTAACTTTATAATAGTCTCCTATACGCATAAGAGTATCGGCAGTAAATATAACCTTGCCGTCAATATCGGGCGCCATAAATTCTGTACGGCCTAAAAATTTCTGTTTAGAATAATCGATACCTTCATATACGACATCGTAAGTTTTACCTATAAATTTCTTTTTAAGTTCAGGCATTAAAGAAGACTGTATAGAAAGCAATTCTTTCAATCTTCTGTCTTTTGTAATAGAAGAAATCTGCCCTTCTAACTCTGCCGCAACGGTTCCGTCTTCCTTAGAGTATTTAAAAAAACCGCAATAATCTAACTTATATTCTTTAAGAAAGTTTTTAAGTTCGGTAAACTCTTTTTCGCTTTCTTGCGGAAATCCCGTAATAAATGTGGAGCGTATTGCAATATTTTCATTGATATTTCTTATATCGTCTATAAGTTTTCTTATTTTATCGCCCGTGGTTCTACGACCCATTAATTTAAGAATTCTGTCATTTATATGTTGCATAGGAATATCCATATACTTACATATCTTGGGATTTTCGCTGATATATTTAATAAGCTTCTTGTCGACGGATTCAGGATAAAGATACAACAGACGAATTCTCTTGAAATCGATTTTAGACAATTTGTCAAGCAATGGAATTAACATTCTGCCTGTTCCGAAATCTATGCCGTAATCAGCCGTATTTTGAGCAACAAGAATAATTTCTCTTATACCTTCATCGGCGATTTTCTGAGCCTGATATATTAAATTGTCGGATTCCACAGAACGATATTTACCTTTAATCGAAGGGATTGCACAATAAGTGCATTTATTATAGCAACCGTCTGCAATTTTCAAATAAGCGTAATTTTGAGTTGTAAGATATCTTTCTTTTAAATTCTCACGGTCATCTTTATCGTTTGGAATATATAAAGGTTTTTCCGATTTTATAACATCCCAAATTTTTGAATAATTTGCTGTTCCGATAAAACCGTCTATTTCGGGAATTTCACTTTTTATTTCTTCAAAATACCTCTGAGGAAGACAACCGGTTATAATAAGTTTTTGCAACAAACCTGTTTTTTTAAGTTGAGCGGCACGGAAAATTTCATTTATACTTTCCTTTTTGGCGTCGTCGATAAAAGCGCAGGTATTAATAATTATAATATCCGCATCGTTTTCATCGTTAACAATGGTTGCGCCTTTACCTTGAAGAATTGCGAGCATATATTCCGTATCTACGGTATTTTTATCGCAACCTAATGAAATCACGCCGATTTTCAAATTATTCTTCGTCATCTTTGCTGTCCCAAAATTCCTGGAATTCTTCAAGACTCCATTTTATATCTCTTCCGCTTTTATTGGTATTGTCCGGTAAATCGATAAGTCCCAATCTTTCCATGGTATCCACAATTTTACCGGCACGAGGATAACCGAAACCGAAACTTCGCTGAATAGAAGAAACCGAAACTTTTTTATTGTTTGTTATATAATGCTCTACGACATCGTAAAATGCGGTATCGTATTCGTTTCCCTTAGAAGACCTGTAAGCGCCATCATCGCTGTCGGAACTTTCATCTTCCGTAATAGCTTTAAGTAATTCTTCGTCAAACGAAGTGGGGTTGTTTTTAGTAATATAGTTAGTAATAGCCTCTACTTCCTTAGTAGAAATATAAGGACATTGAAGTCTTTTTTCAACGCCGTTTTCTCCGTCCATTAAGCACAACAAGTCGCCGTTGCCGAGAAGGTATTCCGCCCCGCCTTTATCGAAAATAGTTTTGGAGTCAAACATCGAAGCGACTCTGAAAGCAATTCTCGAAGGAAGATTTGCTTTAATAAGACCGGTAATAACATCGACGGAAGGTCTTTGAGTTGCAATAACAAGGTGAATACCCGCAGCCCTTCCTATCTGACCTATTTTAGTAATTGCTTTTTCAACTTCTGTTTTAGAAGCCATCATAAGATCGTTCAATTCATCGACGACGCAAAGAAGATAGGGTATTTTTTTATCGTACATATTATTGTATTCTGAAAGATTTCTGACCCTTAGTTTTGAGAAAAGTTTAAATCTCGATTCGATTTCCGTTATAAGCCATTTCAAAGACATAATAGCCTGATTAGCGTCGCAAATGCTGTCTCTGAAAAGCATATGAGGCAAGCCGTTATAAAGATTAAGTTCCACTCTTTTGGGGTCTATAAGAATAAGCCTTAATTGCTGAGGCGAATATCTGTAAAGCAGACTGCATAGCAATACATTAATAAAGACGCTTTTACCTGAACCTGTTGCGCCTGCCGCAAGAATATGTTTAGCCTTGGCAAGGTCATAAATATTTTCTTTACCGTTAATATCTTTACCTAAACCGAATAATCTTTCACCTTTTGCGGTATTGAATTCCACAGATTCTATGAGATCACGGAAATTAACAGTTTCTCGTTCATTTGGTAATAGAGGCACTTCGATACCGAAAACATCAGTTCCCGGAATAGGAGTTTCGAGTTTTACCATAGCAGCGGCTTTTAGACGCATTGTCAGGTCTTCCTCTTTACCTTTGATTTTTGATATAGGAACATTTAAAGGCTTTTCTACTTCGAATTTTGCCGTACTCGGACCACGCTTATATCCTTTAACCTGAACTTCGATACCCAAATCTCCGTATGTTTGTTCGATAATTCTGCATTTTTCGGTAAAATCGATTTCCGAAACGCTGTTTTTGCTTTGGTTAAGCAAGGAAACAGGAGGAGCTATATATGGAGTATCTTCTCCGCTGTACAGAACTTTTATCTCGTCTTCCTTATCTTCGTCGTTATGGGTATGCGAATGCGAACTTTCATTTGTCTTTCTAACCGCATTTTCCGAAACTGCCATCATTGTATAACCGCCGCCGGAATTAGAAGAAGTTTCGGCCTTTCTTTTAAATTCTTTTAAAGCTCTTTTTCTTTCTTCTTTTGAAGGACGCAGCGTATCGTCATCGAAAACCGATTTATAAGCTTCGGAAGAACCTTGCGCTTCTATATTTTCAGCGTAATCGATATTCTTTTCAACTTCTTTAAACTTTTTGTTCCTGCTCAGTAATGCAGCCAAATCGTCTTCTGCGGTTTCTCCGCTGTGGCTGCTGTCGGACACTGTATTGAATGTATCTTCGTCAACCTCATCGGGAAGCTGAACATACTCTTCTCTTTTAGATTTTTCTTCAACGGTTTTTTTTGTAGGAACGACAAATTCGTTCATATCACGCCTTTTGGGCTTTTCCGCAGGTTCACTTTGTTCGGTGTTTTCTTCGTTTGAATATATTCTGTGTTTCTTATATTCTTTATAACTTTCATAAGTTTTTTGATTTTCGGAGCTGCTATCAGACTGAATGGAAGAAGGTTCGCTATAAGAGTATGTATTTCCTTCGGAGCTGCTAGCAGACTGAGTGGAAGAAGGTTCGTTATACGAATAAGCATTTGCATATGATGAGGACTGATAATAATTTTCCTCTCTGCTTTTTTTAAGTTCTTCTTCCGCTTCACGGTTTTTAAGGTATGCGTTATAGTAATCGTTAGCGTTAGTATCTTTGGTTATAACGTCGCTTTTATCGCTTACGGGAGGTTGGGCAAAATTTTCAGGTTCATCATATTGACCGGTCATACCTTTAATTACCTGTTTAATTCTGTAATCGCTGAAATAGTTCTGATATTGCGAATAATCTTTTTCTTCTTCTTTTTTCTTGCTTTTTTCGGATTTATCTTCTACCAAACCGAGATATTCTTTGGCACGCTGTTTTTTGTCAATTACAACATCCCCGTAATCGTTTTCATAAGGAACGGTATTTTTTTCGGTTAGGTCTTTATTGTCGTAATTAATATATTTATTTTCGGGAATATAGTCCTCGTCTGAAATAGTGTTGATAATTTTTTGCTCGTCGATTTTGGGAGAAGAATAGCTGTCGTCTGAAAAAACGATATTTTCTTTTTCCGTATCTCCGTAATTTTTGGATAGGGTTATATCTTCTTCCGTTTCGTTATTTTTAGAAGAAAAAAGTGGTTTTAAAATATTTGTTCTTTTTTTCTTCTTTTTTAAAGTAAACACGTTAAGTTTATTTTTTTCTTCAATAATCTCGTCGGCGCTTTTTTTGGTAAACTTTGTTTTTCCCTGGCTTCCTACTTTAAGCGTTTTGAAAAAGCCTAAATCCTGCATTTTGTTTACCGTAAAAAGTATTACGAAAATAACAAGAAGAAAACTGAATATAACTACCGATGCAACATAACCGAAATATTTCAAAGGAACATAAAGAAATACAGAAAGGATTACCCCGCCTGCCGTAGAAGCGCTTTCATAAGAAGTTTTAAGATATTGCGAATATCCGCCGTCCGTCATATTCTGAGTAGTAACGAAATGGAAAATACAAATAAGTATTAAAAGTATTATCAAAAGTTTCAATCCCAAAGAACGAACAATGGTAATACGCTTGTTTAACATAAGGAATATGCATGAGGCAAAAACCCCGAACACAATAGCATAAAAAGCGTATCCGAAAGCCCCTATAAAGAAACTGTTTATAGCTTTACTGAACGAGCCGAAGGAATTAAAAAGCGATAAAATAAAAAACGATGAAACGGCAAGTAAGACAAGACCTAAAATTTGTCTTCTGGTAAATTTTTCGTGACTTCTTTTTCCCATGATATAACTCCCTGAAATATAAAAAAATTATACCATATATCTTAAATTTTCTCAAATAAAAACGCATATATATACTTATTTTTTAAAATTAAAATTCAGCAAGCGTTTGCTGAATTTTAAATACTTTTAATCTTATTTTGCAATATTCCGACCGATTGTTATCGAAGTTGATTATAAAATAAAATTTAACTTAATAACTGCCTGCTTATAAATAGTCGAAAGTATAAATATTTATACTCAAAATTTATATCAGGATTTATTCACAAGACTGAACGGTTCGAAAACCGATTTTTTCCCGACATAAGAGACAGCCATTTGGTTATAATCAAAAACTTCACCTATTACATCGTTTACGGATTTTATATCAAGAGAATTAATAGAAGAAATTCTTTTTTCAATATCATAAATATCGTTTTGATAAAGCATATATTTTCCGTAAGCTCTCATTATTGCAGACGAACTTTCCTGCCCTAAAATAAGCGAACTTTTGAGCTGTTCTTTTGCTTTATCGAATTCGCTTTGGAAAATACCCTCTTTTTTTATTTTGTCTATTTCTTCAATTACGGCAGCGGAAGCTTTTTCTCCCTTGTCGGGCGCCGTTCCTAAATAGACGGATAAAAACCCGTTGTTTCTGTAAACCGACGGATAGGAATAAACGGAATAACACAGTCCCATACTTTCTCTTATTTTCTGAAATAGTCTCGAACTCATTCCGCCTCCGAAAACGGTGTTCAAAACCGCAACTTTGAGTTCGTTATCACTGGCAAATTCAAATGAGGGAAAACCGAAAAATATATTCGATTGCTCTAAATTCTTAAAGGATTTACAGTATGATTGTTTGGCAATATGTTTTTCGCCATAGTTTTTAAATCCTTTTGTTTTTTTGAAATTACCATCAAAATATTTTTCCACTAAGTCTTTGCACTTCTCGAATTCAATATTTCCCGCTACGGAAATAACGGTATTATCCGCAGTATAATGTTCTTTCATATACGAAGTAAGACGCTCTCTTGTGAACTCACGAACATTTTTTCTTGTACCGAGTATTGGTCGAGCCAAAGGGTGCTTTCCGAAAAAAGCCTTAAAAAGAAGTTCCGAAGCCAAATCGTCGGGGGTATCTTCCGTCATGGAAATTTCTTCGAGAACTACTCCCTTTTCCATTTCTATTTCTTTTTCCGAAAATACCGAATTAAACACTATATCGCTTAAAAGTTCCATGCATTTTTCGGCATGTTCATCGACGGAAACGGTATAGTACGCAGTCATTTCCTTTGCCGTAAAAGCATTTATCTGTGCGCCTATTTTATCTGCGTCTTCGGCAATATTAAAAGCCGTTCGGTTAGTTGTACCTTTGAACAACATATGTTCTATAAAATGCGAAATTCCGTTATCCTCGCTTTTTTCACAGGTACTTCCGACATCGAAAAATACGCCTATCGAAACCGACTTTGTATAATCCATTTTTTTATGAACTAATTTCAGACCGCTTTTAAATTCAAATTTTCCGTCCATATTATCTCCTTTGTATTAGTATAACGCATTTTAATTATTTTACTATACAGACAGATAAATTGTAAAGTATGAGAAAAATCAAACTGAAATTTTAAGATTTTCACTGACGGTTACCGCATCGAGATTGTTTGTCTTGTAATATTCCAAAATATCCGGAAGTGCTTTTAGAGTATGTTCCGTAGGATGCATGAGTACAAGGTCTCCTCCTTTTGCGTTTTTTGTCGCTCTCGTGTACACAAGCGAACTGTCTTTATCACGCCAGTCTATCGTATCCTTACTCCACATTATGACGCTGTAATTCAATTCTTTGCAGACATTCAGAGTCGAAGTGCCGAAAGAACCCGAAGGCGGTGCGAAAAGCCTTGTATTAAAACCCGTTAACTCATAAATCTGACTCTGTGTAATTTCTATTTCCTCTCTGTTCCTGCTTTCGCTTAATGTTTTATGGTCTTTATGCAGATAACCGTGATTTCCTATTTCGTGTTCGGCTTCGAATATTTTTTGTAATACAGAAGGATTGTCTCTTACCCAACTTCCACCCACAAAAAAAGTAGCTTTTACATTGTACAGTTCAAAAACTTCAAGCATCGGTTCTATGTATTCGGTTCCCCAATAAACATTTATCATAAGAGAAATTTTGTTATCGTTTATATCTCCGCAATAATATGGATTTGCGCCTTCACTGCTTGCAAGCTCCACAGTATCTTCAAGCGAAAAAAATACCAAAGTACAAAGCATCATAACTATAACGCAATTGCAAATTCCTCTCAAAATTCTCTGTCTGTTTTTCATCCACACTCTCCGATCAGTTAAATATTTTAGATTATCAATGTTTTTATAATAATTCTAAATAAATTTATGCTGCGTAAAATCATATTATGTTTAATTTGAAAATTTGCCCACACTGAAAAAACTGTAATTAAATTTTATGACGCTAATTTATAATTCAATATTTTAAACTTAATTAATAAAGCAATTTTGTCTTTATTAAATACGATTATATTTTTATTAATCTATACAGTTTTATTAGAATATTTTAAATAATAACTTATAATCGATTAACTTAAACGAAATAATTTTCTAATAACACAAAAAAACACCGCTTTAAGCGGTGTTTTATTTGCGTCACAAAGTTAACTTTCAGAACTTTTCTATTAATTTTAAATCGATTCTTCCTTTATCGTCGATTTTTATTACTTTGACTTTTACATTATCTCCGATATTGACTACATCTTCGACTTTTTCTACTCTTTCTTTTGAAAGTTTGGAAATGTGTATCATACCGTCTTTACCGGGTGCAATTTCAACAAAAGCGCCGAATTGAAGAATTCTCACTACTTCGCCCGTAAATTCATCTCCGACCTCGGGATCCTTAGCAATACTTAAAATCATCTTCTTTGCTTTTTCTATCATATCGATATCGGAACTTGCGATAAGAACCAATCCGTCATCGTTTATATCGATTTTAACTCCGGTATCGTCGATAATTTTATTTATTACCTTACCGCCTGAACCTATTACCTCTCTTATTTTATCGGGATCGATATTAAAAGATTCTATTTTAGGCGCATATTTAGAAAGCTGAGGACGGGGCTTGCTTAATACGTCGGTCATTTTTCCGAGAATATGCATTCTTCCTTCTTTTGCCTGAGCTAATGCTGTTTTGAGAATTTGCTCGTCGATACCCTTGATTTTTATATCCATTTGAATAGCAGTTACACCGTCTTTGGTTCCCGCTACCTTAAAGTCCATATCTCCCAAAAAGTCTTCTAAACCTTGTATGTCGGAAAGTATCGCAACCTTACCGCTTTCGGGATCTTTAATAAGTCCCATAGCGATACCTGCAACAGGCGCTTTAATGGGAACGCCTGCGTCCATAAGAGCAAGAGTAGAACCGCATACGCTTGCCTGAGAAGTGGAACCGTTGGAACTCAATACTTCCGATACCGTTCTTATAGCATACGGAAAATCGCTTTCACTGGGCAAAACAGGTTCCAAAGCTCTTTCAGCAAGGGCTCCGTGACCGATTTCCCTTCTTCCCGGACTTTTTAAAGGTTTTGCTTCGCCCGTAGAATACGGAGGCATATTATAGTGATGCATATATCTTTTGAATATATCATCGTCGAGTCCTTCAAGCTTTTGAACTTCGCTTATCGACCCTAATGTAGCCGTTGTCAAAGCCTGAGTCTGTCCTCTTGTAAAAACACCGCTGCCGTGAACTCTGGGAAGCACTCCGACTTCACACCATATAGGTCTTATTTCGGTTAACTTTCTTCCGTCAGGTCTGATACCGTTATTGAGTATTTTATATCTTACCTTTTCCTTTTTGATATTGTACAGCACGGCGTCTATATCCTTAACGCTGTCAGGGAAAATTTCGGCAAAATGTTCTCTTACTTCTTTGGTCAATTCCTCTTCTCTGTTTTCTCTTTCCGTTCTGTCGAAAGCTTCCAAAACATAATCCATTTTTTTATCGGCAAATTTTCTTACCTCTTTGTCGATTTCTTCGGGAACCTGATATATTTCGATTTCCTGTTTAGGCTTTCCTACTTCTTTTACTATTCCTTCGATAAATGTTACGATTTTCTTTATTTCTTCGTGACCGAATAAAATAGCGCCTAAAATGTCTTCTTCGCTTACGATATTAGCACCGGCTTCAACCATCATTATTGCGTCTTTTGTACCGCTTAACGATATATGCATTGTGGACTTTTCTCTTTGCTCGTTATCGGGGTTGATTACATATTTACCGTCAACCATTCCGACTACAACCGAACCGGTAGGACCTGCAAAAGGAATATCGGAAATGGAAAGAGCAATCGAACTTCCTAACATTCCGAACACTTCCGGAGGTATATTCGTATCAACCGAAAGAGCGGTTGCAACGACTGCAACATCGTTATAAAATCCTTTCGGGAATAACGGTCTTATAGGTCTGTCGATAAGACGGGAAGTCAAAATCGCCTTATCGCTTGGTCTTCCTTCTCTTTTTTTGAAGCCGCCGGGGATTTTGCCGACTGCATACATTTTTTCTTCGAAATCGACTCCTAACGGAAAGAAATCTATTCCGTCACGGGGAGTCTGAGCCATAGTGGCGTTTGTAAGAACAACGGTATCGCCGCATCTTATAAGACAAGAACCGTTTGCCTGACCGCAATAAGCCCCGATTTCGACGCTTACTTCTCTTCCGCCGATAGTGGTTTTAAAAATTTTTCTGTCCATACATCCTCCAACATGCATTGCAAATTTACCGTAAAAAACTTCTTAACAGTTATTATTTAAGCTGTTTTTCAGAATAATTATTGGGTTGCAATGCGAAAATAAGCAAAAAGAGCGGTAAAAGCACCGCTCTTACATATTACTTTCTTAAATTTAATTCTTTAATTATTGTTCTGTAACGTTCTATATCCTTATTCATAAGATATTTAAGCAAATTTCTTCTTACGCCTACCATCTGCAAAAGACCTCTTCTGCTATGGAAATCCTTCGGATGCTTTGCAAGATGTTCGTTAAGTTGTTGAATTCTGCTTGTCAGAAGAGCAATCTGCACTTCGGGAGAACCGGTATCTCCTTCGTGACGAGCGTACTTTGCAATAATTTCGTTTTTAGTTATGTTATCCATTTTTTTACTCCTTATTCGGATAATAATTTACAATAACTGAGTAAAGCGTCGGAGAAATCGCTTAACTAAGTTAACGCATAGATATAATCTATCACAATATTAAAAAAAAATCAAACCTTTTAAAGGTATAAAAATAAATAATATTTTTAAGGTAATAAGTATAATTAAAGTTTTATCAGATTGAATATTGATACTGAAATAAGCAACTATAAAGTTAAAAAATTAATTTTTTTTGTTTTCATTTCTTCGAATCTCTCTATGTATTCTTTAATACCTTTAAGCGATGGAAATCTTTCGTGTCTTCCGCCCGAAAAAATTCTTTTGCTTATTCCGCCCGCCCCGCAAGCAACAATATCGCTTAACTCTTCCATCATATCGATATTGTAAAGACACGGAAATTTTTTTGCATATCCTGTATTTTCCTGTCCCGCAATACAGTTTTTTTGCCGGTACATATAATATGGAAAATATCCGGCATTAAAGAGCAGCGAATAAGAGCAGTTCAAGGACTTTTCAGTTTCTTTTGATTCAAAATCGTAATAGTTATTGTTTTTTAAATCAGAACCGTTTTTCAATGATAAAGTATGAACAGTAATGTTTTCCGGTTCGAGTTCGATGGTCTTTTTAAGAGAATATTCAAAATCTTCAAACTTTTCGCCGGGCAAAGCGGCAATCAAATCCATATTTATATTTAAAGAGTATTTTTTTGCAAGTTCGTAAGTTTCCATAAACTGCCCGACGGTGGTTAACCTTCCGATACGCTTCAATGTTTTGTCGTTAAATGTTTGAGGATTAAGCGAAATCCTGGTAGCAAATTTTGAAATTATATCTAATTTTTCCTTGTCTACGGTATCCGCCCTGCCTGCCTCTACGGTAAATTCATCGTAATTTATATCTTTGAAACATTCCAATAAAACAGACAGATTTTTCGCAGACAAAGAAGTGGGAGTTCCTCCTCCGAAATAAATTCTCTTGATTTTTTTACCCTTGTCCATTATAGTTTTTAAAGAGAAATTTATATCTTCCTTAACTTTTTCGGTATACAAATCCATAAGATTTTTAACATATTTAAGTTCGGAAGAAGGAAAAGAACAGTACGAACATTTAGAAACACATACGGGTATATTCACATATATATCGATATCGTCATCATTCCTTTTTTTCAAATACTTTCTTTGATTGGAAACGGTTTCGGAAATAAGCCGAGCTTTATCGGGAGAAACAAAAAATTGCTTTACCATCATGCTTTCTGCGTCAAAGCCTTCTTCCTCTAACTGATAAAATAAACCGGTAGGTCTTACTCCCGTTATCGAACCGTATGGAAGATTGACTCCGCAAAGAAGTGACAGATATTTATATAAGTTATTTTTAAAAAAGCGTTTGGCTTTTCTTTTTATTAAGACTTCTTCGGTTTCCTGCAATAATATGCTGTTTTCGGTATGATAATCTGATTTTTCAGCTTGAATATTATTATTTAGTGAATAATTTATAATAATTCGCGCAGTATTTTTATCTAATTTCGTTTTTATATAAAGTTCTTCACTTTCGGAATTTATTTTTATATACGGGTAAAAAGCCCGAACGATATCGAGCATATCATTTTCAAATTCACTGTCCACCCTGACGCTCAATTCCAAAATTTCACCTTAATTATTAAAACATTTTAGCCGACTTAAAAAAACTAAAATATTTTCAGTTCACTTTACTGAATTTTATATTGTTTTCAAATTATATAACAGATTAACTTTAATGCGTAATATATTAATCGTATCTATAATAATTTATAAAATTATACTGTTTTTCGTGCCCTAAATTGCTTTCTTCACCGTGACCGCTTAAAACTTCGAAACGGGAATTAAGATTGAATAAAATATCAAAAACCGAACTTTTTAAATCTTCAAAATTTCCGCCGAACAAATCATATCGTCCGAAACTTTCTTTAAAAAGGGTATCGCCCGTAAACAAGAAATCACCGAAAATAAAACATACCGAACCCGGAGTATGACCGGGAGTTTCGATTACCCTTAAAACATCTTCTCCAAGATACAATCTTTCAGGCAAATCAACGGTTTCGAATTTATCGAAATTACCCATTCCCGTATTTTCAGAAGAATTCAATATTTCTTTATCTTTTGCCGACATATAAATTTTTATTCCGTCTCTTTGAAAATCGGCACACGCACCTATGTGATCGAAATGCCCGTGTGTCAATACTACAAACTCGACCGTCAAACCCATGTTTTGTATCTCTTTCTTTATAATCTCGTAATCGCCCGGCGCATCGACTATAAATGCTTTTTTGCTTTTATCGTTATACACTATGTAACAATTTGCTCCCAATAATCCGAGCGGCAATCTTATGTACTTTAACATTTTTCCCCCGTTTAAAGTTTTTTAACTTTGTATTTCACATTAATTGTTCGTTCTTACTACTTCAAAAACACCTTTTATCCCCGACATTTTTTTCAATAACTCGTCAAGCTCATCGGTATTTTTTATCTCCACGCTTACAACAATATTAACCTTATTTTCCTTTTCAATTCTCGCATTTACATTTGTTATAGGATGTTTAAGACTGTTTATTACCGCAGCCACATCTGCAAGTATACCCGATCTGTTTTCTCCGAAAAGTTGAAGAGATACAACAAAGCACCCTTCTTCTCTGTTCGACCATTCGGCTTCTATTAACCTTTCAGGCTCAAACGCTTTTACATTCACACAGTCCCTCCTGTGTATGGTAACCCCTCTGCCTCTCGATATATATCCGATAATATTATCGCCCGGAACGGGATTACAGCATCTTGAAAGCCTTATCAGAAAATCGTCATAGCCTTTTACCAGAACGCCGCTCGACGAACGCCTTGCTTTAATTCCGGATTGTTCGACTTTTTTAGGATTTTTACTTTCGTTTTCTTTCCTGTAAAATTCATATAGTTTTGATACAATCGTAGATGCGTTAAGTTCTCCGTATCCTATCGCCGCATATAGGTCGTCTAAATTCGTCATAGAATATCTTTTCAATATGTAATCCAACCAATTTTCCCTCATTAAATCGTTTTGCTTCAAAGAACGGTGCTTGAACTCTCTTTCAAGACTCTCCATTCCCCGTTTAATGTTTTCTTCTTTCATTACCTTTTTGAAAAATTGTTTTATTTTGGATTTAGCATTAGATGTAACTGCATATTTAAGCCAATCTCTTGACGGACCTTTTTGTGCATTAGAGGTAATTACCTCTACTATATCGCCGGTATTTAATTTGGTGGTGATAGGTACGATTTTTGAATTGATTTTTATTCCGACGCATTTATTTCCCACTTCACTGTGTACACTGTAAGCAAAATCTATTCCGTTCGAACCTATGGGAAGATTTACCACATCGCCTTTCGGAGTAAATACAAAAACTTCGTCATTAAAAAAATCTATTTTAAGAAGGTTTAAGAATTCTTCGGAATCTTCATATTCCTGCTCTATACTCATAACCTCCCTTATCCAGTTGAACTTGTTGTCGAGATTGTCAACGGAAGTTTTTCCTTCCTTATACTTCCAGTGAGCGGCAATTCCGTATTCTGCGACTTTATGCATTTCATAAGTTCTTATTTGAATTTCAAAAGGAGCCGAAAATTCCGAAATAACCGTCGTATGCAAGGACTGATACAAATTAGGTTTAGGCATTGCTATATAGTCTTTGAATCTGCCGGGGAGGGGCTTCCATTTGGAATGAACCGCTCCTAAAAGGGCATAACAGTCCTTAATTGTATCTGTAATTATGCGTACGGCAATCAAGTCGTATATCTGATCAAGCGTTTTGTTCTGCCTTTTCATTTTCTTGAATATTGAATAAATATGTTTAGGCCGTCCGCTTATTTCCCCTTCGATATTTAATTCCTTTAAAATCAAAGAAATTTCTGCGGTTACTTTTTTTATGAAGTTTTCCCGTTCCTTGCTTTTAAGAGCCAAAGCGGAAGTAATTTCCTTGTATTCCTGAGGATAAAGAATAGCCATACTTCTGTCTTCAATTTCGCATTTTATGTTCGATATACCAAGTCTTCCCGCTATCGGAGCGTAAATGTCAAGGGATTCCTGAGCGATAGCAAGCCTTCTATTTTCACTTAAATAAGCGATGGTTCTTAAATTATGAACTCTGTCGGAAAGTTTAATTATAATAACTCGTATATCGTTAGCCATAGCAAAAAAGAGTTTTTTAAAGTTTTCCGCCTGTTCTTCTTCTTTGCTTTTAAAACTAAGTTTATTGAGTTTGGTAACTCCGTTAACGAGAGCCACTACTTCCGATCCGAAAAGGGTTTCTATTTCCTGCGCTGTATGAGGAGTATCTTCAAGCACATCGTGAAGCAAAGCGGCTATTATGGTTTTGTAATCCATTCCGAGATCCATTAAAATCGACGCTACCGCACAAGGATGAATTATATAATCTTCTCCCGATTGCCTTTTTTGCCCTTCGTGGGCTTTTTTGGCAAAATCAAGAGCAGCACATATTTTTATATAGTGCTTATTGGATTTATCCTGATACTTTTTATCTACCTTTTCAAGTAATTCTTCTAATTCTTTCATATCTTTTCCGTAATAATAAAGTTTTAAATTTATTAATACTATTGTATACTGACTGATTGATTTATTAGCTTTTAATTATTATTAGTTATTCGTTTTTTTAAAATACTTATATATCTCTGAATTTTCTATGGGATTTTTTTTCTCAACAACGATATATTTTCCTTCACTGTCTTTTTGCAACACCCCTAACTCTTCAAGAATGTATAGAGAAATCATATTTTTATAGAACAAGTCTTCCTCTTTTTCCGATAAACTTATCGCAAGTTGCAATATCGAGTTATATTTACCCCCGTACGATACAGTAAGTTCTTTAACGGATTTATATATTTTACCTACATCTTCATAACTTATTTCAATGTTCTCGTTGTTTTCACTCATACCGAAATCAATTATCTTTGCCTTTCCGTTAATGTTCATATTTTTAATTATCGCATCATTTAACGGAGATTCCAAAAATATTATTTCGTTAAATTCAGATAAATCTACAAACGGATCGGCAGCATAAAGTATAAGGTTTGAACTTACCTTGTAAAAATTAAAAATGTCCGTTTCTATAATATTAACACAATCCGAGCATACATTCAAGAGCGAATTTAATTTTTTATAATTTTCGGGATTATAAGTTATAAATACTCTACCTTTCACTGAATGTTTTTTAAAATGATTTATGTAATCGGAGAGACTTTCAGCTTTCATTTTTTCTATTTTCGAACAAGAATTTAAAAATTTATTATTATCTTTGCCGCCGTCCGTTAACTTACTTTTCCCGCCAAAATATTCCAAAGCGGAATTAATATACTGAGCCCTGTATGTAATATTACCCAACAAACCGGGCATATTTTCTGAATACTCACAGCAATAATCTGTAATAGAAAAATTAGGTATTATTTTATTGTTGAATTCGTTCAAAGTTAAATTGCCGAAAATATTGATTTCAGAAGAGTACTTGGATTTTAGCATTAAGGAAATATTGCTAAATCCTACAACTTCAAAATTTTTAAACATTGATTTTATATGCGATGTTTTTCCTATCTGCAAAAAATTATAATCAGAATTTTTAAGCATTAATAAAGGTTTTTCGTTTTCTGCGCCGCAAGGCTCTAAACTTTCTAATGCTTTTACCAGATTAAGGTTAATATTTTCAGGCAAAACAAAGGCTTCGTATTCGATTACGGGAATAAATAATTTTTCAGGATATTCAGATATCGATTGAATGGCTTTTTCTTTAAATTCTTCGAAAAATTCTTTTTTCATAGTTATTCCCGCTGCGCTTTCGTGTCCGCCGAAAGAAATAAAGCAATTTGTAAATTCTTCGAGAAATTTATGTATGTTAAGTCCTTTTACGCTTCTTACCGAACCTTTAAGTTTACCTTCTTTTTCCGAAAAAAGAATAACGGGTTTAAAATATTCATCGCATAATCTTGCAGCCGCTATTCCTAAAACCCCCGGATCCCAATTCTTGTCCGATAAAATAATAATATTTTCATTGTTCCCGATCTCTTTTAATTTAAGCTTCGCTTCTTTATATGTCTTATCGCACAGACTCTGCCTTTTTGAATTTAATTCATTCAGCTCGTCAATAAGACAAGATAAAATAAAATAATCGTCGCAAGTAAATAGTTCCACGGTTTTTGACGCATCCGCAAGTCTTCCGGCTGCATTAATTCGAGGAACTATTTTAAATGCTATATCCGCAGATGAAAAATTCTTTTTCAGATTAAGTTTGTCGTAAAAAATTTTATAAACGGCTTTCTCTCGTTTATTTATAATATCAAGTCCGCATCGTACTATGTTTCTGTTTTCGCCCTTTAAAGGCACAATATCTCCTATTGTGGCAATAGCGGCAATATCGGCAAACTTTTCAGAATATTCCTTTCCTTCCAATGCTTCTATTAATTTTAAAACCACACCGGCACCGCAATATTCACAGAATAATCCCTTATTTCTATCCGTCTTGGGATTAAATATCAAGGTGTCCGGTAATTTTTCAGGCGGCTCATGGTGGTCTGTTATGATAATGTCGATACCTTCTTTTTTACATTCTTCAACCTGAGCGGTTGCGCTTATACCGCAATCTACCGTTATAATTAAAGAAGGATTTATTTCCTTTTTTATTTTTTTAATTCTTTCTGTATTTAGTCCGTACCCTTCGCTCCTTAAAGGAATAAAATATGAACACGAAATCTGTTTTTCTATAAAATAATTATATAGTATAGAAACCGCACAAACTCCGTCACAGTCATAGTCACCATATATTAAAACACTGCCTTTTTCGGAAATAACTTGATTTATCTTATCACAAATAGCTTTTACATTACTGAACTCAAAAGGATTTTGAGTATCCGAAAAATCGGATCTAATAAATTCTTTGATACTTTCCTCGTTAAATCCCCTGTTTTTTAATATTAATGTTAAAGCATTTGTATCGTTTAAAGATAATTTATTTTTACTTCTGTCGTATATCATAATTTTTCCGTATTAGTAAAAAACCTTGCCAAGCAAGGTTTTTTTTTATTTATTTAAGCGCTTGCGGTCTCCTTTTTGTCTTTTTTATCCGCAATTTTTTTACCGCTCTTCCCTTTGAACTTTTTGTTTCTGCTTTTGTCATAAGCATTCTTCATATAGGCATAAAGAGACGGTGCAAGAAGTACAGAAGAATAAGTTCCGGCAAATAATCCGAACAGTATCGGAATAATAAATTCCTGAATAGACGATACTCCGAATATCGCCAAAGCTATTACAGCAATAAGCGTAGTAATCGTAGTATTCATAGTTCTCGAAAGAGTTTCTTTTACTGATTTATCTACAACATCGAAAAGTTTTACCTGTTCGCCAATATTCTTAATTTTATTTTCCTTCACATTTTCCCTTACTCTGTCGAAAACTATAATTGTATTATTTATGGAATAACCTACGATAGTTACGACTGCCGCAATTATTGTAGTGTTGACCTGTATGTGGAATATTATAGTAAGAGCCAGTATTATTATAACATCGTGCAACAAAGCGATTACGGCCGCAAGTCCGCTCCAAATTTCAAATCTTATAACTATATATATAAGCATTATTAAGCACGCAACGCCTACGGCAAGAAAGGCCTGATTAATTAAAGTCTGACTTGCAGTTGCGCCGATAAACTGACTGTAAATAAAATTCTCGTTAGTTTCGCTTTCATTAGGATAAGCAGCTTTAATTTCGGCAATAATTTCGTCATTGACTGCTTTTGCCTCTTCCGTATCGGCAGATTTATATCTGAACATTATACCCGAAATTCCGTCTTCGGAAGTCTTTTGAACATAACCTACACGAAGTCCTTTACTTTCAATAATATCGCTGACAGTTTTAACGCAACCGTCATAATCGTTGTCTGCAAGTTCTGCAAACTGCACGCTGACCGAAGAACCGCCGGTAAAATCAAGACCGATATTCATTCCTTCCGAAACATCTTGCGCAATGCCGGCAAAAGAAGCAAATACTATTATTGCAAGTAAAAAAACTATACACGGAGCAATAATCCAATGTTTGAAATTTTTTACTATGTTGATATTTTTTAAATTCTTAAGCGACAGGGTTGGTTTGTTTTTCATCGTCTGAACTTTCTCTTCTTTCATTTTCAGCCTTCCCCCTTTTAAGATTATATAATTTCGGATTCCTATCGTTAATGGCAAGGAAACATTCAAGAATAATTCTGGTCACTACAAGCGAAGTAAATAACGATAAAATTATACCGATAAGAAGGGTAATAGCGAACCCTTTTACCGTAGAAGGTCCAAGCCACCAAAGAACAATGGAACTTAAAATCGTAGTAATATTCGAGTCTATAATAGCAGAATATGATTTTTTAAAACCTACGCTTACAGCATACTTTATAGATTTACCGGTTTTATACTCGTCTTTGATTCTTTCGAATATAATTATGTTAGCGTCGATTGCCATACCTATACTTAAAATAATGCCTGCTATTCCGGGAAGCGTGAGCTGTACCCATGGAAATACCGATAAGAAAAACAGAAAAGTTACTATATAATAAACAAGAGCAAGATTTGCGGCAAGACCTAACATTCTGTATATTACGGCCATGAAAATAAATATAAGAATTACGCCTACCAAACCGGCAATAAGACTTCCTTTTATTGCCGTGCTTCCCAATGTAGCATTAACTATTTTACTTTCTATAAGTTCGAGATCCAAATCAAAAGATCCTGCAAGCAGTTGCACGGAAAGATCGTAAGCCTGATCATAAGTGTAATTTCCTTCTATTGTAGCTTTACCGTTTGAAATTACCGAATTAACGGTAGGCTCCATTAAAAGTTCGCCGTTAACATATATACCCATTGTTTTTCCGTTAAGCTTTTCGGTTGCTGCGGCAAAATCTTCCGTCCCCTGAGCGTCGAACTCGATAGCGATTACAATCTGTTGATTTTCGTTTCTTGCAACATAAGCATTAGAAAGGTTTTTGCCCGAAACAAGAACTTCCGAGTCTTCGCTTTCCTTGAACTCCAATGTCGCAGGTCTTCCTATCAAATCAAAAACCGTATCGGAATCCTCTACATCAGGTACTTCGACAGTTATTCTGTTATTGGAAGTTGAGACAATAGCTTCTGTAAAACCTTTGCTGAACAAAAGACTTTCAAGACTTAAAGCCGTTCCTTCAAGGCTCTGTTTGAATTCGCTGTCGGACTGATCCTCGGGTTTTTCAGCCTCGAATACGGCATAGACGCCGCCTTTAAGATCCAACCCCATACTTATAGCTTTGGCATAAGCTATATAATCGTATCTGCCGAGACCTCCGCCCTCTATTGAAACACAGGAAAAAACTATGGCTAAGATTACCAAAACAGCAAATATAGACAAGATGACAATAGATTTTCTTTTGGTCACTTATATTTGCCTCCTTAATTACTAAATAAATGTAGTCAGTTTAAATAATTATATAATTATTATCGAATATAGTCAATTAATTAAACCTATAAAAGAAAAATTTTAAAAATTAAATTAATAAACCGTTAAGAAAAAATTTCAATAATTTAATATATTATCTAAATTGAATTTATCGGAATATCCTCTTAACAGATTAAGTTTTAAAATCAAATAAATTATAAATTATTTTCTATTGCGTATATGGCAAGCGATAATTCAAGACGCTTTTTCATCATCTCGCAAGCTGTTTCGTATGGCTTGTACAAATCCTTGTTAAAGTGATATGCGTTTGCAGAACAACCGCCGCTGCAATAATATTTAGCAAAACAGTTTTTGCAAGTCTCTTTACAAAGAACGGTAATGTTTGCGAATTTTTTCTGAATATCGGTATTGAATTGTTTAGTAAGAACATTTCCCATATAAAAATCTTTATCGCCTGCAAACTGATGACAAGGATAAATTTCTCCCGTTGGAGTTACGGCGATATATTCGCTTCCTGCACCGCAGCCGGTAAGACGCTTTTTAAGACAAGGTCCGCCTTTAAGGTCAATCATAAAATGAAAAAAGTTAAACCATTTTTCGCCTTTTCTTCTTTCAATATACTCTTGTGCAAGTTTTTCGTATTCTTTTAGTATTTTCGGTAAATCATCTTTTTTTATAGCAAGAGCGTTGTTTTCGTCAAGCACGACAGGCTCCATGGAAATCTGGTCGAAACCGACATCGGATAAAAATTTAACATCTTCGGTAAAATCGGTATTAAGAGCCGTAAATGTGCCCCTTACATAATATTTTTTATTTCCTCTTATTTTACGGAAATTTATAGCGTTATTTAATATTAAATCAAAAGCGTCTTTACCGTTTGCCGTCTTTCTTACTCTGTTATGAACTTCCTTTCTTCCGTCGATTGAGAGTATGACATTTTCCATTTCGTTATTAAGATAACGGGCATTTTCCTCGTTTAAATTAAGGCAATTCGTAGTTAAGGTAAAATTTATTTCCTTTCCTGCATTTTTACATTTTTCTTTGGCGTATTCCGTAATTTTTTTTACCGTATCGAAATTAAGAAGAGGTTCGCCCCCGAAATAGTCGGCTTCGAGATGTTTTCTTTTACCGCTTTTTTCTATAAGAAAATCAATCGCAGCCTTTCCGACTTCGAAGGTCATATAATCTTTCGGAGTATTATAAGTTCCGTCTTTTGCAAAACAATAAGCGCAGCGCATATTGCAATCATGACAGATATGTAAGCATAAGGCTTTTATTTCTCCGCCGCTTTTTGTGGGAAGTATATTTTCCGAAACAGGACAATTCAATACCCCTTGACTTTCGAGAATTTCAAATTCTTCTTCGATTTCTTTCTTTTCCGAAACGGGTATTTTGTCAAACTCGGCTTTTTCCTTATCAGAAATGTTTCCGTATCTGTTTAAAGCGCATAAATAAGCAAAGCAGTCTACAGAATGTAAACTGCCGCTTTCAATGTCCCAGATAAAATATCGGGTGTTTCCTTCGTAACTGAATTTAAAACAATGAACCATAAAAATCAGTCAGCTTTTTTTACTTTAATATTAACCTTTTCGTCTTTATTTACACAGCTTTGATTTCCTACGGTACAAGAAGTTTTACAAGCAGACTGACAGCTTGACTGACATTCTCCGCAGCCGCTGTTTTCGCTTTTGTTAAGACAATTTTTTACCAAAGTATTTATATGTTTCATAAAAATTCCTCCGTAAGTATTATAGCCTTACAGAGGAATATTTGCAAGTATATAGACAATTATTTTTGTTCTGTATTTAAAATTTTATTCGGCTCGCATTATCGGTTTTTAATATTTACCGTGAATATACCTGAAATTATACCCGCAATCAAACAAGTCAAAAAATCATAAACGGTTAAAGAATTTTCTTCAAAGCCTCCGTTGAAAGCCGAAAACAGTAAAAAAGTAATAATTAAAAAGAAAAGTCCTATCAATATACCTTTAAATACCCCTTTAACAGGATATTTTATTCCCAGCAAACAACCTATAAAAATCGATATAATTTTAATTACCTGATTTACAGGCATAACCCAATTTGAATTAATGCCCGTAAATTTAACTATAAATGCAAATAACAAAACTAAAACGAGTGAAAGCAATACGCTTAAAAGTATGGCTTTTACAACATCGAAAAAGTCTCCTTTTAAAATTCCTGATTTTTTCATAAACCCTCCGATACAGTTTTATGTTTATGAAATCATTTGCAGGTTTATGATAAATTTATACTAAAATGATTTATAAATCGTTTTCAAATAAAAGATTATCTATATAAATATTACAATAAATGTTCGTTTATACATTTTCTTTTCTGTATGAAAAAAATCAGATGTGCAAAAATCCAAATTTCAAAAATAAATATATAAAAAACTCCTGCAAACGCAGGAGTTTTTAAACTTTAAATTGTTTTACTGCTTTCAGTTTCTTTTTTCTCGTCTTCCAATTCTTTCAAGGTCTGCTTTTCGGTATCGGAAACTTTTTTTGCGGTTTTTTTAACAGGCGCCTTTTTTACGGTTACTTCTTTTTTTTCGGTTTCCGTATCAGAGACAGTTTCGCTTTCATCGGTACTCGAAGTTTTTGCAGTTCTCTTTTCTTCTTTTGCCTTGGCTTTTTCTTCCGCTTTTAACTGAACGGAAACTTCATCTTCTGTAAGAGCAACATTTTCGGCTTTCGCCTTTTCTTCCGGAGTCTGAACAGGAAGAGTACTGTCGGAAACAACATTATAAATTGCGTCTTTTACAATAGTTATAAGCGTCTTTTCACCGTTTGCGCCAACATCGATAACTATTTCGTTTGTAGCGTTGTTAATGCTGACAATAGTGCCTATAAGTCCGCCGTAGGTTTTTATTTTAACTCCGGTTCTGATATTGTTCAATAAATTCTCTCTTTCCTTTTTTTGTTTTCTGTTAGGAATAAGAGTAGTTAAAAACATAATTACGATAAAGATTGCAAGAATGATATACAGTCCGTATTGAGAAAACCAATTTCCGGAACCGGTGGCATCTTCTGCAAACAACATTAAATTGTTAAGCATAGTATCTCTCCTGATAAAATTTTATAGAATAAATATATAATAAGTTTACCTTTTTAGCAAGCATTAAATAAGCATTTATTGTATTTTTTTGTTATAATCGGCTAAAAAACTTCGTTTAAATTCTTTAAAACAATTATTTTTTATAGCTTCTTTGATTTTATCGGTAAATCTTTTCAGAAAACGAAGATTATGTAAAGAGAGAAGAACTCCCCCCAAAATTTCATCGACATTAATAAGATGTCTGATATAAGCTTTGGTATAATTTCTGCAAGCGTAACAGTCGCAATCTTCTTCTATGGGAGAAAAATCGTCTTTGTAAACGGAGTTTCTGACAGTAATATTTCCTCTCATCGTCATAGCCGTACCGTTTCTTGCAATTCTTGTCGGAAGAACGCAGTCGAACATATCTATACCTCTGTCAACTGCTTCGACTATGCAATCGGGAGTTCCTACCCCCATAAGATAGTGCGGCATATTTTCAGGAAGGCGTGATTTTAAAATTTCGAGTATGGAATACATAACTTCCTTTTCTTCTCCTACCGAAAGCCCGCCTATCGCTATTCCGCATTTTGTATAAGGCAAAGTTCTTTCGAGACTTTCCAAACGCAAATCTTCGAATATGTTTCCTTGAACTATGGGAAACAAAATCTGACTTTGGTTTCCCTCGTTTGCCTTATAACACCTTTCAAGCCAAACGGCAGTTCTTTCTACGGCGGTTTTGGCTTTTTTATAGCCTGCGTCTGCGCTGGTACATTCATCGAAAGCCATTATTATGTCGGCGCCGAGTTTTTTCTGAATTTCCATATCGCTTTCGGGAGTGATGAATTTTCTTGAACCGTCTATATAAGAATTGAAAAATATTCCCTCTTCGGTTATCTTTCTCAGTTTGGATAAAGAAAAAACCTGAAAACCGCCGCTGTCCGTCAGAATAGGTTTGTTCCAATTCATAAACTTGTGAAGTCCGCCCGCTTTTTCCACTATATCTTCTCCGGGCTTCAAAAACAAATGATAGGTATTTGCAAGTATTATTTGCGCGCCGGTATCTGCAACCGTTTCAGGAAAAAGACCTTTAACCGTTGCCTGAGTCCCGACGGGCATAAAAACCGGAGTTTCCACTGTTCCGTGAAAAGTTGTAAACTCACCGATTCTGGCATTACTGTCTTTACATTTGTTTTTTATTTTAAAATCGAACATTTTTCCTCCGATATTTATATTTTAGCGGTTAAAATAGAATAATTTGTCTTATTTTTACTTAGTTTAACGCAAATATTTTAAATAATTTTTTATTTAATCTGATTTATTTAATTAATTTTCTATTTTACCCGTTAAAAACATTGCGTCTCCGAAACTGAAAAATCTGTACCCTTCCTTTACCGCCGTTTCATATAAATACATTGTCTTTTCCCTTCCTATAAAAGCGGATACAAGCATTATTAAAGTCGATTCCGGAAGATGAAAATTAGTAATTAAAGCGTCGGCGATTTTAAAGCGATATCCGGGATAAATAAAAATATCGGTATCGGTACGTACAGGCTCTATTTTTCCCGTTTTTCCCGCAGATTCTACCGCTCTTACCGATGTTGTACCTACGCATACGACTCTTCTTCCTTCCCTTTTTGCCTTATTTATTTTATCTGCGTTTTCTTCGGTAATTTCGAAAAATTCGCTATGCATTTTATGGTCTTCTATATTTTCTTCTTTCACAGGTCTGAATGTGCCTAATCCCACATTTAATGTAACTTTGGCGATCTCAATTCCTTTTTCGGTTATCTTGCTTAATAATTCTTTTGTAAAATGAAGTCCCGCAGTCGGCGCCGCAGCCGAATTTTCATCTCTGCAATATACTGTCTGATATCTCGACAAATCTTTAAGTTCGGTTTTTATATAAGGCGGCAGAGGCATAACAGCTGTCTTGTCGAGCGCCTCTTCAAAAGTTCCACGGAATTTAAATTCTAAAATTTTTACTCCGCCTTCTAATTTATCTTCCTTGACTTCGGCTTGAAGGTCTTTTGAAAATGTTATAATTTTCCCGTTTTTCAGTCTTTTTGCAGGTTTTGCAAGGGTTTCCCATAAATTAAGCCCCATTCTTTTCAGAAGAAGTACTTCTACATTTGCTCCGCTGTCGGTTTTACCGAAAAGTCTTGCTTTTATTACTTTTGTATCGTTTAATACAAGCAAATCGTCCTTATTCAAATAATCCACGATATCGTAAAAATGCTTATGACAGACTTCGTCTTTTTTACTGTCGTAAACTAAAAGTCTTGACGCATCTCTCGGCTCTATCGGAACCTGCGCTATTAGTTCTTCGGGAAGATTGTAATAAAAATCACTTTTTTTCATAACTATCTTTTTTGAATATCGAACCTAATCGATATACGAATATTTCTTAACTTCGATTTACCTTTTAATACTTTAATTAATGCAAAGCAGATTTCAGATAAAATATATTTAACGGTTTTATTTTTAAAGTATTAACACTTTTCGGTATTTTACAGTTTAATGTTTTCCGGAACGGCATAGCCTAAATGTCTGTATGCTTCTTCAAGACATACTCTGCCCCTTGGCGTTCTTGCAATAAGGCACTTCTGTAAAAGAAAGGGCTCGTAAACATCTTCTATCGTACCCGGTTCTTCGCCTGTCGCCGCAGCGAGCGTATCGAGTCCTACAGGCCCTCCTTTGAATTTTTCAAGCATAACCGTGAGAATATGTCGGTCTATATAATCAAGTCCCAATTCGTCTATATCCAAATTCGAAAGCGCGGATTTGGCAATAGATAAATCAATTCTTTTTTTACCCTCGTATTCGCCGAAGTCACGGACTCTTTTTAAAAGTCTGTTGGCTATTCTCGGCGTCCCTCTGCTTCTTTTGGCTATTTCAAAAGATGCATCGTCATCGATTTCTATACCTAAAATTTTCGAGGAACGGTCTATTATTTTTTTGAGTTCGTCAGGCGTATACAATTCCAATCTGCATATAACGCCGAACCTGTCTCTTAGCGGAGATGTAAGCATACCCGCCTTTGTCGTAGCTCCAATCAATGTAAACTTTTTTAAAGATAACCTTACGCTCCTTGCGGACGGTCCTTTCCCTATAACAAAGTCAAGAGCAAAATCTTCCATTGCAGGATAAAGTATTTCTTCTACCGAATGACTTAATCTGTGTATTTCATCGATAAAAAGTATATCGTTTTCGTTAAGATTGGTTAAAATAGCCGCAAGATCCGCAGCTTTTTCAATCGCAGGTCCCGAGGTCAATCTCAACTGAGAATTCATGGTATTTGCAATAATATGCGATAAGGTGGTTTTACCTAATCCGGGAGGTCCGTACAGTAAAACATGATCCAAAGCTTCATTTCTGCTTTTTGCGGCTTTTATAAAAACTTTAAGATTTTTTTTGATTTTATCCTGACCGACATACTCTTCCATTGTCTGCGGTCTTAAAGTATTTTCACTTTCGGCTTCGGATATATCCAAAGTACTTGTTATTATTCTTTCGTCTTCCATTTATCCGTCCTTATACAGGCTTTTTAACCTTTTAAAGCAAGACTTATCAGTTCTTCTATGTTATCGGTTTTATTCTTAATTTTATTTACCGCTTTAACCGCTTCCTGAGCGCTCATTCCGAGCGATACCAAAACTCCCACAGCGTCGGATATAATACCGCTTTCAATCGGCATAGCATAGTTTGGTTCAACATAATAAGACGCAGTTTTGTTTTTCAATTCGAGTACGATTCTTTCTGCCGTCTTTTTACCAATACCTTTTATTGACGATAAAAATGCGCTGTTTCCGGTAGCGATAGCCGCCGCAAGTTCGTCAAGTT
Organism: uncultured Clostridia bacterium; assembly: GCA_944342015.1. Taxonomy (GTDB): domain Bacteria; phylum Bacillota; class Clostridia; order Christensenellales; family CALVMC01; genus CALVMC01. Next base: position 313,344 of record CALVMC010000001.1, read on the forward strand.
TTGCATAACCGCTTATTTGTATTGCAAGTTTGGGCCCGACACCCGAAACCGATATAAGATTTTCAAACATAGCCTTATCGGCATTGGAAGGAAACCCGAAAAGCGCTATTCCGTCTTCTCTTACCTGCATATATGTATAAACTTTGATTTGTTTCCCCGTTTCAAGTTCAGATAAATAATTCTGCCCCGAAAATATTTTGTAACCTATGTTATTGCTTTCAAGAACAAAGCAATCGCTTTCCACCGACGCTACCGTTCCGATTATATAAGAAATCATAAGACCTCCTTAATTGTATCCGCTCGCAGAAAACAGTCCCGCAAAATTTTTAGTGTTAGCATGGCATAAGGCAACCGCAAGCGCATCAGCCGCATCGTCAGGCTTTGGAATATTTTTAAGATTTAAAAGAACCTTTACCATTTGCTGCATCTGTTGTTTATCGGCTCTTCCGTAACCGGTTATCGCCTGTTTTATTTGAAGCGGAGTATATTCGTAAATATTTTTACAATTATTTATGCAAGTCAACAGTATTACCCCTCTTGCTTCCGCAACGGTTATAGCTGTTTTTGCGTTATTGTTGAAAAACAATTCTTCGATAGCTATGGCATCGGGTCTGAATTTTTCAATAAGCGAATTTATTCCGTCGGAAACCTGTTTAAGTCTTTCGGGAGTGGAAAATTCTTTTTTCGTGGAAATTATCCCAAAATCGTTAACGGTAAGTTTTCCGCAATTATCATCTATTATTCCATACCCGACTATTGCTATACCCGGGTCAATTCCCAATATTCTCATAATTAAATTTTAACTATGACTTCAAATAAAGTCAACTTAACTTGCCTATTGAAAGCAATATGAAAAGATTTTCAGATTTGATTTTTCTGTTTTTTCAAAGCTTTAAATAAGTATTACTTTCTTATCTGTCCGTTTCCTTCGCAAAAATATTTAACGGAAGTCAGTTCGTTTATTCCAAGCGGTCCCCTTGCGTGCAGTTTCTGAGTACTGATACCAATTTCTGCGCCGAGTCCCAACTCATAGCCGTCGGTAAATCTTGTGGAAGCGTTGACAAATACCGCAGCCGAATCGACTTCCCTTGCAAATCTCATTGCCGAACCGTTATCCTTAGTTATAATCGCTTCCGTATGATTGGTACTGTGTCTGTTAATCCAGTTTATCGCCTCGTCCAAACTATCGACTATTTTAACGCTTATTACCATATCCTGGTGCTCTGTATAATAATCTTCATCGCTAGCCTTTTCACAATCGAAATAAATACGGGTTTTATCGCAACCGAGAATTTTCACCCCGTCATTTTTTAATTTCGATAAAATTGCGGGAACTGCCTTTTCTGCAATTTTCGAATTAATAAGAAGCTGTTCGCAGGCATTGCAAACGGACGGACGGGAAATTTTAGCGTTTTCCACAATATTTACCGCCATTTCTATATCCGCACTTTCGTCGACATAAATATGACAATTACCGCCCGCAGAAGCTATTACCGGCATAACGGCATTTTCAAGAACAAACTTCTTTAATCCGTCGCCGCCTCTCGGAATTACCACATCGATATAATCTCCCATTTTAAGCATTTTCAATGTAGATTCTCTGGACTTATCATCGATAAACTGTATAACGCTATCATTGTAATTATTCTTTTTTAATGCGTTTTTCATAATACCGTAAAGGGTTCTGTTACTGTTAATCGCATCTTTTCCGCCACGCAAGACTACGGCGTTACCCGACTTTATCGTTAAGGCAGCAACATCGCAAGTTACATTGGGACGGGCTTCGTATATAACGCCGATTACCCCTAACGGCGAACGCATTTTATTTACTTTCAATCCGTTCTTTAAAACTCTGCTTTCAATTATATCTCCTACGGTATCGGTAAGTGCGGCAACCTGCTTCATTCCTTCCGCCATAGCCTCTATTCGGCTATCGTTTAAAAGCAATCTGTCGTAAAAACTCTTATTTTCGTTATTGAATGCTTTAAGGTCCTCTTCGTTGGCTTTCAGTATTTCCGCCTTATTTTCAAGTATTGCGTCAGCCATTGCATTTATCATATCGACTTTTTCTTTCTTGCTGATTTTACAAAAATCAAAAAATGCTTCTTTTGCCGATTTACAAACTTTTTCGACATCGAACATAGACTCTATTCCTCCTCGCCGAAAAGTATGGCGTTGTGATAAACATTTTGGACATCGTCGTTTTCATCGAACATTTCAAGCATTCTGTTTATTTTTTTAGTAGTTTCCTCATCGAGATTTACACTGTTTGAAGGTATACGGGCTATTTCGTCAGATAATATTTTCAATCCGTCTTTTTCGAATGCGGCTTTAACATTGAAAAAATCAGAAGGCGCAGTATATATCTCATAAACTTCTTCATCGGTCACGACATCAAGTGCCCCCGCTTCTATGGCTTTATTCATCATCTCTTCTTCGTCGAGATTTTCCTTGTCGATAATTATAACGCCTTTTTTATCGAACATAAACGATACGCAGCCGCTCGTCCCCATAGAACCTCCGCATTTGTCGAATATATGCCTTACATCGCCGCTCGTTCTGTTCTTATTGTCGGTAAGCGCTTCAACGATTACAGCAACTCCGCCCGCTCCGTATCCTTCATATACAAGTTCTTCATAGTTAACTGCGCCAAGCTCTCCCGAAGCCTTTTTTATGCTTCTCATAATATTATCGTTAGGAATATTGTTTCTACGGGCTTTTTCCATAACGTCTTTAAGCTTGGAATTCGTGTTCGGATCGGGTCCGCCTTGTTTGACGGCTATTGCAAGTTCCCTGCCTATTTTCGTGAATATATTCGATTTTGCCGCATCGCCTTTTTCCTTTTTATGTTTAATGTTTGACCATTTACTGTGACCTGACATATTCTCACCTCTTTGAAAATTTATACACATACGCCGCAACCGAAAGACTTACCGCAGCGTTTAAAGATTGAATTTTTCCGCTCATCGGCAAAGACAATATTTCCGTTGCAGCCGATTTGATTTTTTCCGACAGTCCGTGCGCTTCGTTTCCTACCGCAAACGCAGAATACTTTTTACCGTTTTTAAACTCATATTCGAAAATATTTTTACCCGCCATATCGAGTGCGTAAAGATTATGGTTTTTTAAATCTTTTAAAATATCTTCTCTTTTTTCCTTCTCAAAAACCGAAATATGAAATACTCCGCCCATGCTTGCCCTTACGGCTTTCGGAGAATATATATCGGCGCAGTTGACGGCAAATATATTGTATATTCCGCAACATACGGCTGTTCGGATAATGGTACCGATATTCCCGGGATCGGATATTCCGTCAAGAACGATAGCGTCCGTCCCGTCAAATACAGCTTTTTTCTTTTCGATAACCGCAATTACTCCGCTGGGACTTTTTGTGTCGCTGACGCTCTCGAAAAGTTCCCTTTTTATCCAATAGATTTGAGCATTTTTTTTCAATTTACTTATATCCGATTCCATTCCTTCACAGATATAATATTCAACTACATTTATATCGTCGGGAATCTCAAAAACAAGTATTTTTCCTTCCGCAATAAATAAATTTTCTTCCTTTCTCAAAGCCTTATCGGATATCAAAGCCCGAAGCTTCTTTATGCGGTTATTCGACGAAGATTTTATAATTTCCTTTTCCATTTAAAAAAACAGCCTTCATAAGAAGGCCGTCAAAATTACTTGGCAAGTTTAGCTTTTGCTTTGTTGCAAAGTTCATTGAACGCCGCCGTGTCGTTAACAGCTATATCGGCAAGCACCTTTCTGTTAAGATTTATTTCAGCAAGTTTGAGTCCGTACATAAATTTGCTGTAAGAAAGATTATTGAGTCTTGCAGCTGCGTTAATACGGGCAATCCAAAGCTGTCTGAAATCTCTTTTCTTATGCTTTCTTCCAATGTAAGCATAGTTCTGAGATTTCATTACCGCCTGTCTTGCAACACGGTAAAGTTTACTCTTTGCTCCGTAATATCCCTTTGCCTGTTTTAATATTTTTCTGCGCTTTTTTACTGCATTTACGCCTCTTTTTATTCTCATTGTTCAGTCCTCCTCTTATTTATAAGGAATAATGGATTTGATAGTATTTTCCTGAGCGTGGGAAACATATGCTCCCTGTCTTAAAGATACCTTTCTTTTTTGTGCTTTTTTGGTAAGAATGTGGTTCTTGCCGCTCTTTGCTCTTTTTACGCGGCCTGACGCCGTAAGTCTAAAACGCTTAGACGCACCGCTATGTGTTTTCTGTTTAGGCATAGTTGTCCTCCAAATATTTATTTTTTATCCGCAGCCGAAAGTATCATAGTAATATTCTTTCCTTCCTGCAACGGTTGTTTTTCCATTACACTGAAATCTTTAAGGATTTCATAAAAATCATTCATAACCCTCATTGCGATATCGGAATGTGCCATTTGACGGCCTTTAAGTCTTATAGAAACTTTAACTTTATCTCCGCCTTTCAGAAATTTTTCAGCACTTTTGGCCTTGACTTTCAAATCGCCCGTATCTATCGTAGCCGAAAGCCAAACTTCTTTGACGGTGACTATTTTCTGATTTTTTTTGATTTCCTTTTCTTTTTTCACCATCTCGAATTTGAATTTCCCGTAATCGATTATCTTGCAAACCGGCGGTACCGCCTGAGGCGAAATTTTAACGAGATCGAGTCCTTTATCTTCCGCAAGGCGTAATCCTTCAAGAGAAGTCATTATCCCGAGTTGTGTTCCGTCACTGTCTATAACCCTGATTTCCTTATCACGAATCTGGTTATTAATCTGAAAATCTTTTATAGTTTTATCCTCCTTAACAAAGCCTTTTAGTTTCAAGCTTAATTTACTATATAAACAAAAAACGGACAGCATAAGCCGCCCGTTAATTTACAGTCGAAAATCTGTATTAAATACGGTAACCATACCGATAATAACCGTATGGTGAGAAGTCGGCTTCTGCTTTATGTTGTATTTTAGCAAGACTTTTATGTTTTGTCAAATATTTTTTAAGATTATATTGACATTTTTTATCCGAAAAACAATAACCTGACTAAATTATAATCTCGGATAAAAATAAGACTATTCCTTAATAGTTTCCTTATAATCTATTGTTTTGTTTTTTATTTCCTTTTGTATCATTTTAAGGAAATCCTTATACTCCATTGTTCCCAAATCGCCTGCGCTTCTGCTTCTTACCGCAATTTTATTTTCCTGTATTTCGCTGTCCCCGATTATTACCATATAAGGAATTTTTTCAAGGCGGGCTTCTCTTATTTTATAACCGATTTTTTCGTTTCGCATATCGCATTCGGTTCTTATTCCTTCTTTTCTGAGTTCTGTCGAAATTTCAGTAGCCTTTTCTGCGGCTCTGTCGGTAATGGTAAGTATTCTGACCTGTGTCGGACTCATCCATAAAGGAAGGGCTCCGTTATATTTTTCTATAAGCATTGCAAGAGTTCTTTCATAGCAACCTATTGAACTTCTGTGTATTATGAGAGGTCTTTTCTTTATACCGTCTTCGTCTACATAACTCATATCGAATCTTTCGGCAAGAGCGAAGTCTATCTGTATCGTAATTAAAGTATCTTCTTTTCCGTGAACGTTTTTTGTCTGAACATCGAGTTTAGGTCCGTAAAAAGCAGCCTCTCCTATGCCCGTCGCATAATCGATATTCAAGTGTTTGAGTATGGTTTCCATCAATCCTTCCGTGGTTTCCCATTGCTCTGCCGTTCCTATATATTTTTCAGAGTCTTTCGGATCCCATCTGGAAAATCTGTATGTTACCTCGTTTTCAAGGCCTAAACATTTAAGAATATAATTTATAAGGTCAAGCGCTTCTCTGAATTCGTTTTCGACCTGAGAAGGAGTACAAACTATATGTCCGTCGCTTAAAGTAAACTGTCTTACTCTTATTAATCCGTGCATTTCACCGCTTGTTTCTTTTCTGAAAAGACTTGCGGTTTCAGCATATCTTATAGGAAGTTCTTTATAACTTTTTATTCCGTTATTGTAGATAGTAAACTGAAAAGGACAAGTCATAGGACGGAGAGCGTAAAGGTCTTCGCCCTTTTTCTCGTCTCCTAAAATGAACATTTTATCTTTGTAATGATCCCAATGACCGCTCATCTTGTATAGATTGCTTTTTGCCATTGAAGGAGTTTTAGTTAAAAGATAACCCCTTTTTTCTTCTTCGTCCTCGACAAAACGCTGTATTATTTGAAGTATCTTTGCCCCCTTAGGCATAAGCAGCGGAAGTCCCTGTCCTATATTTTCATCGGTCATAAAAATTCCGAGTTCCCTTCCTAACTTGTTATGATCCCTGAGTTTTGCTTCTTCGAGTTTTTTAAGATATTCGGCAAGTTCGTTCTTTTTTTCAAAGGCAGTACCGTAAATACGGGTCAGCATTTTATTGCCCTCTTTACCTCTCCAATATGCTCCTGCAAGAGAAGTCAGTTTTATACACTTTATATACCCTGTTGACGGAAGATGAGGACCTCTGCAAAGATCCACAAAGTCTCCTTGTCTGTATACCGTTATCTTCTGGTCTTTCGGGATATCCTTTAATAATTCGAGTTTGTATTTTTCATCGAAACCGCTGAACAGTATCTTTGCCTCGTTTCTCGTAAATGTTTCAGCCTTAATGGTAAAATCGGCTTTTATGATGGCTTGCATTTCCTGTTCGATTTTCTCCAAATCCTTTATAGTAATAGGCGTTACAAAATCAAAATCATAGTAAAAGCCGTTACTTATCGCAGGTCCTATGGCAAGTTTAACCGTCGGATAAAGATTTTTTACCGCCTGAGCAAGTATATGCGCCGCCGTATGACGATAAACTTTAAGCCCCTCTTCGTCTTTCAGAGTCAAGATATTGAGTTTACAGTCATCTTCCAAAACGAAACTAAGATCCTTTAAAACTCCGTCGACTTCGCAGGCCACGGCAGCTTTGGCTAAACCTTCGCTTATTTTTTTAGCTGCTTCCAATGCCGTTATTTTACCTTCCGTTTCTAAAACACTGTTATCTTTTAAAGTGATTTTCATAATACTTCTCCTATATTTTTACCATTTAAGGTTCTAAAATTCACATATAAACAAAAAAAACCGCCCTTATTCAAAGGACGGGTTATACTTGCCCGCGGTTCCACCTTAATTGCATTATGCCGCTTTTGTTATTTATCCCTCAATAACGGTAAGGCGCTAAACAGGTGGTACATTTTTTACTTCCGTTACGGCTCTTCCAGCATCGGCCGCTCTCTGTAAACTTACGGTAAAACTGCGTGTCCCGTTTCCCTTTCAGGTAAGCGTATTTATTTGTGCTTTATATTATATTACCCGTTAAACATTTCTGTCAAGGTTTTAAGCATATTATTTTTTTATTAAATCTCCATAAGTTTATCGCCGACTAATTCCGATTATATTTTCTTCCTCTTATATCAGTTTTATTTTGAATATCTGCGATACCGCAGAAGAAAACCGCCTGTCGGCAAATTTTCTGTCAAATAATATTTCCTGCGGATTTTCTTTTATCAATGCAAATATCGTATTGAAATCTCTGTCGTCGAATAAATTATGCGAATATATTACATTCCCTTTAAGAGGATTCGTTATCATTATTTCGTTGTTGTTATCAACCACAAAAAGCGATCTGCTTTTGTTTTTTCTGTTGGCAAGCATTACCGATATTAATTCGTAGATGGCGTCGTTTCGACAACTTTCAATAAGTTCACTGTTGGCTATTTCGCAAAGTTCTTCCCAATCCCGTGTCAGCGAATTTATTCTGAAATTAAATATTGCGTCAAGCGCATACTCATCCATTCCCGAAAGAGCCCTTTTTATTATCATCATTTCCCTTTCGTTTTCAAAATTTATCACTGCCGATATAAACATCGCAGAATATAAATTTATACTCCTGAAACGCAAATGTTTGTAAAAATAGTTAAATTTCATATATATCCCGATTATGTCGGCTATTACTCCGTGCAAATAACGCACCGCTTGCACTTCCGCCGCCTCGTCGTAAACAACATATATGAAATATCTGTTTTTACTGTTTCCTACCGCAAAAGACAAGTTCTTATTCTCTTCCAATCTTTTAATCAGGTACTCAAATTCTTTTACATTGCTCTTTTCCAAACTAATTACCTTTTGCAGCATATATACCTCTTATCAATTATTTCAAATTCTTACGCTTTTATCCCTTACACCTCCGTTTTCATCCAATAAACTAACTTTGCTGAGAGATATTTCGTAAGCTGTCCTCGTTTCATCGGTTCCGTCTGCACTGACTTTATGATATTCCCTGCTTTGTATTCTGCCTGCCACCGTTATTTTTTCGCCCACGGCAAGATTTTTTATGAATTTAGCGTTGCGGCCCCAAGCTATACAAGGTATGTAATCAGATTTATTATATGCTCTGTTTACCGCAATAAGAACATCGCATATTTCTCTTTTGAACGGAGTCATTCTGTAAACCGGTTGCTTACAGATATGCCCCGTCAATTCGATATGATTTATGTATTCCCCCTCGTCCTGTATAAATTCCCTTACAAAGCATGTCAACAACAGACGACTTCTGTCTTCTTCTAATTTATTATAACTTCTGTACTGGCCGTTTATAGACACAATGTTTCCCGGTTTAATTTCTTCCCCGTCCATAATTCTTTCCGAAACGGTTACATTTATAATATCTTCTTGCCCCGAAAGCCTCGGAACGGAAACCTTGAAATCATAAAACCCTTCCCCCATAACTTCGTGTGAAAATGCAGGTTCGGTAACTACCTTGCCCCTTAACACCACCTTGTTGTTAGTCATTTGTTCATAATTCATAAAATGCCTCCTTTGCTACTTAATTTGTTTTATGCTGTACTCCGTTATTGTCTATTGTAAAATTATTTTCGTACACAAGTTCGCTCATTTTAACAAACTTATAGCCGTTATTTTTAAGATTCAGTATAAGTGCAGGTAATGCATCCACGATATGGTCACTGTTATTATGACAGAGAATAATCGAACCGTTTCCGACCCTTTTTACTACCCGCTCCGTAATTTCTTCGCCGGATATGCCCTTCCAATCAAGAGAATCGACATCCCATTGAATTGTTTTCATATTTAATTCTTCGAGAACTCCTATAAGTTTGTCGTTATAATCTCCGAACGGGGGGCGGAAAAATTTTACTTCCTTTCCCGTTATTCCGGTCAGTTTTTCGTTAACGCTGACAATTTCTTTTTTAATCTCTTCTTCGCTTAAAGTACTCATTTTTAAATGATTATTACTGTGATTGCCTATTTCTATTCCGTTATCCGACAGAAACTTTACTTCGTCCGGATATTTTTCAATCCAAAATCCCACAAGGAAAAACGTAGCCGTTATCTCATATCTGTTCAGAATTTCAATAATCGACCGGGTTTTATCCGCACCCCAAGCTGCATCGAAAGTCAATGCGACTGCTTTTTCTTCAGTGTCAACTTTATATATGGGAACTTTTCTCAAAGTACTGCCAAAGTAAACTTGCGCAGCACTCGTTTGTCCGAAACCTATAAAACACATTACGAAAAGCAAAGTTATAAATATGAATGAAATTAAAGTTCGCTTTTTTAACACAAAAAACATTTGTTACCTCATATTATAAATTCCAATAAGATTTTTACATTTGTTGATTTTGTATTTAATTGACTGTTTTTGTCGAATTTATTCGTTCAAAAAATTAAGTTTTACTATATAATTAATGCCTGTGAATTTATGAATATTACTTAAAAAGAAAAAAACTTCCCGTAATATTTTACTTACAGGAAGTTTTTAAAATAGACTGTTGATTTTATAAAATATTTTTGAAAATTAATTTTCAAAAATATTCTCATCGGGATTTATTTCTTCCGACTCCTTAGTATCTTCCGCAGAAATAATGACTAATTCCGAGTCGTCGGAATCGGAGTCCGTATTTTCTATAACGGAACTTTCACTTTTATTTGTGCTGTCGATGTACCCTTTTCCCTCTTTCGGATTGCTTATTACCCCTAAAATTACCAGCACGCCCAGAATTGAACTGATAATTTCTTCAACATAAGGCACATCTATTTCCAATCCGAAATTGCTTATCACTAACATTACCGCACTGCAAAGCGAAATCCAAAATCCGTAATTTTTCACCTTTTCTTTTAAGTTATTTAAAAAATTTTTCATAATCTACCCCGCTTTTTTTATCTTCAAAGCCTTGTTTTTAACGGAATCGGTTTTCATCTCCTTAACATCTGATTTTACGGCGTTCATATCTTTTTTTATATCGTTTATACCGGATTTTACATCGATAATATTTTTATTTAATATATCGAGAGCTCCTATATTTTCCGATAACTGAAAAATCACCTTTTGATATTTATCTTCTCTTTTTCTGCTGTCTTTAAGCTGATAAATTAGCATAATCAGAAAAAGAACAGCCCATATTCCGTTAGCCAAAGCCGCTTCCATTATCTTTTCCCACATATTCCAAGTCCTCTTTAATCTTTAAACTTATCAAGAAGCGTTTCGTAATAACTCTCTCCCAGATAATTTTTAAGCATGGAATTATCCTTAATCATCTGACGAGCCATATCGGTAGGATAAAATCTGTAAAAATCGTATGCTGCATTGTATCTGCTGAGATACTCTTCACTTTTTATCCTGTTATAATCGTCATCGCTCACTTTTCCCGTAGTGATATCGGAATATTCCGATAAATATTGATTCAAGGTTTTGTTCCTTGCCGCATTGTAACTGTTTATTTTTTCCTGAATATCATTGTTGTAATTTGTTACTTCCTCTTGTTTTTTCGTTCTTTCGTTTATTAATTCGTTGAGTTTATCGTTTAGTACAACCGCCTTTTCTACATCGAGTTCGTTCAATGCGCTTGCCTTTTGTGTTTCCAGCTCGGATATTTGTATATTTATATCCGCAAGGTTCTGATTGAGCGCTTTATAGATTTCACTTTCCTGACCGGATTTTTCCGTTTCGAGATTTTCCAGTCTTTCCCCGACTATCGAAGAGCGCCCCAATCCCCTTTTTAAAGCGTCGTTTTCAATATTTTTTTTCGAGGCATTATATATTTCGGCGATCTGATTAATGTTTTGCTCGGCAGAAGATATGTATTCGTTTTTATTGCTTTCAAGCTGTTTTTTATTGCTTTCAAGATTTTCGTTTATCTCGTTATATTTACTGTTATAATATTTATCGGCTTCGCTTTTTGCAATATTTTCGATTTCCTCATCGGTTAAAGCATCGTATTCCATTTTTTCGTATTGCGGACTTTCTGCATAGCCTTCCATTTTTTTATCGATATATGCCTGCTTTTGTCTGTCGTTGTATGACTGCTCCATCTGATTGAGTTCTTTCATGAAATCGTCTTCTGCTTTTTGAACATTATCGTCTATTTCGATTTTCTTTGTAAAAAAATCAACTACATCGTCAATAAATCCCACTATTAACCTCCCTTTATTCCGACACATCGGTTTCTGATTTTTCCTTGTTTTGTCTGTATAACTCTATTAAATAAGTTTTTCTTCTCAGTTTTTTAATATTTAAAATTCTGATATTCTTTCTTTTGCCGATTTGCTTAGCATTACGACTGCAATCGTTTTTCATGGCAATATCCTTTTAAAAATAATCTATAAACCGCTTTTATAAACCGCTTTCTGCGGCTGATGAGGTATTTGCATTTTCCGTTCCGCTTGAAATAGCGGCTTGAAGATTTTCAATATTAGTTTGCAAGGAATTGAGTTTTTTCATTATAAACATTATTTTGTTTTCGACTTCGTCAAGCCTGACTTTAATAACGGTTTTTTCATCCATTTTCAGATACCTCGTAGAAATAAACTTTCATCATAAAATTTATTATTTTAAAATCGTTGTCCCGACTTGTGAATGTAAACGAAATTTTGCTGAACTTATTATTCATTTTCATACTGAACGGCTTTCCTTCAATCAGCGTAATTTCCATTTCTTTGGTTTGCCCGTCCATATTTACGGTAACCGTAATATTTCCTTTGCCCGAAATAAGGAAAGACGATATTCTTTTTATGTTCTCAGGCTTTCCCAAATCGGTATAAGGAGTACTCCACTTTTTTTCGAGAATATGGTCATAATACTTATTTTCATCGCACCTTACGACGACTTTGTATCGGCTCTGATCATCGTGGTTTGCAAGCGCAAAAAGCAAATTCATATTGTCGAGTTCGACAGGCATAAATCTTCTTACATCAACGCCCCTTGTTATGGTAAAATCGTTATCAAAAACATTGTACGACAGAACAGACGAAAGTTCCGGTATGAGATAACCCATATAACTGTAACTTTCGCCGGGCAAAGTAAAGTTTGTAGAAAGATAATAATTTCCGTTATGGTAGCATGCAACATTATTGACCATATATTTACCTTTATCGAAAAGTTCCTTTATATCGGTAAGCAGAGGTGAAATATCGTAACCGTTAAATTTAAAAAGCCCCGAGTCCGTAAGAAAAATTATAAAATCTCCGCATACAGCAATAGTCTGCGGATAAATTCGCCCGGCATTTAGATAAACTCTGCTGAGTATAAAATCTTCCTGGGCGCCGTACGCTGAAAGTTTATGTATCGAAAAATCTCTGAATATATAAACATAATCCAAAAAACTTACGACTTTGTTTACAGAACCGCCTTCGTCACGGAATTCTATAAAACCGCCCTCGTCAAGAGAAACATTCCAGTTTGCCGGATTAAAATCTTCACTGAACCATACCGCATTCTTTTCGCCCGATATCGTTGCAAAAACCCTTTCGTTATGTATACAAAGAGAAGACAATTTTGGAACATTATCGATATGCGTCAAAGTGGCATCGTTCAATATATACAGCTTCTCATCGCCCGTTGAAAACAGCATAACATCATCGCCGTTATAACAATAATTAAGTCCTTCGATATTTATGGTATTGTCGTTAAATTTTCCGGTATTTACAAGACCTTCGTCGGAGTACAATTTTTTCTGATACAAATTGCCCAAAACATCGACGATTACAAGTCGGTCATCTCTAAGCCCCGTCGTATAATCTATCCTTCTGTAAACCCAACCGTTTGTGCAAAAAAACATTTCGTCAATAGGAAATTCATACTCGTAAAGTTTGTTGTTGTTTGGATGTCTTATGCTGTACTTTGCGTTTTCAAAACCGAAACAAGGCTTTACCCCTCCGCTCGACACATCGATATTGTAACAGTTGGGACTATAATAAAGTTCCATATTGTTTTCTTCTACTCCGGAAATTACATTATTAAATTTTATTATGCGGTAGGTTTTTTTCTCGGGTTTTACGGGAGAAATTACTTTATATAGTGCACTCATATCCACCTGATCTCCTTAACAAAACTGTTTTTCGGCTTCTTTTCGGAAATTTTAAGGCTGATTAAAAATTTTTCGTCATAAGTCACAGCTTCTTCGAATAATCCGCTCATAGCAGCATATAAAGAGGCAACTCCAAGCGCAAAAGTTCTGTCGCTTACTATCTTGTCGCAAATAATATCATCGTCGAGATTTTGAGGCGAATCGGGCATATAATTATAATAAATATTATATTTTGCGCTATTTTTCATAATAATTGTGTTTTCAGTCTCTTCAAACGAAACTTTGTTTCCGTTTTCATCCAAAACTTTTACTATTTTTATCGGACGATTGGGAAACAAGGCATAGTTTACTATACTGAAAGGCTTGGTTTGAGTAAAAGTACTGACTACGGGAAAATAATCGCTTGCTATCTGACTTTGTATCATTCCCACCGCACTCATTAGCTTTATGTATCTTTTGTCTTCCGAATATTCTGTTCCCGTTAAATCCAGATCGTTTATATCCAATAACTGCAAGGCTAAATTTAAAACTTGTGATACTTTCATTTATATCTCCTCGTATGACGGCAAATAACTTTTTCCCTTATCAAGATAGCCTATAAGATTTTTTGTTTTATAGGATAATCTTTCAATTGAAGATTCGAATTTCTGTTTTTCTATTTTTTCGTTATGTGCGTCTATTTCTCTTACGATTTCATCGATTCTCGATATTTTAGTTTTTAAGATATATTCGATTGTTCTGCAATCGAGTTCGTTATAAGGCACCACTAATGCAAGTGTCGGCTTTTGTTTTTTATTATGAATTTCAAACCTTCTTTTTGTACGGTTATAAACAACAAAATAATCGGAATCGATTTCTTTCACTCTCGACGCAATATCGAAAACATCGTTTTCTATTTTAACCAAAACATCCATATTTTCTCCTAAATAAACCGAAAGGGTTAAGCCCTGCCTAACCCTTTCGTAAACTTTCAGCTTATTCAGCTTTTAATGTTTTTTATCATAGCTTGTCCTGCAGGTCTGTCGCACATTAAATCTGCGTATTTTACAAGAGTTGCGGTATAAGTAGGCGTATTGCCGTTTTGTCTTATAATTTTTCCGTTTTCCCCTTCAATCCATCTCCAATCGCAAAGCTGATGAAGTTTAAAATCGGAACTGTTTAAAAGATACATTACACCGTCGTCTATAAACCTGTCGGCAATCACAGGAACTCCGTTATAAGATATTGCCTTAAAACCGCCGTCAAGGTTCATATAATCGATATTTCTTCTATTTGTATTAAGATAATTAAGATAAAATCTTCTTACATCATAAGAACATGTTATAAAATCGATTTCTCCGCCTACATTCTGTTCGATATTGTCTATCGCACTCTGAATAAGAGTTATAGACATTGTATTGTTCGCTTCCGAATTCACATAAGGATTTAACCAGAAATTATTACTTCTCATAACTCCGTAAAGGCTTTCGCTGTCCGAAAATATTTTTTTAAGACCCGTGATTTCCTTATCTTTCGAATTTTGTATGTAAAGCTCATAAAAATCCACCAGCATAGAAACGTCGACATCGAATTTCACGCCTTTTTTAGCTCTGTCTACTGCCGTGATTCTTTTAGTGAATTTATAAGTAGAACTCGAACCTCCGCTGTAAAAATCCACAGTCATTCCTTCCATAAGATTTTTAACAGAATCAAAATAAACAGTGTCGTAAAGGATTTCCGTGCCCTCTTCGTCCGCAGCACCAAGGGACGGCGAAGCTGCGGTCGCAAGCAATCCTGAACCGTCGCCGTAAAGCATACGACTGAAATTGAATTTGGAAGCTTTTAAAAGTCCTTCCATTTCGGAATTTAAAAGATTAATAAAAGCACCTGCACTGTTATCGGACGCAAGCATGGCTTTATCACTGATTTCGATAGTTCCGTAAAGGTTCTTTAAATCAAGTTTGAACTGAGCGTAATTATTACCGTTTGCTTTCGGTAAATTTCCCGTTTCATCTCCTGCACCTACGCCGCCGTTAACTCCGTAAGGAGCAAGTTTTACGACTTCTTTACCCCATACATCGTTAGAAGTTTGTTCGATTTTAGCAAGAAGTGGATTTGCGTTAATATTAAGCTGTTCGCTGACCACTCCGAGATATAAAGTTTTTAGTGCGCTTTCCGCTGTTTCCAAAGATACCATAATTAAATTCTCCTGTTATTAAAAAGTTTTTTTGCAAGAACACCCGCTTCAAAAAGATTTTTCGGTTTCTTAGCCGGAGATAAAGGAGTTTCACCACCGGCTCCGATAGTTGCCGGCATCCGCTCGCTTTCAAGTTTTTCCAGATAGCCGTTTATTATTTTATTTTTGATATCGTCGTTTCCGGCTATGTAAACTTCGTAAAAATCGTCGCTCCCTATGATTTCGTCAACTGTTGCAAAGTTATCGATAAGCACATTCAACAAAGCCCTTTCAAGACAATTCGGGCTTACTGCAAGTTCTGCGTCGTTTGTTATGATATAACCGATTTCTTTGCCGAATCTCTCTGCTATGGGAAATTCCGTGCGAAATTTTTCCAGTTCCTCTCTCCAATTATCTCTTTTGTACAAAGGTACGGGCGAAATTTTCAAACTTTCGTTCTCCTTAAGCGCTTGAATTTCTTTTTCAAGTTCTTTAATAAGCTGACATCGTTTTGTAAACTCTGCTTCTAACTTATTGTAAGCCTCGATAAGCGCTTCCTTCGTTTTAAACTTACCGAAAGAGTCCTCTTCTTCTCTGATAATTTCGTTTACCTTGTTTTCGGCAGGCGAAATACTTGTCTGCACCGTTTCATTTGTAATTTCTTCGGATTGTTCTTTTGGTTTTTTGTTTTTGCTCTTTTCCATAATTCCTCCTGTTCGGGTATATATTCAACGGGAACCCGTCAAATACCGTTATTTGTTATTTGCGGCGTTGTCGATTTCGAGTTGTTTTTCCATCTTTTCGAATTTTTTGTGAGTTTTGATATGCTCTTTAATTTTCTTTCTTGTCTGCTCTCCTATATCGTATTCGCCGCTGATTAAAAATTTAGTATGTTCGATAATATGTATTTCGTGATTGTCTATATCTTCGACATCAACGTTTTTTTCGTAGAATTTTTCATTTTCAAGACAAGCTTTCTTTTGGTGCAATTCATCTATGTCTTTACTTGCTTCCCAATTGCCCAGTCCGAAAATTTCAAGTACTTTCAATTTGCTCCGAGCCGATATTACACCGTTTTCATCGGCAAACATTCCCATTTTCAAAAGTTCGAGAACAAGATTTCTTCGGCTTGCAGGTGTGTCGGAAATATCGTTTTCGGTATCGAAAATAATATCGTCACTGCTTAATTCGTTTTTGTAAAATGATTTAAGTTCATTCTTACCGTTCCCGCCCGCAAGTCTTTTGAGTCTTCTCGAAACGGTAAATTGCTTGTATAATTTCAGAACCTTTTCCGATATGCATTTTATTGCTCCCCTTATATTTGCCGCCGAAATGGAAAGTCTTGAATCGTCCTGCTCTATCAACAAAGACAAAGCCGTTCCGCTCGTTACATTTGCAGGAGTCTGAGTATATTTCATAAAATCACTAACTCCGCTGACCATAACCATTTCATTTAAAAGCCTTTCTTCTTCCAATGTGAAATCGGTCGGAACATGAGGAACTTCGAGAAGTTTCGGAGGCGTTGATCCCTGTCGGTAAACTATTATTTTCCCCGGAGAAATTCCCTCCTCCTCTATATCGTCGGTATCTATCGAACCGTCTTCGACTGCAAGAACACCCATTGATATTCTGTTTAAAAGTTCGTGTTTTTTATTTCTCAAAGTGTTGTAAGAACGCTGGATAGGTATTACTCTTTCAATAACGGAAGAACCGAACAAGCAACCCGTATTCACTATTGCAGTCTGTCTTATGAAAGGAAAATCGTAATTGTTATCCTGTCCGAACCGATACGGCAATTCTCCGTAGTGTAAAAGTTTATCTCCTGCGACGATTATATGTCTGCCGTTAGGAAAGGAAACGGAAGGCATTTCATACTTTTCCAATACAACCGCCGAGTTATCTTTGGATTTAAAAATTACCTGCGGAGCGCTTCCGCCATAGCCCAGCCCACCCAAAGTATTTTGAGAATCGAAACTGAAAACATTCACCTGTTCGGGAGCGACATCGACTCCCCACAGTTGTTTGATTTTTTCGACGGAATAAACTTTTGCGTGTATTATACTGTCGCAGTCGCTAAGAGAATTAGCCGCTATGTTGTCGGGAAAAATTTCGAAAGGCGGACACACAACGATATCGACATCTCCTTCATAAATATTTTTTCCTCTAATTTTACCTATAATTTTTCCTTTAAGCGGATTCCATACTACCTTGTAGAAAACCGTACCGCATACCTCGCTCCAATGATTTCCGAGCGAAATTATTTCTTCCAATTTATTTTCCTGATTTACCGATGAAAGCAATTTGGACGCAAATTTAGAAGCGTTGATATCTGCGTCATCGGTAGTGAGCGGTCTTACGCTGACATTAGCCTGTATGCGCGCAAGTTTTGCAAGTCGGGTTTCCACAATTGCAGCAATCTGATTATAGACTTCTCTCTCCTGCCAGAAATACTGCTTTCCGTAATCGATAACTTCTCCCGTTTCGGTAATTTCGGCATTCTGATTTCCCATAAGATAATTCATATTAAGACGCCACTGTATCTCTAACGAATTTCTCTCTTCTCTTCTTTTTTTAAAATCGGCTTTAAGTTCTGCAACAATTTCTTCTTCAAATCTGTCGTCTTTTTTATTCATATCGGTTCTCCCTTATAGTTGCGGCCTCTTTCTTTTTACAGGCTTTTTTGATAAAGTTTTCAGGACTTTTAGGGACAACGGTTACCGATAAAATATCGTGAAGTTTCATTGCACATTCAGCGCATAAATTAAATTGATTTCTTTCATCTATACCGTCATCGGTAATTATGTAATTTGCAGTATTCCGGCAATTTGGGATATCACATTTCACCACAGTGGTGCTATTTACGATTTTCATTAGTTTCCTCCTCTTCTTTTAACAATTTAAGCAATCTCGTTTTTTCGGCTTCGAGTTCATCGTCTGTCATATCTTTGAGGGAATTATTTTCGGTAATTTCCAGATAAATTTTTGCCGCCGAAATATCGGGCGGCACATGCTTTGTGGAAATCTTTCGCTTAACAAGTTCGAGTTTTCCCTCGTCATTTACAAACTCTTCCTGAACTTCTTCCGTCTTATAACCGAGTGCTTTTTTATATAAAATATTCAGCAATTTCTCATCCATAAAAAGCTCCTGAACCTTTTAATGTTTTTTAAATTTTTCCTTGCCCAATCTCTTTATCAGTTTTTCCTTATCGAGTTCGATAAATGTCTTTTCCCTTTTCGGATATTGCGTTGGCTCGGGTTTTGTCATAATATAGTATCTTAAAGCGTCAAGAGCGTGGTCGTCTTTTTTCTTGGGAACATCGCCTTTTCCCCACCAATAACTCTTAATTTCTCTTATTAAATTTATACAGTTTTTAAAAATGTATAATTTAGGAGGATCACTGCCGAGATAGGTTTTTACTCTGTTAATTCCCGAAAAAAGTTCCTTATTGACTTTCGGATTGACATAAATACCTTTCTCTAAAAAAAGTTCTGTTACGCTTCTTTGAGAAGCGAGAGTTTTCTGACTTGCCGCACTGTCGATAATTGCACAAAGCCTGCCTTTGGAATCCCTATGCCAATTTAAACTGTCGGCTAATTTAAAAATCTTTTCAGAATGGTAATTTATATCCTTTCCCTCTTCATAGTGTTCTGCTACGACAAAAACATTGCCGTCGTAATCGACAGCAAAAAACAGACAGGCAAGCGGATTGTTAAGACCGGGGTCTATGGAAATTCCGTCCTGCCAATCGTAAGGAATATCGAAAGGTTCTATAACATGCAATCTTTCATCGAATTCTTTATATACCAATCCTTCCGCTTCATTGAATCTTCCGTATCTTCTCGATTCCAGACTGTCTTTCGACAAAGCGGAAGAAAGCCTTTTTATTTCTTTTTCGCTGAGATACGGATTATCGAGCCATTCCATATTGATATGCCATACTTCGCTGTCGCACGAAGAATTCAAATAAATTTCATCATAAACCCAAGTCAGCCCTTTAAGCGGAGTCATAGTACCCCATATTTCCCCGCATCTGTCCAGAACTCTCATACGACATTCTTCATAGATATCCTTGGGCGGCTCTTCATCGAACCATACAAAATCCAAAGAAGCACCCTGAAATTTTTCTCTGCCCTGTTCGCAGTTTTTAAAACTTATTTTGGATAATCCCCCGTACACATTTTTTATAAGTATATAATCGATGATTCCGTAAGAGGGCGAGCCTTTTTTCCCTTCGCTCATAACGACATCCTGTATCCAGGACTCGGAAAGATATGAAAGAAGTTTTTGCTGCGCCACTTCCCTTTGAACCTGTGCCGATAATGAAACTACCCAACCGCATACATCGGGCTTGTTTTCTTTATAAGGATGATTCCCCCTTGCCTTCCATACCGCCTCGACTGCTCCGCATTCTGTTTTTCCCGAACGGTTACCACCGAAAACCCATCTGTTTCTTTTGGTGCATTTATGAAACTCCATCTGTTTAACATGAACTTTTTCACCGCTGTTATAGTTTTTCAGCTTTTCGCATCCTTTTCTTTTCTCTATTTCCTTTTCGACGGCAATCAATCTGAGTAAGTTTACTTTATCCATCTATTGACACCATCCTTTAAAATATTTCTTTTTTTTTCTTTATTTTTAAATTAGAATGTAGTATAATTTTAATGCTGAATTTATTGCTTAATATTCAGTCATAACAAAACCATTTATGAGGAATAAAGTATGCACGGCAAAACAGTATTTAAAAAAATATCAATTTTTATATTTTGTATAACTCTTTTTATGAGTCTTGCAATGGTTTATCTTTTTGCTTCTCATTCGCCGAATTTTGATAATACATTAAGCGGTAATTCCGTTATCGGTAAAACCGACAGTAAATATATAAGTAACAGCGTAAATTACACAAACAAAAATGTCGCCTATGCAGACGAAGGCAAATTTATAAAAATCGAAAATGACGGAGTCTACTTTAATGTTGACTACAATTTGGTTCAACCAAACAGCATAAAATTCGAAATACCTAAAAATTTTTATATTCTCTATAAAGGTACTATGACTAACGGAGATTATGAAGTGTCTTATATGGGAATAACAGGTTGGATTTCCAAAGACGCAATTACAAGTATTCCCGAAACTTCCATAACCGTAGAAAACCCTTATTTTATATACAACGATACTGTACAAGGCAAAAAAACCCCTCTTAAAGTCAATAAAGATATATCACTTCGCACCTTACCGAGTTACGATACCGGCTCCAATACCGGAAATTTACTTACAAGCGGCACTGCCATAGAATTTTTAGGAATGTGCACCAAAGACGCAAGCTCTTACAACAATACAAACTATTGGTACTGCGTAAAAGCGGGAGATACAATAGGATATATTCATTCAAGCAATACTAACGCAGAAAACTTTTGCACAAGCAGCGATATTGCAAGAATTTATAACGAAACCGATTCCGCTACCACAAACGGAGACGGCACTTACACCCCCGACCCTGAAACCGAACCTGAAAACAATCTCGTGAGAATACTTTTAATAATCGGAATAACCATTCCTGCAATCATTATAGTAATACTGCTTTTCAAACCTTCCAAGAACAAAAACAATGACAGTTACACCTGGGACAGAAACATATATGACAGCAACGGCAAAGAAAAAGACGATGATTACGATCCCCGCCTTTAATTAAACGCTATATAATTTCTGTTGTTTTCCTGTAATATTTTAATTGCACTGCTTTTAAGATTCTCATAACTTTCGTGCGTTTTCTTTTCCAATGTACCTTTTTTCTTTTTTCTGAGTTCGAATATTTTTTTGTTTTCTATAATCCCTGCTTCTATGGAGTTTTTTTGCCCTAAAAAGAAATCGTCGTTCCCGAACACATTTTGAAAATATTCTTCATTATAACCGCATTTGTCAAGTATGTAACAGAATTTATTCAAAGCCTTTTCGACGCACCTGAAACAACTTGAAACAGGTACTCCTGTTTTTTGCGATATTCTGTTATAGCTTACTCCTTTAATATATCTTAATTTTAAAAACTTAATTTCTTCTTTTTCAAGATAAGAAAATGCTTCGTCAATTATTAATTTGATTACAATAAAACTTTTTTTCTTTTCCACAAGTTCGCTTAATTTAACAAGGGAATTATATGTCCCTTCCTGAGGATTCTGCGTTATAAATTCAAAACTGCACCTTCTGTCTATTTCTTTATCGCAAGCTTTGTAATATTGCGAAAGTTTATCCGCTAACGACAAAATAACTTTTGACCAAACCATTAAATTTTTTACCATTGTACCCTCCATGCAAAATTACAAAGTTCGATAAAATGTGAACAAATGTTTTTATTTTCAATTTCATTATAAACACGGAAATCTTAAAAGTCAAACATTTGTTCATATTTTAAAGTGCTAAAAATTTTCTTTTTTTGTAGAAATTTGTAGATAAAAATAAAGGAACCGCTCTATTCAAAGCGGTTCAAATTTAAATAAAATATTAAGTAATAATTATTTATAATAATAACTAATCGTCATTTGAAAATTTGATAAGCAAATATTTTTCTATATTGAATTTTTTCCAAGGTTCTGTTTCCGGCGGATAGGAAATAAAAACCATTTTGGATTTAGTTACCGGATGTTCGAAAGACAGTTTATAAGCCCATAAAGCAAGATTTGTCCCCTTTACCTTATCCCCGCCGTATTTTATATCTCCCAAAAGAGGCAGCCCCTGACCTGCAAGCTGCACTCTTATCTGATGACTTCTGCCTGTATATAAATCGATATCGAGAAGAGAACAATCGCCTGAACTTTCAAGAAGATTATAAGCAAGTCTTGCTTCTTTGGCGCCCTCGGTAAGACGAGGCACAATATGCACGGTATTTGTATCGGTATTTTTAAGTAAATAATTAGTTAAAATCTGTTTTTTTACCTTAGGAATACCTTTTGTAACGGCTAAATATTTTTTTTCGAAATCTCCTTTTTTTATCGCTTCACTTAACCTTTCTGCGGCTTTCGATGTTTTGGCAAAAACAATTACCCCTCCCGTAGGTCTGTCAAGCCTGTGAACGATTCCCAAATAAGCGTCGCCCGGCTTATTATATTTTTCTATAAGATAACTCTTCATTAAATTTTGAAGGTCGGTATCCTTTGATTCGTCGGCCTGAGTCGGAATATTTTGCGGTTTAGAAACAACCAACAGATGATTGTCTTCAAAAAGTATGTTTACTCCTTTATAATTTTCCATAATTAATCATACCCTCCAAATACCGCTTGTTCCGCACGGCAGTACTATATTTTCACATGTCGGCAAAGCCACTTCGTAACTTTCGTAAATACCTTTACACTTTACGGTTAATTTTAAAATATTTTCCAAAGCAGCACTTTGAAGTCCTGTCGTATAAGAATTAATAAGAAAAAAAAGCGGATTATCCGAAAGCAACTGAGAAGTTAACTTGCATAAATCATAGAGATTATCTTCTATTTTCCAGATTTCACCTTTCGGTCCTCTCCCGTACGAAGGCGGATCCATAATGACAGCGTCATAAACCTTTCCTCTTTTTATTTCTCTTTCAACGAATTTAACGCAATCATCGACAATAAATCGAACAGGTTTATCCTGAAACCCTGAAAGTATAACATTTTGTTTTGCTCTGTCCGTCATCGCTTTTGCTGCGTCCACATGACAAACGGCAGCGCCTGCTTTAAGACAAGCAAGAGTAGCACCGCCCGTATAGGCAAACAAATTCAGAACATTGATTTTTCTTTTACTGTCTTTAATAATTTTGCCGAAAGCGTCCCAATTTACCGCTTGCTCGGGAAAAAGCCCTGTATGCTTAAAGCCCATAAGTTTTAAAGAAAATTTAAGCCCGTCTCTTTCGATAATAAAATCTTCTATGCGTTTTCCTTTGTAAACCCATTCTCCGCCGCCTTTTGAACTTCTTACATAGACAGCATTAAGTTTATCGTATTTTTCAAGATTGAAAGAGCTTTTCCAGATTACCTGAGGGTCGGGACGAAGAAGATAAAATTTTCCCCAACGCTCGAGTTTTTTCCCGTCACCGGTAGCTATAATTTCATAATCTTTCCAGCCGGAGGCAACTTTAATCATATTTTTTTAACGCCGATAACGACTTTTCCGTCAATATCCCATTCTGCGACAAAGCCTTCGGGTTTATCGCAAAAGACGATATTGTCGCAAAGCACGTCTTTTTTTACCGAAGGATTGTTTTTTATAACTTCTTTTATTGTATCGCCTGCGTTGATATAAAGTTCGATATGGTCTGTAACATAAAACCCTGCGTCCTTTCTCATATTCTGAATTTTAGAAACAAGTTCCCTTGCTCTTCCTTCTTCAATGAGTTTATCGGTAAGTTCAGTATCGATAATAACGGTAATTTCTCCTTCACTCGAAGCAGAAAATCCTTCTGCGCTTTTCGGATAAATAAGTAAATCTTCCTTAGCGAATTCCACATTAACGCCGTCAATTACAGCATTATAAAATTTTCCGCTATTGACGGTATCTACGATTTCCTTATTGAATTTTCCCGAAGACAGAAATTCTCTTATTTTTCCTAAGAGTTTACCGTATTTAGGACCTAAGGTTTTAAGCTGAGGTTTTATATCGTACCCTATAAAATCGGAATCATCCTTAATTTTTTCGCAATTTTTAACATTGAGTTCACCTTTGATTATTTCATAAGTTTCCGCGCTTGCAGGATAAAAATTGCTTTTTATCATAACTTTTGAAAGAGGTTGTCTGTTTTTAATATTAGCCTGAGAGCGACATGTTCTTCCTAATGCGCAAACTTTGATAGCAAATTCCATATCTTTTTCAAGCTCTGCATTAATCATAGATTTATCGGTTTTAGGGAAAGAACAAAGATGGACGCTTTTTTGTTCGTTTTTATTGATTCCGTAAACCAGATTGAGATAAATAGCCTCAGAAACGAAGGGAATGAACGGTGCGCAGATTTTAGCAAGATTGACTAAAACATAATGCAAAGTTTTAAAAGCGGCAATTTTATCTTCGTTCATATCGCTTGCCCAGTAACGCTCACGGCAACGCCTTACATACCAATTGGAAAGACCGTCTGTAAAATCCTGAATCTTTCTTGCAGCTTCTGTAATTTTATAATCCGAAAGAGCCTCGTCCACAAAAGAAATAAGAGTGTTAATTTCCGAAAGTATCCATTTATCCATAAGCGAAAGCTTGCATTTTTTAATATCGTAATCATACGGATTAAACTTATCGATTTCTGCGTAAAGCACATAAAAAGCATAGGTATTCCAAAGGGTTCCGATAAATTTTCTTTGAACTTCCGAAACGGTTTCTTCGCTGAACCTCGATGGCAACCAAGGAGAAGAAGTGGAATAGAAATACCATCTTACCGCATCTGCGCCCTGCTTATCGAGAACCGTCCAAGGGTCGACGACATTACCTTTGTGCTTGCTCATTTTAATTCCGTCCTTGTCGTTGACATGGCCTAAAACAATACAGTTTTTAAAAGCAGGTTTATCGAAAAGCAAAGTGGAAATAGCAAGCAAAGTATAAAACCAACCTCTTGTCTGATCAACGGCTTCGCAAATAAAGTCGGCGGGGAAATTCTTTTCGAAAAGTTCTTTATTTTCAAACGGATAATGAAGCTGAGCAAAAGGCATAGAACCGCTGTCAAACCAACAATCCATAACTTCGCTTGTACGCTTAAAGTTTCCACCGCAATCGCATTTAAAAGTAAGCGCATCGATATAAGGTTTATGAAGTTCGATATTATCATCGGCGCCGGTAAGAGAACACAATTCTTTTTTAGAGCCGATAACATGAATTTTTCCGCATTTATCGCAAACCCAAACAGGAAGAGGGGTTCCCCAATATCTTTCTCTCGAAACTCCCCAATCTATTACATTTTCCAAGAAGTTACCCATTCGTCCGCTACCTATCGAAGGCGGTATCCAGTTTACTTTGGAATTGTTTTTTATAAGTTTATCTTTAACTTTCGTCATTGCGATAAACCAGGAAGAGCGTGCATAATAAAGAAGAGGAGTATCGCATCTCCAACAGTGCGGATAACTGTGCGTATACATCTGTTCTTTAAAAAGGAGTCCTCTTTTTGCGAGATTTTCTATAATAAACTTATCGGCGTCTTTTGCAAAAAGACCTTTGAAATCGGTTGCTTCCTCTTTAAAAATACCCCTTTCGTCAACCATTTGCAAAAAAGGAAGGTTGTATTTTTTACCCACGTTGGCGTCGTCTTCGCCGAAAGCCGGTGCGATATGGACTATACCGCTACCGTCGGTAAGAGTTACATAGCCGTCACAGGTTACGAAGTAAGCGTCGTCGCCTTTGTAATAATCGAATAAAGGCAGATATTTTACGCCTTCGTATTCTTTACCTTTTTTAATGCTGACTATTTTATAATCTTCGAAAAGTTTAGAAACAAGTTCTTTTGCCAATATATAATGAACCGAGTCCGATTCGATTTCAACATAATCTTCAACAGGGTTAACGCAAAGAGCAAGATTAGACGGCAAAGTCCAAGGAGTGGTTGTCCAAGCGAGAAAATAAGTATTTACCTTATCTTTCAGAGGGAATTTGACAAAAACCGATTTTTCGGTAACATCTTTATAGCCCTGGGCAACTTCGTGAGAAGAAAGAGCGGTACCGCATCTCGGGCAGTACGGAACGATTTTAAATCCTTTATACAAAAGACCTTTATCGTGAATTTGTTTTACAGCCCACCATACCGACTCAATGTAATTATTGTCATAGGTAATATAAGGATTTTCCATATCCACCCAATAACCTACTCTGTCGGACATAACCTCCCATTCGCCTTTATATTTCCAGACGCTTTCTTTACATTTACGAATGAAATCCTCTACGCCGTATTTTTCAATTTCCTGTTTACCGTCAATGCCGAGAAGTTTCTCAACTTCGAGTTCGACGGGAAGTCCGTGAGTGTCCCAACCGGCTTTTCTCGGCACATTAAAACCTTTCATATTTTTAAAGCGAGGAATTAAATCCTTCATTACACGGGTGAGAATATGCCCTATATGAGGTTTACCGTTAGCCGTAGGCGGTCCGTCGTAAAAAATATAATCTTTGTTTTCTTTATTTTTTTCTAACGACTTTTTGAAAATATTTTCTTTTTTCCAATATTCGAGTATTTCTTTTTCTCTGTTCACAAAATCAAAATCGGGATTAACCTTATCGTACATATCAACACTCCGTAAAATTTATAGCATGGTTTTTAAGCGAAAACCGCTTAAAGGAAAACCGCTTATAAAATTATATTATAAGCATATAAAAAAGTCAACGACTTGGACTCTTAATAGAATAAGAAGATAAATAAAATAGGTAAATAAAATATAACTTCATACAAATAACCTTAAGTAAAAAAATTATAATAATAAAAATTAATCGTTAAAAGCCGATGATATTTATAAAAAAAGCTTTAAATTATAATAATTTTACCCATTGTGCCCGGTAAGTTCAAATAAAATTTTATCGGTTGCAGATATAAAGGATTTAATATCGGACAAAGAGTTATTATACCCCACACTTGCTCTTATAAGACCGCTTTTAAGAGTTTGAAGTTTTTTGTGTATCAACGGCGCACAATGAAGCCCCGGTCTTACGCAAATCGAATAACGCTGACTTAATATATCACTTAAAAGACCTAAATCGCAATCAGCGTAAAAGCTTACTATTCCCGCATTGCCGTGCGAAAATATTTTAATGCCTTTTATATCGTTTAAACCGTTATATAGAATGTCCGCAAGTCCGTTTATATGTTTGTTTATTTTATCAAAATTAGAATAAGTCCATTTAACTCCTTCATATAATCCAGCAATGGCAGGCGTATTAAGGGTTCCGCTCTCCAAACTTTCCGGCAGTTCTTCCGGCTGAAAAATACTGTCGCTAACCGTTCCCGTTCCTCCGAATATTATCGGTTTTACTTTTACGCCGTCTGAAATAATAAGAAATCCCACTCCCTGAGGAGAATGAAGTCCTTTGTGCCCCGCTCCTGCAATTAAGTCTATACCGCATTTTTTTATATCGATTTTCCTGTGTCCCAAAGACTGTGCGCCGTCAACCAAAAAAAGTGCGTCACTGTTTTCTTTTACAACCTTTCCTATTTCCTCTATATTTTGCTCTTCTCCGGTAACATTTGAAATATGATTGACAACCACAAGTCGAGTATTATTATTTAACATATTTTTTATAATAATCGGAGTTTCACAAGTCTTGCAATCGACATATTTTATTTTAATTAATCCCTTTCTTTCAAGATATGCAAGCGGTCGAAGCACTGAATTATGCTCGTTTACCGTAGTTATAACCTCGCCTTCTCTTACCGTACCCAAAATGGCGCAATTTAGTGCTTCCGTACAATTTTTTGTAAAAACCGCATTACAGTTATTACCGAACATATCTTCAAGAAAAATTCTGGTTTTAAGTATTTTTTCCGACGCTCTTTGCGACGCTATATGTCCGCCACGACCGGAGTTTGCAGGATTTTTTAATTCTTTTTCAACCGCATCGAATACAGTTTCAGGCTTATATTTACTTGTTGCCGCATTGTCAAGATAAATCATACCCTCTCCTTATGTAACATTAAACTGAATAAATTAATATTGTATAGTGTTACGGATATATCCGTATATTTCACAATATTTACTTAAAGATTAAAATGTTCCGAAATTTTTTATTCGGAAACATCAGGAGGGTTTTATGTACTTTATAATCGCTTCCTTCCGTTCAAGAACGCAGGCTGCTAAATTTGAAAACTTATTGAAACGAAACAGAATAGACTGCGCATTGATTAATACCCCGAGAGAAATATCCGTAGGTTGCGGAGTTTCCGTAAAATTCTCAGAGAGTAAATTCAATGCAGTAAAAAGACTGATGCAATCGGCCGATTTAACATCTTTTTCAGGATTTTTCAGAGTACTTAATTTCGATTACGGAAGATATAATTTAGAAAGAATTTAAACCGGCTGAAAGCCGGTTTTTCTTTTTAATTTTCATCTATTCAATGGCTTTCTTAAAATTTCAACGCATCGTTATCCAAAACAAATACATTCGGTTTTATTTTTTTAGAGATACCGTAGAGTGCTCTTTTCATTGAAACAGCTTTCAAAGAAGGATTAGCCTGACACAAACAAGCGCAAATTCCCGCAACATACGGCGCAGCTACGCTTGTTCCGCTCATTGAAGTATAAACCCTGTCTCCTAATCCTTTTATATCTTCTCCCGGGGCGTAAAAATCAGGTCTAATAAAGCCGCCGAATACCTTTCTTGACGTAAAATCCGAAATATTATAATTATTTCCCACTGATCCTACGCTTATCACTCTGGGACCTGCTGCGGGAGATTTAATAGTACCTTCGCCGCTGTTTCCCGATGCACACACGACATTTATATTGTTTCTGACAAGTGTTTCACTTCCTATAATAAGCGGGTCGTTCGGGTAAATTATATCGCTGCCGAAACTCATACAACAAACTTTGATATTATATTTTAAAGCATTATCGAGAACCCACTGCATTCCTTCTAAAACTTTAAAAGCTCCGCCTTCCCCTTCGCTGTTCATTACTTTAACGCTTATAACAGTAGACTTCGGAGCACTTCCGCAAATTTCTCCTCTGCTGCAAAGTCCGCTTCCGGCGCATACGCCTGCAACAAAAGTTCCGTGCCCGTTATCGTCATAAGGAATTGTTTTTCCGTCTTCGAAATCAACGAAAGCGGCAACTCTGTTCGGTAAAGACACATCGAGATGAGGATTTATTCCCGTATCTATAAAAGCGACGCCTATGCCTTCACCGTTATATTTTCTTTTCCTCTCTTTTAAAATTTCCGTTTTTTGAAAAATTTCATTATCCGGCTTCTTGTCAAATGGTAAAGCGCCGACTTTCGAAAACATTGAATTACTATTTTCCAAAGCCGTAACAGTACTTTGCGACGATATGTATTTAACTTCTTTAAGTTTTGTAAGATAAGGTAAAAGCTGTTTGTTTGCCATAATTCCCACAGCTTTGATAAAAGGAAATTCACAAACTATCCTTATGTTTAAGCTGTTGGTTTTTTTTATAAACCTATTTACATCATCGACAAAAACTATCAACGCACCTTCATTAGAGGAATTTATTTTTCTTATATTACTGTCAAAAAGCATAATTATTTTATCTTATTAATAATTGAATCGAGTTTTTTTCTTTGTTCCCTGTTTAACATGGGGCTGACTTTCTTATAGAACTCATCGATATCGGAATTTTTCAGCTCTCCGCTGCTTTTCCCTGCCGCTACCTGTTTCAATATTTCCCCCATTAATTCGTCTTCGGATTTTCCTTCGTATTTTTTTGCAGTGTTTTTCAGTTTCTCTTCACACTGTTTCTTTTCCGACTCGGATATAACGCAATTACTTTCAGCACCGTTATTTTCAGAATTATTTTTTATGTAACTTTTAAAATCACTCATATAACACCTCACATACCATATCGGCCTTATATATTAATATGACGAAATATTTAATTAAGTTCTGAATAAATAAAATAAAAAATGTCACCAAATCATTTTATTTGCATATATATAATTTAAGGTGACTAATATGGATTTTACAAGTATGCTCCCTATGCTTATGCAAGCCATGGGAAAAGGTTCGATAAATAACGATAATCTTTTAAATATTATGCAAAAAGGCGGAAATTTCGATATCGGAAGCCTTATCGGTTTGTTAAACAAAAATTCAAATTCAGATAGCGAAAAACAGACTGACAACATGAATATGTTACAAACCCTGCTTCCATTGATGCTTTCAAAAAACAACGAAAAAATCAATAATGCAAGTTGTTCTTTAAACTCTGAAAACAAAGATTTAAAGTGCGATAAAAATAATACCGAATACAATGTCGAAGAAAATATTGCCTCTTCTCATCTTTTTCCGTCAGATAACGAAATAAAATCCGGAAAAACTTTCAGCGTAGAAGACGCCGACAGATACTATCGTGAATGTATGGAAAAATTTTCAAAAGATACAGAAAATAATGATATGGAAATTAAAACGGTCAATGCAAATACTGTAAACGAAGCCGATATAAATAAAGAATTATTTAATCTTATTAAAAAAAGAAAGGAAGTCAACTGACTTCCTTTCTTAATACAGTATTAATTTATAATCCCTTCTTTCGGTTTTTCTTTTTCCTTTTTTATTTTTTTAAATTTCGAATTAACTCTCATAGCGTTCAATATTGCAATAAAAGCCACGCCTACATCTCCGAAAACGGCAACCCACATATTTGCAAGACCTATCGCAGATAATATTAAAATTGCCACTTTTACCGTTATTGAAAACCATATATTTTCAAATACGATTTTCATTGTTTTTCTTGCGATTTTTTTTGCAACCGATATTCCTTTCAGATTATCGTTCATAAGCACTATATCGGCAGCTTCGATTGCCGCATCGCTTCCAACCCCTCCCATTGCAATACCTATATCCGAACGCATTAATACGGGCGCATCGTTAATTCCGTCTCCTACAAAACAAACAACATCTTCTTTATCTTTATTTGCAATAATTTTTTCCAGCTCTTCTACTTTGTTATCGGGAAGCAGAGAAGACTTATATTCGTCGATACCGATTTGCAAAGCAACTTTCTTTGCGACATTTTCATTGTCGCCCGTGAGCATTATGCTTTTGCATCCCATATTCTTTATTTCTGAAATTACATCTTTCGTCTCGCTTTTAAGCTCGTCACTAATTAAAACAGAACCGATAAAATCATTGTCTTTTGCAACATAAACGACAGTTCCCGCTCCCTTATGTTCAGTATAATTAATATTTTTTTCCTTCATTAGTTTTTCGTTTCCGCAATATATAACGGATTTTCCATCGGTTGCGCATATTCCTAATCCTGAAATTTCAGTTACCGAATAATTATTATCTGTTTTTTTACCGTAACTGCCAATAATGGATTTAGCTATGGGATGATTTGAATTCTTTTCAGCAATGGACGCAAACTTTAAAATTTCTTCTCGCCTGTTTTCAGGACAAACTTGACTGACCTTAAAATTTCCTTTTGTTAAAGTTCCGGTTTTATCGAAAACAAAAATTTTAGCCTTATTAAGTTTCTCTAAATAATTTGACCCTTTAACAAGTATTCCGTATCCCGAGGCGGCTCCGATACCCGCAAAAAAGGAAAGAGGAATCGATATAACCAAAGCACAAGGACAAGAAACGACCAGAAAACTCAATGCCCTGTATATCCAAACCGACCATTGTTTGGTAATTAACGACGGAACGATTGCAAGAGCAAGTGCCACGAAAACGACAACGGGGGTATAAAATTTTGCAAATTTAGTAATAAAATTTTCAGCTTTTGCTTTTTTTGCGGAAGCATTTTCCACAAGATTGAGTATTTTATTTACGGTGGAATTATAAAATTCTTTTTTTACTTCGACTTCTAATTGCGAAGTCAAATTTATGTATCCGCTGATAACCTCCTCTCCCTCAAATACATCCTTTGGAAGAGATTCGCCTGTTAAATTTTTGGTATCGAGCACGGAATTACCTTTAACTATCACACCGTCGAGAGGTATCTTTTCTCCCGGATATACGAGAACAATATCGCCTTCTTTGACTTCGGTAGGCTCAACTTTTTCAATCTTGCCGTCTTTCATTAAATTAGCATAATCCGGACGGATATTCATAAGCGACGATATCGACTTGCGAGATTTATCCGTAGCATAATCCTGAAAGAATTCTCCTATCTGATAAAACAGCAAAACAGCGCAAGCCTCGTCGAACCCTTCTGTCCCTTTTCCGCTTACTCCGCCGTAAATTGCAAGTCCGAACGCACCGAGCGTTGCGATGCACATTAAAAAATTTTCATCGAAAATCTGTCCGTGAAAAATATTTCTGAGCGCTCTGTAAAGCACATCGTAACCGATCAGAATATAAATTATCAAATAAAGTAAAAAGGGTAAAATCCAACCGTAATTTACATTTAATACAGTTTCTAAATTTACTACTTTATCGACCGTAAAAACGGCAATAAATAATATTAATGATATTACAATTCTTATTAAATTAATAAATTGTTCTTTATTTAAATTAGGCTTTTTCATAATCGTCAAATTAAATTAATTTCAGAGCGAGGTTCTATTTTTTTACAGACCTTCCCTATTTTTTCAAAATTTTCCAAAAACCAGTTTTCTTCCGCATCGATCGTTATTTTTTCTCCGAAAAAATCAACGCTTGCCGAGTTTACTCCGTTTAATTTAGATAAATTTCTCTCGATTTTTGCAGCGCAGTTTGCACAATGTAAATTTTTTATTTTGTATTGCTTTATCATATCTTCTCCTCCTCTTTTGAACTTTTAATTTTATTGCGATACTTACAAGGTGCCTCATTAATTGAATATTCAGATTATTGAACAATTATTCAATAATAGATTTTTTAAAAACAGGTATTAAACCTGTAAATAAATCAATATTAGGATTTATTATCTGTCCTCATTCACATGCATTAAGCCGCATTCCATAATTTTAGTTACATGGTCATCATCGAGAGAATACTTAACTTCCTTACCTTCCTTTTTTCCTTTCACAAGTTTTGCTCCCCTTAAAACTCTTAATTGATGAGAAACAGCTGAAAGGCTCATATTTAAAATTTCGGCAATCTCCCAGACATATAAGTCCTTGATTTGCAGACAGCTTAAAATTTTAGTACGGGTAGAATCTCCGAACATTTTAAATAATTCCGCCAAATCGTAAATAATTTCATCCTTTGGAAGTAGTTTTTTTATTTCATTAGATGAACTTTTATTTTTACTATCACTCATAACTCACCTTGTAATAATTGAACAGTTCTTTAATTGTTCAATAATAGTATATACCTTTTATTCCATATTGTCAACCGTTAAAAAAAGAAAAATCCGAAGATTTTTCTTTTTATCTTAATTTTAAGTTTTATAAGATTATTAAGCTTTTATATCGATTGAATAAAATTAAGCATTTTAATTAAACAATAATTTATATTATTATTTGTTTCTTGCCCTTTATTTTATTTACTTGCAATTTTTATTCACTCAGAGTTTTTTCGGCATTTTCGGTTTTTTCATTGAATTTGTCTATCAAATCGGGATTTACACTGTTATCGCAAGTTTTGATTGCGCCTTCTGCAACGCCTTCGTTTTTTTCTTTTTCCTTAGAGATATTATTATTTTTAAGACAATCTTTTTTTAATTTATCCAAAGTAAGTCTGAACTGTTTATTTTTGAGCAAGAAAAATCCACCCACGGCACAAAGTGCGGCATCGACGAAAACGAACAAATTATATAAAAATCCCCAAGCAACTGCGCTTGTTATTCCGTAATCCTGACCGTAGCTGCCAAAATATACGGCGCCTGAAATAACATGAGGAATGTATCTTGCAACTGCCGCTACTCCTACGCCTAATATAAATTTCAGAGAACTTAATTTTTCATTAGCAAATAACCCTGTAAGTCCTATCATGGCAAACGCTATCGGATAGTCAAGGAAATACTGTATGGGATGGACAATCCACGGATCCTGAATAGATTGCAACAGACCGTAAATAAAACCAATAAGAAGTCCTTTTTTAACTCCGAAGACATAAGAAAAGAGCATTAAAGGAAGCATACTGAAAAACGTAATCGAACCGCCCTGAGGCAATCTGAAAAATGTTATGTAAGATAAAGCGAAACTCAACGCAATAAATACGCCTGAATATACTAAAAATTTAGTGTTACCGCCTTGTGCATTTTTACCGTGCTTAACATTGTATTTATCAGCAAAAACAAGCAAGGCAATAATTACGGCAATGGCTGCAAAAACACCTAAGGTAAGCCATACCTGATAACCCTGTTCGAAAGCATCGAAATTGAGTGAAATAACCGTAATAGCATAAACTGCAACAATTGCAGCCATAACATAATAATAGTATTTCATCCAATCTTTTTTTAACGCATTGATTGTTAAGCCTGCAATGACTGCAAGCAATGCAATTGCACCTGTTACCGAAAGATAGATAATTTCTTCGGTTGTTAAAACTTCCATAAAAAAAAGCCTCCTTTTTATCGGAAACTTGCAAGAAATGGTATAAAGAACAAATTCCTTACGCTAGCATTACCTAACAAGTTCTATGGGTATAATCTCAGACCTTTCGGCCACCCCCGATTTATTCGTTTTTTTAAGTTTAACAGATGATACAAATTTTGTCAAACCAATAGCATAAAAAAAGCAAATATAACTTAAAAAGCGTTATATTTGCTTTAAAACGCATTGTAATTGCAAATTTTAACATAATTACGAAAAACCCGATAGCAGGTCAATCGTTTTTAATTGTACATTTTTTTATTAATTAAAATATTTTATTAATTAAACTATTTGCCAATTATAAATTCATCGTCTCTGCTT
The DNA here is from genome assembly GCA_944342015.1 of uncultured Clostridia bacterium. Classification (GTDB taxonomy): domain Bacteria; phylum Bacillota; class Clostridia; order Christensenellales; family CALVMC01; genus CALVMC01. The sequence continues at coordinate 348,260 of CALVMC010000001.1, forward strand.
ATGCCCTTACTAATTTCAGCTTTCAGATTTTCATAACCCGGACGGTTGAACATAGCGTAAGTGGCATTTTTACCCTGCTCTACTCCCGGCTGATCGAAAGTGTTAATATTAAGCATAGCTCCGCAATAAGCAGTTTCCAACATAAAAAACATAAGAAGCTGCCCGAAAGAATTTTCGTCAACCTCATCGAGCATAATCATGGAACTTGGTTTATTGTTCGTCATTAACGCATAAGCGGTAGCGTCTCTTTCAGTGTTAATCAACTCAGACATATAATGACCGCATAAGAAGTTTACATTTTCATATTTTTCCAATCCTTGGGGGATAAGGCAATCGCTTCTGAATTTTTTTACTCCTATAAAAGTAATAACTTTATCGTCAGGTCCTTCGTTGAAAAGCTGAATTTGCGAATGTTGATCGGTAACTCCCAAAGCCTTTACGGGAGTCTGCCCGCAATTTACAATCCTGCCTTTCAAATCGAATTTTTTCCCTAAACTTTCTCCCCAAAGCTGCGCATACCAATCTGCTACATATTTAAGGCTGTCCGCATAAGGCATCATAACCGAAATATTTTTGCCGTTTTTCATAGAAAGATATTTTAAAAGCGCCGACATTAAAGGAGCATTTTGATAAATATTTGATTTATCCGAAGCCTTATCCATTATAGCCGCTCCTTCGAGCATTGCGTTTATATCTATTCCGAGCACTGCCGCAGGAAGAAGACCGACAGGACAAAGTTCGCTGAATCTGCCTCCTACTCCGTCGGGAATGTAGAATGTTTTAAGATTTTCTTCCTTAGCAATTTTAATCAAATTACCGCTGTTTTCGCTTGTGGTCGCAATAATGTGGTCTTTGAGTTTTGCCGTACCGTCGAGACATTTTTTTATAATATCGGAAATAATCAGGTACTGACTCATAGTTTCGCTGGTTGACCCGCTTTTGGTAATGACATTAAACATTGTAGTGTTCACATCTATAACATCTAAAAGAGCATTCATTCTTTCGGGATCGACATTGTCTTCAACATAAAACTTAGGGCCGTTTCTCACGCTGTCTTTAAGTTCATTGTAATGAAGGTGTTTTAAAGCCTGAAAAGCAGCAAGCGGTCCCAATGCGCTGCCGCCAATTCCCAAAACTACGAAATACTTATACTTCGAACGAATTTCTTTTGCGGTTTTTAAAATATCTTCGATAATATCTTTTTGATTATAAGGAAGTTCGCTCCATCCCGTCATTCCTTTACCTCTATCCTTTTGAAAGCTGTCAAAAGCTTTTTTAGCAACAGCTTCGGCATTTTCGATATCAGAACGGCTGAATCCGTTTTTTCCTATTCTGATATTCATCATGTTACCATAATCAAAAGACAATTTAAGTTTGTTTTCCATAACTCCTCCCTAATTTATATTAAGTTTATATTTTATCTCGTTTAAATACTCGATACCGTCTTTTAAATCGAAAATATTTTTGTAATCGTTTCCGTAAAGTTCAATTAAGACGCAGCCTTGAAAATTCATATCGGAAAGAATTTTAAACAATTCTACAAAATCGAACTTTCCTTTTCCGGGAACGCACATTTTCCCGTTCTCGTCGAAATCGGATACATGAACGGTTTTAAGACGACCGTTCATCACTTTGAGAAATTCTTTATAATCTATACCCGACTGCCTTGCCTGCTTATTATCGAAACAACAACCTATGTTCGGCGCATAAGGTTTCAACTTTTCGAAAAATTCAGGTTCGGAAAAATAAGCCCAGTGAACATTTTCATAACACAAAGTAATACCGTAATCGTTCATAATGGAATTAATACCTTCGACTTTTTTTCCTAATACAGGATAATCGAAATTATAGTCCCGTTTTTTTAATCGTGTAGCGCCGTGAAAAGTATAAAATTTAGCTCCGAGTTTTTTCCCTGTTCTTAAAACTTTTTTAAGAATCTGAACGGAATCCAGTCTTGTTCTGTCAACATCGTTAAAAAGTTCAGGTTCAAAACTGTTAGTGTGAGCGTGCATGGAATGTACTTTAATGTTTTCCTTGCGTTCGGCAAGCATATTACCGAAAGAAGGCTTATATTCAAAAAAAGTATTTAAAAAGACTTCGGTGACTTTTACATTGAGAGCACGCAAATTATCAAATGCGTTTTCAGTGACATCTTTGCCGAAAAATGTAGCCGTACTTATACCTATTTCCATAACCGCCTCAAAATTATATTAATTATTTATTAATACTTTTCTAATTTTACTCCGGCTTCTTCGAACATTTGAAGAGAAAATTCATCCGGATACCCTTGACTGTAAACAACACGGGTAATACCGCTGTTAATAATCATTTTTGCGCAAATTACGCAAGGCTGATGAGTACAGTACAAAGTAGCGTTTTCAACGCTGATACCCATTCTTGCAGCCTGAATGATGGCATTTTGCTCAGCGTGGACGGCAAAGCAAAGTTCCTGTCTTGTTCCCGACTCGATATTGAGCTTTTTTCTCATACATTCGCCACGGTCTTTGCAATTTTTAATTCCGGAGCCTGCGCCGTTATAACCGGTAGTTAAAATTCTTTTGTCACGGGCAATTACCGCACCAACCTGTCTGTTTTCCTGATAGCACGAAGACCATTTAGCCACGGTATTTGCAATATCCATAAATCTGTCATCCCATTTATCCATAATATACCTCTGAATTAAAAATATTCGTTTTAAGTGAAAATTAAATAAAATGATTAATAATTAATTATATTATAACATTTTAATTATATTTTTGAAAGCATATACCGATTGTTTTTAATAAATATTTAATATTGAAAACACAGAATTTTTTATATAAAAAATTAAATAAATAAAAAATAGTTTACAATTTAAAGCAAAAATCGACTTAAAATAATTTAACGCTTATTTAAAAAAATGGTATAAATGACTTTACAAAATACATTTATATGCTATAATTATAACGATTAGCAGTCAAACATAAAGACTGCCAAAAAAACATAAGGAGGGTTTAAAATGACAATTAAACCATTGTTTGATAAAATAGTAATCGAAGAAGTAGAAAAAGTCGAAAAAACCGCAGGCGGAATAGTCCTTCCGGGAACAGCTCAGGAAAAACCGCAGCTTGCAAAAGTTATAGCAGTAGGTCCCGGCGGAGTCATCGACGGTAAAGAAGTTGTAATGCAAATTAAAGTCGGAGATATAATTTTATTCAACAAGTATGCCGGAAGTCAGTTTAAATTAGAAAATAAAGAAGTAACGATATTAAGGCAAAGCGACGTGCTTGCAATAGTAGAACAATAAGGAGTGATAAAAATGGCTAAACAATTTAAATACGGAGAAGAAGCAAGAAAAGCACTCGAAAAAGGCGTAAACAGTCTTGCAAACGCAGTAAAGATAACACTTGGACCAAGAGGACGCAATGTAGTACTTGAAAAGAAATTCGGCGCTCCCCTTATTACGAACGACGGAGTTACCATAGCAAAAGAAATTGAACTTGAAGATCAGTTTGAAAATATGGGAGCACAGTTAATAAAAGAAGTTTCGGTAAAAACAAACGATGTTGCAGGAGACGGAACCACTACGGCTTCGGTACTTGCGCAAGCAATAATCAGAGAAGGATTAAAGAATGTTGCCGCAGGAGCAAATCCTATGATACTTAAAAGAGGAATTGCAAAAATGACGGAAGCAGTCGTAAACGAACTTAAAAACATCAGCAAACCCATAGAAAGCAAGACTGCAATAGCTCAGATTGCGTCTATATCCGCAGGAGACGAAAATATCGGCAAATTAATTTCCGACGCAATGGAAAAAGTCGGTAAAGACGGCGTTATAACCGTCGATGAAAGCAAAACTATGAAAACCGATTTGACTTTTGTTGAAGGAATGCAATTCGACAGAGGATATGCTTCCCCTTATATGGTAACGAATACCGATAAAATGGAAGCTGTGCTCGATGACTGTTATATACTTATAACAGACAAAAAGATTTCGAATATACAGGAAATATTGCCCGTACTCGAAGCGGTTGTAAAATCCGGATTAAAGCTGCTTATAATTGCCGATGATATCGAAGGCGAAGCAATAGCGACAATAATATTAAATAAGCTCAAAGGCGTATTTAACTGTGTAGCGGTTAAAGCACCGGGATTTGGCGACAGAAGGAAAGCAATGCTCGAAGATATAGCAATACTTACCGGCGGTAAAGTTATCAGCGAAGAACTCGGACTCGAACTTAAAAGCGCAACGGTAGATATGCTTGGAAGAGCAAAACAAGTAAAAGTTGACAAGGAAAACACAACAATTGTCGGCGGATACGGAGAAAGCAAAGAAATAAGCGCAAGAATAAAATCTATCAAATCGCAGATTGCAGCGACGACAAGCGATTACGATAAAGAGAAGTTGCAAGAAAGACTTGCAAAACTTGCAGGCGGCGTTGCAGTAATAAATGTAGGCGCAGCAACGGAAGTGGAATTGAAAGAAACTAAACTCAGAATAGAAGACGCACTTGCAGCTACCCGTGCTGCGGTAGAAGAAGGAATAATTCCCGGAGGCGGTGTCGCATTATTGCAGGTAGCAAAAACTGTAAGCAATATCGCAAATACCCTTGAAGACGAAGAAAAGACAGGTGCAATGTCCGTACTTAAAGCACTTGAAGAACCGATAAGACAAATATCTGCAAACGCAGGTTTAGACGGCGGAGTAATAATAAATAACATATTCGCTTCCTGCAAAGGAAATATTAACTATGGATATGATATGTTAAAGAACACATATTGCGATATGGTTAAAGCAGGAATAATAGATCCTACCAAGGTAGCCCGTTCAGCCCTTCAAAACGCAGCTTCCGTGGCAGCGACTTTATTAACCACAGAAGTTCTCGTATGCGATATACCTGAGCCCCCTGCACCCGCAGCTCCCGGAATGAACCCTGATATGTATTAAAATTAAAAAATTAAAAATAAACAAAAAACCGCATAAAGCGGTTTTTTGTTTTAATATGCAATACATTAACTTACATTCAATTATTCTTCGAATTTTTTTTGATACTCAGCTAAATAATCCATATGCTCCGAATCTTCTTTATACTGACTTTCAAACGCTTCGGCCTCTATTTCGTTTATTTCTTCTTCGATAATAATATCGCCCGAACCTTTCGGGGAATTTTCGGTAAAATCTTTACTTTTGGCATATTCCGTTGCAACCGTTCCCGAACCGTCGTTGGCAAAATCGGTAGCGAGTTCTTCAAATTTAAGGAATGGTCTTATAAAGTTAAATCTGAGTTTATCGCTGACTTCACCGTTTCTGTGTTTTGCAACTATAAGCTGAATTTTTTCTACCGTTTCCATAGAAAGAGCGGCATTGGCGTCATCTTTATGAATAAACATAACAATATCCGCATCCTGCTCGATTGCGCCCGATTCCCTGAGGTCTGAAAGCTTCGGTCTTTTATCGTCTTTTCTCTGATCTATCGCACGAGATAACTGAGAAATTAAAAGGAGCGGAACATTAAGCTCTTTTGCTATTATTTTCATCATACGGGAAATTTCGGAAACTTCCTGTTGTCTGCTATCCTTTTTTTCGGGAGAATTCATAAGTTGCAGATAGTCCACAACGACCAAGTCCAGCCTTCCCTTTTCCCTGAAAAGCCTTCTGCATTTAGAAAGAATTTCACCCGGTGAAGTTACCGAAGTATCGTCGATGAAAATATCGGAATTATTGAGAATAACCGAAGCTTTATGAAGTCTTTTAAAATCTTCGTCATCGAGATCGCCTTTTTTGGCGTCGCTCATAGATGTTTTCGATATACAGCAAAGAAGCCTTTGAACCAGTTGAACGGCAGGCATTTCGAGAGAAAATATTGCGCACACTTTTTTATCGCCTTCCGATGCGCTTCTTGCCGCCATATTCGCAACAATATTCAATGCAAAGGTAGTTTTACCGAATCCCGGCCTTGCAGCGATAAGAATAAGATCCGATTTTTGAAGTCCGTTGGTCAACATGTCGAGATTTCCGTATCCCGAAGAAAGCCCGCTTAATTTGGATTTATCCTTGAAAGCGATTTCAATTCTTTCTATGGCCTCGTTCAAAGCTGTTCCGATATGTAAAAGCGAGGACTTGTCTCTGTCTTTGGAGATATCAAAAACATATTTTTCCGCAAGAGCAAGAGAGTTATTTGCGTCTTTACTTTCGTAAGCATTTTCAATAATCTTTTCTGCGCTGTTGATAAGTTTTCTTAATATGGAATCCCTTATAACTATATCTCTGTAATATTTATAGCTTGCGCTACTCGGAAGCATTACGGAAAGAGAAGAGATATACTCTATTCCGCCTATCTTTTTAAGATTGCCTTCTCTTTCCAAAGTATCGGAAACAGTAACCAAATCAACAGGTTTGTTCTGCATATAAATTTCGAACATAGCCTGAAAAATAAGCTGGTGAGCCTGTCCGTAAAAATCTTCTTTTTTCAATCCCGGAACAACATCGTTTGCGACATCGTCATTGATAAGAATACAAGCAAGCAAAGATTGTTCCGCTTCGAGATTATTAGGCATCAGTCTTTGTTGAGCCGTTTTAGTCTGTCCGCCCGCCATTTAATTTCTCCTTAGTATTTTTCTTTTTTAGAAGTACTTTTGTGATTATTACAAAAATTAGAATCAAAACAATACTTCCCACTATCGCTATAGTATACCACACTGCGCTGTTAGGCGCAATCTGAACAAGGGTTATATTTTTTGTAATGTTATCGTAATCGAGATACCATGTATAAAGATAAACTCCATTATTTTCAGATGTAAAATCTGCGTCTTCGCCGTAAACCGTAGCATATTTGGTTCCGTAAGTATAAATGAATTCCACATCTCTTATTCTGTTAAAATCATAATTTTTGAAATAAATATCGTAATAAGGTTTAACGAAATTTTCATCTGCAAGGTCAGCAAAAACAGTACTCGTGACCGTAACATATTTGTCGAACCAAAAACCTTTTACAATATCCCCTTCGTTTTCGTTTTCCTCATCGCCTGTTATACCGTAAAAAATATAATAATCGGTATAACTCGAAAAATATCTGCTCGCTTTTAATATATTGGGAGTATCGACATTTCTCTCTACGCTGTAATTCATTTGTCTGAACATTATTTCAACGGAATCCAGAATATCCAGATCCGACTCGGAATCAACCTCGATAACGAATTGCTGAGTGATGCTGCCGTCTGTCGAAAGAATATTATTAAAAGTAACCGACCCGCAACCGCAAAGGACAATCAACAAAAAAGAGAACAGAAGAAATACTAAAACAAGTTTCCTTTTCACTCTGATTTCAACTCCTTTAAAGTTTCTTTAAAAACTTTCATCGCCTTATCGAAAGGTTCTTTTGTCGTTAAATCAACTCCCGCAATTTTCAGAATATCGACCGGAGACGCACTGCCGCCCGCTTTAAGAAATTCTATATAATTTTTAGCGGAATCTGTTGTTTTATTTATAATATTTTCACTGATTGCAATTGCCGATATAATTCCCGTAGAATACTTATATACATAAAAACTGTTGTAAAAATGCGGTATACGGGCCCATTCGTACTTTATTTTGTCAAAATCGATATTTTTACCGTAATATTTTTTATTCAGATCGAGATACATTTCGTTAAGAGTTTCTGCGTTCAAAGATTTATTTTCTTCGACTAATTTATGAGCATTGAATTCGAATTCTGCAAATTGAGTTTGACGGAACAAAGTAGTTCTTATCATATCGATAAGATAAGATAAGAGAAATTTTTTCATATTCGAATCTTTGCTTTGCGATAAAAGATATCTTAGTAAAAGCATTTCGTTTACGGTAGACGCAACCTCTGCCACAAATATTTCGTAACCTGCTTTTGCATAAGGCTGATTTTTATTACTGTAATATGAATGAATTGCGTGTCCCATTTCATGGGCAATGGTAAAAACATCGTGAGTGGTTTTATGGTAATTAAGAAGAACATAAGGATGTGAATTATATGTCCCCCAGGAATAAGCGCCGCTTCTTTTGTTTTTGGTTTCAAACACATCGATCCATCTCTCGTTTTTAGCAGACCTGTATACTGAAATATATTCTTCGCCCAAAACGCTTAAAGCTTTTTCTACAAGAGAGTATGCGTCATCGTATTCCAGTGAAAGTTCCGCATTTTCAAAAAGAGGCACATGCAAGTCGCAGAAAGCGATTTTATCGAGATTGAGTTTTTTTCTTCTGAACTCAATATAATCCGAAAGATATTTACAGTTTTCGCCAACCGACTCCAATAAATTAAAGTATACCTTTTCATCGGCGTCCTCAACATTCATGGCATGTTCAAGACAACTTTTATAACCTCGTGTCTTTGCATAAAACCAATCTTGCTTAACATTGCCTGCATAAATTTCGCTTACAGTATTAATCATCTGAGCATATGCGTCGAACATACTGTCGTAAGCTTGCTTTCTTACTTCTCTTGACGGATTTTGCAAAAGCAGCCCGTAAACGCCGTGAGACATTTCAACCTTGGTTCCGTCAGGCATAACAACATCTTTAAAACAAACATCGGCGTTATCAAACATTGTAAAAATATTTTGGAAACTCTCTGAAAAACTACCTACTTCCGCAAGTATTTTTTCCGCTTCCGAAGATAAAATATGTTTTTTATTCTTTATAAATTTTTCTAATTTATACGAATAATCGGAAAACTCCTTATCCCTTGCACATTCTTTAAGATAATCCTCGTCCAACGAAACAAGTTCGGGAGAGACAAAAGAAGAAAGCGAGGATATTTTAACCGAAAGGTTATCGGCTCGTTCCGTAAAATCCACATATTTGGTTTCGGCAACATTTTCATCTTTTTTCATTCGTGCGTAAACATAAATATCTGTAATTTTTTTTGAAATACTGTCCGAAAACTTAAAATATGAAAGTAAAGTCTTTTTATCTGAAAGTTTTCCTTTGAATTTCAAAATTTCATCTTTTTCTCTGTCGAGCTCTTTAAAGACCCTTTCCCACTCGTCGTCCGAAGAAAAAATATCTTCCAATCTCCATTTATACTTATCTTGTATTTCCTCTCTCTTTAACGGCATATTGACCTCTTACAAAAAAACAAGTTTTTAATAAAATATTAGAATCGCAGATTAATATTAATAGCAGTCAATTAAATATATCGGCTATATTTTATTAATAATTATAACAATATATTAATCCTTTTAAAATTATTTGGCAAATAAATATTTTATTTCCTTATAAAATATTTATAAAAATATATACATTTTTCGATAAATATGCTATAATAATTTTGTAAAATTATATTTATATAAATTCCGAATAAATAACGGAAATTACGGAGTATATTTTGAATAACGATAATAATTTTAATTATCTTAATTTAAGCGAACTGATTAACCTGTGCGACTTTCAAAAATTACAGGACGAACTTGCCCGCCCTTTAAAAATGTCTTTAATCGCAGTCGATTATACCGGTAAGCCTTTGACAGAGCATAGCTGTTGCAGCGAATTCTGTAAATTGGTTCGCTCTATACCAAAATACAAAAAATTATGTGAAAAATGCGATTCATACGGCGGTTTGGAAGCTGCACGCTCGAAACATACATACATTTATGCGTGCCATATGGGAATTATTGATTTTGCCGTTCCCATTTTCTACAAAGACTATTATTTAGGAGCGATAATGTGCGGACAGGTACTTCTCGATAAACCGTATGAAAATTATAATATCAAAACCGTCGTTACCGAAAACAGTAAAGACGAAATTCCCCTTTTCGATACAAAAAACTTTTACGGAAAATTGAGCAAGGTAAATTTCGAACAACTTAAAGATTATTCCGATTTAATTTATTACATATCCAACTATGCATTTTCTTCGGTTATGAATTTGAAAAAACCAATTCCCGCAGTTTCCGAAGAAAATTTAATCCCTGAACAAATTTCGGAAGATAAAGCAACCGATAATTCGGAAAACGAGCAATCTAACGATATAAAATACATTCCCTCTGCAATAGATCCGGCAATACGCTATGTAAATTCAAATTACAGTAAAACCATAAACACAGAACTTCTTGCAAGTCTTTGTAATATAAGTTCGAGTTATTTCAGCAAACTGTTTAGAAAGGTTATGCGTCAGGGCATTACAGAATATGTTAATAAAGTCAGAGTAGAAGCCGCTAAAAACCTACTTGTGACCACCCGACTTACCATAATTTCGATAGCGTTTGAATGCGGGTTCGAAGACAGCGGCTACTTTATAAAAGTATTTAAAAAATTTACGGGATTAACTCCTAACCAATACAGAATAACAAACAGTAAAATAGAACTTTTCAATTCTTCCCTTTAATAATAAATCATACTGAATTATAATTTAAAAACTATAAGGTAATAAAGCTGATAAAATTGTCTGAGGACAATTTTTCTGCGCCGAATAGTGCTAAAAATTACTATAAAATTTTACTATATAATGTCCGTTTTTTTTAATGCTACTTTTAAAGAAATGTTCTATAATATAAATAATAACTCTATGTTAAAAAAAGGAGAAAAATTATGAGAAAAGCATTTATTTGTCCAACAAAATTTGTACAAGGCGAAGACGAGCTTTTAAACCTCGGCTACTTCGTATCAACCTTCGGAAAGAAGGCGTTATTGATAGCACATAAAGACGATGTCGCTCGTGTTGCTTCAAAACTCGACGCTACCGAAAAGAAATTCGGAATAAGCCTCGTTAAAGCACCTTTCAAAGGCGAATGTTCAAGATCGGAAGTCGCAGAATTGCAGAAAATAGCAAAAGAAAATAAATGCGACTGTATCATAGGTCTTGGCGGCGGTAAAGCCATCGATACATCTAAGTGCGTTGCAGAAGGCGGTGCACTTATTATTTGTCCTACAATAGCAGCAACCGATGCTCCGACAAGCCACTCAGCCGTTCTTTACCACGAAGACGGAGCTTTCGATGATTATGCATATTTCAAACAAAGCCCCAGCGTAGTACTTATCGACACAACGGTTATAGCAAATGCACCGGTAAGATTTCTTGTATCGGGAATGGGCGACGCACTTTCAACTTATTTTGAAGCCCGTGCAACACATAACAGTTTCAGCAACGTAAACGCAGGACTTCCCTGCGGAGCAAGAGAAGGCAAATGTCCTCCTGCAAAAGGAACTGAAACAGCTCTTAACCTTGCAAGACTTTGCTATGAATCTCTTATTTCAGACGGACTCAAAGCAAAACAGGCTTGTGAATGTAAAGTAGTTACACAGTCTCTTGAAAAAATCATTGAAACAAACATACTTCTTTCGGGACTCGGATTTGAAAGCGGCGGTCTTGCAGCAGCACACGCAGTAGCAAACGGCCTTACCATACTCGAAGGAACTCATAAATATTTCCACGGTGAAAAAGTTGCATTCGGAACACTTACTCAGCTTATACTTGAAAATTCCCCAATGGAAGAAATTGAAGAAGTACTTTCATTCTGTCTCAGCGTTGGACTTCCCGTATGCTTAAAAGATATCGGAAGCAGCGCAGAAGAACTTACCAAAAACAACAATGCATTATTAAAACAAGTAGCTGAAAAAGCTTGCATACCCGACGAATCTATACATTCAATGCCCTTCCCTGTAACAGCGGACATGGTTGCAGCAGCAATAATTGCAGCAGACAAACTCGGAAGCACAGCCAAAGAAGAATGCTGCTGCTAATTTGAACAGGAGAAATAACTATGAAAAAGATAATTAATAAACCGGAAACTTTTGTTATAGAAATGTGCCAAGGTCTTGCAAAAGCACATCCCGAACTTGAATTTATTGAAAAACACAAAATAGTAAAAAAGAAAGATATAAATAAAGATAAAGTAACCTTGATAAGCGGCGGCGGTAGCGGTCACGAACCGGCACACGCAGGTTTTGTAGGAAAAGGAATGCTCGATGTTGCAGTATGCGGCGATGTATTTGCGTCCCCTACAACTATTCAGGTATATAATGCAATATGCAAATCTGCTTCTAAAAAAGGAACCCTTCTTATCATAAAAAATTACAGCGGTGACTGTATGAACTTCGACGGTGCAGCTGAGATGGCAAAAGAAGACGACGATATCAATGTAGAACAGGTTTATGTAAACGACGATATCGCAGTTAAAGATTCCCTTTACACTGTCGGAAGAAGAGGCGTCGCAGGCACAGTATTTGTACACAAAATTGCAGGTGCAGCTGCTGAAAAAGGCAAGAGTCTTAAAGAAGTAAAAGAAGTTGCAAACAAGGCAATCGCAAATGTTAGAAGTTTAGGTTTTGCGCTTACCTCCTGTACCGTTCCCGCAAAAGGCACTCCTACTTTTGACATCGGCGATAACGAAATGGAATTCGGCGTAGGAATTCACGGTGAACCAGGAATAGCAAGAGAAAAGATTCAATCGAGCGATGAACTTGCAAACAGAATAGTCAATGCAATCATAACCGATTTAAAACTTAAACAAGGCGATGAAATTGCACTTTTAATTAACGGCTTCGGAGCAACTCCGCTTCAAGAACTTTATCTTTTCAATAATTCGGTAAGCAATGTACTTGAAGAAAAGAAGATAAACATTTACAAAACTTTAGTAGGCAACTATATGACTGCTATCGATATGGCAGGTGCGTCGGTATCCATTCTTAAACTTGACGCAGAACTTAAAGAACTGTTAGATTGTGAGGTTAACACCCCTGCACTCAAATTATAATCGGAGGACAAAATGAATAAACTTACCACACAAGATTTTATATTTATGGTTGACACAATGGCAAATATTATCATTGAAAACGAAGTTCCGTTCTGCGAACTCGATTCAGCCGCAGGCGACGGAGATTTCGGAATGTCGGTTGCTAAAGGCTTCAAGCAGCTAAAAAAAGACTGGAACGATGTAGATAAAGACGATATCGGTTCATTCCTTAAAGGTTGCGGTATGATAATATTAGAATACTGTGGCGGCGCTTCCGGTCCTATCTGGGGCTCAGCTTTCCGTGGCGCAGCAAAATGTATAGGAGACGCAAAAGAAACCGATCTTCAAGGACTTGCAGATATAATGCAAGCAGCAGCCGAAGCTGTATATAAAACCGGTGAAAAGTCTTTCGGAAAAGGAGCAGTTGTCGGAGATAAAACTCTTATCGACGCATTGGTTCCCTGCGCCGATTCACTTACAGCAAGCGCAAAAGCCGGCGAAGAACTTATACCCGCAATGAAAAAAGCTGCTCAGGCAGCCGTTGACGGTGCAGAAAAGACAAAATATATTTCAGCTAAAATGGGAAGAGCTGCAAATGTAGGCGACAGAAGCCTTAACTACCCTGACGCAGGAGCTTATGCTCTCGGTGTAATATTTACCGGCATAAGCGAAGCTATGGCAAAAAAGTAATACAATAAATAGTCAATAAAAGAACCGCTTAAACAGCGGTTTTTTTATTTTGTTTTAATATAAATTAAATAAATAAAAAATTAAAATTAAACGAAAAATGACGAATAAATTTAATATTTTTTTATAATGATATTTTTATATTTTAAAAATGTCTTTTATTCGCTATCTTTTTTTATTTTTTTATGTTATACTCTTACTGTAAAAGATATTTCTTTTATAATAACTTTTAGGAGGTACAAAATGCAAAAAACTGTTAAAGGTAAAGTCTACGATACGGAAAAAATGACCATCGTTAAAAATAAGACTCAAGGCACATACGGCGATCCTGCGGGATACGAAGAAATATTATTTATGGCAGATGACGGTGCATATTTCCTTTATACGAACGGCGGTGAAGCTTCCCCTTACAATAAAGAGAAATTAACTTCTATGTGCAAAGCAAAAGCAGAAGCTTATAAAAACAGCTAATAGTTTATTAATGTTTAATATTAACTTATTAGATTAAAAGAACGGTTTACCGTTCTTTTTTAATAAAACTTTAATTAAATTAAAGAATAATTCAATGTATTTCAATATATAAAAAATTAATCTAATTAAACATATATACCATATTTTCTATAATTGATTAATTTATTATATTAATTTGTATCGATTATTTTTTTAAATTAATTTTTATCGATTTATTTTTTATACTAATTTTTATCGAATCAGTTAATTAAAAAAGACCGATAATATCGGTCTTTTAAATACATTGATAATAATGAATTTAAGCAACTTATTTTTTCAACAAACTGAGAAGAAAATCTCTTCCTGCCGCCTCACCGTCAGGCGGAGTATCTTCACCCATAAGAGACGAAGCAAACGGATTACTTGCTTTGCCCCCTTTACTACCTGAGGAAGACTTTGCAGGTTCTCTTCTTTCAATAACCTCTTGCTGTTTAGGAGGCTTATAGTTCGGATTAGCTGTTTTAGAAGACGAAGCTGGTTGCTGCTGAGGAGCAGGAGCGGCTTCTGCGACAATAGGTTCAGGTGCGGGAGCTGCTGCAACAGGTTCAACAGTCTGAACAGGTTGCGGAGCCGGAGTCGGAGCCGGAGCCGGCGCAGGAGCAGCAGGAGGTGCAGCCTGGATAACAGGCGGCGCTTGCTGAACTATCGGCTCAGATTGCTGTTGAACAGGTTGTTGCGGTACTTGTTGCACTTGTTGAACTTGTGGTTGATATTGCTGTTGAGTAGGAGGCGCAACATTTACATACTGAGGCTGAGCAGGCATTGAGGGTTGCATTTGAGTTGCCATAACAGGTTGCTGTTGTTGCATAGGAATTTGCTGGTTAGTCATACCCTGTTGAATCGGTTGCTGAGCCGGCATATTAGAAATTCTCGGACCTGCAACACCGTTTTGCATTTGCTGTTGCAAAAGTCTTTGTTGCTGATCAACCATTTGTTGCTGCATCATCATTTGCTGCTGCATAAACTGCCTTTGCTGATCGGCCATTTGTTGCATTTGTGCTTGAATTTTTTGCTCGGCTACTTGTTGTTGTAAAGCCTGTCTCTGTTGTTCAACTAACTGTCTTTGCTGTTCTATATATTGATTTTGAAGTCTTTGCTGACCTAAAAATCCGCTATATGTACCCGTCTGCGGAGCTTGCTGGTCGTAACCGTTAGAATTAAAAGCAGAACCGAACCTGGAAACATTATTTAAAAATCTCGGAACATTTTCATTACTAAGTCTCATATAGTCTCTTGAACGCAAGTAATCGCTACCGGGTTGTTCAAAATTGTTATTTGCAGTATTAAGATTAATACCTTGCGCATGAGCTACATTGACAAGTTGATTTTCCATTTTTGCGAAGCAACGGAGTACTTCTTGGACTTTATTATGAATACGCCCGATAATTACTCCGTTGATATCGCTTACTCTACTGTTGTTAAGTTTGGCAATTATGTTAAGAGCAATTTTCAAATACTGCATATCAAGATACTGAGAAGTAACGATTTCTTCCAAAGCGAAATCAGCATCGTTTCTCATACCGTTTCTACCGTATTTATCGTTGAAACTGCCGTTATTATTATACATAATTACCACCTCATTCCGCATCTGCGGAAAACTTCTGTTAAACTACTCAGAAAACCGAATTAGAATTTACCTAAAAGATAGAAACCTCTGCAGTTAGAAATCTGAGCATTTTCTTTAATTACAAGACGGCTGTCCTGGAACTGATCTCTAAGTTCTTTTTCAAATAACATAGCGCCACCGCCGGTAAGAATAATTCTGTAAAACTGAGAGAATTCGAGACCTAATGACATAACCTTCTGATAAATAGTTCTTGCGCTATCCATCTTATGTTCAGCAACAATACTGCTTAAATCGAATTCACCGAAAGGAGTTTCAATTGTAGTAGATTGTAAAAGCTGATTATCCAATTCGTGAGCGTTAAGACCGTAAATATTAGCTTCAGGCATTCTGTTGTTGACATCTTCCTGAATACTTGCTATATAGTCCGAAACACCGATTTCGAAACCGAATGTCGAACGGACTTTACTTGATTCAAGAATAGCCAAGTCAAGAGTACCCCAACCTATATCGATAACGATTACCTTTTTCTTTAAGAGACCCGGGTTGATATATTCGCCGTTATCGTCAACCATATAGTCATACATAGTACCGAGAGGCTGAGCTACGACTAGAACGTCAACTACATCGAAAGTAATTTCGTCAACTTTTGCCCAAGTAACTTCTTTAACGGTATGAACACCGAGAAGAGTTTCTTTAAGTTTGTTGATGACTTCGGTATTTTTAGCATAGTTACTGGGAACACCGGTAACAACTCTGATTTTTTCGACTTTACCGGGAGTTAAAAGTTTTGAAAGACCGATAACCGATTCAACCTGGAAGTCATCTGAACGGTATCTCTGTTGTCCACGACCGCCGGAACCCATAACCGAGAGGTCGCCGACTTCGTAAACTTCGTTGTTGTAAACATACATTTTGTAATCAGTGTTAAATGAGAAAATAACACCTGCGTCGTTAATCTTCTTCAAAGTATTCCTGTAAACGATACTAGCGTCGTCAGTGTAAGCCTTTAAAGTCGAGTTAGCAACGTCGATACCGATAACTTTGGTATAAGCTAAATCTTCTCCTGATTGCATTTCCATTGCTTCTTCATTGTTCTTTTTCATAATCCGTCTCCTTTCATATCAATGTTGCTTTATTTTCTACCTATATGTTGTAGGTTTTTAATTTTATCTTCGATATCTTTACTTTTAAGTTCTTTAACTTCTTCTTTGACAACTTTTGTTTCTTGTAAAGCTATTTCATTTTCGATCTGATTTTTATTCATATCGTAATTCAAAGCATCGGGTCCTTTTGGCTCTTCTTTAACTTCTTTTACTTTTTTAGGTCTGTTTTTAAGCTTAGGAAGCCAGAAAACGAAGAACAGAGTAATTAAAACTATAACGACAACTATAGCTATAATTATTGCTACTAAAACTCCGATATTATTTAAAAGATATTCCCACATTGATGCTCACCCCTTGATAATACTTTTATAGTAAATATATTATATATCCTTAAGTGTTCCAAAAGTGTTCTTATTAATATCTGCCGATATATTACGACAATTTTTTCAAAAACTTTTCTATTTTTAATAAAGTTGCGTCAGCCCAGCTGTAATCGAACATATACTCTCCGTTAAAATTAATTTTATTTTTATTGACTCCCTTAAACAAACTGTAATAGTCGCAGGAAAGCAATTTAGTATTCAAACTAAGTGCACCCCTTTGAACATTTACAAGTTCCGAACAACCATAAAGCTTTAAAGTTTTTCTTAAATTCATTACTGCTTTACGGTAAAGAGTTTTTACGTTTTTATCATATTCTTTAAAAGGCCAGAGTATATCGATAGCTTGTTCCATAGTAACAAGACCGCCCCTTCTGTCAACAAGAAGAGCAAATAGTTCTTTTGCCTTAGCGCTTACGAACTTCATAATTTCCCCGTCCACGAAGACGTCGAGTCTTCCGAAAGTTCTTACGAAAATCCTTTTTCTGCTTTCGGGAAAATTTCCTAAAAGAGAAAAAATTTCTTTTAACGCATTTTCTTCTATCGGATAAAGAAGATAAGCGGATACCATTTTGTTAGTTATCAAGAAACCCGAATCCGAAGAAACGATGCAAACTATTTTTGTATTCATAAAATCCTTATAGATAGATTTTATTAAATTTACATCATAATCGATTACAACAAAATCGATATCGTTCAGGTTCAGATACTCCATAAATTCGGTATTGTCATAGAACCCGCAAACACATTCCACATCGTGTAGATTTTTACATAAAGCTTTAATTTCATTATCGTATTGACAGTTAGAAACAAATTTCATATTTTCATCCTTTAAACAAGACAATATTAAAGCCCAATTTTAATATATGTCAATTAATATATTTTATGCGCTTATGCAGCGAGCGTAAGGCATAAGCATTTCGACATTTTAGGAAAAAAACGAACACAAAATAGAATTCTGATAATTTAATTATTAATCTAAAAATTAGCGTTCCTGTTGCGTTCCGAAAAAAATCGGTTTTTTTGTAATTTTTTAGATTTTTCGTGTTCCATTTCCGTTCCTTTATTAAGGTATATGATAACCGGCATTATAATTTATGAATAAATATATATAACCATAAAATATAATATTTAATTTTCAGATATTTCAGGATAAATGAATTTTTCTGAAAAAACCTTCCAATTATCGTTTTGTAAATATAAAGACGCTGTTGCATTATCTATAAATTCTATTTTTTCTATATTTTGAGGTATCAGCCCTGTGGGAAAGTCCATAACTTCCTCAGGCAAAGTAATTATAGAATTAATTTTAAGATTTTTAAGATTAATCAATGTTTGGTAATCAACGCCGCTTGAAAATTCCACTTTATCCCCGAGTTCGATACCGGTTAAAGAATCAAGACCGCAAAATACATCGTTTTCCAAAATCAAACCGTTTTCTGAAATAATGGATAAGAATTGTAAATTAATTTGATTTGTATCTGAATTTTCACCAAAGAAATAATATATATCCCTTAATATAGAATCGGCACTTGCCTCCGATTTAATTTCAAAAGGAATTGTTAATGAAATAAGGTCATCGCAATTATAGAATATTCTATTTCCCGCTACGGAAAGAAGTTCAGAAAATACCAAAGTTTCAACAGCAGTGTTTGAAAAAGCCTGATCCCCTATCGATATCACGTTTTCCAATCCCGTTATAGAAGTGAGCTTCGAGCAATCACTGAAAGCATTTCCCCCTATTTCAGATACAAATCCTTCCAAAGCAATTGTAGTTAAATTAACAAAAGAAGAAAAAGCATTTTCGGATAAACTGATTTTCTGCGATTCTGTTCCGTTATTTACCAATGTAAACGAAGTCAATGAAACGCTGTTTACTCCGCCGAAATAATAATTAAGCCGTCTTGAAATTTTAGTATCGTTTCCCGCTTCTCTCAAATTTAACGGCGCCGCTAATGTCGTTACGGAACTGCAACCTTGAAATACCGATGTCCCTAATATTTGCAGCGAAGAAGGCAATACCAGAGATGTAACTCTTGTACAATTTTTAAAGGCTTGGTTCCCTATTGCCGTAAGTCTTTCTCCGAATGCAAGTGTTGTTATTGCATTACAACCTGAAAAAGCATTTTCATTTATATTTACCGCATCTATATAAAGCGTATTTAAGGAAGAATATTTTACTCCGTTTTTATCATTTAAAAAGTTAGAAGTTATTGTATCGGCAGAATATATTTCAAGACTTGTTAAATTCAATTCCGATACTCCAAATTCCCCAAACCAACTTAAAAGTGTAGGCATATTGTTCCCTGTTCCGAACGCAAAAGGCGCTTTGAATGCGGTAATATTAAAGCAACCGTTAAACGGACTTGCCCCGACAGTAAGTGCCGAAAAATCAGTATTGCTTGCAAATGCTACCGATGTAAGTCCCAAACAACCCTTGAAGGCATTATCTCCTATATCGGTAATATTACTTGAAAAGACGATATTATCGCTCAATGGACAGTTTTCAAAAGCATTGTTACCTATTGAAGTAACAGCCGCAAGTCCTCCGATATGATAAAGATTGACGCATCCTTTAAATGCTGAATTACCTATTGATGTAACATAAGACAAATCCACTTCTTCGAGTCCTACACAGTTTTGGAAAGCATTTTCAGAAATAGTCACCCCGCTCGATGTCAATCCGTTATCAAGGATTGTCAAATCGGTGATATTACTGAAATCAGTAGTCCCGAACAAATGCGTAAGTCCCTTGAAGGAAGCCGCTGAATTTTGGCTTTCATCTTTAACAACAAAAGGAATAGTCAAGGAATTTATTGTAGTCAGTTTTGAAAGAGCTTTATTATATATTATAGTTATAGTATCAGGCAAAATTAAAGTTTCCACATTTGTTGCGCCTTTAAAAGTATAATCTGCATTAGAAGTTTCGGAATAAGTAACAGTAGTCAATCCCGATAAGACTTCAAGATAAAAAAGTAACGGTAATAAAGTGGCTCCGAAATAATAGCTGAGATTAATATCCGAATAACTTTTTGCAAAAGTACCGCTTGACTCTGAATATTTTCTGATATTTAAAGGCAAAATCAATTCCGTAACAGAAGCATCTCTGCTTTCGCAAGCAAAAACGCTGTTGCCGAAAAGCACACTACTGCTTTTAATTTCGATACGACTTAAAGAATAACAGTTATAAAAAGCCTTACTTTTTACGCTATTAATATTTGCCCCTATTTCAAGACCGCTTAGGGAATAACAATTCTGAAAAGCTCTTTCGTTTATAATTACATCACTTGCCTTAAATTGTACCGAACCTAATAAATTACAATTTAAAAATGAAGAACTGCCGAAATTTTGAACATTGTCTACATTAAGATTTCGCAAGCTTATACAGTTTTCAAAAGCCGATTCGCCTATTTGAGCTACTCCCACAGCAGAAGATTTGGACAAATTGACATTGTTTATAGACGCACAATCTTTAAAAGCATATTTACCGATTTTTGTTACAGTATAAGGTAAAATTACATATGAGTCTGAACCTGGAACAGTACCCTGTCCGTCATAAACTCTTTTAAGTTTTTCACAGCCCTCAAAAAGGCTTTCGGAAATCTCCGTTAAATTATTGTCGCTATAAATATCATAAAGCAAGTCGACTTCGACAAGAGCGGTGCAATTTTTAAAAGCCGAACTGCCTATAACCGACACGGAAGCAGGAACGGAAAGACTTTCTATCGATGAGCAATTCAAGAATGCTTCTTTTCCTATTGAAGAGAGCTGATTTCCGAACACGATATCTGATAACGATACGCAATTTGAAAAAACTCCGTTTTTAATAGTGACTATATTATTGAGATTTACCGTTTCGAGCAAACTGCAATTAGAAAATAAATTATTTTCAAGTGTGGTAATCTGACTCGGAATATTAATTTGAGTAATAGGTAAATTTTCAAAGGTACCTTCTTTAATTTCAGTAAGACTCGAAGGCAAAATTATTTCGGCAATAGTATTTATTTTTATGTAGTTATTTTCGTTTCCCACCGATAAACTGCTTTTTTCTAAAACTTGCAGATTGAATACCGTTAACGACAGCAGCGAAGGAACGGTATCGCCGAAAAAGTAATACAAACCTGTTTCCGATAAATTAGCGTCATAAGAGATTTGATGGTTTAAAAGAGCGACTGCTGACGATTGAGCCGGCGATGAGCCTGCATCATTTACGACTTTAAACGAAAGGGCTAAATTTTCAATACCCGCACAATTTTTAAAGACATTTTGTTTTATATTGACCAGAGTTTCAGGCAACAATATTTCGGTAAGCGATATTGCGTCCCAAAATGCTCCTTCGCCTAAATATGATAATTTATCGAGACGGTTAATGTTTCCGATTCCTGTAAGATATTTTAAATTGATACAATTCTGAAAAGCATAATCGCCTATAATCTCAATATCGGACAGATTTATGCTGTCGACAAGTGTAAAATCCTTAAAGGTTTCATTTTCAATAGAATTAACGCTTTCAGAAAAAGTTATGCTTTTCACCGAAGTAAATTTAACATTATTATTATCTGTGTCGGTATATGAAAAGAATAACGGTGAAATGTAATTTAAATCGGTATTAACATTCAGATTAATAGAAAATAAATCACTTGCACTGTCGCCGAAATAGTTTTCGAAAGTTACAGCATTATTAAGATATAAAGAAATATTTTTTAAAGAAACACAATTATAAAGAATTTTATCTCCAATATCCGTTGCGTTTCCGACATCGAAACTTGTAAGAGAAATACAATCTTTAAATGCGCCGTCTCCTATTATTGCCACGCTGTCGGGAACGGTAAACGATCGAAGATTGCTAAATCCTTCGAATGTATATTGATCAATTTGAGTCACGGTTTCGGGCAAGGTAACGGCTCTTACATTCTGCCCTAACTTATACTGATTATTTTCCCCGTAATAAAAAATATCCTGATTGATTGAATCTATTTTTCCGTTGATAACCAAGGTATTTATTGCCGTCAATTTCATTGAATTTTTAAATATATTTGCAGGAGTTTGGGAATTTGTGAAATCGGCTTCGAGATAGGTTAATTTATTGCAATTTGAAAAGGCTCCCTCTCCTACTGTGGTATCGGAAGGTAAAGTCAATTGAGTTAAAGCGCTGTACTGAAAAGCGTATGCGCCAATATTATCAACAGAATCGCCGAATTCAAAAGAAGTTAATTTTACACAGTTATAAAATGCTTGATCGCCTATTGAAACAAGGGAGGCCGGCGTATTTACGGAAATAAGGACGCTGCAATTCATAAAAGCGCTGTTTCCGATACGGGTGACCGAATCCGGAAGCGTGACCGAATATAAATATTTATTTTTAAAAGCTCCTTCTCCTATTTCGGTAACGGGAAATCCTTGTATTGTATTCGGTATTGTCAGTGTTTGAGAAGTATAAAAATTATTTAAGCCGGTAACAGTTACGCAATTATCCTGAACGGTATAAATAAGACTGTTATAGACGGCAGGGTCAACCACACTGTATTTTATGTCCAATGTAATACCCTCATAGGTAATTGTCATTGTTTTTGAGCCTTCCGTCAGAGTATTGAATCCCGTTATCATTTTTTCGTCGAGATAAACAAATCCGATACTTCCGTCTTCATAGAATAAATTTAGCTTAATCCCGTCAAGATTTAACTCTTCGCCCAAAACAAAATCCGTCTTAAAGTCATCGCCCACACTGATAGAGGAAATAAAAACATTTTTTTTCTCCACATTACAAGCGCATAAACTTAATAAGGATAAGACAAATGCAACTGCTACTATTATTATTTTTTTAAAGCTTTTCATATGTTCGTCCTATTTATTTTTATTTATACATTTTCAATAGAATTTGAACTGTTTGTGACTGTATAATTTCTTTTATATTTGTCGCCAAATACCGCCAATTCGCTTTTTAATTGTGCATTCGGCGAAAGATTGATAATATACAATAAAGGCAATTTTTCACCATACTTAGCCAATTCGCCGATATAATCGGAAGGATACTTAGTCAAGCAAGGCAAATAAATAGTACACTTATAACTTAACTCATTAAAAGGAACATCTGTAAGAGTCAAATCGGCATTTACATTAATTTTAATTTGAGTAAAACTATGAACGCCTTCAAATACTCCCGTTCCCAATGTAAGGGCAGAATTAAATGTAAGATCCGATAAAGAGGTACAACCCTTAAAAGCATTGTTTTTAATTTCCGTAATGCTGCTTGGTAAATTAATCGAAGTAAGAGAAGTACAACCTTCGAAGGAATTGTACCCTATAATCTGAATAGAACCATTTAAGGTAACGGAAGCAAGTGCTGTACAATTTAAAAATGCAAAATCTCCCAAATAATTAAGAGTGGTTTGAGTCAAATTAAAAACTACTGTTGTAATCAAATTATTGTTTGAAAAGGCGTCCTTGCCCAAAGAAGTAATACTGTTAAACTGCAATGTGAAATTTGAAGACTCGTTGGTTGTCGCAGTTTCATTACCGTTTTCAGTAGAATTAAATGCATTCTTAAAAGCATAATCTCCTATGGACACGATATTATCGAAATTAATTGCACTTTGAAGTTTTGTGTTTCCGAACGCATTCTCTCCAATATTTTTAACAGATGACGGCAAACCGAATTTATCCTTTTGATCAACTGAATCATAGTATAACACTTTTGAAAGTTTTACTGCGTTGTAAAATGCATTTGACGAAATACTTGTCAAAGCGCTATTTCCACCGAAATTAACAGAAGTCAGACTGTCACAATTTTCAAATACATTTGTTCCCAACGAACTTACCGAACTTAAATTTATCGAAGTTATATTCGAGCCGTTGAAAGCATTGTTACCGATAGATTGAACGGTATTTTTCAAAGTAACGGTTCCCAATAAATCAATATCCTTAAAAGCGTCGTTTATTACGGAAGCACCTACAATAGTAATATTAATTAAATTTGGATTGCTCTCTTCTCCACTCGCTGAAACGGCAGAACTTAAAGTTAAATAATCCGATAATTTATATACTGAAAAATCGGCGGTAAAATCGGTAATCGCGCTGCATCCGTCAAAAATCTGAGCATTTGTGCCGGGTGTTGCAGCTACTATTGTAGTATTTTGCGAATTAAGAACAACGGTTTTTAAATCGGTGCAGTTTCTGAATGAATAATCCCCTATATTTAAATCAGAACCGCTGATATTAATTGACTCGATAGAAGAACCTTCAAAAGACCAATGGTTAAGATTGACATTCCCTATTAATTTCAAATCAAGTATTGCGCTCCCTGCAAAAGCCGACCAACCTATTGTGGAATTATCTTGAAAGACCACAGTAAACTTTGTTCCATACAAACTGAAACCCGACGGCTGATACTGATAGAATGCCTGATTTTTCACATTTGTCGAAGTTATTTCGAATTCGGTAAAATGAGCGACGCTTGTAAAGTATGCGGAAGATGAACCTTGAAGATTTTTCGTATCGAAAGGCGCAATTAACTTTATAAGGTTAGTGCAATTTTTGAAAATGTAATTTTCGTCAGAACTTGACCCGAAATTTATTGAATTAGTTGAACCTGTAACGGCAATTTCAAGTTGAGTAATAGCGGTGCACTCAGCAAAAGCAAGACTTCCAAAAGTCGCTAATGAAAGAGCTGCGGGAATTATAAGTCGTATAGAATAAGCGGAATTTTGCTCGCCTCTTACAAAAGACTTATAGAAAGCTTGATTTCCAAGTGATGTTAAAGAAGTGAGATTGAGATAGATTATTGCGTTTTGATTAGGTTCAGAATTTCCGCCGTCCCCCGTGCCATTATCGCTTGTTGCTTCCGCCGAATTAACGGTTAGTTGTATAGCGGTTTCATAGAAGGCTTTTTCGCCTAAATTTTTAATATTTTGCAAACAGGTATTAGATATGCTGAGACTGTCGATATTTGCAAACGCACTTGCCCCGACGGTTTCGACATTTGTTAAATCTACCGAAGTTAAAGCCGTTCCTTTAAATGCGTTTGCACCTATTTCTGTAACGCTTCCTAAATTGACAGTAGTTAAACTGCTGCAACCTTCAAATGCGCTTGCTTTAACCGAATTTCCTATAAGTATTATTTCAATCAAACTATTTGGTATGGAAGAAGTATCTCCTGAAATAAAGTAATTCGTGAGTATTTTATCTGAAAAATCAGCAGTCAATTTTTGAAGAGAAGAGCAACCTGAAAGCACACCTGTGCCTAATGTGATATTTGATTTACTGAAAATGATTTCAGTAATTCCGTCGCAGTTTTTAAAAGCATTATCTCCTATATTTGTAGCACTGGTAAGCGTTAACTTATAACCGGAAGGATTTCCTGTCAATTTAATTGCGCTTTCAAACGCACCTGCTCCGATAGTCACGACATTTGTCAAATCAAACGAAGTCAAAGCCGTTCCCTTAAATGTGTTTGCGCCTATTTCGGTAACGCCGCCTAAATAAACGGTAGTTAAACTGCTGCAACCTTCAAATGCGCTTTGACCGATAAAAGTATAAGCAAAATTATAATCCCCCTGTTTTTCCAGAGAAGTTATTTCGTCACAGCCGTAGAAAGCGAACTGCCCTATTGAAGTAATGCTGTAAGGCAAAGTGATTCCATTTAAACTTTGACAGTTATAAAAAGCATATTCTCCCACCGATTCAACGGCTAAATTCATACCTTGCGGGAAAATAATATTTTCAAGATTTACACAATTGTAAAACATATACGGCGAATATGCATTTATATTGGTTTCCAAAGTAAGTTTCTTAATGGAAGAGCCTGCGAAAATAAAGTTGTTTAAAGTAACCTTGGAATTACTGCCGCCTATTGTAACTTCGGCTTCGTCAGCGTCCAAACCTATGAAGGCAGCGGCACAAACAACATTTCCCAAAGTAGTGATTTTTTGGACATTGAAAGTCTTGTCGTTTAAAGTAGTAATTATATCTGAAATATTTTGAGAGGAAATCTCTTCGACCTCTTCTCCGTAATACTCGGCAAGCGTCATAGTGTTAAAAGGTGCCGTAAGTTCGGTAAGAGAATTTGCGCCGTTAATTAACCCTGTTCCGAACCCTGCGGAAGACACGGCGTTTATAACAATCTTAGAAAGCAAAGTACAGCCTTTGAATACATTGTTTCCCAATTGATCTGTGTTCTGAGAAAGATTGAACTCAATAGCGGCATTATCGGCGACGCAAACTGCATTTTCGAATGCGCTGTCGCCTATCGAAACAAGATTATCGGGAAATTTTAAAACTTCGCTGACGGTGTCCGTCCCTGTTAATGTAACGACTTTTTTAAGATTATTGATATTAGAAAAAGCATTTGTTCCGATTGAAAATCCCGAAGCGCCCTCTCCTTTGAATTCAATTTTTTCTACTCCCTTTATATTTGCGAAAGCAAAATTACCTATGGAAAGTATTTCTGAATGGAAGGTAATTTTTTTAATATTCTCGAAATTATTCGTACCCTTATCATTGTCCGCATCGAGATTGAAAGCATTTGCGCCGATACTGCTTATAGCATACCCTGAAACGGTAGCCGATAAATCTATAAAGCCTTCGGTGGAAACGCCTATCTGTGAACTTGCAGGAGCGAAATATTTAAGGTTATAGCAATTTTTGAAAGCGTTGTAATCTATTGTTCTGAGTTTCGAATCTGCCTGTGAGGTTCCGCCGTATAAAACTTTTTCAAGAGAAATACAATTTTCAAAAGCGCCGTAATTGATGACTTCTATATCGGAATCTATGGTTACGGTAGTAACGGTAGTATTTCCCTTTAAAGCTTCGAATTTAATGAACTTGGAATTACCGAAAGGAATAATATTAACGGTGGTAATTTTGGTAGACATACTTCCCGATTTAAAATAAGATTTGTTAACGTTACTTCCGCTAGTTGCATTATTTTCGGAGAGCAAACTCAATTCGGCAAAAGGAGCCGTTAATTCCTCGATATTGGTGCAACCGTTAATAATCTTATCGCCGATACTTGTAATGCCGTGAGAAAGTTCGAATGAAGTCAAGCTCAAATTATCGGAAAATACAAAGTTGCCTATCGAAGTAACATTAGAAAGATTTACGGTAGAAAAAGCATTTTTTGCAAGAGAGTAATCGAAAAGCGTGGTAAGCTTCGAAGGAAGTTCTGCGCTATAAGAGGTAGCAATACCTGAAATAATAGAAAATTTAGTTAACGAAGAACAACCGTAAAAAGCATAACCGTAAAAAGCGGAAACATTGCTGTCCTGACCGAATTTGATCTCGGTCAGAGAAGAACATTTATAGAAAGCATATTCGGGAATGGAAGTTAAAACATCGGGAACCGAAAAATAATTCGAACCTGAATCCTGTTGTGTATTCCCTATCAAAGAAGAACAGTTGGCAAAAGCATAAGCTCCGATACCGTTATTTGCGGTAACTGCTGAAATATCTATAAACCGAACAGAGCTGCAACCTGCAAAAGCCTTTGAAGTTACGGAAGAACTTTTAACGACAATATCGGTAAGTTTATTATATTGCGAATATAAATCCGTTGCGCTTAAAAGCTGAGAGGAAGAGGAAGGAACGGTTACATTAAAGTAATCTCCCAAGGTTTTTGAATTGAACGGAGCCGTAAAACTTTCAATATTGTAACACCCTGCAAAAGCGTTTGAAGAGATACCCGAATCGGAAGAAACATTCAAAATTATTTCTTTAACATTAGAGCAATTATTAAAAGCATTTGCGCCGATAGTCAAAGCGTCAGATTTTAAATCTATAACAAACTGAGCGTTTTCTAAATTACTCGGTTTTACGAAGGCACCTGAAAAAGCATTTGTTTCGATAGAAGTAACCTGAGTTCCGAAAACGAAACTGTTAAGACTGCCCGTATTTTTAAATGCGCTGTCTTTTATCGTACTGACTCGTGACGGGAAATTATTATCTTGCACTTGCGCATTCGGTAACAATTCTGCAAATACCGATAACTGACTGCAATTCAAAAAGGCATTTTTGGGAATTTCCGTTAACATTATTTGCGAGTTGAAATAAACGGAAGTAAGCAAACTTGAATTTTCGAATGCGCCTTCGCCTAACGAAGAAAGGGAATCGGGAAGTAAAAAGTTAATTAAAGCTGTATTATAAAAAGCCTGAGCCCCTATTTGAGATACGGAAGAAGGAACCGAATTGAGAGAATTTTGACCTTCGTCCTGGGTATCCGAAAGGCTCGAAAGCGTGCCGTTGTTTGTTGTTTCGTATACAGAAGCAAGTTTCAAATCGTTATAAAAAGCTTTATCCCCTATGGAAGTAATATTAAAGTTGCTACTTGCCCCCGAAGAAAATTTATCGAAGACAACAGTTGTCAGATTCTGACAATTTTGAAAAGCAGCCGAACAAATTGTAGTAACCGAAGAAGGAATATTGACATTTACGAGATTGGAGCAATTTTTAAAAACTCCGATACCGATAGTTTTAATTCCGTGAGAAAGTTCTATATTCTGCAAATTATTCATGGCACTGAAAATATTCTGTTCTTCGGTGGCACTTCCTATTATTTCCAAGGAACCCGGAAGAACGACTTCTTGCAATTTATTTTGCAAAGCTATGTACAATTGAGAGCCGGTATCGGAAGGGTCGTTGAAAATATCGATAGTAAATTCAGTCAACCCCTCACGAATAATAAGTGTTTCCAAGGCGATAGTCTGAGTTGAAGTAACAATATTCTCAAAGTAATCGTAAAGAGTAAAGTTAACGCTTTCGCTGTAAATTGTTCCTGTAAAAGGAGCTTCCAAAGTTTTAAGCGAGGTAAGATTTTTAAGGGCGCCGGGAACGAGATTAAAATCTGAATCCGATCCGATTTCTTTTTCATGCAAAATATAAAGACTTTCAAGCGGATAACTTCCGTATATTTCACCCGAACTGTTATAGTAGAAGAAATTCTTTTGCAGCGAAGTAAGTCCGTTAAGAACCGTCAAAGAAGTAAGATTTACCTTATTTGCGGAAACCGAAGAATTATCTCCGAAATAATAAGACAACGGAATATCGGTAAAAGTATCGGAAGTACCTGTGTCGGTTATTTTTTTGACATTGAAAGGAGCCGTCATTGTCTTTAAGGAAACCGTACCTTTAAGAATATCGCTTCCCACGGAAGTTACATTTGAACTTAAATAAATTTCCGTAATACCGCTGTTTACAAAAGCCTCGTCAAAGATTTCGGATACAGAATTCATATTAAGATAAATTCCGGAATTAACATTGTCAGCGTTTAAAATATTCTGAATCAACTGACCGTCAATCTGCCCTGCATAACGCAAAGAACCTATATCTTTAAAGGCTCCTTGGGAAATTGCAGAACCAACCGTAGTGACATAAAGTTTATTTTCGAAAGAATAAGCGTCGAATTCGCCGTCGAAAGCAAACACCTGATTGAAAGTATAATCTGACATATTAATTCTGAGGTCGGACAAAGAAAGGCAACCGTAAAGAACGGCATTGCCGAAATCGGTAACTTTTTCAAAATTTGCGCCTGTGAGATTAGAACAGTTTTTAAAAGCGTTATTTCCTAAACTCGTAACATTGTTAAGATTAATTTCGATAGAAACAGTACCCGAAAGAGCGGAGGATAAATTCTGAACCCCCGAGCTATTATCCACTGCTATAACTGAGGTAACATAGGTATTATTTTCAAAGGCGCTTTCGCAAACGCTGCTGCCGGATACCTTGATTTCCATATCGGCGGAAGGATGAAAATCCGTCCCGAAGTAGTGATTGAAAGTATAGCCTCCCGTATTGCTGCTATTGAAATAAGCCTCGAAATAAGTTATGTTAACGGCGCCTTTAAAAGCCGATGTCATAAATAAATTTTGCGGATTTTTACTTGCAAAATCGTTAAGAGTAATGGAAGTAAGATTTAAGCAATTTTCAAAAATTCCCACTCCTGAATCCGTTATATTGGTTAAACTGTTATTTATCTCGGAAATAAGCGTATTTTTGAAAGCATAATCGCCGATAAAAACAACGGTTTCGGGAAGAGTGGAAATATCGTTGATTTCGGTATTTTCGAAAGCCGAAGCATTAATAGAAATAACGGTATCTTTTAATCTTACGATTATTTCATTCGCAGAATTTTGAACCGTTTCAGAATCGCTGAAAGAAGCAAGAGAAACGACGTTTAAATCTTTGAAACAGTTTTCGGAAACCGCATTGCCTGAAACTATAACAGTAAGTCCGTTTGCAAAATTCTGTGTTTCGCCGAAGAAACTCAACAGCGTTCTTGAAGACAAATCCGCCGAAAAAGTGTTAATGTTAGTGCAACCGGAAAAGGCATTTTGCCAGATATCGGAAGTCAGACTGCCCATGTCAACGGTAGTCAACAACGAACAGTTTCTGAAAATATCCGTACCCGTATTTATTCCGTCAACAAGTTCCAAAGAAAGGAATTTCGTGTTTTCGAAAGCAAAGTCGCCGATAGTTTCGATATTACTGAAATCGAACGAAGAAAGGCTTGTATTTCTGAAAGCCTTTGCTCCTATGGAAATCAAAGAAGCAAAGGAAACGCTGCTTAATTGATTTGAATTTTCAAAAACCCCTTCGCCCAAAGAAGTAACGGTATCGCTTACAAAACTCAGAATATTGGTATCGGAAAAAGCATAGTCATGAATAGCGGTAAGAGAGTTCGGAAAAGAAAATGTATCGCTTGAAGAAAAAGTAGTTATCGATTTAAACGCACTCTCACCTATAATTTCGAGAGAAGTTAGATTGGATAAATCAACTCTGTTCAAAACGGTACCCGTAAAAACTTCCTTTCCGATTCGGGCGATATTGCTGCCGCCTTCGAAATTGAATTGAGAAAGCGACGAGCAGTCTTTCAGATAAAAATCTCCTATTTCAGTCACGGTATCGGCGAATTGAGCGCTGAAAGATGTCAGAGAAGAACAACCGTTAAAAACTCCTTCATTTGCAGAACTCAAAATAATTTGAGACGGAAACTCGATATTGTTAAGATTATTACAATTTTTAAAAGCATAGCTGCCAAAATCTATATTACCTGAAATATTTCTGATATAAACTTTAACTTTTCCCGACAAAGTTCCGTTTGTCGTATCGCTGAAAATAACATTTTCAAGATTAGGCATATCGGCAAAAGCGGAATCGGAAACAGAACTACCGCTTGCGTAAATGTTGATATTGTCAATTAAACGGGTACCGAAATAGTCGGAAACGGTATAATCAACAAAGGAAGCGCCGAAATGACGCAAGTTTTCTAAACCGTAAAGAAAACTGTCCGTTTCGGCACCGGTTATGATAACGCAGTCATCCGGAAGTATTAACGACGATAAAGACGAGCAACCTTGAAAAGGAGCCTTTAAATTGGAAAAGTCGTGATTGTCATCGCTGAAAGTTACATTTTGCAAGGCAGAAATATAAGAAAAGGAACCGATTGCAAAGCCGTCGTCGGAAGTTCCCCTGAGTCCGCCTTTAAGTTCGATATCGGAAAGAGCGGTATTTTTGAAAGCATAATTTCCGATAACCGATAAAGAAGACGGGAATTTGAAAGAAGTTAAGGACGAACAATTTTCAAAAGCGCTGTTTCCGATCGAAGCGACAGTTTCGGGAAGATTCAATCCCGTCTCGGTTGCGGTAAGTTTGTTGTACAGTTTAATTGTTTTTAACTTTGAACAGCCATAAAACATTTCATCGGGAACAGATGAAAAAAGTTCGTTATCGTTATCGATAGAAAAAATAACTTCGTTAAGATTAATACAATCTTTGAATCCTCCGCCGTTAAAAACGGTACTTGCGCTTAATTCGACAGAGTCCAATTTCTGACAACCCGAAAAAGCATTTGCTCCGATTTCCTCGACATAGTAAGGAACGGACAGAATTACGATGACGGAATTATTTTCAAAAGCATTATCGCCGATGGCTTTTACGGGATAGCCGCCCACACTCTCGGGCACCGTGAAACGGTTAGAATTGAAATTTTTGTTGTAACCTACTATTACCGCTTTATTATCGTCTATCAGATAAAGCAGATTATGAGTATTATCGGTAAAAACCGCTTCGACGATAATATGGTACTCGAAATTGAATCCTTGATAACTTACGGTAAGTATATAGTCGCCGGGATTTTGACTATTGAACCCTGATACCATATCGGCAGTAATATCAACTTTTTCGAAACTGCCGTCGTTATAAGCGACTTGCAGATAGGCGTCTCCGAAGCTTAATTCCTCCCCGACATAATAACTGGTTTTCAGAGTTCCCTTCATTTCCACATTTACTATTTTTAAAGTCGGTTCATTTGGAGATTTAGGCAAACATGAAGTTGCCGTAAAAACAAAAGTTAAAACAAGAGTTAAAACAAGGAAAATACCTATTAATCTTTTTTTACTCATAACTTTGCCCTCTTTTTATGAGATTACTGACTAATTATATCATATTAAAAGAAAAATAGCAATAGACACATAAATATATATATATGAAATAAGAAAATTTTAAATTCCAAATCAAATGGGAATTATTTTTGGGAATTATTTTCAAATCCGAACAATTCAGCAGTCTTTAACGACTAAAATCAAATTGCTTAAAGGATACGAACAGCAAGGATGAATATAACCGTATTTGAAATCTGCAATTCGTCTGCCGTCGAAATCATCGGGAATATATACCTGCCCTGCCACGATTTTAGTATGACATAAAGCGCATTTACCGCTTCTGCAACCGGAAGGCACATTGATACCGTTTTTTTCCAAAGCCGAAAGAATGGTTTGGTTTTTCATACATTGAATAACTTTAATACCGTTACGGCATTTAACTTGAATATTAAAAATTTCGGAAGAAACGAATTTCGGATAATTTTTCTGCGAAATAACATCGACGCTTTGTTTTAAATCGAAAGTTCTGTAAAGTTTAGGAGGATAATTAAAATACTGATTTTTCATATACTCATAAAACTTCTGACTTCCCGAAAGAAAAATACTGTACCCTCCTTCCACATTTTCTTCTATCATATCTCTGCTGACTATACCTCTTTTACAACCTGACAGATTTTCGTTTTCAAGAATGTAAACAACTCTGACTTTATCGGTTCTTGAAGCAATCCAATCGAAAAACCTTTTAAAAACCAGATTTTTAGCCCTGTTACTTTCGTAAAACAAGGTAAGATTAAAGTTTTCGTCTCCCTCATAAATGGCTTTTGCCATAGACATAAAAGGAAAAACGCCCGAACCGAAAGCAACGGCAACGACATTTGAAAAGTCACGAAGTTTTTCGTAATAAAAATTACCGGAAGGAGCGCCGATTGAAAATTTCTGCCCTTCTCTCCAATTTTTTAAAATAAAATTGCCGACTTTATCGCTTATTTCTCTTTTCAGAATAATTTTATAAAAACCGCTTCTTGCGTCGAGCGGAGAAGAAACAAGCGGAAAACTTCTTGTAGTTTTCATATCTTTCATTTCTATATCGAAAGTAATAAACTGACCGGGCCTGAAAACGGCAAGTTTTTTTGTTCCTGCAAGAATATCGGGCTTGAAAAGAAATTCGATATACCCCGACTGCAAATCGGTAATTTTGGACAAGACCAGATGTTGCACTTTCGGGTGCAATGAAGCTGCGAGATTGTCCACCGTGTTTTCATATTGAACAATTTCGGTGTGCTTTATGCTTTTTTCCGTTTTTTTAAACAATTTAACAGCTTTTAAAGTTTTGGCTATTTTTTTGTTTTCTTTATTGCTATTCGTCTTTCTCTCCTCCGATATTTATTTCTATGTAACGGGGTTTTTTATAATAGTTTGCGTCTATTTCGTTCAAGGCAAGTCTGTCTTCTGCGCTGATATGGGAATTTTTCCCGTCCATACCGTCAAGCATGGAAAGCATAGCCGCCCTGTATCCCGAAAGATAAGCCTGACCGTAACCGAACTGTCTTACGGTATTTCCTCCGCAGAATCTCAGACCGTTTATCTCCGATTCGTGCAAAAAGGATAAATCATCCATAATACCGTGATATGTACCGTAAAGAAATCCGTAAATATTGCCGTCAGGACAGCCCAGATAATCGGAATAAGTCACGGGAGTTGCGATTTCGATTTCCTCGATAAATTCTCTTATGGAAATATTCAATTTTTTTTCAAATGTTTCAATCATCTTTTCGGCATAATCGGATTTTATTTTATAATAATCTTTTTCCTTCACTTCTTTCCAAGCATCTGCCGTGAAGAAAGTGTTAAAAACGAGAATGGTCGTACCTTCCGGCGAATAATCTCTTGATACGACATTCGGACAGGAAACCGTCATCATTCTGTTGGTTTTTAAAGAAGAAGCGTCTGCGAAACTTTTTTGAGTATCCAAAGTATCGTAAATTATGTAGTTATAGTTTTTGATTTTCAAATCTTTAAAGGATTTATTAAGTCCCAAAAAAACAGTGAAACCGCATGAAGCGAACTCCCTTATCGAAGTTTTCTTCAAATCTCTTTCGACGGGATTATCGAGTAAATTTCTGTATACGGTATAAGGGGTAAGATTACTTATGATTTTATCCGCAAAAAATTTTTCGTTTTTATCGGTTAAAACGCCCTTTACCTTTCCGTTTTCGGTGATAATCTTTTCAACGGCAGTATTGTAAAGAATTTTTCCGCCAAGTTCTCTTATTTTTTTATCGAAAGACAAACTTATCGCATAAGATCTTTCTTTCGGAATATAAGGATGTCTTTTCAGATAATTCAGAAAAAGAGAAGCGTAGTGAGAAAAGCGCAATTTTTCCGGAGGCACGCCGAGATAAATCCAATATGCGCTCAGAACATCCTTAATCTTTTTCGGCATATGTAAGAGTTTAAATACCTTATCAAGAGAATAGGAAGCAAATTTAACATAATTGGGATACCTTTTTCTCAAAAGTTTGATATCGGGTTTTCCGTTTGTTTCGGCGATAAAGTTTTCAGCTTCGAGGCATTCGTGACCGAGCTTGAAAAAAGCGCTTAAAGCGAGATCCGCATCAGAATCCATTTCGAGCAATTTTCCCCTGAACTTCCACACATCGGAAGGGAATTCCATATCTATTTCGTTATCGAGACTAATCAGTCTGAAAGCTTCGTCAATCTGCAACCATTGAAGATCGGGCGCAATTCTGTAATTTTCAAAAAATCTTCTGAGTTCACCCTGATTTTCGTATGCACCGAAAGAATTCAGCTCATGAAGGCTTACATCGAATTCAAATCTGCCTCTTACAAAACTTGTGGAAAAACCGCCGGGAACATTCCTTTTCTCGATAATCAAAACCCTTTTGTTTTTCTTTAAAGCTGTTACGGCTGCGGCAAGTCCGCCGCTCCCTGCGCCTATAACAATTATGTCGTAATCCTTCATAAAATCTCCGTAATATTGATGCAATTAAATATTACAACATATAATTTTTAATTGCAATTAAGCGAAAGGCGATAGGAAAAATTAATTTTTCGAGTATTATAATATTTTCGTTAATTTATAATACTTTCAGATTTAATGTAAAATTTTATTTTAATTGTTTTATTACTTTTGCAGGGACGCCTACCGCAACACAGTCATTAGGAATACTTTTAGTGACCACCGCCCCCGAACCTATAACGCAATTATCCCCTATATTAACTCCGGGATTTATTATAGCGCCTGCGCCTATCCATACATTGTTTCCGATAGCAATCTCTCTTGCGCTCTCTTTTCCCTTGATTCTTTGTTCGACATTTAACGGATGTTCTGCCGCACAAATCTTTACGCACGGACCTATAAGACAATTATCGCCTATAATAACTTTTGCGCAGTCTAAAACGGTCAGATTAAAATTAGCAAAAAAATTCTCCCCTATAAATATATTATAACCGTAATCGCAATTAAAACCTTTTTCTATAAGAAAATTATCGCCGGTTTTTCCTAAAAGTTTTTTAAACAAACTTTTTCTTTTTTCCCCTTTTTTGTAAGGAAGACTGTTAAGTTTTTCCAAAATTTTTCTTGCGTAATTTCTTTCTTCTACAAGCTGCTTGTCGAAAGCAAAATAATTCATTCCTTTTAGCATCTTTTCTTTTTCTGTTAAAACAGAATTAGTTTTGTTGTTTGAATGAGTATTGTTCTTTTTATCGATAGGTTTTTCTGAATTTTTAATTTTCATATCTCTCCTCCATACATATAATTAAAAAAATAAACGCAAAAGCGTTTAATACAATTTTATTATAACCTGTCTGCGCTTATATGTTAATTTATAATCTTTGTTTTTAAAAAAATAGTAATTATTCTTCAAATGCGTTCTCTATATGATTAATATTGTTACCGATAATTTCTATTATATCGAATCTGAAATTAAATCCCGATAATCTGTTTTTTACCATATACATTTTTGCCATGGAGATATACTTTTTCTGCTTATAATAATCAACGCTTTCAGAAGGTTTTCCGTAACTTTCGTCCTTTCTCCATTTTACTTCAACAAATACTATTGTATCGTTTCGTCGAGCTATAATATCCACTTCGCCTATTTTAAAATCCACATTATGTTCCAATACAGCGTATTTTTTCTTTTTTAGATATTTAATGGCTTTATTTTCGCCCGATATTCCTTTTACGATATTATTAATTTTTTTCATTATCAATTATCTAAAAATTTTTTATAAATGTTTTTCTGTGAATTTCACAAGGACCGATTTCTCTTAACGCTTTTATATGTTCCGCCGTACCGTACCCTTTATTTTTATCGAATCCGTAATAAGGATACCTTTTTGCCATATCGAACATATATCTGTCCCTCGACACCTTTGCTATAATCGAAGCTGCCGCAATAGCATAACTTTTCATATCCCCTTTTACTATATCGTATTGCAAAATATCGCTTTCTATTTTAAGGGCATCGATTAAAAGAACATCGGGTTTTAACTGCAAGCTGTTGGCAGCTTGCGACATTGCTTTTTTTGTGGCATTCAGTATGTTTATTTCGTCGATTTCTTTTTCGTCGATAAATTTAACGGCATATATTCCTGTTTCAATAAGTTTTTGAAAGAGTTTTTCTCTTTTTTCCGCACTTAACTTTTTACTGTCATTTACCCCTTCGATAATATTTTCCGGATTAAAAATATAACAGGCGGCAACTACGGGACCTGCAAGCGGACCTCTTCCCGCCTCGTCAATACCGCATATTATTTTTTTACCTTGCTTTAATAATTGCTTTTCATATTCGACAGGAGCAGTTATTATATTTCTCATTACTTCCTCTTTTTGAGCATTTAGTTTTAATCAAATTCAAATTTAATTAATCAATGCAAATAAAAACAACTGTTTATACGATAAATCAAACTACATTTTTTTAATAGACTTTAAAAATTCGAACAATCATATTAAACAAACCGTAAATAAAATTTAAATACAAAACCGATATTAAAATCAATCAGCTATCGAATACATCATCGGCTTTTTCAAGCATAAGTTTACCTATTCTGCAATTTCTGAAATCGTCTATCAAAGCCTTTGAAATTCTTTCATAATCGCACTCTCCGCCTTTTTTTAGACAATTACGGTTTATACACGCTATTTTAATTAAATCGGCAGGAGTTTGACCGTGCTCAAAAATTTGCTCTTTCGTAATTTTATAATACTGACAAAACTTTTGCAAATATCTTTCCGAAAGAAAAGCCACAAGTTCAAACGCAAGTTCTTCACTGTCAAGAATTACATCGTTAATGCTTCCTATCAAAGCAGTATGACACGCCAGAGTTTTATTTTCAAATCTCGGAGAGAGAGTTCCGGGAGTATCCATAAGGTCAAGATTTTCGGAAATCCTAACCCATTGTCTACCTCTTGTCACTCCTGCTTTATTCCCCGTTTTTGTTTTTTTGCCACCGCATAGTGAATTTATAACAGTAGACTTTCCTGAGTTAGGAATACCTATAACCATTCCTCTGACGGTTGCATTAACACCTTTGTTTTTAAATTTTTCGATTTTCGATTTGTTAAGTATTTTTAATTTTTCGATGATTTCTGCAACATCTTTTTTTGAATTTCCCTGAGAAATTACAACGGATTTTCCTTCATTTTCGAGTCGTGTTTTCCATGCATCTATATCTTCTCTTTCAACCATATCGGCTTTGTTAAGAATATATAAAACCGGCTTATCTTTAACAAAAGACAAAAACTCCGGATTAAAACTTGCGGCAACAGCTCTTGAATCGAGAATATAAACAATGCAATCCACGCATTTTATATCCTCTTTCATCTGCCTTAAAGTTTTAGTCATATGACCGGGAAACCACTGTATATTCATAATGCACCTTTTTCGTTATATTTTCAAAGAATTTTAACTGAAATGAAAGAATTTTAACTGTAATATTTATATTTTATTGCGATTTTTATAATATTTACGGTATAAATCCGGTCTTAATTTGCGAGTCAGTCTTACGCTTTGTTTAAGTCTCCATTGTTTTATCAGTTCGTGATTTCCGCTAAGAAGGATATCGGGAACCTCTATTCCGTTATACACCCTCGGCTTTGTATATTGAGGATATTCGAGAAGATAGTTTTCAAAACTTTCCTCTTCCGTAGTTTCGTTATTTCCCAAAACTCCGTCTTTCAATCTCGACACGGCGTTTACTATAATCATCGACGCCAGCTCCCCTCCCGTAAGTATATAATCTCCAACGGAAATTTCCTCGTCGATTTCTGCGTCTATAAACCGCTGATCGACTCCTTCATAACAACCGCAAACCAAAGTCAGCTCTTCATATTCGGCTAACTCTTTGACCTTATTCTGGTCAAGTCGTGTACCCTTTGGCGACAGGTAGATTCTTTTACTTTTCCTTTCCGAATCCACGGCATTTACGGCATCGGTCAAAGGTTGAGCGGTCATAACCATACCCGCTCCTCCACCGTATGGCGCATCGTCGCATTTTTTATGTTTGTCCAAAGAATAGTCACGGATATTTACTATATTGAGAGCGATTATACCCTTCTTTACAGCCCTTCCTATTACTCCTGACTGCAAAGGAAGATAGGCTTCGGGAAAAAGCGTAAGTATATTAAACTTCATTAACCGATACCTCTTTGAAAATATTGTCGTCAACCTTAATAATTTTATTTTCGATATCGACAGAGACAACAAGAGAAGAAATAAAAGGAAACAGAATTTTTTTGCCGTTATTTTCAATAACATAAACATCTCTGTTTAATTTGTTTTTCATAATTTCAATTACCTTTCCGTAACAGCAATTTTCCCCTAGTACCGAGCAGCCTATCACATCGTCTATAAAATATCTGTCCGAACTTTTGACAGAATCCTTTCTATAAACAAATATGCTTTTACCTCTTAATTTTTCAGCTTCGTTCCTGTCGGAAATTCCTTCGATTAAAAGAAAAGCGGCACGGTCAATCGTGCGCACTTTGATAACCTTTTTTTCCGCTCCGTCTAAAATTATATACGAAAGTTTATTGAAACGAGAAATATCATCGGTTTTAGGTTGAATCTTAATCTCGCCTTTAATTCCCTGCGGTTTTAAAATTATCCCTATTTCAATTAAATTCATAATATTAAGCCTGAGCTTCTTTTATTTCTACAAAATATTTTTTTCCGTTTCTGCTTGCAGATTTAACTATTGTGCGGATTGCCTTGGCAATTCTGCCCTGTTTTCCGATTACCTTACCTATTTCGTCTTTGGTTACGGTAACGGTAATTAGAGCGTTTTCGTCGTCAACTTCAACAGAACAGCCGTCATAATTATCTACTAATTCTTTAACTATATATTCAACTAATTCACGCATATTTTCACCGTATTACTTTTCTATTATCCCGGCTTTTTTGAGCATAGCACGAACGGTATCAGTGGGTTGAGCTCCGTTATTAAGCCATTTTTTTGCAAGTTCTGCGTCGATTTTGACTTCTGCCGGATTTTTATTAGGATCATAAAAACCTACTTTTTCAAGATACTGACCGTCTCTTGCCTTTCTTTCATCGATAGCAACTATACGATATGTAGGATGTTTTTTTGCTCCCATTCTTGTTAATCTTAATTTTACTGCCATTTTTATATAACCTCCATATTTCCGTTTAAAACGGTAATTTTCCGAATTTTTTTACACCGCCGTTAGCCATATGTTTCATCATAAGTTTGGTGTTGTCAAATTGTTTAAGCAACTGATTTATATCCTGAATAGTTGTTCCGCTTCCTGCGGCTATTCTTTTTTTCTGACTCGATTTAATGCGTTCGGGTTCGGTTTTTTCAAGAGGAGTCATGGATTGTATGATAGCCTTCATTTTTTTGATACGCCCTTCGTCTATTTCCATATTCGAAGCGTTTATTTTATTTCCGAGCCCCGGAACCATTGAAAGCATTTCCTGAATGTTTCCCATTTTTCCGATATTATCGAATTGTTTTAAAAAGTCGTCTAATGTAAAAGTTTGCTGACGGATTTTCTTTTGTAATTCCTGCGCCTCTTTTTCCGAGATTATTGTCTGCGCTTTTTCAATTAAAGTAAGAACATCGCCCATACCTAAAATACGGGAAGCCATTCTGTCCGGATAGAAATTCTCTATATCTTCGGGTTTTTCGCCTATACCGCAAAGCTTTATAGGTTTACCGGTAACTTCTCTTATCGATAAAGCCGCACCGCCTCTTGTATCACCGTCGAGTTTGGTAAGTATAGAACCTGTAATACCGAGTCTTGAATTGAATGTTTCGGCAACATTAACAGCGTCCTGACCTGTCATCGAATCCACCACGAGGAGTATTTCGCATGGTTTAACGCTTTCTTTGATTTTTTCAAGTTCTTTCATTAACTCGTCGTCGATATGAAGTCTTCCCGCAGTATCGATAATGACGACATCGTGGGAATTTTTTTCTGCGTGCTTAACTGCGCTTTCTGCAATTTTTACGGGATTACCCTGTCCCATTTCGAAAACGGGAACCTTTACCTTTTCCCCCATAACTTGAAGCTGCTTAATTGCCGCAGGCCTGTAAACGTCGCAAGCTGCAAGAAGAGGATTTTTACCTTGCTTTTTTAGCATCAGCGCAAGCTTTGCGCACATTGTGGTTTTACCGCTGCCTTGAAGACCGCACATCAGATAAACCGAAACTTTTTTATCGGAAAAAGTGAGTTTGCTTTGAGTACTTCCCATAAGGGCTATGAGTTCATCGTTGACGATTTTTATAACCTGTTGGTCGGGCGTAAGACTTTCAAAAATTTTTTCGCCCACAGCCTTATCGCTGACACGCTGAACAAAATTTTTGACGACTGTAAAATTAACATCGGCTTCAAGAAGAGCAACACGGACTTCTCTTAAAGCTTGTTTGACTTCGAGTTCGGAAAGTTTTCCCTTATTTTTCAATTTAGAAAAAATATGACCGAGTTTTTCACTTAAACTGCTGAATGCCGCCATCAGTTCACCTCCGTATAATCGTAAAGGTTTTTCAGAGCCGATACAGTTTTTTTATTATCGCACTCATTTATAATTTCGAGAATTTTCTTTTGCAGTTCTTCGTTCTTTTTCACAAGCGCAAGTTTTTTTTCATATTCGTTCATTAAAGCTGTGGAACGAACAATAATATCCCTTACAGCCTGTCTCGAAACATTTAATTCTTTGGAAATTTCAAATAAAGACATATCCATATCGAGATAGAATTTTAAAACTTCCCTCTGTTTATCCGTAAGGAGCTGCCCGTAATAAGAAAGATATTTACCGTAAATAACTTTATCTATAAGTTCCATTACTTAAAACTCCTTGCAAGGTGTAAAGGATAAATACTTTACAAGTATAATCGATAAAACGATTAAAGTCAAGCATTTTAATAAAATAAATTTACACAAAAAAATAGTTTTTTAGTAAATAATAACATATTAGTCATAACCTAAAATAAATAAATTATAAATAAAAATATAAATTATATATAACAAATTAAATTTGACAAAAAATATTATAGTTGATATAATTTAACCTAAATTAAATTTAAGGAGAAAATAATGACA
This sequence comes from uncultured Clostridia bacterium, assembly GCA_944342015.1. Lineage (GTDB taxonomy): Bacteria > Bacillota > Clostridia > Christensenellales > CALVMC01 > CALVMC01. Next base: position 390,148 of record CALVMC010000001.1, read on the forward strand.
GACAGCTCCATATGGGCTTTAAGCATAACGTTTGTTATAATGGTTTTATTTTCGGCTTTCTTTTCGGCAACGGAAACAGCCTTTTCGGTAATGAACAAGCTGAAAATAAAAAATCTTGCCCAAAAAGGAAAACGCAGAGCCGAACTTGCGCTTAAACTTTATAACAAATACGATAAACTGATATCCACAATACTTATCGGAAACAATATAGTAAACATAACGGCAGCAACTATTGCAACGGTATTGTTTTCTCACAGTCTGGGTGAAAATATAGGAGCAACCGTATCCACGGTAGTTACGACAATAATAGTATTAATATTCGGCGAAATAACTCCTAAAAGCCTGGCAAAGGAAAATCCGGAAGCCATTGCCCTGTTTTCAAGCCCCCTTATTTATGTAATGTATATAATTTTATGGCCATTAAACTATCTGTTTACCGGTATAAAAATAATAGTTTCAAAGTTGTTTAAATCCAAAAAATACGATTCTGCCGCCGAAGAAGAGATAATAACTCTTGTCGAAGAAGCCGAAGAAGACGGCAGTCTTGAAAAGCACGAAGGCGAACTTATAAAGAGTGCGGTATCTTTCAGCGACCTTGAAGTCATAGAGATAATAACTCCGAGAGTTGATATTATCGGAATTAATGTCAATGACAAAGTGCAGAACTTAAAGAAAATATTCAACGAGAGCGGATATTCGAGAATACCCGTATTTAAAAATTCCATTGACAATATTATAGGAATGGTCTCTCTTAAAGATTTTTACAAAAGAGCGGACGAACAGAATTTAACGATATCCAAATTGATGCAAAATGTAGTTTATACTACCTCCACTACAAAAATCTACGATTTACTTAAAGAACTTCAAAAAGGGAAAAATCAGATGGCAATCGTAGTAGACGAATACGGAGGCACAAGAGGACTTGTCACGATAGAAGATATTCTGGAAGAACTTGTCGGAGAAATATGGGACGAAACCGACGAAGTAATCGAGGAAGTCAAGCAAATCGGCGAAGATAAGTATATAGTAAACTGTTCTATGTCTATTGAAGATTTTTATGAAAAATTCAATATGAATCCGGACGATATAGACGAAAACGATTACGATTCGACCACTTTAAGCGGATGGGTAATAGAAGAACTCGGCAAACTTCCCGTTGAAGGAGATTCTTTCACATACGCAAATCTTAACATAAAAGTAACTAAGATAAACCGCAGAAGGGTATTGGAAATCGAAGTTACTAAATTAATTGAAAAAGAAGCCGAACAAAACGGCGACGAAGATTTGGCAAGCAAACTGTCAAACTTTCTCGGAATAAATAAAGACAAGGAAAAAGATAAAGACAAAGAAGAAAAAGCGTCTGAATAAATTATTATAAGTATATAAAACAAAAGCCTCTTTAAGAGGCTTTTTTAATTATCTATATAATCACTGCAATTATTCCAAGTCAAGATTTTCCAAAGTTTTTTTAAGTAATTTTTTACCGTTTTTAACCATACATTTTTTAGAACTTTCCATTGCAGCTGCCGCAGCAATCATACCGACGGCTATTCCTATAAACAAACCTTTCATAATCTCCTCCTTTTATAGTAGGATATGTAAATGAAAGCTTAATATACTCTTAAATGAAAGAGAAATAAATAAAAAAGAAACGGTAATTAAGATTACTTTTTAGTTTTTTTAGCCCTGTAATCCTCGACTGCAAGCTTGATTGCCTCCTCTGCAAGAACCGAACAGTGAATTTTTTGCGGAGGCAACCCTTCCAACTTTTCTACAACATCTTTATTTTTCAATTTCAAAGCTTGGTCAACGGTCATACCGATAATCATATCGGTAGCCATAGAACTCGAAGCAATGGCAGCGGCACAACCGAAAGTTTTAAATTTTGCGTCTTTTATAACCTCGTTGTCATCTATAAGAAGGGATATTTCCATAATATCCCCGCAAGTCGGATTTCCCACCTTTCCTACTCCGCTTGCATTTTCGATAGTTCCTACATGCTTTGGTGAAGCGAATGTTTCCATAACTTTTTTACTGTATTCCATATTAACTCCTATTTGCTGTATAAAGGCGACATTTGTCTTAATCTATCAACTATTTCTATTAAATTTTCAATAACATAATCTGTTTCTTCTTTGGTATTATCCTTTCCGAACGAAAATCTTATTGTCCCGTGCGAAAACTCCACCGGCAGTCCCGTCGCAAGCAAGACATAAGACGGATCGAGGGTTCCCGAAGAACAAGCCGAACCGCTTGAAACCGCTATACCCTTTAAATCCAAAAGCATGAGCAAAGACTCCCCTTCTACAAATTTAAATGAGAAACTTGCGTTAGAAGCAAGTCTTTTATTAAGATCGCAAGGACCGTTAAAAATGACATCTGAAATCTTCGATTGAACTTCGCTTACAAAATAATCTCTGAGTTTTCTTATATTTTCTCTGGTTTGTTTAGCCTGAGGCCCTGTGGCAAGTTCGATTGCCTTTCCTAAGCCGACGATACCCGGAGTATTATATGTTCCTGCTCTCAAAGACCTTTCCTGCTCGCCGCCCGAAATAAATTTCTCTATTTTCACTCCGTTTCTGAGATACAAGGCTCCCACGCCTTTGGGGCCGTGGAACTTATGGGCTGATAAGGAAAGTGCGTCAACCTGCATTTCTTTGACATCCACATCGATACTGCCCACGGCTTGTACTGCGTCGGTATGGAACAGAATATTTTTACTTTTAAGAAACTTACCGATCGAGACAATATCCTGAATAGAACCTATTTCGTTATTTGCCGTCATAACCGAAACAAGGACCGTTTTATCGGTAATTGCATTTTTTAAATCGTCTAAATTTATAATACCGTATTTATCAACAGGTAAATATGTTACCTTGTACCCTTTCTCTTCAAGATACTTGCAGGAGCGCATCAAAGAAGGATGCTCGATAGAGGTTGTAACAATATGATTTCCTCTATTCCGGTTTGCGGCGACAAGACCTTTTATAGCCCAGTTGTTTGACTCACTGCCCGATGCGGTGAAATAAATTTCGTTTGATGAAGCGTTAATTGCCTTTGCAGTTTGCTCTCTTGCCTTATCGATTCCCTTTAAAGCTTCCCTTCCGAACTGATGTTGCGAACTTGCATTACCGTAAATATCGGTAAAATAAGGAGTCATAGCTTCAAAAACCTGCAAATCCAACGATGTTGTCGCCTGATTATCTAAATAAATTTTTTTCATATTCAACTTAATCACTCCACATAAACTATTCTGCCGCAGTTAGGACATTCGATGCAATCCCCGCTTGATTGAAGTTTGTTTTTCATATCGTTTGCGATATCCATACCGCATCTTATACATCTGCCGTCAGAGTATTTTACGACTGCGGGAAGTTTTCTGTCTTTTCTGAGTTTTTTATAGACTGCAAGGGCTCTTGCGTCAACGTTTTTCTCCATTTTTTCAAGTTCTTGCATAAGTTCGTTGGCTTTTGGAGTTATGCTTTTTTTAAGTTCGTCGTAAGCAGCTTTTGCCGATTTCATTTTCTCGTTAAGCATTTGACCTTGCTTCAAAGTTTTTTGGATTCCTTCTTTAATTTCCGCAAGTTCTTTTTTATACTTTTTCCCTTCTTTTTCAAAGCTGTCGAAAACCGCTAAAAGCTTTTCGGTCTTTTTATGATAGAAGTTAATTTCTGAAAAATCTTCCTTATTCATTCCGTTAAGATTGGCTTCTATTTCGGCAAGTTCCTTTTCGCAATTATTCATATTATTTTGAGTTTTGTCGAATCCGTTGATTAATTCTTTTGCTTTATTTTCATAAGACAACAATTCGCTTTGAGCGGCGCCGAGAAGTTTACTCACGCTGAAATATTCTTTAGCCTGATCGGAATTGCGAAGTTCGTTTTCCAAATCATAAAGTTTTTTATCCGTTTCCTGATAATCTAACAATGGTTTTATATTCATTTTCCCTCCAAATTCAATCGGAATAAACCGATGAAGACTTTGCCGGAATAACCGGAATATTTTTTAAATTTAAATTTTTGACCATATAATCGACAAAATGTATTTCGCTCTCGTAATGACCTATTTCGAAGATAATAATATTTCTCTTTAAGGCATTCAAAGCAATGCTATGTTTAAGTTCGGAAGTAATAATTGCGTCTGCATTGCAGCGGACGGCATTATCGATTATTTCCTCATCTCTTCCGCCTGCACCCGTATAAACCAATAAGTTTTTAACACTACCGGCATTACCTACGATTTTAAGATTTTTATCGATATTGAAAAGACATTTTTTAAGTTCGGATAACTGCCCTTCATAAGAAGCAAGCGCTCCGAATTTATCGATGTTTTTTTGATATTTAAATCCCGCTTTATCACAAAAGGCTTTTCCCATAAAAACTGCATCTGCATTAGTATGAAAAGCAATAATATTAAGGGAGTATTTAAGAGCAAAAGTCAATTCGTTTTCTTCGCTTCCGTCAAAGTTTTTAATTGCTTTAAATACAAGCGGATGATGAGTTAATACGGTATTTATATTATTTTGAACCGCATACTTCAAAATGTCAAGCGTTGCATCGAGACAAACCAATACCGAATTTACGCTTGCATTTTTAACCCCTGCCACAAGTCCTGAGTTGTCGTAATCTTCTGCAAGTTCGAAAGGAGCCATTTCATTTAATATAGTAAGTAATTCCTGTACATTCATTTTAGTAATCCTAATATATAATCGAAAAATTTATCTTTTTTTGAACAAGGACTTTGAGCCTTGACCTTTTTTGCAATATCTTTAATTTTATTGCAATATAATTCGAAATCTTTGTTTTCAAGGGTATTTTTACCCCAATACTTTTCATACTCGGATAGAGAAGCGTTTCCCTTTTCGGCATAAATTATATCGTAAAAAATACCTTTATCCAAAACTTTCACATCTTTAATTATTACAAGTTGCGAAGAATAAATTTTTTCTCTGAGTCTGACAGCGTTATTCTGAGGCGCAAAAATGTATTTAGAACATTTATAAGACTCATCGAGCATTTTTATTATATTGAGTCCTCCTAAACCTGAAATAATAATTAAATCGGCTTCGTTTTCATTAAGAGGAGCCAAACCGTCCCCTAATCTTAAATCGATTCTATCCGATAAAGAAAGCTTTTCAGCAAGCAATTTGCATTTAGAAAGACTTTTTTCGCTTATATCGGTGGCAATTACCTTTTGCGCCTTATCTTTCAAAAGAAATTCGACTGCAAGATATCCGTGATCTGTTGCGATATCGGCAATAACATTTTCACGGTTTGCCATATCATAAATTTTTTTAAGACGCTTACAAAGTTTAATTACCATTAATTTACTGTTTTTCCGTAAAATCTTTAAGTCTTTTCGTTCTGTTAGGATGTCTTAGTTTTCTTAAAGCCTTAGCTTCGATCTGCCTTATTCTCTCTCTTGTAACATTGAATTCTTTTCCGACTTCTTCCAAAGTTCTGGCACGGTTGTCTTCAAGACCGTATCTTAACATAATAACCTTTTCTTCCCTTGCGGTAAGAGTAGAAAGAACTTGTTTAAGCTGGTCACGAAGCATGCGCTGTTCAGCCGCATCCGATGGGGAAACGGCGTTGATATCCTCGATAAAGTCGCCGAGATGACTGTCTTCTTCCTCACCGATAGGCGTTTCGAGAGATACCGGGTCCTGAGCTATTTTCTGAATTTCAAGAACTCTTTCAACGCTGATTTTCATAACGTCGGCAATTTCCTGCGGAGTGGGTTCTCTGCCGAGTTCTTGAAGCAGATTTCTCGAAACTCTGACCTGTTTATTAATGGTTTCAACCATATGAACAGGAATTCTGATTGTACGCGCCTGATCGGCGATGGCTCTTGTTATGGCTTGTCTTATCCACCAGGTTGCATAAGTGGAAAATTTGAAGCCTTTCGTATAATCGAATTTTTCAACAGCTTTGATAAGTCCCAAATTCCCTTCCTGAATCAAGTCGAGAAATTGAAGTCCTCTTCCCACATATCTTTTGGCGATAGAAACAACCAATCTTAAATTGGCTTCACTCAATCTGTTTTTAGCCTCCTCGTCTCCTTCCGCCATACGCTGAGCCAGTTCTTTTTCTTCGTCCGAAGTAAGAAGGGCTACTCTTCCTATATCTTTAAGGTACATTTTAACGCTGTCGTCCACATTGACTTCGTTCATAATTTTTTCCAGCGTTTCGTCGTCGTCCGCACCGCTTTTAATGGATATACCGTTTTCTTCGAGAACCTTATAAACCGTTTCGAGCTCATCGGCAGTAGCCCCGATATGTTCAAGCTTGGCCATAATATCTTCTTCGAGAAGTTCTCCTTTTTGCTTGCCTGACTGAACTAGTTTGTTGAGTTCGGAATTGAATAAACTTTGCCTTACTTCGGCGATTTTCCGTTCGGTAATTTGTTGTTCGGTAAGTTCTTCGTTAGAATTCTGTTGTTTGTTTTTAGCGTCCTGTTCGGAAATTTTAGAACCTGTTTTTGAAGACTGAGTTTTTGTCGAGGATTTATTAACCGATTGAGTTTTTGAAGCAGGTAATTTAATATCTTTTTTGCCCTCTTTCTTTTCGGAAGAGACGGTTTTACTATTAACTTTTTCGCCTGTGGAATCAGATTTTTCCAAAGCTGCGGATTTTGATTTATCGGCAGTATCTTTACTCTTTTTCGATACGGAATTATCGGCAGACGCCTTATCGGCTGACGAAGATTTATTATTCTGCGTTGTTTTATTGACTTCTCCTTTTTTATCCGAATTGCCTTTTTCGTTTACTTTGATATCCGACGCCGATTTCGTATCAGTCTTATCCTTTTTATTCGACGGGCTGTTTTTTGTTTTAACGACCGTGTTGCTTTCAGATTTCTTTACCGGTTGAGAGTCAGAAACTTCCGATTGGTTTTTATCTTTTAAGGCTTTTGTATCTGTTTTTTTATCGAAAGCTTTCGATGAACTTTGAGAAACCCTCCCTTCTGATTTTTTTTCAGAAAGACTTTCTGCCTTCTTTTCATTCTGAGCTTTATCTTTCAAAGATGCCTTTTTTGACGAACTGCCTACACCGTTCTTTGAAACGGAGTCGGTTTTCTTCTTCACGCTTTCAATATTACTATCTGCATTATTGACGGACTTGGAAGTCTTCTCTGTTTTTTCGCCTTTGATATTCTGCACTGAGTCATTCTGCTTCCTTGTTGCATCGAAAGTACCGGTCTTCTTTTGAGCCTGTTTTACATCTGATAAAACATTTTTTACAAGTTGAGTTTTTGTTTCGGAAACAGAAACATTTTCAACCTTCTCTTTATAAGAAGCGAAATTATCGTCTTTTTGTAAAAGACTTTCGTTTTTGCCGTTTGCTTTTTTAATTAGTTTTTCCTGTTTCTTTGCTTCTTTTTCCGCTTTTTTAACTGCTTTTTTTTCAGCTTTAATTTGCTTTTCTGCATTAAGTACGGTTTTGTCTTTAACTTTAATCATTTCTCCTCCCTGATGACGGATTTGTTAATTTTTGTATTTCTTTTAAAATTTGTTTTTTCCGTTCTGCGTCTATTTCTCCGTTATACATTTTAAATAAATTTTGAATGGTTTTTTTATCGTCGTTTTCCTTAACCAGCTTTAAACAGTCAAAGTAATAATTTTTTTCGTTTTCTTCCGAAACACCCTGCCCGCCGTTACTCAAAATGTCTTCCAAAACATCTTTAAAAGCGGTAGCTTCCGCAATTTTTGAAGGATTTATGTTTCCTTCGGAAGAGAACTGTTCAATAAGAGTATATATCTCCAAATAGGCGTCGTTATTAATAAATGAAGATATGTCGGAGCTTTTATCGTAAAACTTTTTATTTGTCAAAGCACAATATAAAATAAATTTGATTGCTTTTTCAAAAGCTTTTTCGTTATCTCTGCTTAAATTGTCGTTATAATTAATGTCTTTTATTACAAATTCGCCGTCATAAAGCTGTCTTCTTAAAACATCGAAAGATATACCTGAAATTTTCTGAACCAAAGGCAGATAAACTTCTTTTTCCGAATAAGAACTTAATTTGGAAAGTTCTTCAAGAGCGGCATTAGCGAATTTGGCTTTGCCGTCGGGAGTATCGGTATTGAATTTCATAGCGATGTTTTTTATTATAAATTCCGTAAAAGGCAGTGCTTCGTCGATTAATTTAAGATATCCTTCTTTACCTGATTTTTTTATAACGTCGTCGGGATCCAACCCTTCGGGAAGGGAAAGAACTTTAACATCTGCGTTTTCTTCTTTTAAAAGACGAAGTCCTCTTAAAGTAGCGTTTTGTCCTGCCGAATCGCCGTCATAACTTATAAAAATATTCGAAGTAAACCTTTTCATAAGTCTTATCTGTTCGGAAGTAAGCGCAGTACCCATACTTGCAACGACATTTTGAATACCTGCTTTGTGCAAAGCTATTACATCCATATAACCTTCAACGATAATAAGACTCGTAACCGATTCGGTCTGTTTAAGTTTTTTGACAAGATTGATACCGTAAAGATTGTTGCTTTTTGAAAAAATCGAAGTTTCCTTGGTATTTTTGTATTTAGCGAACTTAGTCTTTCCCATAACTCTGCCGCCGAAAGCGACTACCTGACCGAGAATATCCAAGACGGGAAAAATAATTCTTTCTGAAAGTGCGTCGGAATATTTTCCGTTTTTAAATTCAAGAACTCCTGCTTTAACTCCTTGTTCAAGGCTAAAACCTTTACTTTCCAAAAAGGAAACTATTTCCGAAGAGTCGACGCTGAACCCCAGACCGAACCTTTTAATCAAAGGAAGCCCTACCCCCCTGTTCTGTAAATATTCGCGGGCTGAGGAAGCTCTTTTATCGGTAAGAAGATTGTTATGATAATGACGGGCACATTCAACCATAAGAGAATAAAGAGTGTCTTTCTCCTTTTTTATTTCTGCATACTTGTCGTCGGAAGTTAAGGAAGGAAGAGTCATCCCTACTCTTAAAGCAAGTTTTTTAACGGCTTCCATAAATGTAAGATTTTCATATTCTTTGACAAAACCTATGACATCGCCGCTGACATGGCAACTGAAACAATAATAAAACTGACCGTCTTCATTAACGCAGAAAGACGGAGTTTTTTCTTTATGGAAAGGACAGTTTGCAAAGTAATTGCTACCTGTCTTATTAAGTTTGACATAAGACGAAACTACATCGACAATGTTATTTTTTGCTTTCAGTTCGCTCAGCCAATTTTCGGGTAATTTATACATTTTCACCTTAACAGATAATTTTTGACAAATAAGCGTAAAAAATTCCGTACTGTAATTAAATACGGAATTTTAATAAATTTTACTTAAAAATATTTTAATTAAAGTAATTTTTCTCTTAAAACGGAATTTTCTTCGGGGCTTAAAAGTTTAAAGGGAATATCGAGCACCGTAAGAGCTCCCGAGATACCGCATTTTGAAAGTCTGTATACTGCTCTTGCATAAGCGACAAGAACGAGTGCCGTAAATTCAGGATTGCTGTCGAGAGTTAACTTGAATTCGGTAATTTCTTTATTTTTGGAATTGGTAAAGCAACTGCCTATAACCATACCGCCGTGCGGCATTTTGTTGTGATTTTCATCGAATTCCTTATCTGAAATAAAATGAACGGTAGTATTGTAATCCGCAAAATAATTAGGCATGGATTTAATGCTGTTTTCGATTTGTGCAAGATCGGCTCCTTCTTCTGCGACGACATAACATTCTCTTGTATGCATTTGCCTTGCAGTATAAGTTTTATTGAGACCGTCCTTAACTTCTTTAACCGTTTCCTCTACCGGCACGGTATATTGAATACCTTTTTTGACTCCTTCTATTCTCCTTATGGCGTCGCTGTGACCTTGACTTACGCCCCTGCCCCAGAAGGTATAGAATTTGCCGCCCATAACCGAATCGAACATAACACGCATAAGAGAGAAAAGACCGGGATCCCAACCTATGGATATAGCGCCTAACTTTCCGCTGTTTTTGCCTGTTTGATTCATTCTGTCAAAATATTCGGGGATTTTAGCATGGGTATCGAAGCTGTCGACAGTATTAAAATATTTAAGCATTATAGGTCCTTGAACAGGCAAATCCGTAGCCGAACCTCCGCAAAGAATAAGAACGTCGATTTTATCGACATAAGCTTCCAAATTATCGATTATTTCACAAACCGTCCCGCTTACGGATTTAAGACCTTTTCTTCTGCTGAAAATAGCGACTAATTCCATATCGGGAGCATTTTTAACGGCAAGTTCAACTCCTCTGCCGATATTACCGTAACCTAAAATACCTATTTTAATCATAATTCTTACCTCATAAATATTTTAATATAAATCTTATGGATTAGGCAAGTTTTTGAAAGGCTAAAATTCAATTTTTTTATGATTGGGATTTTGTTTCCGAATACGAACGGGTGGTAACAACAATAAGAGCCACAGTATACCTGATATCGCATAGTAGATTAGGGCGTGAAATTGCCGTATTCAAAAGATTTTCCACAGAGGCGACAACTGCATTAAGCTGAGCTTTGAATCTTATAACTTCCACATTTGTTTCGTAAAGAGAAGACTTGTTATTAAAGTTTTCTTCGAGCACCGAAAGATTTTTAAGAAGATTTTTTATGTTCGATTCAGCCGTTTCTTCATCGGTCAGACCTTTGTCCAAATCGTTTGAAATTTCATAAAGTTTATCTGCAACCGCAAAAAAATATTTAAAAGCGAGTTCGGCTTCCGATTGAACATCCTCGGGAAATAAAGAAACGGAAATATTTTTTACCGGAACGGAAAAGACGACAGAACCGGTGAAACTGTCGTTTGCAAGATTTTTTCTTACACTTTCGGCGTCTTCTCTGTTTTTATAAATACCGCCTAAAACAAGATAACCGTTACCGTCTTTCAGAATATATCCCGCTCCGTTTTTTTCTCTGATTTCATCGGAAGCCGACTGCGCCTCTGTCAAACTACTGAATTCGAACATCTGTACAGCATAATAAACTCTGTAATATTCCTTCTGATTAAAGAGCACTGCACTGGTAACTTCGCTCATTACCTTTCCTCCCGTAAGGAAATCGCAGCTCAGTAAAGTGGCGCAAAAGCAAATAACGATTAAAAGTAAAGCATATAAAGCGGAACGGAATTTCGATTTTTTAGCACGCTGTTTTTTTGTGTTTTTTGAATCTGCACTTTTTAAAGCATACAATCGGTTTTTTTGATTATTAAATTTCACATCGGAAACCGAACCGGAAAAATTAATTTTCCCGTTTTCCATTCCTACTACCTCATAGCGGTCGGAATAATCGGAATTTTTGACGGTAGCTTCCGGGTATGTTACAATAGCGTCGTCGGTTTTAATTTTCACATCTCCGATTACGGGAACGGAAACAATTTCAATATGTTCGGGAGCTACTCTTCTTTTCTCGAATTTTTTTTTAAAATTTTTATCATAATTTTTGAGATAAAATTGCTCATAATCGACTTCGCCTTTTCTTTTCGCCACAATAACCTCCCTCACGCAAATTATTTATCTCTTTAAACCATAGCTGATTTTTAAGCGCAACTTTAACAATATAATATATTCAAAAAATATTTTATTTGTAATAATATTTTAAAATTCAATCATTAGTCTGATTTTAACTGAACTGCAATAAAGTCGTGCTATATATAAATTTACTTTGGAAAAATAAAAAAATGACAAAAACCGCATTAAAAATAATAAAATCAAAATCGTAATAAAAAGAATAAAAATTTTACTTATGATAATACTAATAACAGACTTATGTCTAAACAAAAATCAGGAGGAACAATACATGTCCAGTAATTACACTTGTCACACCGGTGAAAAGCCCGGAAAAGGATGTTACAGCTGTACAAATTGCGGTACAGATTTAAGACTCGGAGCAGAAGACAAAATGCCGCCCTGCCCGCACTGTAACAATACAAGCTTTGTAAAATGCGAATAATTTCGTATTAAAAAAGGTATTGAAAGAAAAAAGAGATATCAATTTATCTCTTTTTTTTTATAATAATATATACTGAAAAAAATAATTTTAAAATTATTTTGTATCGTTTTTATCGGAATTCAAACCTTTAACTGAACCGTTATCAGAACTTTGAGCATTATCGGATTGAGAAAATTCAGACGGTTGATTTAAAGGTTCTTTAAAAGAAACAGACTTATCTGCAATTTTTCCGTTTTTAAAAGAGCTGTAATCTTCGTGAAGTTTCAAAGGTTTATTATTATTCTGCGGATTATTTATTACCTTTTTACGGGTAATAATGGGAAATCCGTCCAGAGCGTCTCTTACATTGATATTGTCTACGATATTCGATTGGCTTTCATAAGGCGGAACAAGCAAATCGCTTTTTCTGTAAGTAAGTTTAAGAAATATCGGAGTAAGAATGGAACTTGCGACAATAAGAATAATTATAACGGGCATATACGAAGAATCGATAAGACCGTAATCCACACCTTTTTGTGCGACAATCAAAGCTACTTCCCCTCTTGACATCATACCTATACCGACTCTCAGCGAATCCATATTGGAATAACCGCAAACTCTCGCCCCGAGCCCGCAACCGATTATTTTGGAAACAAGACCTACCGCAACAAGAGCTATACCGAACCAGATAAGACTTAAATCGAAGTTTTCGGTAGAAATACTGATACCTATATACGCAAAGAAAATCGGACTGAAAAACATATATGAATTTATATCGATTTTTCTTTCCACATATTCCGATGAATTTTTAAAGCCGGACAGTATAAGACCCGCAATATAAGCTCCCGTAATATCTGCGATACCGAAAAGTTCTGCAATAAAGGAAAAAGCGAAACACATAACAAGACCGAAAATGGGAATTCTTCTTGTATGATTATTTTTCTTTTCCAACCATTTAAAGAAGAAATAGCATATAACTCCGAGAGCAGTTGCAATAAGAGCAAAGTATAGAAAATTCAAGAATACCGTTCCGACGCTTACGTCACCGCTGTGGAAACTCAAAACAACGGCAAGAATAATAATACCTATAATATCGTCGAGAATGGCTGCGGCAACAATGGAATTTCCGACTTTGCTTTTAAGTTTTCCTAATTCTTTTAAAGCCTCTACGGAAATGCTGACGCTTGTTGCTGCAAGAATTACGCCGTAAAAGGTATTTTGGAGTGCCTGCTGCCCTGTCATATTGACAAAGCCGCCGTTAAAGCAGGCTGCGACAATAAAACCTAATCCGACAGGGAAAACAACGCCGCAAATAGTTATAACAATGGACGGAATACCGTTCTTTTTGATATCTTTAAGATTGGTTTCGATACCTGCGGAAAAAAGAATCATAATAACGCCGATTTCGGCAAGAAATTTAAAAAGTTGATTTTCGGTATCCACAACCCAGCCAAGACAAAGAGGTCCTAAGATAAGACCTGCGATAATTGCGCCGAGCACCTGAGGAAATCCCAATCTTCTTATAATGAGTCCGAAAACTTTGGAGAACAAAAGTATCAGGGCAATAGAAAGAAGGTACCCGTATTCAGACATAGTTGCAGCCCAATTAATACCTGACATATTTACTCCTCCAAACAAAAATTAGTGATATTATAAGCCTAAAATACAAAAAAATCAAATAAATCATTTACATTTATCGCCATAAATGTAAAAAAATTCTCACATTATAAAGTATTCCGTGAAAAAATAAAGGGTGTAAAAGAAAAAGCGCGGAATAAATCCGCGCTTGATTTCGAACTGCAAATTACAGCTCTACGCCGTTCAGAATTTCTTTCAATTTCAAAAGTTCGTCTTTCGTTAAAGTAACGCCTTTACCCATTTTCTGATTATCGGGCGACCATTCTCTGATATCGTACTTAGCGTCGTTGCCGCTCCAACTTACGAAATTAAGCTGTTTTTTCCAACCGCGGCTGGTTTCGGAAAGAGTACCCAAGCTGTCTTTGATCTCAAATCTAACTTCGGAATTATCAAAAGCCATTGTTACAACCCCCACAAGATTTTTTTTAATTATAACATATTTTATTTACTATAACAAGCAAAAGATATATATTTATATTAAATATTTATATTCATAATTAAATAAAAATAACTATTCAAATAAATAAAATAAAAAGCATAAATGCAACAAAAATACATATATGGTTATCGGTTTTATTTACCTTTAAAAAAGCAAATAAAAAGAAAAATATTTTGCAAGTAATTTATTAATTAAAATTTAATTTATTTAACTATCAAATTATTTTTTCCTACAAGTTCTTCTAGTGCGTTAATAAGCGACCAACAGTTATCTGCTTTTACTCCGCTGTCGAGAAGTTTATTATTGTTTTGGATTAAAACGGGAGTATCCCCCTTAAACTCGTTCAAAAGTTTCATAATTTTACTGAAAAGGATATCGTCGCCGTTAAAATTGATATAAATTTTTTCTTTAACCGTTTTTGTGTTTGCAGGTTTATTTTTAGACTCTTCCCAAAGTTCGATTTTGTTGACTTGAAGCTGTATTTTATAATCTTCATCCCCCCTGCTGTCAAGGGTAAGAAAGCCGCTCATTTTCACGATATTGTCCTGAACAAGAAGGGATTTAAATTTTTCGTAATTTGCGGGGAAGCAAATAAAACTCAAAGTTCCGTTAAAGTCTTCTAGTTCTCCTGCAACGAAGGGCTGATTTTTTTTAGTTGACATTTTCCGAATATTACTGATAATTCCGCCTGCCGTAACGAACTTATTTTTGGTTTTAGGATAAGAATCAAAATCTTCCGAAACATTGTTTTCCGTCTCTTCCCCGTCGCCCTCTTCGTCGTCAAAAGAGGCTCCGAGTTCTATTAGTAAATTTTTATTTATTTTATCGGTAGTAAAATTAATTTCCTTTTCCCTTCCGAAATAAGCGTCGAGAGGATGACCTGAAAGATAGATACCCAGAACATCTTTTTCGTAGTGTAATTTTTCCAATGTTTCATACTCTTTTACATCGGGAAGTTCTTCGCTCCCCTTGTCAATATCCGGCATCATATCGAAAAGGGACATCTGCCCCGAAAGTCTTGATTTTCTGTTTTCACTTGCGATTTTAAGCTGACTGTCGACTGCGCAGATTAATGACGCTCTGCTCTTGCCGAAAGTATCGAAGGCGCCTGCAAAAATAAGACTTTGAATCATACGGGAATTAGCGCAGGAAGTATCGATTCTTGACATAAAGTTCTGAAAACCGGTATAATCTCCGTTTTTAATTCTTTCTTCAACGATATTTTCTATAAATTTTTCTCCTACGTTTTTAACCGCCATAAGTCCGAACCTTGCCGAATTATTTTCAATCGTGAAAGCTCCTTCGCTTTTATTTATATCGGGCGGAAGTATTTTGATTTTTTTACTGCGCAAATGATTTACATAATGCGACACTTCTTCTACTTTGGTAATTCTGTTATTAATAACGGCAACGATATATTCCACGGGATAATAATTTTTGATATAAGCGGTTTCGTAGGTAATGACGGCATAAGCCGCTGCGTGAGATTTATTGAAAGCGTAACTGGCAAAATCCTTCATTTCTTTATAGACCTTTTTCGCTACTTCCAAAGGAATACCTCTTTTAATAGCGCCGTCAACGGCAGCCTGAGCTACGGTAACAAGTTCACCGTTTTGGTTTCTGACTTCGGGAACGGCGTCACAGCCGTAAATAAAAACTTTTTCTTCCTGTTCCATTTTGTCCTTTTTCTTTTTGGACATCGCCCTTCTCATTTCATCCGCTCTTCCGAGAGAAAAGCCGCCGAGTTTCTGAACAATCTGCATAACCTGTTCCTGATAAACTATACAACCGTAAGTGACTTTCAGTATATCTTCAAGCCACGGATGGTCGTATTCGATTTTATCAGAATGGTTTTTATTGTAAATATATTTTCCGATAGAAGCCATAGGACCGGGTCTGTAAAGGGAAATACCTGCAATAATTTCTTCCATACAAACCGGTTTAAGTTCTGTCATAAATTTAGTTATTCCTTCGCTTTCAAGCTGGAACACGGCAACGGTATCGCCTTTTGAAATAAAGTCGTAAACATTTTTATCTTCATACCCTAATTTTTCGAAATCTATATCGACGCCGTGAATTTGTTTGACATATTTTTTAGCCAAAGCGATATCGGTAAGAGTACGAAGACCTAAAAAGTCCATTTTAAGAAGTCCAAGCCCTTCCACTTCGTCCTTATCGTATTGAGTAGTGACGATACCGCCGTTAGTCTGTAACGGGCTGTGTTCGCTTATCGGGTCACGGCAGATAACGACTCCGGCTGCGTGCATAGAAGTATTTCTCGGGAGTCCTTCCACCTTTGACGCCATATCGAGAACTTTTTTTACGTCTGCGTTGGAATTATATAAATCGATAACTTCCTGATTACGCATTTTTTCGTATTCTTCCTGCTTGTCTTTCTTATCGGGCGGAAATTCTTTGGGAACGCCCAAAATACCTTCTATCGAAAGTTTGCCGCCGGGAATCAGCTTATTTAACTTGTTTATATCTTCGTAAGGAATATCGCCGTACACTCTTGCTACATCCTTAATTGCGGCTTTACAAGCCATGGTACCGAATGTTATTATCTGAGAAACCTTATCACGACCGTATTTTTCGAAAACATAATCTATGACTTTTTCCCTTCCTTCGAAGCAGAAGTCAATATCGAAGTCGGGATTGCTTACTCTTGCAGGATTCAAAAATCTTTCAAAAAGCAAATCGAATTTAAGCGGATCCACAGAAGTGATTTTTATTGCGTACGCAACAATGCTTCCGACGCCCGAGCCTCTTCCCGGCCCTACGGGAACATCGTGTTTATGAGCAAAGTCTATAAAATCCCATACAATAAGAAAGTATTCGGCAAATCCTAAACTGATAATTATATCGAGTTCGTAATCGGCTCGTTTTCTTATTTCTTCTGTAACGGTTTTGTATCTTTTTTCAAGTCCTTCGTAAGTCAGTTTTCTTAAATACTCGGCAGGCGTCATATTATCGGGTGCGACAAAGAAAGGAAGCAACTTTTGTTTTTCGGGAAAAACAACATTACATTTTTCGGCAATTTCCAAAGTATTTTCGACAGCTTCGCTGTTCCAAGAGAACAAAGAGAGCATTTCGTCATAACTTTTAAGATAAAGATTATCGGCGTCGAAAATCATTCTGTTATCGTCTTTGAACGTGCTTTTGGTCTGAACGCAAATCATAACGTCCTGCATTTCTTTATCGGTTTTTTCGACATAGTGGACATCGTTTGTCGCAACGGTTTTTATACCGAGTTCCATTGCAAGTTTTGCAAGAAGAGGAAGGGCCTTTTTTTCGTCTTCGAGGCCGTGGTCTTGTAGTTCTATATACAAGTCGTCCTTAAAGATATCTTTAAGAATTTCAGCGTGTTCGTAAGCCCTTTCCTTCTGACCGGTAATAAGATAATTGGGAACTGCGCCCTGAATACAGGCGGTAAGACAAATCAGTCCTTTGGAATATTTTTTAAGAAGGTTCATATCGATGGAAGGTTTATAGTAAAACCCTTCGAGAAAGGATAAAGAACTCAGCTTCATTAAATTTTTATAACCTTCGTAATTTTTAGCAAGAAGAATAAGATGATGTTTTTTTCTGCTTGCTTCCGTTCTGTCACGCATATCTTCAACGAAATAGAATTCGCTTCCTATAATAGGTTTTATCCCCGCCGCAATACACTCTTTACGGAATTTTATAACGCCGTACATATTACCGTGGTCGGTAATTGCAAGAGCGGACATACCTAAACTTTTGGCTTTTGCCACCAGTTTTTTAATTTTCGCAACGCCGTCTAAAAGGCTGTATTCGGTATGAACGTGAAGATGAACGAAATCACCCATTTTCTCCCTCCTTTACGCTTTCGTAAAGTTCCATAATTTTTCTGAACCTATGATTGACGCCGCTTTTTTTTGTACCGTCGCCAAGCATTGTCGCAATTTCATCCAAAGAAGCTTCGGGATTGTTAAGACGCAGTTCGGCAGTATGTCTGAGTTTTTCTGAAAGTCTGCCGAACTCGCCTTTCTCTTTAAGAAAAAGAATTGCGTTAAGTTGTTTTTCCGCAGCGTCTACGGTTTTTGAAATATTGGCGATATTACAATTGGTAAGTCTGTTTGCTTCCTTTGAAATTTCTCTTGAAAGCATAAGTTCGCAAAGTTCTATTACAAGGTCGGATAAATCCATAAAAGCAAGGAAATCCTTTATTGTTTCGCCGTCTTTTGCATAAAGCATAAAGTGTTCGTCTGACCTTTCGATAAGTTTAAGGCTTATATCGTAAGACGCTAAAAGAGAAACTATATTTTCTGCAAACGCTCTGCTTTTAAGGGAAAGTTCTAAATGATATCCTCCCTTTGATTTAACATTTTCACCCTTTGCGCCTGTGGGAATATAGATACTTCCGCAAGAAGCGAAAATACCTTTAATAAAAGCCTTAAAGGACGCTGTATCACCGCTTATTTCAGGCGCAACGGTATCGTTGAAATCGTAAATACCGTCTTTACAGAAAAAAAGTCCGTTTAACAGTTTATCCGAAGAATAAGCGTTTACTCTCAAAATAAACATTTTACCTTTATTAGGATAAGGAGCGTTTTTAATTTCAATTTCCGTTTCGCTCCCGTTAAATTCTTTTATAAGAGTAGAAATAAAGCGCAAGAAATCGAAGTTAAAACTCTTTATGCTTAAATATTTACCTTTATTGGTAATCGTAATCTCTCCTGTCGCTTTAAACGCTCCGTACAAAAAAGCTCTCTCGGCCTGCAAATTGTGTTCAAATGAAGAAAAGAGACAGGAGCGCACTTTTTGACTGTAAGTCATAATACCTCTGCGAAAAGTTAAAAATTTAAAATAATTATATCAATAAAAGTAAAATTTTACAACTTAATTACTCTCAAAATTTCCCTGCAAATTTCAAAAACGGTATTGCAATTTAATGCGTTATGGTTTATACTATAAGTAGGAACTTCCTTCTGTGTTCGTGTACTGGTTTATTTATAACCACAGTATTTAAAAGGGAGAGCGGAGTTTTGCAACTCAATGTAAGTCGCAAGTCAATATACCGGCGTTATGAGCGATAACAGCGACTGCAAACAGCACACCCACCTGCAATTAAGCGGGTTTTAAAATTGCCACGAACGGCATAAGCAGGAAGTTTTTTTATTGCCTTTAAAGTGGAGCGAACGGCTGCGGCACAATCGGATTATAATTAATCTCTCGCATTTTCCTCACTTCCTCCGCTCAAATCGACCACCTTTTTCTCGACAACGACCTTAATAGTGTCGCTATCACTCTCACTTCCTGCTGTTAATAACTCGCTTAAAAGACTCGCCGCTTTTAATCTGTCGTTTGTGCGTTCGCTTGCGTTTTGCATGGTATCGGATAAAAATTTAAAGACATCGTCCATTGTTGCTATGCGCTTTTCTTGTTCTTTTTTTATAAGCTCGTCAATATAATTTTTTATTTCAGGTTTCGTCAGGTTCTCGCTCCCAATCGAATACGCTGTTTTTTTATTATATCCTGCACGCTTCGCCGCCTCTGTCGCATTAAGACAAGCGGCATAATGCTCGCAAAACGCCTTTTGTCTCTCGTTTAACATTTGCCGCTTCTCTCCTTTTTGGCATAAAAAAAGCACCGCAAAAAGCAGTGCTATCGATATGAAAAAACACTGCCGCAAAGCAGTGCCTAAATCTCTATTCTACTATTATATCACACTTTTTATTGAAAAAAGGTTAAACCTTTTTAAATTTAATTTTTAGCTGTTAACTCTATTTTTTAGGAAGCGGTTTTCCCCAAACATTTTTACCGCTTTTAAGCAATTCCTTTGCTTGCTTTTTGCTCATTAAATTCCAATCTTCTATCTCGTCTTCTTCGTAAATGTCTTCAACACCTGTATATCCCCATCCACAATATGGACAGTCGGTATAACTATCGTCATCTATCAATGTACCACATATCGGGCATTTTACTTTTTCCATAAATTATTCTCCTTAAAAATTAAGTATAATTTTATTAAAGAATTTTTATCTCAAAATCTTCCACTCATTAATTTTATATATTTATTTTTTTATCTCCCTGTACTTTGCAATATCGACAATCCCCAATTCGAGTCAAATCATTGTCTTTTGACGGATTAACTCCGTTTTTAAATTGTTCAAGCGTTTAACTCAAAATATATGTTTATAATTTTTTAGGAAGCGGTTCTCCCCATACATTTAATCCCTTTTTTAATAACTCTTTGGCTTCGCCTTTTGACATTAAGTTCCAAGGCTCACGTTCGTCGTCTTCAAAAGCCTCTTCTGCACCTGTATATCCCCACCCGCAATATGGGCAATCTGTATAAGGGTCGTCATCTATTAATTTGCCACATATTGGGCAATTTACTTTTTCCATAATTTATTCTCCTTAAAAATTATGCATAATTTTATTAAAGAATTTTTATCTCAAAATCTTCCACTCATTAATTTTATATATTTATATTTTTATCTCCCTGTACTTTGCAATATCGACAATCCCCAATTCGAGTCAAATCATTGTCTTTTGAC
>CALVMC010000002.1 GCA_944342015.1 uncultured Clostridia bacterium
CGGAACCCGAGCCCGAACCTGAGCCCGAACCTGAGCCCGAGCCCGAACCGGAGCCCGAGCCTGAACCTGAGCCCGAACCTGAGCCCGAACCTGAGCCCGAGCCCGAGCCCGAACCGGAGCCTGAACCTATACCTGATCCCGGAACAGATGGCGGAGATAATACGCCAAACGATATTATACCCGATCACAACGAAAACAAAAATGTTGTATTAAACGGAAAACAAAACTTCATTTACACACAGAACTTTTTAATAATAATGACAGCAATTTCGGTTTTAGTTTTAGCTTCACTTGGAGCATTGATATCTTTCTTATTCATAAAAGTTAAAAAGTTGAATATTAGAATTATAAGAAAAAGAAAATAAATAAAGCAGGTAAAACCTGCTTTTTTATTGATTATCTAAAATATAAAAAAAATAAAATTATCAGAGTTTTTTAAAATAACTTGCGTCGTGCTTACACCACGGACAAATAAAATCTTCCGGTAAAGGTTCCCCTTCATACACATATCCGCAAACTGTACAGACATAACCCTTTTTCTGACTTTCTTTATTTTTAGGTTTAATATTAGATTGATAATAAGAATACGTAACGGATTTTTCATCGGAAACTTTTACGGCTTCTTCGATATCTGCTATAAATAGAGTATGAGACGAACAGTCTATATCTTTAATGACTTTAAGAGAAAAATAAGCATTAATATAATCCGATAAAATGTACATGCCGTTATCGGTTCTGACTGCGCCGTGAAAATCTGAAAATTTATCTGTATCTTTACCGCTCTGAAAACCGAATCTTTTAAAAATATCAAACGGAGTTTTTTCTGTAAGCGATGATATATTTACCTGTGCGTTTTTTGAAATCATTGAATGTGTATAGTTATTTTTATTTACGGAAAAAGCGATTAGTTTTGGATTATCTGCAATCTGAACTGCGGTATTAATTATACAAGCATTATCTTTTTCGGAATTTTTTGAACTCAGTAAAAAAAGACCGTAAGTAAGATTATAAAATGCGGTATTGTCTATATTGTTTTTTGTCATAACAAACTCCCCTTTTTAATTAAAGTAATTTCTTTATTTTTTTATTATAAATTTTTAATACTTTTCAGTCAAATATTGTTAGATATCAATTTACTTAAATCTATAAAATCATGGAATAAGTTAAATAAAAAAGAGGCGATCGCCTCTTTCTATTAAAAATTTTAATTAGTCACCGCCGCCTTCTTCTCCTGCCGAACCTTCTTCGCTTCTGACTGCCTTTTCTTTGTCACAGCAGCAGCAACTCTCTTTGTTTTCGGTTTCTGTTTTTACTTCTTCTTCCTTTTTACCTTTAAACATATTTTTTAACTTATCAAAAAATCCCATATTCCTTCCTCCGATCATTCTAATATATTTTATTACAATAAAGACAAAGTATTACTGTAATTTATTATATTATATAACAAACAAATAAAAAAGTCGATACTTTAAAGAAAATTTCCGACTTAATTTTACAAAAATTTTAAAATTTTAATCCATTCCGATATTAATTTTTCTAAATTAAACTTAGCGTTAGCGGAACTCGTTGAAGGCATTTTAAAATATTTGATTTTAATATCGGAAAATTTCTTGTCAAATAAATTGAAAGCCTTTGTCCCGTTAAGAAAAATGGCATTTATATCGCTGTTTTCTACAAGAGATAAAATATCGTTATATGCTTTCAAAACAAGCTCAGAATCCTGCGAACCTTTTATCTCACAACTTTTAACGACATCGAAAAGAGCGATTTTATGTTTTTTAAGAAGGATTTTTTTATTTTCGATAGAACAAGAAAAGTTTTCATTCAAAACAGTACCTAAAACCTTCCAGAAACGATTTTGCGGATTCATATAATAAAAGCCTTCCCTTCTCGAAATAACGGAAGGAAAGCTCCCTAAAATCAAAATTTTCGAATCTCTGTTTATTATAGGCGGAAAAACATGCTCTTTATAAAAGCCGTCCATATTTTTATATTTCTTTTCTGTCGTCGAGAGCACGGGCTAATGTAACCTCATCCGTATATTCTATATCTCCGCCGATAGGTATTCCGTGGGCAAGTCTTGTTACTTTAATTCCCAAAGGCTTAACTAATTTGGAAATATACAAGGCGGTTGCCTCACCCGAAACATCGGGGTTGGTTGCCACTATAATTTCTTTTACCCCGTCAAGACGACTTAGTAGTTCTTTAATTCTTAAATTGTCGGGACCTATCCCGTCCAAAGGACTTATAGTACCTTTAAGCACATGGTACACGCCTTTGAATTGTTTTGATTTTTCGATAGCGTTGATATCACGTGGGAACGCAACTACGCAAATGACGCTGCGATCTCTTTCGCTGCAAATGGAACAAATTTCTTTATCGGTATAATTCCCGCAAAGTGAACAGAAACCGATATTTTTTTTGGCGTCAATAAGTGCGTCGGCAAACCTGCGAACATCTTCGTCGGACATATTCAAAACAGAATAAGCAAAACGCTGAGCGGTTTTGCGTCCTACAGACGGAAGTTTGGTAAACTCGGCGATAAGTTTTTGAAGGGAATCTATATATTCCATTAAAAGAGTCCCATTCCGCCGGAGAGCGGTCCCATTTTTTCTTCCGAAGTTTTTTCAGCGGTAGTAATTGCTTCATTAACTGCGGCGATGATAAGATCTTCGAGCATTTCGACATCGTCTGGATCAACTGCTTCGGGTTTTATTTTAAGAGAAACAAGTTTTTTGTCGCAAGTCATCGTAACTTCCACCATTCCGCCTCCTGCGGTTGCAACGACTTCGGTTTCAGCAAGTTCTTCCTGAGCTTTAAGAATATCCTGTTGCATTTTTTGAGCCTGACGCATAAGTTGTTGCATATTTCCGCCGCCAAAGCCTCCGTTAAATTTTGCCATATTAGCCTCCCTTTTTATTTTTTAAAGTAGATTGGAAAAGATTTTCTATATCGTCTTCTTCATCTGTTTTATTATCTTTAACAAGCACTTTTATTATAAAATTATATCCTGATTCTTTTTTAATAAGCGAACTTATAAGCGAAAGATTATTATCTTGTCTTATAAAATCCGCATCGAAGGTGTTAGGTGTCGTGATACAAAAGACGCCTTCTATAATTTCTGCTTTTACCACCTGTTTAGCAGCCTTTTCAAGCATGGGATTAGCGCCGTCCGAAAGTCTGTATATAACACGGGTCCATAATTTTCCTGCATTTTGAATAACGGGTTTATTTTCATTTTTAGGCAAAGAAAGGGCACCCGTCAAACCTTTGCTTTCCAAATTTTTAATACGCAAAAGAAGTCCGTCATAAGACAAATCGGATTTTATACTCGACGCTCTTACGAGCGCACATTCGAAAAGAATACGAGGCTTTAATGAATATTTCAGACTTCCTTCGATAGAAAGCATAATTTCTGCCGCACGGACAGTAAAGTTTCTGTCGAAATCATTGAGTAACGATTTAATTTTTTCGTTCTGATTATCACTGAAATTTTTTATTTTACCCGCACTGCTTTCGAAATAAATCAAATTTCTTAAAAATTCTGCAATTTGGTTTGAAAGCTGTAAAACATCGGCACCGTTGTTCAATACTTCATCGGATTTTTTAAGAAGATTTTTAATATCCCCTGCAAGGAGATATTTAGTAATCTCGTAAAGGTTATCGAAACGGGTAACGCCTAAAACCTCGGTCACATCGTCATAAGAAAGGGTATTTCCGCCTGCGTAAGAAAGACACATATCGGCAATAGAAAGGGTATCTCTGACGCTGCCTTCCCCGAAGGAAGCTATAAGTTTAACGGCTTCCGTATCGTAATTTATTTTCATTTTATCGAAAATGGCTTTAACCTGTTTTTCGAGCAAAGGTTCGGGAACGAGTCTGAAATCGAATTTAAGACATCTTGAAATTATGGTTTCGGGAAGTTTATGAACCTCAGTTGTCGCAAGTATAAAAATTACATGTTCGGGAGGCTCTTCGAGTGTTTTCAATAAGGCATTGAAAGCGCTGAGACTCAGCATATGAACTTCATCGATAATATAAACCTTATATTTTCCGACAGTAGGCGGATATTTTGAATTTTCTATAATTTCTCTTATTTCGTTCACACCGTTATTACTTGCGGCGTCTATTTCTATAATATCGAGATTAGCGTCAATTGAAAGTTTTAAACAATTTTCGCACTTATTGCAAGGCGACCCTGAGGAATTTTCGAGGCAGTTTACGGCACGGGCAAAAATTTTAGCCGCCGTGGTTTTTCCTGTTCCTCTTGCACCCGTAAAAAGATAAGCGTGGGAAATATTCCCGCTTTTAATCTGATTTTTCAAAGTACGGGTAATATGGTTTTGTCCTATCATTTCTTCGAAAGTAACAGGTCTGTACTTTCTGTAAAGCGATTTATAAGCCATAAATTAAGTATATCCCATTATAAAAAGTAATGCAAGGATTTAAAGGTTATGAAAATCTTAATCGTACTTTCTAACGGCTTTTGCAACGGCTTCTGCCATAAGCCTCGTAATATTAATCGACAAAACTGTAAAATCGGCGTCGGTTTTATTCGAAGCCAGTCCGAAAATACTGTCTCCGTCAAAAAGAGTATGCACAGGTCTTATGGCAAGAGCCAGACCGTCGTGGGCGATATCGCAAAGTTTATTCATCTGAGTTTTGTTAAGTTTAGCGTTTGTAAGAATACACGCTATCGTTGTATTTCCGCTTTGTGGCTTAATTTTTTTCCCCGCCTTTTCGGAAAGAGAAAAAACGCCGAGTTTAAAGCCTGCTATACTTGCGCCTTTAATCATTTTACCGTTATTGAAATCGTATATATCCCCTAACGAATTTACCGCAACAATAACCGCCATTTCCACATCATCTATTTTAAGACATGCGCACCCTAAACCGCCTTTTTTTGCAAGCTTTGCGCCTAATGCTTTTCCTACGGTACAGCCTGTGCCTGCGCCAATGCTGCCGGATATAAAATTATTTGAAGCTGCGTTTACGCAAGCTTTATACCCCATATTTTTATCGGGAAAACCGAATTTTCCGTAATTAAGGTCGAAAAGCGAAGCTCCGCAGACTATCGGAACCTTGAACCCCAAAGAATCGAAACCGATATTTTTTTCCCTAAGATAATCGCTTACTCCGCAACAAGCTTCCAGCCCGAAAGCGCTTCCGCCGGATAAAACTACCGCATTGACTTCGGAGACGAGATTTTCCGATTTAAGCAAATCGGTCTCTCTCGTTGCAGGAGCGCCCCCTCTAACGCTTACCCCGCCTGTTGTATGTTCGGGAGCGATAATTACGGTAACGCCGGTTTTCACATCATCGTCTTGTTCGTGTCCTATTTTAAATTCTTCTAACATTTTTCCTCCGAAAATCAAAATCGAAATATTTTTCCTGATTCTAAAATACTGTTACTTTCGCTAAGTCCGTTTTATTAATTAAATTAAACTTTAAACTTGTTAGGTCAAACCTCTAAGTTTTCTTGTCTATCGATTTACAGATACAAATATTTTTAAAGATAGAATCTATCTTAAAAATACTTATTTTTTATTCCTTAAACCACGTCGCCGGAAAAAACAATAGTCTTTCCGTCAACGGTTTTAAGAACGAGAAAACCGTTGTCGTCCAACCCTTCCGCAAATCCTTCGATATATTCCCCGTTTTTTGAAATTTTGGCATTTTTCCCGATTGTAATCGATTTCAGAAGGTATTTTTGTTTAATCGGTTCAAATCCTTGTCTTTTAAGGATATTTTCATAGTCGAAAAATTCCTTTACGATATCGGCGCAAATTTCATTTCCGTTTTCATTTTTACCGGTCACGGAAACGAGATTAACCGCATTTTCAATAGCCGAAACATCGTTACTTATATTAACGCCTATTCCTGAGACAAGTGCATAAATTTTATCAAAGTCGGAAAATGTTTCAAGAAGTATTCCGCAAATTTTTTTACCTTTTACAAGAACATCGTTAGGCCATTTACACATAGCTTCAATACCGTGTTTTTCAAGAGCCGAAGCGACTGCTAAGGCGCTGATTATAACATATCTCGGCGCCATAGACGGGTGAATATCCGAAGGTTTTATGGCTATTGAAAAATAAATCCCGCCTTCACCCGATAAAAATTTCCTTTGCAATCTGCCCTTTCCCGAAAGTTGTCTTTTTGCCGCGCAAATACCTGTAAAGTCTTTTTTATGAATAAGTTTAAGTGCCTGATTATTAGTGCTGTCCCACTCGCCGAACTCGACAGGTACAAAAATTTCTCTTTTTTCAAGTTCGTATTTTAAAGAATATTCGTTGAATTTTTCATTCACGATTTTATATCCGATTCCTCTCTCGCCTTCGATATCGATACCGGCTTTTCTTAATTTTTCTATTTTTTTAAGAATTGCGTTACGGGAAATGCTCAGTTCTTTGGCAGCACTTTCGCCCGATAGCAATCCCTTTTCTTTAAGCATTTTGTAAACGCTAAAACTCATTATCTTCATCTCCGCCGTTTAAATCGAAATTATTTATGCAAACTTTTATCTCGTCGTAGGAAAACCCACGGGATAAAAGATATCTGTATAATTTATTTTTTTCTTCCAAGGTTATTTTCTTTCTGCCTTTTAAATATTTTTCGGCAAGAGCTATTGCGCTGTCTTTGTAGTCTAATCCTTCCGTCTCGCTTTCGGCAATATCTTTCGATATTCCCATTTTGATTAGTTCGCTTTTTATTTTAACTTTTCCTGAACTCTTGGATTTAGACCTTGCATAAACTCCCGCAACATATTCGTCGTCGATATAGTTATAATTTTTTGCTTTTGAAATAGTTTCTTCGATGCATTCAGGCGAAAAATTCTTTTCTTTGAGTTTGTCTCTTATTTGTTTTTCCGATTTAAGGTATTTTGAAACATAGTCTACGATATAATCGAAGCAACCGTTTAATTCCGCATTTTTTATTGCAAGTTCGAACTTGCTTTCGGAAATATTATCTCCTTCTTTAAGCCCTCCCGACAAAATATCGAAATCGCTGAGCGAAGCCTTGAACTCATCGTCAATGTAAACATTATACCTTGTTTTATTTCTTTTTTGTCTTTCGATACGGGTTATTTTCATTAAAGGCTCCACCCCTCAGGAATAAAATTTTCCCTGAAAACTTTAATGGCGAAATTATCGCTCATAGAAGAAATATAATCGAGTACCGCTTTAACATCTCCGTCTTTTTCACGCACTTTGAGATACAAAGAAGGCAAATTTTGAGGACAATCGAGAAAATGCTTATAAAGCAATTCTATAAGTCTGTTGGCTTTCACTTCTTCGCTTTTTGCGTCGTTATCGTGATAAACGTTTTTGAACATAAAGTTTCTGAGCTCTTCCATCGCTTCTTCCTTTTCCTGAGACAGAGCGACAAAAGGCTTGTCCATACTGTTTAAAACAAGGTCCTTAACGAGAGTGGTTATTCTTTTACTTTTATCGTTGCCTAAAATTTTAATGATTTCTTTGGGTAAATCCTTTTCCTTTAAGATTCCCGCTCTTTCGGCGTCTTCTATATCGTGATTTATGTAAGCGATTCTATCGGCGTAACTTACGATTTTTCCTTCCAAAGTTTTAGGCTTGCCGCTTTTTTTATGATTGAGAATACCGTCTTTTACCTCAAATGTAAGATTGAGTCCTTTGCCGTCGTTTTCGAGAACTTCAACCACTCTTAAACTCTGTTCGTTATGTTCGAAGTGTCCGGAAAGTCTGTTCAACACTCCCTCGCCGGTATGTCCGAAAGGGGTATGACCTAAGTCGTGACCTAAACTTATCGCTTCTACCAAATCTTCGTTAAGTCTTAACGAACGGGCTATGGTTCTTGCAATCTGCTGAACTTCGAGGGTGTGTGTAAGTCTTGTACGATAATGATCTCCTTCCGGCGACAGAAATACCTGAGTTTTATGCTTTAAGCGTCTGAATGACTTGGAATGAAGAATTCTGTCCCTGTCACGCATAAATTCGCTTCTTAAAGAGTCGGGTTTCAAGGGAAATTCCCTGCCTTCGGTCTGGTATGATTTTACTGCGTAAGGAGAAAGATTTTTTTCTCTTTCTTCGATAATTGTTCTTATTTCCATACAGATATTTTACTACATTTTCTCTGATTTTAACAAGCGTTTGACTTGCTGAAAGTTTATATTGATTATTTGAAAAGGCTAAAAAAGGTTGCGTTTAAAAATTTCAATATCCTTTTTCAATGGCAGCAACATAAATCAACGATTGACTCAGAAGCAAACAAACCGACCGTTGTTAAAAGAAAAATCAACCGAGATACAAAATCTAACATTATTAATATAACAAAATTTAATAGTGTCAATATACAAAAATACAATAGTATCAATTTCGATAAAAAAATATATCAGCAGGCTTTAAACAAGTGACAAAAATAAAAAGAATATATATAATTATTATATTAAAAAACAGAGAGGTAAATATGTTATTAATCGATAAAATACCTTCTAACTACAAATCTTCTCTTACATTGATTCAAACGGAAGAGGCAATCAAGTTCTGTAAAGACAGTTTTCAGAACGAACTTAAAAAAGCCCTTCTTTTAAAAAGAGTATCCGCTCCCCTTTTCGTTCTTAGAAAAACGGGTTTCAACGATAACCTTAACGGTGTCGAAAGACCTGTTTCTTTCGATATCAAAGAAACGCAGGAAACGGCGGAAGTAGTTCAAAGCCTTGCCAAGTGGAAAAGATACGCTTTGAAAAAATACGGCATAGAAGCTCCTTACGGACTCTACACCGATATGAACGCAATAAGAAGAGACGAAATCACCGATAATTTTCACTCTCTTTATGTAGACCAATGGGATTGGGAAAAGGTAATAAACAAAGAGGACAGAACCCTCGAATATCTCAAACAAACGGTAAACAAAATTTATTCGGCGCTTAAAAATACGGCTTTTAAACTTGAAAAGAAATTTGATTTAAAAAACGAACTTGCAAGCAAAGTAACTTTTATCACATCTCAAGAACTTGAAAACATGTATCCTGAAAAGACTCCCGCCGAAAGAGAAAGATTATATGTTAAAGAAAAAGGCGCAATATTTGTAATGCAAATAGGCGGAAAATTAAAATCGGGAAAACCTCACGATTTAAGAGCTCCCGACTATGACGACTGGAATCTTAACGGAGATTTAATTCTTTATTATCCCCTTTTGGATTCGGCACTCGAAATATCGTCAATGGGAATAAGAGTCGATAAAGATTCTCTTATAAGTCAGCTGAAAAGCTGCAACCTTGAAAGCAGGCTCGAACTTCTTTTCCATAAGGAATTAATCGAAGGAAAACTTCCGCTTACAATCGGGGGCGGAATAGGACAATCGAGACTTTGTATGTATCTTCTTAAAAAGGCTCACATAGGCGAAGTGCAATGTTCACTGTGGTGTGAAGAAGATGTAAAAAAACTCAACGATATGGGAATAAACCTTCTGTAATAAAGGAGAAAAGTATGGATAAAATAACCTCAATATTCGGAGCAAACGTATTTAACGACGAAGTAATGCGCTCGATGCTTCCTGACGATATATACAAGTCTTTAAGGAACACTATGGACAACGGTATACCCTTGCAGGAAGATGTGGCAAAAGTCGTTGCAAATGCAATGAAAGATTGGGCAATACAAAAAGGAGCCACTCATTATACCCATTGGTTTCAGCCTATGACGGGAATAACCGCAGAAAAGCACGACAGTTTTTTAACTCCCACAAAAGACGGCAAATGTATAATGGAATTTTCGGGAAAGGAACTTGTAAAGGGCGAACCTGACGCATCGAGTTTTCCAAGCGGCGGAATAAGAGCGACATTCGAAGCGAGAGGATATACTTCCTGGGATCCTACTTCCTACGCTTTTATAAAGGACGGCTCGTTGTGTATTCCTACGGCATTCTGTTCATACAGCGGAGAGGCACTGGACAAAAAGACTCCCCTTTTGCGCTCGATGGAAGCGATAAACACGCAAGCGTTACGAGTATTAAAACTTTTCAAAAACAACGAAGGAGTAAAAAGAGTTACCTCCACCGTAGGTCCCGAACAGGAATATTTTCTTATAGATAAGAATATTTTCAATAAAAGAAAGGATTTAGTATATACCGGCAGAACTCTGTTCGGAGCAAAGCCGCCGAAAGGACAGGAGCTTGACGATCACTATTTCGGATCGTTAAAACCGAGAGTTTCGGCGTTTATGAAAGAACTCGACGAAGAACTCTGGAAGCTTGGAATTTACGCAAAAACCAAACATAACGAAGTTGCGCCCGCTCAGCACGAACTTGCGCCCGTATTCACCACAACCAATGTAGCAACCGACCATAATCAGCTTACTATGGAAATAATGAAAACGGTAGCGAGAAAACACGATCTTGCATGCATACTTCACGAAAAACCCTTTGCGAATCTTAACGGAAGCGGTAAACACAATAACTGGTCACTCAGCACGGATACGGGAGTTAATCTTTTGGAACCCGGAAAATCGCCTTACGAAAACGCGCAATTCATTCTGTTTTTGGTAGCGGTAATAAAAGCTGTCGACGAGAATCAGGATTTATTAAGGATTTCAGTAGCGTCTGCGGGTAACGACCACAGATTGGGCTCGAATGAAGCGCCCCCCGCAATCATATCGATATTTCTCGGCGAAGAGCTTGAAGAAATACTTGAATCAATTGAAACGGGAAACAAATACAAAGCCAAAGAAAAATCGAGAATGGAACTCGGCGTTACCACTCTTCCTAAGTTTACAAGAGATTCCACAGATAGAAACCGTACTTCTCCTTTTGCTTTTACAGGAAATAAATTCGAATTCAGAATGCCCGGCTCCACCCTGTCCGTTGCAGGTCCGAATATAGTGATTAACACAATTGTAGCAGAGTCTCTAAGACAGTTTGCCGACATTCTTGAAAAAGCGGAAAACTTCGACGAAGAATTGAATAAATTAGTTGTTTCGACTTATAAAAAGCATAAGAGAATTATATATAACGGAAACAACTATTCAAAAGAATGGGTTGAAGAAGCAGAAAAAAGAGGACTTTTAAATCTTGTTTCGAGCGCAGATTCCATTCCTTTGTTCACTTCTAAAAAGAATGTGGAACTGTTTGCCCGTCATAAAGTTTTCAGTGAAAAAGAAATTATAAGCAGAACGGAAATACTTCTTGAAAACTACTGCAAAACAATAAATATAGAAGCGCTTACCATGAACAGGATAGTTAAAAAAGACATATTCCCTGCCGTAAATCTCTATATGAGAGAGACATGTAAAAATGTTGAAAGCAAAAAGGCTTTTTCGGCGGAACTTAATACATCTGTTGAGGAAAAAATAATTACACGCCTGAACGAACTCAATATGAAATTAATTAACGATGTATACAAACTTGAAAAAACTCTTAAAAAGGCAGAAGAAATTACAGACTATAAAAAGAAAGCGACATTTTTCAGAAATCAAGTTTATACGGCAATGGAAAAAATGCGCTCATACGCCGATGAGATGGAATTATTCGTTGGAAGAAATTATTGGCCCTTCCCGACATACGGAGACCTTTTATCCAGCGTAAACTGAGAATTTAAATAAAAAATAGCTTTAATAATTAAGAAAAACAATCAAACCGTCTATAAGACGGTTTTTTTGATTCTATAAAGTTTTTAATATTTTCCTTAAATTCCGCTCGTAAAAAGTTAACTTAATAATATTTTAAAATTATTAAATTAAAATTAAATAATTATCGGTAAATTCAGTCAATGTCATCGTCGAATAAGCTTTTAAAAATCTTATCAGGAGAATTTAATAACTGTTTGCTGATAAAATAATGTTCCGTTTCATAGTAGGGTATTTCTTCGATGCCTTTATCGGTAAAATACAACAGTTTCGAATTAGGAAAAGTCATCAGCATCGGAGAATGGGTCGCAATAATAAACTGCGAACCGTATTTTACGGCTTTATCGATAAGCACCATCAATGAAAGTAATTTCATGGGAGATAAAGCAGCTTCCGGCTCGTCAAATATATACAAACCCTCGCTTGTAATATTGTCTTCCAAAACGGATAAGAAACTCTCTCCGTGAGAAAGATTCATCAGAAATTTTTTTTGATTTTCCTCTAAGTTATCATAGTAATTTGCAGCATTGTAAAAGCTTTCGGCTCTCAGAAAATAACCCCATTTAAAAAAAGCTGTTTTTGATATGCGTATTCTTTTCCAAAGTTCCGAATGAGTCTCTGCCGTTGAAAAAGAATAATTTTTCGTTCCGCCTTCCGGATTAAATTTAGACGCAATCGCAATGGCTTCGATAACGGACGATTTGCCCGTTCCGTTCTCCCCTGCAAAAAAAGTAACGGGAGAAGTAAAAACAATAGGAACCTTTTTTAAATGGTTTATAGCAGGAATTTCATTTAAATACAAGTCTTTTTCTATTTTTCCTATAATTTCTACTTTGTCAATAAACATTTTTTCCCTATAAATTTCAAACTTAAATTCAGATTATAATCTTAACAAATTTAACTTTTTGAGTCAACATTTTTAATTTAACGAAACTTTAAATCTTTAATCTAAATTAATCGTGTAAATTTTATGAAAATCAATATAAAATGGTAAGAGTAAAATTCAAAAAACAATAAAACAAGGCTTATTCTTTTTTGAATAAGCCTTGTAGAATCCTTGTAGATTTATTAAATAATTTTTAAACTATCTCGGGTTTTTAATGTTAGCCTGAGCTGCTGCAAGTCTTGCGACAGGAACTCTGAACGGCGAGCAGGAAACATAAGTCAAACCTATATCGTGACAGAATTCAACGGTAGAAGGATCTCCGCCGTGTTCTCCGCATATTCCGAGTTTGATATCGGGACGGGTTGTTCTTCCGAGATCGATAGCCATTTTAACGAGCTTACCTACACCGTTACGGTCGATTCTCGAGAATGGATCGCTTTCGAAAATCTTGTTTGTGTAATAGTCGTCAAGGAACTTACCTGCGTCGTCACGGCTGAAACCGTAAGTCATCTGGGTAAGGTCGTTTGTACCGAATGAGAAGAATTCAGCTTCTTTTGCTATTTCGTCGGCTGTGATGGCGGCACGGGGAACTTCAATCATAGTACCGATAGAATATTCGATTTTAGCGCCGGCTTTTTTAATGATTTCATCAGCCTTTTTAACTACGATATCTTTAACGAATTTAAGTTCTTTTACATCGCCTACAAGAGGTATCATAATTTCAGGTTTAACGAAATTGCCCTTTTTGGAAACTTCGATAGCAGCTTCGATAACAGCTTGTGTCTGCATTTCAGCAATTTCCGGGAAGGTAACCGAAAGTCTGCAACCTCTGTGACCGAGCATCGGGTTAAACTCGCTCAGACTGTCGATAAGCTTTTTAAGGTCTTCGACTTTCATCTTCTTTTCTTTTGCAAGCTGTGCGATTTCTATTTCCTTATGGGGAAGGAATTCGTGGAGAGGCGGGTCGAGGAAACGGATAGTAACAGGTCTGTTACCCATAGCCTCATAAAGACCGATAAAGTCTTTTTTCTGCATAGGAAGTAATTTTTGAAGAGCGGCTTCCCTTTCGGCTTTGGAATTTGAAAGAATCATTTCTCTCATAGCCATAATTCTGTCTTCTTCGAAGAACATATGCTCTGTACGGCAAAGACCGATACCTTCTGCGCCGAAAGCGACAGCCTGTTTAGCGTCTTTGGGAGTATCGGCGTTAGTTCTGATTTTAAGAGCACGGTATTTATCTGCCCAGTTCATAATTGTTTCGAAGTTATCGGTAATTGCAGCGGGAGCGGTTTTGATAGCTTCGCCGTAAATGTAGCCGGTAACGCCGTCGATTGAAATATAATCGTCAGCGGTAAAGGTTTTACCTGCTATTTTAAGAATTTTCTTATCGAGATCGATATCGATAGCAGAGCATCCTGCAACGCAGCAAGCGCCCATACCTCTTGCGACGACGGCAGCGTGTGAGGTCATACCGCCACGAGCTGTAAGAATACCTTCCGAAACAGCCATACCTTCGATATCTTCAGGAGAGGTTTCCATACGGACAAGAACAACCTTTTCGCCTTTACCGGTTCTTTCGACTGCTTCTTCTGCGCTGAAAGCGACTTTACCGCAAGCGGCGCCGGGAGAAGCGGCAAGACCTGTTGCGATATGTTTAACTTTCTTTAAAGCGGCAGCGTCGAACTGCGGGTGAAGAAGTGAATCGAGCTGACGGGGTTCAAGTTTTAAAAGAGCTTCCTTTTCGGTAATCATACCCTCTTTAACGAGGTCGATTGCAATTTTAAGACTTGCTTTTGCAGTTCTTTTACCGTTACGTGTTTGGAGCATATAAAGTTTGCCTCTTTCGATGGTGAACTCCATATCCTGCATATCTTTATAGTAATTTTCAAGTTTATTAGCAATATCTACAAATTGGTCGTAAACAGCCTTATTGGTTTTAGCAAGGTCGCCGATAGGTTGAGGAGTTCTGATACCTGCAACGACGTCTTCACCCTGAGCGTTCATAAGGTATTCGCCGTAAAGAGCCTTTTCGCCGGTAGCGGGGTTACGGGTAAAAGCAACGCCTGTTCCGGAATCGTCGCCCATATTACCGAAGACCATTGATTGAACGTTAACTGCGGTACCCCAACTGCTGGGGATATCGTTCATTTTTCTGTAAACGATGGCTCTGGGGTTATTCCATGAACGGAAAACGGCTTTAACCGCACCGATTAACTGTTCGTTAGGATCCTGGGGGAATTCTTCTCCCCTGTCTTTTTTATAGAAAGCTTTAAAACTTGCGATAAGTTCTTTAAGGTCGTCTGCGGTAAGCTCTGTATCTTTAACGACATTTTTCTTTTCTTTAAGTTCGTCAATCATTCTTTCGAAAGCCACTTTACCTACGCCCATAACGACATCGGAATACATCTGAATGAAACGACGGTAACAGTCGTATGCAAAACGCGGATTTGAAGTAAGTTTTGCAAGACCTTCAACCGATTTATCGTTTAAGCCGAGGTTTAATATGGTATCCATCATACCCGGCATGGAAGCTCTTGCACCCGAACGAACGGAAACAAGGAAAGGATTTTCGGCATCGCCGAATTTTTTACCGGCAATTTTTTCGGTTTCGCTGAGAGCGTCGAAAATCTGTTTAACTATTTCATCGGTAATCTGTTCACCGTCATCATAGTATTTAATACAAGCTTCGGTTGTAATTGTGAAACCTTGAGGAACGGGCATACCCAAACTTGTCATTTTAGCAAGATTTGCGCCCTTTCCGCCGAACAAAGCTTTGTTATCGCCGTCGGCATCTTTAAAAAGATACACATACTTTTTCATATAATAAAAAAACCTCCTAATAAACTTTGAGTCTACTTCTATCTTTTTAATATTACAATATTTTTAGAATATTGACAAGTAAATGAATAAAGGTAAAGAATTAATTTCTGAAAATTAATCGTTTAGAACGAACTCTTTAAAATAGGTTTTAAGGGGTAAATTGGGCTTATCGGAACAAAAATAGAAATAATGTCGTAAAATGAAAAACAGTTCTTTTACGGTATTCAAATCGAGTTTTTTCAATATTACATTAAATTCGCTGTTTGAACCGTGTGTACTTTCGGAAAAATCCTTTTTCGACAAAGCCTGTTCGAGAACGGATAATGCGTTTTCCGATAAATATTCGCCCTTGCCTGCCTTGTGTTCTTCACAGCAAAGACCGTTTTCAAAGGAAAAAAATACCGGTTTTGTACCGCAGACGGAACAGCCGCCGCCTTCTATTCCGTACCCGAAACAAGAAAGCAGTTTTAAAAAAGATCTTATAAAGAAAAATTCTTCCCCTGCGCCTTCTGCTTCTTCTATATTTTTCAAGGCATTCACCGCCTCGCTAACGGCTTCGGGATAAAGTTCTTCTTCTTTCATAAAAACTTTTAAAGTTTCGCATATTGCGCAGGAAAGATAAAATTTTTTAAGCGATTGCGTTATTTTGAAAAAACTTTCTATGCAGTTAAACTCTGTGACACGGGTAAATTTGGCGTTAAGCAATTTGAATTCACCGAAACAAAAAAGAGAAGAGGCAAGTTTCAGCTTGGCATTTTGTTTTTTACAACCTTTAACCAATGCTGAAATTTTGCCTCTCTCAAAAGTGCACAAGGTGATTATTTTATCGTTTTCTCCAAAGTCGTTTGAAGCAACAACGATTCCGACTGTTTTTTCTTCCGTCTGCATAAAAAATCTCGTAATCTCCATTAAACGGTTATACAGGTCTTTCAGCAGGCGTTATTCTTTAATAAACGAAGAAATCTAATCTTCCGTCTTATCGTCAGAAATTGCCTTGTAAAGCCTATATGCTCCGATGTCGCCGGTTTTTTCGAAAAGTTTCCATGCTATTTTAGTCGCATCTTTATCCATAATTCACCTACGATAATAGCATTTACAAACAGAACGAAAATATACCGATAAATTAAATATTTTTTCCGTACCCGTTTTCTTGAAGCAATTTATTGTCCGCACGCCAATTTTCTTTCGCCTTGACATAAACTTCGAGCATAACTTTGCCCCCTATAAGTTTTTCCATATCGGCTCTTGCAAGAGATGCAATATTTTTAAGACGGAGACCGCCTTTCCCGATTATTATGGCTTTATGATTTTTCTTTTCGCAAATAATATCGGCGCTCAGTTTTGTTATGTTTTTTTCTTCTTTGAAAGAAGTTATATCTATACTCAGTCCGTAAGGAATTTCCTTGTCTAAGGAAAGCATAAGTTTTTCCCTTAAAATTTCCGCGCACATGAATTTCAGACTTTTATCTGTAATAAAATCCTCGTCGAAAAGTTTTTCCCCTTCGGGAAGATTATCCGTAATAACCTTAATCAGAGTATCGATATTTATATTTTTATGAGAAGAAACAGGAATTACTTCACAATCGACATTGTTCAACGAATTGAGATTTTCTGCGGTTTTAAACTTATCTCTTGAATCTATTTTGGTAAGTAAAACTATAACTGTCAAACCTGAATTTTTTAGGTTATTAATGAATCTGAAATCGGCGTCATCCGCTCCCGTTTCGTCGGAAATCGTATAAAGAACGATATCTGCACTCAAAGATGCGTCTTTGACATTGTTCATCATATACCTTGACAAGCCGTCTTTGACTTTAAGGATACCCGGCGTATCGATAAAAGCAATCTGAAAATTTTTGTCGGTAAGAACTCCGAGTATATTATCTCTTGTAGTCTGAGGCTTAAAAGTGACAATTGAAATTTTTTCGTTTACGAGTTTGTTTAAAAGTGTACTTTTTCCCGTATTGGGTTTTCCTAAAATCGAAACATAACCTGATTTAAACATATTTTTCCCTCGAAATATCGTCGCAGTTCAATGATTTTAAAATTTCCTCTTCTTTATTCCACATGGAAATTTTTTCTTCTTCATCGTAGTGGTCGTAACCGAGAAGGTGAAGAAGTGAATGAAGGGTTAACTGAGCGCATCTTTTTTGGGGTGGAATATTCATATCCTGAGCCTGTTTAAGCAGCACTGCTTCGTCTATAACTATCTCCCCTAAATAAATTTTTGTCTTATTAGGATTGAAAGGGTTTTTAAAATTAATTTCTTTATTTTTATAGCGCGCCAAGAAATTTTCTTCGGCAGGAAAAGACAGAACATCGGTAATGCTGTCTTCGTTGCGTGTTCTTGCATTGATTTCTCTCATTGTATCATCGTTGACAAAAGAAAGCTCTGCGCAAATTTTTTTCAGACCGAAATGTCGGACGGTAAAATTAAAAACTTTTTTTATTATTTTGCGGTATTGCCTGCCGCCGTAAACCGTAATCATCAGGAATTTTCTTTTTTGGGCGGATAAGTTACCCTGCTATGGTTGTATGCCGGAAGAAGATTAATAATTGTTTCCTGCACGGTATGAATTTCGCTCATGGTAATTTCACACTCGTCGAACTGCCCTTTATCTAATTTTTCCTTTACGAGAGCCGTAACGAAATTACGAATATCTTCGTCATTATTGAATGTAGCCGTTCTCGACGCAGCTTCTATCGTATCGGCAATCATAATTATTGCGGCGATTTTGCTTTTAGGCTTAGGACCGGGATATCTGAATTCCTGAGTACTGATTTCGTTTTCGGTAATATTCTGAGCTTTGCTGTAAAAATATCCGACCGGCAAATCTCCGTGATGTTCTAAGGCGACATCTGCGATAATCTTAGGCAATCTGCTTTTAACGATTAAATCGTATCCCGCTTTGGCGTGTTTTATAATCATTTTTGCGCTCATTTCGGGAACGAGTTCGTCGTGGGGGTTGAAACCTTCGGTCTGATTTTCAACGAAGTATTCGGGATTGATAAGTTTTCCGACATCGTGATAATAAGCGCAGGCCTTTGCAAGAGAAGTATTTTCTCCTATTGCGAATGCGCATGTTTCGGCAAAATTCCCGACAACCAAGCTGTGGGAAAAAGTACCCGGCGCTTCTTTTGAAAGGGTTTTAAGCAAAGGTTGATCAAAACTGCAAAGTTCGGCAAGTCTGTAAAAGGTAGGAAGTTTGAAACCGAATTCAAATATCGGCACAAAGGCAAGCGACAGAATGAGAGCCGACAGATTGCCAAGCATACAGAAAAGCCCCGAAAGGAAAATTATTCCCGCATCGGAAGTGAAGCCCATTGCCGAAAATACCGCTATAACGAACATAATAACCGATACTGCGACAATATAGCCTATCAACTTGATTCTCGTACAATCCTTATCGATTAAAATAACTATGGCAATGCTGCTTAAAGAACAAGTGGCAAGAGCGATGGTATTTTGCATAAGAAGATTGACTTCATCGTATCCGAAATAAATAACAGAAGAAAGAATAAGGATAACTGTTACAACAAAAGCGGAAAGAAGACCTGTCTGCTTGTCCACGAAAATACCTATAATAATGGCTGTCATCGCAATGGGAACGAGATATATATTAAGGGTCATAAATCCGTAACATAAAAACAATGTCAGTATAGGAATAAAGAAAAGAATAGACATATTAAGAGCGCTTAACTTAATATTTTTCCTAAGCACCACGATATACCCGTAATAAACCGTAAACACACCCGCAATTAAAAACCATAAAGAAAAGAATTTAATGCTGTCGTCGAAGAGATAATAAAAACCTTGTCTTAAAATGGCTCCTATAAAAATTGCAATCGGCATAGAAAGCAAAAATATAGAAATCAAGAAGACCAAATGATATTGAAAGCGATGTTTTTTCGGTATAAACTTTTCGTATTCTTTCATAATTTATCGTTCGTTAATTAATTTTTCGGTTTCATAAAAAACTTCTATAACGAAATTATCTCCTTTTTTATTGATTATTTCCCATTTTTTAATTAAAGTATCGCCTGTCGATGCAATATTTAATTTTTCGTATAAACCGTTTATTATTTCGGGATATGCTTCCTCAAAAGTTCTAACGATTTTTACCGATTGAGTTTCGTAATAAGTAGTCGTTATTATTTCGAAAGGAATAATGCTTTTGCTTTTGGTCACCGACACTACGGACTCGAAGTTTTCGAAAGGTATCTCCTTTTTTCCCGATAATGTTTTACCGAAAATAGCTATATCGGTAAAGGTTTTTTTGTTACCCGTACGCTCCTGCGTAATAATTTCGGGATAGAAAACCGAGCTTTGAGAGTAGTAAACCTTAGCATAAACATCGCCTTTTGCGTAGCAAGGGTTAAAAACCGTTTCTTCGCCTTGCTGACTTACCGTATAAGGAGCGATAAGAACATCGCCTGCCTTTACCGTCTGACCTTGTTTAACGAGTGCCGTTCCCGACTGAACCACAACACGGGTTATTATACCGTTGCACTGAGCGACGATCGGGCTGTAATCAGTGGTATCTTCGATATCCGGTTCGTCGAGTTGCTTTTGTCCGCCGACAAACAGCACGCTGCCTTTAAGCTGAACCTGCCCGAAAGAAATTCCGTCCACCTTAGTTAAGGCGTTTTCTATTGTTTCGGTATCGAGAAAAAAAGTGAACATACCCTTTTTAATACCGAGTTCTTCCAGAATCGCACTGACTTCCTGCCGATGCAACGAGGCTTCTCCTACATATCTTATATCCAGAACGGTATTCGAAAAAAAGAAGCACATCACTATGGAAATAATCAGTCCGAAAACAAGACCGGGTCTTTTCGAAAGCTTTTTAAGGTTGTTTCCGTAGCCGTATTTAGCGACTATTTTATAATTGTAGCACAATTCGTTTAATATTGCAAACACAGACTTTTCGTCTTTGATATCTATGCTTATAAAAACCGATTTACCCTTCCTTCTGACCTTATAAACTGTAATATTTTTTTGAGATACCGCAGTGCAAAAGGATTTTAATTTCGAGAATTCGATTTCTATGACGGTGTAAGATTTCATAATCCACCGTCCAGAGCAACCGACAGAATTTCTCCGCTTATAACAAGTTGGGCGCAACCTGCCTCTTCGATTTTAAGTTTGTTTCCTTTAACCGAAACAAGTCCTTTTTTGCTTTTTACCTTAACTTTTATTTCCCCTTCTTCGTAATGATAAAGTCCCTTATGCCCTTCTATAATCACGATTTTATCGGAATAACAAGTTACAATGCATTCATCGCCTTTAAGCAATGTTTCACTTAAATCGGTTTTGATTTCATTTAAAAACGCCATTATACGCACCTCGAAATAATATATGCGTATAAATGTTTATTTATATTATTTATTCTCCTAAGATTTTAAGGGCGTTTTTAAAGTAAACTTTTTCCTTTTCCGCATCGGACAAACCGAGTTTTTCCACAAATTTCACCGTGTCGGAAAAATGGCTCCAAGGGGTATCAGTAGCAAATAATATTTTATCGATACCTGTTTTATCAAGAATTCTCTTAAACAAATCCATATCGTTTCCGCCATCGTAAAGAACGGCTGTGTCTAAATATACTCCGCTTTTAGCAAGATATTTTTCTACTTCGTCCCAAACTTTATAACCGCCGAAGTGAGCGGCTATAAGAAAATCGGGATTGACTTCCTTTGCAATATTTGCAAGTTTTAAAGGAGCTGCAAAATCGCTGTCCGGAATATAAGGGTCGAAACCCATATGAAAATACATATAAAGGCCTCTTTTTTCCGCAGCCTTATAAATAGGATAAAAACTTTTATCGCCTAAATCGAAATGCTGATATTGAGGGTGAAATTTGATACCTATTATTTTATTTTCCTTTAACCTGTCAAGTTCTTCTTCGTAACCGTCGAAAAAAGGATTAACGGAGCCGAAGGAAACAACTCTTTCCGAATTGTTTGCAATCGCAAAATCATTTACTCTCGTATTGTTTTTCGGTTTTGTAGCAATATTGAGAGCAAAGAATTTATCTATACCGTTTTTATCGGCATAAGCAATGCTGGAAGCGAGATTCCCCTCCGTTACAGGTTCGAAGTTTGCATAACCTTTAAGTTCGTTCAAAGTTGCGGCGGCAATTTTATCGTGGAAAAAATGCACATGAGTATCAATAATCATATCTTCTCCTCTCCTTCTTCTGAGTTTAAATCTCTTTTTTAAGACCGTTTGTTTATTGTGTCGGTTTGCATATTGTGTCTGAATATCAATAAATTTATATTTACTTTTATAAATCGCGCTTATTATATCATGAAGTTAAATTACATTAAAAAATGATTTATATAATAGAATTAAATAAATTATAAGTTTAATATTTTTAAAGTAAGTACAACTAAATTGATACTACTTTATATGCTGTATCATAAGTTCGGCAACGGATACAGCCTGATTTTTAAAAGGCTTTTTGATTAAGGTTTTTTTATAGGAAATATTCATATCGGTATTTTCGAGCATTTCCACATACTGATTTAAGGTGTACTTTTTAAATCTGTCAAAACCTACAAAGTTTAAAATAGGTTCGGTAAAAACGATAAGTGCGTTAATAAAAGCCTTTCTTGGCGAAAAATCATTACTTCGTTTGTTTTCCGTATTAAGATGAGAAGTAATGATTTCGATATTTTCGTCGATATCGTCGCAAAGAGTAACCGACAGAATTTTAGCAAGCTCTTCAAAAAAACAAAAAGGAAGATTGTCGGTCAATATTTTTGCATTTTCTTCGTCGATATCGGTAATATAATAAAGCTTTCCGCAATAACCGTTGAATATCCTCATTGTGTCCAAAAAGCCCATATTTATTGCGTTGTTAACGCTTTCGTTGGTAAAATTAAGTATACCGCCCGCCTTTGTCGTGGGGACGATATAAATTATATTGACGCTTTCGTCTTTTATTTTTTTAGGTCTTGCCGAAGGTCTGTTTCTTATCGCAATTATATTTTTATAGCCTTTATCGATAACCATACTAATGGGAAGATTATCGTATATACCGCCGTCAAAAAATTTTTTATCGGAATTTTCGTCGTTTTTAAATAAAGGAAGCATTCCGCTTGCCATAACATATTCGCAAAGCTCGCCTTTCGGGATATCTTCTTTATAGAGTTTTAAAACTTTCATATGTTTGAGGTCGACGGTTACAAGCCCGAATTCGATATCGGATTTGCGAACCTTATCTTCGTCGACATACTCATCGATAATATGGCGCATTCTCGAAATATCGATACCCTTATCCTTGATAATCTGTCCTATTTTTTTGAAAAGATAAAAAACCGTATCTTTATCAATATTAAGTCCGTAAAGGTTTTTTACATATTGCTCTTCCATATCGAGAACTTTGGAAACTTCGATATTTCGCCAAAGGTTGTAACTTCTCTCGAAGTCCCCTTGCGCAAGCATAACCCCGTTAACTGCGCCTATCGAAGTTCCAGCAATACAGCCGAACTCTATATTGAGTTCTTTAAAAGCCATTATAGCTCCTGCCTGATAAGCGCCTTTTGCGCCGCCGCCTTCGAGAACGAGTCCCCACTTCATAATTATTTATCCAGAATCACAGACAAAAATTTTGCTTTCTTTCCCATTGCCGTTTGCGAATGTGGAATATTGGATTTAAATATAGCGCTGTCGCCGGCATGAAGATAATATTCTTTTTCACCGACAATGAGTCTTATACTTCCTTCGAGAACATAATTAAATTCCTGACCGGTGTGAGTTACCAGTTCTGGCTCGACATCGGGCGAAAGGTCTACAAGCATCGGTTCCAGTTTTCTGTTTGCGAAATTGTAAGAAAGTGAGGTATAACTGTACCCTTCATGACGGTTTACCTGTTTTCCTTTTCCTTCGTAAACTACGAAACAGTCATCGCAAGTGCTTTCGTTTCCGCTGAGAATAACCGAAGGATCTACCCCGAGTTTTGCTGCAATATTGTAAAGAGCGCCTGCGGGAACTTCTTTTTCGCCCTGTTCGTAAGACTTATATTCAGTAACGGGAATATCGACAGAGCGGGCAAGTTCTTCTGCCGAAAGTTCGCTGAACTCTCTCAATTCTTTTAGTCTGCGTGCAATTTCCAAAGTTTCATTATCCATAATTAACCCCTTTTAGCATTTAAATAATCTAAAACTGCATTAAAAGCATTATCTTTATTTATTACCGTTTTGAACCGTATATCTGCGTTTTTAAGTTCTTTAATATTGTCGGGAATTTCGAGAGCGGAAAGAGAATGAAGTTTTTTGACGGCTTTAAAAGCGTCTTGTTCGTAAGAGCCGCCCCCTGCCGCTTTCAGCACATCGCTCGGGAATTTATAAGGGCTTGCAGTCGAAACGATTACGGCGGGAATACTGTCTGTGTTATTTATTTCATAATCGCTTTCCACGCTGCAAGCAACGGCTGTATGAGTATCGATAAGATAGCCGTACTCTTCGAAATAATTAGCGATAGACTGCAAAGTTTCTTCTTCGCTTGCAAAACCTGCCGCAAAAAGACTTTTGATTTTAGAAAGAATTTCGGAGTCTATCTTATATTTTCCTTTTTCTTTTAAATCTTTCATAAGTTCGGATATTTTTTTATCGTCGCCGTACAAATCGAAAAGAAGTCTTTCGAGATTGGAAGAAATGAGAATATCCATAGACGGCGAAATAGTCTTGTGAAATTCTCTTTTGGTATCGTAAACCCCGTCGGTAAGAAAATCTGTAAGAATATTATTGAT
This sequence comes from uncultured Clostridia bacterium, assembly GCA_944342015.1. GTDB lineage: Bacteria > Bacillota > Clostridia > Christensenellales > CALVMC01 > CALVMC01. The sequence continues at coordinate 24,060 of CALVMC010000002.1, forward strand.
ATTCGATGCGCAGATAAGTTTATTAACGGGAAGTCCCATTTTATAAGCATAGTAAGCTGCAAGAATATTCCCGAAATTACCTGTCGGAACGGTAATATTAATTTTATCGGAAAAGCTGATTTTACCGCTTGAAAGAAGATCTGCGTAAACCGAAATATAATAAGCAATCTGAGGAGCAAGCCTGCCCCAATTAATGGAATTAGCCGAAGAAAGAGAATATCCTTTATCTTTAATAGCTTTAATACAATCTTTATCGGTAAATATTTTTTTGACTGCATTTTGCGCATCGTCGAAATTACCGTTGATACCGAAAACGGAAACATTGTTTCCTTTCTGAGCGGTCATTTGCAGTTTCTGCATTTCGGATACTCCTTCGCTTGGATAGAAAACGATAATATCCACGCCTTCGACATCCTTAAAACCTTCGAGAGCTGCCTTTCCCGTATCGCCGGAAGTTGCAACGAGAATTAAAGTTTTATCGCTGTGACCTGTTTTTTTCCTCGAAGCGGTAAGAAGGTGCGGCAATACCGTAAGAGCCATATCCTTGAAAGCAAGAGTGGGGCCGTGCCAGAGTTCGAGTATAAAAAGGTTATCGTCTATTTCGACAAGCGGACAAGGGTCGCTCAAATCGTCGAAACGGGAATAAGCCTTTGTCGTTATATCGAGAAGTTCCTCTTCGGAAAAGTCGTCCATAAGAAGAGAAAGGACATAAGCCGCTCTGTGCGGATAATCGGTTTCGGAAAGTTTTCTGAAAGTCTCTTCGTCTAAAACCGGGAAAATTTCCGGAACGAACAATCCGCCTTCGTCCGAAATACCTTTTACAATTACTTCGGAAGCGGAAAACCTTAATTTTTTATTTCTTGTGCTTAGATATTTCATAATAATTTCTCCGACAATGCAAGTATATGTTTAAAGAATTTACTGTCTACATTATGCAAAATAGCTTCGAGTTCGTCATCGCCCATAACGGTATTTCTTCCTTCTTCGTACTCTTTGTCGATGACATCTTTCATAGCTTTAAGCACGGGATGGGTTTTAGGAATTCTATCTTCTTCCGAAAGGTCATAATACTCGTTAATCCAATAAGCAAGACCTGCTATACCGCTGTGTTTATCGATGGCAACCATCGGTTTTCTTTTAAGAATTTTTTCGGTATTGAAAATATTGTAAATTTCCGGATCTTTAAGCATACCGTCTGCGTGGATACCTGCTCTTGTTGAGTTGAAGGCGCGCCCTACGAACGGAGTACGGGGCGGAATAGCATATTCTATTTCCTTTTCGAAATACTCTGCAATATCGGTAATAACCGAAAGATCCATACCGTCGGTAGTGCCGTGAAGGGAAACATATTCCATAACCATAGCTTCGAGCGGACAATTACCCGTTCTCTCGCCTATTCCGAGAAGAGAACAGTTAACTGCGCCGCAGCCGTAAAGCCAAGCGGTTGCGGCATTTGTGACAACTTTATAAAAATCGTTGTGACCGTGCCATTCGAGTTGCTTCGAAGGAACTTCCGCATAATGGCGGAGTCCGTAAATAATTCCCTGCACGCTTCTCGGAAGGCTTGTTCCCGGATAACTTACTCCGAAGCCCAAAGTATCGCACGCTCTGATTTTAATGGGAATACCGCTTTCTTTGGAAAGCTTCATAAGTTCCAAAGCGAACGGAACGACAAAGCCGTAAAAATCGGCTCTTGTAATATCTTCGAAATGACATCTCGGAACTATATTTTTTTCGAGTGCCATTTTAACAATGGCAAGGTATTTATCGAGAGCCTTTTTTCTGTCGAGACCCATTTTCTTGAATATATGAAAATCCGAACAGCTTACAAGTATTCCCGTTTCCTTTATTTCCATTTCCTTAACGATTTCGAAATCCTTTTCGTTTGCCCTTATCCAGGCGGTAACTTCGGGAAAATCGAGTCCTAATTCTTTGCATTTTCTTACCGCCTCTTTATCTTTTTCGGAATAAACGAAAAACTCGGACTGTCTTATTATACCTTTCGGTCCGCTTAGTTTTGAGAGCATTTTGAATATATCAACGATTTGTTTTACCGAATAAGGAGAAGTTGACTGTTGACCGTCTCTGAAAGTAGTATCGGTAATGACGACATCTCTGTGAAAATCCATAGGAGTCTGTCTGAAATTGAAAGAAGTTTTGGGAATACTGTCATAATCGAACATTTCCCTGAAATAATTAGGCTTTTTAACATTTTGAAGTTCGTATTTATATGTATCTTCGAGTAAAAGATGTGTTTGCTTATTGTATTTAATCATAAGACTCCTCCTTGATTTATTGTAACATCGATTAATACCTTTTGCAATTAAATTAAAGTTCCTGATTTGAAAGCAAAGCGTTCTGACCTTCGATTTGAAGGGCTTCTATCATTGCTTCTATATCTCCTTCCATAAAAGAAGGAAGAGAATATAAAGTCAGTCCTATTCTGTGATCGGTAACCCTTCCTTGCGGAAAGTTATAGGTTCTTATACGCTCCGACCTGTCGCCTGTTCCGACCTGATTTTTACGGTTGTCTGCGTACTGTTTATCGCTTTGCGACTGATAGAAATCGTATACTTTACTTTTAAGGACTTTCATGGCCCTTTCTCTGTTTTTGATTTGAGACCTTTCGTCCTGACTTGTTACCACGATACCCGTGGGAAAATGAGTTATACGGATAGCCGACTCTGTTTTATTGACATGCTGGCCGCCCGCCCCGCTGCTTCTGTAAGTATCGATTTTGATATCCTTGTCGAGAATTTCCACTTCGACATCTTCGACTTCGGGAAGCACGGCAACGGTTACCGTCGAAGTATGAACTCTGCCCTGCGATTCGGTTTCGGGAACTCGCTGAACTCTGTGTACTCCGCTTTCGTATTTGAGTTTACTGTAAACGCCTTTACCTGAAATAAGTACAACGCCCTCTTTAAGACTACCGAGTTCATTTTCGTTCATATCGATAACTTCTACCTTCCACTTCATATTTTCCGCATAACGCATATACATTCTCATAAGTTCGTTTGCAAAAAGTCCCGCCTCGTCTCCGCCGGCTCCCGCCCTGATTTCGAGAACCACGTTTTTCTTGTCGTTAGGGTCTTGCGGAAGAAGAAGTATTTTAAGTTCTTCCGTCAGTTTCTCTATTTTTTTCTGACAGTCTTTATATTCTTCGGAAGCAAGTTCTTTGAGTTCGTTGTCTTTTTCGTTGTTCATAATATCGGAACATTCGTCCATATTTTTTTTGACTTTCAGATATTCCTTATACTTATCTGCCTTTTCCGTAAGATCGGATTGTTCTTTGACATAAGATTGCCAGAGAGTTTGATTGGCAATAATTTCGGGCTTTGAAATAAGCTCGTTCAACTCTTCATATCTTTTTAAAACTGCGTCAAGTTTATCAAACATTTTAACCTCTTTTTAGCACTGCAATCCTTAAAATGCCGCTATAATCCTCTGAAAATTCAATATTTTTATATTTTTCGCCGAACAAAGAAATTATATCTTCGCTCTGACCTGCCCCGATTTCGAGAACGAGAATGCCTTTATCGGTGAGAAATTCATCGCTGTTTTGAGCTAAAATTCTGTAATAATCCAATCCGTCCGCACCGCCGTCGAGAGCCTTCAAAGGTTCTTTTTTGACCTCTTCCTGTAAACCTTTTATATCCTCCGATTTGATATAAGGCGGATTACAGAAAACGATATCGAATTTTTTTCCTTTTAATTTTTTGAACATATCGCTTTTTATGAACTTTATTTCGGCGTCGTTGAGTTTAGCGTTTTTCCTTGCTTTCTTAATTGCTTTTGAAGAAATATCGGAAGCCGTAACATTAAGGTCAGGCAGCTGTTTTTTGAAAGCTATTGCCGCAGCGCCGCTGCCCGTACATAAATCGAGAAGGGATTTTGCATTTATATCCTTACAGATATTCAAAGCTTTTTCTACCGCAAGTTCGGTTTCGGGACGAGGGATAAGAACGCTTTCATCGACGTTTATGCGATAGCCGTAAAACTCAGTGTACCCTAAAATATATTGCAAAGGTTTTCCTAAAGACTTTTCCTTTGCCATAAAATATGCTCTGTTGTGCTGTATTAAAGTTACTGTAAGAAGTGTTGAAAGTTCCTGTCTTTTAAGTCCGGTTACTTCGCAGAAAATCCAATCGGTATCGGAATCTTCCTTAACTAACTCTTTAATCATTTCACGGCTTTTCGAATACTCGACGGGGTCTGAAAAATTCGTTGTTTTAATCTGAGGATTTTCATCGAGTTCCAGTACCGTTTTAAAGGCTTTTATAGCAACTTCAACCATTTCGTCGGTCGGCTGTTTTGTGGTAAGTTTTTGAAGCCATAATCCCGGCGCCTTTAAAATTCTTACGAAAAGATTATCGAACTTTGCAAGGAATTTAAGTATCTCGTAGGAAATTCCCGCAACGAGAGGCAAAAGGGCAAGCCTTATAATGACTCTGAGCCAAAGACTTTCCTGCCACCCTGCAATAAGAGAAAAAAGAAGAATACTGATAACTAGAACGATAAATGTAAATGTAGTACCGCATCTGTCGTGAACGGTTGACATTTTTTGGGCGTTTTCAACGGTAAGTTCTAAATTGTGTTCGTAACACGAAATGGTCTTATGCTCTGCGCCGTGATACATAAAGGTTCTTTTAATATCTTTCATAAAAGAAATACTGACGATATAAACAATGAAAATAATCATTCTTATTACGCCTTCGCAAAGATTTTTATAAATGGCGTGAGCATGATATAAAGCGTCTATTTCAAACAGTAACGAGGTAAGATAATTAGGCAAAATAACAAAAAGAGCAATGGCAATGGCAAGTCCTAAAAGTACTGAAATAATCGTAATAAGCGTCGTTGCGCTGATTTTTAGTTTTTTTGAAACAAACTTTTCGAATTTACTTGGCTCTTCCTGAATATCCGCCCCGTAAACTTCCGCAGAGCGCATCATATCGGAAATGCCGGTAAAAAGCGACATAAAAAAACTGATAACCCCTCTTATAATAGGGATTCTGAAAATAATATTTTTTTCTTTAACGCTTTTATGCCTCGAACTTTCGACAACTATCGTTCCGTCCGGAGAGCGGACGGCAATAGCCTTGCTTTTACTGCCTCTCATCATAACGCCTTCGAGAACTGCCTGACCGCCAATATTACTGCAAAACTTTTTGGTTTTTTTAATTTTGTCTTTTTTAAGTTTATTATTAACGGTATTTTCCTTTTGCTCTGCTTCCATATACGGTATATATCCTTTAAAAAATAAATTGCTAAACTTATTTAAGCTTAGCAATCGAAACGGCTTATAGACGATTTCAATTAAGATTGAAACGTTTTTTGAATTTATCGACTCTGCCGCCCGTATCGACAAGTTTCTGTTTACCCGTAAAGTACGGATGACATTTATTGCAAATATCGACTTTTATAAGGTCGGTATTTTTGGTTGTACCCATCATAAAAGTTTCACCGCAGGCACAAACTACTTTAACCTGTCTGTATTCGGGATGAATATCCTTTTTCATTTATATCACCTCTTAAATTTTACAATCGTTAGTTACTTTAACAGTATAAATATTTTTAATAATTAAGTCAAATAAATTTAACTTATTTTTTATATATTATTGACGATACATAATAATAACAAACAAAATAGAATAAATAACGCCTTTACAACGGAAAATCAGTATGATATAATAAATAATCGATTAAGGAGAATTTATGAAAACCTGGAAAATCACCGCACCGAAAACATTTGAACTTGTCGACGACGATACTATACTTACAAAAGGATATATAAAAGTAAAAATAAAGTATACTTTTTTTTCTTCGACCGATGTAATGGTATATAATAATACTGCGGACATTAAATATCCTATAACGCCGTGCAGAATGGCCGTGGGCGTCGTATCGGAAGTATTCAGCGAATGCGGTTTTGAAATGGGACAACGGGTAGTACTTACCCCTTATGTGGATTTGTCGACCAATCCTCTAGAAAAGAAGGAAAAAATCAGAAAGAATATAGACGTAATGGGATTTAACCGCAACGGATTTCTTGCCGATTATGTAATAGTTCCCCTTGAAAATGTAACCGCCCTGCCCGAAGGAATCAGTGATACGAGCGCATTATTTATAGAATATATAGCGATATCGTCAAAGACATACGATGTGCTTGAAATGTGTAAAAAGCAGTATGTTGCCATACTTGGCGGAAACATTCAGGGAAATATATTTGCGCAGCTTTCAATGTACCATCAGTGCATACCGATACTTATAGACGGAGACGAAAACAAGCTCAATCTTGCGCAGGATAACGGAATATATTATACAATAAACAGCAGCAAGGAAAATGTGGTAAGGAGTGTTTTGGAAATAACCGGCGGACAAATGGCGGATCACTGTATTTACAATTATTCCGACACACAGAATGTATCCGATATATTAAAACTTACTAAAAAATGCGGTAAGATAGGAATAATAGGATACGCCCACGATAAAATAGATATGCATGTCGATATGAGTCCGGTACTCGACAACCAACTTACGATATTCGGCATAAGCAACGGATATAAGGAAAAATTAACCGCAATAAATTTATTACAGAATAAAGCAATACTTGTCGATAACTTTATAGGAGAAACGGTAGGACTGCTCGACGCTCCTATGGAATTTAAAAAATTCGATTCTGAATATTGCAGATTTAAAAAGGTAATAGTAAGCTGTTAAATCGATTGAAAAAATTTAAACAACAAATATGTTGAAAGATTATTTTTTGCAGATATTTTCGGCGAGTTTATCTATATTCCCCGCCCCTAATACCAAAAGGTAGTCTTTTTTTGTTATCGTTTTTTTCAGATATTCTTCGCATTCGAAATAGTTTGAAAAATACTTAGCTCTAATTCTCTTGCGAGTTTCACTGTAAAGGGTAAAAGAATCGGTTCCCATATCGGGAGTTTCTCTTGCGGGATATGTGGGTAGAAAACAAACTTCATAAGCCATATCGAAAGATTTCGTAAATTCTTCGAAAAGCCTTTTGGTTCTCGAATATGTATGCGGTTCGAAAACAACGAACAGCTTCCCTTTCGTAAGTTTAGACGCAGTATCGACAACTGCCTGTATTTCGCTTGGGTGATGAGCGTAATCGGTAATTACGGGAGCGTCGTTAAGTTTTCCTACCGTTTCAAAGCGCCGTTCCGTCCCTTTAAAACTTTCAAGTCCTTTTTTTATACAAAGCTTATCTATTCCCGAATAATCGGCAACGGCAACGCATGCAAGAGCATTATCGACATTATGTCTTCCTGAAACGCCCAAGCGGATTTTAACAAGGAAATCGCCGTTTTTTAAAACATCGAATTCATATTTTTCGTTACGGTCATAAATATTCACGGCACGAAAATCTCCGTTATTTGCGAATGTAATTTTATCTGCAAAAGTATTGAGTTCGGCAAAATTTGCGTTTATAACCGCACATTTTTTAGCTTTTTTGGTAAATTCGTCAAAAGCGTTATGAATATCTTCATAATTTTTATAGCAGTCCGGATGGTCCTGTTCGACATTAAGAACTACGGAAATATCGGAATCGATACTTAAAAAACTTCTTTTATATTCGCAAGCCTCCGTAATAAAATAATCGTAACCGCTGAAATAGTATCCCCCTGAAAAATCCTGAGCGTTCCCCCCTATATGCAACAGAAATCTTTTATCGCTGACTTTGAAAATTTTTCCAAGCATTGCAGTTGCGGTAGTTTTTCCGTGCGTTCCCGAAATTGCAATAACGGTTTTACAACTCTTTGCAATAAGGGCAAGAAGTTCTTTTCTTTTTATAACCTTTAAATTATTTTTTAAAGCATAAACCAATTCGGGATTATCTTCTTTTATCGCCGCATTTGCAACGACAAGCTTACAGTCCTTTAACTTATCGGTATCACAGCCGCAATATGCGTCGATACCTCTGCTTTTGAGTTTTTCCATATTTTTGCCGAATACCGCATCCGAACCGCTTACCTTTTTACCGATATCGGAAAGATATTCTGCAAGCACGCACATACTGACACCGCCTGCACCTATCAGATGCACACGCTCGTAATCGTCTAAATTAATCATACGGCATTATATGCACAACAAAATAAAATGTTAAAAAGCAAATTTGAATTAAAATCGAGTAAACAAGCATTAGTTCAGATTCAATAAAAAAATAATAAAATATATTAATCAAAAAAATTCTATACAATTTTCGATTTATTTAAAAAATTGTTTAAATCAACAGAATTTTTATTTTAAAAAATTATTTTTCAAAAAGTATTGTAAAAAGTCGAAAAATTTATTATAATATAAATATATTAGCTTTAAGCAATAGGAAGGTGGGAAAATTGAAAATAACAGATGTGAGAATCAGGTTGGTGAAAAAGAACGAAGGCAGACTTAAAGCTGTAGCTTCGATAATATTCGACGATTGTTTTGCTCTACACGACATTAAAATAATCGAAGGTGAAAGCGAGTGTTTTGTTGCAATGCCGAGCAAAAAAACACCTAGCGGTGAATTTAAAGATGTTGCACATCCTATAAACACCGAAACGAGAGAAATGATACGGCAAACCATTTTGGACGCATACAAAAAAACCGAAGAAGAAAGTCAAGGTAATTAATCTTATATAAAAATCTTTAAAGTTAATTCGATATTTTATCGGTTCTTAAAGAATCGGTTTAATTGTTTTCGGAAATTTTATCGATTTTGATTTAATCAACCGGTCGCAGTAAGCCTTTAAACGGCAAAAGACTGCGTCCGGTTTTTTTGTAAATTAGTTATAAATTTTAATAAGGCAGACTTATAATATCTTTTAATTCGAAATATAATCCCCTGAGACTTTTATAAAGATTTTTATAAACTCTGTTAAACAATTCGTTATAAATTTTAGTTGCCTGTTTATTCGGTTTGAATTCATCTGTATATTTAACCATATTTTTAACAGCCTCTTCTAAGTCGGAAAACTCCCCTATGGAAACGAATGCGAGCATAGCGACTCCGAGTCCGCTTGTTTCGTAAGTCTGAACCCTGTATACGGGAAGCCCGAACATATCCGCAGTTATCTGGCAAATAGAATTGCTTTGAGATCCGCCGCCCGATACGGTAATTCTTTCGACTTTATGAGGTAATTTCTTTTCTATGTTTTCCATTCCTTCTTTAAGAGCATAACCGATACCTTCTATTATCGCCCTGTAAATATGAGCTCTCGTGTGAACATCGGAAAAACCTATTATCGAACCTTTTGCTTCGGGAATTTTGAGATCGGGCGACCAGTAAGGTTGCAAAATCAGTCCGTCACTTCCCGGCGGTACCCTACTCAACATTTTATCGAGAAGGTCTTCGGCGGGAATGTTGAGTTTTTTAGCTTCTTCCACTTCAATCTGAGCAAACTGCTCCTTAAACCAGGTAATAAGCCAATATCCTCTGTAAACCTGTAATTCCGGACAGTAATAACCGGGTCTCAAAGACACATAAGCCGGCATAAATTTTTGAGGTTCTACATATTTTTTCGTATTAATTTCGACTGTTGCAGCCGTCCCGAAACTCAAAGCTGCGCTTTTCTCGTCGAGACAACCTGTACCTATACTCTCGCAACATTTATCGCCGCCGCCAAGAATAAAAGGAATACCCTGTTTGATACCGGTTTTTTCGGAAGCCTCTTTTGTGATGCTTCCTATAACGGTGCCCGGCTCTTTTAAATCTACCATAAGTTCAGGAGGGGTATTGTAAACATAATAGTTCATTGATTTTTTGGTAAGCCATTTTTTATTTTTGAAATCGAAAGGAAGATGCCCTGCCGTGTTTGCAGTACTGTCTACGAATCTGCCCGTAAAGAAGTAATTGAAATAAGCGGAAATAAAAGCTATTTTATAGGTTTTATCCCAAATATCTTTTTCATTTTCACGAATCCAATTCGTCTTCATTATACTTCTTTGAGTTTTTGCAACATCATACATTTTAACAAGCTTGTAAAGAACGGTACGGGACAACGGAAAAGGATAATCATTTCTTGCAAATCTTTTATCGAGCCAAACAAGAACCGGCCTTAAAAGATTATAATTTTCATCGACGAAAATAGTTGTGTCTCGCATAGTGGTAACGGTGACGCCCGCTATATTTTCCCACTCGTTCGGGAATTCTTTTTTGAGTTCGAGACTTGCTTTGCAAATATTTTCAATGTAAACATCCATATCCTGTTCGGCATAGTTTTTTTCTCTTGAATAATAGGCCTGATAGTTTATTTTCTTTTTTGCGACAAGGTTCCCTTTTTTATCGAAAAGCATAGCACGAATACTTTGAGTACCGCAATCGAAAACAAGAATTAAAGGTTCCATAATTCACCTCTGAAATATTTTCTAATGCAATTATATTAACTATGAATATGATTTACAACAGATATAAAAAAACGGCTGATTTTAGTCGGTTGACCGACCGATAAGCCGTTAAAACGAACCCTAAAACAAGAATAATGTAAAAATTCAAAAAATCAGTTATTTATCTTTACCTTCCCCATAGAGGTAAGAGGAATGTTTTTTACGAATTCGATTTCTCTCGGAACGGAATAGGCAATAAGCTTGTCCTGACATAATTTTTCTATGGTGAGTTTGAGTTTGTTTAAATCAATTTTATCGCTTTCCGGTTCAACAATAAGTTTAAAATAAACGCCGGCTTCGGTATCTTTTGTGACTACTGCGCAGTTTCTTACCTGAGTTAAAGTAAGAACGGTATTTTCGATTTCCGAAGGGAATACATTATAGCCCGATATTTTTATCATTCTTTTAAATCTGTCAACATAATATAAAAATCCGTCTTCGTCGGTAAAGCCGCAGTCTCCCGTTTTAACGAATTTTTTTCCGTTTATGAAAACGAAAGCCTTATTCGTATTTTCTTCATCGTTGAAATAGCCTTCCATAATCACAGGACCCGAGATAGCAATTTCACCTCTTTGACCTGTTTTTAATTTGTTGCCTTTTTTGTCTATAACAGCGATTTCAATACAAGAAAGGGGTTGTCCTACGGATAATCTTTTTTCGTTATCCAATCTGTTCAATGTACAAACTGCAACTGCTTCGGAAAGTCCGTACCCTTCATTCATGCGAGCGTTGGAACCTGCTTCTATAAGCGCATTATCCATTTGAGTTTTAAGTCTGTCTTTAAGTTTATCGCCGCCCGTGAAAACGAATTTTATTTTTTTCATTATTTTTTTGCTTTTAAACTTACTTATATTCATAAGTTTGGCGTACATTGCAGGAACGCCAGCAAAGAAAGTCACATTTTCCTTCTCTATAATTTTAACCGTTTTTTTAGCATTGAATTTAGGTACCAGAACGGCATTGGTATTCTTGCAGAGTACAGTATGCATACATACCCCGAGCCCGAATCCGTGAAAAAGCGGAAGAACCATTAAAAAACCGTCAGTCCTTTCCGTCTCTCCCCCGATTACCTCGCCTGTATACATAGCCGAAGCATTTAAAGCCCTGTTAGAAAGCATAACGGTTTTAGGAACACCCGTCGTACCGCCGCTATGAATAAGCACTGCAAGTTCATCGCCGTTGAATTTAGAAGAAAGCTGTTTTTGAACGACTTCTTCTTTCAGACATTCCGTGAAGTATTTTTCGCCGGTTCTTGCACTTCTGTATTTGCGTTCGGCAAATAAAGCAATAAGTTTTTTAAAGCCTTTCATAAAACCGCTTATTGAGGAAATTACTATATCGGCATTAAATTTTTTTAACTCTTCTATATCTTTGAAATACTTAAAATCACTTATAAAAAGCATTCTGCATTTTGTTTCGGAAAGGGTTTTCAATATATTGTTCGCCGAAGTCAAAGGATGAATAATATTACAAACAGCCCCTAATTTGTTCGCCGCATAAATTGCTATAATGGCGTCCGGAATATTAGGAAGACAGACCGCAACCACATCTCCTTTTTTTATCCCGCATTTATTGAGATATAAAGCAAATTTGTCAATTAAAACCAATAATTCCCCTCTTGAAATTCGGTTACCGAAATAGGTAAGCGAATCTCTCGTATAATCCGAAGTATTATTGACCATAAAATTGTACATTGAATTATTAATCATAAGTAAAGCCTTTTATAATAAATTATACTTTATACTCTTTCGTATTCCAACAACAGCAATTTATAAAAACTTGAATCGCTGAAATATATTTTATCGCAATATTTTCCGTAAAAAACCCAATTTACACCAATAAACACAGCAAAAGAAATAAATGCTGCAACAACTGTATCCGAAAGAAAATGAGCGCCCGCAGCAATTCTCGACAAGGCTGTCAAAAACACATATGCAAAACAAACTATATAAAAAACATATCTCTTATTTTTAAGATTTTCGAAACAATCGCAAAGAGCGGTTAAACAAAAAACGGTCGCACCCAGAGCTACATGACCTGAGGGCATACTGCTTCCACCGCCTCTTTGGAAAACATACCAAGGCGAAAAATCACCCTGCCCTGCAATTATTTCATAAAACCTTACCCGCCCCCAAACTGCTTTGAATATCAAAGTAATTATAATTACCGCAACAACAGTTACAATAGTAGATACGGCAAATTTAATAAGCTTTCTGATATCTTTCTTTTTTATAAAAGAAAAAAGATAAATCGAAAGAAGAGACAGCGCAGGCGCTATTCCTAATCCTAAAATAATTTTGACGACAGTATCGATATTTTCGCACATTTCGTAAACCAACAGAAAAAAAGACGCAAAAACAGCAAATAAATAAACAAATGCCGAAAATCTGCTAAGCAGCTTGCTTTCCTTATTCCTGTATGAGTACAGAATGGAAAAAGAAGAAGCAAGCAATAAATATGCCGGAGCTTTTCCTATCACAGTAAATATAACGGAAAAAAGATTGTTTTCAGAATAAAAAAAACGGCTTGCTTCCATATCGAATTTAGCGGCTATTGTAAGAGCAACAGCAACAACGGCAGCAGCCAGTATAAGTAATACTATTTTAATTTTAAAAAAAACATTTTTGTCAGATTGCATTGTTACCACCTAAGAGTTTTATTAAAACAGCTTTTTCCATATGCAGTCTGTTTTCAGCCTGCAAAAAAATTTCATCGGCATGTTTTTCAAAAACATCTTCTGTAATTTCCTTGCCCTTAAAGGCAGGTAAACAATGCAGAACCTTAACATCGGGTTTGCAATAAGATAAGACATCTTCATTAAGCTGAAATTTACTTAACAATTCTTCGTCAACATCTTTCTGCTGACCAAAGGGCGCAGTGTAAATAATATCCGACCCGTTTGCCGCAGCTCTTATATCGTTTGTTACAAGAAGCTTGCCTTGATTTTGCTGAGCAAAAGCAATAACAGACTTCGAAGGAAGGTAATCCTGTTGACAAGCAATAGAAAATCTCATACCGAGCAATGTACAACCGACAATCAAAGAATTAGCAATGCTGTTTCCCGGTCCCACATAACAAAGTTTCAGATTTTCGAAATCATTTCCTTTAAGCTCGCTTACCGTCATAAAATCGGACAGAATCTGACAAGGATGCGAATATTCGGTAAGAGCATTAATAATAGGCACAGAAGAATAAATGGCCATTTTTTCCACTGTTGCCTGAGCGAATGTTCTGATGACAATAGCGTCCACAAAGCGCGAAAAAACTCTGACAGTATCCTGAACCGATTCACCCCTGCCGAGCTGAATACTTTGATTATCGAAAAAAACCGCCTTGCCCCCCAGCTCGAATATACCCAGTTCAAAACCAAGTCTTGTTCTTGTAGAAGGTTTTTGAAAAATCATACCCAAAGATTTATCGGGAAGGTACTTATGCGAAGTACCTTCCTGTTTTAATCTTTTAAGTTTAACAGCCGTTTCGATTAAATCTAAAATTTCTTCTTTTGTTAAATCTGAAACCTTTAAAAGATGCTTCATACTTCTCCGCAAAAACGCAATTATCTGCAGTAAACATCATACAAAGAAAGTGTATGTATGATATAATTATTTCTAAAAATTAGAAAATAAGAACTAAAATAGCAAAGATGAAATAAATAGCTGCAACTACCCAATAAGTAACTTTCCAAACTTTGCTTTTCGGCTTAACAAAATTGTAAGCAGTAAGAAGCAAAACTATACCGATAAATAAATCTCTTATAAGAGAAAAAGCACCGATAATTTTTAAATTGACATCGAAAAATCCTAAAATAAACTGAACAATGAAAATAGCGGCAGCTAAAAACAAAGCAATGAAAGCCAATAACTTAACTATTTTTGACTCAGTAATTTCAGCATAACTTTTTCTGCGTCTTTTTGGTTTATTGTTTTTTGAATCAGTGTTCTTTTTTTGTTCTGTCATAATAATACCTCCGTAAAATATTATAAATTTTTTTATAAATAGAGTCAACCGAATAAGTATATTAAAAAGAAGGAGAATATGACATAAAAAATGAAAAAATTTCGAAAAAATTAAAAAAGAAGAAATTGCGAATGTAAAAAAATTGACTGAAAAAGAATAATATGATAAACTAAATTACGCTTTAAGGAGAAGTATCGAAGTGGTCGTAACGAGCTGCACTCGAAATGCAGTTGTCCGCAAGGACACGTGGGTTCGAATCCCACCTTCTCCGCCAGAGAAAGTCGCATTTGAACATGCGGCTTTTTTATTTTTCAAATTCAAATTTAAAAATGGATATTTCATTTAAATATTATATTTATTATCTATTCATTCATATTTTGATAAATTTACCTTGAATTTAAAATTCAACATAAGATATTAAAATTTTAAAATTAAAATTTTTAAAGCTAAAAATAAATTATAAACTAATTTTTCAAAGTATTTCAAATAGGTAATCGAGATTTAAATCGGGGAAAAAATTATCTCTTATTAAAAACATTTCTTTTCTTGTCCACTCCACTTTATGATTAAATCGGGCGCTCACTGATTTTTCGGCTATATTCAGTAATTTTGCTATTTTAGCCTGAGTTATTTTCGGGCAAGAGCTCTTCATTTCTTTAATCAGATTTGCAAACATTTACGAATATCCTTTGTTTGATTTGTTACGACTTATCGTATTAATATTAGTTATAATACATTTTGTCGTAACTGTCAATAATTTTCCGCATATTTTTACAAGTTAAATTTTTTTTCGCTAAAAGTATAAATTATTCGACAATAAAACATAATTAAGTTATAATATTATTGAATTTAGAGAGTTGAAATATGAAACTTACCGATAAAATTACTGAATTTATGAAAGTCAATAATATCAAGGATTACAAGGCGTTTTCTGAATTTGCGGACGTCCCCTATACTACTATCAAAAGTTTTTACGATAAGGGATACGCAAACGCTAAAAGAGAAACTCTCGTTAAATTGAAAAAGGCTATGAATCTTACCTTGGACGAAATAGCCGACGACAATATAGATGTTGATTTTAAAGTCAAGGTTAAAGTTAATACGAAAAGCAATGAAATACTTACCCCGAATACGGTAATAGCTATCGGAAACGGCGGTAAAAAAATAAAATACGAGATACCCCCTGAAAAGATGGAACTTGCAAATCAGCTTCTTTCAGAGCTGAGCAAAAAAAAATAAAGACTTTTACATATATTACACAAAGTACAGTAACATAAGAAACTCTGCTTGGATGTTTCTGATCAATAATGAAATCAAAGAATTACCACTTAATGTATACAGCGTATCGAAAAAGAACCGATGGGCGCTTTTACCGTATAAGCAATCATTAATTTACTTGACTGTATTGATTTACATGAACTTCACAAAAAGTATGAAGGTTTTACGATATTTTTCAAATCTAAGGTAATTATATTTTACGATTCGGAAGTTGGAAGAAAGGATAAGATTTACCTTAGCGCACGAATTCGGTCATATTTTGCTTTTTCATTTGAGTGATGTGTACCCTGTAAACTATGAACAGGAAGCTGGTATGTTTGCACATAGAATACTTATGCCCTTATGCGTACTTAAAGAGTGCAAAGCTTTCAGCGCAGAAAAGATATCCAAACTTTGCGGGACTACGGTAACTGCAAGCGAAAACAGATTAAAGCGACTTAACAAAATAATGGAAAGAAACAAGTTTTATTTGTCTCCGTTGGAAAACAGAGTTTTGGAGCAGTTTAAGGAATTTATAGACAAAAATAAATATAATGAATAAAAAAAGCTCGGTTGGAGCTTTTTTTATTGAATACAAATAAATTGAAATTTAATAATAAAATGAATAAAAATTAAGATAATTCAAACATACCGGTATAAAGCTGGTAATATTTACCTTTTAGTTTAATTAATTCTTCGTGACTTCCTCTTTCGATAATTTCGCCGTGTTCGAGAACCATAATTGCGTCGGAATTCCGAACGGTAGAAAGTCTGTGAGCGATTACAAAAACTGTTTTACCTTTCATAAGTGCGTCCATACCCTTTTCGATAAGAGCTTCGGTTCTGGTATCGATTGAGCTTGTAGCTTCGTCAAGAATAAGAACGGGAGGATTTGCAACGGCAGCCCTTGCGATTGCAATTAACTGCCTTTGTCCCTGGCTTAAATTTGCGCCGTCTGCGCTTAGATAAGTGTCATATCCGTCAGGAAGTCTTGATATGAACTGGTGAGCGTTGGCAACTTTTGCCGCTTCGTAAATTTGCTCGTCGGTTGCGTCTAATTTTCCGTAACGGATATTATCTTTAACCGTTCCGCTGAAAAGATGGGTATCCTGCAAAACCATTGCAAGAGAGCGCCTTAGGTCGGGTTTTTTGATTTTATTGATATTGATACCGTCATATCTTATCTTACCGTCGGGGATATCATAAAACCTGTTAATAAGATTTGTAATAGTTGTTTTGCCTGCTCCGGTAGAACCAACAAAAGCAATTTTTTGTCCCGGTTCAGCATAAAGACTAATATTTTTAAGCACTATTTTATCGGGCTCGTAACCGAAAGTAGCGTCAACGAAGCGGACATCTCCTTTAAGTTCTGTATAAGTTAAGGTACCGTCACCGTGGGGATGTTTCCAAGCCCATTTTCCGGTAGGTTTGTCGCTTTCGGAAATATTACCTTTATCGTCTATAACAGCATTTACCAAAGTAACATAACCTTCGTCTTTTTCAGGCTCCTGGTCAATCATATCGAAAATTCTTTCCGCACCCGCAAGCGCTACAAGGAAGGCGTTAAACTGCTGAGAAAGCTGCATTATAGGATTTGAAAAGGTTCTTGTAAAGACAAGGAAGGAACCTATTGCCCCTATGCTCATAAAACCGTAAATAGTAAGAACTCCGCCGACAATTGCAGTTATAGCATAGTTTAGATAAGAAATGTTACCTAAAATCGGCATAAGGATATTTGCAATAGTATGGGCTTTGGTCGAATTTACGCATAAAGTATCGTTTATCTCGTCAAAATTGTTTTTAACTTTATCTTCATGGCAGAATACCTTAACAACCTTCTGACCTGCAATATATTCTTCGATATAACCGTTAACCTTACCTAAACTGTCCTGCTGTTTTATGAAATACTTACCGCTCTTGCTTCCTAATTTTGCGACGATAAAAATCATTAAAAAGAGCATACAGACAAGAATAACAGTAAGAATCGGACTCATAATAACCATGGCGATAAAAACGCCTACTATGGTAAGAACGGAAGTAATAAGTTGCGGTAATCCGTTTGAAATCATTTCCCTTAAAGTGTCGGTATCGTTAGTATAACGGCTCATTAAATCACCGTGTGTGTGGGTATCGAAATACTTTATAGGCAGTTTTTCCATTTTTTCAAAAAGTTCGTTTCTGATAGCGGTCATTGTTTTAGTGGAAATGACAACCATAATACGGGAATACATAAATGCGCCGATAACGCCTACAAAATAAGCCGAGCCCATAACGAGAAGAAGGGTAATAAGGCCGGAAAGATCCGGATTTTCTGCGCCGATAAGAGGTCCTATGAATTTGTTGATAGCAGGCTCTAAAAGTACCGTCCCTACAATAGAAGAAGCGGCACTCAACAAAATACCTATAACGACAAGAGTTAATAGGAAAGGATACCTTCCAATATAAGAAAATACTCTTTTTATAGTCTGTTTAGTATAACGGGGTTTTGCGTGAGTTTTTGATTTTAAATTTTTCATATTATTCCTCAGCCCCCTTTTTTTGTGAATTTGCTATTTCCTTATAAATAGCATTTGATTTCATAAGTTCGTCGTTGGTTCCGATTGCATTAATTTTTCCGTCGTCCATAACTATTATACGGTCAGCGTCCTGAACGGAAGCGACACGCTGAGCGATAATAATAACGGTTGTATCCTTAAAGTTATTTTTAAGGCCTTCCCTGATTTTAGCGTCGGTTGCCGTATCGACTGCGCTTGTGCTGTCGTCGAGAATCATTATTTTAGGATTTTTAAGCAAAGCTCTTGCGATACAAAGTCTTTGTTTTTGACCGCCTGAAACATTCACGCCGCCTTGACCCAAATCGGTTTCGATACCTTTCGGAAAGGAGTTTACGAAATCGTATGCGCAAGCGACTTTCATAGCGTGTTCTATTTCTCTGTCGGTTGCCTTTTCGTTACCCCAAAGAAGATTCTCTTTAATGGTGCCCGAAAACAGCACATTTTTTTGAAGAACCATAGCGACGCTGTCTCTGAGGTTTTCGATTTTATACTCTTTAACGCTGTGTCCGTCAACGAGAAGTTCCCCTTCTGAAATATCGTAAAGTCTCGGTATTAATTGAACAAGAGAGGATTTCGAAGAACCGGTGCCTCCGATAATGCCGATAGTTTCGCCCGGTTTTATATCGATATTTATATTTTCGAGAACGAAATTATGAGAGTTTTCGCCGTACTTAAAGGAAACGTTTTTGAATGAAATAGAACCTTTTTGAACTTTAAGATTTTCATCTGCGTCATCGTCGTTTATATCGGGAATTTCGTCCATAATTTCAAGAATTCTTTTAGCCGAAGCTTTTGCAAGCACAAGCATAACGAAAATAAAAGAAATCATCATAAGCGACATGAGTATCTGTGAAAGGTATGTAATAAAACTGAATAATTCTCCTGTCTGCATACCTCCTGCGATTATATCTATACCGCCAAGCCAAATCAGAGCGATAATCGAAGAATACATAACAAGCATCATAAGAGGGTTGTTGAGAACGATGAGTTTTTCGGCTTTTGCCTCTACCCTTCTGAGCTCGTCCGAAGCTTTTTTAAATTGTTCGGTTTCATAATCTTCTCTGACATAAGCCTTTACTACTCTTATTCCTACAAGATTTTCCTGAACTTTAAGATTTAAAGCATCGTACTTTTTAAGCATATTATTAAACTGAGGAAAAGCAAATTTAATAATGAGAAAAAGTCCTATTGCAAGAACGGGAATGGCGGAAAGAAAGATACAGAAAAGACCGAAATTAATTGTACCTGCAATAATAGATGCCGCAATAAGCATAATTGGCGCTCTGAAAATAATTCTGAGTACCATCATATAAGAATTCTGGACATTTGTAACATCGGTTGTAAGTCTCGTAATCAAAGAAGAAGTACTGAACTTATCGATATTTAAAAAGGAATAGTCCTGAACCTTATAAAAAAGATTTCTTCTTATATTTCTGCTGAAGCCCACGCTAGCTACTGCCGCAAACCGCCCTGCAAGAACGCCGAAAGCAAGTGAAACTATTGCCATAGTTACCATAATTGCGCCTGCAATAAGAATTCTTTTAAGGTCTCCGTTTTTAATCCCGACATCGATAATATCGGACATAACATAAGGTATAAGGACTTCGAGAATAACCTCACCCGTAACGAAAAGCGGAGTAAGAAGTGTCTCTTTTTTATAACCTTTAATAAAAGACATCAACTTTTTAAGCATAGTTATCTCCTTTTTACGATAATTGTATAGCACAACAAAAATAATTTGTCAAATGAATAAATTAAACTTTTGTTAAATTTTATTACAGATAAAAACCACAATTTAAAATAGCGAAAAACGATTTTTAAAAGCATATAAAAGTTTTATTGAAGAAATAATTATAATAACAAGATATTTACTTAGATATAAAGATATGATATAATTTTAATATTATTAAAAAAGGTGCAATTATGGATTTAGAAGAACTCAGAAAAGAAATGGAAGAAGAGGTAACTTCCGCAAGCTTTAAAGAAAGACTCAAAGAACGGAAAAACAAAAAGAAACCCGAACTTTCAACTGCGGAAACAAACGAAGAAATAAATGAACAAAAGAAAGAAAATATAACAAATTCGGATCCCGCTTCATTGAGCGAAACTGCAAATAAAAATATTTCCGATATATCCGTTCAAGATTCGGATATAAAAGAAGTTTCCGAAGCCGAAAAGTCCGAACAAAATCTTCCCGATTGGGCAAAGAGTTCAAAAACCGCAAAACCGCAAAAAAAATCTAAACCGATAAAACATAAAAAAAATCCTATATCTCCTGCCGTTGCGATAATATTTTTGATAATAAGCACGGCAGCTGCGGTAGGAACGGTATTTCTGTGTTATTGGGCGTATGACGCAATGAAAATAATACTGACTCAAACAGGACCTGCGGTTATAATATTTTTCTTTTTCTGCTGGACACCTTTTATTATTCCGCTGCTTACCGCAATAGCAACAGTTATAACCTACACTATGGCATTGACTTGCGGAATAATGTCCCGTCACTCGGTATTAGGTAAAGTTATACTTGTAATAGCATTAATTCCTGTTATTGCACTTATACTTGTAATAATTTTACTCAATGTGTAAAATTTTTTATTTAACGATATAGTTAAAAAAATACTATTTAATCAATACTTTAACTTATATATTTTAAATTCCGATTTATGGAAGCATTATAAATAAGAAAGGGAAATAATCCTTTAAAACGAGCTGAGAAAACAAAATTCGGGCAAAAAAACAAAACCGCACACTTTATGTGCGGTTTAATTTATAATTGGTTTTATTACAAAGCCTTTTTTTCTTTTAACAGTTTATAAAGCTCTTCGAAATTTCCCGTTGCATAATCGTTTATTTCTATAAGAAAAAAATCGGTATAGTTTAAACATATAACCAAATTTTTTCCTAATTTATAAACATTATATAAATTAATTGTATCGTAAACCTTATCGGAAATCTCTTCACCGTTTTTAAAAGTCTGAACATGTAATTTAGAGCCGTTAAAGGTCAACACGGCTTTATTAAGTTTAGGAAGATATTTACCGTAATAAATAGCAAGTAAAGCAAAATACGCCATAATCAGAAAAAAGACGATAAGCAAAACAAGTCCGCCGATAATATAGCAAGCGGCATAATTTTGGTACAGCGAAGCAAGCACCGAGGAAATAATAATTCCCAAAGCTATACAAATTACAGTGTAAATACTAAAAGTTTTCCATATAATAATGAAATTAGATTTAATAAATTCATGCTTTGTAAGATAAATATTACATTTAATCATAGTAGCACCTTTTTAATTTAATCGGTTATATCCCAAATAATCTTTTTCCCGTTTTTTTTCAGAAACTCGTTTGCTTTATTAAAGTGTCCGCAACCGAAAAATCCGTTATGCGCAGATAAAGGAGACGGATGAGCGGCTTTAAGAATAAGATGTTTTTCCCCGTCTATTAGACTTTCTTTTTCTTTGGCGTTTGCACCCCAAAGCATAAACACGGAAGGCGAAGCGAATTTACTGATAATGGAAATTACATTATCGGTAAAAGTACGCCAGCCGCAATCTTTATGGCTGTTAGCCGCACCTTCCCTTACTGTGAGCACGGTATTTAAAAGCATTACGCCCTGCTCTGCCCATTCTCTCAGACAGCCGTGAGAAGGAATTTTAAATCCTGTTTCGGCATTAAGTTCCTTATAAATATTTACAAGCGAAGGCGGGACGGGAATACCTTTCGGTACCGAAAAACAAAGTCCTTCCGCCTGCCCTTTTTCGTGGTAAGGGTCCTGCCCTAATATTACGACCTTTATATCGGATAAAGGAGTAAGTTTAAAGGCGTTGAAAATATCGTTCATAGGAGGAAAGACGGTGCGGGTGAAATATTCTTTTTTCAAAAACTCTCTTATTTTAAGATAATAATCCTTTTTGAACTCGTCTTTGAGCAACTCGTCCCAATCGTTATTGAACTTTATCATAATAAATACCGCTATTCTTCGTCTTTTCCTTTAAAACCTAGTTTTTTAACGCCTTCACTTATTTTATTTTTAAAATCTTCCAATTTTTTGTTTTGTCTTCTTTTATGACCGAGTTCTATAAGATTTAAAATCTGACTCATAATGAGCCTTATTAAAGCTATTAAAGGAATACAGCAGAGTCCGACAGTAACAAGGTACATAATATGCTGCGGAGCAAGGCTTGCAAGTTCAAAAAATTCAGGGAATCCCGCAAGGCAGATAGCAAAAATACACAGTGCCGTCTCTATAATCAATATTCGGTAGAGATTCAAAGGTCTGCAAGCTTCGAATAAAACTATAACGGTTACGATAGCGTAAATATACAAACAAATGGTAGAACGCTGATATGCGCTTGCGCCTATATCGGAACTGATGGAATAAGTAAGGAAAATCATAAGGGCAACGCAAATACCTGCGGGGACTGCATTTGTCATAATTCTTCTGAAAAATTTACCTTTAATTCTTGCATTATTGGGCTCAATCGCAAGAAAGAATGAAGCAAATCCCACTATTCCCGTTGAAACGAGGGATACCTGAATAGGCTCGAAAGGATACAAATTACCGAATAACACCACAAGAAGAATACTGACTATAAGAGAAAAGGTTGTTTTAACGAGAAATAGCGCAGAACCTCTTGCTATATTGTTAATGACCCTTCTTCCCTCTGCAACGACATCGGGAAGAGCCGCAAAATCGGAATCGAGAAGTACCAGTTGCGAAGTATGACGGGCGGCGTCGCTACCCGAAGCTATGGCAACCGAACAATCGGATTCTTTAAGAGCCATAACATCGTTTACTCCGTCTCCTATCATTCCCACGGTATGACCTTTCTTTTTTAAAGCGTTGATTAATTTACATTTTTGCATCGGGGAAACCCTTCCGAAAATGGTAAATTTATCGCAAGCGTCGAATATTTTTTCATCGGTATCGAGAGTGGTTGCGTCGATAAAGCTGTCTGCTCCGGAAAGTCCCGCCCTTTCTGCAACCTTGGAAACCGTTATCGGATTATCGCCCGAAATAACTTTTAATATTACGCCTTGTTCGTTAAAATAATCGAGAGTGGCTTTTGCGTTTTCTCTGATTTTATCCGACAATACGATATACGCAACAGGTGTCAAAGAAGAGGCGTCGGGCTCTTGATTGATTTCAGAACCTTTGGCAAGCATAAGAACTCTGTAACCTTGTTCGGCAAATACTTTGGCGTCTTTTTCGTATAAAGAGTATTTATCTTTAAAAATAAATTCGCCTGCGCCCATATAGTAGCCGCCTTCGTTTTCGAATTTTACGGCGCACCATTTTCTTTGCGAAGAAAAGGCGATGGAATCGTTTACCTTTAAAACTTTTTCGTTTTTGAAATAGTCCGATAAGGCGTTAAAAGTAGGGTTGTTATCGTTTAAAACCTTTACTAAATTAGTAACTATGACATTTATACTTTCCAAAGACCGATTATATCCGTCGTCATCTTGTAAAATAATGCGTCCGTCGGAGATAGGAACGACCTTTTCCACCTGCATCGTTCCTTCGGTAATGGTACCCGTTTTATCGAGGCAAAGCACATCTACCCTTGCAAGAGCTTCGATACAGTATAATTCCTGAACAAGAGTTCTTTTTTTAACGAGTTTGATAACGCCGACGGCAAGAGCAAGACTTATTAAAAGAACGAGTCCCTCAGGTATCATACTTATAAGTGCGCCTATTGTGTTTGTCACTGCGTTATTGATAGTTGTCTGAGCATACTGTCTTAAAAATACGATTATACCGACGGGAATAAGGAGAAAGCTTATACCTCTTATAATCCAGTTAATCGAACGCATAAGTTCGGAGTTAGGTTTTTTATATCTCTGAGCGCTTGCAACGATAGTCTGAGCATAATTTTCCTTTCCTACCGAATTAACCTTTGCACGGCAGCTGCCCGATGACAGAAAACTTCCGGAATACAAAATATCCCCTTCTTTTTTGGGAATAGCGTCCTGTTCGCCGGTTAAAAGGGATTCGTTGACTTCGCATTCGCCGTCAATAAGGATACAATCGGAAATGACTTCGTTGCCTGTTTTTAAAAGTATAATATCGTCGAGAACTACCTCTTCCACGCTGATTTCTTTTTCGGAACCGTTTCTTACAACCTTTGCCTTAGGAGCCGAAAGAAGAGAAAGTTTTTCCACGGTTTTTTTAGCCCTGATTTCCTGAATCGTTCCTATTATTATGTTTGCTACTATTATAAACATAAAAAGGGAATTTTTTAAATTACCGAATATAAGCGCTAAAATGAAAAGAAATAAATTAAGAGCATTGAATAAAGTCAAAAAGTTGGTACGGAAAATCGACCAATAGGATTTTGAAAGGGATTTGGGTTTAGCGTTTATAAGACCTTCCTCTTTTCTTTTTAAAACCTGCTCGTCGGAAAGACCGTAATTGATATCGGGGAAGTATCTTTCCGCATTCTGTACGGTAATAACCTCTTCCCTTTTTTTATTTTTTAAAGATTTTAAAGATTTGTTCTTTTTGTTTTTTTCTTTCTTCATAACGATATAAACTATAAAAAATTATAACAAAATAAAATAACAGAGTCAATTTATATTTTATTTGTATTTGTTTTTAGATATTATAAATAATCTGTTCCGCTTAATCGATAAAATCTCAGTATATATTTAAATAATAAATTTGATTTTATGAAATAATATGTTATAATATTATTTATGAATACCATATTAAGAAAAAAATACAACATTATCTCAGCAATTTTTATCAGTGCAATAATTATTGTCTCAGTCTTATTTTATTCTGGCTTAAATAAAATCAATAATGTGTATGCGGAAAACGGAGTTACGGTATACGAAACCACATCGCCCGCAACCGAACTTAATGTCGATACGGCTTCTATAAGTACTGTTTCGACAAACAGCGAGTTTGACGAATTCGTATTTTTCACAGAACCGACTTATGTTGATACCGACGGAACATACAGAGTGGTTTTCGATAAAACCAATGATTACAGCGGATACCTTTATGTTTCTTACGAAACCCCGATAGGAACCCGTGCAAGGTTAAAATATACCCTGAACATACCGTCATTTGATATAGAACAGTCCAGTCTTGAAGGTATCGATAAAGGTATCGATATTTGCGATATAAAAATATCGGAAAATCTCGGAGCGATATTTATAACTTATATATTG
Organism: uncultured Clostridia bacterium; assembly: GCA_944342015.1. Taxonomy (GTDB): domain Bacteria; phylum Bacillota; class Clostridia; order Christensenellales; family CALVMC01; genus CALVMC01. Next base: position 49,405 of record CALVMC010000002.1, read on the forward strand.
GGCAATTATTCTTACATTGAAGCATATTCTATAAGCAATATGCAGAAGATTGCGCTGTTCAAATCCGATTTCAATGTTTATATATACGGAATAGATTTCATAGGCGATACCGTTTACTGTCACGCAGTGGGACATGTACTGTCTGTAAAATTCGATAAAAATAACTTTTCTTTCGGCAGCGGCAATTATTATATATCCAATATAAACAATACGGGAAGAGATACAGTTATAGGAAATATATCATCTATACTTTACGGAAATACCGTAAAATTGTTTATAGTATATAACGGAAATGTATATGAAAGCACTAACAACACACTTTCTTCCAATCCGATAGAAAACTTGGGTAATGTAAACAATATATCAATATCCAAAGATTATTTTTTAACATATACGACAAATGAAATAAATATTTACAATTATTCTTTTGTGAATTCGTCAATCAGGCTTACAAGTCCTACCGAACCGGATGTATACTCCCTTTCGATTTCAACCGACGAAAATTACGATGAATTTAATCTTAAATCTATTTCGTGCTTTTCGATAGACTACGAAACCAATTTAATTTATGTTGCCGACAGCGCATACAATGCAGTAAAAGTATATACTCCGACCAACCTCTCTTATCTCGGAATGCTGGGCTCTTACGGTACTGCCGAATACCGTTTCCGAAATCCGACATCCGTAACAGTATCTAAAAATTATATATTTGTTGCCGATAACGAAAACGGAAGAATACAAAGAATTTCCCGAACCGATTACAAAAGCATATCGAGCCTTTCAGCCTCCCCCAACAAACCGCTTTTGGTTGCTGCAAACATGTACGATCAGCTTTATGTTTACGACTCGTCCAAAACCTTGACAAAGTACGGTTATGATTTACAGAAAATAAACGGCGGAACGGTTAATTTAAGCGACTATGAAGTAACTCAGATTGCCGTAGGTCCCGATAATGCCTTGTATTTTTACGACAGCGTAAGCCAAAAAATTTACAGAATAAAGGATAACTACACAACGGTGGAAGAGTTTTGCACCCTTCCTGCGGCAATAACAAAAATTTCATTTGCTCTTGCGGGCAGTACTCTTTATGCGGCAAACGCAAAAACCATATACCCTATCGACAATAACGGCAATATAATTTCCGAAAGAACGATAAACATTCAGAATTACTCGTTCGTTAAACTTACCGGACTTGCCGTGGATTATGAAGGAAATATCCTTATAAGCGGAGAAAAGAACGGTTCCGTAATTAATATGTACAAGATTGCAAGAGTAGGTAAAAATAGCTATTCCACAGCTAAAAAATACTCGTTTAAATCAAATTACTTTACTCTTAATTATATAAACGGACTTGTTTGCGACACTTCTGCAAATTTGTGTTATCTCGTATCGGGCGCATCGACAGAGCTTGACTCTGCAAACAGCGTTTTATTTCTTAACGGACTTATATCAACCGGTAATAAAACATACGACGATTTTCCCGAAACATTCGACAATATAACGGCGGCAAAAGTAATAACCGAAACTGAATTTATGGCACACCTTTCGAATTTCGAAGATGTCAAAACGATAAACGAAGGTACTTATGTTGTGGTACTTGCAAATAAAGTATACGGCTCTACCGAATACTGTTATGTTTGCAGTTTCGACTCAAACGGTAACTCTTTCGGATTTATCAAAAAATCTCATCTCGAATACAAACAAGGCTCAGCCGTTACAGATTCTTATAAAACTGTAATACCTCTTACCGGTGACACGATAACCATATTCAAAACTCCGGTAGAAGCTCAGAATATAGGGACATTTGATAATATTCTCTATTCCGATATAGATATTTCGATAGAGGTTATAGACGATGTATGCAACGAAGAAGGCACGCAGATAGTTTTAGGCGGAGCAAAATGGTACAAAGTAACATACAACGGAAAGACAGGATATGTAACGAAATACAGTATACTTCCCTTTGTGCAGGACGACGCAGTTCCTATAAAAAGTTTTGCGAAAGTCAAAGCGGACGCAATAGGACTTACCGTAACGCTGTATGCTCAACCTGACGAATATTCCGCAATACTCAATTTCCTTACAGACGGTAAAAAGGTTCAGCTTTGCGAGCAGTTCGATAAAAACTCTAAATTTACTAAAATTATAGCAGACGGAACCGTAGGATATGTTTTAACCGATAATCTCATTCTCGACGGACTTACCACCGGTCAGATAGTTGCTATAATAGTAACCGTGGTAGTTGCCGTAATTGCAATTATCATATTGGTTATAACCCTCGTAATAAAAAAGAAGAGAAAAGATAATTTTCTGTAACATAAAAAACAAAAAAGGACGCAGTAGAGTCCTTTTTAATTTCAGTCGAAAATTGAAAATTTCTTGTGATATGATTTTACTTAAATTCCGTTAAGAAAGATTTTTTTAAAATAATTTTCCTTTAATGGAATTAAGATATTTTTTAAAGGGTGCGCTTAATTTTTCGTCACGCAAAGCATACTCTACCGTCGCTTCGAGATACCCTTCTTTATCTCCCGTATCGTATCTTCTTCCCTCGAAAGTATAAGCAAAAACTCCGCTTTCTTTTGCCATAATGGCGATACTGTCGGTAAGATAAGTCTCTCCGTTAAGTCCGGGCGGAGTTCTTTTTATTATATCGAAAATATCGGGAGTAAAAATATATCTGCCCATACAGGCAAGATCGGACGGGGCATCTTCGACTTTCGGTTTTTCTACAAGGGATAAAAGCTCGGTGTAATTACCTTTAACGAGTCCGGGATTTACGATACCGTATTTATAAGTCTGTTCTCTGTCCACTTTCTGAACTCCTACAATGGTTTTTCCCGTGGTTTCATAAGCCTTTTTAAGCTGACCGATACTCGGCTCATCGGAATAGACAAGGTCGTCTCCGTAAAGCACGGCAAAAGGCTCGTCTCCCACGAAAGCTTCCGCTTCGAGCACGGCAGGACCCGAACCGTTCATTTCCTTTTGTCTGATGAAATAAATTTTTGCAAGATTTGCAAGTCTTATAACTTCTTTCAGTTCTTTTTCTTTATTTCCTTTTTTAAGAAGCTGTTCAAGTTCGACCGCCCTGTCGAAATGGTCTTCAATACATTTTTTGTTTTTTCCGATAATAAGAAGTATTTCATCAATATCTGCTTTTACACATTCTTCGATAATGTATTGCAGACAAGGAGTGTCTACTATCGGAAGCATTTCCTTGGGAACAGCCTTTGTAAAAGGTAAAAATCTCGTACCGAAACCGGCAACGGGTATAACAGCTTTTTTAACTTTTTTCATAATAACCTCCGTCAATAAAATTATATCAAACCTATTCAGTAATAACAAGTACAAAAATTAAATTTCTGAGTATATTTTATTTTAAAATTGTGATAAAATAAAAATATGGCATCAGAAGACAGAATAATACTACACAGCGATGTAAACAACTTTTATGCATCGGTTGAAATGCGACTTAATCCCGCCCTTCAAGGAAAGTCTGTCGCCGTCTGCGGAAAGACCGAAGACAGGCACGGAATAGTACTTGCAAAAAGCAATTCTGCAAAAGAAAAAGGAGTTAAAACCGGCGATACGATATGGCAGGCAAAAATAAAATGTCCCGATTTAATAGTCGTCCCCCCTCATTACAGTCATTATACTAAGTTTTCCAATATAATATTTAATATCTACACTCATTACACCGATTTAGTGGAGCCTTTCGGACTTGACGAGTGCTGGCTTGATGTAACTGCAAGTTCGTCGCTTTTCGGCAGCGGAGAGGAGATTGCAAATAAAATAAGCAGCGAAATAAAAGAAAAAACAGGATTATCCGTATCCATCGGAGTATCGTTTAACAAGATTTTCGCAAAACTCGGAAGCGACATGAAAAAACCTGCCGGAATAACCGTTATTACAAAAGAAAATTACAAACAGAAAGTATGGTCTCTACCCGTCAAAGATATGCTTATGATAGGAAAGTCCACGGAAAAGAAATTAGCCTTACTTAATATAAAGACAATAGGAGACCTTGCCAATACCGATATAAATTTACTCAAAGAACAATTCGGAATAAACGGTGAAAAAATGAAAATTTTCGCCAGCGGAGAAGACTGCGAGAAAGTTAAAAACTGTTTCAACCGTCATATCCCGGAAAGCGTCGGACACGGAACCACTCCGCCCAAAGATATAGTAGACTACAACGAAGCAAAAACCGTAATTTACGCATTATGCGAAATGATTTCGACAAGACTTCGTAAATACGGATTAGACGCAAACGGAGTTTCCCTTTCCATAAAGTATCCCGACCTTACAAAACTTTCAAGACAAACTACATTGGATTTTCCCACATCGAATACAACCGACATAGCAAAAGCCGCTTTAACTATACTTAACAAATATCATGATTTTTCGGTCTCGGCATTAAGAGCGGTAACAGTTTCCACATTCAAACTGATATCGAAAAAAGAAAACAGACAGCTCAGCATATTCACGCAAAATTCAAACAAAGAAGACGAACTCGAAAACTGTGTGGACGATATTAGAAGCAAATACGGTTTCAATAAAATAATACGGGGCAATCAGATGCTGTCTCCGAAGCTTACATCGAGACTTTTGGAAGACGAAGATTTTATACCCTTTTCAAAATAAATGAATTTCATAATTTATCTGACTTAAAATTTTTAAATAATATCTGATAAAAATGCGATAATGCAACATGAATTGTTTTTATTAAATAAAGAAACAATATTGTGAAAATTTGCGTTTATATAATGAAATAATATTTTAAACTATTACCTTTTATCTAAATTAGTTACAATAGCGAGCAGTCTTAAATCTGATTTAACATTAAGCTTTTGAAATCTTGCTTTAAGCCTAATTCCTTAAACATGCTGTTGTTTGCATTTGTGAAAACAACTGTCCATAAAGCAATGAATTAATCTGTATTTATTTTTTTCCCTTCATTGCTTTTCCTTCTTCTGTATTGAATCTGCTTTTAAACCCGCCGAACTTATCGGGTAATTTTTTAAGAAGATAAAAACAAATAAAGCCGGTAAATACACCCGTAAGCATACCTAACGAAATAAGATAAGGAAGATACAGAAGAGGAACTGCACTTTGCATAACTACACACGCAACAAAAATCTGAACCGAATTGTGAATCCCCGCCGAAGCAGCGGAGACGGCAGGAAAACTGAATAGTCCGGTTTTCAGCAATAAAAAACTGATTAAAAGACTTAAAATACCCGCAGGCAACGAATACATTAAAGAAGATAAATTTCCCGTAAAAAGCGATAAAACGAAGCATTTTAAAATAACAATAATAAATGTGGGAAATAGTCCTGCAATCACAATGGAACAAGTTATTATAACATTAGAAAGACCGAGCTTTAAAGTCGGAAAGAGAGGAATAATCGGAGGAAAATAATTTTCTATAATCCCCAGAATCAGAACAAGGGTAAGAAGAGCGGAAATCTTGGAAATTTTTTGAGTGCTCAATTTCATAATCCGCCCCCTATAACGGCGTCGTAATCACTGTCGCCCGAAATATAGACGATTAATTTATTGGGAAGACAGCTTATGCTTCTTCCGGCTTTTGAAACAGGCGGAGAGTTCAGGCAAATTTTGTTCGGACAATCGGCATAGGAAATATACACTTCTCCGTTTTCTATAACAACGGTATTATGTTCGAGTTCTATAACTCTGTCTGTGGAAAGTTCGAAAGAATACAAATGCTTACCGTCAAGATAGATTTCGACCGTATTTCCCTTTTCCCCGATAAAAACAAATATTACGGAAATTATAACAAAAACGGTAAAAACGATATAAATGACAATATCCCATACCGAAAAAGGTTTCTTGCAAAAATTTTTTTCCTTTTTTGTCATACGGCAAACCTTTAAATTCTTATATAATCGTCAATTTCCGGATAAAAACCGATATTTCCGACGGTGGAATATTTGTTATCCTGTGTGACGATAATACCTGTAAGACCGTATTCGAGCATTAATTCTCTGCCCTTATCTAAGCCCATAACTATAACCGCCGTTGAAATCATATCGCAAAGAACCCCGCTCTCTCCTATAACCGTAACGCCGGTAATTCCGCTTGTCGAAGGTTTCCCGTCCGTTGCCAAAATATGGTGGTAAATATTCCCTGCGGAATCTTTATAAAATCTTTCATAAGTACCGGAAGTAGATATACACATATTTTCGGGAAGCAAAAGAGAACCTAATACCCTTTCCTTGTTATTCGGATCGATAATCCCGATATTATAACTTTTTTTATAGCCTAAAATACTGCTTCCGCCGAATGAATACAAAGAATAACTTATTCCGTAATCATCGGCATTCTGTCTTGCAATATCGAGATTATAGCCTTTTACCATAGCGCCCGGATCGAGTTTACTCTCGGAATATTTTTTTGTCACTGTCAGATTTTCCTTATCGAGAATAAAGGTATCTGCGTCGAATTTACAATATTGAAGCATAGAATCGATATCGCTGTCGGAAGGCGGTTGTTTTTCTGCATAATTGAAAGTTGACGGACTGAATTTCCAAAGTTCGATAAGGGGATAAATCGCAATATTGAAAGCGCCGTCTGTTTTTACATACAGTTCTCTTGCAAGAAGAAGAAGTCCCATAGTTTCCGAACTTATTTTGACCTGTTCCCCTTTTGGAGCATTATTGATATTGAAAATATCGCTGTTTTCTTTTTCGGTAGAAAACAGATTTTCCTTTTCTTCGATAAGCGAAATAAGATTGGCATTGCAAAGTTTTGAATGAACGCCTTTTGTGACGAAAGAATATTCACTGCCCATAATGACTCCGTTTTTCTCGTCCGTATACAAGGCAAGAATAATTACGGCAATCAGAAGTGCTGTAAAAAGAAGAGCAAGTACCGCTCTTAGGAGTATTTTGTAATTGAATTTCTTTTTTTGAACTGACTCTTCTTTCTGTGTTTCCATAATACTTTTATTTATCTAATTTTTCTACCTTGAAAGAAAAACTGTTATCCGAAGGTTCACGGTCGTTCAGAACATCTCTTAAAAGTATCGGGAAAACCCCTTGGTCTAAAAGATCGCCTACCATAATCGAATTTTTTTCATAATTTATAAAGCCAAGTATTTTAATACCCAATATTTCTATATCCGAAAAGCCTGAAAGCAAAGGTCTTAAAACATTGAGCCCGCCCGAAGGACTGATATAAACATCTTTGAGCTGAGGAATCAAGGCAATTACTTCATTGATAATATTGCTTTGAACTACTTCCAGCTCCCCGTACTTAAATAGTTTTTCCATAGTCGTAGAAAAATCTATATTTGGAACGAAATCATATAAAGCGTTTAATTTTGAAAATACCTGATGTTCTTGCAGTTTATAAACGAAAGCATAAATGCAGTATTTTAAAACTTCGGCTTTTTTAGAGCCTACTTCTATATTTTCGTCCCCCGCAAAAGTTCCTGCAAGTATATCGCAGGCAAAATCCATAACGGTATCGTATTTAATGCTCGGCAAATTTATACCGTAACTGTCGCATAAATTTTCAAGAGAATTGCTTTCATCGTATAAAGGCATATTCATAAAATCCACTAATGCGGTTTTTAATATTGAAATAACCTGTTCGAATTTTTCCTTATCGTTAAAAGTCTCGTTAATACCTATATCGCTTAAAACGGAAGATAAAATTCCCCTGTAATTGTAACCGTTGTCCAGAATTGTAAGAAGCATATTTTCGATATCGGTTTTAACATAAGATTTAGCATATTTTTGAATATTGTTAAAGGAATTTAAAATATCCTTACTTAAATCATCTTTTGCGTAAGATTTATTAAGGCTTTTAACATTGTTGCTTTTAATGCTGACGCTTGAAGGATAAAGTTTAACTTCTCTTATGGGAATAGGATATGAAACTAACGAGCCTGTCTGAATTTCGTACAGAGTTTTACCGTCTTCCCTTTCATAACTTGAAACATTCTGTTGATGAAGATGTCCTACAAAAAAATATTCGAAGCCCCAATCTAAAAAATCGTCGGCAATCTTAGCGCTGTTTTCCACTTTGAAAGCCGAGCTGTCAATAGGCAGCATATGGTCAAGAAGTGGTATATGCGTCATACCGATAATTTTTTTATTGTCGGCTGCGGCTTTTTCACACTGTTCTTTAATCCATAAAAGCGTACCTTCGGAAAACGAGCCCATAGAAGCGTATTCTTTTCCGTTTGAAGAAGTATATGTAGAAGGATCAAGGGCAATAAGTCTGTAATTTTCCCCGATATCCGCAGAATAGGAAAGATTTTCGCTGCAACGGGAAATTGCTTCACCGTAACCGAAATCGTTATAAATTTCGGCAAATCTTTCAGAACTTACATTCTGAATGGAAGTGGGAGCGTCCCCTTTATAAGAGTTAGAACTTATATCCACATCGTGGTTTCCGTTGATAACGAATACTTTTTTACCCGAATCTTCTATGCGTTTTAGATTTTCCGCAACGCTTAGGTGTGAAATTTCCGAACCGTCTTCCGTAAGATCCCCGGAAACGAGTACGACATCGACATTCATATCGATAATGTTGTCGGTTACGGAACGGAAAATCGCAGGAGATATATCGAGCATTTTCTGAGCGGTATTGTTGTAATCGATAAAAGCTTTACTGTTTAAATCGTATTGGTCGTCATCGAGATAATGAATATCCGAAATAACGGCGATTTTAAGTTCCGGCCTTGCAACGATTACAACCGTAACTATAACAGCTGTTGCAACAAAAACTAAAATTATGAGTCCGATAAGCACATAATTAAAAAGTTTTTTCCTGTCCATAGTTTCCCCCTATAAAATCAAAGAATATCGAGTTTAACAAAGAGTTTTTCAAACTCTAAAACCGTTTCGTTATCAAAATCTTTAAGACTTTTGGCATTTTCCAATTTTTCGGGACTAACCTTTCTCAATCTGCCGTTAGACAACGAAAAATATTTTTCCCTGTCATGTTCCGAAAACAATCCTTCCATACATCTCGGTTTTTTGTTTTCGCCTACATAAATTATGTTTTTATCGTTTCGGTGTGCGCTGATAAAATCCACTACCCTGTTTCTGTTAAGGCGTTCTTCTTCGCTTAATCCGTCTGCGTTCTTCTTCCATTCGAGAGTATCTGCGTCGAGCAGTATTTTATAGTTAATATAATTTTCGTCAAAAAATCTTTTAAGGTAAGGCATTTGATGCGCCCCGCTCGTATGGAAAACATAATAATTGCTTTCGTCTATTTGAAAGAGTTTCATAAAAGTATGCAAACAGCTCACGTCTTTATATCCTTCAACGAGAATAATCTGTCTTGTAAGATTCAATAAAAGGTCGTTATAAGGAATAAGTCCCATATCGGCTTTAATATGCGCCGTATTGTCAAGATCCTGCTTTTTGACCACTGTACCCTCTTCCGTCATAGAAACGTGAATGAAATTGGATTGGTCGCTTATCATATAAGGGCTGTGTGTGCTGATAATTACGGTAATTCCTTTATTTGCAAGTTCTTCGAGACTTTCGAGAATTTCGCTCTGAGCCTGCGGGTGCAAAAAAGAAGCCGGTTCGTCAATAAGGAAAATATCGCCTTTTTTAAGACAGTTTTTAATAAAAATATATGTAAAGTACCATCTTCTTCCAAGGCTCGTTGAATTGAAATTTACACGGCTGCCGTTATTTTCGAGTATGTAAAGCTGAAATGCGCCGTTTTCCAATTCCACCTCGATACCCTTGAACATTTTACTGTCGAAACGGGGCATAGAGGAATTAATGAATTTTTGAAATTCTTTTTTTAAAAACTCATTGTCTTTAATATTTTTTATTTCGGCTTTATCCTTAATTATTTTATTTATTATGAGATAATTGATAAATGCTGTTTCTATGGAATAGCCGTAATTGCTGTCGTAGTAAGAATGGTTCGTAAGATGAGAACCGAAAATGAGTCCGCTTTCGTTGTCAAGATAATAACAGTTTTTATTTATGCTTTTCAAGATTTTAGAAACAAGTGATTTATCGTTTTTTATATCTGAAATATTGTTAAGCATATTAAAAGAGTCGGAAAGTTTAAAAAATTCCTCGCAAACATAACCGTGAAACTCGTCCAGTTTTTTCTGATAATCGGTTCTTTGATGCTCGTTTATCTGAGAACTAGTGGATTTTTCCAAAAGCAATTTAATATCGTCGGGGGAAAATTTTATTTCGGTTTTATTCTGAACGCTGATTTTGAAAGTATCGTTATGCAAGGACTCTTTAATAAACGATAAAATACCGTCTTTGAACTTTACAACATTATCGGAAAAACAGTTGCACTTTTTAACGCCTTCTTTAAAACCGCATTCTTTAAGTATTTCCACACATTGTAAGACGGTTCCGACGATATTATCACAAAAAACCTTTATTCTGTTTTTTATTCTGTTCAACGACACTGAAATAATGGAAGAGACAATTTTTTTATCTTCGAAATTTAATGAAGCGAAATGAATTTCTATAATTTTGGACTGATTGTTGAAATCGTTTTCTAATCCGTAATCTTTTGCGTCATTATAATCTATTTCTATTTTGGCTCTGTATTCGGGTTCGAGAAATCCTTTTACCACCGCAGCCGTAGGAAGATTGAAAAACAAATTCAAAGCTTCCAGAATATTTGTTTTACCGCTTCCGTTTCTTCCGAGAAGAGTGGTTATCCCCTTAGATAACTCTATATTCTGACCGCTGCAAAGCGATTTGTATTTATTAATGCGAATTTCTTTTAAAATCATAATTTTCCCTTATAAAATATTATATAAATATGTAGATTATTTGTCAATCGGCAAAATTTAATTAATAACTAAATAAAAGTATATAAAAAAATAAAAGGACGGATACCCGTCCTTTGTTTATTTATTAAATTATATTTGTTTATCGATTAATTAAATCTGATTTTTTACCTTTGATTTATCTGTAAATCTTTGTATGAGTTTAACTAATTCCGATACAACAATTACGCTGAAAGAGATCCCTATAATTTTAAGCCATGTAATTGCAGAAAGGGGTTCTGTCATAAAAGCGGCTTTTCCGAACTGAGTAATAATTATTTGTAACGCAAAAGCAATAACAAACACTAAAATCATAAGCCGGTTTGATTTGAAATTTTTAATAAGACTTTCATTTCCTAGTTCCCTGCTGTTGAAAGCATTGAAGAGCTGAAAGACAACAAACATGGTAAACAGAACGGTAGACTCTTCCGCTTCCGAAACGGCAAGGAAATTAAAAGCCGACTGAAACATAAAAATAATGCTGATAAAAATACCGTTCACCAAAATATTGGTAAGCATTTTTTTATTTACTATGCTGCTGTTTCTCGGATTGGGTTTTCTGTCGAGAAGATTTTCCCTGATAGGTTCGAGTCCCAAAGTAAGAGCCGGCGGACCGTCCATAACAATGTTTATCCAAAGCAGTTGAAGAGCGGTAAAAGGAGACTGAAATCCTATAAGAACCGATAAGAGTACAACGATAACCGAAGAAAGATTAACTGTCAGCTGAAACTGTATAAATCTTTGAAAGTTCTCATAAATACCCCTGCCCCAATGTATTGCCTTTACGATAGTTGAAAAGGAATCGTCAAGAAGGACTATATCGCTTGCTTCTTTGGAAACTTCGGTTCCGGTAATTCCCATAGCGATACCAATATCGGCATTTTTAAGTGCGGGAGCGTCGTTGATACCGTCCCCTGTTACAGCAACGACATTACCTAAGCTTTTAAGAGCATTGACGACTCTCATTTTGATTATGGGAGTACTTCTTGCGATAACTCTGATTTTGGGAACTAATTTTTTAAGTTCGGTATCGGAAAGAGGTTCTAATTCCTTTGCTTCTACCGCAATACCGTCCTTACCGATAATATTGAGTTCCTTTGCGATAGCGGTTGCGGTAACGATATTATCTCCCGTCAGCATCTTAATTTCAATACCCGCTCTTTTACAGTCTTTAACTGCCTTGTATACTTCCTTTCTTATCGGGTCGGCAATCGCAACAAAACCGTCGAAAATCATATCACATTCGATTTCGGCACGGTGTTTTTCATAGTTAACTTCCTTTTCGAGTGTTTTATGGCAAAAAGCGAGAATTCTGTAAGCCTTTTTTTCGAACTCTTCCATTTTGGAAGAAAGCTGCTCTTTTGCAAAAGAATTCATGGAACACATATCCATAATTTTTTCAGGACTACCTTTGGAAAAAGCGGTAATTGCCCCGTCTTTTATTACGGTAGTCATATTTTTGTTTTCCGAACTGAAAGGAAAGCTGTAAACGATTTTATATTTTTTTCGCCATTCGTTATAGTCGTTACCGCATTTATTGAGAGCGACAAGAAGAGCGCATTCCGTAGGATTTCCCACAAATCTGTTTCCCTTTTCGTCGAAATTGACGTTTGCGGTAGAGTTGAGTGCGAAATTTTTGATAAGATTAATATCGTCAAGATTTTTAACTTCTACATTCTTTCCTTTTTGAAAAACGCTCATAACCGTCATTTTATTTTCGGTAAGAGTTCCTGTTTTATCCGAGCAAATGACATTTACCGAACCTGCCGTCTCGCAAGCGACCATTTTTTTAACGAGAGCGTTCTGTTTTGACATTTTAATAATATTTATGGCAAGCGAAACTGCAACGATTGTGGGAAGACCTTCGGGAACGGAAGCGACAATAAGGACAATACTCGTAATAAAGGCTTCGGTTACCGTTTCAAAATTTGCAGTGCCCGCAGAAAGAAAAACTGTAAGCTGTATAAGAAAAACTATAAGAGCGACAACCGAACCTGCAATCGCTATAATTTTTCCGAGTTTGGCAAGTTTTTCTTGTAGCGGAGTCTGGGATTTTTCGGTATCGGAAAGTTCTTTTGCTATTTTTCCGAATTCGGTATTATCGCCGATACCCGTAACGAGAACCCTTCCGCTTCCTCCCGTAACAAAGCAACCGCTGTAAACCATATTGACTCTTTCGGCGACCGGAGTATTTTCATTGATGATAGTGGTTTCCGAATTTTTCTTAACGGGAAGGCTTTCGCCTGTCAGCGAAGATTCGTCAATTCTCAAATCCACGCTTTCTATAAGACGACCGTCTGCGGGAGTTTTATCCCCCGTAGACAATATAAGAATATCACCTACGGCAACATCTTTTTGGGAAATATAATCGACTTTTCCGTTTCTTAAAACTTTAACCTGAGTATCTTCGGTAAATTTATTCAAAGCTTCGAATGCTTTTGCGCTGCGCCCTTCCATTACTACCGTGATGACGACAGAGAGCAAAATAGCCACGAAAATACCTATTGTTTCTATAAAGTCTGCCTTTCCTGTTTTGATATATTCGAAAACGCAAACTCCGACTGCGATTAAGCCTGCCGCAAGCAGCATAATAATCATCGGTTCTTTGAAAGCAAGGAAAAACCTTTTAATTAAACCGTCCGCTTTCTTTTTTGAAAAAACATTCTTTCCGTATTTTTCAACGCTTTTTAAAACATCGGAATCGGTAAGCCCTACTTTTTCGTCAACGCCTGCATCGCTCAAAACCTCATTTTTACTTTTAAGAAAATCCTGCATATATACCTCGTCTATATATTATTATTAATATCCGACCGTCTTATTACACTTGACCGAATATTTAATATAAAACAAAAAGATCCGCTATACACGGATCCTTGTTAAGCACATTAAAACCCATAATATAGCATAAAGCACATTATGAGTCTCGTTATTTAAGGCAAACCAGGTTAAAAACCGAGATTGTTGACTTGCCTCACACAGAGTGTGAAAACTACTCCCTCAATAAATTTAGTTTAACATTTTTATAAATAAATGTAAAGCGAAATTAATCAGTCTTCCATTAATTTTTCGAGTACCGCAATTCTTATACAGCAAACCAGAATTTCGGCGGAAATCGATATTTCTTCCAAAGAACAACATGAAGGAGCTATTCTTATATTACTGTCGGAATCGTCGATTCCCATAGGATAAGTTGCGCCGGCAGGAGTCAGAGAAAGACCGCATTCTTTGCATAAATCTATAACTTTGGCAGCGCAGCCTTCGAGAACATAGACGCTTATGAAATATCCGCCTTTTGGTCTAGTCCATCTTACGACATCGCTGTCGGTCTGAAAAGCATTTTTAAAAATAGTAAGAAATGCGTCGAACTTAGGTTTTAAAATAGCGGCATGTTTTTTCATATGTTCGAGTACGCCTTCGGCGGTTTTAAAAAACTCGTAATGCATCCACTGACTCATTTTATTAGGATTGATTGTCTGAGCGCCCATTCTTTTAACGGCCTCTGCGATATTGTTTTCGCTCGAAGCAAAAAAGGCGACTCCCCCGCTTGCAAAGGTAATTTTCGATGTTGACGCAAAAATATAAACTCTGTTGGGATTTCCCGCTTCATTGCAAAGGTCGAGAATGTTAAGAAGTTTATCGTCGTCGCCGCTTAAAGAATGAATAAAGTAAGCCTGATCCCAGAAAATTCTGAAATCCGAAGCTGCGGTTTTCATTTTTGCAAGTCTTTTTACGGTTTCGTCGCTGTAAGTAATTCCGTCGGGATTGGAGTATTTGGGAACGCACCAAATACCTTTTATTTTATCGTCTTTCGATACAAGTTCTTCGACAAGGTCCATATCTATACCGTTATCGGTCATAGGAACCGCAATCATTTCGATACCGAAAGTCTCGCATATTCTGAAATGCCTGTCGTATCCCGGAGAAGGACATATAAATTTTATACCCTGCCCGTTCCACGGCTTAGAACCCAATACACCGAACTGCATAGCCCTTTGAACTGCGTCATACATCATACAAAGGCTGCTTGAATTTGCCGAAATAATTTCCTCTTCGTCTACTCCTAAAAGTTTTGCAAATATTCTGTTAAGTTCGGGAACGCCTTTGATAAAGCCGTAATTACGGTAATCGTTTTTATCGTCGCCGAAAACCGTTTTGGAATTTACGATATCGAACATTCCCATAGAAAGGTCTAACTGTTCTTTACAAGGCTTACCCCTCGTAAGGTCAAGTTTGAATCCTTTTTCTTTGAATTCGTTAAATTTTTTCATTTCGCCGGCAAGCAAAGCCGACAGTTCGTTGTTTTGAAGTTGCTTGTATTGCATACTTATCATTCCTTTATAAAATTTAAGGCAAAACGAAGCCTTTACTGATATTGTTCATAATATCACAATAAGATACGGCACGCAAGTATTTAATCGGACTCTTTATCGTTTTTATTTCTGAATATAATCTTGATAGGAGTTCCTGAAAAATCGAAAGCCGTTCTCAGAGAATTTTCAATATATCTTTCGTAAGAAAAATGCACGGCTTCTTTGTCGTTCACGAAAATAACGATAGTAGGCGGACATATTCCCGTTTGCGAAGCGTAGAAAATTTTAAGTCTTTTCCCACCCTTTATCGGCGGCGGAGAAGCCGAAACGGCTTCCTGTAAAACTTCGTTCAAAAGCCCTGTGGTAATCCTTCTTGAAGCGTTATCGTAAACTTTAATAACCTTATCGGTTATCTTATCGGTACGCTGTCCGCTTAATGCTGAAACGAAAAGAGTTTCGAAATAGCTCATAAATTTAAGTTTTTCATTAAGTTCTTTATTGAATTTCGTAACTGTGGAATTATCTTTTTCCACGATATCCCACTTATTCATTATAATAACGGAAGGTTTGGATTGTTCGTGAATGTACCCGCAAATTCTTATGTCCTGCTCGCTTATATTCTGAGTTGCGTCCATAACCATAAGAACGACATCGGCACGGCGCACTGCGTCGAAAGCCCTTATAACGCTGTAATATTCCACTTCCTTATCGACGCTGCGCTTTCTTCGTATACCTGCGGTATCTATTAAAATAAATTTTTTTCCGTCTTTTTCAAATGGGGTATCTATGGCGTCACGGGTGGTCCCCGCTTTGTCGCTGACTATAACTCTGTCATAGCCTAAGAGTCTGTTTACCAAAGAGCTTTTTCCTGCATTGGGTCTTCCGACGACTGCTATTTTTATACCCTCTTCTTCGGTATAAGAGTTAAATCTTTCTTTAAGAAAACTTGTTATTTTATCGAGAAGGTCCCCAAACCCTAAAGACTGCTCCGAAGAAATAGCGAAAGGTTCGCCCATACCCAGCGCATAGAAATCCGACACATTGAAATAATTTTGGTTATCGGCTTTATTTACTACTAAAATAACCGGTTTTTTACTTCTTCTCAAAATATCGGCGATATCGTAATCGCTTGCTAAAAGTCCTTGTTTAGCGTCGGTAAAAAATAAAATGACATCGGCAAGATCTATTGCCGTTTCAGCCTGTTTTTTTATATGACGCCACATGGCGTCATCGCTTTTAAGTTCCAATCCTCCGGTATCGACAAGAGTAAAAGAAAATCCGCACCACTCGGCGTCGGCATAAAGTCTGTCACGGGTGACGCCGCTTTCATCGTTTACTATGGACAGTCTTCTTCCTATAATTTTATTAAAAAAAGTGGATTTACCGACATTGGGCCTTCCTACGATGGCAACAAGCGGTTTTGTATTGTTTTTTTCCATAGATAAGATTATAATAAAGAAATAATAAAAAGTAAAGATAATTTTAAATCCAAACTACGACATAATTAAATAAATTATCGTTTAATATTATTTTCATATTAAAATATTTAAATAAATCTTTTTAAAGATGTTAATCTTTTTTTCTTTTGCTTTTATTTCCGTTGTTTTCTTTTTCTCTGTAATCGTCTATGTTGTAAATTTCCCCTGCTTCGAATTTATTTACCCTTTCGGCTTTCAATTTTCTTAAAGTGAAATAACCGAATGTTTTGTAAAGCAAAGCCGAAACAGTAAAAGAAAGAATAATCAAATCCAACTGTATTCCTCCGCCTAAAATATAAGTGCCGAAACCGGAAACATAAAAGTAATATACGGAACCCGTTAACGCCGAAAGATAGGATACTGTAACCGCTCCCCTGAACGACGAAGAAAAAACTAATCCGCCTACCGAAGCAATAAGAACGAAAAGAAACATATGCAGATATTCGAAATCTTTTACCGGCATAAATGTTTCAAATACGATAAGGCAGGCAGAAACGATTGCGACTCCTGCAAAATCTAAAGCGATAAGCTTTAAATTTTTTGTGGAGAGCCATAAATAAAGTCCCGTTATAATTAACGGAATAAATGCAAAATAGAAATAAACTCCGTTAAAAATCAAAGGCGGAATAATATTAAGCAAAATAATAAGGGTAATAACGGCAAGAGCCGCCCCTTCGCAAAGACGCAATTCGTAAACCGACCTTTTAAGAAGTCCGAAACCTATAAGAAAAATTAAAATACCGAGAATTATATAACTTATCATACTCGGTATTATTTTGCGCTTAAATATAAATTTTATTAATAAATTTTAATTTTTGAATATATCTTCATGTTTCCCTTCGGGAATATTGGTAAGACGGTTCTTTTTCTTCTTTCTTTTACTTTCGTCGTCGGATTTCTTTTCCTTGTTTTTATCTTTAACAACTGCGACTTCCTTACTTTTACTGTCGGTAAGAGCCGTTTTATCTTGATTATAAAGTACAGGCAGTTTGGAATACTGTTCGGGATTTTCGTGTACTTTTTTGATATCGAAGTTATCTTCGAAAGATTTAAGTTCCACAACGTCGGGTTTTACTATTTTATCGACAGATGTATAGAACGACTTTCCGTTAAGAGTATAGTAAAAAACCATTTCCAGACATCTTGTAAAAAGCATACTCCCTGGAACCATAAACACGAACCCTACCCCGAATGTAGAAAGTGTGAACAATATACCGATAGAAGCTATAATAAGATAAACTATAAAATAAGTTCCGAAAAACTTAGCGAAACGCTTTGTTGTCGTAACAATGGAATATTTTAAAGAGGCGAAAATTTTTCCGTTATCCGCAACTATTGCAGGAAGCCATAAAGAAGTAAATGACTGTCTTACCGCGCTTATTCCGACTGCCATAAAAACAAACAGAAAAAGTGCAAAAAGGCTGTTTACCGAAAAGATAAGAGTTGTAAGGTAAACTGCAAGCGCAAGGATACCCACATCGAAAACCAAAGTCACAAGTACCTTAACAAGGTTGTATTTAACGGAAAGTTTAATATTGTCTATAAAATTACTGCTGAAACCGTATCTCGATTTACTTGTCATAAAGTTATTTAAAATATCGACGGTAGGAATATCCGCCAAACCGATAAACATACCGGCAAGTACAAAGAAAACGACAATAAGGATAATAGAACCTGTAAGAGCCGCATAGTTATTCTGAATAACTGCGCCTATTGCGGTTATATCGTTATTTAAATTTTGAAGGGCAGTAGAATAATTTACATCGCCTTGAAAGAAGAGAGAAACGGTCTCGGAAAGGTGTTCAAAAAATCCCGTCCCGACAATTCCGTTGACAAGAGGTCTTGTCAGCGGCACGATAATGCCTATGCCTATACCTGTAAAAATGGCGACGACAATAGCGCAATAAAGCATTAATTTGTAAACAAGTGAAAATTTCGAAAGCAAAAGATTTGCCGAATGTTTTACAACCATTATTTCTCCGTCCTTATATATTTATTGTATTACAAAAATAATAAAAACAAAAGTAAAAAAGAGAAATTTATCGATAAAAAAAGATATTATTTAAAAAAAAGCGGTATTTGAGAAGGTTTTGAAGCATAAAACAAGCCGTTCAGCTTAAACAAATCTTCTTTTTTCCCGTACCCGTAAAGGACGAAAGCGCAATTCATACCCAAAGCGTCTGCGCCCTCTTTGTCATAGAAAGTATCGCCTATGAGAATTGCGTTGTCGGTTTTTATATCCGCCTTTAAAATCGCATAAGTCAGAACGGCTTCTTTGCTGAGCCGTTGAGTTTTTAAATCGGCGCCGAAAATTCCGTCAAAATACTTATCGGCTTTCAAATCTTTTAAAATTTGTCTTGCAATAAATTCCTGTTTCGATGTTGCAACAAAAAGTTTAAAATCATTATCTTTAAGAGTCTTCAACATTTTTAATGTACCCTTATAAAGAGAACTTTGTTTATAACCTTTTGAAACATAAAAATCGCTGAAAACAGAAACTGCTTTATCTATATCTTCCCCTTTAAGGTATTGACCGAAAGAATAAGAAAGAGGCGGTCCTATAAATTTATCGAGATTTTTTTTGTTTTCTCTTATTCCGAATTTTTTGAAGGCGTGAATAAAGGAATTTTTTACCCCTTTTGCCGAATTCAGTAGTGTTCCGTCCAAATCGAAAATTATCGTATCTTTTTTCATATATATCCGTATGTTAATTTTTAATTGAATTATAAAAGAATGGAAAAGTTTTTGCAAGTATTAACAAATAATTTATATAATCTTATTATTTTTTTTATTTAATTGACATAAATCGATTTTAATCTTATTATTAAATTATTAAACTAATTAAATAAATTTAATTAAACGAATTCAAAATCAGGGGTGAAATTATGAAAAACAGATGGTACAAAGACGCAGTGGTATATCAGATATATCCCAGAAGTTTCTGTGACAGCAACGGAGACGGAATCGGCGACATTAAAGGTATTACAAGCAAAATCGAATATCTTAAAGATTTAGGTATAAACGCAGTATGGTTAAGTCCGGTATACAAATCACCTAACAAAGATAACGGTTATGATATATCGGATTACCGTGATATAATGGACGAATTCGGAACGCTTGACGATTTTAAGGAAATGCTTGAAAAATTCCATAAAAACGGTATCAAAGTAATTATGGATTTAGTCGTAAATCACACATCGGATCAACATAAATGGTTTCAGGAAAGCAAAAAGTCCAAAGACAACCCTTATCGTGACTATTATATTTGGCGAAAAGGAAGAGGAAAAGACGGTAAAAAACCGCCGAACAACTGGACATCGAGATTTATGGGACCCGCTTGGGAATATGACGAAGCAAGCGGCGAGTTTTATATGCATCTTTTTGCAAAAGGACAACCCGATTTAAATTGGAACAATCCCAAAGTCAGACAAGAAGTTGCCGATATATGCAATTATTGGTTTGAGATGGGAGTAGACGGTTTCAGGTGCGATGTTCTCACCTATATATCGAAGCCCGACGATTTACCCGACGGCAAATTCAATTTAGGTCTTATCGGAGACGAACATTTCACGATAGGACCGAACTATCACAAATACATTAAGGAACTCAATGAAAAAAGCTGGTCAAAATACGACAGTTTTATAGTAGCAGAAGCAATTGGTACGGGACTTAAAGACGCAGTCGCTTTGACCGATGAAAACAACAAAGAACTTGATTCTCTCTTTCACTTCGATTTAGCTAATGTCGACGCAATACTTCAATTTATTCCTAAAAAAGTCGACCTTGTAAAATTCAAAAAAATAATAAACGACAGGCAGAATTTACCCGCAACTACCTGGAACAGCAACTACTACGAAAACCACGACCAACCCCGTTCTCTTCCCCGTCTTGCAGACGGCGGCGATTTAATGGAAGCAGGCAAAATGCTCGCCGTTTCCCTTTTAATGATAAAAGGAACGCCTTTTATTTATCAGGGAGAAGAACTCGGTATGACTAACTGCGCTTTCAAAAAAGAAGAAATGATAGATGTAATGGCAACGCAAATTATGGGAATGTTCCATAAGATATCCCCCCTTCTTGACAACTGGGCTTATAAAGTAATGCTCAAAAGAGCAAGGGATCACGCAAGAACGCCTATGCAATGGAACGGAAGTGAAAACGGAGGATTTACGACGGGTAAGCCCTGGATGGTAGTAAATCCGAATTACACGGAAATAAATGCCGAAAAGGAGCAATCCGACGAAAATTCTCTGTTGAATTTTTATAAAAAGGTAATACACTTTAAATTAGGCAATGAAATTGCGATAAACGGAAATTACATAGAATATCTCAAAAAGAACAAAAATCTTTTCGTATTTGAAAGAAGACTTGAAAACAAATCTCTTTTTGTAATATGTAATTTTAAAAACAAAGATATAAAGTTTGCGCTTCCGGAAGAAATAAATTACAAAAACTGCGAACTTAAAATAAGCAACAATAAAGACGCAGGAAAGCTTGAAAGCTGCGTCCTAAAACCATACGAAACGAGAATATACGAACTTGAATATTGAAATCAATGAAATATAAAATATTCTTTAAATAAAAAACGCTCTTAAAAGAGCGTTTTTTTATTTGTAATTTCCGAAATTATTGCAAATACGTCTCGCCTTTTGCCGTGCCGTCTAAATTTATTAAATATCATTCCGCCTGTATCCACCGCTAAAATTATAATTAAAAACAAACTGATAAAAGTAAATTAACCTACTATTTCATCGACGAATGTTTTGGGTTCAAATTCGAGCAAATCGTCGAGTTTTTCCCCTACGCCTATAAATACGACAGGAATTTCTTTTTCAGCACTGATTGCGAATACTACTCCGCCTTTTGCCGTGCCGTCTAATTTATTAAGTATAATTCCGTCGATATCCACCGCTTCCCCGAAAATATCGACCTGCGAGACGGCATTCTGACCGGTAGTGGCGTCCAAAACGATATAGCATCTGTAATCGGCGTCCGGCCTTTCCCTCTGAACGACTTTATATATTTTTTTAAGTTCTTCCATAAGGTTCTTTTTAGTTTGCAACCTTCCTGCGGTATCTATAAGAAGAACGTCGTAATTTTTGGCTTTCTGGGAACTCAGAGCGTCAAAGACGACCGCTGCCGCATCGGCGCCTTCCTCGTGTTTGATAAGTCTTGCTCCGCCTCTTTTTGCCCAAACTTCGAGCTGTTCGCCTGCCGCCGCCCTGAAAGTATCGGCAGCTGCAATTACCACGCTTTTACCTTTTTTTCTGAAAAACTCCGAAAGCTTTCCTATTGCCGTGGTTTTTCCGACGCCGTTAACCCCTGCAACAAGAATAACAAGAGGATACTCGTATTCGGGAATTTCGTAGTCTATCTCTTCGAGCATTATTTTTTTGAGTAAATCCTTGGCGTCTTCGGGATTTTTAAGTTTTTCTCTGAAAACCCCGTCCTTTAACTTTTCTATAATATTATCGGTTGCGGTTGCACCTAAATCGGAACTTAAAAGGGACATTTCGAGTTCTTCGTAAAACTCGTCTAAATTTTTAGCATTGAAAGCGTTAAAAATCTTTTTGGAAATATTATCGGCTGTTTTTTTAAGACCTTCTTTTATTTTGGAAAAGAAACCCATATTCTCTCCTTTTTCTCATAATACAAAAATATTATAAGTTTAATTTATTATAATTTCTGCAAAATAAATTTTAATCGTCAAAGCAAAAAATAATCGGAAAACTTTTAAATTTTATGCTTGTTTGCTTTCGGCATAATTTTTAACTGCGTCGGCAAGTTTGACCGAAACTATTTTAGAAACGCCTTTTTCTTCCATTGTTACGCCGTAAAGAGTGTCCGCAAGTTCCATAGTCGGCTTTCTGTGAGTGATAACGATAAACTGCGTGTTTCTCGAAAACTTATGAAGATATTCGGCAAAAAGCTTGGCATTGGAATCGTCGAGAGCGGCTTCTATTTCGTCGAGAATACAGAAAGGCATAGGTCTGAGTTTCAATATTGAAAAGAGTATAGCAATAGCCGTAAGAGCCTTTTCGCCGCCGCTGAGAAGTGATATATGCTGTAATTTTTTACCCGGAGGCTGTGCAAGAATATCGATACCTGCCTCTAACGGGTCGTCTGTTTCGTCGGTATTAAGAATAAGTTTTCCTACGCCGCCGCCGAAAAGTTCTTTGAAAATAACACTGAAATTAGCGTTGATTTTTTCGAAATTCTCCTGAAAAAGCTTAACCATATCGCCCGTGAGACCTGCGATAATTTCTTTCAATGATTTTTCGCTCGTTGCGATATCTTCATACTGTACATTGAATTCTTCGTATCTTACCTTGGTCTCGTTAAGCATATCTATTGCGCCGACATTGACTTCGCCGCCGAGTTCGGAAATTTTTCTTCTGTATCTGTTGATAAGACGCTGTCCTTCTTCCGGTTCGAAATCTTCTTTCTTATAAATCATAGCTCCTTCATAAGTAAGATTATAATCTTCCATAATTCTCTGTTGAAGGTATTCTATATCGGCGTCCACTCTTGCAAGACTTGCTTCCTGAGCGGCGACTTTACTCATAGCCTCGTTTCTGTGCTGAGTTATAACCTTGCGTTCTTCTTCGAGTCTTTCCTGTTCTGTTTTGTTTGTATCCTTTCCTTCCGAAATAATTTTCAATCTTTCTTTAATTTTCTCTATTTTTTCTCTGTCTTCGCCCGACATTTCCATTTCCGAAAGTTTTCTGTTAAGTTCTTTCATTCTCGCATCGAGAATCTGCATACGGGAAGTAGCTTCGTTGATACTTTCGGTAATATTAGTACATTCGCCTTTAAGTCTTACGATTTCCGAGTTAAAAGTTTCCGTTTCTTTTTCCATAGAAGAAATAGAAAGCATTAATTCGTTTCTTTTGGTTTGCAAACTGTCTCTTAATTTTCTTTTTTCTTCGAGTTCCTCTCTCTGACGGTTTTTAAGTTCGGAAGCGGTATTTTTCTGAGCGCTTGCGCCGACATCGAGACTTTCGGCAAGTTTGATTTTTGTGTCTATTGAATCGAAATTATCCTGTAAATTTTTAAGTTCGTCGGAAGTTTTAATAAGTTCTTCGTTTAAAGATTTAAGATTTTCTTCCGTTTCGTTTAATTTTTCCTGTTTACGGGCTTCTTCTATTTCCGTTTCGTGACACTTGTCGCTAACGCTTTTGAGAGCGGCTTCGAGTTTTGCATTTTCGGCTTCGAAATTTGCTCCGTTATTAACTAATTTATTTTGAAGCAGTTTTGTTTCTTCTATGCTTTTACGCAGGTTATCTATCTGCGTTTCAGGTCCTAAAAGAGTAACAGCGCTTTTACCGTTATAGCCGCCGGTAATCGAACCCGAGCGCGAAAAAATTTCGCCCGTTAAAGTTACGATTTTAAATCCGTAATTATATTTTCTTGCAAGGGAAACGGCATTGTCTACGGTATCGACTACGATAATTCTTCCTAATACCGACTGCATTACCCTTTTATATTTGCTGTCGTAATTTATAAGATTGCAAGCGACGCCCTGCACGCCCTTTTCTTTCAATGCAGGATGCCCATCATAAGTTTCTGCGCTGACAGAAGTCATCGGAAGGAATGTCACCCTGCCGTACTGTTTTTCTTTAAGATAACCTATGAGTTCTTTGGCGTCGTCTTCGTCCTTGGTTACGATATTCTGCAATGTATTTCCGAGCGCAAACTCTATTGCCGTCTGATATTTTTCCGAAACTTTTATAAGTTCCGCAACTACTCCGCAAACACGGGATTTTACAAAAGAATTCTCTTTTGCGTCCTGCATAAGCTTTTTAACCGACGAAACATAACCTTCATAAGAATTTTTAAGATTTTCATAGAAAGTGAGATTGGAAGTCAAAGCGGCAATTCTGTTCCCCGCTTCTCTTACCTCGTCTGCATTTTGTTTGGATTTTACGATATTCTCGTTATACTTTCTCTCAAACTCGCTTCTAACGGAGATGTGCCCTTCTCTTTCTCTTTTCAGTATTGAAATATCGCTGAATAACTTGGATCTGTTTTCTTCGAGAGTGACTATCTCTTTTTTATTGCTGTCGATAACGAATTTAGCGTCGCTTATTTTTTCCGACAAAGCCTCCCTTCTTTCTTTAAGTCCCGAAATATTTGCTCTTATGTCTGCAATTTCGTCCATAGTTTTGAGCATAAATTCTTCGTGGGCTTTTGCTGCGTCGTCTGCCTTTTGCAACTCGTCAATGACTTTAAGATAAGCGTCTTCGATTTTTGCGTACTCGTCTCTGCAATCTTTAAGCCTTGTTTCGATTTGAGACACGGCGTAAAGGTCGGTTGCCATTTGTTCCGATTTATATTCGACGATAGCGTTGCTTTTAACGATATCGTCTTGAAGCCTTTTATACTCTCTCGACATACTTTCAAGACTTGCGGTAGCGGTACCCTTTTCGCCCGAAATTCTGACCTGTCCTTCGAGAATTTTCATTTGCTGTTCGTTAAGAGAAGCAATTTCGTTATCTGTATTTTCGATACTGTTTTTAATGCGCAATAAATCCTTTTCGATTACCTCGCATCTTAAATCAATTTCGTGGATTTCTTCGTTAAGTCCGTTAAGTTTATCTAAAATCTTTCTTTTATCGTTAGCGCCGTTATCGTATTTATAGATATACATATTTGCTTCGAGTTCTCTCAAAGCGTCTCTGTATTCTAAAAATTTCTGTGCTTTATCCGCCTGACGCTCTAAGGTCGCCATCTGATTTTTTATTTCGGTAAGAAGGTCATAGAGTCTTACCATATTTTCCTGAACTCTTGCAAGTTTTCTTTCCGCCTCGACCTTTCTTGCCTTAAACTTTAAAATACCTGCGGCTTCTTCGAATATCGTTCTTCTGTCGTCGGGCTTGGAACTTAAAATCTCGTCTATTTTACCCTGACCTATTATAGAATAACCTTCTTTACCTGCGCCGGTGTCACGCATAAGGTCTATAATATCTTTAAGTCTGCAAAGGGTATTATTAAGATAATATTCGCTTTCGTTGGAGCGGTACAACTTTCTTCCGATAGTAACTTCGTTATTCGGGAGATTGAAAAGTTTTTTTCCGTTAGCGTCGGGAGTATTGTCGAAAACGAGAGAAACCTCGCAAAAAGAAACCGATTTTCTTTTTTCGGTACCGTTAAATATGACGTCCTGCATATTTTTGCCGCGCAGAACTTTGGCGCTTTGTTCACCAAGCACCCACCTTACTGAATCGGCGACATTGCTTTTACCGCAACCGTTAGGTCCGACTATACCGGTAATACCTTCATTGAATTCTATTTTTATTTTATCGGCAAAAGATTTGAAGCCGAAAAGTTCTATTCTTTTAAAGTTCAATTTATCGCTCCGTATAGCATTACATAATAACTTTTACTATTATACCATAATGGTGAAAATTTGCAAATTATATAAAGGCGGTATTTTGCGAAAATTATACAATTAATTCGACAAAGGAAAAAAATCGTGATTTACAAAGGTAATATATAATGATATAATTTAACTGTTATGCCTAACGATTTTATAAACATAAACGCATTATGCTCAGAACTTAACGAAAAACTCAACGGCGGACACATAGAAAAGGTCACGCAGCCCGAAGACGACGAAGTACATCTGTATGTCAGAAACGGCTCGGGAAATTTTATTTTGGTCATATCCGCAAGTCCGTCCTATCCGAGAATACACCTAACGGCAACTAAGAAAAAGAATCCCCTAACCGCTCTTTCTTTTTGTATGTTTTTAAGGCGTTTCGTTCAAGGCGGCAAAATCAATAATATACAAACCCTTAACTGCGACAGAATTGCGGACATATCGGTAACCAAAAAGAATGAAATGCTTGACGATATAACCGTTCATATAGTTTGCGAACTTATGGGAAGATACAGTAACATAATCGTATGCGACGAAAATTACATAATAATGCTTCCTTTAAAAATCATACCCTTCGAACCTTCAACCGACAGAATAATTGCACCGAAAGCAAAATACGAGTTTTTGAAACAGAACAAAATATTACCCGCCGACAAGGAAAGAATTAAAAGTCTTTTAGAAAAAGACGAATTCAAAAAAACCGTAAACGGCGATATAGACGAAAACTCCGTAAATCTGCTTTGTGCAAACATAGCAGGCTTTTCCAAAAAAACATTTGAAATTTTACTTGAAAAATACGGCAATGAAGAAATAAAAACGGCGGAAAGTTTAGCCCGTTTAATTTCCTCTTTCGTTAATTTGAACGGAAGCAAGTATTTCTCCCCGTGCACTTTGGGCAATGAAAAAGAAATAAAGGATTTCAGTGCGGTAGCGCCTGAAAAGGAAAACCGTATATTAAGAGAATCGCTTAACGCCTGCGCCGATATTTATTACTATGAACTAGATAAAAAGGAACGGCTTAAAAGCAGAGCAAAAAATCTCGAAAGAAATCTCAAAAACAGAAAGGCAAGACTCATAAAAAAAATATCTCTTTTGAAGACAAAATCGGAAGAGAGCAAATGCGCCGAAGAATATAAACTTAAAGGCGAACTTTTGTTAAACAATATTTATAAACTTAAAAAAGGCGAAAAGGAAGTAATACTGGATAATTATTACGATGGCTCCAAACTCAAAATAAAACTCGACGAAACCCTTTATCCCAAGCAAAACATAGAAAAATATTTTAAAACCTACAACAAATTAAAAACGGCAGGTATTATGACTTCAACGCAATTAAAGGAAGCGGAAGAAGAACTCGAATATGTAGAAGCCCTTTTTAAAAATCTCGAAATTGCCGAAAACGACGAAGACATAAACGATATGGAAAAAGAGGTCGGAATATACAAAAACGACAAAAAACAAGGCTCAAAATGCGTTAAAAACCCAAAAAACGAGTCGAAGCCTTTAAAATACTCTGTAAACGGAAAAATACTTTTAATCGGAAAAAACAATTTTCAGAACGAAAATATAACCTTTAAAATTGCAACTGCCGAAGATATATGGCTTCATATAAAAAATTCTCACGGCGCCCACGCAGTACTCGAAAAAGGCTCTTCAAAAAAGGATATACTTACCGCCGCCGAAATAACGGCGTATTATTCAACCTCACAAAATGCCAAAACGGAAATAGATTATACCTTAAAAAAATTTGTTAAAAGACATCCGTCCAAAAAGTCGGGACTTGTAATTTATACCGATTATAAAACTCTGACCGTTGTTCCGAACAAGCACGAGGAATTGATTGTTAAATAAAACATTAAACCGATAAATTTATTCAATCGTTTATAAAAATACAAAAGCCAAAAAACGAGTAATAAATAATAGTTTGAATTTATCTGTTTTTTATTTGAAAAACGATAACTCATACTCTTATAATTAACTATAAAAATCAAACATAAATTGCTTAAAATTTTTTTGTTGACTTTTAACTAATTTTTTATTGTATTTAAAAAATCACAAAAAAATCTTCCCTTTCGGAAAGATTTTTAAATTTTCTTTTTGATGCTGTGAATTTTTATTCGTTAAGGTCATAAAGAAGAACGCTGTCTTCTCCGTCTTTTTCCTTAACATTTACGGATACTATTTCCGAGCGTGATGTAGGGACATTTTTCCCGACATAGTCGGCTTTAATCGGAAGTTCTCTGTGTCCCCTGTCAACAAGCACGGCAAGCTGAATACATTTAGGTCTTCCTTTTTTCATAACTGCGTCGATAGCGGCTCTTACCGTTCTCCCGGTAAAAAGCACATCATCGACAAGAACGATGATTTTCCCTTCCACCTCGAAATCGATATCGCAGGAATTAATCGTCGCTGCGTCCTGACCTTGAATATCGTCACGGTATAAAGATATGTCGAGTATACCGGTGCTGACCTTTGCTCCCTCCACCTTATTGATATTTTCAGCAATTGTGGCGGCAAGAGGAACCCCTCTTGTTTTAATGCCTATAATCGCAAGGTCTTCTATTCCGTCGTTTCTTTCGATAATTTCGTGAGCGATTCTGTTTAAAGCACGACCTACCGCCTGTTCATCGAGTAATTTAGCTTTAAGTCTCATATTACGCCTCCTTTTTAAGTAATTCGATTACCTTATTAAAATAATCGGGAAGTTCGCTTGTAAAAACCATTCTTTCCCCGTTTTCGGGATTATTCAGTTCCAATCTGCAAGCGTGAAGCAGCTGTCCTTTAAGAGAAAACTTATTACTGCCCCCGTAAACGCTATCTCCCGTAACAGGGTGATTAACGCTTTTGAGATGGACTCTTATCTGATGTGTTCTGCCCGTTTCCAATCTGCATTCGAGCAGAGTATAACCTTTAAAGCGATTTAAAACTTTAAAGTGAGTTACCGCTTTTTTGCCGTCCCCTCTTACGGCAATTTTTTTTCTGTCTTTAAAACTTCTGCCGAGGGGCTTATCGACAGTAAACTCATCGTCTTTTATAACTCCGTCGCAAAGTGCGATATAAATTCTCGAAGCCGATTTTTCGGAAATCTGTTTTGCAAGATTTGCGTGCGCTCTGTCGTTTTTGGCAATTACGATAAGTCCCGAAGTATCTTTGTCGAGTCTGTGTACAATACCGGGTCGTATATCGCCGTTTACCGAACTTAAAGAATTGAGTTTGTAAAGTAAAGCGTTGACCAAGGTATCCTTGTTCCAACCGGGCGCAGGATGAACAACCATACCCTGCGGTTTATCAATGACAGCGAAATTGTCGTCTTCGTAAACGATATCGATTTCGATATTCTGCGGCTGCGCTTTCAAAGGAACTGCCGTTTCGGTATCGACTTCGAGCTTGTCCCCTTGTTTCAATTTATATCCGCACTTGACGATTTTACCGTTGACGAGAGCCTTTCCGTTTTCTATAATATTTTTAATTTGAGACCTTGTTTTACCTGTTTTATCGGAAAGGAAAATATCTAGTCTCAAACCGAAGTCTTTTTGATTGATAATTTCAAAAACTTCAAACGGCATCTTTTTCACTTTCTTTATTATTATTTTGACTGTCTTTTTTATTTGCTTCGTCCTTAACTTTATTCTTCTTTTCGTTGTTGCCGTAAACAAATATAATATAAACAATCAGCATAATAAAGCCGAAAATAATAACAAGATCGGCAACGTTACCTATTCCGAAATTAATTCCGAACCAGGTTTCGAAAAACTTATATTCGATAAAGTCCCTTACGAACCCGAACGCAATTCTGTCATAAAGATTTCCGAAAGCGCCTGCAATGATAACTACGATTGAAAATCTCAAAAGCCTGTGCGCTTTGGGTTGAATAACAAGAAAAACAAGACCTGCAATGCAAAGTATAAGCGAAATAGTAATAAGAAACCACTGTTGCCCTTCGAGAATGCCGAAAGAAGCGCCGAAATTTTCAATATATGTCAAATTACAGAATCCTTCTATAACGGTAATGGAATTTCCGACGGTATAATCGAGTGCTTCTGAAACAATGGATTTCGAAAGCAAATCGGCAAGAATAAGAACGACAAGCAAAATAACTTCAACGACATAAAAAATTATATCTTTTTTTGTTATTTTAACATCGAAAAGTTTCTTAAAAAAATTCAT
Source organism: uncultured Clostridia bacterium (assembly GCA_944342015.1). Classification (GTDB taxonomy): domain Bacteria; phylum Bacillota; class Clostridia; order Christensenellales; family CALVMC01; genus CALVMC01. Next base: position 79,540 of record CALVMC010000002.1, read on the forward strand.
ACTCGCACCTGCCGGTTAAATTTATCTTTTTTTATTAATCGAAAGACCGGTAACGCTGACGCCCGACGGAATAAAAATATACATATTGTCTTTAATATATTGCATTGTTCCGTCAACAGCGTAAATTGCGCCCGATAGAAAATCAAGCATACGCTGAGCGGTTTCCTCTCTTATTCCCGAAAGGTCGGCAAGAACACTCTGCCTTTCTTTTATGTTATCGATAATCCATTCTATATCTTTAATAGTTTCGGGTTTACTCAAAACGAACTTCGAGCCCAACTCGCTTGCTAAATTTTTAGAAAGAGCACGGGCTTTGCTTTTGTTGAGTTCCCCTAAACTTTCATATTTTTCCGCAATATCGTTATCGGATTTTCTACCGTTCCAATTCATAAACGCTCCCCGAAAATCGCGCGACCTACACGAACCATATTTGACCCGTATTTGACGGCAATCTCATAATCTTCCGTCATACCCATAGAAAGAAATTCGACTTTTAAATTGTTTTGTTTTATATTTTTAATTTTAACATATAAGTTATACATTTGCAAACACATTGTTTCCAAAGAGGCGATGTCTTTTTTGGGAAGAACGCACATAAGACCTTTTACGGTAATCCTGTCGAACTTTTCCAAGGATTTAATAAAACTTTCGGTATCTTCTTTTAAGATACCGCCCTTGCTTTCTTCTTCTCCGATATTTATTTCTATTAAAACGGAAGCGTTAATATTTCTTTTTTCGCATTGTTTCTGAATTTCTTCTGCAAGATTCAACCTGTCGAGAGAATGTATAAGACATACTTTATCAATGATATATTTAACCTTATTAGTTTGAAGTCTTCCTATAAAATGCCATTTAAAGTTTTGAAGTTTTGGGAATTTTTCGATAAGTTCCTGTACCCTGTTTTCTCCGACATCCAAGACATTGCAATCGGAAAGCAAAGCGATTTCCTCTGCCGACCTTGTTTTGGTTGCGGCAATAAGGGTTACCTTTCCGTCTCTTTTAACGACAGGCGTAACTGCGTTGATTTTATCGCAAACAATTTTTACATTATCTTTTATCATAATTTTTTTTAAGCAGTTCCAATGCTTTTTTTGCGCTGTCCTGTTCTGCGGCACGCTTACTTTTTCCGTTACCCACGGAAATTTCCTTTCCGTCGACAAAGGAAATGCAGCTAAACCTAGGATTATTTGCGCTGCCGTTGCTTTGCGTTTTGAATTTAATATCCAATTTCGCTTTTGCGCAGTACTCATAAAGTTCGGATTTTGAATCGATAAGGTTTCCTTTCATAACATTATCGATAATATCGGAAAACTTATCGATAATAAACTGAAAGGCGGCTTTCATTCCGCCGTCACGGTAAATTGCGCCTATAAGAGCTTCTAAAATATCCGATTTCATTTTATCGCTTATGCCTTCCCTTCCTTCGTCGTTTGAAAAGGAAGAAGAAGCTATGACATACCGTGCCAAATCAAGATTTTCGAAAATTTTACAGGTAGGTTCCTTTGATACGATTTTCGCCCTGCCCCTTGTCAGTTGTCCTTCGTCGAGTTTTTTATAATTGTTCAGAAGAAAATCCGTCACTGCAAGTTGAAGCACCGAATCGCCCAAAAATTCAAGCCTTTCGTAATCGTTGACTCCGTTAACAGCCGAAGAGTGGGTAAAAGCTCTTTCGATAAGATTTTTATTTTTAAAAACATATCCCGTTATATTTTCTATTTCGGATATATCCTGATTTGAAAGACTGTTTTTTACCATAATTTTTTACTCGATAAAACTTTTGATTTTTCCTAAAATATCGTTTTGAGCCATTTTTCTGGCTTGCTCTATTGCTGCGGAAAAAGCCTTGCTTCCGCTGGAACCGTGAGCCTTAACTACTATTTTGTTTACGCCCAAAAAGCCCGCTCCGCCGATTTCGTTATAGTCGAGCTTCTTTTTGACGCCTCTTAAAACATTTTTTAAGAGAAGTGCGCCGAGTTTTGCTTTAAGCCCGCCTGAGTTAATTTCACTTTTAAGCACATTAAATATTGCGCCTGCCGTTCCTTCGCAGGATTTAAGAGCCACATTTCCCGTAAATCCGTCGCAAACCACTACATCGTACTGACCGGAAAGAATATCCCGTCCTTCCATATTCCCCATAAAGTTTATATTAGACTCTGATAAAAGCTCAAAAGCTTCTTTTGTTAGAGCATTGCCTTTTTTGTCTTCGCTTCCGTTGGAAAGAAGTCCGACCTTGGGTTTTTCCACTCCGAAAACCGCCGACATATAAGCGCTTCCCATATAAGCAAACTGAACAAGCATATCGGCTTTGCAATCCACATTTGCGCCGCAGTCGATAAGCGCAACTCCTTTATTGTTAACGGTCGGAAGTATGGGACAGAGGGCAGGACGGATAATATTCGGAATTCTGCCTATTTTCATAATTGCCCCTGCAAGAAGAGCTCCGGTAGAACCCGATGAAATAATTCCGCTTATATCGTCGTTGTTTTTAAGAAGGTCATAAGCGACAACCATAGACGAGCCTGTTTTCTGTCTTATTGCGTTAGTCGGAATATCGGAATTATTGATTATTTCATCTGCATTGATTATATCTATTCTGTCACCGCTGTATTCGCCGGCAAGAATATCTTTTATTTCGCTTTCTCTGCCGCAAAGAATCAGATTTAAATCGGAAAATTTGTTTACAGCCTGAACGGCTCCTAAAACATTGGCTTTCGGCGATAGATCACCGCCATAACAATCTACAACGAATTTCATAATTTCTCCTTATTGCTATAAGTAAACCACTTTTTAAATTACCCCGAAAAACAGAAAAAGTCCCTCGTTTTTGCGGGGACGATTTCGTTTGAAAAAAGCGACAATAAAAAACTAAGCCTTAGCTGCCTTTTCTTTTTTAACTACAACTTCGGTCCCGTCATAATAACCGCAACTTGGACAAACTCTGTGGTTTTGTTTCAATTCGTGGCAATGCGGACATTCCATAACCGATGGCTTACTGATTTTCCAATTAGCGGCTCTCGAATTTTTTCTGGCCTTTGAAGTTTTTCTTTTTGGTACTGCCATTTTTTGTGCCTCCCTAAAATTTAATATCTTTGAGTACAGAGAAAGGATTATCCCCTTTATCTGTCGTATTTTTTTTGCATTTACATTTACTTTTATTAAGATTCACTCCACAACTTTGACAAATTCCCTTACAATCTTGCTTACACAATATTTTTTGCGGAATACCGAGCACTATACATTCGTTTATACAATCGGTAAGGTCAATAAACTCGCCGTTGTTTTTTAATACTGCGTCGCTTCTTTTGAAAGTTTTATCGAAACCTTCGCAAATAGTGACATCGGCGTTTTCAAGACATCTGTCGCACTTAAAGCGTGCTTTTGCGGTAACGGTAAACTTGAAAATCAGATCGTCATTGCAAACTGCGTAAAAGCCTTTAACTTGTGCAGGCGAAATAAACTCACCCTCTTTATCAGAAATCAGATCGCCTGACAAATCTATTTTTTCATCGAATTCGACTATATCGGTATCGACCGATTTAGAGATATCAATTTCCATTAATTACTCCGCAAACATTGTTATTATAAATAAATAAAGACTAATTGTCAACTAAAAGAAATTAACTATCTTAATTTCGAAGGTGTCAATCAGTCTTTATAATTCAATAAATCAAGATGTAAAAAAATGATTTTTATAACGCTATTATATAAACCGGTAAATCGGAAATCAAATTTTACCGTTTTCCACAAGAGCGAGAGTATCCCTTGCGATAACAATTTCTTCGTTAGTGGGAATAATAAGAACTTTAACCTTTGAAAATTTCTTGTTAATCTCGCATATTTTTCCTCTTTCTGCGTTTTCGTTTTTGGATTTATCGAATTTGACTCCCATAAATTCAAGACCTTCCAAGACCTTTTCACGGATAAAGTGTGAATTTTCCCCGACGCCGCCCGTCATAACTATACAATCGACGCCGCCCATTACCGCCGCATAGCTTCCTATATATTTTCTCACTCTGTAAGCAAACATATCTATGGCAAGAGAGGCCTTTTCGTTGCCTTCGTCCGAAGCTTTTTTGCAATCTCTCATATCGGAAGAGACGCCCGAAATACCTTTGAGTCCGCTTTCCTTATTCAATATATTGAGCATTTGAGAAATATCGATTTTTGTTTTATTCATAACGAACTCCAAAACGGCAGGGTCAATATCTCCGCTTCTTGTTCCCATCATAAGCCCTTCCAATGGGGTAAGCCCCATTGAAGTATCGACGCATTTTCCGCCGTCAACTGCGGCAACCGAAGCTCCGTTCCCGAGATGGCAGGTAATAACCTTTGCTTTACTGTTTTTCAGATATTTCAAAGCCTCGCCCGAAACGAACCTGTGACTTGTTCCGTGAAATCCGTATTTTCTTATTTTCCATTTATCGTAGTATTCGTAAGGAACGGCATACATAAAAGCTTTTTTAGGCATAGTAAGATGGAACGCCGTATCGAAAACGGCGACATTTTTCTTGTCTTTGAGTATATTAAGACAAGACTCTATGCAGCTTAAATTTGCCGGCATATGCAAAGGCCCCAAAGGTGCGTTCTTTTTACAAATAGCAAGTGTTTCATCGTCGATAATTATTGATCTATCGAAATCCTCTCCCGAGTGAAGAACTCTGTGTCCTACCGCACCAATTTCATTGATATCGGATATAACTCCGTATTCTTTATCGCAAAGGCAGTCCAGAACCTTTTTAAGAGCCTGGGTGTGATTTTTGAAATCTTCTTTTAAAGTTACGGATTTTCCTTCCTTTCCCTTATGGGTAATCTGAGAGCCTTCCATACCTATGCGCTCAACCGTGCCTTTTGCAAGCACGCTTTCGTCACTCATATCGAAAAGCTGATATTTTAAAGATGAACTTCCTGCGTTTACAACTAAAATTTTCATAATCTCTCCCCTTTGTTATTTCATACTTGCTTGAAGCGCCGTTATCGCAACCACGCTTACGACATCTTCGCTGCTGCAACCACGGGATAAATCGTTGACAGGTTTATCGAGTCCCTGACAGATAGGTCCTATTGCCTCTGCACCGCAAAGTCTCTGAACTAATTTATACCCTATATTCCCCGCTTGAAGGTCGGGGAAAATCAGAACGTTTGCTTTTCCTGCAACCTGACTTTTCGGAGCTTTAAGTTTACCGACAGACTCTACGAGAGCGGCGTCTGCTTGAAGTTCTCCGTCCACAATCATAGACGGTTCCTTTTCTTTTATTAATTCAAGCGCCTGGACGACTTTATCTACATTTTCGTGTTTTGCGCTGCCTTTTGTGGAAAAAGACAAAAGAGCGACTTTCGGCGATTTGATACCCGCAATACCTCTTGCGCTCGATTCGGAAGCGATAGCGATATCGCATAGCTGTTCTGCCGTAGGATTGGGAATTACCGCACAGTCTCCGAATACAAGTACCGAATATTTACTGTTTTCGGGAAGAACCATAATAAAGCACGACGAAACGGTTTTAATTCCTTTTTTGGCTTTGATAACCTGCAAAGCCGGTCTTAAAACATCGCCCGTGGAATTAATGCTTCCTGCGACCATACCGTCGGCGTCGCCTGCTTTCATCATAAGGGTTCCGAAATAGAGATTGTTTTTTGCAAGACTTGAAGCCTGTTCCATATCCATACCCTTGTCTTTTCTGAGATTGTAAAGAAGTTTAGCGTATTCTTCGGTTTTAACCGAAGTTACGGGATTGATTATTTCTATACCGTCTAATGAAATATCCTTGCATTTTTCTTTGATAATATTTTCATCTCCGAGAAGGACAATTCTTGCAATTTTTTTAACTGTAATCTGATGTGCCGCTCTTATAATTCTTTCTTCTTCGCCTTCCGCTAAAACTATCTTTTTATTAAGAGTAGAAGCTTTGGCCATAATTTCGTTCATTAAAATACTCATAATTTCACTCCGTATAAATTTACTTTAAAAAAATTATTTTATCGTGTATAATAATCGTTAACCGATAAAAATAATTATACAACAATAATCAAATAATTGAAAGTAAAAAAAAGGATAAAATGGAAATCGTTGGAGTAATAGCGGAATTCAATCCATTTCACAAAGGTCATAAAAGACTTCTTGACGAAATAAAAAAGGCTTATCCCACCTGCACGATAGCAGTCGTTATGAGCGGTTGTTTTACCATGCGTGGCGAACCTGCGATATGCGACAAATATCTGCGCGCCGAAACGGCGGTAAAGAACGGCGCCGATATCGTTGTGGAACTACCGCCCTGTTATGCCACCGCACCCGCTCAGTATTTTGCCGAAGGCGGAATAAAAACTCTTATGAAATTTTCCGATTTCAACCGTCTTGCTTTCGGCAGCGAAGACGGAGATATACAAAAAATAATAAAGGGCGCCGAACTATTAAAAAGTCTTGACGACGACAGAATATTCAAGGAATATCTTAAAAAAGCATTGAAAAGCGGAAAGCCTTTTATGGAAATAAAAACAAAGGCTTACGATAAAAAAACAAATTCATGCGATTTAAAAAAGCCTAACAATTTACTTGCTGTAAATTATATTATCGAATCAAAAAAATTGAAGCCCGACCTTGAATTTTTCACCGTTAAAAGAGAAGACAATTTTAACGATGACAGTCTTTCATTTGAAAATCCGTCCGCAAAAGCATTGAGAAAAGCTTTATGCGAAGGAAAGGACATAGAACGATTCATTCCCTTATCCACTCAAAAATTCATAAGCGGCATAAAAAATGAAATTTTCGACGCAATGGTTTTATCTTCACTGAAAAACAAGACCTTAACGGAACTTTCCAATCTCGTAGGAATATCAGAAGGGCTTGAAAACAGAATAAAAAAGTACGCAGCGGAAAGCGCAAGTTACAGAGAATTTTTAGAAAAAATCAAGACCAAAAGATACACCTTAAACAGACTTAAAAGAATAGCTTTGTCTTCCCTTCTCGATATCGACAAATCCTTGTTTTCAGAGTGCGTCGCTACCGAACCCGTACTCAATGTACTTGCTGTCGCAGAAGACAATAAAGACATATTGGGAAGAATAGAAAATAACTCATTTACGGTAAAAAACTGCGACAGAATGCGTTTTGGCGATAATTTGCACCTAAAACTTATAGAAAAAGAAGAAAATTTATATGAAGCCCTTTCCGGTCAAAAGATAGAAAAAACCGCCCGTTTCGTAAAACGAATATAATTTTCATATCCCGCAAAACCTGTTCATAAAATTTAAATATGGGTTTTTTAAAAAGCGGTATTTCAAAAAAAAGAACGGTAGTAATACTTCTGATAATATCGGTAATGGTTGCCTTTATTTGTTCGCCCGAAAGGTATATCAAATCGGTATATTCGGGGATTACTCTTTTTGTAGTATCTGTTCTTCCCGCTCTTTTCCCTTTTTTCTTTTTTACCAAACTTCTCACGGGGCTGGGTATGAGCGGCGCCGTTTCTTCCCTTTTCGAAAAGCCGATAAAAAAACTTTACAACACAAACTCGACAGGCGGTTATATATTTACAATGAGTATAATGAGCGGTTATCCCGTAGGCGCCAAACTCGTTTCGGAATTCTACGAAAACGGTTACATAGGAAAAGACGATGCAAAAACAATAAGCAGTTTTACATCTACCTCAGGTCCTCTCTTCGTCGTGGGAACGGTAGGCTCTGTTATGCTTAGCAATAAATATGCGGGCTTGTTTTTATTGTTTACGCATTATATAGCAAGTATCGTAAACGGATTGTTTTACCGAAAGAATAAGAACAAAAGCAATTTCGAATATACAAAAAATATCGAAAAAAAACCGATAGACGAAGTACTCTCCGAAAGCATTTATAACGCAATAATATCGGTACTTATAGTAGGCGGATACATAGCAATATTCAATATGCTGATAGACATATTGTACGATATAGGAATATTAAAAGGAATCGAAAACGCAGTAGCGTTTATATTGAAACTTACGGGAAACAACGAAAACCTTGCAAAAGGAATAACATATTCTTTAATAGAAGTAACAAGAGGCACCGCCGAATTCGCTTCATTAGGGCTTTCTCTTAACGAAATTTTACCGTTTATCGCAGGCTTTCTGGCTTTCGGCGGATTGGGAATCGCAATACAATCCTATACTTTTTTGTCAAAATGTAAAATAGGCTTCTTTTATCACCTGCTTACAAAATTCACGCAAGCCTGCACGGCATTTTTAATAACTTATATTTTTTGTATGTTCATAAAGTTTTAAAAACCGAAATATACCGATTAATTAAACCGATTACCTTTGTCCTTTATTCTTAAACATATCGCCTTCGAGTTCTTCTCTTGCGTTTCTTATATAATCGAGTACGGTGGCAACGGTATTTTCTATACTTACCAGATGTTCGTCGACAAGTCTGTTTACCTGATACATTGTACGCTGTTTATAAGCGTCCGCCTCTTTACGCAGAGTATCGGCTTCCTGTGAAGCCTTTTTCATAATGTTGGTTTCGTCAATCATACGCTGTTCTTTTTCTTTTGCGTCTTTCATAAGTTGATCGACATAATTTTTCGCGTCGGCTTTAATAGCGTCTCTTTCTTCTATAATTATTTTGGCTTTTCTGAGTTCTTCGGGATACTGGGACCTTATTTTACTTAAAATTTCCATAATACGGTCTCCGTTTACGGTAACGGAAGAAGAAGAAAAAAGAGTTTTTTTACCTTCGAGCATTTCTCCTTCGAGTTCGCTCAATAACAATTCTATATTATCCATAATTATTACTCCTTAAAAGTTATTTGTTTTCCTTCAATTTTTTTTCAACCGTATCGGGAATAAATTCTTCGGCGCTAAGATTATTTATAAGTTTTTGCCTTGCTTTTGTAGAAGTTATATGACTGCAATCGGAAAAGAAGAAAACCGTGGGAATTCCCCCTTTTTCCAAATTAAACTTTGCCATTTGTTTTTCATAAGGAAAATCCTCTTTATTTCTTATCCCTCTGATAAGGCAGCCTATTCCGTTTTTATTGCAGTAATCGACAGCGTAACCTTCGTAATAGTCCGCCGAAACATTTTTACGGTTTTTAAAATATTCTTTTATTGCGTCAAGTCTTACTTCGTGAGAATATTCGGCGTTTTTTTCGGGATTGACGAGCATAAGGACAACAACTTCGTCGAAAAGTTTTAAAGCCTTTTCAACAAGTTCGATATGCCCGTAGGTAAGAGGGTCGAAAGTTCCCGTAACAGCACATTTCATATCTTCACCGTTAATCCTTTGCAATAAAAATTAAGTTTACGGCACATTATTACGGCACATTAATGGTTTTAGCAGTCAAGCCTGTACAATAAAACTGAGTTTGATTTTGCCGTAATTTCTCGTATCTTTAATTATATACTGTAAAGGAACGCAAGGCAAGTTTAAAGAAGCAGTTTCGTAAACTATGATACCTCCGTCTGAAAGCAGTTTGTTTTCGTAAATCGAGCCGAGAAGTTTTTCGGAAAAATTTTCCTTGTAAGGAGGATCGCAGAAAATTATATCGAAAATTTTTCCTTTAAGCATATTTATTGCGGTAAAACAATCGGCGTTTATAACTTTGGAATCGGAATTGATCAAAGCAAGATTTTCTTTCGTAAGTTTTACGCTTTTGATATCTTTGTCGCAAAAGACTACTTCCGCAGCTCCCCTGCTTATCGCTTCTATTCCCAAAGCGCCGGAGCCCGAAAACAAATCAAGAACCTTCAATCCGTCCAGTCTTTGACCTAAAATATTGAAAAGAGCTTCTTTGACCTTATCGGAAGTAGGCCTTATATTCATATCGGAAGGTTCTTTTAATTTTCTTCCCTTAAAACTGCCGCCAATTATTCTCAATTCTTTTACCTGCCGTTTTAAATATAATTTTTCCCGTTTGCGGTAAATATATCTTTTTCCGTAATGACTGCATCGAGTTTTACATCGAGCTTCGAACAAGGCAGTCTTTCCGCCTGTTGAGAAGAAAAAGCTATACCTAATTTAAAAGCATTCGTTTCCTTTAAAAATCTGTCGTAGTAGCCTTTCCCTCTTCCGAGCCTTGTTAAAGAACCGTCAAATGCGACAAGTGGCACGATAACGACATCTATATCCTGCTGTACTTTTCCTTGCGGTTCTTTGATATTGTATCTGTTGAATGTAAAACCGGTATTTTCGTTAAGACATACTGCTTTTAATGTTTCGCCGTTCAAAACAGGTGCGCTTAAATTTTTTTTGCAATCGGTAAGTTTTTTTATTAAAAAGGAAGTATCTACTTCGTTTTTAAAACTTAAATAAACATTTATGTTTTTGGAATTTTTAATTATATCGCAGTTTAACAGCTTGTCCGCAATAATTAAAGAAGCTTCTTTTTTTTCCGCAACCGTTAAAGAAGCCGTTTTATTAAGATATTCCTTTCTGAGCAATTCTTTTTCCGTCATAACAAATAGTACCTTTTAAGTCTACCTTTAAAAGAAGTAAGTATTTCATAAGGAATGGTATTACAGTGCTCTGCGATATCGTCTGCTGTTATATCGAGTCCGTTCTGCGAACCTAAAACAGTGACGGTATCCCCTTCCTTGACATTAAGATCCGTAACATCGGCAAAAAACAAATCCATACATACATTGCCGATAATTTCAGCATAACTTCCGTTTATAATAACTTTGCCGCCGGTTGAATCCCTTCTTATTCCGTCGTTATAACCGCCTCTTATCACTGCAACACACATATCTTTTTTTGCGACGAAAGCGTCTGAGTACCCTATCTTTTCGCCTTTGCGGACATTTTTAACGGAATTGACTTTTGAATAAACGCTTAAAGCAGACAATAAATTCAATGGGCTTTTTTTACCGTATCCGTAAGCACCTATGCCGAGCCTTACCATATCGTAAGGAAAATCTGCCGCATAAGAAGAAGAGGAAATCTGTTTTATATAATCCTTGTAATAGCAATCGGCAACGGAAATAAATTCTTCAAATCTTTTTATCTGTGCGTTTTTATTGCTTTCGGAAGAAATATGAGAAACAATACCTTTGAAACGGATATTTTTAAGTTTTAAAGAAAGAGCCGTCATTTCTTCGAAATCGGAAATATTTTTTATTCCGAGTCTGTTCATTCCCGTATCGGTTTTGATATAATAAGAAATAATCTTAGATTGAGCCTCTGCATGATAGTCTAAAAACAGCAACTCTTCCGGGCTTTTCAAACAAGGTTCCAGATTGAACTTTACCAAATTTTTAAACTCTTCTTTTTCTGAAACGGTAACGGTAACGGGATTAAAAATACCGTTTAATCTTAAATTCAAACCTTCGTCCGCATTCATTACGCCGAAGCAGTCTACCAAATCCAAGGTATTTTTTGCGGTTTCGATTAAACCGTGTCCGTAAGCGTCGGCTTTGAGCATAAGAGTAATTTTAACTCTTTCGGGTAAAAGTTTACGGTACCGGAAGATATTTTTCCTTATACAGTTAAAATCCGTAACGGCGATTAAATTTTCGATAAATAACACCTTCTTTAATCGCCGTAAATTTTATTTGAAATCGGAAACCACCTTTACGCCCCGTTTATTGAGAAGCTGAACGGTTTTTTCGTTATCGGCGACTTTTAGTATGATATAAGCCTTATTGGCTTCGCTTCTTGCATATGAATACAGATACTCGATCTGAATTTTTTCCTCGCTCATAATTTTGAGAACCTTAGCAAGAGAGCCGGGCACATCGGGGATTTCAATACCAATCATATCGGTACTGATAACCGTAAATCCTGCTTTTTTAAGAGCTTCGACCGCTTTTTTGTTATCGCTTGTAACTGCACGAAGTATTCCGAATTCTTCGGTGTCTGCAATCGACATGGAAACAAGGTCAATTTTGGCTTCTGCAATAACCTTTGCGAAGTCATATATTCTGCCCTGTTTATTTTCCAAAAATACGGCAATCTGATTAACTACCATTTTTTAATCTCCTTTCATTTTATTCCGTAATACAAGAAAAGTGTCTTAATATTTTCTGTTATCGATAATTCTTTTAGCTTTGCCTTCGTAGCGGGGCAAACTGCTTGGCGCAACGAGTTTGACATTTACGCTTATACCGAGCATGGATTGAAGTTTACTTTCCATTTCCTTTTTGACCATTTCTATTTTTTTGACTTCGTCGGAGAAAATACTTTCTGTCATTTCCACTCTTATTTCGAAGTAATCGGTGGAATCGAAGCGGTCCACATAAATTTCGTAATGCGGAAGCACGCCGTCCCCGTAATTCAAAAGCACGGTTTCGATTTGCGACGGAAAAACGTTTACGCCACGGATAATAAGCATATCGTCGCTTCTTCCTATAATTCTGCCCATTTTAACGAAGGTTCTTCCGCAAGGGCATTTCTCGTCTTTAAGCATGGTAATATCTCTTGTTCTGTATCTTATCAAAGGTATTCCCTCTTTTGTAAGGGTTGTAAAGACGAGTTCTCCTTTGGAATTGTAATTCAAAGGTTCGAGAGTTTCGGTATCCAATATTTCGGGATAGAAATGATCTTCGTAAATATGACAGCCGCTCTGGTCTGAACATTCGGAAGCAACGCCGGGTCCGGTAATTTCCGAAAGTCCGTAAATATCGTAAGCTTTTATTCCTAAAAGTTTTTCTATTTTCTTTCTCATTGTATCCGACCAAGGTTCTGCGCCGAAAATTCCTATTTTAAGATCGGGAAGTTCAACGCCGCTTTTCTGCATTTCCTCCCCTAAATAAATAGCGTAACTTGGCGTACAACAGAGAACATTTGCCTGAAAATCTTTCATTAAAGAAATTTGTCTTGCCGTGTTGCCGCTCGATGCGGGAACGGCAACAGCCCCTAATTTTTCCGCACCGTAATGAAGACCGAGTCCGCCGGTAAAAAGTCCGTATCCGTAAGATACATGTACAATCGAATTTTTATCCGCACCTGCCGCAACGAGAGCGCGCGCTGCACACTCTGCCCAAACATCTATATCTTTTTTAGTGTACCCTACAACCGTGAGTTTTCCGCTTGTTCCGCTGGATGCGTGAAGTCTTACAATATTTTTTCTCGGTGCGGTAAACATTCCGAACGGATAATTGTCTCTCAAATCCTTTTTTGTGGTGAACGGAAGTTTAACTATATCGTCGATACTTTTAATATCCGACGGCTTAACTTTAATGTCGTCCATTTTAGCGCGGTAAATTGCGTTATTGTTATAAACATAATCTACAAGCTTTACAAGTCTTTCGCTTTGAAGGGCTTTGAGTTCGCTTCTCGACATACATTCTGTTTTCTTATCGTAATACTTTTCCATATTAAAGATTATATCCCCTTTTTAAAGCTTCTAAATTTCCTTCGAGAGTTTTTTGAGGAACGGTGCTCTCTACGGCTTTTTTTATATCTTCGAAAGAAATATCCATAGTTTTAGCAAGTTTTCCTATCATAACGACATTTACCGATTTCGGATTTTTTATTTCTTCGGCAATTTTAAGAGCGTCTAATTTTATAACCTTGCAAGTGTTTTCTATCTCGGAAAGAATATCGGTAGGATAAGGGCATTTACCCGTAATTACCGGCATAGGATAAATTTGCTGAGTGTTGACAATAACCGTTCCGCCTTTTTTCAAATAATTTATGTAACGGACGGCTTCGAGTTTTTCAAAAGACAGAATAATATCCGCTTCTCCTTCGTCTATTATCGGCGAGTGAATTTTTTCGCCCATTTTAACGAAAGTCACTACGCTCCCGCCCCTTTGAGCCATACCGTGAACTTCGGAAAGTTTACAGTCGAGATTTTTATCGGAAGCAAGTTTTCCTAAAATTCTCGACGCAAGAAGTGTTCCCTGTCCGCCTACGCCTACAATCATAATATTGCATTTAATCATCTGTCCACCTCCGTAAGAGCGCCGAATTTACAAAGTTTTCCGCAAAGTCCGCAATCTGTACAAAGTTCTTTGTTTACTTCAACCTTACCGTCGGTAATTTGAAGAGCGGGACAACCTAATTTCATACATGCTCTGCAATTTACGCACTTATCGTTTACAAAGTAAACTTTTTCTTTCATTTTTTTATTTAACAGCGCACAAGGTTCTTTTGCGATAATTACCGAAACACCGTCGTAAGAAAGGTGTTCTTTTATAAGGCTTTCTATTTTTTCGATATCGAAAGAGTGAACTTCGTCAACCTTTTTTGCGCCGCATGCAATACAGACATCTTTTAAATTGAGACAATGAGTTTGTTCGTTTCTTATAGTAAGTCCCGTAGCGGGGTGATTCTGATGTCCCGTCATACCGGTTGTCGAGTTATCGAGAATAATCAAAGTAGTTTTACCTTTATTGTAAACTGCGTCGATAAGACCGGTTATACCGCTATGTACAAAAGTGGAATCGCCTATAACGGCAACGGAATTTTTTGAAAACTGCGGATTAGCCTTAATAAAACCGTGATTGACTCCTACGCTTGCGCCCATACATATAACGGTATCGACAGCCGATAAAGGCGGCTGTGCGCCGAGCGTATAGCAGCCTATATCGCCGGTCACCGTGAGTTTAAGCTTGCTTAGCACATAAAACACGCCTCTGTGCGGACAGCCTGCGCACATGACGGGCGGTCTTTGAGGCACTTCGACCGAAGAAATTTTATCGGTTTTTTCGCCCGTGATTTTCTCTTTGATAAGAGATGGAAAAATCTCGCCCTGAACGGGAAAAACTTCTTTTCCTATACAGTTTATACCGAGTTTTTTCACTGCGTTTTCGATAACCGGTTCCATTTCTTCAACGATATAAATTTTATCGCACTTTAAGCAGAACTCTTTTATAAGTTTTTCGGGAAGAGGATTGACCATACCGAGTTTAAGGACGGATACGTCGCTTAAAGCCTCTTTGACATACGAGTAGGTATCCCCTGCGCAGATAACTCCCGTCTTACCTTTATATTCGGCAATATTTATTTTCAAATCATTGCAATCTTTAAGAAGTTTTTCTTCTCTTTCCTTAACCGCAACTCTTCTGCCTCTTGCCATAGCAGGCATCATAGCATATTTTGTTATATCTTTTTTATACTCTTTAAGGGGTATTTCTTTTCTTTCAAGACACTCTACAAAACTTTGCGAGTGGGAAACCCTTGTCGTCATTCTGAGCATAACGGGAGTATCGTATTTTTCGGAAATTTCAAAAGCGAGTTTCGTAAATTCCTTTGCTTCGTTGCTGTCCGACGGTTCGAGCATGGGAACATGAGCGGAAATTGCATAATATCTGCTGTCCTGTTCGTTCTGAGAAGAATGCATCCCGGGATCGTCGCAACAGACAAGAACAAGTCCTGCGTTCACTCCACAATAAGCATAGGTAAAAAGCGGGTCGGCAGCGACGTTAACTCCTACATGCTTCATCGAAACAATGCTTCTTGCCCCTGCAATACTTGCGCCTATTGCAACTTCGAGAGCGACTTTTTCGTTCGGAGCCCATTCTGCATAAATTTCATTGAACTTCGCTATATTTTCGGTAATTTCCGTACTGGGAGTTCCGGGGTACGCAGTGGCGACTTTTACACCTGCTTCATAAGCACCTTGGGCAATTCCCTGATTTCCTAAAAGTAATTTTTTCATATACACCTCAAATTTTTCTTAAATCGGTAACTCTTTTTGCCTTTCCTTCGTATCTTTTAAGAGAAAGCGGTTCCACAAGTTTGACCTTTGCGTCAATTTGAAGAACGGTTTTTAAACTGTGTCTTATTCTGCTTTGCAAACTTTCAAGGCTTGCAAAATTAATGAGAAGCTGAGCGTCGTTGACTTCGACGAGTACTTCGAGAGAATCGAGATATCCTTCTCTTCTGACAATTATTTCGTAATTACCGCCGATTTCCGAAAATCCCATAAGGACTCCTTCGATCTGAGAAGGAAATACGTTTACCCCTCTTATAATAAGCATATCGTCGCTTCTTCCCTTAATTTTTTCCATTCTTGCAAAGGTTCTTCCACACTCGCATTTTTCATAGTTTATAGCCGTAATATCTTTTGTTCTGTATCTGATAATCGGAAGTCCTTCTTTACAAAGAGCCGTGAGAACCAATTCACCGAATCCGCTTTTTTTAGGCGCTAAACTTTCCGTATCCACGATTTCCGGATAGAAGTAATCTTCGTTTATATGCATACCGCATTTTTTAATGCACTCCCCGGAAACGCCGGGACCTATAATTTCCGAAAGTCCGTAATTATCGGTTGATACTATTCCGAACTTCTTTTCAAGTTCCTTATGCATAGCCTCGCTTGAAGCTTCGCTTCCGAAAAGCCCGAGCCTTAAAGAAAGATCTTCTTTTTTAACGCCCATTTTTTCCATAACTTCGCTTATGTAAAGAGCATACGACGGAGTTGAAACGAGAGCGGTAACTTTAAGGTCTTTCATAAGCATAACCTGTCTTTCGGTATTTCCGCTCGATGCGGGTACAACCGCAGCCCCTATTTTTTCCCAACCTTGATGAAGTCCGAGCGCTCCCGTAAAGAGTCCGTAACCGAAAGCAATCTGAACGATATCCTTATCTGTCCCGCCTGCCGCCGCAATTATTCTTGCAACGCACTCCGACCACATTTCAAGATCTGCCCTAGTATAAAAAACAACGGTAGGTTTTCCGCTGGTTCCGCTCGATGCGTGAACTCTTACGATATCTTTCATATCGACAGCCATAAGCCCGTAAGGATAATTATCTCTTAAATCCTGCTTTGTAGTAAAAGGCAGTTTCGATATATCTTCCAAACTTTTAATATCGTCGGGACTGACATTTGCTTCATCGTATTTCTTTTTATAGAAAGGAACATTATCGTAAGCGTATTTCACGGCTTTTTTGAGCCGTTCGAGCTGTATTTTTTCAATTTCCTTTCTCGGTGCTTTTTCTATCTCGCTGAAAATCATTTTAACGCCTCGCTTTTGTAGAAATTAATAAGACACCCGTCAAGAATAATCTGTTTTTCGGTATCGGTTAATTTATCGAGTTTCAAAACCGTATCGTAGACCTTTCCTTTTCTGAGTACTTTGACATCGAAATTTTCCGTTCCGTTTTCTATTTTTTCTCTAACCGAAGGAATGAAAATTATATCGTCGGTTTTAAAATCGAATTTGTCGTTTGTGAAAGGAATAATACCCCAATTTATAAGGTTGCTTCTGTACCTTTTGGTAGCGTATTCCCTTGCGATATTGATACCGCCGCCTAAAACTCTCTGACAAGAAGCCGCCTGCTCTCTTGCACTGCCGTCGCCCGGTTTTACGGCAAACACACCGCTTACGAGATTGAAGTTTTTAACCTTTGTAAGACTAAGACCTTCTTTTGCTTCTTTAAATGCTTCGGGAAAATCCGACGCCTTTTCACAGACAGCTTTTTCCCCTGCCTTTTTGGCTCTTTCCACATATCCCGGATCCTTTCTCGACAAAGCGAACTCGCTGAGTTTTAAAGGGTTCGAGCGGTAAGACGAAGTTTCCCCTGACGGAATAAGTTCGTCGGTTGTGGTAACATCGTCATAAATTGCGGAAGCAATTTTAACAAGCATATTGTCTTTAAGAGAGTTAACCTCCGGCCAGTCTTTGATATTCGGACCGTATTGAAGTTCTGCTCCCTCTTCTTTGCCGCCGCTGTAAACTCTGTTTTTGTAGGGCGCAAAGTCAAAGGTAAACTTTTTGATTTTATCGTTATAATCTGTTTCTTCCGCCGAAGTCAGAATACCGCCCGAAGCAGCCGTTGCCGCAATACTTCTTGCGTCCATAAGAGCGACGGAAGCAATTTGTCCTGCGGATGGTTTACTTCCCTCTCTGCTTTCGAAATTTCTTGTAGTGTGTCTTATACTGAGTCCGTTATTGCAAGGCACATCGCCCGCTCCGAAACAAGGTCCGCAAAAAGCAGGCTTTATAACCGCACCCGCTTCCATAAGTGTTGCGACTGCGCCTTTTTTTACAAGGTCGATATAAATAGACTGGGAAGAAGGATAAACCGAAAGAGAAAATCTTCCGCTTCCGCAGCTTTTTCCTTTAAGTATATTCGACGCCATATAGATATTATCGTAAGTTCCTCCCGCACACCCTGCTATGACGCCTTGTTCGATATACACCTTACCGTCTTTGATTTTATCGGTTAATGTATAACTTTTATTGTTTAAAAGTTTTCTGCCCTGCTCTTCGACTTCTTTAAGTATTTCATAAGGCTTTTGTATAACTTCCTTTAAATCGAAAACATTGCTTGGGTGGAAAGGCATAGCAATCTGCGGAACGACTTTTTCAAGGTCAATAACAACGGCTCCGTCGTATACCGCAAGTCCTTTCGGTTCGAGTTTTTTAAATGCGTCCGCCCTTTTATGTACCTTGAAATAATCTTCGGTTTTTTTGTCGGTAATCCATATAGAAGAAAGACAGGTGGTTTCCGTAGTCATAACGTCTATTCCGTTTCTGAACTCGATAGGAAGATTATATACCCCATCTCCGACAAATTCCAAAACCTTATTCTTTACAAAACCGTTTTTGAAAACCGCTTTAATAAGGCTTAACGCTACATCCTGCGGTCCTACTCCCTTTTTAGGTTTGTTTTTCAATACGACTGCAATAACCTCGGGATAATTAATATCGTAAGTTCTTTTAAGAAGCTGTTTAACAAGTTCCGGGCCGCCTTCACCGCAAGCCATAACCCCCAAAGCTCCGTATCGTGTATGACTGTCGCTTCCGAGTATCATTTTGCCGCAGCCGCTCATCATCTCACGCATATATGTGTGTATGACGGCAAGATTTGCAGGAACATAAATTCCGCCGTATTTTTTCGCTGCCGAAAGCCCGAACATATGGTCGTCTTCGTTAATGGTTCCCCCTACTGCGCATAAGCTGTTATGACAGTTAGTTAAAACATAAGGCAAAGGAAATTCTTTAAGTCCGCTTGCTTTTGCAGTCTGAATAATTCCTACATAAGTTATATCGTGCGAAGCAAGAGCGTCGAATACTATATTGAGTTTTCCGCCCTTTTGGGTATTTTCAGACTTGTTGTGTTTTGAAAGTATGGAATAGGCTATCGTATTTTTATAACCTTCCGTAAAATCCTTTTCCGTAAAACCTAAGGCCGCAGCTTCTTCTTTTGAAATAATGTTGTTTTGATAAAAATAAACTTCGTTTTTAATTAAATCAGCCATTAATAAACCTCGATAAATGAATATAAATATTTTAACTTTTTTATTGAAAAAATGCAACTTATTACAGTTTAATATAAAAATAGAGTTATACAAATTTTAAAAAGTGTGATATATTAAATATGGTTATGGAAAAGTTTAAATTTAAATTTACAAAATCTTATATTGCTTTTATATCGATATGTTATGTTCTTTTGTTTGCGGCAATAATACTCATACTCCTGAGAATTTCAGGCGCATTCAATCTCATATCTTACAGCTTGGCAGGCGACATTCTCACAATGGTATTCGCCTTGATTTTTGTTGCGATAATCACATGGGTAGTGATAGACAGGTATTACAGAGTTAAAAACGGAAACCTTACTTTATCCCTTGCCTTCTATGTAGTATGTATCCCCATTTCGGAAATACAGCTTGTTCAGGAAGATAAAAAATCGGGAACAATCGCAGTCTACTATAACAGTACAAAAAAAGATACTCCTGTAATAAGAGTTATGCCGATAAATATTGACCGAAGCGAAAACGAAAAATTCGTCAAAGTATTGCGGGAAGTCAATCCTAAAATAATATATAAGACAATCGATATTACAAAAAAAACCGAAGATACGGAAAATTAAGTAAGATTAATATCTAAAAAATTAAGCCCTCTCGGACATAAAATTAAAAAGCAATAAAAATCATATAATCGATAAAAAAATACAGCCGCACAGATGTGCGGCTTTTTCATAAGTATGTTAAAATTTTTCTTCTGTATACAAAATCTTCTTCTTTTGTATAATATGATGTTACAAAATTCTCTATAATTTGTCAATATTTTTAATAAAAAACTTTGATATTTTTTACCAAAATATAAAGCGTTTCAAACAAAAAATTCCCGCAACCTCTACGCAAAGTAAAAATCACAGGAAAAATAACTATCATAAAAAAACGCCGATATATTGCATTTTTAAATGATTTGGTGCGTCTTCAGGGACTCGAACCCTGGACCCACTGATTAAGAGTCAGTTGCTCTACCAACTGAGCTAAAGGCGCATAATGGAGCGGGAAACGAGATTCGAACTCGCGACATTCGCCTTGGCAAGGCGACGCTCTACCACTGAGCCACTCCCGCAAGTGGTGCGGATGGCGGGACTTGAACCCACACATCGAAGATACCAGATTCTAAGTCTGGCGCGTCTGCCATTCCGCCACATCCGCACGGTTTGACGGAAGTTTGGAGCGCCTTTTTTGGTGATCCATCCGAGAATCGAACTCGGGACACCATGATTAAAAGTCATGTGCTCTACCGACTGAGCTAATGGACCATATATGGCTGGGGTGGCAGGATTTGAACCTACGAGATGCCAGAGTCAAAGTCTGGTGCCTTACCGCTTGGCTACACCCCAAAGTATAGTGGGGTGAGTAATGGGAGTCGAACCCATGACCTCCAGGGCCACAACCTGGCGCTCTAACCAACTGAGCTATACCCACCAAACCGTACTGGCGAGCCTGAAGGGATTCGAACCCCCGACACACGGCTTAGAAGGCCGTTGCTCTATCCAACTGAGCTACAGGCTCACGAGTGGAGCGGGTGATGGGAATCGAACCCACGCAATCAGCTTGGAAGGCTGAGATTCTACCATTGAACTACACCCGCGAGTCAAGCCTCTTTACTTACAACGCCTAAATATAATACCATAGCAAAAAAGCGGTGTCAAGTAAAAAATTAAAATAAATAAACAGGTTTTGCAAAAATTCTTTTATCGTTAACTACGGCGTAAACATAAGCGGGTTTTGAAGACTTGAAACTCGAAAGAGAAGGAACATTTATAAGAGAAGGTTTTGTATCGAAACGGACGGAAAAGGAATGGGTATGGCCGAAGAACACTGCGTCATAATCCTTGAATTCGTTTAATATTTTTTCGTCGGAATATTTAACCGAAAAAAGGTCGCCGTGAGTGAGAGCGATTTTTGAGTTTTCTATTTGTACAATCTGTGTTTTTGGGGCGGACGAATCGGTATCGCAATTTCCCTTGACTGCAAATAACTTATCGGGATAAAGTTCTTTAATAACATTTAAATCGTTTAAGCCGTCTCCTAAAAAGAAGATATAATCGACATCGTTGAATCTGTCAGAAATCTGAGATAGGGCGTATTTATCGCCGTGACTGTCTGAAAAAGCGATAATGGTTTTCATAATTTTTTTTGAAGCTGTAATAGCGCCCTTGCTCTGTGACTTACCGAATTTTTTTCATCGTCTGAGGCTTCCGCAAAAGTCTTCTTTAAATCGTAACTGTAAAAAAGGGAATCGTAACCGAATCCGTTATCCCCTGTTTCCTTTTCGGTAATTTCTCCGTCGGAAGTTGCTGTTACGCTTATTTTACCGTCGTTTTCATTGATTAAAACAAGAGCGCAAACAAAACGGGCTTTTCTGTTCTTTTGATTTTTAAGAAGGGTTAAAAGTTTCTTTCTGTTATCGGAATCGTTTTTGTTCTCCCCTGCAAAGCGAGCCGAAAATATTCCGGGGGCTCCGTTTAGGGCTTCGACTTCGAGTCCGCTGTCGTCTGCAAGTACTGCAAAGCTTTTATCTTTTAATAAATTTCTTATTGCGGTTGCTTTTAACAATGCGTTTTCCTGAAAAGTTTTTCCTGTCTCTTCCACATCGACAAAGATACCTGCATCTTTTAAAGATATAACTTCTTCCACTTTATTTTGAAGTATTTTTTTTATTTCTCTTATTTTATTCTGATTATTGCTTGCAACGATAAGACGCACAAAATCACCTCTTAACGAGAATATCAAAGAGAATGATTTTTGTCAAT
Organism: uncultured Clostridia bacterium; assembly: GCA_944342015.1. Lineage (GTDB taxonomy): Bacteria > Bacillota > Clostridia > Christensenellales > CALVMC01 > CALVMC01. Next base: position 101,461 of record CALVMC010000002.1, read on the forward strand.
CGTGAAAAAACTTAAATCATATAAATTTAATTCAATCAAATTCGATATTGAATTTTTTTAATATAGTAAAGCTTTTGCGTTGTTTTAATATAAAAACTTAAAATGCTGTACTTTAAGCTTAAAAAGAAAGCCCTTTTATAATATAAATTAAAATTAAGCATTAATTAGTTTCAAACAAAAATCATTAAATAAATATATATATGAATAAATAAAACTTCTAAAAACTTTAATATTAAATTATTAATATATTAAAACTTTAATTACAAATAAAAAAGCGACGAAATGTCGCTTTTATTGATAGAATCGGTTTTAACCTGATTGAATTATTAAATTAATATACAGATTACTCCGCCTTTGCCCTCGTTTACTATTCTTGTCAAGGTTTTTCTGAGTTTTACCTGAGCCTCTTCGGGAAGGGATAAAAGTTTACCGTTTATACCTTCGTTGACAAGAACATCGAGAGATTTACCGAACATATTAGTGTTCCAAATACCGCTTTTATTATTTTCAAATTCTGAAAGAAGGAAATCCACCATATCTTTACTTTGTTCTTCGCTTCCTATAATAGGATTGATTTCCGTTTCTACATCGACTTTCATAATATGAAGCGACGGTGCGGTAGCTTTGAGTTTAACTCCGTATTTTGAACCTTGTTTGGTAATTTCAGGCTCTTCCAAAACCATTTCGTCCATCGTGGGATTTACGATACCGTAACCCTTCTCGTTGACGCTGTCGAGAGCCGATTTGATTTTATCGTATTCTGTTTTTGCGTGTTTAAGTTTTTTAACGAAAGCAAGAAGATTAAAATCGTCTTTGACATCGGTTTCGCATTCGTCCGAAAGCACTTTATAAAAGAGTTCTGGTTTAGCGTCGAACTCGACTTCTATTTTTCCCTGTCCGAATTCCACGGAAATGGCTTTTGTCGGTTCGAAGTACTTATCGTCGGTAAAAAGAGTTTCGAAGTTTTTAAAATCTTTCATTTTAATAACTTTCCCCGAAATATCTTTAATGGCGTTAAGAGCGGTTTTTATAATATCGTTATCTTCGTTTAAGGCCTGCATCCATTTCGGGATATTGGCTTCGATTAACTTGATAGGAAATTCCATTAAAATACTTTCCATAATTTCGGCAATCTGTTCTTCGGTAATTTCGAGAACGTTTTGCGCCGATACGGGAACGCCGTATTTAAGTTCGAGAGCTTCTCTGAGTTTTAAGGTTTCTTCCGCTTTGGGGTTTTTGGAATTGAGCACGATCATAAAAGGTTTACCGATAGCTTTAAGTTCGGAGACCACCCTTTCTTCTGCATCGATATATTTTGAGCGTTCGATACCGGTAACCGTTCCGTCGGTTGTCACCATAATACCTATGGTGCTGTGTTCCTTAATAACTTTGGTTGTTCCTATTTCTGCGGCTTTTTCGAAAGGAATTTCCTTATCGTCCCAAGGGGTATGAACGAGACGGGGTTTATCGTTTTCGATATGTCCTAATGCGCCGTCTACAAGATAACCTACGCAGTCAATCATTCTCACATTTACTTCGAGTCCTTCGGTAAGAGAAATGCGCACGGCTTCGGCGGGAACGAATTTAGGCTGAGTAGTCATAATTGTTTTACCGTCGGCAGATTGAGGCATCTCATCGATAGCCCTTTGTTTTTTATGCTGATTTTCGATTTTGGGAATAACCAGCGATTCCATAAACTTTTTGATAAAAGTTGATTTGCCCGTTCTTACAGGCCCCACCACGCCGACATATATATCTCCGCCGGTTCTTGTGGCGATATCGTTGTACAGGTCAAAACTTTCCATATCTATCCTCCAATTAATATGTCTTTAAAAGTATATGAAAGCAATTTAACCGTTATGCAAAAAATGTCGAATAACCGTTAATATTTTTTTCTTATACTTTATACCCTACGGATATTTTATTTTATTGAAAAAGGAGCTGAAATATTACAAAAAAGCAAAAATAAACATTTAAAAATATTTGGTAGCTTAAAAGCAAATTTTGAGAAAAAATTTTTTTTATTGAAAGAAAAAATTTCAGGAAAAATAAACGGAATTTAAAGTACAAATAAAAAAGGACGGTTTATCCGTCCTTTTAAAATTAAATTACAATTAAAGTTTAGCAGTGAGCAGCATCGAAAACCAAAACTATTTCAACCGCACCGCTGCGCTTGTCGATTACCATCTTTCCTTGATTTGTTCTGTTAAGAATATTAATGGATTCGCTGTTTACAAGATAGGTATCGCCTTTTTCTGTATTGATAGCAATATCGTAAGGATTAGTAACAAGTTCTGCAAAAGCGACGGTTCTTCCCGATTTATCGTTGAGTTCTGCTATTTTGACGCCCTTTCTTGCTCTGTTCATAACTTCTATATCGGAAGCTACTACCCTCTTCGCATACCCGCCCGAAGTGATAATAAGTATTTCGCCTTCGTTAGAGTGCGGAATAATATTGACAAGTCCGTCTCTGTTTTCGAGAGCGATACCTTTTACGCCGCCGGATTTTCTGCCCTGAACGGGAATATCTTCTTCATTAATGTTGAGACAGATTCCCCTTCTTGTAACAAACAGACATTTTTCGTTGCCGTTAGTGTATGCGACTTTAATAACCTCATCGTTATCTTTGAGAACGACGGCGGGCGCATATCCTCTGTTACTCTTATACTCTTTGCTTTCCGTCTTTTTGGCAAGACCGTTTTTAGTAAAGAAGAGGAAGTATCCTGCCGCAAAATCGATACTCGAAGAAAAGATTGCGATAATTTTTTCTTTTTTATCGAGTTCGGGGAAAATGGAGTTTGCCTTTACGCCCTTTTCCTTCCATTTTTTCTCCTGAACGTTATCGAGATTGAATTTAAAGTAATTTCCCAAATTAGTAAAGGCGGTAATCTCGTGATAAGTATTTGTGTAAAGAGCGATTAAAGGAACATCGTCTATGGTACTCGAAGTCTTATTTCTAAACGCTGCCGTATAATTTGCGGACGAAACCTGCTTAATAAGACCGTTAGGTTGAAGAATAATATAGCCGTCTTTATAAGCAAGAGTTTTCGGAGTTTTGGACTCTTCCATCTGAGCCTGATCGGCCATAGTTATGATAAGAGTTTTTCTCGGAGTTTTATACTGCTTTTTGATTTCGAGAATTTCCTTTTTAACAGTCTCGTATTGAAGATGTTTCGAAGCGTAAATAGCGGCAAGAGTCTGGATAAGTTTTTCTACTTCGACGAGTTCTTTTTCGAGTTTTTCGATTTCCAAAGAAGTAAGACGGGCAAGTCTCATATCGAGTATTGCCTGAGCCTGCCTTTCGGAAAGAGCGAACCTTTCTCTCAAACGGGTTCTTGCAACGGGAGTAGACTCGGAAGTTTTAATTATTTTAATTACCTCGTCTATATTTTTTATAGCGATAATAAGTCCTGTCAAGATATGTTGACGCTCTCTTGCTGCGGCAAGGTCGAAACCTGTTCTTCTGTAAATAACTTCTCTTTGATATTCTACATAATACTTAATTATTTCGAGAAGACTTAAAAGTTTCGGTTTACCGTCGGCGATAGCGACCATATTGATATTGAAAGAGCACTGCAAATCGGTTTTCGAATAAAGTTTATTTAAAAGCTTGAATACATCGACATCCTTTTTAACTTTAATAACGGCTCTCATACCGTGTCTGTCTGACTCGTCTACAACGTCTGCGATACCGCCGAAAACTTCTTTATTAGTCTCCCTGAGTTCGTTGATTTTTTTAAGCAAAGCGGCTTTATTGACCTGGTAAGGAAGTTCGCTTATGATAATATGCTTTTTATCGCCTGCACCGGTTTCGATATTTACCTTTGCTTTTACGGTAATTTTTCCTCTGCCGGTTTCGTAGGCTTTGTAAATTTCGTCGTTTTCAACGATATAACCGCCGGTCGGGAAATCCGGAGCTTTAATGTAAGTCATTAATTTTTTAAGGGTTATTTTAGGGTTGTCTATGAAAGCGACAACGCCGTCGATAACTTCCGCAAGGTTGTGAGTCGGTATATTCGTCGCAAGACCTACCGCAATACCCGAAGCGCCGTTAACAAGAAGGTTCGGATATCTACCGGGAAGTGTTTCAGGTTCCATTAAGGTGTCGTCGAAGTTAAGTCCCCATTTTACGGTATCTTTTTCCAAATCTTTTAAAAGTTCCAAGGCAAGCGGACTAAGCCTTGCTTCGGTGTAACGCATGGCGGCTGCGCTGTCGCCGTCAACGGAACCGAAGTTTCCGTGTCCGTCGATAAGTGTCATACCCATAACGAAAGGCTGAGCCATACGAACCATAGCGTCGTAAACCGAAGTATCACCGTGCGGGTGATATTTACCTAAGCAGTCGCCGACGATACGAGCGGATTTTTTATAAGGTTTATCGGGAGTAATTCCCATATCGTACATCGAATACAGAATTCTTCTTTGAACGGGCTTCAAGCCGTCTTCTATACGAGGAAGAGCTCTGTCAAGAATAACATATTCGGCATAAGGCATCATAGACTGATGCATAACTTCCTCTACGGAAGCGTCTATAACTTTTGTATTTTCCTCATCGTCGTCGAATTTAAGTTCTTCTTCTACTTCAAATTCTTCCATATCAGCCATTTTTTCTGTCCCCCAGTTTTATGAAATTATCCACCTTGTTGAAGTTAGCGTAATTGTAAATGTATTGTCTTCTGACTTCTATGTTGTCCCCCATAAGGGTGGAAATCATTTTATCTGCGTTTGCAGCGTCGTCGACATTAACTCTCATAAGGCTTCTCGTTTCGGGATTCAAAGTAGTTTCCCAAAGTTGTTCGGCATTCATTTCGCCGAGACCTTTATATCTTTGTATTTTATAATTTTTAGATTTAGCAAGAACATTTTTGAGTTCTATATCGTCATAAGCATAAACTATGCTGTCTTTCTTTTCCACTTTATAGAGAGGAGGCATACCGATAAAGACATGACCTTCGGTAATAAGACTTCTCATATAGCGGAAGAAGAAGGTCAAAAGAATACTTCTTATATGCGCACCGTCCTGGTCTGCGTCGGCAAGAATAATGATTTTGCCGTATTTAAGATTTGAAATATCGAAGTCGTCATCGAACCCTGCGCCGAGCGCATTTATAATAAGTCGTATTTCTTCGTTTGCAAGAAGCTGAGCTATATTTTTCTTTTCTGCGTTTATAGGTTTACCTCTTAAAGGAAGTATTGCCTGAAAGGTTCTGTCTCTGCCCTGTTTTGCACTGCCGCCTGCCGAATCGCCCTCAACGATAAAAAGTTCGTTGTGCTCGAATTTTCTTCCGGAACAACCTGCAAGTTTTCCTACAAGGGAACTTCCTAAAATACTGTTCTTTTGTCTTAGAATTTCTTTTTGTCTTCTTGAAAGTTCTCTGACTTTTGCAGCTTCCAAAGCTTTATTTAAAACTTTATTAGTAAGTTCGGGGTCGAGGTCGTTTTCGAAGAATTTTTGTAAAAGTTCGCTTGCGACAGCTTCTACTTTTGATTTGACTTCGGGATTTCCGAGTTTAGTTTTAGTCTGACCTTCGAACTGCGGATTTTTGATTTTAACCGACATAACTACGGTAAGACCTTCACGGAAATCTTCGCCTAAAAGGTTGTCCGCCTTTTCTTTAAGCATACCTTTTTTACGGAGCAAATCGTTTAAAACCTTAGTTAGTGCCGATTTGAAACCTGTCTCGTGGGTACCGCCTTCCGTAGTCGGAATATTGTTTACATAAGAGAACATATTTTCGGTATACTCCGAAGTATATTGCATAGCGAAATTAAGTTGAAATTCCGATTCATTTTCTTCCGCCGTAAAAGGTTCGCCGTAAAGGGTTTCTTTTGCTTCGTTAAGATATTTTACAAAGTCGCTAAGTCCCCCTTCGTATTTAAATTCTGCGTGTCTGAAATTACCTTCTTCGTCCTTTTCTCTTCTGTCCTCGACAGTTAAAGTAAGACCTTTGTTAAGAAAAGCAAGTTCTCTCAATCTTTTCTGAATGGTTTCGAAAATGAATTTTTCTTTTCCGAATACCCTTGCGTCGGGCATAAAATGAACAAAGGTTCCCGTCCCGTCGGCTTTTTCTCCTGTCTCTTTAAGATGTCCCATAGCCTTACCCGAAGTAATTTTGCCTTCTGCGTCTTCGACGCTTGCAAATTCCATCTGATAAACCTTATTGTTTCTTTTAACTCTGACTTTGAGCCACTCTGAAAGAGCGTTTGTAACAGACGCACCGACGCCGTGAAGACCGCCCGAATAGTTATAACTTCCGCTACCGAATTTACCGCCTGCATGAAGTTCTGTGAATACGACTTCTACCGCGCTGACTCCCTTTTTGGGGTGCTTGTCTACCGGGATACCTCTGCCGTTATCTTCTACGCTTATACTGTTATCTTCGTAAACTATAAGGTTTACGGTATCGCCGAATCCGTTTGCAAGTTCGTCGATACTGTTATCTACGATTTCCCAAAGAATGTGATGAAGTCCTTTGTTTCCGGTTCCGCCGATATACATACCGGGGCGGACTCTGACTGCTTCCAATCCTTCGAGAATTTGAATATCTGAAGCTTTATATTCTTTACCCAAAATTTTCCCCTCCGTATTAAACTTATTTAATTATACCATAAACTTTAAAAATGGTAAATTAAATAATAATATATATATAAATATTTATTATTAATATTTAAACCATATTAAATAGAAAAATTGAATTCATTAAATAAATTTATAAAAAAGAAAAACGCTGAAAATAAAAGTAAGGTCAAATCAATTTTTTGAATGGAAATATTATAAACATCAAAGATTAAATAAAACAATCAATAAATATTTAACGAATATATTCTGATACTGAAAAACAATTTTGGGAAAAATCAGAATTATTCTGTATAACGGTATCGTCAACTGTCCCCGAAAAAAAAGAAATCATAAAAGAAATTAAAAATACTGCAATAAATTTAAAAATGAATTTTGATATTTTTTTGAAAATATTAATAATCATATTATTATTATATTCCAATTAAAATTTTTTATAATAATGACAAATATCGCCAAAGAGAAAACAGAATATAAAAAAAGGGCAAAAGGTTAACCTTTTGCCCTTTTAAAAGCTTTTATATTTAAGACAATAATTCTTTTGTATAATTGTCTAAAACCATTTCTTTTTCGTTATAGGAAAAATAAACAGTTGTATTGTTAGTAGTCTGTTGATTATTGACAAACATATCGGAAGGGGCAATAATCGTATATTGGTCGCAGTTTTCATAACTTCTGATAAGTCCGTTTTTCCACATTGTAACTTTATAGTAGTGTTTAGTCAGCTCTACTCCTGCACCCTCCCTTTTATCTTCCGAAAGAGCGTTTTCAATAATAACATCGCCATAATCGCCTAAACTCGTAACCAAATCAAAACCTATGGTGAAAGTATAATAATCGCCTTCGTCGACAGGCTCAGTGGTTACGGAAGGATCTACCGTTTCTGCCGTATGATTGAAAGTAAACAGTTTTTTAGGATCATCGAGTGTGTATCCGGGGAAATATTCCGCATATGACATTGTAATTTTATCGCCCCATTCTTTAACTCCGTAAATACCGTCTGTTTCCCCGAAGGACTTGGCTTCTCTTCTCGTTACGGTATCGTCTATGATAGCAACTTCGACAGCGCTTTCAGCAAAACCTCTTACTATAACGAGAACGGGAGAGTCTGTAACTATAACGGTATTTTTGCTGTAAATATTTCCGTCCTGAATTATTTTGACGGATTCGATATTCATATTGGCAAGAGGACTGTCTTCATCTCCTGCTTTGGCTTCGCCTATGGTAAGCATAGCGGTATAATTCTGATCGTAATAGTTTTTAACACCCGCTTCGAACATTTCCCAAGCCGACATATTTTCGTTGATCGAATATGTAACTTCTATGTCTTTCGGAAGTGTTGCGCCGATAATATCGGGAGTTTCAACATTTACATTACAAGCCGCAATTGAAAAAATCAATAAAACGGTTAAAGTTGCTACAAAAATAATCTTGCAAAATTTTTTCATTGTATCGCCTCTTAATTTATTTTAATATATTCCTTCTTTTTTTAAGAAGAAAACTTATATACACTAAACTTATTATACCTAAGATACCTAATATTGAAGCAACAACGATAAGAGCTATATTTCTGGTATCGGGCATAATGGTAAGATAACTTTCGCCTTCCGAATTATCGACGACAATAACGAAGTTTTTACCTGCGCTTAAATTTTCAGCGCTTATTAGATAAGTACCGGCACTTTCTCCCTGTTCTCTTACAAGTTCGCCTGTTATTTCAAGTTCGTCTAAAAATTCCTGTCCTGACACTATTTCATAATACAGCGTAGGATCAAGACTTCCTTGCAACTTGGAGTTGCCGTAAATTTTTACGACAATAGTTGCAGGAGTGATAGTACACATACCTTGCTTTTCTATAATGAACTCATAAAGAGCATTGAGGTTTTCGTCCGTCATTTCCCATTTAATCGGGTATTCCCCTATTTCGGTTCCGTCGATTGACATTTTAGCGCCCTGTCTTATTTCCATAAGTATGAGCGAATTGAAGTCGGGTAAATTGGAATAACTTGCGGCAAATTGCGGTTGTGTTCCGTAATTTACGGTAGTATCGTTTACGGTGACATAAATTTTCCATTTATCGACAGTAAGAGTACCTGCGACAAGTTGAATGTTATAGTTTGTCATATAAAGTTCTGTTGCAAAGTTAATATCGTAAGTACCCGGAATAATACGAGTTCCGACAGGCAGCGAAAAGGCTAATCTTGTAAGTTCCGCATCGCTGATACCGGGAAGAGTATCGAGAGTGGAAATCACGCCGTCTACTCTGTACTTATAATCGTTGATAATTTCGCCGTAAGTTATATTGATATCTTCGAATTGAACTATAACCAATTTTTTGACCAAGCGAGTCGTATATTCAGCATTATTGAAATCGGAAATCAAGTTATTCGTAATTTTATCTTCTTCCGTATAGAAGCTTGCAGATACGGAATTTTTAAACGCAGGAAGAGTCAAAACATAAATATTTGCACTTGGACTCATAGCGTCTATACCCGACTTCACATATATCGAAGCATAATCGCTTGTGCCGTTAATAAGCATACCCGATACAAGAAAATCGGAAAGCGTATATCCGTGATTTGCTTTACCGTTGATAAGTAAAGTATATTGAGGTTCGGTATTATATTCGGTAGTTACATTATAGCCTTTTCCGTCTTCTTCATCTATAATAATTTCTATTTCAGATTTTTCGACCGTAAGGCTGAACTTGTCGAGTTTTACGGAAACAGAATTATTATCTCCCCCATTTGCGTAAACTACGAGATTATAGAAACTTGTAACATCTTTTCCGTTTTCATCGTAAACTTTAAATGAATAATCGTAATTTCCCGCCGTATAGTCGAGATTTCCGTTTGAAGAATTTTCTTTACCCGAAGAAGCAAGAACGGCTTTAAGGATATGAGTATTGACGGTAAGGAAATTATTTTTAAGGAGTTCTATATAATAATCTCCGCCTTCTATTGTATTGCTCCAAGGTGCAATAACAGGGATACTTTCGGTATATTTAATGGTTATTCCGTTGAAATACCTATCCGTGCCGTAATTACTTGTTATTCCGAAATTAACGGTTTTTGGATTTACTTTAATATTAAGTATTTTGATATTTTCGCTGTAATTCTGATAATCCAAAATTTCGTAATTAGTAAGACTGTTTCCGTTAAGCGAAACATAGAAGTCGTTGTTATCGGGTGAAATTAAGCCGGTAACGGTTACGCCGTTATTGTTTTTGATAAATATAGCGTCTTTTAAAATATCCTGAACGGTGTCGCCATTAACAAGATGGGAAGCTATATAAGTTTCCAGCTTTTTTAACGCAGCTTCTTTCCACCCTTCTTCGCCTGCGACAAGTTCACCGTAAATATATTCGAGAGTCTCGTAATTTTCTATTTTATTTAACTGTATTGTCTTTTTGTTTACATTGATTGTATAGGATGCGGAACTGATAATATAACTCGAAGTTATATCCGCACCGAGACTGTTCAAAACTTTAAAGTCACTTGTATTTACAGTATAAGTTCCTGCGGGCAAACTGTTAAACTGCGATTGCAAGAAAATTTCTCCGTTTGCATTTATAAGATTAAAAGTACCGCTTATTGTATCGCCCGGAACGAGTTTTGAAGTCAGATTGGAGAAAAATCCGTTTTCCAAATCGCTAATAGAAGAGGTATTTCCGTAAACATATACAATACTTTCATTGGAAACGGATACGCTCTTTGCGTAAATATTACCTGTCAAACCGGATTTGACGCTGAATGTTACAAAATAATTGTTTTTAAGCCCGTCAATTAATTCAAGACCGCCTTTATCGCTTGTGAAGGTAATATTTATTCCACCTGCCGAAGCGGATTCGGCATTCTTTTTATTGCTGTATTTTGAAGAATAATTAAGTATAGCCGAATTTTCAGCGTAGCTCAATGCGGCGGTTAAAGAGCCTTCGGAAACAAGAGATAATTTATAATTATTTATGTCTTCACCTTTGAGTCCGTTTGTATTAGATGTTTCGAAAATGTAGTCTGAATCCGATTGAACGACGACATCGGCGGTTCCGTCATAGATTTTATCTTTTGCCGAATCTTTTGCCGAATCTTTTAAAGAAACAATAACTTCAAGAAGTGCGGAAGAAACGGTGACTACAAAATTCTTTCTTAACAATACTTCGTTATAATTATTGGTTACGGTTAATGTAACACTATAACCGTTTGCGTAAACATTTTTTATAAATGCGGTATCGAATAAATCGGTTTTGTTTACTTCGTTTTCATCGGTGTAAGAGCCTGAGAATTCGAAATTCAATTTTTCATTGACGGGTATTGAGTTAATAAGGGTATTAAATACCGATTGTTGATACTCGCCTTTTTCATCTTTAAAGCCGCCCATTATAAGTACAGGTTTTCCGTTTTCGATTTTCACATCGAAGAGATATGCGGTATTTTTAATAGATTGAGAGCTACTGCTTTCAATATTACCGAACTTACCTTGGTCGGAAACGTTTAAAATATTTGCTCTTATAGTACTGTTGTTTCCGTTATAAGTATAAGAGTAATCGGGAGCTCCGATATATTGATATATTGCTTCTATAACCGTATCTTCCTGTAAATAATTAAATTTATAAGAATATTTATAAGGACTCAAATAATTATCACTGCCCGAAATTCTGTATCCGATAAATATATAAGAATTCAGCGCACCTATATAACTGTTTATGTTACTTGAAGTACTGCTGTCGTTTTCTTTATCTTCATTCGAATAAATAAAGGTAACCGAGCCGTTGTTGTCCAGACTGTAATTTTTCTCATCGTCCAGAACATTTCCGCTGTCGGTTACAAACTGAACGGTTATTGCAAGTTTTCTTGTAAGAGTTATAGAAGAGGTTTTTGCAGAAAGATTAAAGTATTTAATAAAATCGGTACTCAAATTACTTTCCGAAATCGAACCCATATCTGCAACATAACCGTTTTGAAGTTCGAGTCTTAAATTATTTGTAGAATCGTTATAGAATAAATTAAACTCATCTGCATTTTTAATATTTGCGATTTTGATATATAAACCTTTTATCCCGCTTAATTCTGCATAAGATTTTCCTGCAAAAGTATATTTAGTAAGTATATCGCTGCTGTCTGAAACGCCGGTAGCCGCAAGATAGGAATTTGTAACTGTTGCGCCTGTCAACATTTCCCCTATAATATAATCGCCTTCGGGACAAAGTATAACATCGAATAAAACATTCTCTATTTTGCCTGTCGAAGAAAGAGTTCCGATAGCGTTGTTAATCATTGTTTTATCTAATTTAACTGTTCCGTTTTTAACGGTTCCGCTGACGGTATCGAAGAAGGTATTGGAAACAATTAATCTTTTTCCGTTAAGGTCGAATACCATACCTGAGGGAACATTGAGCATTATAGCCTCATAACAGATAAGGTCGGACATTAATTTAGCAGTACCCGCCGTAAGGTTTGAATCTCTTAAAACCTTAACATCCTCAGCCGATTTAAGTTCGTAACCGTTTGTGCCTGTATTCAAGGTAACCACAAACTTGAAGGTACTCGTTCTGTAAACATCGCTCTCTTTAAGGGTTTTGTAGGTCTCGGTGTAATAAGTTGTTCCGACAGTATTTCCGTCTGAATCCTTACCGGAATAATCGACGAATTTATATAATGTATTCTGAGCGTTTTCTGAAATACTGAACACAAACTCTCCGCTTGCGGAAGAAGAGTTAAGCATATTCTGAGACTGATAGTAAATTACATTTATTTTTTCTGTTCCGATAACAGGTTCCGAAGAATAATAAGATATCGCCCAAACATTATAATTTTTATTCGAGATACCGAATTTTATCTGTTTGTTTCCGAAGTCATAAAGCAAATCGTAAATATTTGCATTATTGGAATTAAGAACGAAAGTACTGTCGTTTTCATAACTCAAATTTACTGTAATAGTATTTCTTCCGCCCTCTATAATACCGTTAAAGTTCGTTAAAGTATAACTCTGAGTTAAATCCGATATACCGCTGCCCGAAAGGGTAATATTGTTTTCTATTCTGACCGTAACCGACGAAGCGTCAACGGAAGAAATACTCTTCATAAACTCAACGAAGTTAATATAATCGGTTTCGTTTGATAATGAAGTATAAATAAATATTTTAACATTTACATTATCATAGAACGACATTGAGCCGTTGAGGTTGTTCAGCGTAACATTAGAATTGATAATATTGTAGACTAGTTTCCCGTCGGAGTCTTTGTATTCCGCATAGATATAAGCGTCGTTGCCGTTTGCTGATTTTACCGTGAAAATTCCATCTGAGACGGTAACCTCATAATATCCGTCTGCTTGATTCAATACATATATGTTTTTAAGATTTATAATATTTCTTCCGGAATAATCGGTTAATAAATAGGATTTTTCGACAACGCCGTTATTAGTTGCGGCGACTAAATAATTGTCATGCTGACTTGCGGCTGCCGTTTTTCCGTCAATAATAAGTAGCGAAGAAATTGTTCCCGTATTTGTATTTACGAAAACAGGATAACTTGCGGAAGAAGTATAAGCTGTTTTTCCGTATTCGCCAAGGAAGGAAATTTTTAAAGAATTGATATTTCCGCTGTTATTTTTTATAAAGCCTTCCTGATAAGAATACCCTGCCGAAGAATTGAGATTCAATTCTATTCCGCTTAAACTTCCCGAAAGAGTTTCAATAAAGTAGCTTGAATTTGAGGACAGCGAAATCGTAATCTTTCCTTTGCCCGTAATGCTGCCCGAAAATTCTTTAATAGAAGACGGATTATTTAATTCAATAACAGAATTATCCGCTATACTGAAATTTTTATCGGAAAGGATATCCGCATTAAAATTCGAAGCATTGGTAACCAAAGCCAACAAATTGAAGACGGTTTCAGCATTAGAATTATTTATGTTTTTATCGATAAGAATTATAAACCCATGGAAAATATTATCGAGAGAAACGGAATCGATAAAATATTTATTGTTATTGTTATTTAGAATATTATAACCGCTTTCCGTTTTTTCAAAGGCTAAATCGGCAAATTCGGAATTATAAATTTTTATAGCCTTAGTTCTTTCCCCGTCGAATCCGGAAGAAAGAGTATTGGATTTTTCATTTGCAAGAAGCAGTTTGCAGTTATTTACATTTGAACCGGTAAACATATTTTCGGTTATATTGTTGGAATAAACAAGTATATTCAAAACACTGCCCGAAGTGCTTGAAGAATTAATTTTCATACCCGCCGAAGTTTGGTCGTTTACTATAATATCGGTTATATCACCAAGAACATTGAAGAGGCTTTTAATTTCCTGAATATTTCCCGTAACATTTATAACTTTATCGTTACCGTTTAATTTAACAAATGAATTTACCGAAACATTCGAAGAATTGATCTTTGAAATATCGACAATCAAATCTTCGACGATATTAATTGTAACTATGTTACCCGACGAGCCTGCGACATATTTAAGTGCCAATAAATCGCCGTCATACTTTATGTCCTTGCCGTATCTTAAAATATACTTTTGATTTTCGGAACTTTTTGCTATACTTACGGACGAAGAATTTGCAGTAACGGTATTATCGTATTCGCCGTTTTTATAAAGAGTAAGTATATTGTCTTTGGTAATGTTTGCGAACGTGATAATATAATTATCAGCGTCTGAATTAGTGATTATAAAGTGTTCGCTTACATTTTCCAATCCCTCTACGGAAACAATATTGAAGCCTGTCGTATTATCGATATTTGCATAATCGGACATATTGAAAGAAACGGCAAAGGAAGAAAGGGCTTTTTGAAGCTGTGACTCTTTATATGACGGAACAACCCTTCCTGCCATAATAGAGAAGTGGTCGATATATCCGAAGTTTTCTATCTCCGACAAACTTATACCCTGTCTTAAAAAATCGCCGCCGTTAAAGTAAACATAAACATTTGAAACCGAAGAATTCGTTCTGCCCGCAAAACCGCCTGCATAAGCAAACTCCCCTGCAAGGATATTATTGAGATAGAAAGAAACATCGGTTAAGTTGATTATTGCAGAAGAAACATTATTTTCGCTGTAAGAAAGATTTGCTCCTACAAAGCCGCCGAGATTGGCAGTCTGACCGGTACCGTAAACGGCTGAATTTCTCATTGTCAAATTGGAATTTTCGATAACTCCCGATTCTGTCTTTCCTGCAAAACCGCCGACTGCATTATTTGCCGTAAGAGTGGAATTTATTACGGAAACATTCGAGCTATAAATACCCGTATCGGAAACATTGAGTCCTACAAGTCCGCCTGCGCTTCCGCCCGAAGAAACTATCGAAGAACCGTTTGTGATTTGTATGCTGCAAGAAATTATTTTTCCGTTATTTCTTCCTACAAGTCCGCCTGCGAAATTTGTTCCGCTGACAGTTCCCCCGGAAATTCTGACGGTAACGCTTTCAACCATTCCCTCGTTGATTGCGGCAAGAACACCTGTTATATCGGAGCCGGAAATATTAGAACTCAATTCGACTACAAGATTTTTAACAGTAACATTTTTTGCAATGTAACCGAATAATCCCATATTTGCATATTCCTTAGCAAACACTCCCGAAATTACGGATACGGTCTTATTGTTTCCGTCGAATACGAATGAAAAATCCGAAGTAGTTACAATAGGTTGTATCAAGGCAGCCTGTGAAGAAGTAATCGTAATATTATTTGAAAGTTTAAAGGTTTTAAGTGACCCGTCTGAATTTGTAATTCCGCTGAATTTATTGCTGTTGACTGAATCTATAAAATAAATAAAGTCATTGAAATCGGCGATATCTGTTTTAATAAATACGGCGTAAATATACTGAGCGGTACTGAATACCGACGCATTTAAATCGGATTGAGAACTTATTTGTTCTGGATTGATTTCACCTAAATTTTTATAGTAACCCGAAAAATACTGCATATTACTCGTGAATACAATATTATTTGAAATAAATTCAGCCGTCACCGAACCGTCGCCTATAATTTTTATAACGGAAACAGCCGATTGATTTATGGCGACAGATGAAAACTCGTCTATAACCGCCCATGCCGATGATGAACCTGTACCGTCAAGAACATAAATAACCGTTCCCGACGGAGCGGAAAGATTATCCTGCGAAACATTTACGACCGCAACGGAACTCGATGTTCCCGAGTTATAAGCTATGGCTCCCGCAACGGTAGCATAAATACCGTTGCTTGCCTTTATAGAACCGCCTTCGTTGAAATTAACGATAATTCCTTCAACGGTAAGAGTGTAAGCGGAATCCGAATAAATTGCGCCTGCGGCACCCGAACCGTTATGGGAAAGAGTTACGGAATTATTTATATCTATTTTAAGATTGGAAACGGCACCTGTATTGAACAAAATGCCAAGACCTACTTTGGAATACATAGCATTCGATGCGATATTTCCGTACAGAACAAAGGAAGCATTTGTAACCCTCCCCTGATTGTTATAAATTAAACCAGTAAATTCGTATATATTTAAGGAAGAGCTTTGAGCAACTGTAACTACGATATTATTCAAAGTACCGTAATTATAAAGAACGGCAGCGGCAAATTTTGAAGAGGAATTTATATTCCCTTCTATATTTACATTTACATCTGAAATACTACCGTAATTATAAATCGCTATCAATGCGCTATCGTTTTTTATTAAATTTTCCGAACCGGTAGTTATTAAATTGAGATTTAAAACCTTACCGCTTTCATCTATTCTGTTAAACAGAGCGGAATCGGGTTTTAATGTTATTGTGTTTCCGTTTCCTTTAAAGGTTCCTCTGAACCCTTTTGACTGAGTACCTGCAGAAAGATACGAAACGGAAGACAAATCTATCGAAGACAGAACATCAAAAGTCAACCCCCTTAAATCCAGTCCTGCCGAAACAGCATAAGAAAGTTCCATCATATCGTCGGGAACGGAAATTGCAAGGTTTAAAGCAATCAGACTGATATCGAGATTTTTATCGTTTACGGTAGAAGAATAAGACTGTATATTATTTGAGCTTGTAACTCCGCTTAAACTTGTCTGAGTCTCGTAATTTCTGAACCAGTTAATGTAATAACCCGTTTTAACGTCTGTTTCGAATACAATACCCGAAGTAGAAAATTCATATCGGAAAATATCGTCGGAAGCAGCCGCAACAAATGTATTGATACCGGTAGGACGGGTAAAGTCGAAATAATTTTTGGCAAAACAAACAATCCAGCTGTTAGTTATGGAATAATTAGAAGAGCCTATCATTAAAAATTCTTTTCTCAAAGCTTCACTTTCACTGTTTGCAGTCTCGTTCAGATTGAAGCCAAACCCGTCACCTATTTCGAAAACAACGTTTTCGATTTTTCCGCCTAAGTTTCTGATAAGACTTGCCTGCCTTACTGTTCCTAAACCTAAAATTCCGTCAGCCACTATTCTTATGTTTCTGATAGCGGCGTTTGTTCCCATAACATCGATTAAATAACCTGTTTCGAGATTTTTTAATCTTAAAGTATATCCTTGTCCGTCAAGAGCAATATCGAATTTATTGAATCCTTTCGCCAAACTGCCACTTAATAATATGTCGTTAGTTAAAAATGCGGTAATACCTATATAATCTTCGGCATCGTAATCAGTTATTTGATTCAACGAATCAATCAAGTCTTCAAAATCTTTTTCACTTTCTATTCTGATTTTAAAGGAAGTTGCAAACATCTGAGTATTATTTGCCGATAATTCCTGGGGAGAATTTTGTATGAAAATTTGATCGAAAATCCCGTTTTCTTCGAAACTGATATAAATATTGCTATTTGAAGTTACCTTTAATTTATTATCGCTGTAACTAAATATAATGTCATAAATATCGATTGCGGCTGTACTTAAAATATTAACTCCGTTCAATAAATCACCGTCGTTAACGCCACTTAATTTAACGGGTATAGCCGATTTATCCGTTCCGTTTTTAACAACAAGATAAGAGTTTTGAATTTCAGCATTATCTCCTACTGCCGCAGCGAATCTGCCCGAGGCTGTATTGGAATTTAATTGACTCTCGTTATAATAAACAACGGTATTTTTAACCTTTCCTTTTATAACACCTGCAAGAGCGCCGGTATAATCGCTTGTAGAATCTCCCAAAACGCTTTGATTCATTTTAACTATTAAATTTCTTACTTCCCCTTCGATTATACCGAAAATACCCGTATTTTCCTTACTCGTAAGACCTGCGTTTACGGTTATGGTATATCCGTTACCGTCATATATTGCTTTGAACCCGTCTATTCCGATAGGGTCAAAGAAGGAGTTTATCTCAATATCGGCACTTTGGATATAAACCAGTCCCGGCACATTATAACTTGTAAAAATCTTATTCGCTATATTTGTAGATAAATTATTCAAGTCTGTAAAATTAGAAATCACGAACTTATTATAAACTATATAAGAAATACCGTAATTTCCCACACTGTATGTTTTTCTCAAAACAGAAGAATCGGAATTTGTTTGGAAAACATCACCGTCTCCTAATATAATCGTGACTTTATTTTTTATATCGTTATTATAATTAATTTCGCCGTTAGTTTTAATAAAATCAACAGTCAGGTTTTGTGAATCTAACGATAAGCGGAATTTTATTCCTATACCGGGTAAATCGTTACGGGCAAGGAATGTTGTTGATTTTTCGTTCAACGCAGAACCCGAATTAGCGGAAAAGGCGTTAAAATTCTGATAATTTTTAAACCATACATTATTGACTTTCTCTGCAAATTTTTGATAACCCGCAATACCGCCAATAGATGCCATATCGCTGATACCGTTTTCAAGTATAATGTCATAGTCTAAATCAACTAAAATATTATAAATCGAACCTTCGCTGTACCCTGCGATAAAACCGAAGAACAGCGAATCTTTTCCCACCGTAATATTACCGTTTGTCTTTATTGTCAAATTGAAAATCTGACCTGCAGCTCCTAAACTTCCCACAAGACCTGAATACATTAAACCGCTTTTGAAGTTAAAAGTTGAACCCAGAGTTATAGTATTATAATTGCCGTTAATAGTGCCGTTAAAGGTATAGACATTTCCCTCCGGCACTCCTAATGGCTGATATCCGCTGATATCCATAACAAAATTGTTTGTGATATTTATAGTAATACCCTTTAAATCGAAATCGTGAGAATAACCGGCTACATTTGAGAAATCGGTTGCGCTATTAACGTCAAAGTCGAGATAAACGGCAAAGTAGTCTTTATTTGACATACTCTGAGAAAATTCAAAAGAATTAATATTCTGTCCCGAACCGGAAACTTCATCTTCGTAAAAACCGCTGCCGCCTAAGCCGTTCACGGTAATGATACCTGCGTCCATAGAAATATCAACGACATTGGCTCCGTTCACAGAGTTATAAGAAGTATAGCCTATAATATTCAAACGGTTAAGTCCGAAATTATTTTCCAAAGCGTCGCTGTAAGCATTGTTTTTTGCAATAAGCCATACATTTGACAATGCGGAATTGATATAACCGAAAATGCCGCCCGGAACACTCTTTGCAGAACTTACATTCACCTGACCTTTTGAGCCATCGGAAGAGGAACCGTATTTTACGTTGTTCCTTATAAGAACGGCAGAGTTTGAAACAGTACCCTCGCAATAAGCTGCAAGAGCGCCGGCATAACTCGTACCTGTAATAACGCCGTCAAGAACAACGGCAATATTGGAAATTCTGCCGTTACTTCCCATATATCCTATAAGACCTGCATAATCGGCATAAAGATTTACATTTGAAGAAATGGTAACTTTATGGTTATTGCCGTTAATAAATCCGTTAAAGCCGGTATAAATGTTGCCGTAAACATCGGTCACGGAAAAATTGGGATTTCCGAGAGGAACGAATTCCGCATCCGACAGAATATCGAGATCGCTGTTTATATTAATCCATATACCGAAAAGATAAGCAGTATTCGAAGTATTGAATATATTGGCGATATTTACTAAATCGGAATAAGAATTTACTTCGGTAACGATCTGAGAAAGATAGTAATCTAAACTTGTTCCGGTAGCCGGCAAATTATAGACATAAGTCAAAGCTTTCGAAGTATCGACATCGAAAGCATACCCTGTGTTTCTGTTATAAACTTTGACTGAGTTATTGTAAGGGAAAGTAATTTCAGAACTTGCGACAACTACGGAAACACTGATAATATTACCTGTAAACTCGGCATTAATGGTACCGTTACCTGCGACGCTGAAAACATTTATACCGCTGTTATCGAAGTTGCTGGGATTTATAATAAGATTATTTCTTTTAACAAGCCATGAGTTAACATCTGAATAAACCGTCGTGTCGTAAGAAACGCCTGCGAAATATTTGGCTGCTATATTATTATCTGCAAGGTAGGTCAAAAGGCCGTTAACGGTGCCGCCGATTCTGTATCCTATCGCACCTGCGGCAAACCCGGACGACATATTAAGATTTTTAATTTTACCTAAAATATAAACTGAACTTTGCGAAATATTTGCATAACCTGCGCCTAAAAGTCCGCCGACAGCGCCGCCCAAAATACTGAAAGCCCCGAAATTAACGCTGTCCGAATAATCGTTACCTTCGCTGTAAATACCGTAACCCTGCGAAATATTTACGGTAGTATTCGATAAATTTCCGTTAAGCATCTGAACGCCCAAAGCGCCGCCTGCAACGGAACCCGTGTAAATGTTTCTTGAAACATTTACGGTAGTAAAATAAACGGAAGAATTGGTATAATTTTCAGCAACCACGCCGCCGAAAGTACTTATAAAAGATACTTTATCGTCATAAACGGAAGAGCCTATAATATTTACCGTATTGACAAGATTGGAAAGACTCGAACTTCCGACGCTTGCTTGATTGAACACGACTAACCCACCGAATTTATAAACGTTTATCGGATTGAAATCGCTGTTGTAATCGGCTTTGATACCTGCAATAATTCCAGCCTGATTATAAGCGATACCGCCTGAAAAAGCCACTCTCGATTGATTTGCGGATATCGATTCGCTTCCGACAATACCGTATATGTAGGTTGCCGCAGAGTAAATATTACCGTTATTGTAATAAGCAAGACCGCCGAAAACGGCATTATTGGAAACAGGCAACAGTTTAGCGCCTGCACCTAATCTGAAAAAGGTTGTATAACCCAAATCGGCAGAACTTTCAATTGTTCCGAAATTCCACCAAGCGATACCGCCGAAACTGTCGGTTTTAACCGAGCCTGTGCTTTGAGAAGAGAAGGTACCTATTTCGACCGAACAGTCGGAAATCAAGCCGTTTTCGTTATTTCTTAACACAATACCGCCGAACCAGCCGTCAACGGAACCGATTTCTATATATGAGGAATATCGGATATTTACATCTTCGATAATACCGTTATTATAATAAGCAATACCGTAGAAATTGGAATGAACACTGGAATTTGCGGAATTGTTTAAATAAGTAATATTTACATTTTTTATTCCGCCGTAACGTGAAATGTTGTAAAACAGCGAAACGAAATAATTCCTTCCCGAGGACAGATAAAAGTTTATATTATAACCGTTCCCGTTAAGTATGCTGTTAATGTCGTTTGAACAATAAAAGCCGCTGAACGTATTCCCTGTATTGATATCGGAAGCCGTTCCTATATTGAAATCTATATTGCTAACGAGATAGAACTGAATACCTTTATAAGAACCAACTGTCTGGTTAAAGTAGGCTCTCAAATCCGATTCGGAATCGATCTGATTCTGAATATAATACACTGCAATATTTTTACCGTCGTAAGTATAAGAGCCGTTACTTGAATAATAGGAAGATAAATCGGTGCTTGTAGAATAAGTCGTTCCGTCGTCGTAGTCCAAAAAGCCTATAAAGGGAATTTCCTCTCCTGACGAATTGAGAATGGTTTGCTTTGCCGTAACGGTGAGCTGTCCTAAGGAATCCTTCGTCACGGAAAGGGCTCCGAAGTTTTCACTGTCCGCACCTTGCCCGTAAACCTTGATTAATGTTGCCTTATAAGTTGAATTAGCATTAGCTGCTCCTGCCGCAATTTTAAGAGAAGAGGTATCGTAATTGCCGCTAACTATAACTAAATTATTAAGAAACTGCACCCCGCCCGTTCCGATAACGGCATTGGGAAGATTAGCCGAATTGAGTCCGCTAGAAAGTACTACCGCATTGTTTGTTATGACAGAACCGTTTACAGCCTGACCTGCTACAAGTCCGTGAGTACCCGTAAAAGCAGAATTTTTGATATTGTTATTTACATAAACAATACATCCGTTTACAGTGCCGCCGCTTTCAACCTCACCCGCAATGCCGCCGAATATGCTTGTATTATCCGTTGCGCTTATTGTGCCGCCCGAAAAACTTACCGAACAGTTATTTATCCTGCCGCCCGATAAGACTTCTGTCGCAATTGCGCCGAAAGTTGAATTGCTACTTATATTGAAACTTGAAACTGTCAAAAAATCGATATTAACATTATCAACTTTACCATATAAAGTACGGACAAGTGGGCTATACATCCTGTTATATCCAGTTCCATAACTATTAAATACCAAATAAAGATTAATAACGGACCCGGAAGCCGCTACGGAACTGAAAATACTTCCTAATGTTTTATTAACTGTAATAGTGTAATTGTTTCCGTTGAAAGTGCCTTCGAAATTGTTAAACAGGCTAACCGTGTCCGAATTAAGGAAAGTCAAATCCGTTCTGAGATTAATAACGGTATTTTTAAATGTAACTCCGGCTTGAGCAAGCCTGTTAAAATCAGACAGATTATTTATGTCCGTGCTGTAAACGAAGAAGACGCCGACTACACTTCCCGTATGGGAAGCCGACAAGCTTATAGTAATTTCATTTGAAGTATTTGTAATTGAGCCGCTTATTTGGGGATTTCCTGTCGCACCATAATAATTTCCGTATTTTATTTCGTTAAAGTAATTGATTTTAACGGTACCTGCGCTTATAGTTGCGGTAAATTTATCCATAAACCCTGCGCCTTGACCGTAACTACTACCTTCTTCACCCACAAGAATTTCAACGGCATTATAGTAAGAAACATAACTTTTAACGGTTGTAGTAATCGTTCCGTTTGTTATGGTCTTATTCTCTCCTGCTGGTCCAGCTATACCGTTGAAATCATATATACCACCAACTAAATTTTTTGTATATTCAACTCCGTATTTTCCAGATTCACCCGTAGTTGTATCAACGCCGATAAAATAACTCTTCGTATAAGGAACATTATTTACCTGGTCTTTTGCAATAAAGTCCTCGTAAATTACCGCGCAGTTTTTAGTTACAACATTTATCGGAAATAAGGCGTTTCTGTGAGCAGTCGCCAATGTAAATAAAGAGATATACTCAGAAACGCTGTTTAAATACGCCCACTCTTTACTTCTTTTATTTTCCGACGAATAATCGAGTCCGCTTAAATACTCCGCAACGGTATCTATGGAATTGAATGCATTAAGACTTGTAAATATAACTGAAATATCTTGAAAAGAAGTGCCATCATTTTTTGAACCATTAACTCTTCCACTGAACCCGCCTATATAAACGCCTAAATCGGAATTTCTCAGTTCGATTGTATTCATATCGAACTTTCCGTCGCCATATAAAGTAGGACTCTCTATATCAGATTCGACATAAGCCGCGCCGTCGAATTTTTTAACGAATTTATTGACTGCTACGGAAATTCTATTATAAGTACCGCCCTCTATTTTACCTATAAACCCGCCTAAATACATGAGCATGCTGTAAGCGCTGTAACCGTAAATTGTTCCTGCATTTTCAGAGCTGCAATCGGAAATGTTTGTGCGGTAACTTTTTCCTGCAAACCCGCCCGCACCGCTTCGAACATTTGCAGCATACGCTATAACGGAAGCCTCGCCTACTTTATCCACACTGTGCTGAGAGGATACGAAAGGATTGGAGCTTGCTATATAACTGTTTGAAGAAGATATAACCTTTATATTTTGAATAGTGGCAGAATCAGTAGTATGTTCCTCTAAACCTACAGCCCCCGCAAAGGCACCCGCAAAAACTTCCTTAAAGACGCCGTCTGCACCTTGCGCCACTATATAAGCGTTATTTACTATCTTCAAATTTGTAACGGTCGCCTTGTTTGTTATAGCGCCGAAAACGCCTGCGTAGTACTGCTCATATATAACCGAGCCTTGATTTAAGGTTATGGTATGATTATTTCCGTTAAATACAGAGCCAAAACTAACGCTTGCGCTGCCGAGGGGTAAAAGCCTGCTTTCAAAGGTTATATCCGCCATGAGATTTATTTCAATTCCTTCTATATAACCTGCTCCCATAGAGTAATCGTATGCTACCCTGTTAAAGTCGGCTGCCGAATAAATTTCATCCTTGAAAAACTCGATTAAAATCATTTTTCTGCCGCCGCTGAAACTATTAGAAGGTATTGAACTTCCTAAGGTAAAATCCAGAGCGGAAAGGTTATTGCCATCAAACCGTGCCGAAAAAAGGGAACTGTTTTGAGAATATAAGTTAGCAGTCGTTGTAATCGATTTTTGCTTGTTTAAATTATAAGTTTCCTCTAAACTGAGCCAAACATACTCTGCCGTGTACACACCGTAATTGCCGCTGTCGTCACGGTATAAATTTTCGGGATTTTTAATCGATAAAATAAGGTCGCTGCCGCCTGCTATAACTTCCGCAAAGCCGCCGCCTGCAATAAAAACCTTTTTACAGTAATTTAAATCATGGGTATCCAAAAGCCCCGTTACGGGCGCTAAAACTAAAATATTGGAAAGTTTTTCAGTAATATCTAGTATTTCGGTCATAGAAACATAGCCAATTATAGCTCCAGCATAATTTTTATTGTAAGTTTCTACCCAAATATTTTCACCATTCGTCGAATTATTTTTATTCGTTGAATAATTCTGAACAACCGAAGACGATATGGCGTTTGAAAAAATTACAGCATTGTTTGAAAATGTAATATTTGAATTACTTTCATCAATATCACCTGCAAAACCGCCCGTGTACTGATCTGCATAAACACTTGAGGAAGTTGTGCTGACAGCGCTGCCGTTTAACGAGAGTACCGAATTTGCTATATTGCCGTTAACATACCCTGCAAAACCGCCTGCATAAAACTTATTTTCTTTTGAATCTTCGTCATAAATCTGATAGGCAAAATTTAAAATCGAAGAGGTTGCTATAACATAAACTTTATCCACCGCAGAATCGAGCCTTGCAAAGCCGAAAGAGTTATATGTATTTGTAGTATCCCCCGGATTTGTAGTTCTCGGCGACGCCATATAACCGCAACCGTTAAGATTGAATACAATATTACTACTGTTCCCGCTTAGAGCGCCTACGGTACCCATATAAAAGCTTCCTGCACTCTTTGTAGTAAAGGTATTTGTTAAACTTGAAGAAGTTGCGTTTACCGTTATATCGGTTAATGCCCCCTGCGCTTGAGCAATAAAAGTACCCAAATAAATATTCATAAGGTCGTCGTTAACGGGCTGCTCGCTTGTACTTGTTAACGTTATACTTAACTCTTCGGCATTAAAAATTACATTGTTTAATTGAGAAGAACCTGTTATTCGAGCTATAAAACCGCCCATTGCCGTAGTATGTGTGGCGGTGAAATCTGCATTGTCGAGTTCTGAAAGCAAATTTAAATTTTTAACCGTTGCAGTTATATTTTGAAATGCAACATTATTTGCATACCCGAAAACCGCCCCGAAATAGTTTTCGACATCGCTCTTGTCATCCTGGTTATACTTAATAGTACTTCCGTTACCGTTTATTACAATATTTAGATTTTTTACGGTGGCATAACTAATCTTTGCAAATATAAGTCCGAAAGCATTGCCGTATGCGGAAGCACTAACTCCAAACTCGGTAGCCGAACCGGTATAATTGACTGTTATGGTATGACCTCTGCCGTCGAAAGTAACTTGGTTACTTGAATCCTTGCCCGATAAATATAAGAAATGCCCGTGTTTTGGACTGATTGTTATATCATTAGTGAGATAAAAGTAGGAACTATTATAATCACCGTAAGTCGTATTATTATCTGCATCATTATCGAATATTGTATTACTTAGTCTGCTTAAATCAGAAGCCGTAATTTCGGTTCCGCTTTGAAGCTCTCCGCTAACCGTTGCGCCGCCCGTTACGTTTCTTCCGTTGAAAGTCTCTTCGGAAAGGACGTTGCCGTAAGAAGTTTCGTAAGAGATATTGCCGTCATAACTTTGATCTGCCGCAAACTCATAGTCGAGTTTATTGCTGCCGTATGTGATATCGCTCTTTTCGGAAGATAAAGAAATAATACTTTGGGTATTAAGACCGCTGAAAATACAGGAAAAAACTATTGCCGCAATCAGCAACAATACGATAAATCTGACCGATTTTAAACTGACAAATTTTCTTTTAGTCATTCTCTCCCCCGAATAAAACCATTATATCATATTTATTATATATAGGCAATATATATATTTATTGTTTTTTCCGTTTTTTCCCTTTAAAAATTCCTTTCGATAACTTAAACAATTAATTTACCGATATAATTTTTTTTATTATGCTTCGATATTAACTGTTAAAAGCTCGCTCGTTTCGTAAATATCGTATGTCTGAGCATTTTCCAATTTAATGCCGAGTTTAAGTTTGTATTTCTGTCCGCTGACGGGAACTGATACGCTCTGTCCTGCCTCGTTTATAAAACCGAGTACGTTGAGATAAATATTCTGCGTTATTTTATCTGCCCCGTCGCCTATGCTAAACTCGCAAAATACGGAAAAGTCGGAATAATTTTTAACGGTAATTTCCGTAACTTTTTCTCCGTTCGAGCCTACAACCGAACTGAAATTAAGTATTGAAATGGTAACGGTAAGGACTACCTTCTTTCCGCCCCTGTCAAGGGTAAGGGTAAGTTCTGTTGAATTTTGACCGTTTTTATAAGCGTTTTTAACGGTCTCTTCTACCGTTTTACCGCTTTCCTTACTCTCGAATACTGCGTTGAAAGAATAGTTTTTACCGTCTATTTGCAGTATAAAGAAGGTCGGAAGCTCTATATTATAGGGATTTACCGCAAGGCTGTTTAAAGGCGAATTTTCGTACATGAAGTCGCTGTCAGTTAAACTGTCGATTATATAAACCGTTACCGTTACCTGCTGATATCCCCCGAAATCGTCCCCGCAAAGCACGTTAAAGTAGGCAACCTCATAACCTCTATCGCCTATAACGGTTTCTCCCAAAGTTCTGTAATTAACAGACGAATATTCCCATTTGATATTGAGGTTTTTACCCGTGCCGTCCGTAAACATAACGCTGAGAGTATCTGCAAGTTCATTGGTTTTCTGTTCGTATACGACAGGACTTGTCGAGGCGATTATCTTGGTATCTGCAATTACTGTAATTTCAAATTCCTGACTTAAAATTGCGTTGCCTAATACAAGAGTTGCCGTAAACTCGCCGCCTTCGTAAAGAGCTGTTTCAACGCCGTTCTTTTTGAAATTCCTTATTGCCATATAAGGAATCGTACCTACCGTTCCGTTTCTGAATTTAACTGCATAGCTTGTAAAGGTTGCGCCCTCGTAAGGACTTATATTGATTTCGCTTGCGATTAAGCTTTCGACGACTTTATTTAACAAGGTTACATTTGCATTTGTTATAGCCGTATAGGTTTTTCCGTTTGCCGAATAGGAAAGATTAACTTCTACCGCCACCGTCAAATCGGAACTTGCTGTTTTTAAAGTATTTATATTATCTTTAATAACATTTTCGGCGTCTTTTGCAAAGAAGGCTTCGAATGTATATGTTTTTCCGCCCGCAACGATATCGATAAAGGACGGGAAGGATTTAAGATTATACATATCGAGAGTATAACTTAAAGCATTTGCTCCGTTTTCAAAAAGTTTGGTCGTATCTATTTCGGTATAAGTGAATTCCTTTTCAAAGCCGTTGAAATTGCCTTTGATTTTCCCTTCCGAAATTTCTCCCCAGACAGGCCTTACTCTTTCTTGCCGTCCCGAAAACTCTGCAATAACCTCTTGCGGCAATTCGTCAAAGGAAGTAAATGAAGTAATTTCCTCGCCCGAAAGTGTGTAAATTTTACCGAGCAGACTTGCCCCCACCGAAATCTTGTAGTATACATACTGAGTTAGCGAGCCGACTTTAAACTCTAATCTTACGGTAAATGTTCCGCCCTCTTCCGTTATCGCTTTTTCCGTAAACTGACCTTCATTTACCGTGCCGTAAGCAACCGCTGCCGGAATAAAGCTATGTGTAGTGCCGTCATTGAATGATGCGACATAAACGTTAGGCATACCGCTCACAAAATCCGAATAACTTTCATAAACGACGGTGTTTTCGAAGAGATTTGTATTTCTGTCGTTTTCGGTAAACAGCGCACTCACCGTTCTGTCAACCGTGCGGACGGGAACATTCAATCTCTGATATCCGCCCTTTTCGTTTCCGAATACCGCATAGATATTGCTGTAAGTTTTAGTAGCAACGCTTACATTCAACTCGATAGGAACGAGATTGTTTCCTTCGAGTGCATACCAGCTTGCGTTGAAAGTTCTCTGCGTTCCGTCTGTAAAGTATACCGTAATTTCGTTCGGGAATACTATATTTTCAAACGGGTCGAACACAAGCTCTTCGTATTCGCAATTTGCCGCAACTCTGTCGTATACGGTTACCTTTATAGATTTAGTCTGATATCCGTAAACGATATTTCCCACTTTAAGAGTTGCCGTAAACTCTCCGCCTTCGTATCCGTTAATGTAGTTCGAAGTAATATCGCTTATATCCCAGACAGGCGTTACGGTCATTTTTTCCGTGCCGTTTACGGTAATTTCCAAGGACGAGGGATAATTATCGATATTTCTGGGATCAGACTCGTACGGGTCTATAACTATGTTATTTACATTGCCAAAGTCGGTAATTACCGCAGGGTCTATAATTATTCTTGCAACCGCACTCTGATAGCCGCCTGTTTCGTTTCCTGCCGAAAGTCCTATTTCGAATGTTCCGCCGAGATAAAGTTCCTTTCCTGCAAGGCTGTTTTTGAGTGCGGAAGTGTTCCATGAACTTACCGTAAGCACTCTCGAAGAGCCGTCTTTGAATATTACGCTGACCTTTTCGGGATAACTCGACGCACTGAACGCAGAGCGTGCGGAATCAAATACATTGAAGCTGTCCGTTAAGGTAATTACTTCTTCTATTATCTTGCTCTTAATAAGTATCGGCAGATTTACGCTCTGTATATTCCCTGCTCTGTCCTTGATTTCGGCAACCGCATAGGTTATACCGCCTGCATAGCCGTAGCTTATAGTATTAAGGTTCCAGCTTTCA
Source organism: uncultured Clostridia bacterium (assembly GCA_944342015.1). GTDB lineage: Bacteria > Bacillota > Clostridia > Christensenellales > CALVMC01 > CALVMC01. The sequence continues at coordinate 130,383 of CALVMC010000002.1, forward strand.
ACCGTCCATTCTTTTGTCGTATTATCCGCAAAGCCCAATATAACGGTATCGGTATAAAGTTCTTGATTTCTCGGATTGTTTGTATCGTCGTACGGGTCGAAGCCGTCTTTAAACAATTCGCTTGCACCTAACATGGAAACAGAAGTTGCGATTCTGTTTTTAAATGTTACGGGATAATCTATTTCCTGCTTGACTCCGTTTTTACCTGTTATTATAAGTTTTGCAAAGTATATGCCGCCTTGCGCAGCGTCGGAAAGGGAAGTTACGTCCCAAACTATATCCTCGTTTGCAATCTCGATAGTATAATCGCCTGAGTTTACCGTTATATCTCTGCCGTTAAGCTGCCAGATATCAGACTCTTCGAATCCCATATAATTTTCGTCGAATACATCGAATACGATATCCCCGACTCCGTCAACCTTATCGTGAGTTATAAGGGCATTTTCAACTATTACGGTAAAGCTGTCTTTTACATATCCTAAGCTGTCGTCTCCGAGCCTTACGCTTATAACATATTCGCCGCCCGTAAAGCTGTCGTTTACATTGCTTAAATTGAACTGTACCGCCATTTTATACTGTTTATCGCTTCCCTTGAACTTAACAGCCGCATACATAGGATAGTTGTTTATATCGACTGCCGAGTATCCCGTCATAAAGGGATTAAATGTAAGGGTACTGTCCTCAATATCGTATAGTCCGCTTTCGGGATTAAGGTATTTTATTTCGCTGATTTCGGCAGGAAGTATGGTTACCGGTATATTTTCGACAAGATAATATCCCATATCGCCATTACCCATACGGGCGCTTACATAGTATGTTCCGCCGCTTAAGGTTCTCTTTACGTTTGCGGTATTGTACCATCTCTGAACCTTGAATGTAGTAAGTCCGCTGTCGGTAAAGTACCCTTGAACGGTATCCGGGAATACTATGTTTTCAAATACGTCAAAGACAAGCTGTCCGTCTGCAATTCTTAAAATTTGTCTTTCGTTGACCGCTCTTATCGGTACTTTGACCGAAATACTTCTGAACATACCGTCTGAGAATGTGTATATAGCATATCTGTCATAAGAACTGTTTTCATCATCGCCGTACTCATAACCTTTACCGTCGGGGCCCATATCCCACTTGGAAGTATGTGTGGAATACTCGCCGTATTTAACGAGTTTAGAGCCTACAATTTGACCATTGTTAATTAAGTTAATTTTAACGGTAACCTCTGTCGGCAGTTTATCCCCTACCGTATAGGTTAAAGGTAAAGTCAAGCCTTCCGCTGTTAAATAAGGTACATCGTTATTTTCCTGATTTGCAACTTGAATTGCGTTTGTAACCCTTAATGTCGCATATTTATAAACTGCGCCCCTGACATAACCTAAAAGCAAATAGACGGCATCGGCTTTTGTAGTATCGATTTCGCCGTGCAATACCCAGCTTACGGTAACTTCGCTTGCAAAAGCGCCTTTCCCCCCTGCTGCAAACTTATAACCTGCGTTTGTATTTATTCTATGGAACCCGTAATTTGCAGTCAAATCTTCTAAACAGTCGTACTTGCCGCTGTTGTCGGTATCGAGATCGAGATAGCTGTTTGCTATAATCTCTTTTGTTTTTATAATATTGGCTTCGGTTAATTTTTGTATAGCCTTACTACTATCTTCGGGAAGTGAACCGTAATATTTCCCTGCTTCAACAGCATCATTTCCTGTTTTATTGATAAATGTAGTCGACGGCATAAAGTCTATCGGGTCCACGTTAATGTAAAGATTAAAGTCGTTAGCTTCCATTGTAAAGCCCGCATAATTTGGATCTGTACTATAATTTAAATGACCGTCAGAACTTGCATTGTGATCGAATACAATATTAATCCCTTTAAGTCCCCCTGCATAAAGGTAAAGCTGAACATAAAATGCGCTGTTTGAAGTGTAGTAATACGGTAGCGGCAAAAAGGAGTTAACCAAAAGTCTTGCAGTATTACCGGTTATGAATGTCATATGACCTGTCATACTACCCATTCCGCCCATATCCAAAATAAAACGGATAACGTCGTTTGCAAAGTCGTGTGAGTAGGGGTCGTTAGTTGAAAGCATATTGTGAATTGAGCCGATAAGCTCACAAACAAGTGCGCAATTAAGCTTTAACTGAACAACCGATTCCAAAGAATTGCCGTCTATTATTTTAGTTGTAAGCGTGTTGTCTAAATAAGCGTCTGACTCCGTTGAAATTGTTAAATCCTTGCCGTTTACCTTTGCCACTATTTTGCTGTCCGAGTAATAGGTAATGCCGTCAACATAATCGGTGCTTTCTGGCAGGTTAAACTCTCCGCTTACAGTCTCCCCTTCGAAGCCGTCATACACTCCGCTGAGTCCAAGCCCGTCGATAATACCGCTCTTAATTGCCTGAGTAAACTTGTTGACCGTTGCGGTAAGTCCCGTCTGGATTTCCGAAAGTCCGCTGAGTAAATTATTTAGCGAAAGGGCAGGCAGAACTAAAAATTTATTTATTATACTATGAAGGAAAGTATCACTAAACATCCATCCCAGCACTCCAAGAATTATTCCAACAGGTCCTAAGATATTAATAGTTATAAACCCAATTCTTAAACCCAAAACAAAACCTATTCTTATGCTATCCATATATATTTGCGATAAGCTTTTGCCGATAAGAACATGGACATCTTCAATAGTTAAATATGTAGCTGCGCTCAGATTGTTCGCCACATGTATATGTAATAGGTGTTTCGAGTCTGCGCCTCCCACTTTATTCATATCGTAAATGAAGATTAGCGGATTATCTCTTTTTTTGTTGGGACCGTAAGATCTGTTAGCAACACGTGAGCCGAAGTATATCGTTGCCAAAAATCCTGTGTATTTATTACCGTCGTATTCGATATCTTTGTTACTGCTTCCGTAAATGCCGTCGATAAAGCCCTGTATCAGACTGTAAACATCGAGATAGTACTCGTCGCCCATCTGATATCCTGCAACTATTCCGCCGAATTTATTCAGTCCTTCTGTTACGATATTTACATATGTTCCTGTCTTGGTTTCACCTTTCGGGAAATTGAATATATTCTGAACAGTGCTGCCGTTTGTCGCAACCGCAAGGTGTTCTATATTTAAAGAGAACCTGCTTATCTGAGCTTCCGTGCCGGTATTTGCCGAAAGATTTAATGCTAAATAAATACCCAAATTATCGTCCTGTACTCCGTTTTCTTTTAAGTTAGCGGTAAATGTTTCCGTTACATCGCTGCCGTTTGCAGCTATTTCTATAAGAATAAAATCATCTATTTCCGATTTTGTGATTTTTTGACCGACTACTTCATCTCCTTCCTTTATAGCCTCGGAACTTTCAAATCCTCTTAAATCAATTTCTAATCCTAAAAGATACATAAGCTCGGCAATTAAAGTTGAGTTAATCTTTATGCTGTAATGTTCTTCATTTATTCTGTTATATACTTCATCTGAAAACTCTATTATAAAAGCTGCGCCGCTCTCTCCTGAAAGAAGCTGTCTTACCGAAGGCGTGTTGGTAACTTCAGTTATTTCTTCTTCGTCGGCACTGTCGCTATCCGTATCGGGCGCAATACCTTCCTCTCCTACAAGCATATCGACAATATCCATAACGAGTTTACCCGTTATCATATCGGAAATTAAGGAAGTAGCCTCGTTGAGATAACCTTTAATCGTTTCGAGAATGGATACTATCGGAAGACTTATTACTTTAAACTCGAAATCAGCATGCCCATGTTTTCCGGCAGATAGAAACTGTGTAAAGAGTATACCGAGCCTTACATAAAGTGTATTCGGGTCGAGTCCGTTTTCTTTTAGCGATTGAGTTGAGGAATCGTAAGACTTGCCGCCCGAATAATACAAGCCTAAAACCACATCGCTAGTAGGAGTTGCGATGTTTTTGCTTATTATCTCATCGTTATCTATTAATTCGATAACCATACTGCTGTTACTTAAATCTGCAAAATCAAGGTCTATATCGATATATAGCGATAAATCGAGCTTATCGTTTCCGACAAAATTAATGTTAAATGTATCGGTTAAATAACTTTTGAAAGCACCTAAAAGCATTTCCACAACGGCGCCGAGCGGCCCTTCGAGAAGAGACTGTTCGTATAAATCGCCGCCGAGATTGATTTCCGTGCTGAATTTAATGCGTGTTAAATCGCTTAATAAACTGTAATCGTTAATATTTATTCCGTTACTTATAAATATAGTGCTTCCGCCTGCGCTGTAATAATCTTTTGCAAGTTCGAGCGACTCTATATCGAGATTGTAGGTAAGTTTTTTGTTTGTCGAAAACTCTTTTACAATCTGCGGTTTTTCCGCTGTGCCTTTGTTTGTATATTTAAAATATCCGTAATCGATAACAAGTCCCATATTGAACGCAGGTTTATCGAAACTTCCATGTATACAATCGGAACTGCTATTTGAACATCTGCCAAGTTCAAGACAGGTGCGCGAAGTACAGCCGCAGGAAGGCATATAGTAATTGTATCCATCTATCGAAACCTTTCTTATATCGCAGGTCGAAGTTGAATCAGATGAAATTACAGCGTCTATTCCATAATATAAATCCAAACTCAATGTATCGAAAAGGGAATATAAAAGCGTAATGTCGAGCGAGTCTTTAAAGTGAGTTGTATTCGAGCCGTTGAGTTGTCCTGCAAGTTTTGAAAGTGCGGGCAGCGCTTGTTGATAAGCGTTGTTTAATGTGTCGTAAAGTCCCATCGCTTCGAATACGAATTGCAAGAACTTACCGCCGACAGACACATTCATTCCGTTTTTAATTCCCATATAATTAGTGCCGCCTATTTTAATGGTCAGTCCTTTTTCTCCCGTAAGGCGGGATGAGACTATTACCCTGTCGTTTAAATCCACGCTCTCGCTGTCGTCCGTAATTTCTTCGATGTTGCCTGCGGAAGCAAGCAGTCCGCTCAAATCTATATTAAGCGAATTTACATATTCTACGATATTTTCGAAAATATCATAGTCTGTAATTTTATACTTTCCGATATTGAAAGTATTTATTTCGAGAACAGTGGTTGCAGTGCTTGCCTGGAAGCCGAATAACAGAATAGTTTGTGAAGTATCCTTTTTAACGACGGATAACAGTATTTCCGTTCTCCTGTCTTCTCTGTCTCTTCCGCCGAAGAGATAATCTGCAATATAAAAGTCTATTTCTGCGTTGACTGCAAATTCTTTACTGAAATTACTCGAAGTGAAATCTATATAGGAATTCGAAACATTGTAAAGAACAAGTTTCAGTAAATCTTGTATCCATATTTTCTCATTATTATCCCCTTGACTTGCGTTCAAATTACTTGAAATAGTACCTTTGAATACGATATGCAAATCTTCATAACTTATCCAATGGTCTGTAAATGTATGCTTCCCGTATGTATCCGTATAGCCGTTTTCCGTCCAGTAATCTTTTATTCCGTAATACTGTCCTTCTTTCGTTTGATAGGTTGTTGAATTTTGATATAATAAATGGTTGATTGGATAATAGACTTTATTATCCCACTGATTTCGATCAGCCTCGCTGAACTCTATTTGCTTTAAATTAAAGTCGGCGCTTATTACTATACCTTCAATATAAGTTGATAAAGACAGAAGCGGCTCTTGTGTTGAGTTGAGATTGTTTCCTTCAAGTAATATATCAATTTTCGGATAACTAACTCTTATATATCCGATATCGTCAAAACCTAAAAGCTTCATAAGATTCATGAGGAAGTTTGCCTCATTCCCGTCTTCGTCCGTATAATTATCTCTTAAAGACACGTTTAATACCGTATTTTCACCCGTTGTAATTTCTACTCTTAACAATAGACCTTTTATAATGTCGGCAAGTTTTTCAAAGGTATCCTTATCGTCCGGCTGAATTTGTACCATATGTCCGCTGCTTTGTTTGAAGTTTGCCGATTCCGTATTAAGCATATTTAAAAGGCTCTTCATATAAGTTGAAATATTACTCTCAACATCGAAAGGAATATAGAACTTTTCAATTCCGAAAGCCGTCAAATCAACAAATATATTTCCTTCGGTAAAGTATAATCTCATCGGGTTCAAATCCCAAAGATTGAGTACCAATAAAAGTTCGCTCTGATTGAGGGCAAAGGGATATATCCTTCCCGAAAGCGATAAAATAAGGTTCTGATTAAAGTTTTGCGCAACGACAAGTTCGATTAAATTGTCGAGATTTGCGCTGCCTGAAATTTCGGGGAACAGTCCTCTTAATATATTGAATATGTCAACCGGTAAGTCTTGTACGGTATTTCCTTGAATACCTAAATCAAAACTCATATCGAAATCGAATACAATATTCTCGTCGTTGAGTTCTTTGTAATTTTCCTCGTTTTGAGGTATGAACTGTGCGTCGTTATTTTCCGAAGTCGGGCTGAATCTGAACCCGAGCGAAGAACCGTTGAATAAATAATACTGAGACTGTTCTACGTTTTCTCCGTCTATAACTGCGCTTCCCTTTTGAGTTAGATTTTCATAACTTAAAATTACAGAACTTCCGGTGCCGCTATTTGATATTGTATAATTCCTGAAAGAGTTGTAAACGTCTTTCTGTTCCTGACTGAACCCGCTCCATGTCAGATAATCGTTTTTAACATTTTCATAATTATAAAGATTGATACCGAGGTTCAAATCAACTTCGTCTATTATAATTTTACTTAAACCGTTTAATTCAAGACCGTCTTCGAGGACATCGAAAATCTTAGATAAGAACTGACTGTCGAGTTTAAGATTAAAGCCGCCCTGATCTATTTTAAACTCTTCTATTATCGATAAGAGCAATCCGAGATTTTCAATAATAAAGCTTGTCGTAGAAGTAACTGTTGAAACATTTTCCGTAACCGAACTTGCCATATTGTATCTGTTTGCTCTGTAAAGATTGATTCCCAAGGACGAAAGTATAGAATACAAATCAAGTTTAATGTTTTGAAGTCCTCCAAAAAGCCCTGAAAGGACGGGAATTGCCTCATCTCCTAAGCTTATGTAAATTACGCCGTCGTTGAGATAGACTTCTAAATATTTCACAGTGCTGCCGCTCTTTTCTTTTAATAAACTGAGGTTGAGCTGTATATCGGAAAGTGAGAACTCTGACGCAAAAAGCGTTTTGACTCTTGCAAGAACTTCCATAGTATAGGTTCCCGAAAGGTCGTCTCCGCCGATATTGATAAGCGCTGCACTTAAATTTTTAATTGCCTGCAATAAAACATGGTCATTGCCATCGATATCCGCTAAAATGTTTTTAAGATCGAATACGATATCTTTTACATCGATTGTGACTTCCGACTTATTGTAAACGCTTATACCGTCAAGACTCAATATATCTCCGTACAATTCTTTTTCTTCATCGGTCATAAAGTTTTCCTGACCTGTTATCGAACCAGTCGAGCCGAAGAAACCGTTATTTATCGTAATATCTACGGTATTTATTGCAAATCCGAAATCGAGTTTGGGATATTCCGTCATCCCCGAAGGTTTACTGTTTCCGATTATTCCCCCGATTGAAATCCACTCGTCAGCGCCGGAAGTGAAATCCACGTTAAGATTGAAACTTCCGAGATACCGGTCAATCTTATCCAATTTATCTTCCGTAAGATAAGATTCATTGAACAGTTCATGTAAATCGAATATGCTTTCATCGATTATACTGAGCAGCTTATCGACAGTTGATATGGAAAGGCTGTTTTCGCTTATTTCGATATTTTTAATAAGTTTAACGATTTTTATAAATTCGTTTTCCTGTTTGAATTCAACATTTCCGTCTGCGGTGTATTCTACATAATCGTTACCGTAAAAGGCAGAGAGCAGATTTATTTTAAGCTTCGGAGAATCTGTTCCGTAAAGCGGATTATTTCCCTGTATAAGGTCGGTATAAACATAGGCAATACCTTGCTCTATATAGACTCTTGCAATATATAGATTATATCCTTCGGGAAGTTTACAGTAAATTTCAACAAGCAGTTCGGAATTTTTAAGCATTGCATAAAGTCCCGATTCGATATAAGCAAGCACATCGATATCGCCGTAAATGTTAAGTACAAATTCTTCATAATCGGAACTTATTCCCGTAATTGTTCCGAGCGTAAGATTTATTTCTTCACCGTTCGGAATTGCTCCGTATCCGTTTAAAATTTTAGAAAGAACGCCGTCAATCATATCCGAAAGATCGATTGTTCCCTGTTCAGAGTTCATTTTAAATGTAGTTTCAAGGGCGATACCGACTTTGCCGTCGAAAATTTCAAATCCCGATTTATCGAAGCTGTCGTAAATAGATACTTCGCTAGTCGAAACTTCTATATTATTAAGGTCTAAGGAAAGTTTGCCTCCTTCTTTATCGAAATTGGCATTTGAAATATTGTTGGTTTTTCTGACCGAAAGACTCAACGAAGCCGTTAAGTTATTGTAGAACGAACTTCCGACAGTTTTATCGTAAGCAAGGTTAAGTTCCATTCCGTAAATAAGTGTATAAACATAATGGAGCAGTCTACCGAACTTGTTAAGTTTAGAAGTATCGATATTTCCCTGTGCGTCCTTTTCGACGGTGCCGACATTCATATTGAGTCCGCTTGCCGAAAGCAGAGCATACTTAATGATATCACCGCTTATAGAAAGTCCCACACTGTTTTGAATTATCGTAATATTATTCAATCCGTTGATAAGATTTGCGATTAATTTATTGTCGATTTTAAGTTCGCCTTCTTCATTGAAGAAACTTTCGCTTTCGTTATTTTCGCCTGCGCCCGAAGTTCCCTCCTCGCTTTCGAACATGGAAGAAAGTCCTGTAAGGTTAATATTTTGTATTTTTATCTTATCGCTTCTTATTGCGTTAACGGTATTATTCGGAAGTTCGATATAAATTTCTCCGAGTTCGAGATTTATATATACAAACAACACAAGATTGCTCGAACCTGTACCGTTTTTGAATACTTCTACTTTCAGTTCTGCGTTTTTGAGAATCTGTTCGATATTAAGACCTTTTATTGCGGCGCTTAAATTTATAGTATAAACCTGGTCGGATTCGAATACATTAAATATCAAACTCGAAGTAGTAGTATAATCTTCTTCATCGAGTAGAATTCTGAAAAGTTCTTGAAGGGCAAGAGTTGCTCCTGTCGATTCGTTGCCTGTTATGACTATTTGAGTATCGAAGTAGAGATAGTTATCGGTATTGAAAGGTTTATAATCGCTAAGGCTATAGAACTGTCCTTCGATAATATGACCGTTGGAGTTGAATTTTGACAGTTTAATCTCACTTCTTGAAAACTGTACGGCAAGGTTGTTAACGCTTGCGCCTATTTCAATTATTTCGGTTTCGCCTGATGCAATACCTAAATTCAACGAAGCACTTAAATCTCTGTACCCGTCCGCCTTTCTGTCGAGACTTAAAATTATATCGCCGTTAACGGTAGGAATCGAAGTGTTGAATACCTTTTTGTAAATGAGTTTAACTTCTTTTCCGGAACTGTCTTTATATTCATAGGTGTAAGCATATCCTACGATTTTTTCGTCCGCTCCCGAACCTGTTTTTATGTAAATTCCGTCTAAATATTCTTTACTTGTATCGAGACTGCCGTCGGTTAAATAAACTTCTTTACCGGTTCCGTTAATGAGACTCATTTCATACAGCTTAATACCGAGATTTTCGTAAAGCATAGTTCCGAAAAGGTCTAAACCTTGAAGGAGAATATCTCCTTTGAAAGCAACGCCGATAAGATTATTCAAATCGCTGTCATTTCCGTTACCTTTAAGATAAATCTGCGAAAGCAAAGCAAGAACGGCAGTTAAATCGAATTTTTTATCTGCAACTATAAGATTACCTTTATCGTCTTTAATAATACCGTCTTCTTTTTCTTCTGTCGATTCGGTTTCCGATGCACTGTCTGAATTGCTATCCGACTCTTCGGCCGAAGACTCCAAGCTTACATTAATGAGATTTTCTATTTTAACGTTAACGATATTAAGCATCGGCACATCTGCATAAAGCACCGCATCTTTGATATAAACTCTTAAAAGCAAGGTTTCCGTGTTGATACCTGCGTCTTCCGAAATTCTGTAAAGTTCGACAAGAGCTTCTATGTCGTCAATGGAAATTCCTTGTTTAAGTAAATTTCTGAGATTAAGATTTGCCGTTAAATCCAATCTTAAAGCGTCGGAAAAATTCTGATAACCTGTTCCCTTTATTCCTAAAATCAGTTTAACCGTATCGCTTATAGCGTCGTTTCCGCTGACTCCGAGTATTCCGTTAAGTAGTGCGCCTAACCCGTATTCCCCGCCGATATAATTTAAATCGAGATTAACGGAAGCTGAAAGACTTATATCGTCAAAGTAATTTATAGGATAATACCAGCCGTCGTTTCTGAGGTATGCCGCATTGACTTTTGTTTCTCCGATACCTATGTACATAAAGTAATTTTCGGAAACTGCGCCGCCGTTTACCATGTGGTATGTAATACATTTATCTTTAAGACTTAGTTTGACTTCGGAAGAGTCAACTCCTGCAATTTGACCGAGATTAAGATCGAAATCGAAATGTTCTTTCATAACCTTACTTAACTCGGAAACGAAAGAGGAAGCAAGTTTAACGGACATACTGAATTTATTATCCGAACCTACATCGATATATGCGCCTGCGATAAGTGAAATAATATCGGCAATGAGTTGATTTTTTTCGGCTTCTGTTTCTTCTTCGGTTTTTTCGTCTTCTGTTTTATTCTCCTCTGTATTTTCATTATCATTTGAAGAGCCGCTTGAAGAAAGCATTGAATTCAAATCGAGTCCCGTATAATAGAATTTAAGATAATCGTTAGAGTTTGGCAGTTTGAACCACGGAATATCGACATAAACGGTACCTGCGCCGGAAGCGTCGAAGAAAGCTTGCAGGAAAGATTCTTCCATACCGTCGTAATTGACGAGGATATCGAGTTTCAACTGTAAATTATTGAAATTGAAAATATCCGCAATACCCTTTCCTCCTTCGAACATACTCATAAGGTCGGGAGTCGGAATAAGAGCGGTAATTCTTATAACAAGTTCTCCTTCGAAGGATTCGTCGATAAGCAAAGAAAATTCGCCTAAAATATTTTTTATTTCAGGGGGTGCCGAATTAGGATTGATTTTAGCTTCGAGATTGAACTCGATATTTTTTATATCTGAAAGAGCGTTGTAATTATTATAGTCGAATGTTTCCTTAATATTTAATTTTCCTGCGCCGATTGAATAGTTGTTAAAGGATAAATTAAGACCGATACCGAAAACAGAAGCATTGTTTTCCTGAACCGATAATCCTAAATCCATTGAAATATCTTTATCGAAAAGGTTTACCGACATAGAAGCCTCGGTATTTATATCGATTGCACTATTGTTACCCGTACCGGTAGTCACGATAGAATCGCCTTTTATAAATCCTATACCGAGCATATCGAGTAAAAGCGAAACAAGATTGGAAGCGACATAAATTGAAAGTTCTGTACTCTTTATATTCAAAGAGCTGAGCATTGCGACAATGTTCTCGATATTTTTTTCAATGAAATTTTCTTCTTCGTTATTTTCGCCGCTCTCGGAAGCCGAACCCGATTCGCCGCCGGTTTCGGTATCGCTGCTTTCGTCGGAAGAATTATTCGAGAAGAGATTGAGCAAGTCTCCCACATTATCGATTTTGAATTTGATATTCGAAAGAACGGGAGCGTTGATATAAATTTCTCCGTCGATATAACTATAAAACAGAACAAGCAAGACTTCCGAAGAACCTGTATTGAGTTTACTTATAAGTTCCAAATAAACTTCGATATCCGAGATAGCTTTCGTTATCATATTGTAAGAGAAGTTTGCTTTTATATTTAAAGTAATTGTTTCGTTAACATTGTTAAGAACATTTATGAATATATTACTGAGTGCATCTATTATAACATCGGGAATGTATGAAATTTCGTCATCGGCAGAAGTGGTAGGCTTTTTATTTAAAATATCGCCTAATGTAAATTTACCGTTTTGGCTGTCATCGACATTTTTATCAATCAATAAATTAAGTTCGACAGTTGCCTGCGCATTAATGGTTATTATGCCGTTAATATCGACTAATTCGAAATTATCGGTTTGCGGTTTAACTACGGAATTTAAAGTATTAAGAACGATGTCGTCAAAATACAGTTCCAAATAAGTGTTTTCGAATACGACTTTATTACCGTTTTCGTCTACTCCTGTCGGAATAAGAATAAAGTTAAACAAATAATCGTTATCGGTTCCGCTTGAATTTTGTTGTCCGCCTGTCGAAGCGCCCGACTCAGAATCCGAATTTCCTGTCTCGGAACCCGAACTATCGGTTCCGGAATTCGAACTACCGGAAATTATATCTATATTTATTCCTATCGCTTGAAGCAATTTCGATATGAATGCCTGAGAGAGAGTAGCGGTAAATTCCATACCGCTTATGGCAAGGAGTAAAGACAAAGCGCTGAGATTAAGAGAGTTATTTTGCGTATTGTTTTTATCCGAATCGGACGGATTTTCGGTACTATCCTGAGACCCCGATTGACCGTTGTTTTGCGAATCGGCTTGCGTTTCAGTCTGTGACGCTTGATTATCCCCTTCGGCTGTTCCGTCGGTATTTTCTTCATCGGAAGTATTGTCGGCAAAGAAAAGCATATTGACAAGTTCGGACGCAGAAAGTTTGATTTTAACTTTCGGTAATCCGAATTTTTCGTTCAAATCGAGATAGAAGGTATTTCCGAAATAATAGAGTTTGACAATATCCTCGACGCTGCTTGCTCCGCCTTCGCTGTAAGTGTAACTTAAAGCAAGATAGAGTTCTCCGCCTTCGAGAAGGTTTTGAATGAGTGCTTTGTTGTATTCTCTTCTTTCCTCGTCGCTATCGCCTTTGGGTGTATTAAGCAAGAATCCCGGAATGGTCGAAACATTTAATTTCATCTGGAAATCGATATTGAAGTCGCCCTGATAATTCTGAGCGAAGTCAAGCCCTATCGACTGATTGTTTTCGAAAACCTTTTCAAGAACATCTTTAATATTTATACCCGAAATAACTATATCGTTGTTTTGAGATTGTTCGTCGGTTGAAATTTTCAAACCGCCCGAAAATCCTGCGTAAACCGAACTTAAACGGGTAAATCCCTGTTTATCGAAAACAATACGGGAAGCGCCTATATTAACGGTATCGAAAGCCAATCCTCCGAAAGCCAGCGACATTGAAATATCTTTGCCGTTTCCGCCGGTAACTATCGTACCGTCTTTCGGCGTCAAAGTAAGATCGAGAGCGATAGAACTGAATCTTGTTCCGCCGGGTTCGAAATTAATACTTGCTTCACAGAGAGCGTCGGGAAGACTGTATTTTAAATCCAATCCGAACAAACTGAATGCGGAATCGATTAAAGTTGTAACGGTTGTAACAACCAGACTTTCGGAAGAAATATTAATGTTTGCAATAAGATTGATAAGGTCTGCGATATTTAATTCATTATTATTTGCTTCCTCGGTTTCGGTAACCGTGGGATTTTCTTTATTAAACATATCTAAAACGAGATTTTTAAGACTCTGTTTAATATCGGTAGCGTCATAATAGGATTTAAGATTAAGAACAGGCAAGTTTATGTAAACTCTGTTCGAATTGCCTTCGTAATACAAATCCAGAATTATTTTATTTTCTCCCGGCTGAGCATTTTCGTTTATTACTTCGAGACGGAAAATAGAATTGAGAATTGTATCTACGAGAATTTCTTTTGTTATACCCGTATCGGAAATCTTATAACTGTCGATAAGTTTCTGAACAAGTTCCTGCGTTAAAATTTCACCGTAGAGATTAATTTTAATATCCCAATCGACGCTTTGTGCAAAAGAAACATCGATACCCATTCCCCAAATAAGTTCGCCTAGCACATCTTTGAGTCCTACTAAGACATCTTCGGGAATATCGAATGAGAAATCCACTGATGCGCCGAGATAAAGAGCTTTTACATCGGCAAGATTTATGTACTCGGAGGCATTGAATTTTGTTTCGTAATTTGAAGCTTTTAAAGTAAGTCCGTCAGTAAAGTTCAAATATAGATAAGTTGAATCTTTTTCGCCTGTTACCGTTGAATTTTCTTCGGACATCTTTTCTCCGAGATTTATTTCAAGAATGAATTTATCGAATTTTTCCCCGTTAAAGTTGAATCCGATATTTGCAAAGCCTAACGACGAGAACAAACCGTTTGTTTCGGAATCGAGATTAACGAAATCGTTTAAATTATCGTCAAGGAAAAATTTGATAAGGGAATTAAGAAGAACGCTGTTCAATCCGATTGCGATATAATCGTATGAGATCGAAGAAGAACCGACCTTCATACTGTTAAGAACGGATAAATCCAATCTGCCCGAAAGCTGATCAATAAATTCGTCGAAGTTAAAGGAAGAGCCTTGATTTTCCGACGAAGAGTCGTTCTCCTGACCTTCTTGATTTTCTTCCTCGCTGTTTCCGAAAATGAGATCGTTTAAAGAGGAACTTAAAAACTTACCTATCGTAAGACCTTCTATCATAATCGGAGGAATATCGACAAGACCCGATAAATCCAGAGCGGTAAGACCGTTTATGCCGTTATAATAAATACTTAAAACAAGAGAGTTTGTATCGGTGCCTTTTTTTGAAAGGGACAGGAAAAGTTCGAGATTATCGAGATTTGCAAGATTTAGGTTTACTTCGAGATCGAGTATATATACCCCCGAAAGTCTTCCCGTAAGAGTGGTATTTATATTATCTTGCGTATCCAATAAATTTTTGAGAATTCCGCTGAAATTGATTATATTTGAATTTATACCGAAATCAATTTCGCCGGAAGTCGCAATATAAATATTAGCGTCAAGAGCGCCTTTGTAATCGCTGAGAACTCCGAAAACAGAGGTATCGAGAACCTTATTTGCCGAAAGACCGAGTCCCGTGATATACAAACCGAGTTTAAGACCTGTTGAAGTATTATCTGAATTAAGGAATTCCACTTCGGCGCCTAGTTCGTCGAACAGAGTAAACAATTCACCGTTTTCATTTACAATATTAACGGAAGCGTTTGTTTTATTCACGCCGTCGTAAGGTTCTGTTCCGATATCGAAAGCGTCCAAAAGTTCGGCTAATAAAGTAGACACAAAGTTAACATCGATACCCGTAGCTTTAAGATTGATATTGTAAATAGTATCGAGTATCGACTGCAACATATTGTCTTCTTCGGTTTCGGAAGTCTGTTGATTTAAAAGATCGATATTTTTATTGATATTCTGAACTTCGGAAGCGACTTCTTCTTCTTTTATTCCGAGAGCCGAAAGCAATATTTTGTATAAATCGAGACTGTCGTCGGTATATTTAAGTTTAACATCGAAATCGGGAGCATAAACATAAACCGTGGTACCCGTGAGGTAAATTGCGGCAAGCAAATCGGTATTTCTGTCGACTTTTTCGCCTTCTCCGACAGCCATATACACTTTAAGAACAAGGCTTAAAGAAGTAAATATCTTTTTGGCAAGAGCCTCATATTCCTGATTTTCCTGATCGTTTCTTGAAGAATTCGACAGCAGATTGAAAAATCTGGTAAAGTCTTCAACGCTCAGATTTACTCCTACCGAAAGATCGAGATCCAATCCCAAAGCGAATTTAGTATCGGATTGCAAATCGGAATTAAAGAACAAATCGAAAAGGTCTTTATCATTAGCGATATTGATATCAAGAATCTTCTGAATAAGAGGACCGAACGAATACTCTTTCAAAGCTTGGGGAGTATTAAAGTTCATATCCAAAGACAGAGAAGCGGAAATATTTTTAACATCGGCGATACTTACCCATTTTTTAACGGTTTCGGCTCCGTTGCTGTCGGTTGCGGTAGTAAGTTCTTTCATTCCCTTGATATCATAAGCCTTGTTATTGACAGCAAGGTTTCCGATATTCAAATCGATATAGGTGGTATCGGTGAAATTGATTTTAAGACCTATACCGAGATTAGATACATTGACTATTTCGTCGATAGAAGTTATGGAATCGGATTGAGTAGTGTCCGTACCGATAGTGATCTGAACATTTTTAAAATCAGGTACAGTAAGCTCAACTCCGAGTGTTTTGAGCATATTGGTAATAACTCCTGCGGAAACGGAAAGGATAAGTCCTTGGGAGTTAAGAATGACATCCAATTCGGCAGAGATGGAGCCGAGACCTGATGAAGAAGAAGTTCCGCCCGAGGAAGATCCGCCGGAAGGCTGAATAATATCGTTAACTATTTCGTCAAGACCGAGACCGGGGATTATAACGTTACCGAGTCCGAAAGAACTTAAATCGAGCCACAGTTCGTCGTCGAGAGAAGTATAGTAAATAATGGCGAATTGTTTTTTTGTGCCGCCCGAAAGATTTATAAAAATAGGAATAAGAAGTTCGATACCCGCTTGTCTGATATTTTGACCGAACTCGTTAGTCATGTCTCTGAACGAAATATTTGCTATAATCGAAAGTTCCACAGAAGAAGTAAAGGCATTACCTACTGTGATATTAGGCATATCGTACCCGAGACTTGAAAGAAGCTGTTCAAGAATAAGGGTAAGATTTACATCGCTGGTAAGGTGAACGTCGAGAGAGCCGAACATTGAAAGTCCCAAGTTAAGGTCATAGAACACGCTGTAATCGGAAAGGTTGCCCATTTTATTGGAAACAAGTACATCGAAATCGTCAGCGGTATTAATCGGCAAAGTAAGATTTGAAAGGACTATATCGTAATTAATGCTTTCGGTTGTATTGTCATCGTTGTTTTTAACGAAATCTATTTCTGCGGAAATAGATTCGAGAATATTTCCGTCGGTACCCGTGTTGCTGAAATTGATTGAAACATTGCCATCTGACTCCATACCGTTCATTGTAAACATTGAATTAGAGTAGCCTAACACAAAGTTGAAAAGATATTCAAGCAAATTATTTCCGAACGATATACCTAACCTTGCAGATTCTATATCGATAGAGGTCAATGCGCCGAATATTGCGTCGAAGGCTCTTAAATCGAAAGAAGAACTGCTTGAAGTATCGTCGTTTGAAGCGTCGCTTTCTGCGGAACCGTTTTCGCCTTCAACGGTATCGGAATCGCCGCTGTCTGCGAACATATCGGAAATGATATCGTTTATATTGAATGCGTCGGAAATTTTAAGTTTAACGCCTACCATATCTATATAAAGATATATATCGTTGCCGTTATAGTAAACCGAAGCGATATTGGTGATAATGGTACTGTCTCCGCTGTCGTTAATGAGTTTGAAATCAATATAAGCTTCGATACCTAAAAGGGACTCTTGAATAAAGGCACCGAAATCGAGATTTTCTCCGTTCAGAATTTTTCTGACCAAATCGCCGAGGTCGAAATAAGTAAGGTCGAATTTAGCTATCAAATCAGCCTGAGCTTGAAGTTTATAACTAGTTTTACCGTCTTCAACCGTTCCGCCGATTTTAACGGCAATAGCGCTTATAAGGTTAGCGACGCTTGCAAGAGTTGAGTTATTGGCAAGGACGGAAAGATCGAATGCTGCGTCATACCCGTCGGTAGATATAATTCCGACAGACAAATCGGCTTTTACCCTAATGTCCTGAACATCCCCTAATTCGACGGCGTTGCTGACGAGATTGCTTGCCATACTGTCGGAGCCGAATTTCTGACTGAATTCGTTGTAGATAGAAAAGCTTATACTGTTGAATTCGGCAGAAATGCCGCCTTTTCTGACGCCGTTATCGGAATAGAAAATATCGAGATTGATTCTGAAATCTTCTTTTGTATTGCCGTCTTCGGTAATTTCATAATATCCCCATGAAATTTCTGCGCCGTTGACTACATTGCCAAGGTACTGCATATTGAGCATATTGAAAAGATTATTCAAAACACCGCTTGCAATTGAAATTGCGATAATTTGTTTAGTCTCTGCGGATAATTGAACGATACCTGACAAATCGGAACCCGAATCGGATTCGGAACCGGTTTCAGACTCACCGTTCAAATTGACGACGGAAGAGATATTTTTAATTGAATTGACATTAGAAGCGGTTCCGTTTTCTGTTTGCTGTCCGTCGGGATTAAGCAAATCACTCAATAAATCTTTTACTATATCGGTAAGAATGGACGCAAGTCCGGAATCTTCTATTTTCAGAATATTTCCGAGTCCTATTGAAGTCAAATCGATATAAATGTTATCGGAAATACTGTCGTAATATAAAGCGGTAATAAGCTTTAAAGTTTTATTTCCCGCACTCTCATTTAAAATATATAAATCCAAATATAATTCAAGTAACAAATATTTATTTTCGCTGTTGATAATATCGTTAAGACTTATATTTGCTTTTAAGTTTGCTATCAGCCTTGTATCGAGATTCAGGTTCAGTTCCGGGAAAACGCTGACGCCGAGCATGGCTTTTAAAACTTCACTGAAAGCAATACCGTTATCCGAAGCATAATCGAAAGCGATTTCAGCCGTTGCCTCTACCGTGAAAGCCGCTTCATTATAAGTTTTAAATTGAGTTTTATCGTCGAAAACTTCGGGATACCCTAAAACACGGTAATTACTCAAATTCGGCAAATTATTTACCCCGTTAAATGCTTTGAGATTACCGCCGAGGGAGATAACCACGCTTGAAGCCGCATCGGAAAGAGTTATATCTATACTGATAGCCTGAGTGTCGGCTTTAAATAAATTTTTAAGATTGAGATTCAAATCGACAGATAAATCGGGTTCGCCTTCGGTAGCATTGGAAGTCAATGTTGTGCCGAGCAGAGCGGCTGCAAGAGAGAAAAGACCGTACTTCAAGGAAATATCTATAACTGAAAGATTTTCAGTCAAGTTAACCGATTTTAACATTTGTCCGATAATAGAGAGTAAATCCAGATCTTTAACGGAAGAAGAGCCGTTATTCTGTTCGCCGCCGTTTGTTCCGTCCGATTGGGAATTCAATTTTACTTTATCGTAAGACGCAGTCTGCGTATTCTGCTCCGAAGAATCGTCGGAAGAGAAGATACTTACCATCATGCCGTCGATTAAATCTTTAAGACCTATACCTTGAAGTTTTAATTTCGAAGGAGTATTTCCCGCACCTACAATTACAGGTTCGAGATTCATATAGATATACATACTGTCGTCGGTATAACTGTATAAAGCCGAAAGAACAGTTTTTGGAACGGAACCTGTGAGTTTGTTATCATATCCGTCCAAAGATATAATCAAATCGAGATATGTTAACTCGCCGTTAACTATGATACTGCTGATATCGGTAATTAAAGTTACATTTAAAGTAAACGATAATGCCGTGTTGATAAAATCGATACTTGTACTTTCGAGCAGACTTTCTATAAGAATGTTAGCCTGTTCGTCGGTAATCAGCGAAGCTATGCTTTGCGATAAGCCGGCAAGATTAAGGCTGAAAGTATTATTTGAATTATCTATTTCGAAGTCGAGAGAAACACCGACGGAAATCATCGAAGTTCTATTTTCTCCTACCACAATAAAGTTGTCTTCGGAAGGAGTCTGGATGCCGTCTCCCAAAGAAATAGCCAGATCGTAGAGAACGAGTCCCACAACAAACCCTTTGCTTTCGGAAGTAGCGTCTACTCTGTGCAAGTCACCGAATTCGGTATCGCCGTCAACGACAATGTCATAAACGGATACGTCAATCTGACCTACCAAATCGGCAATAAAGTCAAAATCCTGAACTTCCGGCATAAACAAAGCTATTAATGAAATCAAAGCATTTGTAGAAACCTGCAATTTTATTTCATTAAGACTTACCGAAAAGAGAATAAAACTCGTTATAGCGGTTTGAGTGTTTGAAGAACCCGAAGTATCGGATTGAGAGCCGCCGTCCGTGGTAATGTTTTCGGAATTCAAATTTGTATTTACATTAGAAACATTCTGAGAATCAGCGCTTTCTTCGGTTTCATCGAAGCCGAGGAATTTAAGAATGTATTCTTCGAGAGGGAAATTCTCGTATTTTATTCCCGAAGAAGAGCCGCTTTCCGTTCCGAAAATCAAATCGGAAGTTACATACAAATCATAAGCGTCCTGATAAACATTATAATCAAGAGTAACGCCTGCAACATATGTAGTTATAGTACTGTCCATTGTATAGATATCGAGAGAAAGCTCTATACCGTGAAGAGCAGCAATAAGTACCTTGAAGAACTGTTTTGTAGCCTCTTCGTAGCCTTCGGCGTTTGAATCCATGGCAAGATATTTTGCCATTTCGTCGATTAAAGTATCGAGATTGGAAAGAATGTTTCCGACATTTATTGAAGCCCTTATGTCTATTCTTATAAGAGAATTGATTTCGGTGTTGGTGAATGTAAAATCACTTCCCAAATCGGGAAGAATACCGTTAAGGGCACCGTTAAAACCGTTTTTAAAAGCGGCAATATCGAGTACTATGGAAGTATAAAGATTCAAATATTCTTCCATGCTTTCGGTATAGTCCTCAATATTGGGAACCGATAAATTAATTTCGGAAACATCGAAGCCTATATTGAGTTTATTGATTTGGGCAGTTAAAATATATCCTAATATTCCGAGTTTGAGCTGCGCTTCCAAGGTACCGTCGCCGAGAGCAACGGAAAGATATGTATTGCTTGCGTCGATAGCGGGAAGAGAAAGATTCAACCCTAAGTATCTCATGAAGTTAGTCAATACCGAAGAAGCAAGAGAAGCTTTAATATTCAACTGATTGTCGAAACTTAAATCGACGCTTTGCAAAGCGGAATTTGCCGCAATTAAAATGGTATTGACCAAATCGGGGTCGAATCCGCTGCCGCCGCCGAGAGTGAAGTCTAAAATATGTTCGCCGCCGAAGAACCCTTCTTTGAACATTTCGTCTGCAATTTCAAGATAGCTGCTTATATCGATTTTAATTTTACCCAAACCGAAATAACCGCTTTCTATGTAAAGCACACCGTCAATAATATATAAATCGAATTGAATATTTTTGGTTGTAGTGCTATTACTCTTTACATTGTTTATACCGAGATAAAATTTTAAAGAAGTCAAATCGTTTAAATCGACAGCAAGCTTCAATGCTATTGTAAGCATCATACTGAAATCTTCTTCCGAACCTACGGAAGCGCTGTTTGTATCGGCGAGTTTTTGGAAAATCTGAGCCATTTGCAGATACTGTCTTTCCGAAAGATTTTTATCGAAAACGGTAAGCAAATAGTTCGAAAGACTTTCGAAAAGTTCATTAAGCTGCGTAAAGCCTTTTTTCCCTTCGAACCCTATAAGAAGTTCGGTATCGAGAGTTATCTCATCGAGAGAACTGTAATCGACGGTAATTTTATTGTTGTTGAAATCGTAATTTATGTCGGCAAGAGTATTATATTCCTCATCGACGAGATTTGAAAGAATACCCATACTTTCGCCGAAATCGACTCTTATATTATAAAGTGACAAGAATACCGACAGCGGATTTTTAATATCGTCTTCAAAGACGATTCCCGTTTGGAAATTCACCGCAAGGTCGTTAAGTCCGTCCTCGTAATCCCAACCTGTAACGGACAAAGTAGTATCGTCGAGCTGAGGAAGTTCGATATTCAATCCCAAAGCCTTCAATGCAGCATTGAGACTTAAAGAAGCCACTGTAAGCGAAAAACTGTTCTTTTCCCAAACTATTACTCCGCCGCTGAAAAGAGCGGAAACGAGTTTCATAAAATCGACATATTCCTGTTTGTCTTCTTCGTTCTCGGAAGGCTCCGACGAAGAACTCTGATCTTCCGAAGAACCTGAGAAAGAAGAAAGCAAATTGCCTAAAATTTCATCGATATTCGCCTTTACTTTTAATTTTCCGATACCAAGCGCAGAGGCGTCAAGATACACATAGTTGTCTTTTATGTAGATAGCCAAAGTCTGAACATTGGTCTGACTTTCTCCCACAAAGTATTTTATTTCTATACCCCCTCTTACATTGGAAAGAAGATTGGAGAAATCGAGATTATTTATATCGAGATTGATATCGGCAAGTAAATCGAAGATAATTATGAAATTGGAATCGGCTTCTGCGATATTTATGTCGAAATCCAAAGCCATATCGCCAAGTAATCCGCCTAAAAGATTATTGAGCATCTGCGTCAGATTTTTTGTTGTCGGATTATCGATACCCATTTTGAGTTCGGCGCCTATATGAACCGATTGAGCGGAAATTTTACCGGAAAGAACATCTCCCAGATTGCCCAATGAGGAAATATTGCTATAATAATTTATCAAATAAGAGAGTACTATATCCTTTCTGAATAATCTGTCCGCCTCGCCGGTAAGAGCCGGATTATTAAACCTTGCAATATCCTGTGCAGAATAATTGTTATTGAGCCAATTCGTAAAAGCCGAATCGGTATTGAATGAATTCATAAAATCGGAGCCGTAAGCGAAAGCAATACCCCATTTTCCGTCGAGATTGAAATTTAAACTCAGTTTATCGTTTTCGGAATTTTCGATAAGATTTACGCCGAGATCAAGATAGAAACCGCTGTTTTGGAGACTTTCGTCTTCTTCGAGTTTATTTATACCGAGTTTTAACTGAACGGACTTGAAAAGGTCTCCGTAAGACAAACCTTTAATAACGCTGGGCAAGGTGACGAAATTTCCGAAAAGAGCGATAAGATCCTGCATATCGGAAGCGGAAATATCCAAAGTAATACAAGCTTCGTTCCACCAATCGATAAGTTGTTTACCGTCGAGAATATTGTGAATGAGTGAAGCGAGATTGATTTTCCCCGATCCTTCCACCATAGTATCCGAAGTGTTTTCGGCATAGGAAAAATCATAAACCGAAGTTTTTTCCGCTTTTTCATATTCAATTATAGAAACATTGGAACTATCGCCCTTTAACATGGCAAGAAGAAAATCGTAAATATTGTTTAATGTTCCCGTTAAATCGAAACCTTCTATTTTTACTTTGGGAAAACCGAGTCCCGAACAATCGAGAACCAAATCCTTACTTTCCCCGAGATAATACAGCGATACAATTGGGTTCGAATAAGAATAATCGGTAACTTCGGCAATTTTGAGAGAAATGAAGTTTCCGTCGTTATCTTTAAGGTCAAGATCCGCAATCAACTGAAATCTGAGACCGTAGGTATCGCTGTCAAGTTTAATTTCGAGATCGCCCATACCGCTAAGTCCCGCAAGTTTAAGAATGGCAGGGCTTAAAAGGGAATTCAATGTAACCGTTCTCACGGTATTTCCGCCGACGTTATAAGTATTGACTACGTCGAGTTCACCTTCGAGCTGGAAATTAAATAAGCCGTAGGTGGTAAAATTAACGAACTCCGGAAAAACTATATTCAGTCTCGTATCGTTTTTTGAAGCATTGACAGTCTGCCCTTCTTCCACACCCGTGAATTTAATATTTGAAATGGAAAGATAATTAAGGAAAACATCGAGACTTATATTGAGTCCGTCTCTGTGTTGAGTTTCCCCGTCGAATTTATCTTCCAAGGTAAAACTGTTTTCCGAAGCGACAACGCTGCAAACAGCCGACTGGAACATACCCGAGCTTAAAACCACATCGAAATTAACTTCGATTTTAGGAATGGTCACAGCCATATCGGAAGTGGAATAACCGAATAAATCTTCTATGACCGCATTAATATCGAAAGTTGTAAACAAAGTATCGAGTTTAAGACTGCTTGTTATTGTAGGAATAAGACCGATAACAAGGTTAACAACGGTTTTAACGTTTATTCCAAAGCCGAAACTTTCTACTACACCGTTCTGTTCGTAATAAACATTGGAAGAGCTTGCAAGACCGATAAGCATGGCAAGAAGTCCCGGAATATCCGAACCGAGCATGCTTTGCAGCAGTCCTTCGGCTAAATTCAAAGCCTCGCTGACAAGCTCGATAAGTTTATTTATATCGAGACCTTCGAGTTTTATTTTTCTGTTATCTGCGCCTAAATCGAGATATAAATCCTCGTTGAAATAATAAAAGCCCAATTCGGGAGAACGGACGGAATTATTGACTAAATCGGGATTGTTCACGACATCCTCTATTGTATAAGAAGACAGCTCGTCTCCCGAGAAGAATTCCACGAGAACTTCGTTTTCCTCGTTTCTTACGCCGATATTTGCCGCAAGTCTGATTAAAGTATGATTCCTGTTTAAAATAACTTCGTTACCGTTTTCGGTACGTTTATTGTATTTGTCCCAAACTAAAAATATTTCAAAACTGAATGTATCTGATTGTTCGTAAGAAAGAGCTTCGACAAGTTTATTGAAGTTGGTTGTCCCGTCGAAGTAATCGGAATCGGAAGGAGGATTCAAAGAAGGGTCGTCTTCCGGGTTGATAGGATTAACCGGATTGCACGCAACGAAAAATACGCAGAGAAAAACAGCGATAAGCAAAACTATTAAAATTTTGTTAAGCGTTTTAAATTTATGCATAATTCCCCCGTATTTAAAGCGCAATGCTTAAAATACATATATATTATATTACTGAGTGGCAATCAAGTCAACCCCTTAAAATCGATTTAAACGAAAAAATTTTTAATAAAAGGCTTTTTAGCGAAAATCATGGTAAAAAAAGGCAAAATAATATAAAAATTTTGCAATGCAACACCTTATTCAATTTGCACATTTAAATTTTTCAGTAACTTATTATTGTATTTTTGTCGAAAAAACACCCAATATCTTTTGAAAAATTTTTGCATAAATTATGCATAAAAATAAAAAATTAAATTATATTTTGCATATTTATGCATATTTTCATATGTTCAAATGTCGCAAAATACCCTGAGACTTCCCTTTTTAAACCACGAAAAAACCGCTGTTTTACGCTTTATTTAAGCCCGGAAAACCGTTGTTTTTGCCATTGTTTAAGCCGAAAAAATCGCTGTTTTTGCGCTATTTTTAAGCCCCGAAGACTGTTTTTTTGTATTGTTTAAGTCCAAAAAAATCTCTGTTTTTGCGCTATTTTTAAACCATGAAAACAATTGTTTTAAACTTTCTTTCAATAAAAAAATTATTAAAATTTCTGCATTTATGATTGAAATTCTGCGTCAAAACAACATGATTTTTAAGCGTAAAATTAAATAAAATACAAAAAAATTTAAAAATCTACGATCAAAGTAACTGAAAAATTTTTCGGACAGCAAAAACAAAATTTTACTTAAAAACTACGCTAAATTCCCGAATTAAATAAATGCAAAATACAGTAAAATAACCTGCTATTCTTATGTCGGAAAATCAGCGAGAGTATAAATTCTCATTTTTCCGTTCAAAAACAAATTACTGATTTATGCATGAAAAGGCGTTAAAAATTTTAACTTTAATTTCAGCTGAAAATTATCGATGAGAAAAATGTCTGAATTAATACTTTTGTGGAAGCGCTGCCCTCTTCGATACTGTAATCTTCATCGTCGAGAGCGTCGGAAATATCGTTTTGATTGCCGTTTTCTTCATTGAAAACCAAATTTATATCGGCAAGTATGAATGACGCTACTTCGTTATCTTCCGTCTTTGAAATTTTAATTGTCTCGCCTTTTATTTCATAATTTCCCACAGGTATAATTTCATATTCTTCGCTGTATTTAACTTTTTCGCTGTAAATATTACCGTTAGAAAAAAGCACTCTTGTATCAAAAAGCGAAGGAATTGAATAAATACCTTCTATATTCCCTTTGGAATTGAAAGTTTTTGCCCCTAAAATATCTTCCGAGCGGAAAATATAATCTTTGTAAATATAATAACTGTCTTCAACCGTAAGATTATCGGATAAATTTTTAGCGTCATTTTCCGAATAACCTTTTGCGATATACATTTGTCTGAACATTTCCTTATATGCCGCAAGGTCACTTTCATTGAAAACCGTATTTATTTTATTGAATGAAGAATTAATCTCATAAGTACCGTAAAATGTCTGATCTAAATATTTAAGACTATAACCGTTGGAGTTATCGAATTTTACATTAAGACCCGAAGCAAGAAATTTTTGCTGAGTCGAAGAATAGGAATATTCATAATAATTTCTGTTATATTTAATGAGATTGCACCCTGTAAGAAGGAATATACATGCAACCGTAATCAAAGAAACTAAAATTATCGATATTTTTTTCATAATTAATCCTTATAACAAGTTTATATTAATTTAACTTTAATGTCAACCCTTACATCTATTAAAGTATTTTTTTTGACATTTATATAAATATAGTTTATAATAGTATAAACATTGCATTGCTTAAATAAACATTTAATATATTACCCAGGACAAACTTATGTCCGCAAGGAGAACTTATGTCATATTATATTACAGCCGACAACGGCGTGGATTTCCCAAGAGAATTATTGAAAAATGTTGAAAATATTGCCTTTGAACCCTTACCCGTTTCATTTAACGGAACAGAGTTCGACGGCAAAACCAACACGATAACATTCGAAGAATTTTACAAAAGAGTGGCAAATAAAGAATACCCCAAAACAAGTATGGTAAATATTGAAAACGCTACTAATTTTTTAGAAAACATCCTTAAACAAGGTTACGATATATTACACATATCGCTTTCGTCTACCCTTAGCGGCACTCATAACAGTTTTGAATATGCAGGGAAAATTCTTCAAAAGAAATATCCGGAAAGAAAGATTTTCGTATTGGATTCCGTTTGCGGAGGCCCCGGTCAAAGCATAGTTTTCTATAATGCCGTAAAGATGAGAGATAACGGGGTTCCTATCGAAAAGGTTTACTCTGCGATGGCAGAGCTTAAAGATAAAGTATGTATAGGTATTTCCATAGACGACCTTTTTTATCTCAGCAAAGGCGGCAGAATTACCAAGGAACAAGCAATTTTAGGCTCTATAATAAAGCTTAAACCTATACTTTATTTTGATACAAACGGTAAACTTCAACATCTTTGCAAAGTTATAACTAAGAAAAAGGCCATGCAACGCCTTGCAGAGATTTATCTTGAAAATAAAGATTTTTCGGAAGGGAAAAACGAACTTTTCATATCTCACAGCGACGCATACGATGACGCAGAATATCTTGCCGCCCTTATAAGGTCGGAATCTCCCGAAACGAAAATTTATATTGATTATCTCGGAACCACAACGGGAGCGTTTGCAGGTATAGGAACAGTTACTATTGCATTTGTGAGCAAAAGAAAAAATTTACAATAAATTCTAAGGAGTATATATGATATACATCACCACCGACACTTCTTTCGATATGCCAAAAGATGTTTTTCAAAGTCTTAAAAATGTTGCCGTCCAAAAGATAATCGTAAGGCTCGAAGATAAAGATTACGAAGATTTGGATTCGGCTTATATGTTCAAAAAACTTCGTGAAGGAAAAGTTGTCACAACAAGCGCAATAAACGAATACAACGCATTTGAGTTTTTCGATAATATTGCAAAAGAAGGACACGATATAATACATCTACCCTTATCTGCCGGACTCAGCGGAACCTCTGACAATAACATAAGAGCCATGGAAAGAATCAAAGAAAAATATCCGAATGGCAAGTTTTATTCCTTTAATTCCAATTGTGCAAGCAGCGGGCTTGGAATGCTTGTATATTTTATGGCTAAAAAGCGTGACGAAGGCGCTACATTCGAAGAACTTATAGAGTATCTTATTTATCTTAAAGACCATATCAGCCATTATGTTATAGTGGACGACCTTATGTTTCTTATGAGAGGCGGACGGGTAAGCAAAGCGCAGGCAATAGCAGGTACCCTTTTGCAGCTTAAACCGTTAGTTTACCTTAACGAAGACTCGGGTAAACTTCTTGTATACAAGAAAGTTCCGGGCAGAAAAAAATCCATAATAGAAACCGTTAACAAAATGGAAGAAAAGATGATTAATGATACCGAACAGACGGTATTTATAGCACACGGAGACTGTCTTGCCGACGCAGAATTTATGGCGGAACAAGTTAAAAACCGATTTAACATACCTGCGGAAAATATTCATATAGATTATTTCGGGCCCGTAGTAGGCTGTCACACCGGCCCGGGAACGCTGGTTCTTATCTACCTTTGCAAAGACAGGCACGAAGCCGTAACCACTAACGACTAAATAAAATTTAAATTAAATAATACCGATAATAAAAAAGGACAATCAGTCCTTTTTTTTACAGACAATCATTGTATTGTCGTTTAATATAACAATTTTACACTGTTCTGTTTATTTTATAGAAAATTGTTTAATTGACCGCTCGATACGACTGAGTTTTATTTTATACACCTGAAATTATATTTTTGTCTGCTTATTGCAACAGATCGCAAAACTGTCCGGTTTTCAGGAAAAATTATATTTTATTAAGTTTAAACATATGAACATATATAAATATATCGAATTAAACGGTAAAAACCCCCTAAAATTCAATCTTTCCCCTTTAAACTCGAATATGTTAAATATCGAATTAAACGGTAAAAACTCCAAGATAATCTGTAAGGCTGTATAACCCGAGACCTAAAAAGGCGGAAAACACAATTAACAGAATAGGATTTATCTTTTTAAATCTTGTAACAATAAAAAGCCATACCACCATAAAAATTCCCACCCAATCCACAGATTGAATATTAACAAAATCGCTGACTTTTTCAATATTGAAGATATTATTTAAAAGGATATTTACGGCAGCCAAAGTTATAAGCCCTACTACAACGGGCTTGACAGCCGTCATCGCATTTTTAAAGAAAATATTGTTGTTTATGTTTCGGAAAATATAGTAAACGGCAAGTATAATAAAAAACGACGGAAGAACAACTCCTGATGTCGCAACTACGGCGCCCAAAAACCCTGCCGTCTCTATACCTACATAAGTGGCGATATTTATGGCAAAAGGACCTGGTGTAGCTTCGGAGACTGCAATCATATTATAAACAGATTCCAAATCGAGCCAGCCGTTACTTTGAACTGCCTGATTAATCATAGGTATCATAGCATAGCCGCCGCCGAAAGTGAATAATCCGATTTTGAAAAATTCCCAGAATAATTGAAGATAAATCATTTTTTTCTCCTTCGGATATCAACATACGCTCTGCTTACGAAAGTATAAATTAAAGAAAGAACAATAAAGTACAAAAGAACATAAATAGCCTCAACTTCAAAAACAAATGAGGCAATTAAGGTCAGTATGAGTATTGCAACGGTCATATAAGACTTTTTCATATTTTTAAAGAAAGACACAACTGCATTAAGAAGCAATACCGAAACTCCCGCTCTGAGTCCTCTGAAAAAGAAGTTAACATACTTATTATCGTTAAAAGAAAATATAAAAAGGGAAAGAATACATATTACTGCAAAAGCAGGTAAAACCAATCCGAAAGTTGCAAAAAATGCTCCCCAAAATCCCGCCGTTTTAGCTCCCACAAAAGTTGCCGCATTAACGGAAATAGGACCGGGAGTGCTTTCGGCGATTGCAATAATATCCATCATTTCATCGGAAGTTAGCCACTTGTTTTTCTCGACAGTCTCTTTTTCGATAAATGAAATCATAGCATAACCGCCACCGAAAGTGAACAGTCCTATTTTAAAAAAAGACCAGAAAAGTTTGAGATAATCTCTGAATTTTTCCTTAATATTTTTTTTAACTTTTTTCATATACAAATTAAATAAAAAGCACACCTTACGGTGCGCTTTTAATGGCAGGAGTAGTAAGAATCGAACTTACACCATAGGAGTCAGAGGCCTATGTGCTACCACTACACCATACTCCAACAACAGTGATATTATACATTGTTTAAATTAAAAACGCAAATAAATTAAGCCTTATTTTTATTTTGCTTTACTGTTTTTATTATTATTTTAATTATAAACAAAACCAAAATAACTATTACAATAATTAAAAACCAGAATAAGATAGCGTCGATATAATCCTTAAAGCAAATAGAAAGCAAAGTCATTATACCGCCCGCAACAAGATTACCGCCTGCAACCGCAAGAAGGGATTTGAAAAATCCCAATCCTAAAAATACCGCAACAGCCGAACCCGTCCAGACGCCGGTCAAAGGAAGGGGAACGGCTACGAACAAAAGCACGCCCCAAAATTTGAACCGCTCTGCTTTTTTTAAAGCTTCGGAAGATACTACGGGGTTATTTTCAGACTTTAAATTTGCGGGAAGATTTTCGGTATTTTTTACTTCTGTCTGAACAGCGGAATTTAAATGAGCCGAGCCTTCGCACAAAATTTCGTCTTTCGTGGAAGTTTTTATAAGTTCCTCGTTATTTTCATTATTTTCGGAATTGATTTTTTTGCTGTGCTTTTCTATAATTTTATTGGCTTTATCCTGAAATACGCCCTCAACTGCCATTGCAAAAGATCTGAAAAACTTCCATTTTTTCATCAGATTAAGTATCGGCGCAAGTAAAAGCAGAAGAAAAGGAACGACAATAACAGAGCCTGCAAAAGAGATAAGAAAAGCAAATATCGGTTCCATTCCGAGCTTAAATGCGACTAAAATAGAACCTCTGAGTTCGATAATCGGCAATATAGCTATAAGAAAAACTGTCAAATAATCGTTATTTAAAGTATTTCTGAAAAATTCTACAATAGCGTCAGTCATTTTACCCTCTTTAAGGATTTGATAAAATTCAATTCCGATATGTTTAATTAAAAACTTTAACTTAAAGCAATCGGCAATTTATATTCATATAAGTTTTTATATCGGAATTTTAAGCTCTTTAAACTGTAAAATTTTTTTGACATAAAACGAAATCCCGATATAGCAATTAATTTGATTATATATAAATGCTTGATTTAAGTCAATAAAATGTATACAATAATTTTATGCGCAAGTTTTTAAGTTTATTAAGAAAAGCAGTTCAGGATTTTGATATGATACAAAATTCCGACACAATAGCCGTAGGTGTATCGGGAGGAAAAGACAGCACCGCCCTGCTTGCCGTACTTAACGCATACCGTAAATTTTCCGAAGAAAAATTTGATTTAATTGCAATACATATCGATATGAATTTCAAAGAAGGAACCGATAAGAGCGCTTTAATCGACTATTGTAATAAAATAGAAGTTCCTTTATACATAGAAAAAACCGATATTGCCGAAATATTGTTTGATTACAGAAAAGAGTCGAACCCGTGCAGCCTTTGCTCCAAAATGAGAAGAGGAGCACTCAACGGCGCCGCAATCAGAGAAGGCGCAAACAAACTTGCCCTTGCCCATCACAGTGACGATTTACTTTGCACAATGCTTTTAAGTTTCATATTCGAAGGACGGCTTTCCACCTTTTCGCCGGTAAGCTTTATGGACAGAAGTAAAATTACACTCATAAGACCGTTTATATATGTAGAAGAAAAGAATATCGAACCGCTTATTAAAAAATATTCTTTACCGACATTCAAAAATCCTTGTCCTGAGGATAAAAATACCAAAAGAGAATATATGAACGATCTAATCAAAAAAATAACAAAAGATATTCCATTTGCAAAAGACAGAATGAAGTCGGCTTTATTTCATCCTGAAAGAAATAATTTATGGAATCTTCCAAAAAACACAAAAAAATAAAACCTATATCGAATAGAAGCCATAATTTTTTAAATTTAATATATGAACATAAAAACATATATTAAAAAATACATCCTATTTACCCTTTTTTATATCGAAAAGCGAACATATTTTAATAAAATTTATTAATCGTTGAAAATAATGGTTTATAATTGGATATTGCGCTAATATTTTAATCTTGCATATTCGGAATAATAGATATTCAACATCCTACTGTCTTCCCTTTTTTAAATTTAATTGCATCGGTCTGCTTTACAAATAAATTTATGCAAGTTAATGCAGTTTCCTTTTTTTTAGCATAAATAAATTATCGGTGCTGTTTTTCGACGCCTTTATATTTGGTATATGTCTTATAATCACCAAAATAAAATTCAAAATTAAGGAAATCAATGCTAAAATTTCAGGAAAACAAAAAACCGATTCAACTACCGTAAATACGGTAACGCAAATAACCGTTCCCAATGCTCCGTGCTCAAAAAGAAGCAGATAAATAATAAGAAGGATAAGGCAAGATAATGCAAGAATATAATTAACCGTAAACATTGCTCCGAATGTAACCGCAATACCTTTACCTCCCTTAAATTTTTGAAACATTGGGAAAATATGCCCTATATTGCAAAATAACATTCCGTAAAAGGCCCCGCCCGCACCTAGTGTAAAAAGTCCGATTAAAGCGCATACGGCACCTTTTAAGGCGTCGCAAATAAAAGTGAGAGAGCCCGCTTTGAATCCGCAGCATCTGAATGTGTTTAATGTACCGGGGTTTTTACTGCCCTCTTTGTTAATATTCACTCCGCAAAATCTCGAAAAAAACACTGCAAAATCATAGCTTCCCAACACATAAGATATAAAAGCGAATATTATATACCACCATAAATAATTCAACATTATAAACTACCTTTTTCAAATTATTTTAATAAAAATTTTATTACTGTTTCACAATGCGGTTTTTGTCATATTATTGACTTTTCAGGAATATTTTATAACTACGGGAGGGGTAGTTTTGCAGAGCAGTATAATTGAAAGAGTCATTTCGGTAAGTGACTATATAATAGAAAACGGAGCAACAGTAAGACAAACGGCAAAAGTTTTCGGAGTATCTAAAAGTACTGTACATAACGATATTATAAAAAGACTTATTAAAATAGATAAAGAAAGATATGTAAAAGTCAAAAAAATTCTCGATTACAATTTTTCCATAAGACATTTAAGAGGCGGCGAAAGTACTAAAAACAGATATCTTCATAATAAAAAAATACAAAGTAAGACTCATAACCAATAATTTGAACGGATAAAAATTATTAAAGTAAAAACAGCGACTTTTAAGTCGCTGTTTAAATTTAAATACCTAGATTATTATTTAAGAACCACGGCTTTACCGCCTGCAATCATTATAAGTTTAGCTGCTTGTTCGGTAAATTCGTTTGCAATAATTGTAAGCTCTTTATTCAAAGGTTTATCTGATACAGTAACCCTTACCCTCTGAATTTTATCTTTATTTAACAGACCTTTTTCTTTCATTGCGTCGATATCGGCAACCTCGCCGTCATTGAAATTATCGGCAATCTGAGAAACGGTAAGTTCAACAACCGGTGCGTTTTTATATTTGATATTATCGGCGCTGCTTTTTACGAGAATTAAGGCTTCTGCGCTCTCGTCGTCAAGCTTTGGTATATCGGTAATGTAAGCAGGTTTTTTAATTACCTTTTTAAGCTTTGCAAGAGCCGTTTCGTAAGGCGAAACTCCGTAAACCAACTGCGAGAAGTTAAGCGGACTGAAATTCGATTTAGGTTTGATAGAGAAATTTTTCATAACCATATCGACAAGTTCCATAGCATATTTGACTCCCCTGTTGGAAGCGACTCTTAAAAGCGTAGGTGTTTGCTCATACATTTTAAGTGCAGACATATCCTTAACGAAGTATTTAGGATCAACTATCGCAGGATTGATATTGAAATAAAGTTTAAGAGTTTTATTTCTCAGCGAAAGTTTAATCAAAGGCAATCTGTTATAAGTGAAGGTATCGAACTTATAAGAGAACCTGTCGTTAACTCCTATAAAACTCAAAATATAATTTTTTATTTTGGTAAAGTTATCCTGAGTTACCTTGTCGGCTTCTTTAAGCCTTACAAGCAGTTTAGGCGCCCTTTTACCGCTTGAAGAAACTTCTTCTTCATCGTCCTCTTCATCGAAAATATCGTCGTCAAAAGCGGCGGCTGCTTCGTTACCGTACTCGATAGCATTATCTATATTGATAATGTTATTCGAATGGTTTTTAAAGGCAGGAGTAAACTCTTTTTCGATATTGAAGGCTTCGCTGTCAATATTTTTATCGCCGTCGTTTGTACTGTCTTTAATATCTTTATTATTAATATCAGATAATTTCAAACTGTCAGAACTCGATTTACCGTTCTTTAACTTGGAAGATTTTTCTTTTTTGGAAGGACTTTGTTTCGTCAATCCTAATATATGACTTTCAGGACTGCTTTCAAATTCGCTTACATCGATATAATCGCCTTCATCTTCGGCATTATCCGCAAAACCTAAGGAAGCGGCTTTTTTATAATTTTTCTGAATAGCGTTGAACTGTCTTTCGATTTCGTTTTTCTTTGCGTCAAGCATTCTGCGTTTGCTGTATGAAATATAATCTTTTACGATTTTTTCTCTGAGTCTGATGCTTTCGATTTTGTTTCTGAGCTGATTGAGTTTGTCGAGCAACTCGAACTCTTTGATTTTCTTGACATCGCCGAGTTTTATATCGGAATTTTCCAGTCTGTACTGTTCGATAACGGAATTAATATAAGCTTCCAAATCGTTAGATGCGTCAATCATATGAAGATTCTTTTTAGACTTGGTTTTCTTTTTAGGTCTTGCATTGTATTCTAGCAGTTTCTGCAAGTTTTCTTCGTTGTTTTCAAGTAAATACTGAATTTCGATTTCGGCACCGCTTCTGAGTTCTTTTGCTTTGAGTTCGGCTTTTTCCCTGAGTTTTTTAGCCTCTCTTTCAGCCTTATCGAGAATTTGCAAAGCTTGTTTTTCCATAGCGAGTTTAACATCCTGGGCTTTGCTACCCGCATCGGAACGCAGTTCAAAGGCCTCTTTTTCGGCTTCGAGTTTTAAAAGATTGGCTTCTTTTTCAGCATTGTTTTTGATCTGTTCGGCTTCTATTTCGGTTTTAAGTCTGATTTTGTCGGCTTCGAGTCCTGCTTTGGAAATAATAGATTCAGCCCTTTCTTCCGAAACTTTAAGAACGCCGTATGCTTGCTTTTCGATACTCTTTTTAATGGCTTCCGCTTCTTTTGCGCTGAGAGTCTGTAATTTTTCAGCCTCCTGTTTTCCGCTGCGCATAATTTCGTCACGACTGTTAACTGCGTCACGGATTTCCTCACGAAGCTGTTTTTCTATTTCAGCCTGTTTTGCAAGTTTTTCCTTTAACTGTTCGATTTCTTTGTTTAACTGACTTTTTTTAGCTTCGCTTTCAATCTGAGCCGAAAGCCTGATTTTTTCGACTTCGAGAAGAGCCTGTTCTTTGGTTTTGATAGCATCGAGTTCAGCCTGTCTTTTAAGTGCAAGAATTTCTTCTTCCGCCTTGGCTTTTGCTTCGATAGCTTCTCTTTCTAACTGTTGTTTTTTCAAAATAGCCTGTTTATTAATATCGTTAATCATGGATTGAAGTTTTATTTCTGAATCCTGAATAACTTTATCGGCATTTTTTTCTGCAATTTCTATAAGAGAATCGCCTTTTTTGTTTGCCTCGTTTTTGATTTCATCGGCAATTTTTCTTGCTTCGTCTAAAATTCTGGCGGCTTCTTTTTCTGCATTCGCTCTCTTTTCGTTGATAAGACGGGTTTTTTCAATGCGTTCTTCTTCGGCATTTTTAATATATTCTTCTCTTGAATCGAGAACGATTCTGTGTTTTTCTGCTTCGGCATTTGCAACATCGATTATGCGCTTAGCGTCTTCTTCGGCTTTAAGGCGCAGTTTTTCTTTTTCTTCCTCGGCATTTTCGAGTATCATCTGAGCTTCCGCCTCGGCTCTTTGAAGTATTTTTAAGGATTCGAGTTCGGCTTCCATTTTTGCTTCTTCTCTGCCGCCTTCTACCCTGCTGTTGATCTCCTGCGCTCTTTTTTGCGCTTTCTGAATTATTTCACCCGCTTTGTTTTGAGAACTTGCAATAAGAGCGGAAACAGCTTCTTCGTTTTCTTTACGAATCCTATCGGCTTCGTTGACAGCGTCTTCGAGTACTTTATTAAGTTTTGCCCTTAATTCTTCCTCGCTTGTACCGTCAAGAGAATCGGATAATCTTTTTGCCTCCTCTTCGGTTTCTCTTTCCACACTATTTAATAATTCTTCGGCCTTTTTCTTTGCGTCGGCGATAATGTTTTCGGCTTCCTGCTCGGCTTTTTCGAGAATCTTCGACTTTTCTTCTTCGGCGTCCTCTTTAATGTGTTTAGCCGTAATTTCGGCTTCGTCTTTAATTCTCTTGCTGTCTGATTCGAGTACCGTTTCTTTCTTTTCGATTTCTTCGTCTGCGGCGGCGATAAGTTCGGAAGCTTTGTTTTCAGCCTTATCGCTGAGTTCGGAAGCTACCTTTTCGTATTCTTGTTTTATTCTTTCGATATCAGCGTCTCTGCGCTCTTTGATTTCACGGGCAGCCAAATCTGCCTTTTTATTGATTTCGTCGACTAACTTATCGGTTCTGATTCTGATTGCCGCAATTTTTTCAGAAGTAAATATATCTGAATTTTTATTCAGAAGTTCGATTTCATAATCGCCCTTATCGATAATTTTCTGAGCTTCTTCTTCGGCTTTTGCTCTGATTTTATCGACTTCTAATTTAGCGCGCTCTCGTAAAGCCTCAGTTTGTTTTGCACCTTCGTGGAGTAAGGCTTCTGCACTTTTTTCGGCTTCGTCAATAATATTTTTTGCAGAATTTTCCGATTCGTTCAGCTTATTATCGGCATTGATTTCAGCGTCGGACAAAAGCAAATCCGCTTCGTGTTTGGATTTATCATAGTATTCCTTAGCCTGACTTTCATATTGGGATTTAATTTTTTCGACTTCCTGTTCGGCTTGGGAAATAATTTCTTTTGCTTTCAATTCCGCTTTGGATTTGATGTCTGCAACATTATTTTCAAGAGCTTTCTGATTTAATATCTGAGACTTATAATCGTTAAGTTCTTTATCAGAGTTTTCTTTAATATTTCTGATTAAAACGGAAGCTTCGTTTCTAATTCTTGCAGCTTCTTTTTCTGCGTTTAATTTAATTGCGGAAGCCTGTTCTGCGATTTTTTCTTTAATATCCTTAACAATAATATCGGCATCGAAGATATCGTCTTCCAAAGCAAGCGCACCGAGTTTATCCATTTCTTTATAAGAATTATTTTTTAAAGAAATGGCGTTTTTAAGTCTGTCGATTCTTCTGTCAGCTTTCTGTTTAATGTTCTTTGCGACAGTTTCGGCGCGCTCTCTTATTCTCTGTGCCTCTCTTCTTGCGTCTTCGTTGACGTCTCTTATTTTCTGTTCATAACGGGATTTAACGTCGACGATTTCTTTTTCGGTTTGAAGTTTGATAATTTCAGCCTGTTTTTCTGCTTCTTTTACAAGCTCTTCCGATTGTTTTTCGGCATCGGGCGAAGAACCTTTAAGAATTCTTTTTTCTGCGCCGGATTTAACTTCGGCAATACTGTTTTGAGCACTGCTTCTTATATCGTTTTGCTTTAAGAGAGCTTCTTCTTTGAGTTTTTCGATATCTCTTTCGAGTTCTTCGTTGATTTCTATTTCTTTTTTGCGTGCGTGTTCGATAAGCGATTGGGCTTCTCTTTCGGCGTCTTTATGGATAGCGAAAAGTTCCTTGCTTATGGAATTTACATTTTCGACGCTCTTTCTTCTTATATTGATTACTTTCTCTGCTTCTTCCTTAACAATCTGGGCGGCTTTTTCTGCTTGAACCTTGAATCTTTCTATTTCTTTTTCTGCATTTTCACGAAGTTGTTTTATTCTGTCTTCGAGTTCAACCGTATAAGATTCCATTTGACTTCCGGCATCATCGTAAATTCTTTGAGAACTAATTTCAGCCTCGGATTTTATTTCGGCGATGTCGGAATCGCTGTCGAAAGATTTTTTCCTTATTTCGAGAAGATTTCTGTATGCGTCTTTTTTAACTTTTTCGGTTTTATAAGCGCAATCTCTTCTGAGTCTGTCGATTTCTTCTTTCTCTTCCCTTTCGAGGGACTCTATTTTTTCTTTTGCGTTTTCTAATATTTTGTTAGCTTTTTCTTCCGCTTCGTCCAAAATTTCATCGGCTTCCTGTTCGGCTTTTTCTCTCATTTCGATTAAATCGTTATAATCGATTTTCTGTACGGAAGAATATTTGCTCTTGAGGTCTTCTATTTCTTTTGCGTACTGTTTTTTCATGAGCTGAATTTCTTTTTCAGCTGCGGCTTTGACTATCTGAGCTTCTTTCTCTGCGGCTGCGCTTAAAATTTCGCTTTCTCTGCTTGCGTCGATTAACAAAGCACGGGCTTCGTTTTCAGCGTCGTTCTGAATATCGTAAATTTCCTTTTCGGTTTTTTGTCTGAATTTTCTTTCGATTTCCGAAGAAAGTTCATTTACATCCTTATTGAAAGGAAGGGCTAAATTATATTCTTCCGAACCGCCTTTTGAAACATCTATACCCGCACGGGCGGAAAGTATGTCGGCAAATTTTTGGTTCTGCTCTCTGATTTCGGTGCGGATTCTGTTTTCGAGCAAACCTATTCTGTCGTTGACTTCTTTTTGAATTTTCTGTTCGATTTCTAACGGAGAAGCAGAATAATCAGAACTTTTTGCCGGTAAAAATCTCATATTTTCCATGACATAAAGTTTGTTTTCAAGGGTACTCATTTTATTGAGCATTTCCATTTTGTCTCTGGTAATGCGATTTTCCTGGTCGATTCTGTCTCTGAAACTAAGCTCGGTTCCGATTTTTTCTATTGCGCTATCGATACTTCTGAATTTTTCCATAATGGCATTATCGAAAGTATTGACGGGAAGCTGACCTGCACGCATTTGTTCAAGACGGCTTAATCTGTTATTAAGTTCTTCGTATACTGCATTGTATTTATTTTTAGAAAGGTTTTTAGAGTAACCGCCTTCAAGGGCATTAAGTCTGCCTGCAAGGTCGTTGAACATGGAAAGGTCGTCCGAAGTTGCGCCGTAACCGCCGTCGAGTCTGTTAATGCGCCTTACCATATCGTCAAGAAGTCTACCGTTTTTATTTGAAAGTTCTGCGATTTCACGCTCGGCGTTACTCTTTTCCGCCCGCATTTCTTCAAGAACGGTTTCAATATCTTTTAATTTATTATTGAGAATAACCATATCTCTGTCGGACTTATCGGTAAAATCGAGCATATCGTCTTTGGGCGGTTTTCCGGTAAGACTGCTTTCGATTTTTTCTATTCTTCTGGTCATTTCTCTGATAAGACCCGACTTTTCGTCCATTCTGTCGTTTCTTAAAGTTTCCTGTTTGGCTTTTTCCAAAAGACCTTTTGTTTCTTCTATCTGATTAAGTCTGACTTCGATACTTGCGATACTTTCACT
The DNA here is from genome assembly GCA_944342015.1 of uncultured Clostridia bacterium. Taxonomy (GTDB): domain Bacteria; phylum Bacillota; class Clostridia; order Christensenellales; family CALVMC01; genus CALVMC01. The sequence continues at coordinate 169,471 of CALVMC010000002.1, forward strand.
GTTCAGCATTTGTTCATTTAAGACTTCGTCGAAAGCGTTATCGCTAACATTTTCTATATTACGCTGAGCAGCTTCTATATTATTGAGACGCTGTTCGATATCGTCAAAAAGGACATTCAATTTAAGCAGATTATCTTCCTGCTGTACTTTTAATTCGTTATAAGCGGTATCGTTGATAGCACCCCCGCCGAACGACATACTGTTTTGTGCAATCATAAGGTCGTTCTGGAAATTTTCTATTGTAGCAATCCATTCTTCGAGTTGGGCGACTTTGTTTTGGAGTTCGAAGTTAGAAGCGCCGGGACCGTCCATACGGCGGAATTTATCTGAAACATCGTATTCGAGATTTCTGTAATTTGAAACCAAACCGTCAAGTTCGGATTTAAGGTTATTGATTCTGCTTTCTATGGGCGTAATATAGTTGTCGAAAAGGTACTTTTCGCTTTCGGAAAGTTCCCTTCTCAGAGTTTCGCTGGAAATTCTGTCATTGTTGTAAGGATTTAAAAAGTTATTGAATCCGTACATATTAGACATAGAATCAATAGGTCTTGGAGTCTCGTACATATTCGGAGCATAGTAATTAGGTCTGGGATTGGCGGTAGAATATGTCGGTCTGTCTGAAACCTGAGAATAATAGTTTTGCGGTGCCGAATAAGGCTGCTGTGCAAATTGATTTTGAAAAGCCTGAGGAGATTGCTGATATTGAGAAGGTTGCTGGAAAGGAGGCTGTTCAAAAGGAGTTTGCATCTGAGGAGCCTGTTGAGGTTGTTGATAAAATTCCTGCGGTTGATTTACAGGTTGCTGTTGATAAACTTGCTGCGGTTGATTTACAGGTTGAGACTGCTCGAAATTATTTTGCTGATATTGAAGAGGAGCTTGGGGTTGTTGATAAACGGTCTGCTGAGGTTGAGGAGCGGACTGAGCATAAACGGTATTATCCTGAGCCTGTTGCGGATTATTAACAGAAGCAGCAGGTTGTTCAATAGGCTTTTCGGGTTCGGGAGCAGCGTAGATATTTGAATTTTGCTCGGAACTCTGTTCCTCTTTAATTTCGTTTTTGTCGTAATAATCCTTAACGCTTTCGCCTGCGTGTTCGGTGAGTTTGTCAAAAGAATCTGCATTCGTATCGTCGGAAAAATGGAAAAATCCTGCTTCGTCGCTAACAACAGGCAAAGTTTCGTTGCCGGTATATTGATAATCTTTTTTTCTTTTCTTTTTAGCCTTTTTCTGTTTTTTCTTACCGACAATAGGCATACCGTTCATTTCGGCAATAATCTCGTCTTTTTTCTTTTCCCATTTCTTCCAAAGAAGGTATCCGTAAATTTCTTTATCTTCGGGAGCGACCGCCTGATAAATCTGAGTTTTGATTTCGGAATTAAGATAATAACCTACATTCTTCTTAACGCACTTTTTATCGAAAAGAGAAATTTCGCCTACCAAAACCTTTTTGATAAGTTTTTTAACGGAAAAGTAACTGCTGATATTGTAAAGCATTAAAAGCAGTAAAATAACAGGAGGAACAATTAATAAAGCAGAGGCGATATAAATATTATCGTACAGTTCGAGATAGGAAATAATGTATGGGGATATAGTTCCTATATCGCCAAGGACATAATCGCTTTCGATAAGAACCTCATCGGTTGAATCTGTCGATATAGAGTACCAAACATTGATATTATCACGGTATATTTCTTCTATTATACCGACGAAAACTTCGGAAGTAGCATTTTCATAATTTTCGTTAGCGATATCGCTTCCTTCCGAAGGAGTGGGTATATAAGTATAATAAGCGATAACATCTCCGACAATGTAAGCTGCGGGATCGACCGTTATATTTACTGCTAATTTATCGCCGTAATTATAGTTTGCGACTTTTGCCGTATTGTCGTTAGCCTTGACTTCCACATAATAATAATTAAGAAAAGCGCCGTCAACATTCATGAATTCACGGACTATTATATTATATGAGCCGAAAAACATTAAAGCTAATACAAAAGGTAAAAGCAAAATAAACAGAAAGTTTACAATTCTTCTTTTCGTTATGAGTGAAATTTTTTTAGACGCTTTTTTTACATCGCTTAAAATATCAGGCATTACTATACTCCCCCGCAACCGCTAAAAGCCCTAACTGTTTTTTTTCTCGGACTTTTTCTTGGAATTTCCAGGGATAAAAGGTCCGGAAGTCTTTAAGACAGAAGATGCAGATGTTTTTTCGTTTTTGTTATTAGTATCTGCATTTTTTTTGTTTTCCTTATTATTTCTTTCTTCTTTTACTATTTTATCGATACGAGAAGAAAAGTTTGCGCTACTATCCGATTTTGAAACTATATTTGTATGTTTAATATCGTAGTTAGAATTTACGGCATTTGCTCTGTCGATATAGCTTTTAGTATAAAGCATATTGGAAGCCTTACTGGTTGTATTTGCATTAACAGTGGGCTTATAAGTGCCGTTTTCGATAGCTGCTGCTTTTTTCTTTGCTTCTCTTTTCTGCGCCCTTTTGTAGGCTATTTCGGTTTTAGAAGGGCTGTTTTTAATTTTATCCGAAACGGTAGGATTAAAGACGAGATTTGATTTTGCGCCGACAATACCGGAAGAACCGGAAGTCGGAATTCTTTTCTCGATATGAGTATTGTCGAAACTTACGGCGCTTTTGACAATAGGACCTGCATTGGTTAAATTGGATCTGTTTACCGTAGGTCTTTCTTGTTTTCCTGTTTGTTCTTTTAATTTTTTCTCTTTGTCTATGAGAGCGGATACAAACTTTTTATATTTTTCGTCCTTTTTGTTTTTACCTTTTTTGTTATTAAGATATTTAGCGCCGTAAACGCTTAAATTTCTGTATTCCTTTTCGGAAAGAGCGTTTTGTTCATTCAGTTTTGCTTTTTCCAAATAAGCCGATAATTCGTCTTGCTGATTTTTTGCAACAGTTTCTCTGACTTCACGGATAATTCTTTCTTCTTCTTCAAAATCCTTACCGTAAAGGATTTCCTTTGCGCTTTCCTGATTTCTGCGAACGGTATCGTTGTATCCGCTTCTGCCTAAATCTTCTCTTACCTCGTTTATGATTTTTTCTTCTTGCTCTAAATCTTTACCGTAAAGAATTTCCTTTGCATTTTCTCTGTTTCTTTTAACTTTTTCGTAAAGTTCTCTGTTGATTTTTTCGTTGCTTAATCTTGCGTTCATGGGAGCAACGGTTTTCTGTTTGTTTTCAATGTTACCCGATTCGAGAAGTTTTACCGAATTCTTTTTCTTTGAAGAATTATCGGGTTTAGTTAAAGTTACCTGTTTGTTGCCGTAACCGTAAGGAACGAGATTTTTCTGATTATCGGTATCTCTTACATGTCTTTTATTTGCATTTACATACTCATTATTATGATTTCTATCGTAAACTTCCCCGGCGGTATCCAATTCTATCTCTTCGTAAAGTTCCTCATTATTCTTTTTAGGTTTATATTTATTTTCATGTTTTACCTTTTCGGGTTGAGCGCTGTTAGCCGCTGCATTTCTCACGGGATAAGAAGCGCTTGCATAATCGTTTCTTCTTGCCGAATAGAAAGAAGCAGGATAGCCTTTCATTCTTGCTGCATATTTTACCTTTTTTGAGTTCTTTTCTTTTGTTAAAAGGAATATTAAAATGTTAGCGATAATCAGAATAAGAAAAGGAATGGAAATAGAAAGACCGATGTAAGCGGGAGAATTGATATTGAGAATATTCTGAGCAGTAACGGACGAAGCGGAGATGCAAGCGCCTAAAACGCTTTTATCTTCAACGAAAACGGTAACGCCGCTGTCGTCGTCGGTCTGTAAGTAATAATTTATAGTTCTGTCTATACTGTTTCTTTCGATAGCGATAACCTTTCCTATAAAAACTCTGTTTTCGTTAGAAACATCGAAATAACTATTGTTTGCGTAAAAAACAGTGTAAGCAATCACATCGCCTACAATAATCGATTTATCGACATCGACGGCTATTTTTTCGTCGTTACGGAAACCTGAAGCATTGAAAGTAAAATTCGTACTTCCGGCACTTGTAGCGGTAATAGCCGAAGTATTACCGAAAGAAGGCACATTGGAATTAAGGCTTGTACTGATAAGAACCACAAGAGCGATGGCGAAAAAAACCAAGGTTATCGGTACGATAATCGCATTGGTAATAAGATAATATAAAGTGCGTTTACTTCCACGCTGTTTTTCCGAAGCCAAATCCATAACTTCCCTTTAAAAACACTATTCCTATTTTATATAAATATATATTATTAGTATGTAATATTTATTTATTAATGTCAACGGGTTTTAGTGATTTTTTTGTAAATTTCTGCCTTTTTTAACCTTTTTTTCTTAATTTATCGCAAAATTTATTAAGTTGATAATACAGTATATTGATAAAACGAAAAAAGAAAGAAAGAAAAAATAAGAAAAATAAGAAGAAAATGTCGAAAATAGGATTTTAAAAAATAAAAAAATCCGCAGTATAAACTGCGGATTGAAGCACAATAACAAGGCGATTATTATTTAACAATTATTTTTCCTGCGCTACAAGATATTCGGCGGGATTTACGAGTTGTCCGTTTACTCTGACTTCGAAATGCAAGTGCGCCGCATCGAGATGTTCGTTGTCATAGCTAGTTGAAATAACGCCAATTTGCTGTCCTTGTTCAACGGTATCGCCAACCGCTACTTTAAGGTCGCTTCCCAAAGAGCTGTAAACGCAGGTTATTCCGTTATCGCTTTTGATAGTTACAGTATAACCGTCGCTGTGCAATCTGTCGGAAATACTTTCCACAACCCCTGAAAGCACACTTACCACGGCTGCGTTCTCTTCGCCTGCAATGTCAATACCGGTATGAACTGCGTAATGACCTAATTCGGCAGAATAAACAGGTTCGGTAAGAGAAAATTCCCTGAATATTTCATAGTTTCCCGATACCGGAAAAATGAAATCCTCTTCTTCGTCAATCGTGGGCTTATCATCGACATCGGGCAAGATTTCACCCGGTTTTTCGTCTACGACATTGTTATCGCCGGGCTCTTCCGTTACAGGAGTGTTTGTCGTTCCGCTCTGATTAGCGTTTGCAAGAACTACAGCAACAGTTATTACGGTTGCAATAATAACGATACAAACACCGGTTAAAATGTAATACAAATTTCGCTTAAAGAAAGCAGAAATTGCTTTTGTGTTAATTTTCTTTTCCATAAATACCTCCGTATTGTTTATTAATAACCGCCTAAATTAATAGGACTTGCTAACATGATTACATTACTGCTGAAAGATAACTCAACATTTATTTTCTTTCCGTTTGTTTCGATATAATCGGAAAACAAAGGACTGAAACCGTACTCGATATAAATTCCGTCTAAAGACTGCGTCGTGACTACTTTGATTTTTAATTTATCTCGTATATCCTCAAAAGCCTTCATATCGCCGTTTACGGTAATTCTCTCGCCTGCTATTTCTTTTGCCGAAGCTTTCAAAGTGTCGGCTTCAAAAAGAAGACTTCTTCCGACCTTATATGAGCCGTTATCGAAAACTTCGAAATTTTCATTATCCGTAGCCAACGATTTACAATAAACTTCATATACTGCCCCGTCCGGAAGAAATTCTGTCGCAGACAAAAAATCTTTCGGCGAGTATGTACAGATTAAAATTATAATACCTGCTGCAATCAATAAAGCCTTTTTCATAATCCACCCTTAAATAAAAATTCCTTTACGCTTGATTTCGTAAAGGAATTGTTTACCAAAAAAATTATTTTATACTGCTTTTTTAAAAATTTATTTGTTTATCGTTTATCGTTTTTGTTTTTTGAAAATTTTAATTTGGTTTTTATTTTACGGTATATTTCTTTCAAGTAATTATTTTTATTGGAAGATCCTTTATTTTCCGAACCTTTTGTCTTGTCTTGAAAATTATCTTCTATGTCTTTTGTATCTTTATCCACTTCTGCATTTAAATCGTTTACATTTAAATCAAATTTCAAAGCATCTTCTTTTTCAGACAGATTTTTTTCGGTTACCTCTTTTTCTGTTTCGCTTTCGCTTGCCGGGCTGCCGTTATCGGACGGATTTTCCTTTTCTGTACTTTGAAATACGGCTGCATCTTCCGTGCTTTTTTGAGAGTTGTCTTTAAAATCGACTACTTCTGTGCCAATTGTATTTTGGGAGAAAAGATTATCTATAAATTCCTTATCCGGCTTTTTGGTAAATAAGCTTACTATCGGAACTATTATCATGGAAAATGCCATAGTGATAACGCCGATTAGCGGAGAGCGAGCTACTCCGCCTTTTACAATTCCCTGAAAATCCGCAACGCCGTTTGCAGGCGAAACTGCGCCGAAAACAAATATAAGTATAAAAGTAAGTAAAAGTCCGCTTATCAAAGAAGCATAACAGGAAGCTTTTGTGACTTTTTTCGAATACAGTCCGTAAACATAAGGACCGATAAAACAACCTGCAAGAGTACCCCAGCTAAGCGACATAAGAGTTACGATAGCGTCAATCTGGAACACGGCAAGAAGAACGGAAACAAGAATAAACAAAAGACAAAATCCCCTCATAATCCAATTGACTTTTTTATCGTCGGCGTCTTTTTTGATATAGCCCTTAAAAATATCGACGGAAACAGAAGAAGAAGCGCTTAAAGACAGCGACGACAGAGTCGACATGCTTGCAGAAAGAATAAGAACGACTATAAGTCCGAGCATAGCGGCGGGAAGAGCCTGTTCCAGCATAAGCGGAACAATCATATCGTAGTTGCCCTGCGGAACTTCCGTCAGATAAAGTTTGCAAAGCGACCCTACTAAATAAGCGCCGCCGCCGATAATCAGACAGAAAAGAGAGGAAACCCATGTTGCCTTTTTGATTGCGCCGTCATCTTTAACTGCATAAAATTTATGAACGGACTGAGGAAGCCCCCACATGCCGAATGAAGTGAGAAGCGTAAGTACAATGACATTAAGAAGGGGCGAATCCAAACCGCCCTCCGATGAAGGCGCAAATCCCAGCGAATATTCGTTTACAAGTCTCGACAGACCTTCGCCCCAATTGACCGCTTCGTTATTAAGGCAAAAAATTACCATAAGAAATACCCCGACCAACATAATAATACCTTGAATAAAATCGGAAAGAGCGGTTGCAAAATATCCCCCGAAGAAAAGGTATAGCGCAGTCAAAGAAGCCATAATTATAACGCACCAGATAAACGGAATATTGAATACCGATTCGAAAAGGTAGGCAAGCCCCTGATAAACCGAAGCGGAATAAGGAATAAGAAAAACAAATATTATAATTGCTGAAAATAGTTTAAGATGTTTACTCTGATATCTTTTTTCGAAAAATTCGGGCATGGTTTTTGCGCCGAGAAAATGAGTGATGTTTCTTGTTCTTTTTGCAAGAACCTTCCAAGCGATGAATGCGCCTATAAGAGCATTTCCCAAAGCGATATACAGAACGGAAAGTCCCATATTCCAGCCGAATTTACCCGCATACCCGATAAAGACTACCGAGCTGAAATAAGTTGTGCCGTAAGCGAAAGCGGACATAACGCCGCCAAGGCCACGCCCTGCAAGAAAGAAATCGTTAAGAGTTTTGCTTTTTTTGCGAGTATAAAAAGCGACTGCAATCATCATAAGAATGTATACCGAAAGGACGGTATACTGTATAGCGTAATTTACTGCGTTACCCGTTAAAAAGAACATAAAAGTCTCCTTGACGAAATAATAACACAGACTAAATTAATAATCAATTAAATTGAACATATACCGAGCGATGCTTCGGTAAATCCGCCCGCCGTAAGATGTTTTATAAGAGGTGTTCCTTTAATCAAAGGATAGGAAGCCGACATCAATGAATATATATCTTTTTGACCGATATAAGAATTGAGAAAGTAACCGCAGTCTGAAAAGAAGCGTCTGAAAATACTGCAAAGCAAATCGAGCGAAGGCATATTATCGAGAATCTCCTTTAAATCGTTTCTGTACTCTTTTATTATATAAGCGTCTTTAAGATAGTCGGAATTTTTATCCAAAAGAAATCTGTTAAGGTAATATACATAATTGAGATTGCAGTTTTTTCTTAATATGTTAAGGGAATTAAGCTTATCGGACGGCAAAGTTATATCGGGAAAATTATTCTTGAAATACAGTTTATAAAACGAAAGTATGGAAACGGCAGAAATAAAAGCATCCGTACCGCAGGCAAGTCTTCCCCTTGCTTTAAGGCTTATTAAAGTTGCAAGAATCTCTCCACCTTTAAGAGCGGTTTCTTCCGACAAAACCGACTCTTTAAGAGAGATATCCATTAAAGTTTCCATAACTGATTTAGAAGAAACATGACCGCATTTATTACAATCGTTCAAAAAGCAATCGAGATCATACCTTATGCCGTCGGTAAGGAAGCCGCACAAAGGAGTTTTGGCAAGACGACTTTCGAAGTAGTTGTCAAAGAGGGTAAGATATCTTGAAAAGATTTCTCCGCATCCTGAGGCTATAAGTTTTTTAGGGGCACAAGAATAGATGTCCTCATCGAGAACCAGACATTTCATTTCGGGAGATTTTTCGGTTTTGAGTATACCGCTTTCGATATAGTTGAAATGACTCAACGCATAAGCGGAAGTTGAAGGAGCGGTGGGGCAAAATATATAATTTGTGTTTTTTCTGAAATGCAAAGCAAGTTTAATGATATCGATAAGACTTCCGGAGCCTACGCCGATAACGAAACGAACCTCTTCGGGACACTGTAAAATTTTCTGTGCGTTCTCTTTATTTACGAGCGCATTTTCAGGATAGACAACGGATGTTATCTTATAATTTTTTTTGAGGTTGTTCTTTATTTTTTCCGTAATATCCTTTGGTATATCCGAAGAGGTAACGAATGCAATATGCCCTGCCGCATAATAATTTTTAAGTACCGATAAAATGTTGAAAGCCGAACCTTTTTTATTTACTATATTTTTCACTACGGGAATATGTTCTCTTTTGCATGAACATATAATTTTATTTCCGTCATAATTTTTCAAATCGAACATAAGTAATTCCGAAAAAGATTTATTGTTTCTTAAAATATATCATTTAATAAACCTTATGCCCTAATTTATTTTAAATAAATTTGACCGATTATGTAGAAAAAAATTAATACCGAAAAACGAAGGGTTTATGTCAGTTTAACGAGTTTAATTTAAATTAATGTTTTATCGGTAAAATAATGATTAATGATTAAATATTAAAATATTTAAATAAATAGAGTTAAAAAAAATACCGTAAAACAACTTGTTCAAAAGCGTTTAGCGGTACTTTGCGCTTATATTCATTCAAATAATATTAAAGAATATTTTTGAGTTCTTCAATAAATTTTTGCATCTGCTCCTTTGTCCCTACCGTTATTCTTATAAAATTATCTATCCTCGGAAGATTGAAGTACCTTACAAGAATTCCTTTGTCTTTAAGCTTTTTATAAAGATCGGAGGCCTTCTTGTTTTTGTGAGATGCGAAAATAAAATTAGTTTCGGAATCCGTTACATAAAACCCTAACTTTACAAGTTCCCTTTTCGACAGTTCCCTTACTTCGATTACATCATCGGTAACCTTTCGGTAATACTCTTTTGCACAGTATGCGGCGCAAGCTATTTTTTGAGTCAATGCATTTACCGTATAACTGTTAAAAGAATTTTTTATTCTGTTCAAAGCCTCTATTAAATTTTCGTTACCGACTGCAAAGCCGCAACGAATACCTGCAAGAGAATAACTTTTTGAAAATGTCTGAACTACCAGAATATTGTTATATTTTTTCACCAAAGGCAAAGCCGTTGTTTTTGCGAAAGCCGTATAAGCTTCGTCTATAACAAAGAGTTTATCGGGATTGTTTTTTACGATTTTTTCTATATTCGAAATTCCTGAATTCAATCCTGTCGGAGCATTAGGGTTAGCGATGATTGCACCTTTTTCGGAAAAATTCATATAATCGTTAATATCCATATCGAAGTTGTCTTTTAACGGAACTTCACGAAAATCTACATTGAAAAGTTTACAATAAACCTTATAAAAACTGTAAGTAATATCCGCAAAAATCACTCCTTCCTTTCCCTTTCCGAAAAATGCCGGAAATATCATTGCAAGAACTTCGTCGCTGCCGTTCCCGACAAAAATGTTTTCTTTTTTCAATCCGTTGTCTTTTGCTATTAATTCGGAAAGTTCCGTGCAATTAAAGTCAGGATAAAGTCTTAATCTTTCGCAATCAAAATCCGAAAGGATTTTATCGACTTCATTTGCAGGAGGATAAGGATTTTCGTTTGTGTTGAGTTTTATATATTTTTTGTCGTTGAGCTGCTCGCCTGCCGTATAAGGCGTAAGCCTTTTACAAAGTTCGGATAAAAAGTCCATAATAATTACCTCTCGATAATTTTATCATTATTATTAAAATTAATCAACGCTTTAAGCAATCGTAATACATTCCGTTAATTATCACGGAAAAGAATTATTCGTAATTGAGATAAATAAAATTTATTTCTGATATTTTATTAAAATTTAAACTTTAATACTTATGCTGAAAGTTTTTGATAATATTTTTTAAAGTTTTTCAACTGCTCGATATAGGAAATAAATTCATTTTGCGATAAAGATTTATATTTGAAATCTTCGCATAAATTATTTAAGTTTCCGATAAAGTTTTCTTTGTTGTCGGAGTATAAATTATAAAAGAAAAAGAAGGACGCAGAATACACCGATACCGAATATGCAAGTTCCGCATTCTCTCCCGTAAAATAATAAATGTCTTCCAAAGGTTTTAAATCGCTTTCTTTTTCGGAATAATTTTCAAAGTATGCGATGTTGCTTTTAATTTCGTCTATAAAAATTTCCGATTTGTTTTTATCGTTATTTAAAAAATAATAGTAAACGGAAAACTCCGAAAGCCCTTCGTCAATCCACGGCGAAAACTTTTGATTGCTCCCGATCAGATAATACCACCATTGATGAGCCGTTTCGTGAAGAGCAATTCTTTCTGCAACATATTCGTCGGTAAAAATTTCGGTTGAAAGCATTATCATTTCCGAGTATTCCATTCCGCCGGAAAACAAATAGGTTTGAGCGATATCGAACTTCTTCTTCTCTGTATTACAGAAAGCTTCGTCGAAAAATTCGTATCCTTTTAACGCCGTCCGCAATACTGTTTCGCTGAACTTTTCATTTAAATAATAATAGTTAATAACCGTTCCCGAACTTGTTTCCCCGCTTATTTTTTTATAATTCTGCGATGCCGAAAAAGCAAAATCCTTGATATCTTGACCTTTTATAAAAATGGTTTTTCTTTTACCGTTTATTGTTTCCCATTCCGCCGTTGCGCTGTGCGCAACGAGATAGTTTTGAGGCACATTAAGATAAACTTCATAATCGGCGTAATCGGTATCGAAAGGGTCGCCTGTTATATGATAATTTCCGTGGACAAAACCGTCGTCGTTTTCCTGACATACCGAAGGATAAAAATTACCGGCGTTAAAACAGTTATCGTAAAATCCCAATCTGTGAAAGGCGCAAGGAAATTGAACGGTAAAATCGATTTCCGCACTGAAAACTTCCCCGCTTTTAATTTTTTCTTGCGGATAAATTCTTAATACGCTGTCGAAATCCACAATCTCGTAAAATAAATTATTTCCTTTATTTTTTACCGAATTGATTTTTACAGAACCGTAACTTATTCCTTCGGGATAAATCAAATTTATATTCTGAAAACTTACAGGCTTATAAATGGAGTTTTGACTGAAAGCATTAGGATACAAGTCGAACTCTATATAGTTTTTCGACTTTTCGAATTTATTGACATAATCTACCCTCATTTCACATTCGAGTAATTTATAATCGGTATTTAAATAGGCATTAATTTCATAAAAATGTTTTTGAGTATTTTCGCCGCTTGAATTTTCAATGTATTTGCAATTGCAAGCTGAAAGGGTTAAAGTAAAAAACAAAACGACAATAACAATCAAACTATATCTTTTTTTCATAACCGACCTTTATAAATTCTTTACAGATAAATTATATTAAAGGACGGCAAACTATATTTCCGATTAACTGTTTTTTTGAAAAATAAATTAAAATGACTTATGATAAAAATATTCAATTAAAGAGTTGATTTTCGATAAATCGATAACTATGTTTTATTTAAATTGTTTTAAATCAATAATAATATTTTGATTAATTATTGTTTTAGTTTTAATTACATTAATAAAAATAGAAATCGGTATAAAGCAAGACGGCTAAGACTTTCGCCTTAGCCGCCTTACTTCATTATATGATAAGGGGGAAATTATGAGCTTTTTAACGAGTCAAGGTGCGAACATTTAATTCATTGTAACCTCAACTTCGCTAATATCATAATACATTATATTTTTTTTGTCAAATAAAATTTACATTTTTTTTAATATTTTTTTAATTTTTTTTAAAATATTTTATGCTTTTATCGATTCATAAAGGTTTTTTATTAATTCTTCCCCTTCTTTTAGTATCTGAACCAATTTATCGTAATCCTGACCTTCCGCCATAAGTCTTACGATGGGCTCGGTACCGCTGGGACGAAGAATAATTCTGAAACCCTGATTTTTGCATTCATCGACAAAGTTCAAAAGTTCTTCTTTTTGACAAAGTTCCTCGCCTTTATCCTCGCAAGGAACGCTTATGCTGGCTTGCGGATACGGATAATAATCCAATCTGTCAGGATCGATTTTAAGTTCCAAAAGCGCCTGTACGAGCAAGGCTCCCGCAAGTATGCCGTCGCCGGTTTTTACCGTTCCGTCAAGAATGATATGCCCCGACTGTTCTGCGCCTAACGATAAACCGTTGTCTATCATTTCTTTTTGTATGTATTTATCGCCTACATTTGTCCTTACAAGGCTTATTCCGAATTCTGAAAGTTTGTCTTCGAGGGCGCTGTTGGTAAGAACGGTTCCCACAACGGTGTCTTTATTGAGTTTGCCTTTAACTTTAAGATATAGTGCAAGAACATACATAATTGCGTCGCCGTCGATAATTCTTCCCTTGGGAGTTTTTGCAAGTACTCTGTCCCCGTCCCCGTCAAAAGCAAGAGCTATAAAATATTTTTTATCTACATCAAGGCTTTCGATATTGGTTGAACCGCAACCGACATTGATTTTCGCTCCGTCGAACTTACCGTTTACTACATCTACGGCCTTTGCGCCTAATCCCCTAAATACTGCGGGAGCTGCAATACAAGTAGCTCCGCAAGCGGTATCGAGTAGAATTTTAATGCCTTTATATTTTTTTTCGATTTTGTTTTCTATTTTATCGAATATGTATGTTACATAAGAACTTGTTCCGTCAATACTTTTTACCGAACTCGACATCGGGGTAAATTTTTTAAATCCGTTTTCAAGATAGTATTCTATTTCCTCTTCTTCTTTTGCGCTTATTTTGATTCCCTTTTTAGAAAATATTTTAATTCCGTTGTATTCGGGCGGATTATGCGATGCGCTTATCATAATGCCGAAATCGGCTCGCTCGTAAACCGTATAATAAGCCACGGCAGGCGTGGGAATTATCCCTAAATCCAAAACTTCCACTCCGAAATCTTTAAGACCTTTTTCAAGCATTGCGGTGATTTTATCGCCGCCCGTTCTGCTGTCACGTGCAATTATTACCCTTTTCACGCTGAAAGCGCTGCAAAGAGCTTTTGCAAGTCTTTCACTGAAAGAATCTTCCAAAAATTTTTCGGTCAACATTCTTATTCCGTCTGTTCCAAAATATTTCATTTATTTATCTCCATTACAAATTTACCTGCATTTTCTCCTGCAAGGGCTCCGCCTGCCGCCGCCGTAACTATTTGTTTAAGAGTTCCGTCTGTAACATCGCCGGCTGCATAAACTCCTTTAACATTTGTCAATGCGTTTTTATCTACAATAATATAACCCGAATCATCGGTAATTATTTCATTTTTAAAGACTTCCGAATTGGGAATATATCCTATCGCAACAAATATCCCGTCGCACGGCATCTCTTTTGAAACGCCGTTTACATCAAGTATTGCGGAGCGTAATTTCTCATCGCCTTTAAGTTCGACGATTTTCGTGCGATACATAATTTCAATACGGGAATTTTCCTGCGCTTTTTGTATCAGCACGGGAGTTGCTCTCAGTTTATCGCCCCTATAAACAATATACACCTTTTGCGAAAGAGAAGCAAGCACCAAAGCGTCGGTAAGAGCAGTGTTTCCACCCCCTGCAACGATAACGGTTTTTTCTTTAAAGAAATTAGCGTCGCAAGTAGCGCAGTATGAAACTCCCCTTCCCGTAAACTCAGCCTCACCTTTAACATCGAGTTTTCTTGAAATAGCTCCCGTACATATTATAAAAGCCTTGCATTTTAAAAGAGAACCGTCTTTCAGAAATACGGCTTTTACATCGTCTTTTAAAGAAACTTTTTCAATGCTGCCGTATACAAAAACAGTACCGAAACTTTCTGCCTGCTTTTGCATATCGTAAGTTATTTCAAAACCCGACGCATTTTCACGGGCGGGATAATTTTCGACTTTCGGAGTAAGTGCCGCTTGACCGCCCACAGCCATACCTTCTATTACTGCGACTTTTGCTCCCATTCTCGAAGCGTATATCGCAGCGGAAAGTCCGGCAGGACCGCCGCCTGCAATTATTATATCGTAAAAGTTTTCCATAGAAATATTATAGCATCAATTTATTCGAATATACAATTCATTTATAATAAAAACTAAAAATTATAAATCGGACATAAATAAAATAAACTATAAAAAAGCAAGGCTTTGACCTTGCTTTAATTTAATTTTTTTTGCTTTTCGGATAATTAGATGCGGAAGTTATATTTTCAAATTTTTCAAGAATATTCTTCTGTTCTCTGTTCAAGCCTTTCGGCGTTTCCACAATTATGGTAACATATAAATCGCCGTAGGTATCTTTTCTCAGAAGTTTAATACCTTTTCCTTTAAGTCTGAAAACCGTACCCGACTGAGTGGCTTCCGGAACGACATAAACAACCTTATCGGAAAGAGTCGGAGCTTCCACCTTGCACCCCAATGCTGCCTGAGAAAAGGTAATCGGAACTTCTACAAACAAATCGCCGCCCTTTCTTTTGAACTTGGGATGAGGTTTGACATCTAAAAGAATGATAAGATTTCCGTTAGCGCCGCCGTTTTTACCTGCGTTACCTTCGTTATAATAGGTCATTGACTGTCCGCTGTCAACGCCTGCGGGAACCGAAACTTTTACTATTCTTGATTTAACGATTTCCCCTCTTCCGCCGCAGGTTTTACAAGGATCTGTAATTATTTTACCCCTGCCGTGACACTCGTCGCAAACGGTAGTATTGACAATCTGACCGAATATGGAATTCTGAACCGTTCTTTTTTCGCCCGTTCCGCCGCATTTTGGACAGGTTTTCATACCGCCTGCGTTTTTAGTACCCATACCTTTACAGTCTGAACACTTTTCCACTCTTTTTACGGTAATTTCCTTATCGCAACCGAAAGCGGCTTCTTTCAAATCGATACTGAGTTTAATGGTAATATCGTCGCCGTCGATGCGGGCATTAGCCCTGTCCACATGAGAAGCCCTGCCTCCTGCAAACGAACTGAAAATATTATTAATAATATCTTCGAATCCGCCTGCGGAAAATTCCGACCCGAATCCTGAAAATCCTCCTCCGCCTGCATGCTGGGGATTGTCTGTTCCGTATCTGTCATAATATGCTTTTTTCTGTGGATCGCTGAGAATACCATAAGCCACGTTAATTTCCTTAAACTTTGCTTCGGCCGCTGCCTTTTCGGAAGCGGGCGCCGAAGCATAAAGATCGGGATGATATTTTTTAGCAAGTTTTCTGTATGCGGATTTTATGTCGGCGTCGCTTGCGTTTTTAGGTAATCCGAGTATCGCATATAAATCTTTTTCTGCCATTTTTCAGGTTTCCTTAACCGATTTATTATTATTTAATTTCAGGTTCTCCGGTAATATCACCCGGCGTCTGATAGCTGATATCTTCCTCAGGAACGGTATTTGCAGTATTCTGTTGAGCCTGTTCGGCATTGGCTGCGTTCTGATAAAGTTTAGTGAATATCGGCGAAGAAGTATTGGAAAGCTTTTCGATAGCCGATTTAATCTTCTGCAAGTCATCGCAGTCGATTTCCTTTTTGGTTTCTTCAACCGCCTTTTGCAATGTTTCGATATCGGCAGCTTCGAGTTTATCTTTGTTTTCTTTAAGGAATTTCTCTATTGAGAAAATAAGCTGTTCGCCGCCGTTTTTAACATCGATAATTTCTTTTCTCTTATTGTCTTCTTCGGCATATTTCTGAGCTTCTTTGACAGCGTTCTCGATTTCTGCTTCCGAAAGATTTGTTGAAGCGGTAATGGTAACATTCTGACTTTTTCCCGTGCCTTTATCTACGGCTTTAACATTAACTATACCGTTAGCGTCGATATCGAAGGTAACTTCTATCTGCGGAATTCCACGGGGAGCGGGAGCGATACCGTCAAGCTGGAATTTACCTAAGGTCTTATTGTTTGCCGCCATAGGTCTTTCGCCTTGCAGAACGTGGATTTCAACGCTTGGCTGATTATCGACGGCAGTTGAGAATATCTGAGATTTTGAAGTCGGAATAGTCGTATTTCTTTCTATAAGTTTGGTAAATACACCGCCGAGAGTTTCTATACCGAGCGAAAGCGGAGTAACATCCAAAAGAAGAACGTCTTTAACATCGCCTGCAAGAACGCCTCCCTGAATAGCAGCACCGATTGCAACGCATTCGTCAGGATTAATACCTTTAAAAGGTTCCTTACCGGTAACTTTTGCGACAGCGTCGACAACGGCAGGAATTCTGGTCGAACCTCCGACAAGAATAACTTTGGATAAATCTTCGAGAGAAATGTTTGCGTCTTTCAAAGCCTGTTTTACGGGCACGATTGTCTTTTCTACAAGATCCTGAGTAAGACTGTCGAATTTGGCTCTCGATATTTCCATTTCAAGATGCTTCGGTCCCGATTCGTTTGAAGTAATAAACGGAAGATTTATAACGGTTTTAAGCACGCCGGAAAGTTCGATTTTTGCTTTTTCTGCAGCTTCTTTAATTCTCTGCATAGCCATTTTATCGCTTGTCAAATCCACGTTTTCCTTAGCCTTAAAATCTTCTACGATATAATCCATAATTTTCTGATCGAAATCGTCGCCACCGAGCATGGTATTACCGCCTGTTGCAAGAACTTCAAAAACGCCGTCGCCTATTTCGAGTATCGATACGTCGAAGGTACCGCCGCCAAGGTCATAAATAAGAACCTTCTGGGTGCCGCTGTCTACTTTGTCAAGTCCGTAAGCAAGAGCTGCTGCAGTAGGCTCGTTTATAATTCTTAAAACTTCGAGACCTGCGATTTTTCCTGCGTCCTTAGTTGCCTGTCTCTGACTGTCAGAAAAATATGCAGGAACCGTTATAACGGCCTGAGTTACCTTCTGACCTAAATAACTTTCTGCATTTTCCTTCAACTTTGAAAGAATCATTGCGGAAATTTCTTGCGGAGAATAAGCCTTATCGTCTATATTCACAGTATAACTAGTACCCATCTTTCTTTTGATAGAAACTATGGTTCTGTCAGGATTGGCAACCGCCTGTCTTTTAGCTACCTGTCCTACAAGTCTTTCTCCGTCTTTACTGAAAGCCACAACGGAAGGTGTAGTTCTTCCGCCCTCTGCGTTAGCGATAACTACGGCTTCGCCGCCTTCCATTACGGCAACGCAGGAGTTTGTTGTTCCTAAATCAATTCCAATTACCTTAGACATAATATTTTCTCCTCTTATAATATTTATATTTTCATTGCGCTACCTTAACCATGGCGTAACGCAGTATTTTATCGTTTAACCTGTAACCTTTTTTCAGAATTTCGACAACTTTACCGCTGTTTTCGGAATCTTCGACGCTCATAACCGCATCGTGAATTTTAGGATCGAAATCAACAAAAGTTTCATCGATAGCCTTTACATTCATTTTCGCAAGTATTTCCGTAAACTGTTTATAAATTGCGGTCATACCCTTTTTAGCGCTTTCGTCGGCGCTTGCAAGTCCTAAATCGAAACTGTCTAAAACGGGAAAGATTTTTATCAGCGTTTCGATTTTCCCTTCATTATACATTTTTCCGGCAACTTCTTTATTATTTTTCTTATAATTTTCAAAATCGGCTTTCAACCTTAAATAAGAATCTTTGAGTTTATCGAGTTCTTCCTTAGGAACAAGTTGCGCTTGATTTTTGTCAGAGAGTTCTTCTTCATCTTCGGATTCGTTATCGAATTCTTCGATTTCATCTTCTTCGTCTTCGTCGTCTTGGTATGACAAATCTTCGATATAATCATCATCTTTTTCTTCAATGGCTGAACTTTTAGTACCTTCCGATTTTATCGAATTTGAAAGATGATCAACTTTATTTGATGAATTGTCCTTTTCCTTATCACTTGCCGAACCTTTTTTCGATATTTCTGTTTTCTCTTCAAAATTTTCTTCCGATTTAACAGAAATATCTTTTTCCGCATTTTCGTCATCGATAATAACCGTCTTTTCGCTGACAGTTTTCTGATGCGGAACCTTTTCCGAATTGGAGTTGGTTTCTATCGGATTATGTCTTTTAATATTCGAAAAATCGTAGTTGAAAAAACTGTTTTTAAAAATATCGGTAGAACGCAATGCTTCTTTATCTTCTTTGGATATACCCGGTTTGTTATCCTTATTATTATCGTTATTATTGTTTAAATTAGCCATTACTCCTCCTTATCGTTTTTGCTGTCGTTTTTGGGCGACAAATCGTTAAGTATATTTCCTACGGTTTTTATTACGCTGACTACCTTGTTGTAGTCCATTCTGCAAGGACCTATTACTCCTGCATGACCTATTTCTTTTCCGCCGATAGAGTATTTTGCCGTTACCATAGCGCAGTTGTCTAATTCTCCGTCGACATCGCTTCCTATTTTAATATCGAAATTAAAATCGTTGTTGTCGGAAAAAATCTGACATATTTTATCCTTTTTATCGATGACCGATAAAAAGTTTTTAACATTTTCGATATCTTTGCTCTCGGGATGCTGAAATATTTTCGTCGCTCCTTCAAGATAAACCTTTTGTCCTTGGGCGCCGGTATAACTTATGAGTACTTCCAAAACCCTGTCGAAAAGTTCTCTGAACTCACCCATCTCCGAATCTATTTCGCTTTTTGCGCTGTTGACTTCCTTTACGGTTTTTCCTGCAAATATTTTATTGAGCAATCCGTTTGCTATTTCTATATCCCCGCCTATATTTTCGGGTATCTGAATTACATTGTCTTTAAGCACTCCGCTGTCGGTAATTACAAGTACGAGAGCCGTGCCGTCCGATAAATCGACAAGTTTAATTTCCCTGAGCTTTATTCTGTCTATATCGTTGAGAACGATTATAGAAGTATAATTTGTCTCATCGCTTATAAGTTTTGCTGTTTGCTTTACTATATCCTCTATATTTATATACCTGTCTTGAAAATGCTTCTTTATCCTTTCGACTTCGTTTTTGCCCAAAGGACTGTCGTGCATAAGTTCGTCTACATAATACTTATAGGCCTTTGTGCTCGGAATCCTGCCTGCGGATATATGCGGTTGCACCAAAAAACCCATATCTTCGAGCGTTGCAAGTTCGCTTCTTATAGTTGCCGAACTTACTTCCGGCAAAAAATTTTCTTTAAGTTCGCTACTGCTCACGGGACTGGGATTTATAATATAACTTTCTATTAAAGTTTGAAGTATTTTTTTCTTTCTTTCGGATAAATCTTTTTCCATTTTAGCAATCGAACCTCGTCGTTGTTAGCAGTCAGTTATTCTGAGTGCTAATTTAATTATACCTTAATTATAATCTTTGTCAATAGTTTTATTACAAATTTTGGAAAAAAATTATTTATTGAAATCGAAATTTTAAAACTAATTTAAAACAATTAATTAATGATTATAAATATAAATACAACTAATCAATTAAATTAAATAAACTCAACTATAACGGAATTTTGAACATTAAAATATTCGGGTTTTATTGAAATATAGTTATCGGAAATATCAAGATAATTTTTCATTTTCCTTAAAGCTGTTGAAAAATATTTGATAAAATTCTCATTAAAAATACTATTAAACCTTTCCATGTCTATCCCCCTGACCGTCCTGAAAGCGGTCATTACATATTCCTTAATGCCTTCTTTTTTTGAAATTTTTCGAGAACGAACATAAGGCGTTTTTTTATTTTTTATATCGTCAATATATCTTTTTATATCACAAGTATTCTCCTTTCTGTAACCTTGAATAAAAGAGTGCGCCGAAAGCCCTGCGCCTATATAATCGTCGAAATTCCAATATTTGAGATTATGCTTACATTCAAATCCCGGTTTTGCAAAATTACTGACTTCATATCTCGGGTGACTCGTTTTAAGAATATCCGTAACCTTTTCGTAAGTTTCGGCAGACTCATCGTCGGAACAAGGTATAAATTGCTTCTTTTCCGTTTTATTATATAACGCCGTTCCTCTTTCCAAAATCAACTGATATGTTGAAATATGTTGAATATCGAAAGATATAAGTTCTTTTAAAGATTCTATTTCTTCCTTTTCGCTTCCTTTCATAGTACCTATTATCAAATCGCCGTTAATGTTCGAAAAATATTCTTTTGCAACATATAAGGCTTTTTTCGCCGTTAATCCGTCATGCGCTCTGCCTATTGTTTTAAGAATATTGTCGTCAAAAGACTGTATTCCGAGTGAAATCCTGTCTACGCCGTTGTGTTTATAAAATAAAGCCTTTTCTTTGTCGAACGAACAGGGATTGCATTCTACCGTGAATTCCTTTATTTCGGTTTTAAAGTACCTATAAACGGAATTGAAAATTTTTTCCGCATTTTCATAAGAAAGCACGGACGGTGTTCCGCCGCCTACAAATACCGTATCTATTTTTATATCGGGATATTTTTCCGAGATTATTTTAAGTTCTTTTGAAAGCGCATAGCAATACTCGCTTTGCAAACTTTCAGAGCAAGTAAAAGAAAGAAAATCGCAGTAAAAACATTTGGACTTGCAAAAAGGTATATGAATGTATAAACCGGTTTCCGTCATATATTGATTAATTATTTTTTTAATTTTTATCGAGTTTAAGAATGGACATAAAGGCTTCGCTCGGAACTTCCACCGAACCTACCTGGCGCATACGCTTTTTTCCTTCCTTTTGTTTTTCAAGAAGTTTTTTCTTCCTCGTGATATCGCCGCCGTAGCACTTGGCAAGAACGTCTTTTCTCATAGCCCTTACCGTCTCCCTTGCTATAACCTTACCGCCTATTGCTGCCTGTATCGGAATTTCGAACATTTGTCTGGGAATAACGTCTCTGAGTTTTTCGGCAATACCCCTGCCCCTTGCATAGGCTTTATCTTTATGAACTATTATACTGAGTGCGTCGCAGACATCGCCGTTTAAAAGAATATCGAGTTTTACAAGGTCGCTTCTTTTATATTCGTCCATTTCATAATCCAAACTTGCGTACCCTCTCGTTCTCGATTTTAAAGAATCGAAAAAATCATATATTATTTCGTTCAGCGGAATATTGAAGACAAGTTTTACCCTTGTGGGGTCAAGATACACCGTATCGAGATACTCCGCTCTTTTATCCATACAAAGTTCCATAATGGAGCCGATATACTCGGGCGGTGTGAATATCGTGGCTTTAACGAAAGGCTCTTCCATATAATCGATTTCCGAAACACTCGGCAAGTGCGTAGGATTTGAAACAAGCATTTCCTCTCCGTCCGTCTTTATAACTTTATAAGAAACGCTGGGCGCAGTTGTGATAAGGTCTAAATTGAATTCCCTTTCCAAACGCTCCTCTATAATTTCCATATGCAAAAGCCCTAAAAATCCGCATCTGAACCCAAAGCCCAAAGCCGCCGAAGTTTCGTTATCGTACTGCAAAGATGCGTCGTTGAGTTTAAGTTTTTCGAGTGCGTCTTTAAGGTCGTTGTATCTTGCGCCGTCTGAGGGGTATATTCCGCAAAAGACCATAGGCGTTATCTTTTTGTATCCTTTTAAAGGTTCAACCTTTGCCCCGTCCAAAGTTACCGTATCCCCCACTTCTATATCGCTTACCGTCTTAATGGACGCCGCAATGTAGCCGACATCGCCCGCAAGAAGTTCCTTTCGTGGAGCGGCCTTAGGAGTGAATACTCCTACTTCGGTAACTTCAAAAGTCTTTCCGTTTGCGCACATTTTTATTTTGTCCCCTACTTTTACAGAACCGTCCACAATTCTGCAAACGCATATTGCACCTTTATAGTTATCGTATACAGAATCGAATATCAAAGCTCTTAAAGGCGCATTTTCATCGCCCGAAGGAGGCGGAAGTTTTTTTACTATTGCCTTTAAAACATCTTCGATATTCGTGCCGTCTTTTGCAGAAACCAAAGGCGCATCGGAAGCGTCAAGACCTATTACATCTTCTATTTCCTTTTTAACCCCTTCTATATCCGCACTCGGCAAATCTATTTTATTTATTACCGGAAAAATTTCAAGGTCGTTATCGATTGCAAGATAAACATTAGTCAGAGTCTGCGCTTCCACGCCCTGAGTTGCGTCAACTACCAAAATCGCCCCTTCGCAAGCTGCAAGAGAGCGGGAAACCTCATAAGTAAAATCCACATGTCCCGGCGTGTCGATAAGATTAAAAGTATACTCTTCGCCGTCCATCGTATAATACATACGAACGGTCTGAAGTTTTATAGTTATACCTCTTTCCCTTTCTATATCCATATTATCGAGAAGCTGTTCTTTCATTTCCCTTTTACTTACCGCACCGGTAAGTTCGACAATACGGTCGGCTAAGGTACTTTTGCCGTGGTCGATATGCGCTACTATACAAAAATTTCTTATATGCTTTTGTCTGTCCATAATTTTTCCGTTTTAATTTAATCGATATAATTCAGTATAAATTATTTCCCGCTCTTTGGCAAATATATGTATTTTATTAAACTGCAATTTTAATAAGTTTTTTCACCGAATACAAAATAAATATTAATAAGTTTTAAACTATAAATAGGCTTTTACTATTTATAATTTAAATCTGAACTGTTCATACTCTATTCATTTAAGACTATACGGATATCGCTTTTAGACGGAAGCGGCATTTAACTATTATACTCTATACGTTTCAGACTAAACGGCTTATTCTCCATAAATTTTTATCGTTAATTATAAACTTTGTTTTCAGATAAAAAAAGAAGCGGAAATATTTCCGCTTCTTTTAGCTTGGAAGAATTATTACTTCTTTAAAGTCTTATAAGATAATCCTGGAAAGATTTGTCGAAATAACTATCGCCCAAGAATGTCAACAGTATTTGTGCACCTGCGCTGAGCTCTGATCCTTTGCGACGTTCGAGATTTTCCTTTCTTTGATTAAATTTATAACGCCAGCCGTCTTTAAACGAAATATCCAGATAGCCGTCAACAACACCGTCCCATGCTATATCGAAAAGTAATGCTATCAACCCACCGAAGGTAAATGATCTTAATAGTATTTCAATGTTTCTCATGGTAATAAAATTTAAAAGTGTTCCTTCGAGTATAAAAGACCATAGATTGTTATTAAATTGAAGTATCATATCATTTATAAAAGCAATACCTGTTTTCAACATCGGAATATTCCATAAAAACATGAATCTCGACATTGTATCTAACAATCCAAAAATTTGATTTAAATATTTACCTATGAGATTCTTTATGTTTGTGAAAACTAACTTCAATGAATCTTTAGTAAACTTCAAATTCACAAGTTCACGAGCGCTTCCGGTTAATACATCCATTCCGCCAATTGCTTTTTCTGGGTTGACTAAATTATCAATGGCATCTTCAACACTTTTAACAAATTCATAATCATCTGAACTTATAGATAAAAATTTTCTTGGATTTTTCCGATCTCCTAATGTAACAAAATATGATTTATCTACCACTTTTTTCTTATTAAAATTTTGCAATACAACTTCGTCTGCCTGTGAGTACAGATCATTTAAATAATTAAATTTTTTTATTGTTTCATCATTAGAAATTATTTCTTTAGACTTTTGCATATTTTTTAATTGCGCTCTAGTATACGAATAATTTCCGATAGTAATGCCGAAATCAAATACAAACTGAATCCAACCTGTTTCTATTCTTAGATCGTAATTGGAATCGTTAAAAACTTTAAGATCATCTCTACAACCTTTAAAATAATATTCCTTTAAATCTTCTGCACCTTCTTCTCCAAAATACGGGAATCCGTTCGGAAGATAGACAACCTCAACATATTTTAAATTGTGCATAGCGCCGGGCTCTACTCCGTGAGCGGTTACTTTATAGATTTTTCCTTCTTCGCTTTCCTCTGACTCTACTTTATCGTCTATTACCTTATTGCTGATCCTGAGTTCGGTTTTGTATGCACTCGGATATCTAATTTTAATACCGGCATAACTATCTTCAAACCATGCTCTTTTATAAAGACTGCGAGGAACATAAATAAGTTTTAATCCTGTCTCAATATTTCCATTTTCGTTACTGTAAGCTCCCTTTTCATAAATAACGCCGCCAATTGCCGTATAAGGCGATGTATTATTTTTTGCATCTTTATCAAAAAAGAAATAAGCTATGTTTTCAGATTTCATATAACAATCAGCTCTGTCATAAACCCAACGAAGGTTAGGACAGTTATCGAAAGTCCTCGATGTAACGCCGCCTGTTTTAAGATAGTTGGGAAGACCTACAAACTGCAACTGATCGCACCCTGAAAAAGCGCAGTCGGCAATGTATGCAACTTTTTTGCCACCGAGATAATCGGGAATTTTAATGTCATAATAATCGGTGCTGTAAAGCAGCATCATAATTACCGCCTCATCATTTTCATTAATGTAATATAACCAATTTGAATAATATTTGTTTGTTTGTTCATTTATCAAATTAAAAAGTATTCCAATATGAGCTAATCGTAGAGCATCTAAATTTATATATGTATTAGTAGTAGTCTCAATTTGTAATCCTGTATATGAATTGATGATTTCATAGGACTCTACAATAGGCATGGAATTTAAAACAGGACTGTTTAGTGAAGTGAATATAAGGGTCCCGAAATCCTCGTTACCGAAGAAAGCATTCTCTTCTATTTTCTGAATATTATCGGGTATGATAATATTTCCTGCACTCTCCAAATTGACAAAGACATAATTTCCTACATTATTTATATTTTCGTCAAAATTTATATGCTTATAATTTTGGTCATTAACACTTTGTAATTGATCTCTATTGTAGTTTAAATCGAATATGGAAACTATCGTATTTCCGTTTTTAATAAGCATGTCTTTTTTTAATTCGATTATACCTTCTTGTCCTTTTAAAACCACATTTTCTGCTTTTAAATCGGAACAGTTAAAGAAAGGATTGTCGCCGATTGTCAAATCTTTTGAATTTTTTAAACTTATACTTTTTAAAGAGCTGCTTTCAAAAGCCAAACTTTCTATAATATCAATATTAAAGAAATTAACATTTTCAAGCGAACTGTAAGCAAAAGCGCGCTCCCTTACGGTTCTTGTATCATAAAGAGATAAATCGGAAAGAAGCCGGCAATTATAAAAAGCGTAACTTCCGATTGTATTTAAATTTTGGAAAGCAAACTCATAACTTTCTATCGCGCTTTCAACTAACACCCCGCAATTCATAAATGCGTAATTTCCTATTTCGGTAATCGAAGAATTATAGCATAGACCGTTAATATCTGTTTCCTTACTTTCTTCTGTATTCCCTTTTGTAAACATTATACCCGTAACATAAGTACAGTAAAAAAATGCATAATCAGGTATTGCTTTTATAGAATTTCCGAAAAGAATTCTGTTCAGTGAAACGCAGTTTGAAAAAGCACTTTCCCCTAAAATTTCAACACTTCTTAAATCGGTAATTCCGAAACAAAATGTATTTTCCGTACCTAAATGTAAAAGACTTAAACAGTTTTCAAACGCAGAGTCACCTATCGAATAGATAAAAGGATATACCGCATTTTTATTAAATGTTCTCCCGTTAAGCACTCCGTATTTTAACATTTCGCTTATGTGGTAAAAATCTAAATTTGCATCGTTAAAAAACGATCCTGCCAAATTTTGCGACTCTTGATTTTCAAAAAATACACCTATAAGACTTATGCAATTTTTAAATGCACTGTTTCCGATAACGACCTCTGTAAAATCGCTTAGATAATTATAAAAGTATTCTAAATAATAACAATCGCTGAAAAGTCCTTCGGGAATTTCCTTTACATTCAATTCGGCTCTTTTGATTTTAGTTAGTTCAAATGCGTATTTTCCTATGTATTTTAAATTCATAAAAGAAATATTATCGGAAAAACTTCTAAAGCCCGAAAAAGCATAGTCTCCAATGACTTCAAGCGCAGGAAAATGTTTTTCGTTTAAATTACCCGTTTCTGTTTTTGCGTTTTTAAATGCCCCTTCTCCTATACTCGTTAAGGAAGTATAGGTGTCGAATTTTACAAACTCGTAATTTTCAAAAGCGTAATCTCCTATAATTTTAATATTAAAAGAACCGACTCCTATTTTTACTTTGGAATTTGCAAACGCATAACTGCCTATTTCAGT
>CALVMC010000003.1 GCA_944342015.1 uncultured Clostridia bacterium
ATATAATACAGTCCAAAACAGTATAATTAAACTTTAAATATTAATTTTAACGTTAACTGGTTTCAGTGTCCATAAAATTGTGTTACAGTGATATATGCCAGATATAGTTCGGATAACCAATCCGAGCAGTCTATCGAAGGGCAACTCAGAGTGTGCGAGGAGTACGCTCAAAAAAATAACATTCTGATACTCGGCACTTATATCGACCGTGCCATGACGGGTACAAACGACAATCGTCCCGATTTTCAGAGAATGATAAAAGACAGCAATCGCAGGGAATGGAATTTCGTACTCGTATTTAAATTATATAACAAATATAAAAAAGTCAATACCTTAAAAATACCGACGATTTAGAATATAAAATTTATCAATAATGTTTAATGAAAAATAAATAAAAAATTATAAAATTGAACGTGATTTAAATTTAATAACTTTATCTTCTTTTGAGTTTATAACTTTATCTTATTTGGTATCGGCTTTCTCTGCTTTGCATTTTTTATCGTTAGTTAAGAATCCAAAGGGCAGTATTTAAAGAAGTTGCAATGAATATCCAAATAGGATAAATCCACAGAATATTCACGTAAATTTTATTTGTTTTAACAAGTTCGGATAATAAAAGCACTGCAAAAAAAGCATTTATTATAATAACTATATTTCCTAAAAAGAGAAGATTTAAAGTAAAAAAAACAAGGCACCATAAAACATTCAGTATTCCGTTTAAAACTGCTAAAACTATAATTTTTTTTGTAATAAGTTCTTTTTTAAAAAGCACTGAAATAATGACGGCAAACAAAATATAAATAACCGTCCACAAAAGGGAAATAACAAAATCCGGAAGCCACTGCGAAGGTTTTAAAAGGGAATCGAACCAGTCTTTACCAAGATTCACGAAAATGCTTCCTAAAATTGCCACGATTATAATAAAAATACAAGTTAAAATTATATCGGAATTTTTCTTTAAAAAATCTTTCATAATAATATTTTACTGTTAATATTAAAAATTATGAAAAATTTTATTAGAATCGAAAAATTTTTATATTTCAAGTAAATTTTTGGTGACGAATTATATCGGAAATATCCGCTACTTAGAAGCGGTTATAAGACCGGATTAAAAACTTTTTCTATTAATTATCCGAATAAATATCTCTTAAATAACTATTGCAATATACTAAACAATTTTATATAATTATTTTATTATATTAAAGATTAAAAAAAGGAGTCAAATATGAAAAAATCGGGATTATTAGTTATAATTACAGTTTTATTGTTAGTAACTACTATAATACTAGCAGGCTGCATGCCTACACAGCAAATAACCGGAATAGAAGTTAAGAATCCAAAAATCGTATTTAATCTTAACGAAGAATTTCAAATCGGTGCCGACGCAGTATACAACGCAATAATCGGCAAGGAAAAAAATGCAATAAAAGCAGCCGACACTGAATACGAAACTACATACGACAAAACCAAACAAGGAATATACGATGTAACGTTATATTACCAAAACAAAGAATTTTCGTATCAATACAAAGTTGTAGTATTGGATTACAGCACTCTTACCGCCGAAAAAGGCTCACTGCTCGGCAGCATAAGTTTTAATCAATCATTATGCTTAAGCTGGAAAGACGGAACTACGGTACTTGACAGCACGGGGACGATAAATTGTACCGCAATATTCCAACCCGGCGGAAGCAGTGCGACGGAAGTCACCCTGCCCGTAACCGTAACCGCACCTACCCTTCCTGAAAAACAAAACAACGAATGGACGGAAGAACTAACGATAGAAAATTGGACATACGGTGAAAATCCGTCAATACCTTCGGCAACCGCAAAGAGCGGTACCGTTGAATTTACCTATTATACAAATAACAACGGCACAAAGGGAGACCAACTTGAAAATGCGCCCACCGACGCAGGAAATTATATAGTGGTTGCAAGCGTTGCCGAAAGCGAAGAATACAATGCTTTAACAGCAGAAAAAACATTTGTAATAAATAAAGCGACATTAAGTATATCCGCAAATACTTCTTTAACTAAATACCAAAATATAAGAAAATATTATGACGGTAGTTACGCTTTGGATTCCCAATCTTTCTTTACCGTCGCAGATTACTACACATTGAGCTGCGCAACGGTTACCGATTTAAGCGGTATTAACATTATAGCAGTCGGGAACGGAACATTCGTTAACAAAACGACAAACGAGCCTGACAAGAATATAGGCGAAAAATTTGTTCTGCAAAAGGTTGAAATAAGAAGTTCTGATTTTAAAAACTTTGCTTTTTCCGGCGGCAATCAGTATACAAACATAAGCTTTGAAGGATTAATAGAAAAAGGCGAACCCGCAACAATAGAAACAAATCCCGTATCGAGTGCGGTATTGCAAAATGACGCACTGTCAAAATCTTCAATATCCGGCGGAAAGGTTACATACAGTCTTTGTGCGCAAGAAGACTCCACTGCGGCAACTTCTACCGAATTAAACGGCGTTTGGACCTGGCAAAATCCCGAAACGGTGCTAACGGAAAGCGGCTCACACACAGCAAAATTCATCCCTGCCGATACCAATATTGACCCTGTTATGGTTAATATTCCCGTTGAAGTTCAAATCAACGATAACTCGGTAATTAAAATCAATATAGGAAGCGGAGAACAAATCGAAGCAGAACGAGAAGGAAATTCTTTCTCATATGAAGTCCCCTTCGATACAGACATAAACGAAACCCTCTTCGTCGAATTGATTTTAAGCGGCAACGTTAATTTTGTAAACTATAAATTGTATTTAGGAAACGACTTGAATGCCGAAAATGCCACTAACGAAACAATAGGTATTTCTATTAACGATATCAAAGGTAACTCTGCAAGAGTCGAATTTACTATATCGGGAGAAAATTTCAGCGAAAGAGTTCTCACTCTTACCCTGACCTTTCAGCAATTAGTGACATTTACCGTAAACGGAGAAGAAGTCAATAACGATACCGTTTTAAATGTCGGAGATATCATTAGCATAACTAAATTGGACGCAACCCATACATTATATTTAAACAGTCAAAATCCCGAAAACGAGATACTTAACGGCGTAGCAAGCGGAACTTATACCGTAGAAGAAGAAGATATAGGAAACACTTTGCTTTTTTATCTTCTCTATACAGACGGTCAAATCACCGATTATATGTTTAGGGTAGAAAATCTATTCTCTTCCATAAAAGTTAACGATACGATTTTCGATACCGACGAATCGACAAATTACTATAACTTGTCAAAAACAGAAACAACCCTTACCTTAACATTCCAAAACCCTGCAATAACAAACTACTCTCTTAATCTAACTTTCAAAAACATTTACGGTAAAAGCAGCTATATCAGTATAGGCAATGCTACGATTTATACAATAGATATTTCCGAAATACAAAAAATAGAGATTAACAATAACAGCGAAAATGTTTATTTCTATTTCTACCTGTATTTAAATAATTTTACTTATATAGAAGAAATTTACGCAACGACTAACGAAGGCCCGGTTGAAGAAAGAAACGGTATTTTACAGCCTGGCAGTAATTTTATCGAAAACATTTATGTAACTTTAAAAGACGGATATTCCGATTACAGATATGAAATAACAGACGAAAACGGAAATGCGTTCGATTTAAAAAATGTAAAAATGATAAATAAATTTTTAGTTAAAGTTTATTCGGGCGCCGACGAGTCAAGCCTTGTCGAGACAAAGGAATACATTATAAAATACGATTTTGTATTACAAACTGACAACTCTTCTTATGTTTATACTGACTATGCAGATGAAATGTTCCCGATGTACTTCTTCGAATCCGAAAACGACACCGAAGATGTTACTTTTACTCTTCTCGATAACGAATTCAAAAACTATACTCTCGAATTTTTAAACCAAGACGGAGAACTACTTTCCCCGCAAACGATGAACATTATTAAAGGCAGAAATTCTTATATAGTGAGAATAATATCGGGCGAATACAAATTCGAAGACAGACTCGAACTCTTCTTTTTCTCTTCAAGTCCGCATAATTTTATATCCGATATAACTTATAACTTTATAGATAATAGTGAAAGCAATAACAATATTATTTACACAAGCGAAATACATTACTGCACTGTATATATCCCCGTAATTCACAGTATCGACTACTTTGTAAGTTTGTTGAATTATGATATATTAGGCGGATACACTGCAAATGAAACATATTTAAGCGAACTCGAATGCGTTTACATTGAAATTAAAGATAGTAACGATTCTGTCGTTTCAGGCTTGTTAATACATATTGAATTTGAAGGTATCGCAAATGACGATATAAGCTTTACTGCCAGCAGATTAAACAATATTTCCTTGGAAAGCACCCCGATAGAAAAAGACAGCTCGGATATTTATGTCGTCAGCAATATTCTGTTTTCCGAACAGATTTTTATCGATACCGCAAACCCCTATATACTTATAGAACTCTATAAAAATTCCGTTGCGACAGAAAATCTTTTAGCAAAATATTACGGAAGCGCTTCGATATCCTCTTACGATGTTTTGTCCGAAATGATTGACGGAATATATATGATAAAAATCACTTCCAGCGACCTTTCAAACAGCGTTACGATAACCCTTAATATTACATTCGATGTAGAACCTTACCTTTCCGTTACAATAAACGACAACTCGTTTAATGTAATTATGCAAAACAATATGCCTGTTGCAGACAGCGACAACTGGGAATTGGAATTATCTTTCGGCGAAAGTGTTCAGACATTTATAGCCCACATTAATAGTACCTTACTTCCCGCCGGCGACACTGTAACTGCAACTCTTGTACCTATGAGCGGATTTTCGGTTAAAGATTTCAGCGATAATTCCATTACTTCCGGAATTGCCTACACATTCGAAATTCTGACTGAAACAGATACAGAAAAGAAGTATTTCCGATTCAAAATTGTAACCGGCGAATACGAAATGCATATTTATGTTTATTTCGATTTCGAACCGTTTATTTCTTTAACGGTAGAAAACAACGAATTTACCGCTGTAATGAATCAATATGAAATGTCATTTAACACAAGCGAAAACTGGAATATGGTCTTCGATAACGAACGGGAAATGATTGTTGCTAATCTACCCGCCACTTTAATCAGTGCAGACGATACCGATTTTACCTTGAATATCAATTTAAAAGACGGCTACACCATTGCGAATACCGACGGCAATGCGCTTACGGAAGGCGAAAACACATTTGAACTCAAAACCGACAGCGACTCGAAAAAATATATCGAATTTTTCATATTCTATATGGAAATGCCCATAACGGTAAATATTTACTTCGATTTTGCTTAAAAGAAAATTAAAAACTGCAATTAAAAAACCCGAAAGCAAGGCACCCGCCTTGCTTTTAATTTTGAGTTTTTTTAATTTTTGGTATGCTATAATAATCAAAACGCAGTTCGTAGTTAAAAGTTTGTTTTAGTTCCCTTTTAATTTTTGGTATGGTATAATGAAAAATTATTTACATCCGATAATTCGGGTGTTTTAGTTCCCTTTTAATTTTTGGTATGGTATAATGAATAAATAAAATAGTGAGGGCGTTTTATGGTTTTAGTTCCCTTTTAATTTTTGGTATGGTATAATGCTCGCGTCAAATCCTCGCATGAGTTCACGGTTTTAGTTCCCTTTTAATTTTTGGTATGGTATAATTTATACTGCTATTACCGGTAATCTTGTTGAGTTTTAGTTCCCTTTTAATTTTTGGTATGGTATAATATAAAAATATATGGAAAAACTCACACATTGGTTTTAGTTCCCTTTTAATTTTTGGTATGGTATAATTTTTTCAATTTCGTTTATAACATAGCCTAAAGTTTTAGTTCCCTTTTAATTTTTGGTATGGTATAATGCTGGGACTTGTTCAATATCATTACAGCAGGTTTTAGTTCCCTTTTAATTTTTGGTATGGTATAATATCAAGATAAGACAACTGAAAAAGAGTATGGTTTTAGTTCCCTTTTAATTTTTGGTATGGTATAATTATCGCGCATAACAGCAAACATCGGCTCAAGTTTTAGTTCCCTTTTAATTTTTGGTATGGTATAATACTATCAGGCGGCAATCTATCAGGAAATCCGTTTTAGTTCCCTTTTAATTTTTGGTATGGTATAATAGAAGAGAACTTAAAAAAGGAAAAACACCTTATAAAAAGGTGTTTTTCTTTATATATAGAAAACAATGAAATTTAAATATTTTTATTTTAACTTTTTCTCTGCTTTTTTTTAAAATTTTGATTTTTTAAGTCAAATAAATGTCAGCTGAATGTATTTTGATTCTTTTTCCGGCGGTTTTTTCTCGCCTGCTATTATCTTTATGGAAGCATATTGCTTTTCCGTCACGCTCAAAACTCTTATAGAGCCTGTTGAAGGTGCAATCTTTTTTAATCTTTCATAATGTTTTTCCGCACCGTCCGGTCCGTTGCACAGCCTTGCATAAACCGAATACTGCACCATATAATATCCGTCATTGACAAGAGCGTTTCTGAAAGAAGTTGCCATATGCCGCTCTTCCTTTGTTTTTACCGGTAAATCAAAAAATACTATTAATCTCATAAAATTACTCATAACTGTGTTGTATTATCTCTATGCACAAAGGCATATTGAGTTTATCACTTTCGCCTTTAAAGTATGAAAGCAAACTTTCCGCCGTAATTTCCGCAGCCCTTGAAAGAGTGTATCTTCCGCCGTTAATTTTTATATCGGCGTCCACTATCGAGAAGATTTGCCTTTTATCGAATTTGTTTTCCAAACTTCCCTGCATGCAAAGTTTATATACGAGTGCGTCTACCGTAGGTCTGAAAGGTTCCATAATATCGTCTGCAAGATTGAATGCGTTAAGTTCGCTTCTGTGGAATATTCCGTAAGCGCACTCGAACCCCCTTGCCGCAAGTTGCCTTGCTATAAGCGAACGGACGATAGCATACCCGTAATTCAATGCGCCGTTTATATTACTCTCGCTTGTCCTTGTAAAACCTTTGCCGAAAAGAGCGGTAAAATACAGTCTTGCGCTTTCCGCCTCTTTATTGTCGGAATCGTTGCTTGCAACGGTTTTACTGATATCTTCGAGCTTTAATGCTTCCTTTTCCTTTCCGTAAATCCTGAGACAATTCGCCTGATTTTCTATCTTTCTTATGACTATTTGCTTCCAGAGTCCTTTTTTTCTCGGTTTAGATATTTCCGCCTGCGCCTTTAAAACCGAAAGTCTTTTAAAATACCCTGCCTGTGTTGTTATCAAAGAGGAAGGCATATGTTTTTCATCGCAGATTATTACCGCCGCACCTGCTTTTGTAAGTTCGTTTAATGCGTAAAGCGTAATGCTTGTCTTTAAATTATCCGCCATAACGCAGTTTATATCTTCCAAAGGGAATTGATTTTCTTCGGTAACTATAAGTTTATTGTTTTTTACCCTGATATCGCACTCAGAGCCTATAAAGACATTTATGAATCCCATTTGTCGTCCCGCTTTTCGCTTTTTACTTCGCTTACATTGCCTAAAATATCGACGCAGTATTTTTTTATTTCAGGTATGGTTTTTAAACCTTTCCTTGTTTTATAAGAATTATCGTGATTTATAATGTTGATTGCACCTGATGAAATGTCTATTCCCTGATAATAGAAAAGTCCTTCGCTAAGTTGTATTTTTTCCTTATTGCCTTCGATAGCCGGTTCGAGATTAAAAGGACTTTTATCCCTAATATACACTAAATCGTTTTTGTACAGTGAAAATTTGAACTCGTAACTGTCGTCAATAGTATCCCAATCTTCGTACTTTTTTCCTGCACATATCGCTTTATTCGGTAATTTTTTGGAATAGTAATCTTTTACATATACTGGTACGCAGTAATATTTACCGTCTTTATAGAATATATCCGTCCTTAACATAGGACCATTGTTTGCAAGGGCTTTGCCGTCGTTTAAAAGGACATAGTCGGTAATCTTCTCGTCAATCCACACCGATTTTACGGGGTTGCCTTGCAGGCCGGATTGAGTAGGTTTATAAAAAGGTTCTTTAAAGGCTTCTCCTGCATTTCCGTTGAACTGCCGCAATCTTTCAAGGAGCGCTTCATAAAGCAATCTGTCGTCCTTTTTTGCCTTTTCGTTATAACCTGCTATTGCGCTTTTATCGGCTGTTAATTTAAGTTTTGTAAGTTCTGTTTTTGAAGATGAATATCCTTTATCGATAGCGCGGGCGGAGCGGATAGTTTCCTTATGAATGGAACCGGTTGCCTTTCTTTCGGGCATACGGGATACGAAAATCGGTTTAAACTCGTTAATCTCTTTACTTTCATATCCTATTCCGTTAAGTTTATCGAGATATTTAACGGCAAGCTTTTCAGGGTTTTCGGAAAGTTTAATATCGAGTTCTTCAACAAATCCCTCGTAAGGTTTCTTCTGGTCTAAATAGAGTTTATCGTACTCGTCACTTTCCAAAAGGACGCCGTCTGCGTCTGTAAAATAAACTTTTCCTTCATCGAACTTTTTACCGAGTTCTTTTTTTATGTTGTATCTTGTAATTTTATGGACCATACCGTCGGTTACGCAGGCGATAACGGCGGCGTCCATTGCGTGGTGTTTGTCGCCGTCCGTTCTAACTTTTTTGAGTCCCCAAACCTTTCTTAGATATGCGGTAATTCTGCCGTTAACGGCAATAACTTGCTTCTTTTTATTTTCCAAAGTATCGAGATAGAGATAATCGTTTATTAGGTTATATAAAAATCTCGTAATATATTTTGTATCGTTCAAAGTTCTCTGTTTGCTTTCCATTGCGTCTTTTTCGGTAAATGTTTCACGCAAAAGATTGTTTCTTTTATAGATAAATTTATTTAAAGAGTAGTGTGCCGCTATAAAGTCGTTAAAATTATTCCACCTTTTAGCGTCACTTCCAAAGTACTCAAAAGGAATTTTGTTTCCTTTATCTCTGTTTTCACGGGTTTTGACAAGAACTTTATTTGAATATCTGTCGTCAAAGGAACGGCTGTACGGAATTATATGGTCTACTTCTGCATAATCGGGTTCGTTAATTACTCTGTCAAGGTCAAACGGCGTAAGGCTGTATGCGCACTTGCCGCCCTGCTCGTCGTATAATCTGACTTTCATAATCTCTAACGGAGAAATACTCGATTTATGGAACTTTGAAGCAAGTTCCTGTCTTATACTTTCATACTTCCTTTCTCTGTCGTCGTTTTCTCTTTTTATGTCTTGTCTTTCTTTATGTGTTTTTGAAAGTTCTCTTGCAAGTTCTATATTGACAGCGCAAGGAGAGCCGTATTTATCTATTATGGAATTTAAAACCTTTATCGTCTGAGATACGGAGCGTCTTACAACGGGCGAATTGATTTCGTCAAGTAAACTTTTTAATATACCTTTTCCGTTACCGATATTATGCTCTGCAAGTTCTTCTTCACTCAAAACTTCTTTGAGATACTTATCGCTAAGTTTTTTTGCTTTTTGCATTCCGCTGTGCATTTTAAAATCAAAGCCTGCACTTTCACATGCTGTATCGTATTTCTGTCCTTGTTCGAGATAAGGTATTATTTTATTCATAGCCTTAACCGACAGTGAGCCGAACTTTGAATAATCTAGTTCGAGTAATCCTTCCTTTTCAGTGTCGGTAAGCAATTTGGTTTCTTCGGTTTCGGAAAATCTTTTAAGTCTTTTTTCGTCGCTTTTGCACTGTGAAATTATTTCCGCTATTTTATCGATTAAAGGGATATTCCCCTTGTTTTCTTCGTTAAGTTTGCTTCTTATTTCGTAGCTTTGAGCCATTGTCACGAAAACCGCTTTTTCGTATTCGTTCTCGCTCATTTCCTTTTTTGCGCCCTTGTAACTTAACAAATTGAATCTTGCGTCAGTATCTATATTAAGTTGTTTTTTTACCTGTTCATATGCAAGGCTTTTTGCGGTTTTTATTTTTTCGAAAAGATACCTTTTCTCTTCGTCTGTCAATGTCCGCTCTTCCCCTTTAATTTTTGTTATTTTCAGATTGTTTATTTTTTGCAGTGCAGTAAAATAACCGAATGTATAACTTGCTTTCGGCGCTCTGTACTCGTCTTTATAAAACGGGCATTTACCTACGGGGTAATTTTCAATTCTGTATTTGCTGGGATATGCAGGACCTTCGTCATAGGACCTTCTCGATTTGAATATTTCAATATATTTTTCCTTAAACTCTTTGCTTATCAGTCCTTGCTGAACTTGTTTTTCCAAAATCAATTCGATTTCTTTCAGTAATTCCTTCCTTGCAAAAGTATTCGAATAATTTTTCCCTTTATTTCTTGTATGATATATTCTTTTCCCGTCTTTTATGTCAAAATACTTAGTATCCTTATAAAGCATTTCGCCGACTGTCCTATATCCTTTTTCGTTGAACAGTTTTTCGTTTTCCTGTACGGCGGCAAGCAGTTTTCCCGTATCTTTACTCTTTAATTCGCTTTTCCTTGTAGACTCGAAGCCTCTGTGTTTTACAAAATATCTGAGCAGTGCGTATAATTCTTCCTGCGTTAACTTTCTGTCCAGACCTTCCGCTCTCAGTTTGTATATGTCTGGAATATTTACATTTTCTATATCCGTATCCTTAAAAGAGTTCAAAAAAAGGGCTCGCACTCGTTCGGCTCTGTGCGCCCTTCTTCTGAGTCTTCTTCTGAGTCCTCTCGCTTCCCTTCTTTTTGCTGCGCCTGTCGTTCCGTCTTTCGGATTTTCGGCAGCTTCAAAAATTCTCGAACCTAATCCTAATAGTTTTTGCGGCTCGCCTGTTTTGTTACATTCGTAAGCAGCCCAACCTACCGATGTTACCCCTATATCCAATCCTATTCTGTACTTCATATTTCCCCCTGATTTTTCCCTATTTAAATATATATTTTATCTAATTTTAAGTTCACAATATTAAATAATTTAAGTTCAATAAATTAACTTAAACTAAGCATATTAGTTAATTTCAATTCAGTACATTATTTAATTTAAGTTCAGCCTATCAGTTAATTTTAAATTTTAAGACCCTTATTAAAAATCCTTTGTATATAAGATGTCCCTGCATAAAACAGGGACAGAGCTTTACGGGAAAATTCCCTTATTTTAGTAACCTTTAAATTTTTGGTATGGTATAAAGTTACTGATATTATTTTACAATAAATATCTTATTTTGTCAATATTTGTTTAAAAATTTATTTTCAAATTTGCGGAACGATAACAATTATTTCCTTTTTCTGTTTAGAGGCATATTCCAAAGTTTTTTTTGTTCCGCCTTCTTTTCCGTTGAACAATGCAATTACAAGTGAAGAAGAATTTACCATATATCTGTTTCTTTCTTGCATACATCCATTTTCGTAATGATTATAAATACACCTAATTTTATCAGCTTTATTAAGAATATTTTTATACCTTAATTGCTGTTCTAAATCCCATAGTTTTTCCTGACCTTTGCAAGGAATTGCACATTCCAAAAAAATATCGGAGTATCTCTTTTTGAATTCTAATACTATTTCAGCACACATCATATCAAACCCCAAAGCCATTCCTGTTATAAAATACCTTTTACCGTCTTTAATACAATTTTTTATTACTGATTTGGTTTCTTTTCTTGTCAATCTAAATCTTCTATCATTTTCATTAAATCCCCAAGGCAATTTTTGATTTCTATGGCCTGTGAAACATACTTTATTATCTAACATAAATACTCCTTCAACAACTTTTATAAATAATATAACACTATTTATGGTTGTACGCAACCATATATACAAAATTTTAAATACTAAAATATGGTTATAAATAACTATGAGGTAAATTAAATGAATAATGTAAACAGAGCGGTTGCTTTGAGAATTTCAGAATTATTGCAAAGTCAAGGTATCACTCAGTACAGACTTGCAATAAAGAGCGGAATTACTCATTCTACTTTAAAAAACATAATGCACGAAACTGTTAAAGACAATCTTTTGTCGACGGTTATTTTAATTGCTCGTGGATTTGATATGACTGTCAGCAAATTTCTCGACAGTCCCCTTTTCTCGGAAGAAAATTTGGATATATAGTTTTAAATATCATATATAGTTTTCATTTTTTAATTTTACATACAAATATTTGATTCTAAAATTTATAATAAAATAGTAAATGAAAAAAATAAGCAAATTTTGTGCTTTTTTTTACATTGAAATCAATCTTTATTCAATGTATAATAATACTATATAAAATAAAAAAGGAGCCTAAAGAAATGGAAAAACAATATAAATCAATGACAGAAGAATTAATAGAAAAAGCAAGCAAACAAAAACCAAAAGAAGAAAAGAAAATGGAAAATGTTCAATACATTTTAATGGACGAAGAAGCTATGCTTAATTCCGGAAGAAAGTTTAATTTTGATTTAATGTATAAAGCATTTGATACAATTTTTTTAGAAGCAGGATATAAGAAAAACGAGAATGTTACCGAAGGTGTTGAATATTACGGTTGTGATGATTTACCTAAAACTTTTGGCGTGAATTGGCGATTAAAAGACCAAAGTTGGTTTTTGCCGTACTGTAAAGAATGGATTTGGACTTGTATTAAAAAAAATGGGGATATAGAAATTTATGATGAATTGGAACAAACAAAAAAATGGAAAAGAATATTGGGCTATTAATTTTGATCTCGATACAAAAGAAATGGAAAAGTCTTTAGGAAATACAACCAAAGGCTATAGACTTTTAGAAAAATCTTTTGAAGAAGTAGGCTTTATTCATCGTCAAGGTTCCGGCTATATTTCTTTAAATAAATTAAATCAATCAGACATAGAAAATATAACAAAATTTTTATCATATAAACACGAATGGTTATGTGACTCTATAAAAACATTCGACGCAACAATTATAAATGAAGAAAAGTTTTCATTAGAAAACGAAATTAAAGCATTTAAGAAAGAAAAACAAATAGAAATAGAAGAAAACAATACAGCATTAACTTTTGAAGATTATTTAAAGCAAGTAAAGAATAAATCAAAAAACAATGAATTTTCAAGATAGGAGTAAGTATGAAAAAAATAAATACTTTATTTTTAATAATATGTTCAATAATATGTTTATCATTAAGTTTGTCAGCTTGTGTTCCGACTAAATTTCCACAAAACGATGATAAAGAATATAAATTCTCAAAATATTTTGATATAACTGTAGAGAATAAATATTTAAGCACCGATTGTTATAACCGTTATATTTTCGTTTCAAAAATAAACGATTCTAGTCCTTATTGGTATTGGATAGGTGAAATTAAAGAAATAAAAAATATTAAAATAAAACAAATAAAAGAGTTTAACGAATACAGTCTCGATACAGATCTTAAAAATTTACAAGAAGCAGATTTAAGAGTCGGTTGGTATAATTCTTTTCTCGAATATGAAACAAATAAAATAGAAGAAACTTTAGGAACCGAAGCTGATCCGGGAGACTACAATGCTTTAGATATAGCTTCTGGTGGTAAAAAATTTTATTATATAAACGAAATCATCGATGAAAATAAAATTGAAATTGTTATGAATGTTAAATTTGGTAATTTTCTTATAACGGCTTTAGAAGACGATAACGGTATGCACTATTTAGGACTGATTTTATACAGCACGCAAGATAATTTATCTAAATTTGTAAGTGTCGATTTTTCCGAAGCAACCGTTGTTTTTAATTAATTTATTATTAAATAGGGGGGAATATGTTAGGAGAATTCTTTTATAATATATCTAAATGGATTTTCGATATTATTGAAGAATTATATAATCTATGGCTTAAAGTCGGAGATTTGGAAACTGTTTCCCAAATTTTAACTACGAATGAAACAGTAAGAAATATCTATATAGTTTTTGTTGTTGCCGCACTCATTTTAACCGGTATATTTGTTTCCGCTCGGGCTTTAAGTAAAATGGTTGGAGTGACAAACGGAGTACAAGAAAATACTTTTTCTTATTTAAAACAAGTTTTTTTTAATTTTATAAAATACATATTAGTTATACCGGTAGTTATTTGTGTAATAGCATTATCTTCCGCTTTTTCTCAATTTATAACAGGAACAAATAATGAATTGTCTATGGGTGCTCGAGTTTTTGAACAGGTCGCAGCAACAACTTTACAAGAAGATATAGTATCGGAACAAGAGACTATAGAATACGAACTTTTAATTAATAATTTGGAAAATTTAAAAGAAGATTCTTCTATTACTGATAATGTTTTAATTGATAAATTAAAATATGTTTTAAATGAACCTATTAAAAATAATTTAAAATTATATATTTCAGAAAAATATTTTACCGTTGTTAAAAAAGTTATTGATAAAAACTTAATAGAAACAGATTTAACTACTAATCAATTAAACACTTTAAGGCAAGATATATTAGCTCTTAATATTATTAGTACATATTCCGATAAAGAAAAATTAATTAATGATACTTATGATTTTGTAAATATTTCAGAAAAAGCAAGTAATAAATTTTATAAACTTACCGCAAGTCAATTAAATAAAGTTTATAATATGGACGAGTATAATGTTTTTATGGCGATTCTTTTCGGCGGTATTTTTATTTTTATTTTATTAATTACGATTTTATCATTAGCCGAACGACTGTTTTCAATAATTATGTTGGTTCTTATCGGCCCGATACCGATATCGGTAAGCATTTTAGATGATAGTAAAAGATATGAAATTTGGCGAGATACTCTTTTATCAAAAATTTTAGGTGTTACCGGAATTATGTTGGCATTATCTTTATATTGCACATTAAGTCCTATTTTAGTAAATACTTTGGGAGCGAATAACCTGTTAATAGAACTTATCATTTTACTAGGTGGCTTATTATTTGCAATGAAGGGCGGAGAAATAGTAGCCGGTTTAATAGGTTCCGGGTTAGGAGTTCAAGAAGGACTTAGCTCAATGCGTTCACTTCTTGCTATAGGGGGCGGTTTAAAAGCAACAGCTATCGGAGTAAAAGGAGCTCTGATAGGAAGTAAAAGCGGAATAAATGGTGCTTCCGGTGTTTCTTCTGTAAACGGAAAAACTTCCTTTATTCAAAACATAGCTTCTCGTGGCGGTGTTTTAGGAAAAACGGTAGGAGCAACAGCAACAGCTTCCGCTTTTACAAGAAGGGGAGTACAAAAATTTAGATATGGCAATAGTGAAGGAAATAGAATAAGTCCAAGACAACAATACAATGTAAGTAAGTTGCAGGCTAGAAAAACTAGAAAAGAGCTTATAAAAGAAAACAGAATGCAAGAATTAAATAATAAAAAAGCTACTGTTTTTAATAATAAATATAAAGATAAATTAACTAAATACACCGACAGACAACAAGAAAAAACAAATAAAAAAATTAATAAAGAATGAAAAATGGGGAAGATAATGAAAATAATTCCGCCAAGAAGCCGATTAAAAAGGGAAATATCAAAAAATATCTATTGGTCTGATTTAATATTTATAACTATTATGGCTATTTTAGGCTTAATTATTATTTTTGCTAATTTTAATATATATTTAAGATTAGGACTTTTAATTATATTATTAATTATTACGGTCTTTTGTTTAATAAGAACAGGAGTTGATAGGGGATATAATTTTATTTTTTCTAGCATTAAATATGCTTTAAGTCCTAAAGAATATAATAAAAATTCTAAACATAATGTTTATTTTTTATCTGCTATTAAAGATATATCTGATAATAAAATTAATTATATAAATGGCGAGTTTTCAAAAGTTTTAAAAATTTATCCTAACTCCTTTAATTATCTTATCGATATCGAACAGGACAATTTAGTTGAAAATTTATCCACTGCTTTAAAAAATATTAAAAAAAGCAGTATTATTGCGGTAAATGAAAGAGTTTCATATAGAGATAATATAAATTTTTATGAGACTTTAAAAAATGAAATAGAAGAGCAATTTAATAAAAATAAAAATACTTATAATACTACTAGACTATATGAAATAGATATCTTATTAAAAAATTTAAAAGAATTATCAACGGAAGAAAGTTCCGATATTGAAAATGTTCCCTTAAAAAAAGGCTACTATTTATTATTATATAATGTAACTGATGAAGAAGTTGATTTAACTAGAAATCTTTTAATTAACGCAGGATTAAATACAAAAGTTTTAAATAATAAAGAAATCGCTATTTTTAGCAAATATTGTTATACTGATACTTTTTTTGCTAAAATTTTTGATGATATTAAAGAAGAAGATTATTTAGATTTAATTTTACCGGAAAGAATTAAGTTTTATGCTAATAAAATTGAACTCGATAATGTAAAATATGGAGTTTTTTATATAGATAAATTTCCGCTATTTGTAAATAATGAGTGGCTTAGACCTTTATTTGAATTAAACTATGTCAGAACTTATTTTCATTTAAATAAAATTAATGATATTTATGCTATTAAACAAATTGAAAAAGCTCTATCTATCTGTAGGGATAAATATATCGAAGGTAATAATAAAAAATCTGTTGAAAATAAACTTTATGATAATATTGAAATTTTTGATAATTTACTAAATGATTTAAATAAAGGCGAATGTCTTATTCATTGTGACATTTTTCTTTTAGTTGAAGATATAGGAGACAATATTAAAACCGTAAGTTCTATTTTACATTCTTATGGCATTTTTGAAGGACGATTTTTATATAAGGGCGAAGAAGTAATATTTAATATTGCCCCTTCGCAATCAAATAAATTAGCAAGATACGGTATTGATTTGCCTTCTGAAACACTTTCGGCAGGCTATCCGTTTATAGGTAATATCATAAACGATAAAGAAGGTATTTATCTTGGAACAGATGAAAACGAACAGCCGGTTCTTTGGAATAAAATGATACATAGAAAAAGTTATAATAGCGATTTAGACAGAACCAGCGGAAATGTCGGAATTTTCGGTACAACCGGCAAAGGCAAAAGTCATAAATTAAAATTAGATTTAAAATCTTGGGCTTGTCGTAATTCTAAAATTATAATATTCGATGTAGAAGACGAATACAGATTTTTAGGAAATTTATTTGGAGCTTCAATAATTGATGTAGGGGGCGGTAACGAAAATGAACGCATTAATCCTTTACAAATTTTTCCAAAAGCAATTAATGATGAAGAAGATAATAAAAAAAGAGTGGAACAGTTTAATAAAGATATAAGTTTTATATATTCTCAAAAAAATAATAGTGGTAATATTCCTAATTTCACAGAAAACGCATTAAATGATAATCAAATAAATTCTCAGCTTATTTTCTTACAGGCATTTCATAAACTTGCTATTCCGGAAATTTCCGAAGATTGCAACACAAAATTAATTAATATTATTGCTGATATTTATAAAAAATTTAATATTACCAATGAAACTGATATTTCAAAATTATCTGCTGATGATTTTCCTTTATATTGTGATATCTATAAAGAAGTTAATAAAAGACTAAAAATATCGCTAAAAGAAAAAGATGATTATAATATTAGGATATAT
Organism: uncultured Clostridia bacterium; assembly: GCA_944342015.1. Lineage (GTDB taxonomy): Bacteria > Bacillota > Clostridia > Christensenellales > CALVMC01 > CALVMC01. The sequence continues at coordinate 17,506 of CALVMC010000003.1, forward strand.
GAAAAACTCGAAAATTATCTTAAATTATTTATAGATAATGGTGCCTATGAAGGGTTATGGGGTAGACCGACTACTATAAACTTAAATAATAATATTGTTATTTTATCTTTTAGAAATCTTCTATCACAGAAAAATTATTCTGTTTGTAATGCTCAATCTTATCTTTTATTTAGATTTATGGAGACTGAAATAATTAAAAATAAAGAGTATTCAGACAGAACCGGTAAAGAAAGATATTTATCTATTGTTTTTGACGAAATTCAAAAATTAATAGATTCAAGATTGCCGATAGCTTTTACCGCAGTTGCCGATATCGCAAATCGTGTTAGAAAATATCTTGCAAGTATTGTTTTAGCAACGCAAAATATCGAAACTTTTATGGGAACAAATGAAGAAATGAAAAAATCAGCAAATGCGATTTTAAATGCTTTACAATATAAATTTATTTTCAATTTAGAAGGGCGTAATTTAGATCATTTAATGGAGCTTTACGGAAGTTCTATGAATTTGACTGAAATTGATTATGATATTATAAGAAAACTCAAAAGGGGAGAGTGCCTTTTTATGATAACAAATCATAAAAGATTAAAAATAAAGGTTTCTAATTTTCCCGGAGAAGAGATTTTTACTAGAGCTCTTTAAATTTGTTATTTTACTTGTCAAAATTTTTAGTTTTTGGTAAAATATAGTAAATAAAAAAAACACAATTTATTTAATTGTGCTTTTTTAAAGATTAATAATAAAGGCAAATTATTATTAATCAATCAAAAACAAGTGCAGTTGCTTTTGATTAATTGTTTATTTTATTATAATATAATTTTAAATAATTGTCAAATGCTCGCTGTTAAATTTGAGCATTTTTTTATTTTTGGAGGGTTAAATTATGTCTGTTATTAGAGTTCATAAAACAAAAGATTTTACTGTAATGAGTAACACTCACTTGCGTGATAAAAGACTTTCTTTAAAAGCAAAAGGACTACTTTCTTTAATGTTTTCGTTACCGGACGATTGGAATTACTCAATAAAAGGTCTTATTTCAATCTGTACAGAAAAAGAAAGTGCTATTCTTTCCACTCTAAAAGAATTAAAAGATTTTAAATATATAAGAGTTGATAAACTTTATGCTAATCAGACAGAAAGTGGTCGTATAGAATATGTTTATAATATATTTGAAAAACCTTATGGTGACAGTTTATATTTAGAAACTAAATTAAATGAATCACAAGATAATAAAAAACAAGGACTAGAAATACTAGACCTAGAAAATCAAGGTCTAGAAAATCAAGGTCTAGAAGATCAAGGGGTAGAAAATCAAGGACAATTAAATACTAATATATTAAATACTAATATATTAAATACTAATAGACAGACAGACAGACAGACAAGAGAAATTTCTGAAGAAGCTAAATTTTATATAAATATAATAAAAGAAAAATTTAAAAATGCTTCTTTAGAAAGTAATTATTATTTAATTGAAGAAAGATTTTTAAATTTAATAGAAGAAATATCTCATTATAAAGAAATTTCAATAAATAATTACCCAACAGCAATAGAAAAAATATTAAAAACTTATCTTTATTTTTTTACTGATAACGGAGAAAAACTGATAGCAATTTATAATTTAATTGATGAATTCGCTCAAACAGGGAAGATAAAAAATAAATTTAAATATACCGTATCAACCTTATATAATACAGCAATAAATGGCTAGATAAAAAAAATAAATATAAAATAAAGTATTCGCAAAATACAAATTTTACGAACAAATGTTCATAAAATACAGTAGAACTCTAATAATCGATATCGTCTAGAATATCATTAATATTATTATCATCATTATCAGTATTATTAGTATTGTTTTCTTTATTAACAGTTTTATTTAACTTTTTTCTTCTTGCTAATAAAGGAAATCTTAAAAATTTAAAATAACAAACAATGCCGATAATAAAAGCAATAATAACACATAAAATTATTATAAATATTATAGTCATAGTGTTCATAATATATTGCTCTTTATTTTCAAAACTAATATAACTAAAATTACCGGCTTCATCTATTACTGCTAAAGTTATGTTGCCATATAAATTTTCAAATTTAGTATTTTTTTGATACTCACCTTTATAATTTTGGTTAATGAAGATTTGTATTAAATAAAATTCATCATCACAATCAACAGAAAAAATTTCGTTTGTAAAGCTGTCGCCTTCGAGAACAATATCGCCTTCAGAATTTAAAACATTAAACACGGGCGGAGTTTTATCTATAGTAATATTAAAAGTTTTAAAAAGACCTGCCCTATTAGTAATAGTAATATTATATTTTCCTTCTTCTGTAAGCTCACAATTATTATTATAATTTTTAATTTCTCCGTTTTTACTAACGGTTATAACATTCAAATTATCTGAACTTTTTATAATTATGTTATTTTTAGTTGCTTTACTAAAATCAATAATTTCATTATTAAAATTTAAAACTTCATATTCAACAGTTTTTGTAAGATTTATATAGTATGAAATTGAAAAACCTAAATTATTTGATAAATCAATTTTAAAGCTTCCACTGTCAATAATTTTAAAATTTTTATCATCTAAAATTTCAAAATAATTGTACGGAACATAGTTATTATTATCTTTATAAAAAACTTGATAATTATATTTATCTTGTAAAATTACTAAAACATCATCGTTTACTGTGCTATTTCTAGAAACAATGGTATCATTACTTTTAAATTGTAAAATAGGAACCGAAAAATTTATTTCACAAGTATAAATACTTTGATTGCCGGCTTCATCGGTTAAAGTTAAATAATAAATTCCTTCATCTATAATAAACGAATTTTTAGTATAAACTTCGTTATTAATTGTTGAGGTTAAATTTTCTTCTGACCAATTAAATTTTATAAAAAGATTAGTTATTGAATTATTAGCTAATTCTTCATTATTTTGATCATAAATTTTTGCTACCGGTGGAGTTTTATCTATAATAAAATTTAATTGATAATAGTTTCCGGCTTCATCTTTTAATGTAAAAATATAATTTCCTTCATTGAATAATATTTGATTTTTTTCATACGAGTAAGTAGTGCCATTAAAAGAATAGTAAAATAAAAGTGGAGCAAAATATATTTCGGTCGGCTCTTCCCAATTAAAAGAAACATTCTCTTTAGTTTTTCCGTTATGAAAAGAAGTCGAACAATAAGCAATAGGCGGAGTTTTATCAATAATAAAACTATATTCAACAGACACATTGCCGGCTAAATCGGTTATATATATTAAATATTTTCCTTCATTTTTTAAAGTTTGTCCGGAAGTATATTCACCGGTAGAAGAATTACCGTTAACATCATAATAAATATAGTTTGCAGTAATCTTACTAGAAGGACAAATATTGTCATTAAAATTATTAATAAAAGGAAGACCGTTTAAAGTATTGGTATAGCCATTATTAATAACATTATTAAGAGTTCCGCTCGGGGCTGTAAAATCTAAAATAAAAGAAGTTTCAAAAATATTCCCGGCTTCATCAGTTATATTTATTGAGTAATTTCCTTCATTAATTAAGCTTATTTGTAACTTATTCCCTTCTGAATCGTATTTGTTTAAAGTATATGTTTGATTATCAAAAGTAAAAGTAAAAATAATATTTGAAGAATTTATAGGTTCTTCAGGAACGGACAGATAAATAAAATCTTTTGTATAACCGTTTGAATTGACCGGAATTTCGAAAGAAGGAGCTGTTTTATCAATTATTATTTCATAATTTTTAAAATTATTATTAACGGTGTCGGCTATTGTAAATATATATTTTCCTTCTTTGTTCAAAATAGTATTTCTTGTATATACAAAAGTTTCAGAAACATTACTTCCAACAGAATAATATTTATATTGTACTGAAATATTTAAATTTGCGTCAGAATCTGAACTCCAATTAAATTTTAAGTTTTTATTTACAGCTTTTATTTCAGAACTTAACTGACTGTCATTTAAAGCATTTAAAAAATTACCAACAGGCAACGGTCTTAAATATAATTTATTATTATAAGCAGTAATTTGTCCCCTATAATTATCATAAAGAACAACTTTATAATAAACAGACAAATTAAAATTAAAAACAGCTTGTCTATTAATAAAAGATTCACTACTTATATTTTGCGGAAGTCGGCTGTTATCTTTATTAATTAAAACCCAACTGTTATTATCAGTAGAAGTATATATTTCTATAAACGGAGCTGTCCAACCTACAAATGAATCTGCTGATCTTTTAACCGTGATCTCTAATCTCCCTTTTTCATCATTTTCAGTAAAAGTAATTACCGGCGCCGACAGTGAAATACCAAAATTATATTTAACACGGCCGGAAGAATGGTTTATAGCCAAAACAGAGAACTCTCCGGACTGATTTATTAAAACAATGCTATTATTCGGTAAAATAGAAATATCGCCTTCAGAATCAATTACATAATTATTATTTTGTGAATCAAAAGAAAAATTCAAAATTCTATTTTCGCTATTGTAAAATATTAATTTTGACATTTCATCGATATCGTTTATTTGAAAATATATATTATTATCATAAAAATATCTAGTATCATCTAAATTTGAAGTAGTACTACTAACTCCTACTCCATATTTAATTATAGGTTGAGCGGAAACAATAGTTAAATCAATAGTGTAATAGTTGTTAAAATCATCAAAAATTTTAACAACATAACTTCCACTGCTATTAAAAGTTTTATTAGCTTCTGAAAAAACAAAATTAGTTTTTTCCCCGGTATTTTTATAATAAATTTCAATGTTAACACCAATAAAATAATTAAAAGTATAAGAATCGTTAAAAATTAAATTTTCTGTATAAAGATTATTGTTTTCATAAGCCGGCGAAGGATCTTTTTGATAATAATAGTAAGTTTTTATAGTTTGACTTGCGTAATACTCCACTGCAGAATTTAAAAGATTCAAACTAAAATAAGCAACAATTAAGTTTTTATTATTAATAGATTTATACTTATAATAAGTTCCGCCCGGAATTTCAGTATCGCCTTCCGCAATAGGACAACCGCCCGGAAAAGGAAGTTCCGGATCAATCCAATCGTTATGTTCTGAAATTAAACTATTTTCTCGTGTTATTCCAAATAATAAAGCATTTTCATAACTTTCAAAAGAATAATAATAATCAGAATTATTAGAGTTTTCATAATAGATTTCTTTATAAGTTTTATTTGTAATAAAATTATCAAATAAACAAGTTATTTTATCATTTGTATACTGTTTCCCGAATAAGTCTTCAACAGCAATAATATATTCTCCGTTTTTAATACAATTAATTTCATTTAATGTAGTTAAAGTATCGTTTATAAAAATCTTATTAAAATTTGAAATTTTAAAAGAAATAGTATAAAAAACATTATCGATACTTAAATTATTACTGTCTTTTAAATTAAAATAACTACTGCTATTAAATGTTTTAATATAAGAGTTTCCGAACATATCTGAAAAAACAACTTCATAATTTTCGTTCGGAACACAATAATAAAAAGTATCCGGATTTAAATTTATATTATTAATTTTAGCAGTAATAGAGCTGTTAAAATTAAATTTAAACATATCAGAGCTATTAGAATTTAAATTATTCCAAACTATATCGAAGTCAAAATCGCTACTAGTAAAACTATATTCTTTTTTATTATTTAACTTATCGTAAGCTATAAAATTATAAATCTTATTAGGCAACACATATAAAGTTCCGGAAGTACTAATGCTCTGACCGTTACACGATAACGATTTTACCCCTATCATATTATCGCTGACGGAATAATTAATATAATTAGTTTTATTAGTGATTGAAATAGTAGGAGCTGTAGAATCGAGATAAACAGAATATTCCTGTGAAACATTTCCTGTTTCGTCAATAGCTTTAAATTTATATAAACCGTTCTGTGCAGAAGAAGATACAGTATAATTATAAGTATTAGAATTAAAATAACTTCCCGAAGGAGTAGTTACATAAATATCTGAATCGGACGGAGCATTAATAGTAAAAGAAGAACTTGTATAACTTCCATTACCGACTTGCTTCGAACTTAATATAGGAACTGAATTATCTATAATTTCTGTAGTATAAACTTCATAATTTTCTCCGTTCATTTGATTTCTGAATTTAAAAACTAATTCTATTCTATACGAACTATAATTATTTAAATTATTAAAAACATAGGATTGTGTGCTTGTCTGACCGGCAGAAAAATTTAAATTTTCATACTTCTTATCATTAGTAGTAGTATCTACTAAAAAAATTTTACCTGTCCCTATTTCTTTTTCTCTGTAAGTCATAGTTGACGACTGAAAAGAACTTGTTGTTTTATAACTGACGGTTACTGTATAATCTGTATTGTTACTTGTGCTGACAGAAATACTTCTTATTGTCCCCGAATTATTTGAACTAACATATTTGATTTCTTTATCACCAAAAACACCAATTGACCTATCCTTGTAAAGAGACACCGAATAAGAACTGAGATATTTTTCAGCAAAAGCATAATTTTTATTAACCGCTAAAAGACACAAACTAAAAAGAATAAAAATTATACATAAAAAAATTAAAACAGATTTGATTTTTAATTTAATCTTCATAATTTTCTCCTTCTTCTAGTACAGAAATAAATTCGTTAATTTGATTTTTTAAATCATTATAATTTGCTTCTTCCTTATTTTGAAAAAGAAGCATTTTAAAAAGCTGTATCAATCCTTCGGTATTATTGTTATTTAATCGGTTAAGTATCTCGTCTGAAAATTCATTATTATTAATTTTCAAAGTTAAAAAAGTAGATTTTATAAAATTAATTTTATCATTAAATTTATTATTTTTTTGAATTTTATTTAATTTTTTATTAAATTTAACAGAAGAAATATCATAATTAAAAAACTCATCATCTTTATGATAGTAATTTATTATTTCTTCTTCAGCCATACCAATATTAAAATAGTTATCATTATAAACCGGGACAAAGCTTGTTTTTGCCGGTAAATCTCTTGAATATATCAAATATCCTTCGCCGAAATTATTAGATTTTAATTCATCAACAGAAACAAGTTTTTTTTCGACTTCAGATTCGGAAAAAGATACATTTTCTTTATTATTATTTTTTGAAATAGAAGTTGTCTTAGAATTAAAAGTCGTACTGCCGAATAAATCTGAAAAATAGTTAAGAGTTTGTTTTTCAGAAGCCAATAAATAAATTTTAAGTCCGCACCCTGCTAAAATACTAGTTGCATTGTTTTTACCGTACTTTTCTTCAATTTGTGAAAGCTCTTGAACAATAAGTAAAAACCAAATATTTCTTCCCCCGGCAATATTCAACCAATCGGCAATTTCATTTATTTTTATGGTAGTACCGAACTCTTCTAAAAGAAAATAAAAAGGTCTTTCAAACTTATTATTTTTAAATTTTCGAGAAAGTTCCAAAAGAGTTTTATAAATTGATTTAATTACTAAGTTAGCATAAATATAACGAGATTTATTTTCATCGGGCACAATTAAAAAGAAAGCTGTCGGCTCTTCGTTTATTTTTTTAAATGAAAAATCATTACCGGACGATATATATTTTATTCCTTTTTCACATAGCATTTCAAGAATTTCAGTTGCCTGTGAAATTATTCCGCCTTTTGTTGTCTCAGCTTCAGAGTTAATAATTTCAGCACATCTCATATAACATTCAGAAGTTCTAGGCCGGTTATTAATATAATTCTTTAATTCTTCTTTGTCGGAGTTAATAATACTTAATATCTGAGAAAATGTAACTTCTTTTTGACTTTCGATATTTTCTGCTTCTGCCATATCTTCCAATCGGCCGTAAAGCAAACCTATTAAAAGATTTCTTGCTTTATTTTTCCAAAAAGAATCAGAGTTATTACTTTCCGGTATAAGTTCGATAAATAAATCATTGATATCGGCGGAAATATTTATTTTTAAAGCTTCAATTTTAACTAATAAATCATCGGTAACATTTTCAATTTTTTGTAATTCAATCAATTTTTTATATTTTAAATAAATTTTATTTAAAACATTGAATCTTTTAGATTTTAACGGAGAAATTAAATCTAAAACCATAATATTATAACCGTTATCTTTTAAAACTTTAGAATTTTTATCATATAATTCTTTCTTTGGATCGATGATTAAAAAACTCGGTTTTACTTTAGATTTTGCAAAAATTTGAATTTGTGGTGCAACAAGATTAACAGTTTTTCCGCTCCGAGTGGTACCGACCACCAATCCGTGCGTATTGTTTATTAAATTAAAAGTCAGTTCTTTTTTAAAATTTATTTTAGATTTTACTAAAATTCCTATATTATCGTTATTATTAATAGATTTAAAAGTGTTCTTTTTATATTTCTTATTTAACTCCGCATCGGAAAGAAGTTTTCTGTTCCCGAATCGGTTTTGAGATTTATTTTTAGATTTTTTAATATAAAAATTAATCAAAATAATAGCACTTAAAAATACTAATATAATCAGAGATAATAAAACATTTTTTAAACTAAAAAAATTATTAAATGTAAATTCTTTATTTTCTAAAATAGAAGTATTAATAAAATGACTTAAAATCATTGCTATAAAAAAAGCAACTATTGAGCAAATAATAATAATTATATATTTTATTTTTTTACTCATTTATCTTTATCCCCTACTTATATCAAAATCGGAACCTTTTTCATTTAACAGCGATTTAAAATTTAATATTTCACTAACGCAACTATCGTTTAAATTATTTGTTAATTGATAAAAAGATTTTTTTAATTTATATCTGCAATATTTAACGGTTTTTTTATTATTGATATTAATTTTTAACGGAGCAACTTTTTTATTATATAACGAATTGTTATTATTAATAGAAACTGCAGTTTTAATTATTTTGTTTCCTATTCTTGAATATAAATCTTTAATTATTTTTTCAGAATAGTTTAAAAATTTAGAGTTATTCGTTTTATTTAAAAGTTCTTCTCTTTCTTGTAATTTTATTTTAAAATCGTTAAAAAGCGAATTATTTTTATTATTAGTTAAAAGGTAGTTTGCTATATTATCAATACTTCTTTTTAAGTTATTATCTAGATTTTTTGAATTATAATTTATAACTTTATTAAGTTTTAAACTTAAATTTTTTAATTTAAAATTTAAAATATTGTCATCGGAACAGTTAATAGAATTTATAATTTCATCTCTGTAATTATAAATTCTGTAATAATTTTCAATTAACCATTTTTCGCCGAGTTCTTTGAAATTATTTAAATTATCTATAGAAATCTTTCCTTTTTTTAGAAATTCTTTTTCGCCTTTATAATTTAAAAATTCCGGTTGTTTCTGCCAAAAAAGAAAATGGATATGTCTATGTTCGGTGTCATCGTGGTAGCAAGTTAGATAATCTATATTATTGAAATTTAATTTATTGTCATTAAAGCCTTCGATAGATTTTTTTATAAATTTAAATGAATCTTCTTCATTAAAAATATTAAATATTTTCTCGTCTCCCCTAAAAGAAATCAGATTATCCCAAATTAAAGTTTGACTTGCAGTCAGATATGATAATTTTTCTTTAATTTGATTAATATTGAGTTTATTGCCTTTTGAATCTATAATGTTAAAAGTTAATTCGTTTGTGCTTCCGTGGTCTCTAGTAACATAATTAGCCCAATTGTAACTAGCCGAACAGTCATAAAAAGATCTGTTTTCGTTTGTACTATCTATAAATTTAGTTTTAACGACAATACGACTGTTCTTAATTTTCATTATTATCTCCTGTTAAAAAAGATATATCATCGATAAAATTAATTTCATTTTTCATTTCATCAATTTTATTTTTAATTTCTTCCGGAAGTTCTGTTATGTAGTAACCTTTATTTAAAAGAGTTTCGGAAGGAGTAATTTTAGATATTTCGTTTGTTTTAATATTGTAAAGGCTCAATGTTAAAAAATAATTAAAAAGCGAATTATTGTTAATTTCATTAATTTTTGAATTTAAAATATTTAACTTTCTGTTTACTGAATCCAAGCTAACACTGTTTTTATAATAGTTGTCTAAAGCAAAAGAAACAAGAAAGTTTAAGGCTTCGTTGGAACTTTTAAACTTTTTATCGTTATAAAACTTATTAAATTTTTTTAAAACTTCAGAATTTTGAAATCTGATATGGAAATCGTTTTTCAAGCTAACACCAAGGTTCGGGCTTTCCCGATGATTAGGGGGTACGGGGGGATTTTCCCCCCGTTCTTTTTAATGATAGCGAATTCTCAAAGATTTGTCAATAATTTTCTAAAAATGTATTTTAAAGAGCATAAGAGAGTTTCCCATTTAGCATTTTTCCCTTTACTTTAGTAAAGGGAAATTATATATATAGCATTTCCATTTTATGGGAAACAAATTTTAGAAAAAATGGAAACCAATTTTTCTTTTATTTATAATTAATAGTGTAGAAATATAGATAATTTAAACCCAAGACAGCAAAAAATAAATTTAAAAAACGAGTAGTTATATTAAAACTGTTTAAAACTGAGATTAAAATAATTAACAGTCTGACAGATTTACGGACAAATTAAACTAGCCGAGATTATATACTCTCACTTAAATTAAAACAAGAATCAAATAAACCGCTTAAATTAATTCTAAGCAATTTTTTAATTATTTTGATAAAAACTATTCAGAAAACATTAAAATTGAAATTTGCCCCATTTAAAGCCGTCAAACAAGACATTACATTATATGATTTTCAAATTATTGATAATAAAAACCGATAAATTAATTTTTGTTGAAAAAATTACAAAATAACAAACTAACTTGTTGTTTTGTTGAAAAAATAACTTGTTAGGAATATAACTTGTTAAAAAAATTACAAAATAACAAAATTACTTGTTATTTTGTTAGAAAAACAACAAAACAACTTGTAATAATGTTAAAAAGATATTTTATTAACAAACTAACTTGTTATTTTGTTAAAAAGTTAAAAAAATTACTTGTTATTTTGTTAAAATGTTATTTTGTTGAAAAAATTACAAAATAACTTTACATTTTTAATTTTTTTTGTTACAATTTATTTATTGGAGATTATTTAAATATGAAAACAGGAACAGTTATTACTTTTGTGAATCAGAAAGGCGGAGTTGGAAAGTCAACAACCGTTTTTATAACAGCTATTGAACTAATAAAAAAGCATTACAGTGTTTTAGTTATCGACCTTGATCCGCAAGCTACTTTAACCGGAGTTTGCGGAGACATTAGCAATAAAATCACCGTGAGAGATTGGCTTAATAATGATAATTTAAAAGTAGAAGAACTAATTCAAAAAACATCATTGGGCTTTGATATAATTCCGGCTAATCCATTTATGGAATTGACGGAAAACGAATTAATAAATACAGTCGGGCAATATAAGATTTTGAATGAGAAGATTAAAGAAATAAAAAAGAATTATAACTTTATATTAATAGATTGTCGCCCGACCTTGGGAATTTTGACTAAAAGCGGACTATTTGCTTCTGACTTTTTAGTTATTCCGGTTAAGCCGGAAATCGCTTCGGTTATGGGAGTGGAAGTACTGATTAACACATTAGTGCAAATTGAAAAATATGACAATAAAGAGTTTAATATAGCAGGAATTCTTTTAACTATGGTTAACAGCAGAACGACATCGTATAAAGATATAAAAGATTATTTAGTTTCTGTCTTTGGAAAGATTAATACTAAAATTTTTGATACGAGTATAAGAAATTCGGTTAAATGCAGTGATTCTTTCGGCGAAGGTAAAACTATAGACGAAAAATCAGCTGTAGGAATAGATTATAAAGATTTTGTCGAAGAATTATTAAAAGTAGTGCTTTAAGGAGAAGAAAAAATGACAAGTTTTAAAAATTTAAAATTATTTAATCAATTTAACCAAATTGAAGAAGAAGGTAATAAGGAAAACTCAATCACAAAAGAAAATAATAAAAGTGAAAATGAAGAAAAAATTCTAAAAGAAAATAAAGAAGTTAATAACTATAAAAAGGAAATTAAAAAAGACAATAAAAAAGACATTTTTATTACAACGAGAGTTGATAAAGATACTAAAGCAAAGTTTAAAATTGCTTGTATTAATAAAGGTATAAAAGAATCGGAAGCTTTATCGTTTCTGATTAATAAATTTATAAATTCATAAGAAAAAGGGGGGTAAAATGAATATTTTTAATTTTTTATTAACTGCACCGATTAATATACCGGGCTTTTCTGAAAATAATACTGATGAGCTTTCTCAAGGCTTATACAAAGTATTACAAGTATCAGAGTATGTAATGTGGGGATTAGCCGTAGCAAGTGCAATAATTGCGATGATTATAATTAGTGTATCGGCCTTTCAGACAATGACAAGTGCTAACAAAGAAGGAGTTTGGCAAAATTTAGCAAGTAAATTTAAAATTGTTTTAATTAGTTTAGGTATTATTTGCGGTGCTTCAATTCTTGTCGGTATTGTACTGTACATTTATCGAACAGTCGGAATAATGCCGAGTACTCCGGAAGGAATTACTTGTGTAGAACTTTTAAGAACATTTATTAAATTTTAAAAAGGAGCTTAAATAATGGAAAAACAATATAAATCAATGACAGAAGAGTTAATAGAAAAAGCAAGCAAACAAAAACCAAAAGAAGAAAAGAAAATGGAAAATGTTCAATACATTTTAATGGACGAAGAAGCTATGCTTAATTCCGGAAGAAAGTTTAATTTTGATTTAATGTATAAAGCATTTGATACAATTTTTTTAGAAGCAGGATATAAGAAAAACGAGAATGTTACCGAAGGTGTTGAATATTACGGTTGTAATGATTTACCGAAAACTTTTGGTGTAAATTGGCAACTAAAAGCCCAAAATTGGTTTTTGCCGTTCTGTAAAGAATGGATATGGACTTGTATTAAAAAAAATGGGGATATAGAAATTTATGATGAATTGGAACAAACAAGAAAATGGAAAAGAATATTGGGCAATAAACTTTGATCTCGATACAAAAGAAATGGAAAATACAGGCAAATATAAGAACAATTTTTAGTTTGCATATTAAATACAGCTGTTTTTAATAATAGATATAAAGATAAATTAATTAATTAATTACACCGACAGACAACAAGAAAAAACAAATAAAAAAATTAATAAAGAATGAAAATATGAAAGAAGAAAATTTAGATAGTCTGTATAATAAATATCTTAAATTAAAAGAAAACAGAAATGTTTCTGATACCGAGAAAGAACGGTTCTATAATGAACTGTCTATTGCCATAAGCTATGATTCAAACGCAATAGAAGGAAATACTTTTACTTACGATGAAACAAGGCTCTTAATAAAAGAAGGGGTAACAACAAATTTAAGAAGTTTCAGAGAACACCAAGAAATAATAGGTCATAAAAACGCATTTGATTTTATTTATAATTCAGTAAAAAATAAAGAATTAATTTTAGATTTGAATTTTATAAAAAAAATTCACAAACTTGTATTATCGCAAAATGAAGAAGCCGGTAAAATAAGAAAAAGTAAAGTTTTTATCGGTAATCCCTTCGATATAAAATATAAACCTACCGAACCGGAAAATGTTGAAAATGAATTGCAGATTTTAATAGATATCATTAATAAAACAATGGATTTTTATAAACAAAAGAATTTTGATTATACTGAAAAAGATATAGATAACATTTTTACGGAAATAGCACAGCACCATATAGAATTTGAAATGATACACCCTTTTATTGACGGTAACGGCAGGGTTGGAAGACTTATTTTGAATTTAGAACTTATTAATTTAGGTTTTATTCCCATAGATATTAAAAACGAAGAAAAGTCTGAGTATTATAAAGGTTTTACTGAATATCAAAAAAATAACAGTATTAATTTAATGAAAAATATTATTATTACTAATGAAGAAAGAAGTTTGTCTTTATGGATAGAAAACTTTAATTAAAATTCATAAATAAACATTAATAATTTTTTTTATTTTTAAATTTAAAAATTTTCAGGCGGAAAAACCATAAAGCAAAATCATATACGGAAAATCCGTGTACGGTAAGTGTTCTGTTTTTAATTGAAATGATGAAGATATTTTTAAATTAATGCTTGCAAATACTATATTCAAATTAATATGTTAATATTAATTATTTATTTTGTTTTTTTGTATTAAAAATCCGTTTATTCACTATTGAAATACTCTTTTTTTTATTATATAATAAAATTATGATATTTTAAGGAGGAAATTATGGATAAAAAATACGAACCTCTTTTTACCCCGTGGAAAATAGGAAATGTTGAGATTAAAAACCGAATAGTACTGTGTCCTATGGGCGGAACTTCCCTTTTCGGGTGGATGGAGCCTAATCATTTCGATAAAGAATCTGCAAACTTTTTTCTTGAAAGAGCAAAAAACAATGTAGGTCTTATTATTCCCGGAATTGCGCCATTAAGAGACCTTCTCGGCAGAAGGTGGCTTTATAAAAACAAAGGAATGTTTAAAAAGCTTAAACTGTTTATGGATGAAATTCATAAAACGGGCGCTAAACTTTTTGTTCAGCTGACGGCAGGCTTCGGGCGTTCTTTTGCGATAACTCAGCCTTTAACCATACTTATGAAAAACAAGGTTTTAGGGGCTTTGGCGAAACCTGTATTGGACGCACAGTATATATGCGCATCGCCGAGCGAACTTCCGTCACGGTGGGCGGAAGATATAAAATGCAGAGCTATTAAAGTCAAGGAAATAAAACAGATGATTTACGCATTTGCCGAAACATCACGCCTTTGCAAGGAAGCGGGTGTTGACGGAGTGGAAGTACACGCAGTGCACGAAGGATATCTTCTTGACCAGTTCACCCTGCCTTACACTAACAAGAGAACGGACGAATACGGCGGAAGTTTTGAAAACCGCTATCGTTTCCCCGTCGAAGTAGTCAAAGCTATAAAAGAAAAGTGCGGAACAGACTTCCCGGTATCGTTAAGGTATTCGGTAATAAGTAAAACCAAGAACTTTGGAGTCGGAGCCGTTCCCGGCGAAGAATACACGGAAATCGGAAGAGATATAAAAGAAAGTGAAAAGGCGGCAAAGTATCTGCAAGACGCAGGTTACGATATGCTTAACGCAGATAACGGAACATACGACGCTTGGTACTGGTCGCATCCCCCTGCTTATATGCCGAAAAACTGCAATCTTGACGATGTTGCGCATATTAAAAAGTTTGTGGACATTCCCGTTGTGTGTGCAGGTCGTATGGAAGCGGATATAGGCGCAAAAGCGATTAAGGACGGAAAAATCGATGCGGTAGGCGTAGCAAGACAGTTTTTAACCGACGGCGAATGGGTAACCAAACTTATGGAAGGAAGAGAAGAAGATATTCAGCCTTGCATATGCTGTCATAATGCTTGCTTTGCTATGGCGCATTACAAAGGGGTTGCAAACGACGAAGCTTTTGACGACGCAAAGCATATGGCTCGCTGTGCGCTTAATCCTCAGACAATGCAAAAAAGCAAATATGAAATAAAGCCGGCTAAAAAGGTTAAAAATATAGCGGTTATCGGAGGCGGTATAGGCGGTATGGAAACTGCCCGTATAGCTTCTTTAAGAGGTCATAAAGTTACGATATACGAAAAGAGCGATAAACTCGGCGGCGTATTCATACCTGCTGCTGCACCCGACTTTAAAGAAAAAGACAAAGAACTTATCGAATGGTACAAAAGGCAGATATCCAAACTTCCCATAGAAGTAAAATTGAATACCGAAATTACGGATATCAATTCAATCGATGCCGATAAAATAATCGTAGCGACGGGTTCTGTTCCCAAAAAAGCGACTTTAAAAGGTATCGAAAAAAGCATAGAGGCAATAGAATATTTGAATAACGAAAAGAGCGTAGGCGAAAATGTAGTTGTAATCGGCGGCGGTCTTACAGGCTGCGAAATTGCATACGACCTTTACAATAAAGGCAAAAAGCCCGTTATAGTCGAAATGAAAAACGATCTTATGGCGGTAAGAGGAATATGTCTTGCAAACTCTTCTTATTTAAGAGACTTTTTCAATGCAAACAAGGTTCCCGTATATCTTGAAAGCAAGGTTTCGGAAATTAAAGACGGTTCTGTTATAATTACCGATAAAAACGGTAAGAGTACGGAAATCAACGCAGACAGCGTAATAGTTTCCATAGGTTACAATCCTGCGCCTAAATTCAAAAAATCAGGTAAAGTAATAATCGTGGGCGACGCTGATAAGGTAGGAAATTTAAGAACGGTAATATGGCGTGCCTGGAAAGTTGCCGAAAAATTATAATTAATTTTCCGAAAACCAAAAGTTTTAAAAAGCCGATTACATATCGGCTTTTCTTATTTACTTATTTGTAACTTTTTTTCGATATATTTTAAAATCAGTTTTATGCCCTACTCTTTTAATAATTTAAATAAATTGAGTCAAATGCAAGCGTAGTTTTTTTTATAAAATAAATTGAAATTTTAAAATGTTTTTAGTTTAACTGTATTGACAAAAGCAAATAAATATAATAATATATATACACCACCCCCGTGGGGTATATTAAATTGAGCGGTGAAAATATGAAAAAAGAAAGGTTCAGCGTTACGGGAATGACTTGTTCTGCCTGTTCTTCGCATATAGAAAAGTCGGTATCGAAACTTCACGGAGTCAAGAATGTTTCGGTCAATCTGCTTTCAAACAGTATGACGACGGAGTTTGACGAAAACATACTTACTGTAAGCGATATAGAAAAAGCCGTGGAAGAAGCCGGTTACGGCGCAGTGGCGGAATGTGACGAAAGTCAATGCAAAGCCTATAACGAAAGAAAGGTTTCAGACGGACAAGACAGTGAAAACGGAAGTAAAGGTTTTAATAAATTATTACACAGAATAAACGGCGACGCAATGTTGAAGCGCCTTATACTTTCCCTTGTTTTTATGATAATACTTATGTACTTTTCTATGGGACATATGTTTTCCTTTCCTATGCCATACTTTTTCCAAGGGGTAAAAAACGGCGTTACATTTGCGTTTTTTCAATTTCTTTTATGTCTTTTTATAATCTATATAAACCGTTCGTACTACATTAACGGTTACAAAAGATTATTCAAGGGCGCGCCTAATATGGACAGTCTTATAGCAATCGGCTCGACGGCTTCGCTGATATACGGAATATACGCAATATTTATAATGAGTTACTCTTTGGGAGCGGGCGACCTTAAAACTGTGGAACAATATCTTCACGAGTTATACTTTGAATCTGCGGCTATGATACTTGCTCTTGTTACGGTGGGAAAGTATCTTGAAAGTCTTTCCAAAAAGAAAACGGGCGACGCACTTTCTAAACTTAAAAAACTTGTTCCCGATAAAGCCGTTAAAATCGCAGACGGAAAGGAAATTACGGTAAACAGTTCTACGCTTAAATCCGGCGACTTGATTGTTATAAAAGCCGGAATGTCCTCTCCTGCCGACGGCATTATAGAAGAAGGAAACGCCTTTTTCGACGAAAGCGCAATAAGCGGAGAAAGCGTGCCCGTTGAAAAAACATCAGGTGAAAAAATAATCGGCGGAACGGTTTTAAAAAGCGGATATGTAAAAGCCAAAGTTACGGCGGCGGGAGAAGAAAGCGTTTTATCGAAGATAATCAATCTTGTAGAAGAAGCGGGAGCTTCAAAAGCACCTATTGCAAAAGTTGCCGATAAGATTTCGGGAATATTCGTTCCTGTCGTTATGGTAATATCTCTCTTAACTTTTTTAGGTTGGATAATAAGCGGTGCCGGATTTTCTCATTCTTTTTCGTGCGCAGTTTCGGTTCTGGTTATTTCCTGCCCGTGTGCGCTGGGGCTTGCAACACCGGTTGCTATAATGGTGGCTACCGGAAAAGGAGCGGAATACGGAATTCTCATAAAAAACGGAGAAACTCTTGAAATGTTGCACAAAATAGATTGTGTGGTTTTCGATAAAACGGGAACGATTACCGAAGGCAATCCCGAAGTGGCTGATATACTGATAAAGGAAAACAGAGAGGAGATACTTGAAGCCGTCTGTTCGATAGAAAGAAAAAGCGAACATCCCTTAGGCGAAGCCCTTGTGGAATATGCCGTCGAAAACAATATTAAATTTATCGATGTCGGAAATTTTGAAACCCTGCCCGGAAAAGGCGTAATAGCTTATATAGGAAAGGATAAATACGCAATAGGCGGGAAACGCCTTATGGAGGAAATCGGGATAAATCAAAATTTGTATATTGACGATTTAAACAGAACAACCGGCGAAGGTAAAACTCCCCTGCTTGTTTCTGTAAACGGTAATTACAAAGGAATGATATCTACAATCGATAAAATCAAACCTACAAGCAAAGAAGCGGTAAATGCCCTTAAAAAACTTTCGATAAAAACGGTAATGCTGACGGGCGACAATAGAAGAGCGGCTGAAGCAATAGCAAAGCAAGTGGCAATTGAAGAAGTCTTTGCGGAAGTTTTACCTCAGGATAAGGAAAAGAAAATAAAGGAATTAAAGGAAAAATACAAGACCGCAATGGTCGGCGACGGAATAAACGACGCTCCCGCTCTTATGCAGGCAGATGTCGGTATAGCGATAGGAAGCGGCAGCGATATAGCAGTTGACAGCGCCGATGCGGTTCTTATCAAAAACGACTTGAACGATGTCGTAAATGCCATAAAACTCAGTAAAAAAACCATGCTTAACATAAAAGAAAATCTGTTCTGGGCTTTCTTTTATAACTGTTTAGGTATACCGATTGCGGCAGGAGTTTTTTACTACACCTCACTTGCGTTAAAATTAAGTCCTATGATAGGAGCTGCTGCGATGAGCATATCGAGTATATTTGTTGTATTGAACGCATTAAGACTGAAACTTATTAAGTTCGATAAAAGGAAGAATAAAAGGCTTTCAAAGGAAAATCCCTGTCTTAAAACCGATACGGAGTCTTGTAAAAAAACCGACAGCGAAATTCAAAACAGTGAAATCGATACAATTAAAATCAATAAAAAAAGGAGAAATAAAATGGAAAGTTATACTTTGAAGGTAGAAGGTATGATGTGCGAGCATTGTAAAAAAAGAGTGGAAAAAGCGTTAAGCGAAGTTAAGGGTGTAAAAGAAGTTAACGTATCTCTTGAAGAGAAAAAGGCGACGGTCGAAGGAAAAAATACCGATAAAAACCAACTTATCAAATCGGTTGAAAGTCAGGGATATAAGGTTACGGAAATCATTTGAAATAACCGATATTGACTTTTAAATAAAACTGATATTTAAAGTTTGACACCGGATTAAATAACGGTAAAAGGAAAACCGATAAAAATTAAAAATCAGTTTAAATAAAATAATAAACTTTGTGAGGGATTTATGATAAGAGACGACGAAAAACTTAAAAGACTTTTAAAAACGGCAGGCGGTCAGATTGAAGGAATAATAAAAATGATAGACGAAAAGAAATACTGCATTGATATAAGCAATCAGATAATGGCGTGTCAAGCGGTACTTGCAAAAGTCAATAAAGAAGTTCTTAATGCCCACCTTCACTCTTGCGTAATATCTTCCATTATGAGCAAAGACGCAGACGAAAAAATGGACGAAATTTCAAAACTTCTCGATAAATTAATAAAGTGAAGAAATTTTCAAAAATTTTAAATCTTTTAAAATATTTTTTAATTATAATATTTTCCGTAACAAAAGCGATTTAAAAGCATAAATTTAAAGGTATTGACATCGAAGTGAAAATAGTTTACCATATCGGTATGCTGATTTTTCGGCAACAAGGAGGTATTATGGCTAAAAAGTTTAAAAGAAAAGCCGGTATGCTCGGAATAGTAATGGGCGGTTTAATTCTTGTATTCTGCATACTCGCTATTGTGGGAATCTTTATCAATGCCTGGACAGCATCAAAAGGAAGCGCATTAGGCTTTGAAACCGACAGCGTATACACAAGTCTTTCGGATTGGGCAGAGACTCTTTCAAATCTTAATGAAATAAAAAACAGTGACAATTCCCTTCTCGCTTCGATGGTGACCTTCGGGTACCTTACGGCAATCGTCACCGTTGCTCTTGCGGTATGCTATCTATTGAAAATGGTTTTAAACATCGGTCTGTTCCGATTTATAGTAGGAATAGGCGGAATAGCTACGGTAGTGCTCGGTATCATACTTTTGATACTTTCTTTCCAATTCTGTGAAAACGGAAAATTTGATGCGATAATTGCCTCTACCGATATGTTCCCTGCTGCGGGAGTTTACCTGACTTCCTTCGGCGCAATTCTTGCGGGAGCCTGTGCGGTAGTGGGATGCGCAAGGAAATAAAAAAAGTTAAAAAGTATTAAAAAACGGCGGCTCTGCCGTCGTTTTTTTATTTAATAGATTCATTTAATGAGTATTCGATGTCAATTTAAAAATTTCAATATCGGTGGTAACTTTACAATATCGGTTTAATAGCTTTTAATTAATTGCTTTTTTTATGTAAAGTTTTAGATTGACAATTTACACCGATTATTTTTTAAATACGACTTTTACCGTTGTTCCCTTTTCGGTTTGGCTTTCTATGGAAAGAGCGGCGTTATATTTCGAACAGATATGTTTTACTATCGCAAGCCCAAGACCTGTTCCGCCGGTATTTTTTGAACGGCTTTTATCGACTCTGTAAAATCTTTCGCAAAGTCTGGGAAGATGCTCTTTTTCGATACCTATACCGGTATCTGAACAGATAAATTCCACACTGTCGTCTTTGTCGATAATATCTATCGATATTCTGCCGTTTTCCACATTGTAATTTACGGCGTTGGAATATATATTTGAAATCAGTTCGAAAATATCTTTATTAAGCGCCGCAACTTTACCCTTTCCCCGAACTGTGGTTTTTATCGTCTTTTGTTCGCATTGGTGAGAAAAAGACGCTGCGACTTCATCGGCTGTTTTTCTCAAATCGATTAACGAATACTGTTCGTCGGTCGCTAAATTTTCAAGATTACTCAGCTTTAACATATCCATAATAAGAGAATTAATTCTTAAACTTTCGGTATGAATCCTGTCAATGTATTTTTTAAGAGAACTGTCTTTATTTTTGACGGTCAGAAGTTCCGCCATTCCCTGTATGCTCGTCATAGGTGTTTTAAGTTCGTGAGATGCGTTCGAGAAAAATTCGGATTTTTGTTTTATGAGTTCCTTTTCTTTTGAGATATCGGAAATTACGAGTATATGGGAAATATCGTTCTGTAAATCGCTGCTGTCGGTTTTTGTTACGGTAAAATCGAAAATTTTACCCTCTCTTTCATATTCAAAGGAAGAGTTTTCTTCGGCAAGAATAATTTTAACGAGTTTATCTCTCAAAGATTTATCTTCTATCAAAAAGTTTAAGTCTTTATTTATATCGTCTTTAATTCCGTTAAATAAATTTAAGGCGGTTTTGTTTACAAGCACTGTCTGGAATTTGCTGTTAATGGCAATTACGCCTTGGGAAATATTATCGAGAACGAAATCGAGTTTTTCCTCTTCGGTCTGAATTTTTGAAAGATTTTCTCTTGTCGATTTAAAAATTTCGTTGGTTTCGGAAAGCACCGCAAAGAATTCCGGCTCTTCCATATTTGTATCGATAGGCTTGTAATTACCGTCGTTAAGACTTTTAAGACTCAGTTCTATCGATTTTATTTTCCTTGAAATTTTTAAAGACAGAAATCTTGCAAAAATATAGGAAATCACAAGAGCCACAAAAGCCGCAAGGAAAAAGAACGGAAGTGTTCCCAAAAAATAATCGCCGATACTTTCGCTTTCTACCGCAAGGCGGATAACGAGTTTGCCGTCGTCTGCCGTAAGAGCGTAGTAATACATATATTTATTTAAAGTTTCGGAATATCTTTTAACGGTTTTCGGAGTTCCGTTCAATGCGTCTTTTACCTCTTGTCTTTCGAGATGATTTTCAATTGTTCCGCTTTTGAAAGTATCGAGAAGCACCTGCCCCGAGAGAGAAATAACGGTAACACGGATATTTTCTATATCGGAAAGAGAAGAATAATTATCTGAATCGACGGTTTTCGAA
Organism: uncultured Clostridia bacterium; assembly: GCA_944342015.1. Classification (GTDB taxonomy): domain Bacteria; phylum Bacillota; class Clostridia; order Christensenellales; family CALVMC01; genus CALVMC01. The sequence continues at coordinate 39,563 of CALVMC010000003.1, forward strand.
AGCAGTTCGGTTTCTTTTACGAGAGCGGTTTTAATGTTTTTTTCGGCGTTGAAATTCATAACGATAACGCTTGCTATAAATACTATTATAACCGCTAAAAGGGAAATCGCCCAACAAGAATATAAAATTTTATTGTTCATAATTTCTCCGAAAAGTATTATTTATTTTCAAATCTGTATCCTATACCTCGAACCGTTATTATACAATCTTTATTGGAGATTTTTTTTATTTTTTCTCTTAAAGATGCGATATGAATATCGAGCGTTCTGGTCTCTCCTGCAAAGTCGGTTCCCCAAACGGCGGAAAAAAGCTCTTCTCTCGTAAGTGTAATACCTGAGTTTTGTATAAGCATTTTAAACAGATTGAATTCTTTAAGAGTGAGTGTAATGGGTTTTCCCATATAGGTTATTTCATACTTATCGTTATCGACTGAAAAACCGCCTGCGCTTGTTGTATGGATTTTGCTTCTTCTGAGATTTGCTTTTATTCTTGCGTTAAGTTCGAGTATGGAAAAAGGCTTTGTAATATAATCGTCTGCGCCCTTATTGAGTCCTTTAACGGAGCTTAGTTCATCGCTTTTTGCGCTTACGATTATGACGGGAACCTTTTCGTCGGAAAGTCTTATTTGTGATAAAATAGAGTATCCGTCCATATCGGGAAGCATTATATCCAAAATAATAAGGTCGGGTTTTTCTTTTTTGAAAACATTGAAAAAGTCATTACCGTTTTCAAAAAGAGTAATGTCGTAATCGCTGAGCGCTCCTTCGTAAAGTTCTCTTATTCCTTCGTCGTCTTCTACGATAAATAAAGCCGGCTTTTCTCTCATCAGTATTTTATATGCACTCCCGTTTCATTGTATTTAGTCCATTCGGAAACATTGACAGCGTGATCTCCTATCCGTTCGAGATATTTTGCAATCATCATAAATAGAATTGCCTGATCGCAGTTTTTTCCGTCTTTTTTTATAAGTTCTATAAGTTCGTTTTTTACCGTTTCGAAAAGTTCGTCCATTTCGTCGTCGAGTTTTATGGTACTGTCGGCAAGTTTTTCGTCGTTTTTAATAAAAGAATTGACGCTGTCGTGAACCATTTTAACTGCCAAAGCTCCCATTTTTTTGATATGGGTGAGTTCCTTTATGTACTTATCGTCCGGCATTGAGGCTACTATTTCCCCTATATCGCTTGCCTGGTCGCCTATTCTTTCTATATCGGTAATCATTTTAAGAGCCGACGATACCTCTCTCAAATCCTTGGCGACAGGCTGTCTTCTCAAAATAATATGTATACATTTTTTCTCTATATCAAGTTCCATATCGTCTACGACAGAGTCGGTTTCGCCGACGGAACGGGCAAGGGAAGCGTCCTTTTCTATCAGCGCCTTTATGGAATTATCTATCATATTTTCCGTAATACGACACATTTCTATGAGTTCGTTTTTAAGCTCAAACAGCTCTTCTTCAAAACTTTTTCTTACTGTCATTTTACCTCTCCATTATATTAAAATTATTAACAATTTTCAAGTGCTGCAAAATATTTTATTAAATCGTTTAAAATCTTTGGATTAACCGAATCTTCCCGTAATATAATTTTCCGTTTGTTTATCCTTGGGACTTGAAAATATTTCTTCGGTATCGTTAAACTCAATAAGTTTTCCCATTAAAAAGAAACCGGTTTTATCCGATATTCTCGTTGCCTGTTGCATATTGTGGGTTACGGCAACTATCGTAACGGTTTTTTTGAGTTCTTCGCAAAGTTCTTCGATTTTTCCCGTGGAAATGGGGTCGAGTGCGCTTGTCGGTTCGTCCATAAGAAGAATTTTCGGTTCTACCGCAAGGGCTCTTGCTATGCAAAGTCTTTGCTGCTGTCCGCCTGAAAGTCCTAATGCCGACTTGTTCAATCTGTCTTTGAGTTCGTCCCACATAGCGGCTTGTCTTAAAGATTTTTCCACAATTTCCGAAAGCACTTTTTTATCTTTTATTCCGAAAGTTTTAGGTCCGTAAGCAATGTTTTCATAGACGCTTACGGGAAAGGGATTAGGCTTTTGAAAAACCATACCCACATTTTTTCTTAAAGCGGCTAAGTCGAAATTTTTTTCGTATATATCCTTTTTTCCTATAATAATCTTTCCATCCGCCCTGCATCCTTCGACTAAATCGTTCATTCTGTTAAGGGTTTTTAAAAGAGAACTTTTTCCGCAGCCGGAAGGGCCGATAAGAGCCGTGATTTTATTTTTAGGAATTTCCATTGAAATTCCTTCGAGAGCTTTGAAGCTTCCGTAATACAAATCGAGATTAACTACCCTGACCGCCGTTTCTTCGCTGAAATCGAAAATATCGAAATCGTTATTTATTTTATTATCCTTATTTTTCATATCTTTCCTCTTTTAAGTTTTTTCTGCATAAACATTACCGTGAGATTTATCAATGCTGTAATAATCAACAGTACGCTTGCCGTTGCGTATGCGCTATTAATATACAAACCTTCGCCGGCAAACATCCACATCATAACCGCAAAACTGCTTCCGGGGTCCATTATGGAAGAGGGCGTATAAGCGACCGCTCCTGCGGTATAAATAAGTGCTGCCGACTCGCCCACTATTCTACCTATCGAAAGAAGAATTGCGGTTACTATTCCGTTAAGAGCCGAGGGAAGAACGAGTTTGAAAATCGTTCTTACCTTTCCCGCACCCAACGCAAAACTTCCCTCTCTTATGTTTTCGGGCACGGCAAGAAGACTTTCTTCCGTTGACCTTATAATTGTCGGCAATATGATTATAGTAAGGGTAAGTCCTCCTGCAAGTATGCTGTATCCCATTTTCATGATATCGCAAAACAAAATCATTCCGAAGAGTCCGAATATAATGCTCGGTATTCCTGCAAGGGTATCGGTAAACAGTCTTATAATTTTTACCGTTCTGCTTCCTTTTTTAGAATATTCCACAAGATAAATTGCGCTTGCGATTCCTATTGGAAGAGCGATAATCAAACTTATCAGAATAAGAAGACCGGTAGTAATAAACGCAGGAAGCAAAGTCATACCGCCGTTACCGCTTTTTCCGAAAAGAAAATCCAAAGTTATGTTCGGAAGACCCTTTATCAATATAAAAGCAATTAAAAACACAAGTGCGGAAAATATGATACAGGCGGAAATTACCGATATATATTTTAAAAATTTATATAAGCCGTTTTTTCTTCTGAACACGGGATAAACAAAGGTTAAGGCCGTATCTCCTTTGTTTGTTTTTTCTTGACTGCCGTTTGAAGATACAGTTTCATTTAACTTTACAAATGAAGATTTATTCAAATTAAAGGAAGACTTATTTGAATTATTATCTGAAATTTCCGCATTTTTTTCGGCTTTGAAATTGCAGACGCCCGATAAGGATTCGGCGGTTTTTTTGATTTTTTTACCGAACATAATTTCTTTGATTTTTTTGAAAATTCCCGTATCTTTCTTTTTATCGTTTTTAAGAAAACCTATCGATAAATTCAAAAGAAGAATAAATACAAGAAGTACAAAGCCTGTTGCGATAAGGGCTTCTCTGTGAAGTCCGGTAGAGTAAGACATTTCGAGAACTATATTTATCGTAAGGGTTCTTATGCTTGTAAAAAGTCCTGTGGGAAAGAGGACGGAATTTCCGGCAAGCATAATTACCGCCATAGTTTCCCCGATTGCCCGCCCCGTGCCTAAAACTATTCCCGTTATGATACCCGACTTCGAGGAAGGTATAACGACCTTGAAAACAGCCTGCTCTTTCGTAGAGCCTAATGCTACCGCTCCGTCAAAGTAGTGAGAGGGCGAAGCTTCCATGGCGTTTTTCGATATGCTTGCAACCGTCGGAAGTATCATAAGACTTAAAATAAGAACGCAGGCTAAAAGCCCTTTTCCTGAGCCCGTACCCGAAATTTTCGAAAGCATGGGAACAAGTATCACAAGTCCGAAAAATCCGTAAATAATAGAAGGAATACCGGCAAGAAGATTTATCGTCTGAGAGAAAATCTCCTTTAATTTTTTAGGACAGAAATATGTAATGAAAACAGCCGTAAATACCCCGAGCGTACCGCCTAAAATAACCGCTCCGAAAGTTACCGCAAGAGAAGATACAATCATCTGAAATATACCGAACCTTTCGGTGACTTCCAAAAATTCTTTTGTAGGCGCCCAAGTCGTTCCGAAAATAAAGTTAAAAAATCCTATTTCTCTGAAAGCCGGAATACTTGCGTAAAGTATATAAAATATAATCGCAAAAACCGCAATAACGGAAAATACGGCAGCGGACATAAAGACCGCTTTTGCCGAATTTTCTTTGACTTTGGAAACATTTATTTTATTTTTTTTAACTCTTTCGGAAGATTTTTCTTTCATATCGAATACCGTTTTTTCGGTTTTCAATCTTTCCTTTTTGCTTGTTATCATAGTATCGAAATGTATCCTTTTTCAACAACAATTTGCTGACCTTTATCGCTTAGTATAAAGTCTATGAATTTCTGAACTTCTTCCGAAACATTGCCTTCTTTTGTAACTATATTGAAAGGACGGGATAAAGTATAGGTTCCGCTTTTAATATTTTCCACATTCCCCTCTACTCCGTTGAATGTCAAGGCTTTTACTGTGTCGTTAAGGGAACCTAACGAGATGTACCCGATTTTAGAAGCATTTGAAACTATTTCCGTCATAACATAACCTGTACTGTTCTGTATGTCGATAACGCTTGCAAAACTCTCTTTGTCGGAAAGCTTTTCTCCGCTGTCGCTCTTTATAAGAGAATCGAAAGCGTCTCTCGTTCCGCTGCCCTCCTCTCTTGATATTCCGCCGGTTACAGAACCTATCGCCGTTCCGTTCACGAATAAATCAAACAGCTGCTGGCTTGTTACATTTGTAATATCGCTTTCTTTGTTTGCTATAACTACAACGCCGTCTATACATATTTTTGTTGCCTTAACTCCCGTCTCACCGCTTTTTAAGTCACGGGAAGCCATACCTATATCGTTTCTTCCGTTTAAAGTATCGGTTATACCGGTCGTGGAATCGCTCATCGTAACTTTAACAGTCACATCGTTTGTTTTTTCGTATTCGGCAGCAAGCGCCTGCATAAGCGGATAAACCGAAGAAGAACCTGTTATCGTAATGGTCGTCCCGCCGAAATTACAGCCGCTGAGTACGCTTATTGCAATACATGCGGTAATGATTATTGCAATCATCGCTATTGAAAACTTTGACTTTGCCTTTAACATTTTTTTATCTCCTTTTTTTTATTTCGGTTACATTATACGAAGATAAAAAATATCATACTATCACGAAAGGGTAATATCTTTGTAAAGTTTTTGTAAAGTCGCAAAATATCGATGATGTTAATTATAAAATTTAGATATTAATTTTTGAATTTAGATTTGTATTGAAAAATAAAATAGTTCGTTATCACTGATAACAAATTGAAAATTCTATTAAAAAATTATTAATATTAAAAAAATCATTAAATAGATTAAAGTATATCGGTTTTTAAAGGAAAATCAATTTAAGATTTTATCGGATTGAATAATAATATTAGTTTTCGCAAAATTATTGGTCTTGGTAAATTACGAGAATATATCCTTTTTCGGAAATTACTTTTGCTTTTTGCCCTTTTAAAAATTCGTTGCTCACTCCTAAGGGAAAATCGTCGGTTATGGTTTTACTTTTCAAAGGATATTTCAAGTTTTCGAGAGTAACCGTACTTCTTCCGCTGAGCGAAAATACCGAAATGTATCCTTTTTCCTGCCCCGAAAAAGTTATAGAGCTTTTATTGAGTACGGTAAAAACTCTGTCTTTTGCCATAATTTTTGCGTCGCAACCTTTTTTGACAAGGTATTTTACAAGCTGAATATTTGCAAAAGTATGGTCTTCCCTTCCGCCTGTAACCGCATAAAACACAAAGTCGTTGCAGCCTTTTTTTAAAGCGAAATTCGCTGCGGCAACGGTATCGGTATCGTTCTTTTCCTTGGGAAGAAATATTTTTTCAATGTTTTTTTTAAATGCGCTCTCTTTACCGGGGTAAATTTCTTCTATTTTATTAGGCGTGTCGCAAGGACTTTCGAATAGAGATAAACGGTTTTCTTCGCTTCCGTTTATGATTTCGGAATCGCAATCGCCGATAAAAACATCGAAAGATACATTTTGCTCTTCGAGATATTTTATGCCGCCGTCGGCTGCAATAACGAGAAAGGCGTCTTTCGTGTCGATTTTTCTTCCGCCTAATTCGCCTGCGCCGACAATCACGCATTTTTTAATATTTTGAGACACTTGCTTCCGTCCTTTTGTAATAAAATTTACTTTCAAAAATTTTATTTTAATTTCTTTAAATGTTCCTGATTTTTGTAAAACAAAATATAAGATTTTTTTATATCGGTTTACTTTTTACCCGTTTCTTCTTCGTCCTTTATTCCGTTGGCAAGTTTATAAAGTTTAACTGAATTGTCAATGGTTTTTTCCTTAGCCTCGTTTCCGTATCTGTCGACATCGGCAAGATTTTTAGGTCCGTGATGAAGACAAAGGGCACCGTTCAGACAGCCGCCGTCGCAAGCCATTCCTTCGAAAAAGTTATATTCGCTCTTCTTTATTTTAAGTTTGAGAAGATTTAATTTGCACTCGTCTATTCCGTTCATTGCAACGGGATTGACTCCCTTTATTCCCATAGACTCTGATACATCTTTGACTCCCCTTGCGATACCGCCGGACTTGGCGAATATTCTTCCGTAAAAAGAAGCGTTATCGAGAACGGTATCGTCAAGTTTTGTTACATCTACATCTCTTGCGTCGAAAAAGGCTTGAAGTTCTTCGAATGATATAACCGAATCTATATACTTGTTTGCCTTTTCGGTTTTGTATTCCATTTTCTTGCTTGTGCAAGGTCCGATAAAGACAACTTTTGCTGTTTTATCTGAACTTTTTATGAGCTTTGCCGTTTCGACCATAGGGGAAACCGAACTCGATATGTACTGTCTGAATTCGGGAAAATATTTTTCCACATACATAACAAAAGACGGACAGCAGGAAGTAGTAAGCAGTCCCTTTTCCTTAAACTCGTTGACTTCGTGATATAATGTTATATCGGCGCCGAGAGCCGCTTCAACCACCTGATGAAAGCCGAGTTTATGTATACCGCTGACAACCTGTTCTATGCGCGCATATTTGAACTGACTTACAATGGAAGGCGCAATTACGGCATACACTTTATAATTTTTGTTTTCATTTGAATTTTTAAGTATATCGATAGTTTCCATAACGAAAGACTTGTCGGCAATAGCGCCGAAAGGACACTGATAAACGCATGCTCCACAGGAAATACATTTATCGTTATCGATTTTCGCCTTTTTGTTTTCGTCCATGGTGATTGCCTTTACCTTACAGCTCATAACGCAAGGTCTGTGCTGTTCGATAATAGCATTATAAGGACAAGCTTTTTTACAGAGTCCGCACTCGATACATTTGCTTTTATCTATAACCGCCTTTTTATCGATTATGGAAATAGCGCCCTTAGGACAAGCCTCGGCACAGCCGTGGAATATACAGCCTCTGCAAGCCTGCGTTACGAAAACGCCGCCGATAGGACACTCGTCGCAGGCAATATCGAGAACTTCGATAACATTCGGGTTGTTTTTATCACCGCCTAAGGCAAGTTTTATTCTCTCTTGCAGTATTGCTCTTTCCTTATAAATGCAGCACCTTAAATTCGCCTTAGGGCCCGGGGAAATCATTTTCGGAATATCTACATAGATATTGTCTATATTGTTCTCATAAGCGTTTCTTATCAACGCTTTAAGAACTTCGTATTTGATTTGCTGTACATTGGTATCGAAAATTCTCATAATGTTTCCTCTTTAATTTTTTTACCGTTTAAAGAATATAAAGAAATTGTGTTGTTATCTATCATTACGAAACTTTTTCTTCCGTCTTTGGGAAGAGAAACCGAACCGGGATTAACATAAAGAACACTGCCGTCCCTTTCGATAAGTCCGATATGGAAATGCCCGTAAAAGACTGCGTCGTAAACGCCTTTGGGGGGATTTTCGGAATTGAAGTTATGTCCGTGGCTGAAAAATATTTTTTTGGAACCTGAAAACAAAACGGCATTATCCGCAAAATCGAAAGGAGCAATCATAGCGTCTACTTCACTGTCGCAGTTGCCTTTGACTACTATAAGTTCTTTTTTAAAATCGCTTAAAAGTTCTGCCGTTTCCATAGGATTATAACCTTCGGGCAGCGGATTTCTCGGTCCGTGATAAAAAATATCGCCGAGAAGAACAAGTTTTTCCGCACCGGAATTTTTATAAAATTCCAGAAGTTTTTTAAGGCAGACCGCCGAACCGTGAATATCGGACGCTACAAGTATTTTCATATATCCTCCGTCAGTCGTAATTTACGGTGACTTTCTTACCCATAAGTTTTAAGTTTTTGGCAAGAGAGTCGATAAGTTTAAGTTTCATTGTTATATCGATAGGGAGTCCCTGATGAGCTGCGTTCATACTTTGTCCTACAAAGAAAGTCACTTCGGTAGCCTCCTCGAAGAGCATGTTCGCAAGAAGAGAAGCGCCGTCTTTTTTTGAAGAAAGTTTGGGCGAAAGGTCGCTTGGCGAGAGATACTTTTCGGAAAGCTCTAAAAGTTTTCTTATCGTGAGAACCCCTTCCGTCGTAAGGTCTATACCTTCTATAAAACCGATAGGCGGAACTTCGGGGTCGGGAAAATCAAAAGTCGTTTTGACTTCTTTATTGAGATATCTTGCAACTATCTGAGAACTTGTTCCGCCGCAAACTATTTTTTTACCTTTTTCCGCCATAAATCTTTCCACATAGAAGTTATCGAGATTTTTATCTACGGGAGGACCTACCATCATACTTACATGAAGGCTTTCTCTCAAACGAACGGCGGCAACGGTGGTATCGTCGCCGGGCTTACCCATATAAAGGTCGTTGCAGGCGGCGGCAAGAAGGCAGGCTATACATCTTGCGCTCATGTCCTTATTAATGTTTTTATTAAGAAAATCTATAACCTGAGGTCTTTGCCACCCGAAATTCAAAAGCATACCTATTCCTGCGTGAATGACGCCGTCGCTCATTATAACTATGACATCGTTACATTTTAAGTTAAGTCTGGTTTTATATACCTTTTTACCGAGAATCACCATTTCTTCTCTGTTTTCGAAGTCTTTGCATATACCGTCGCTTATGTAAATTGCCTGAGGATTATCGAACTCGAAAAGATACCCTTCCCCTTTATCGTTTATATGTATTACCGAAAAGGTGGCATAGGCAACTCCTCTGACCTTGCAAACGGGAAGAGATTGAAGTATTGTTTCCACGCACTCTTTTATATCGATTTTATTGGAAACCATGGTGCAAAGAATTTTGGAAGTCAAAGTTGCAAGAATATTAGCTTTAACTCCGCTTCCCATACCGTCGGCAAGCACTACGGTTGTGTAATCGCCGAGTTTTACCGTTTCCACTTTATCGCCGCAAAGTTCTTCGTTCTGCTTGTTTAAAGAGGTGTACCCCGTTTCAAGAAAGAGCATCGTCTGAGTTATCCTCCCCGCTTTCGCTTTGAAGAGTCTTTTTAAGCTGTAAAAGAGCTACCTTTGTTTCGGCGGTCGTCTCGCCTAAAAGAGAAGCTATTTCCTGTGCGACTCTCATCTGCTTTCTTATCACCTCGTCGGTTGTGGAAAGGGTTTTAAGTTTAACGGAATTGAGTTTTTCGTCATACATAGTCTCTTCCGTAACGTCTTTCATTATGGCGCAAAGCATATTGTGGTCTTTTAGAAGAATAACGGAAAGTTTAACGAATTTTTTGGTTTTTTCGAGATATACCTTTTTGTCTTCGAGATTTTTACCGTCGTTCAGCGCAAGTACGAAATCGGTAGGATTGACGAATTCCACAACGTCTCTTCCCTTGATATTTTCTTCTTTAACTCCCCAAAGGTGTTTTGCCTTGTCGTTGATTTCTATTATTTTCAGTTCGTTATCCATAACGACGATACCGTTGGGACTGTTTTTGATAACTTCAAAGGACATAGACTCTGCGCGCTTTCTCATATAAGGAACGCACATTTCTATATCGGCAAAGCCGCAGGCGACAGCCCACGCTTTTTCACGGCATGTGGAATATCCGCAGCTGCCGCAGTTGAGTTCGTCTTCCGGCGTTAACTTGCCGGTTTTTGCAAGTATGTTTTTAATTTCTTTTTCGGAAGGCTGATAATTTCTGAGTTCGGTTTTTTTATGTTTTTTTGAAAAATCTATATCGTAATTAACATCCGATAAAGTTTCCTTTTCGCATTTTGCGTACTTACGGACATCGAATACGGCTTTTGTCAGTCCGCCTTCGCAAGGCAGAGCGCAAGGACCGTTTATACATGCGCCTTGACAAGCGTTGAGTTCGAGAAACATTTTATCGAGTTTATCGATATTTTCCAAAGTTTCCTTGCAAGCCTCTACTCCGTCTACTGCTATATACTCGTAATCGGAATCGGTTTTTTCGAAAGACTTTATAATTCCCCGCTGTATAGGATAATAACGGGCTTTAAGACCTTCGCCCTTTATATCGTCGGAAGGAATGTTTTTTAAATCGATATTCTTTTCCCTCAATATTTCGTCGAGTTCTTCAAAAGTAAGAACTCCCGAAATAAGTCCGCTTTCTCTACCTTCTTTCTTTTTAGCGATACAAGGTCCGATAAAGACCACTTCGCAATCGGGAAAACGCTTTTTAAGGATTTTAGCGTGTGCCGCCATAGGAGTCAGAACGGGGGCAAGATAATTCAAAGCTTTGGGATAATACTTGGAAATCATATCGTTAACGGCGGGACAAGCCGAACTTATAAGGATTTTGTATTTTCTGCCCGAAAGGAGCTTTGCGTATTCGTCGGTTACGGCTTTTGCGCCTATTGCCGTCTCTTCGGCATCGAAAAAACCTAATTTTAAAAGAGCATTTTTCATAACCGAAAAATCGTCAATTTTAAAACTTGCGACAAACGACGGGGCAACGCTTGCGATAATCTTTTTGCCGGATTTCAAAAGAGAAAGAATATCGTCCTTTTCCTCGTGTACCTTTTTTGCGTTCTGCGGACATACGTTAGTGCATCTTCCGCAAAGAATACATCTTTCTTCAATAATCCTTGCCTGATGATTTTTAAATTCTATTGCCTTTACGGGACACTCTCTTAAACACTTATAGCAATCTTTACAATTTGCGTCTTTAAAGTCGAGATAATTAACCATAATACACCTTAAAAAACAGTCTTCATTTTAAAGAAGACATAATTTCTTTAACGAAAATTTCCTCGGTATTATTTTCGTTGACGCCGTCAATGAATCTGTCGTCGGCAAGAACGGTAACGCCTGTCGAACAGCGTCCTAAGCAAAAACTCGCTTGTAGTTCCACTTTGTCGGAAACATTGTATTTTTCGATAAGCTTTTTAAAATTTTCTATAACGGCATAAGAGCCTTTAAGATGGCAAGAGCTGCCAACGCAAACTTTAACTATCATAAATCCTCCCTGAGTAAAAAAAACGGCGTTTTTATTATCTTTATTGTAACATAAATATAAGCCAAAATAACTGTAAAATTATGTTATCGATAAAAATTTTTAAAAACGCCGTAACAAAAATATTTTTATTTTATTCGTAATCTACGACATTTGCCCATTTGAGAAGGAACTCTCTTTCCTCGGGAAGACTTTTAACAAGCTGCGAAGCGGCGAGAATGGGAAGCCAACCTTGAATATACTGTTTAGCGGTATCTGTTTTTGCGCAGAATTTGTCGAGATAAATATCGGCGGTTTTTTTATCGTAGTAAAGATTGAAATAGAGATAGGTTCTTGCAGCGTCGGCGCCTGCGTTGCCCTGAGTTGCGTGAGACCAGTCTATGATATAATTTTTACCGTCATCGCCTACGATAATGTTGCTCGGGTTAAAATCTCCGTGACAGAGTTTGTTGTGCTTGGGCATACCTGAAATTCTCGTATTGAGTTCGTAACGGGTAGTTGCGTCCAAGCCCGATTCGTCTATTTTTCTGTGCATTTTGTCGTGCCACTTATTGAGCAAAGGACAGGTTCTTTTGTGCATATCGTTCTGAATATCGACAAACATATCCATATACTCGTCGAACTTTTTCGGATTTTCCTTCATAAGTTCTGCAAGGGTTTTTCCTTTGATATAGTCCATTACGAGAGCGAGTTTTCCGTCTATTTTGGTAACTTCCTCCACTTTCGGAATATTAAGGTCGGTTTGCTCTACTCTTGCCTGATTCAAAGCTTCGTTTAAAACATCTGCTTTCGAAAAATCACTGTCAAAGAGTTTTACGCAGTAATTTCCTGCTTTGTAAATTTTTTTACTTTTTCTTTCAGCAATTACTTTTTCAAGCTCCATATTATTTTCCCTCCTTCTTGCCGTAGTAGGCATTAAGATACATTTGTTTGATTTCGCTCATTAACGGATATCTCGGATTTGCGCCCGTGCACTGATCGTCGAATGCGTCTTCAACCATCTGGTCGAGATTTTTAAGGAAGTCTTCTTCGTTTACGCCTGCGTCTTTAATTGTCATAGGCTGACCGACAGCCTTTTTGAGTTCGTCGATTTTAGAAATAAGTTTTTCAACTTTTTCTTTATCGTTCTTACCGGTGATACCTACGAATTCTGCTACATCTGCGTATCTTCTTAAAGCTTCGGGATATTTATACTGCGGGAAGGTACCCATTTTTACAGGAACTTCGCTGCTGTTGTATCTTATAACTTCGTTAATCATAAGAGCGTTAGCCATACCGTGCGGCAAGTGATGATAAGAACCGAGTTTGTGAGCCATAGAGTGACATACGCCGAGGAAAGCGTTAGCAAAAGCCATACCTGCCATACAAGAAGCGTTTGCCATTTTTTCTCTTGCTTCTGCGTCGTGGCAGCCTTTATCGTAAGCACGGGGCAGATATTCGAAAATTATCTTAGTTGCCTCTTTTGCTATACCGTTCGTAAAGTCGGTAGCGAGCATTGAAGCGATAGCTTCGAGAGCGTGAGTCAGAGCGTCGATACCGGAAGCGCTTGTGAGACCTTTCGGAATATTCATCATAAGGTCTGCGTCAACGATAGCCATATCGGGCATAAGTTCGTAATCTGCAAGAGGATATTTTGTATGAGTTTTTTCATCGGTAATAACTGCAAAGGGAGTAACTTCACTACCTGTACCTGCGGTTGTCGGAATAGCGACAAAGTAAGCCTTTTCGCCAAGGTGCGGATAGGTATATACCCTCTTTCTGATATCCATAAAGCGCATAGCGAGATCCTGGAAATCTACTTCGGGATGTTCGTACAAAGTCCACATAATTTTACCTGCGTCCATAGCTGAGCCGCCGCCGATAGCGATTATAACATCGGGTTTAAAATCGCTCATAGCCTTAGCGCCTTCCATAGCGCAAGCAAGCGTCGGGTCGGGAAGAACATTGAAGAAGGTGTAATGAACTATTCCCATTTCATCGAGTCTGTCGGTTATGGCTTTTGTAAAACCGCTCTGATAAAGGAATGTATCGGTAACGATAAAAGCCTTTTTCTTATTCATAACTTCTTTGAGTTCTCTTAAAGCGACTCCTAAGCAACCTTTTTTGAAATAAACTTTTTCAGGGGCTCTGAACCACAACATATTTTCTCTCCTTTCCGCAATCGTTTTGATATTTAAAAGATGTTTAACTCCGACGTTTTCGCTGACGCTGTTACCGCCCCATGAACCGCAACCTAATGTAAGAGACGGAGCGAGTTTAAAGTTATAAATGTCACCGATACCGCCCTGCGAAGAAGGAGTATTGATAAGGCAACGGCAGGTTTTCATATGTTTTTCCCATTCTTCTATTTTTTCTTTACCTGTTTCGGTGTTCACATATAAAACGGAAGTATGTCCGAAGCCGCCGTCTGCGATAAGTCTTTCTGCTTTTGCGATAGCGTCGTTAAAGTTATTTGCCTTGTACATTGCAAGCACGGGGCTGAGTTTTTCGTGCGCAAATTCTTCGGAAAGATCCACGCTTTCGACTTCGCCGACAAGAATTTTACTGCCTGCGGGAGCTTCGAAACCTGAAAGCTGAGCGATAGTGCAAGCGGACTGACCGACTATTTTAGCATTAAGAGCGCCGTTTATAATAATTGTCTTTCTTACCTTTTCGGTCTCTTCGGGAGTCAAGAAGTAAGCGCCCATACTTTTGAGCTGAGATTTAAATTCGTTATATACATTTTTAAGAACGATAACCGACTGCTCGGAAGCGCAAATCATACCGTTATCGAATGTTTTAGAGTGAAGTATCGAAGAAGCTGCGGTTTTGATATCTGCGCTGTCGTCTATTATAGCGGGGGTATTTCCGGAACCTACGCCGACGGCAGGTTTTCCGGAGCTGTATGCGGATTTAACCATTCCGGGGCCACCGGTAGCAAGAATCAAATCGGCTTCTTTCATAATCTGCGCCGAAAGAGCGATACTCGGTTCGTCGATCCACCCTATAATATCCTTAGGCGCACCCGCTTTAACTGCTGCGTCAAGAACTATTCTTGCCGCTTCTATCGTGCATTTTTTAGCTCTCGGGTGGGGGGAAAAGATAAGTCCGTTTCTTGTCTTCAAAGCAAGAAGAGCCTTGAAAATTGCAGTTGATGTCGGGTTGGTTGTCGGAACTACCGCTGCGATAACACCGACAGGCTCTGCTATTTTGGTGATACCGAAACCTTCGTCTTTTTCGATAACGCCGCAGGTTTTGGTGTTTTTATATGCGTTGTAAATATATTCCGAAGCATAGTGATTTTTAATAACCTTATCTTCGACAACGCCCATTCCCGTTTCGGCTACTGCCATTTTTGCAAGAGGAATTCTCATTTTGTTGGCTGCAAGAGAAGCTGCCAAAAATATTTTGTCAACCTGTTCCTGCGTGTAAGAAGCATAAATGCTCTGTGCTTTTTTAACCTTTGCCATAAGAACGGCTAAGGTTTCTTCATCTTTTACGATTAATTCTTCTTTTTCCATAAATTTCTCCTTCTTAATTTTCTTGCTTATTTAGTATAACTTTTAATTGTGACGAAAGTATTGCAAGCGACGCCGCAAGGTCTTCGTTCTTTAAAGCAACCTTATCGGGAACGATTAAATGAGTGGGGGCGAAATTCCAGATGGCTTTAATCCCCGCCTCAACCATTATGTCGCAAATATTCTGAGCGAACCTTTCGGGAACGGTTATGATACCCATTCTTATATTGTATTTTTTAATTATTTCCGAAAGTCGTTCGACAGGATAAACCGTTTTATTTTTAATTTTTATGTTGCACTTTGCAGGATCGCTGTCGAAAGCGGCAACGATGTTAAGCCCGTAATTTTCGAAGCCTGTATATGAAAGAAGGGTTTTTCCGAGCTGACCTGCTCCTACAAGAACGGCGTCATTGACATTGCCGTATCCGAGCACCCTTTCTATGTCGGCAATAAGCCCGTCGACTTCGAAACCTATTCTCGGTTTTCCCTGCACCTTGCTCGATGAAGCTATATCCTTTTTAACCTGAATAGGACTGAGCTTCATATCGTCGGCTATGTTGACGGAAGAAATGATTTCCACTCCCTCTTTCTGTTTTTCTTTGAGATATCTTAAATAGTTAGGCAGTCTTCTCATAATTGCGGGAGAAATTTCGTTCTTTTTGAAATTTTTCAAATTCTCTTCCACTTTACTGCCTCCTGTAAATCAAATATCAAAATATCGATATTTATTTATCGATATTTATTATAGCGATATATTATATGTTCGTCAACTGTTTTAAGTCATATTTTAAATATTTTTAATTTTATTATTTTTACCGTAATTTTTTTAATTAAAATAACCGATACAAATATAGGTTCAAAATATTTAAGTTTCCTTTTCAATAATTTAATTAATTACTAAACTTTAATTTATCCTGTATAACAGTTAAAAAAACGATTGGATAAAGGTAATTTTATTTCGGAATATATTATGGAATATATTAATTTAAGTTTTATATATAATATAATTATAACTTTAAATATTGCCAAAATACCGTTTTGCGTGATATAATGATCAAGAGGTGAAAATTATGTGGATTTGGATTTGGCTTGGAATTGCCTGTGCCAGCCTGATTATAGAACTTGTTACCCTGCAAATGGTAACCATATGGTTTGTTCCGAGTGCTATAATTGCGCTGATACTTGCAGCCTGCAATGTAATGGTGGAAATACAGGTAATAGTATTTATAGTACTTTCTCTTGTACTGATATTGAGTTTGAGAAAAATTTCCTTAAAATTTCTTCTTAAAACAAAAGCGAAAACAAACAGCGAAGCCCTTATCGGAAAAAAGACAAAACTTTTGTCCCCTATCAAAGACGGAGAAGGCGGAACGATAAAAGTGAACGGAATTATCTGGACAGCGATAGGCGAAAACGAAACAATAGCGATAGAAGCCGATAAAACGGTGGAAATACTTTCCATCGACGGAAATAAATTAATAGTTAAGGAGTGTAACGACAAATGAACGGATGGCAAATATTTTTGACCGTAATATGCTGTCTTGCAGCGGTTGTATTTTTAGTACTGATACTTTCCGTAAAAATAGTTAAGCAATCAACGGCAATAGTGGTTGAAAGACTCGGTAAATATCATAAAACCTTTGACACGGGACTGCATTTAATGTTGCCGTTTTTCGACAGAATGGCAGGAAAGCCTATAAGTCTTAAAGAAAGAGTTGCGGATTTTCAGCCGCAACCCGTAATCACGAAAGACAATGTAACAATGCATATAGACACGGTAGTTTATTTTCAGGTAACAGACCCTAAACTTTATACATACGGAGTGGACAGACCGCTCAGTGCAATCGAAAATCTTACGGCTACAACTTTAAGGAACATAGTCGGCGAAATGGAACTTGACGAAACTCTGACATCGAGAGATACCGTGAACTCAAAAATGCGCATAATTCTCGACGAAGCGACAGATCCATGGGGAATAAAAATCAACCGTGTAGAGCTTAAAAACATTTTGCCCCCGAAAGATATTCAGGACGCAATGGAAAAGCAGATGAGAGCAGAGCGCGAAAGAAGAGAAGCTATTCTTATCGCCGAGGGTGAAAAGAAGAGTAACATACTTGTTGCCGAAGGCGAAAAGCAAGCTGCAATACTCAGAGCGGAAGCAAGGAAAATGGCGCTTATAGCAGAGGCCGAAGGTAGAGCAACTGCAATCAAAAAGATAAACGACGCAAAACCCGACGCAGCATACCTTACCCTGCAAGGATTCGAAGCGTTGAAGTATTTAGCAGACGGAAAAAGCACTAAAATAATTGTTCCGTCGAATATACAGAATGTAGCGTCACTCTTTACGAGTATCGCAGAAACTCTGACGCCGGTTAAGGAAGAAGAAAGCAGCAAGGAAGAAAAAATTCCCGAAAACAAACCTGCGGAAAATTTCACTGAAAAATATCTGTGATTGAAATCGAAATTCAATAATTAACAAAAGGACGGTAAACCGTCCTTTTGTTTTATATAAATGTTTTTATGTTTTCCAATTTAATGTTTAAGGAAATTAAATTGTATTAAAATTTAACTCAATACATATTTATTCAATTAATAAATTTTTTTAACGAATTATATTTGACGGCAGTTTTATTTTTAATTTAGAAGAAATTTTCTCGGAAGAACTGTTTTCTTCCCTTTCCTTTTTCTTCATAAGCATAAATCTTATGCGGTATGAAATATCCTTATAAATCTGATTAAGTCCGATAAATGCGACAAGAAATTCAAGTCTTCCGAGAAGCATCATAACAGAGCCGAGCCACAAAATAAAGGGGTGCACGGAAGGCGTTATAATGCCTATCGATATACCTACGTTTCCGAGTAGACTTGCCGACTCGAAGAGAGAAGACCTTAAATCGTACCCGAAAGCCGAAATAATGAGCGCCCCTAAAAATACTACAAACAGATATAAAAGAATAAAGGTATTGTTCCATGAAATATTTTTATCGGTAAGATAATATTTTCCGGAATAGGTATTTATATAATAATTTTCCACCTGTCTTTCAGGTTTAAAGTGTTTGGTTATCTGCCAATAGAAAGATTTCAGGGCAATTACTATTCTTACATGCTTGACTCCGCCCGCAGTAGAACCGGTGTGTCCGCCTATAATCATAAGCGCAATTATGATATAAATGGCAAAAGCCGGCCAATTCGAATAAGAAGTCATTGTAAAGCCGGTAGTCGAGAAAGCGGAAACAAGTTCGAAAATCGCAACTCTCGAAGCATACCCTGCGTCCCCGTAAACCGAAAGAAGTCCGCCGTACGCAAGCAGCGGAAAGGATATTAAAATCAAAAGAGGTAAAAACTTAAACTCGCTTGTACTGAGGAATCTTCTGAACTTACCCGTAAACAATAAAAATTGAAGGGCAAAATTAATTGAGCCCGCAATCATAAGGACAATCAAAACCCCCTCTATTGCAGGATTATTATAGTAGCCTATGCTGTTGTTTTTCGTTGAAAACCCGCCTGTTGCAAGAGCCGCCATAGTATGGTTTACCGCATCGAAGAAAGACATACCGCTTATCCACAGAGCAATCGACCCTATCACAAGATAAGATATATAAATTATCAAAATACTTTTGATGGTTTTTTTAATGTTAGGTAAAATTTTGTCGGTATGAAGTTCTGCGTTATATAAAGAAGTAGAAGAGCTTGGCGGAAGAATAAACAGCAAAATAAGCACGATACCGATACCGCCTACATACTGAATGAAACTTCTGTAAAAGAGAAGAGAGTTAGGAGTACTTTCCGCATTTATAACCGTAAATCCGGTGGTAGTCCATGCGCTTGTAGATTCGAAAACAGCCTGCGAAAAATCCAGTCCGCCGTCAGCCATAAAAGGCGGCACGCATAAAAAAACTGCAAAAATCCACATTAAAAACACGACGAGGGCGCTGTCGCCTTTTGAAAATTTTACCCCTCTGTATTTTTTAGTGGGAATATAAAAAGCCGTTCCCAAAGCGGCAAGCACTACGGCTGTAATTCCAAACGACAAAGCCGTTCCCTTTTCAAGATAAGAAAGAACTACAATCAGCGGTATAAATGTAACCGCAGCAAGAAGCATAAGAAGGCTTCCAAATATATTTACCATTTTAAGGTATTTACTCAGCACCACGCACCGCCTTTACTACCTTTTGACTTATTTCAGGAAGACTTATGATAACGAGTTTATCTTTTTCAAGAAGAACGGTACCCCCTCTCGGGATAACCGCATTTCCGTTTCTTATGATACAGCTTACGCTGCAATCTTCGGGTAGTTTTGCCTCTACTAAGGTTTTATTGACTATCGGACTTTCGTTATCGAGTTCTATTTCCATAATGATAGCCTTTCCTTCGTCGATTGAAACAAGTTCTTCTATTCTGCTTGTGTAAGCATTTTTTTCTATTATAGTGGAAATAAGACCGGTAACGCTTATCGGAGTATCTATACCGAGCTTTTTAAATGCTAATTTGTTACATTCGTTGTTGACAACGCTTATGGTTCTTTTGACGCCCAATTCTTTTGCAAGGCGGCAAATGCAAATATTATCCGCATCGCTCGGACAAAGCGCAATAAGTATATCGTAAAATTCCGGCTCGATACTGCTGAAAACATTTGGCTTTGAAGCATCGCCGCAAATAACTTTTATTTCAAATTCCTGTTCAATGAGGCGGCAGTATTTTATATCTTTATTTATAAAAACGACTTTGTTTTTGTTTTTTGCAAAAGTTTTTATAAGATAGCGGGCTTTTTTTACTCCCCCGACGATTATGATATTCACTTTGAACTCCTTTTTTAAAGAAATTAAGATTTATTAATCTTCGTTTTCCACACCGATCTGCCCCAGGCAAGAGTGGAAAGCTTCTATCGAAAGCATAGACGGAAAAACCGTTATAATATCGTATCCGTTAAGAGCAGCGGTTCTGCTCTCTTCGTAAAGTTTTGCAACAACTCTGTTTACGTTGAATACCGATTTTGCGACAAGCGCCGTGAAAATATTGACATTGTCGTTATTCGTAACGCAGAGCACTACGTCGCATTTTTCAATTCCCGCAGCAACAAGGGTATCCAAACTGGTTGCGTCGCCAAGGTGGGTAAAGCCGGAAAACTCCATTTCGATATCGCTTAACGCATTTTCATCGTAATCGACAATAGTAACGTCGTTATCGCCCTGCGAAAGTTTTTTTGCAAGCATGGAACCGAGTCTTCCGCTGCCTATTATCATAATATTTTTTTTGTCTTTCATAATACCTTAGGATATAACTCCTTTTAATTTATGATTGAATATTGTAACATATATATCTATTTTAATCAAGCGCAAATATTTTATATATGGAAATGTCTTTTTAATCTCGATTCCGATTAAAAATCATAATCGGACGGCAGGGCTTGAAATTAAATTCTCACTTAATAAAGAGTTGGAGCTTACAGAAGACTTTTCCGCCGAAATCATAGTCATAACAAAAATCATAAGATACTGCGGCGCAAAGAAAGTTATATCGAGCATACCGTAAAGTTCTCCTAAAAGCGCAGAGAACAAACAGAATGCGCAGAAAACATTTTTTCTTTTACTTACAAGTATTTTATATTTTACCGCAGTGTGATAAAGCAAAAGAGCAAATCCGAAAATACCGCCCGCCGCCATAAACTGCAATACGGTATTATGGAAAAGTATCATAATAAAGCCGGTTTCGTCTTCGGCGGAAAAGAATCCGCCGCCCATTAAAGGAAATCTGTAAAACAGATTGAGCGCTTCTCTGTAAAGTTCGAGTCTGCCTCTGTCATTAAGCCCTACATAGTTAAAGAAACTCAATACGGATTTGGTCTGTTCTTTAAACACAAGCAAAAGAATAATTAATATTAAAAGAACGGAAACAAATGTTGCCGTTGCCGCTATTTTGTTCTTACATTTAAATACCGAATAAACGAACAGCGGAATTATTACGATAGCCATTGAAAGAAGAGCCCCTCTTGAAAAGGTAAAAAGAAGCGTTATTAAAAAGAAGAAGGAAAGTATTATGGAAAATGTCTGCGAAATTATCGATTTTTTCATAAAGTAAAGGCAGAAAGGAAGAGTCATTATAATTACGCTTGCCATTGCGTTCGACACGCCCCACCCTGCCGTCAAGGTTTTGTTCTGCAAACTGAAAAGAATATCGTCGCTCATAAGATAATACGAAAGAACCTGAAAACATACCACCGTTCCAGCAACGACCATGGTAAAAGCAAAGTAATCGTCTATCGGTTTGTTGACGCAGGAACTTACGAAATAATACAATAAAAATACTACAAGCGAAGCGCCCAGTATCATAAAGTAAACGGTATATTTAAAAGACTCGAAATTTCCTGTTCCGCAAAGAGCGGCAACTGCCACTATCGCAAGGAAAGGATAAAACATTTTTCCGTTTATTTTTTTAAGATTATGAATATTCTTATAAATAAAATACCCTAACGAAAGCAAAAAAGGAACAGTCATTACTCCGAGAAAAATATATATATCGCCCATTAAAATGCTTCCCGAATAGCCGAAAAGCCCCATGACAAAAGGCGGAATAATTCCCGTAATATCTTTCTGAGTTAAAAGAGCGATGATGACAAGGGCAAAGAGCAGATAAAAATTAACGACGCTTACTTTGAAAATCCAGCATAAAAAGACGATAAATCCGACTGTTGCGATATAATAATAAGAAGAAAAAAATTTATCTAAAAATTCCTTTACGGGAATAATTTTTTTTAAAACACCGTTTATCTGCATTTTTTAATTTTAATATGTTTATCGATAAAAGTCAATTTTTAATATAAAATATGTTTTTTATATTATAATGATATACAAGTTAGGGTAAAAAAATAAAAAAATTCAAAAAAAGGATAAATACTTTAAATTAATACAAACTAAAATCGGAGGATAAAAATGAAAGTAATTGCAAACATAATCTGGCTTATTTTCGGCGGACTTGTAATGAGTATATTATGGTTTATAGTAGGCGCACTTTTTTGTATAACTATAATAGGTTATCCGCTGGGAATACAATTTTTCAAAATAGCAACATTGTATCTTGCGCCGTTCGGAAAGAAGATAAAAATCAACTTTGAAAGTCATCCTATACTAAACGTAATATGGGCGGTGCTTTTAGGTTGGGAAATGGCAATAGCTATACTTGTATCGGGACTGGTACTTCTTATAAGCATAATAGGAATACCTTTTGCAATGCAAACGCCGAAGATAGCAAAACTTACTTTGCTTCCGTTCGGAGCGGAAATAGAAAAATCTTAAACGATAATCGAGTCAATAAAAAACAGCTTGTAAATAGAGCTGTTTTTTATTGATTATATTGTATATTCAGACTTTTTAATAAGCTATGAAATATCAAATAATTTTTTAAAATCAATACTTTACATTTTTAAAATCATAACTTTAAACTCAATAATAAATCATTCGTTTGTCGGGTTTTGGAAATTGCAGTTTTTATCAAGATTATCCGATGAGCCGAAATTTTGAGTAGACGCAGAGCCTTTTTTATTATTTTCCTTTTTTGAAAAATCACACTCAAAAGTACTTTTATTTGTTTTCCTACCGTTTTTTTGAAGAACTTTTTTTATTTTTAAAGCCGCAAGGCAGGCAAGACAGGCAAAAGTCAAATCGGACGGAATAAATACAAGCACGCAATAAACTATTATATACCATATTCCCTTATCGAAATTCAGATAGAATTTCGATAGGAGATAAAAATAAACCGAACCGAAAACATAAATAACCACAAGAGCTGCGCAGCAGGCGGCTATCGAATTAAACATATTGTCTTTTTTGTTTTTTAGAATAAGACCTGCCGTAAGAGTTCCTAAAAGAAATCCGATTATATATCCGAAACTCGGTTGAAGAACATAGGAAAAACCGCCGCCGTTAGCAAATATCGGCACGCCTATAAGACCTAAAACAATGTAAATACCTACCGCCGCAGTACTCTTTTTAACATCGAGAAGAACTGCGATAAAACAAATAAAAAATGTCTGCAAAGTAAACGGTACGGCAAAAACGCTTATTTTAATAAATCCCCCTACCGCCATCATAGCGGCGGCAAGAGCAATATGACACATGGTTGCCGTTTTGGAATTATTCATAACAAAAAGATTATACAATTAAAAAATTATACTGTCAACCTAAAAAAATAAAGCGGTTGACAGTAGTTTTTGTTTTAATTAAAATATAAAATCTGATAAATGAATTAAATGTTTAAAAATTAAATTATTAATTTCCAAAAATTTTAAAGTCCGGTTTTTTCGTTATAGATATAAATAAATATTTTCTGAATATCGTTATATTCAAAACTTATAACTTCATTGGTATTATTATCTATTATTACCTCGTCTTCGATATAATAGTTATTAACTCCTTCTTCCACTCCCGAAAGTTTAAGATATAAATCGTTGAAGAATTCTTGAATTTTTGCGAGCGAAGAGTGTTTATTCCAATATTCGTAGTAAAGGCTCCACTGAACGAAATATTCTTCCGAAAGACTGTCGTGAAGTTGGTTATACACCTCCTCCCCGCATACGAAACCGACTGCGGAAAGTAAACTTGAAAGGCAACTCATATAACCCGAAAGTCGCAAAAAATCGTTATCGGAATTAAGGCATATCTGATAGGCAAAAAGGTTTGCGTCTCTTTCCTGCATTGCCCCCTTTGCGTGGGCAAGTTCGTGGGCTATCGTTACGGGAATATAAAAAGCGGGCATATCGAAATTTATGTTTGCCTCCCCTGTCGGCGCAAAGAATATACCGCAAATCGAAAGTTCGCTCATCATCACCGAAGAAACGACTTCCTTTACGGGCGGCGTATAAGTAAAAAGATAGGAGGAATTAAGCTTTCGGTATTCTTCTTGGAAAATTGCGTTAAGTTCGTTTACGGTATAGGGATTGACGAACATTCCGCTATCGTCTTTTTCGAAATTTTCTGCAAGAATATTGAAATCTTCGATAAAATAAGAGGCTAACTCATAAAGTTTTTGCGAATCCGGTTCTTCTTCCGCTGCGTAAATCAGATCGGGACTTTTTCTCATATAGGTGAAAGAAGCCGTAAGAGTGTAAATATTAAGAATTGTAAAAACTATTATCAAAAAAACAATTAAGCTTTTAAGTGCGGCTCGTCCCCTTTTTTTAACTCCGCAATAAATCCAGAAAGCGATAAAACAAATTATGACAAAAATACATAAATAAATAAAAAATTCAAATAGGGAAAATGAAACTTTTGAGCTGAGTCCGCCGAATACTCCGATCCACCACCTTGAAAAACCTGTCGAAATGGTTTCGGAAGCTTCGGGGAAAGTCTTTACTATAAGTAAAGAAATAAAAAGCAAAACGGTAATTCCGAAAAAAATCAAAGCGGGTAAAAGCCTTGTTTTTTCGCCGGTATTTTTTTTCATTTTGTCTCCCTGCGGATAAATAAAAGTTTTTATTTATTCTCTCAATAAATAAATCAGGAAAATTTATCTTTAAGATACTGTTCGACAAGCGGGTTAACCTTGCTTTTATCGAATCTTCCGCTTATTTCAGGCATAAGAGATTTTATTATCATTCCTTTGGTTTTAGGCGAAGGATCGTTGTAAACATCGAGTTTTTTTATCATTTCCATAACTTCGCTTTCAGAAAGAGCCTGAGGCATAAATTTTTTGAGAACTTCGGTTTTTTTAATAGCATCGCCCGCTTTGGTTTTATCGGCGGAATAAATTTCGGCAATTTCACTTTGAACTTTTATTTCTTTTTCTATACATGAAATCACATCGGAATCGCCGACTTCGCCGCTTCCGGATTTTTCTTTCAATAGAATTGCCGCAAGCACTCCTTCGATTGCGCTTTTTGTAATGTTGTCGCCGTTTTTACGGGCTTCGTTGAATTCTTTTCTTAAATCTTCTTTTAACATAATTTTCTCCGTAAATTTATTATATACAGTCTATTATCAAATATTAAGTTTGTCAAGGACAAAATATTTTAAACGTAAAATTGAATTGTCGTTCTGGAAGTCTTTAAGTTTTAAAGAAAACCGATTCAATGTTTATGAACAGTTGAACTTTTAAATTGTTTACCTTGCGATAAAATTCTGTTAAAATATTTTAAGTATATGAAATTTCGTACAAGTTTTGGTTTTAGAATAAATTTTTATAATGAACCGAGGATTACATATGAAAAAATGGTTAGATGAACTGAACGAACTTAAAAAGGAACTTGAAAATGAAAGAAATGCGGTATCGGAAATTTCCGCAAAAAGCATTTTATCGGATAGTACTGAAAATACGGAAAACGAAGCAAAGGAAAAAATGTATACAAAATATCCCGATGAGAAAGATAAAAACATTTCCGAAAATTTTTCCGACTATAAATCAGACTATTCTGCAAATATCGATACAGACTACGACGGACAAACCGAAAAACAATTTACATTTGCAAATACCGATACAAATACCGATCTATCGTCGGCTGCTGCAAAAAGCCTGCAATCTTCAAATAAAAAAGAAGTGACAAGTATTCACAGCGGACACAGAAACCGAATGAGAAATAAGATTCTTAATGACGAGCTGGGCAACTTTCCTCCCCACGAAATACTCGAAACACTTCTTTTCTACTGTATTCCGAGAAGAAATACCAATCCCCTTGCGCATAAACTTCTTGACCATTTTTCATGTCTTAAAAATATACTTAACGCCGAATATACGGAACTTAAAAGGTGCGGAATAATTTCCGAACAGACTGCCTTTTATCTTTACTTTATCGGAAAACTGATAAAATATTACAATATGACTTTTGAAAATAAAAAAATAGTATTTAAAAATCTGAACGACTATAAAAGTTATTTGAAAAATTATTTTGTGAATCTTGACAAAGAAATTGCAGTATTGCTTTTTCTGGACTCTTCGAATAAATTAATTAGCACTAAAAAAATAGAGGGAAGCAGAAGCGAAATAATTTTAACTCCCAAAAAAATAGTGGAACTTGCCATTCATGCCGATTGTAAAAAGCTTATTATCGCTCACAATCATCCGGGTAATAACTGTAAGCCTTCGATAGCGGACAGAAATCTTACCCTTGCCGCACATAACGCTTTAAGTACGATAGATATAGATCTTATAGACCATTTGATATACGCAAAGGACGAATGTTACAGTTTCAGACTTCAAAAAGATATGGACTATATAAATAAAAACTGAAAATTGCTTCTAATAACCGATTTAAACGGAAAGATACTTTGCCTTATAAACTCTGTTATAAACTCTGACGCCGTCTTCGAAATTCAAGGAAAGAAGATATTTCAAATCGTAATCGCTTAAAAGTTCCGCCGTTTTAACGATAAGCCTGTAACTTTCGGGCGTTATTTTATATTCGTTTGAACGGGTTATTTCGTGTTCGGTAAAACAGTCTGTATTTACAAATGCAGATATCTTTCTTTCGTCAAGATAATGCTGAATATAGGAAATATATCTTTCCAAATCCTGTATAGTGTACTCGGTATTCTTATTGGTAACCCTGATAAAAAGAAGGTTATCATAGCTGTCTTCGGTAAATCTTCTGCTTTCAACCTCGTAGGAAAGAATTTTTTGCAAAGCGCTTTCCGTTGATATATTGGTAAGGTCAGTATCTTTGAAAGCCTGTTTGCTTTCCTGATTTAAAAAGTTTACGGCAGTTACCGTATCTCTGCTGTCTACCGTAAGTTCGATTTTATAAGAAGTTTCTATATAAATATAACCTCTGAAAGAAAAGGCAACGGAAATCATAGCTATCCCGAACGCCATAAAGACAAGAATTACGGCGACCATAATAACGGCGCTGATTTGTTTAGGTGTCGCTTTATCGAAATTTCTGAAAAAGCTCACGGGATTCAACAAACTTATTTTATCGCCGTCGGATATATTCTTATTTTCTTTTTTATTTACCTTTTCCTTTTTCATTTTAACCACTGATTTTATCTGCAAGTTCCAAAGCTTTAAGAACGCAGTTATCCATATTATAATACTTGTACTCTGCAAGGCGGCCAAGAAGACTTACATTTTTTATTCCTTCTATTTCGGCTTTATACTTTGAATACATAAGATTGTTTTTTTCGTTATTTATAACATAATAAGGAATATTCCCCTTTTCGGCTTTTATATCATAAGTCATAGGATATTCTCTTGCGACCGTTGTGGTATCGGCAATCTGATTGGTAAGTTTCTTGAATTCGGTGATTCTCGTAAATTTTTCGTCGTTAGGATAATTTACGACAGCCGCAGCCTGAAAATCCGGTTGATTATAATTTGTGAACTCAAATTCCAAAGACCTGTAAGGAAGAACGCCGTGTACATAGTTTAACATCTCGTCTATTGCGGCGGTTATAATTACCTTCCCGGAGTACGGGAAACTGCCTTTATAAACCTTGCCGTTTCTGAAAGAGAAAAGTTTTTTAGCGTCAAAGTTAAGTTTTACTTTAATGTTTTTATGATTAAGCATATTGTTAATCATATCGGTAAATCCGAGCAGAGGCATTACCTGAAATTTATCCTGAAAATATCTGTCGTCATAGCCGAGTATTACCGGGACTCTGTTAATAACGCTTTTATCGACCTGTTCTATGGGAACTCCCCATTGTTTTGCGGTATAATTGACGAAAACTTTATCGAAAACAAACTGACCGAAATCTTTTATTTTATCGTCGTCGGCGTTAAGCAGGTCGAGAACGGAAACCTTTTCTTTTCCTTCGAAAACTCTCGTAAGTTTTTCTTTGAGATAATCGCTTTCCTTTTTATCGAAAAGCGCTTCGAGCGAAGTGAAATTAAAAGGTATGGGAACGAATTTTTTATCTATAAGTCCGAGTACTTTATGTTCGTAAGGATACCATTCCGTAAAACGGGACAGAAAATCGTAAACTCGCTGTTCGTTGGTATGAAATATGTGCGAACCGTATTTATGAATTCTTATACCGTGTTCGTCGAAACATTCATATGCGTTTCCGCCGATATGATTTCTCTTTTCGAAAACGGTTACCTTGTATCCTTTTTCCGCAAGGGCCCTTGCCACAGTGCACCCTGAAATTCCCGCTCCTATAACTACTGCTTTTTTCATATAACTTCCTTTAAAGTCTTAAATTAAATTTTAAAGACTTAAAATTAATATTTCAGTTTTATTATATAATATTATATCATTTCGGGCAATACATTTGACATAAAACTATATTAATAATATTATAAAAAAAACGGCGGAGAAAAATTATGGATAAAAAACTTAAAATATTAGAAACCCTTGACTCATACTTTCCGGATTTTAACGGACCTACGGTGCTTGTAACCAACTATGTTAAAATTCTTAACAATAAAAACGACTGTTCCTTGCTGGTTCCTAAATACCCTAATCACGAAGACAATCAGCCTTTTACGATTCAGCATGTTAAGTCTATGGGTATATTCGAAGGGTTCAGATGTTCCTTTCCTTTTTATGACAAAAAAGCAAAAGAATTCGTAAAGAAGGGTAAGTTCGATATAATACATTCTCATTCCCCCTTCCCTATTGGAAACTTTGCCGCAAAAATGGGTAAAAAACTCAATATTCCGACGGTTATTACCTTGCATACGAAATTTAAAGACGATATATACAGACTCACGAAATCTCATATAGTGACCTGGTTTGTAATGAAATATATGCTCAGAACCTTTAACAGAACCGATTATGTATGGACGGTAAGCGACGGAGCCGCACAAACTTTAAGAGAATACGGATACAAAGGCAAAATAGACGTTATAAGAAACGGAACGGATATGAAATACCCCTCAAACCCTGCCCAGCTCATAGAAACGGTTAACAAAGAATACAATCTTGAAAAAACAAAAAATCTATTTTTGTTCGTAGGAAGAATAGTGGAAACAAAAAATCTCGATATGCTTTTCAGAGCTCTTAAAATACTGAAAGAGGAAAATATCGAATTTACCTTTCTGCTTGTAGGCGACGGCTCGCACCTGAACCATCTTAAAAAACTTGCCGAAACCCTTGACATTAAGGACAGAATAATATTTACCGGAAAGATTATGGACAGAGAAAAACTTTCGGGATTTTATTTAAGAAGCGATTTATTCCTTTTCCCTTCCGTATACGATACCGCTTCCCTTGTTCCCCTAGAAGCCGCTTCGATGAAACTTCCTACCCTTCTTGTAAAAGACTGTCAGACCAGCGAAACGGTTACTGACGGCGTAAACGGATTTACCGCTTTAAACGACGAAAAAGATTGGGCAAAAAGAATAAAGGAAATAATCTCGGCGCCTGAAAGACTTGCCGAAATCAAAGAGGAATGTCATAAGTCGGTATATCGAAGCTGGGAAGATGTTCTTAACGAAGTCAACGAAAAGTATCTTGAAATAATAGAAGATTATAAAAAGAAACACGGTAAAAAAGAGGAAGAATAACTCCCTCTTTTTTTATCTTGAAAATCGGTTTGTTAAATAAATTGCCGTAATTATTTGTTTTTCAGTTTTTCGGCTTTTACGATACAATTTCTTATATAATTTTTAAATCTTAAAATATCCACTTCGGTGCAGATTTCGATATTAGGATTAGTCGCTTCATAATCGCAGACCGTGCAACCTATATGAACCAAATCGCTCATATCGATAATCATTTTCGCCTTTTTGGTTTTAAAAAGAGAACTGTCCGCAACAAACGCCACGGCGCAGCTGTCGTGAGTTGCGACGCCCTGACTGACATGCTGGTCATGGTATTCGGCGCTCATTTCGAATACGGCAAGTCCCGTTGCGTTAAGCCCTTTTATCTCTTCCATTTCACCGTAATCGAAGAAAGCGGTATGCCCCATTTCCATAGGAACATATATTTTTTCGGTATCGGAATTAAGAACGGTCATCGCAGCTTCCACATCGAAACGGATATTAAACTCTGCATAATCCGTAACATTCCCTCTTCCGAGATTGGAGCCGCCCATAATAACTATTTTTTCGATATAACGGGAAGCGTCTTTATATTGAGTAAGAAGAGAAGCGATATTGGTCTGAGGTCCTAATGAAATCAATGTTATCTTTTCATCGGAATTTTTAAGAACATCGTACATAGCTTGCACTGCGTTTTTTTCTATAATTTTTTTATTGATTTTACCGTACTTATAAAGTCCTAATCCTAATTCTCCGTGGACATTGCTTGCGTCGCCTATTTTATATTTCGAAGTACTGAAAAAACCTTTTGCGACCGGCACAAAAGGGTCATAAAGTTCCGACAAATGCAACAGGTTTTTTGTCGTCTGAGAAAGAGCGACATTACCGCCTACGCTTGTCAGAAGTTTGATATCGATATTATCCGAAGCGAATGCGGCGATTAGGGCAAGAGCGTCATCCACACCGGGGTCTGTGTCGATTATAACGGGAATTTTCTTCATACCTCTCCTTTATATTGATAATATATTAACATTTTAATGACTGCAAGGTCAATAAGTAACCGTTAATTTATTACCTTATTGAAATAAAATTATTAATTTAGTATAATATATACAATAAACGGTAAAGAGGTAACTATGAGCAGAATAGGAATAGCGGGAAGTATAAACACCGATCTTGTAAGTTATGTTGATAAAATGCCCGAAGCGGGCGAAACGGTAAGCGGAACAAGCTTTAAAATAACCAACGGCGGAAAAGGCGCAAATGTGGCGGTTGCCGCAGCACGGCTTAACGGCAGTTCGAAGCTTTTCGGCTGCGTTGGCTGCGATATATTTTCGGAAAGCGCAATAAGAAATCTCGAAAAGGAAAATGTCGATATATCCTGCGTTGAAAAAATCAAAAACGAATATTGCGGAACGGCTCAGATTTTAGTTACGAAAAAGACTAATTCCATAGTAGTGTGTGAAGGGGCAAACGCATGCCTGACTCCCGAAAAGATTTACTCTATGGAAGAAGAAATGGCAAAACTCGACATAATCGCAACGCAGCTCGAAATACCCTTAGAGAGCGCGGTAGCCGTTTTTGAAATATGCAAAAAAAGAGATATAGCCTTTTTATTTAATCCGTCCCCCGTCAAAAAGGTTCCCGAAAAAATTTATAAAAACGCCGATTATATTCTTGTGAACGAAATAGAAATACAGTATATGGAAGGATACGATAGTTCGAATCCTTTGAAAATACTCGAAAAATATTCCGGAAGACTTATACTTACCAAAGGAAAAGAAGGCGTATATTTTTACGGTAAAAAAATCGAACACATTCCGGCAATAGATTTAAAGCCCGTCGATACCACCGGCGCCGGCGACACATTTACCGGAGCGTTAATGGTCTCTCTTTCTAACGGAAAAAGTCTCGAAGAGAGTATAATTTTTGCTAACACCGCAGCAGGACTGAAAACCTTAAAGCAAGGGGCTCAGACGGGAATGCCCACAATAGATGAAGTGAATAATTTTCTTAAAAAGAATAATTAACCGTTTTAAATCGGAAAAAATATTTGACATTAATTTTAAGGTATGGTATCCTAACGCTATGAAAACATTAATCAACGGCAAAAATATTATAATCATACGAATTATAAGCGCAAAATAAGCGTAATTTTTTGTTGTTGAATTATAACTAAGTAATATACCCGCAAAGTTGTAATCAACAATGCGGGTTTTTTAATAATAAGGAGGCAATATGTACAGCGACATCAAAAAAATAGCCGAAAGAATAAAGGCATTAAGGGAAATTTTCGGTTGCGATATTCAAACTATGGCAAAGATAACCGAAGTCAGCGTAGAAGATTATACCCTTGCCGAAATGGGCAAATGGGATTTTAACTTTTCGTTTTTGCAGAAGATTGCAAAACATTTCAATGTCGATATAATTTCGCTTATTTCCGGAAACAGCCCTAACCTTGACGATTACGAAATTACGGCAAAAGGCGAAGGGGTTCCGCTTGAAAGACATAAGGGTTTTAAATATCTTCATCTTGCCCCGCATATAAAAGACAAAGTAGCTCAGCCTTTTATGGTAACGGCAAAATTTTCCGAAGAAGAGCAATACAAGGAAATACCTACCTCCACTCACAACGACGAAGAATTCGATTATGTTTTAAAAGGAAAACTTAAATTCAGAGTGGGAAACACTTATAAAATACTTTCCGAAGGGGACTCGGCGTACTATGACGCTACTATTCCGCACGGAATGATTGCAACGGACGGACAAGACTGTGAATTTCTTTCCGTAGTCATCAAAAAGCCCGTAAAAGAAAAGCAGGAAGTCCCGTATGAAGAAGTCAAACCGCAAGCCGACGAAAACAAGATATACAACCGTTATGTAACCACCCTCGAAGACGCAAACGGGCATTTGCTCGATATATCGTTCAATCCGCCGCAGAACTTTAACTTTGCTTACGATGTCGTCGACGCAGTTGCCTTAAAGGCGCCGAATAAAAGAGCCATGCTTTGGCTTTCGCATGATAAGAAAGAGCGTCTTTTTACCTTTAACGATATGAAGGTTCTTTCCGACAAGTGCGCAAATATGTTCGTGAAATCGGGAATAAAAAGAGGCGACAGAGTAATGCTCGTTCTTAAAAGGCATTATCAGTTCTGGATAGCCATACTTGCCCTTCATAAAATAGGAGCCATTGCGATACCTGCGACAAATCAGCTTGTACAAAAGGATTTCGAATACCGTTTTGAGGCTGCGGGAGTAAGCGCCATCGTCTGCACTTCTGACGGCGACACGGCAAAAGAATGTGAAGAGGCTTTTAAAAGCTGTCCTTTCGTAACAACACGCTTTATAGTCGGAAAAGACAGAGAAGGCTGGATAAACTTCGATAAATATATCGAAGAGTGCAGCGATAAATTCGAAAGAAAGGTAACCGACAAAGACGACCTTATGTTAATGTATTTCACATCGGGAACGACGGGATATCCTAAAATTGCCTCTCACAGTTACACCTATGCTTTGGGGCATCTTGTAACGGCAAAATACTGGCAGAATGTCGAACCTGACGGACTTCACTTTACTATATCCGATACCGGCTGGGGCAAAGCGGTATGGGGAAAACTTTACGGTCAATGGCTTTGCGAAGCGGGAGTTTTCACATATGATTTCGACAAGTTCGACGCAGACGACATACTTCCCTTGTTCGCCAAATATAACATAACCACATTTTGCGCACCGCCTACAATGTACAGATTTTTCATAAAGAGCGATTTGAAAAAATATAATCTGTCTTCTTTAAAATACGCCTGCGTTGCGGGAGAAGCGTTGAACCCGGAAGTATACGACAAGTTCTACGAAGCAACGGGAATATCTCTTATGGAAGGATTCGGACAGACCGAAACCACCCTGACCGTTGCAAATCTTATAGGAACGAAACCGAAGCCCGGTTCTATGGGCAAGCCTAATCCGCAGTATAAAATAGATATACTTAACAGCGACGGAACAAGCTGTAAAGTCGGCGAACAGGGCGAAATCGTCATAGCGACGGAAAACGGAGCGCCATACGGTATGTTTAAAGAATATTACCGTCATCCCGAACTTACTCAGGCGGCTTGGCATAACGGATATTACCATACGGGAGATATGGCGTGGAAAGACGAAGACGGATATTTCTGGTATGTCGGAAGAATTGACGACCTTATAAAATCGTCGGGATACCGCATAGGACCGTTTGAAATAGAAAGCGTTATAATGGAACTTCCTTATGTGCTCGAATGTGCCATAACCGGCGTTCCGGACGAAACAAGAGGTCAGATTGTAAAAGCTACGATAGTTCTTACAAAAGGTACTAAAAAGAGCGATGAACTCAAAACGGAAATTCAGAATTATGTAAAACATCACACTGCTCCATATAAATATCCGAGAGTTGTCGAATTTGTGGATTCGCTTCCCAAAACGATAAGCGGCAAAATCAGAAGAACTCAGCTCAGAGAAGGATAATAAACTTATTATAATCAAAGCGGTATAACCTGCGTTACCTGTTCTGTTTATAAAAAGCCGCTTAGCTTAAAGGGTATAAAAATTATAGGCATAGCAGATTAAATACAATGTAAAAGTAAAATAAAAAGAACGGAAAGTCCGTTCTTTTTTTTATTATAGGAATTTAAATTAATTTTCTATGAACTGAGCTGCCGCTCCAATAAAACCTGCATCGTTTTTCAAACTGCTTATTTTTATTTCCACATCGGGAGCCTTACCGTATGCAAAAAGTTCGTTTTTCATAAATTCTTCAAGTGGCTTTATAAGTTTTTCTCCTTCTTTTGATATTCCGCCGCCAAGAAGTATTATTTGCGGTCTGAAAATATTGGCGTAATTTATCAACCCTAATGCAAGATAGTAAATATATTTATCTACGGCTTTTTTTGCGCTTTCGTCCTTTTCGTAATATTCGAAAGGAGTTTTGCCTGTAATACGAAGTCCGTTCATTAAACTTGCGGGATTTTTTCTGACTTCTTCGACAGCATAGGATATAAGGGCGTTTGCCGATGCGTATCTTTCGAAGCAACCTTTTCTGCCGCAGTTGCATTTTCTGCCGCCTGCAACTATTACGCTGTGTCCGAGCTCTGCGCCCGCTCCGCCGTTACCGGTAATTAGTTTTCCGTCGCTGATTACTCCGCCGCCTACTCCCGTACCCAAAGTTATAAAAACAAGGTCTTTATAGTTTTTGCCCGCACCGAACTTATATTCGCCTATGAGGGCAAGGTTTGCGTCGTTGCCTATTTTAATCTCTTTATCGAAATTGAGTTTTTCTTTAAGTATTCGAGCCAAAGGATAATTTTCCCATTTGAGATTTGTAGCAAAAATTACAGTACCCGTTTCCTGGTTTACGATACCGGGAACCCCGACTCCTAAACCGCAAATGTCTTTAATAGTCAGACCCGATTCCAAAACAAGTCCGTTTACTAAATCTATGATGTTATTTGTTACTTTTTCCGCCCCTGACTGCCTTTCGGAAGGCACTTCTTTAAATGCTTTGATTTTTCCTTTGTCGTCGATTATTCCGCCTTTTATATAGGTTCCGCCAAGGTCGATTCCGATATAAAGTTTTTCCATTATCTGTTTCTGTAAAGATTAGCAAGATAGTCTATCGCTTTTACGCAGTTTTGAGAAGTGAAACTGTCAATATAAATCCTTCTCGCATTGTGTTTCATTGTATTTACCTGCATTGCGGTATTTCTGACAAGTTTATCGCCTAACTGGTTTAAATTCATTTCAAAAGTATTGATACCTGCAAAGTTTTTCCTAAGCATAACTTCAAGGTCGCCCCTTACATTGTTTATCATGGCAACACCGTTTCTTAAATACATAACGGCTTCGCTGTTGATTCCTATTACATTATTTTTCATAAGATTGAGGGCATAGTACCATTTTGAGAACACTATGCTCAATGAATTTTCATCGTTAAGGTCGCCGTAATCTCTGACTTCGATATGTGCGTCGTAAAGTCTGTTGAAAAGTTCTTCTTTATGAGCACAATCGCCTATCGATTCGAATTTTACCTTTTTTGTTGCGTTTACCTGATTCAACACGGCTACTATCGAAAGTATATCGGTATTATTGCTGAGAACGGTACCGCAAGGAACAGAACCGTCGGAAGTATTGACAAGGTCATTGAAAGGCACTGCCTGTTTTTCGCTGAAATAAAACATGGGCACGCATTTATCCTGCTCTTTGCGGTTTATGTGATTGCGGTATTCTTCTACCGGAATAATTATATTTGTACAATCTTTAAACGCCGAACATTTTGAAAGATTGATATCGGTATCGATATCGTTTACATCGATAAAACTTAAAGCGCCGTTTTTTCTGCACCACTTGTTAGCGACTTCTCCGAGTTCTTCGGGGGGAAGAAAGGTGTAAATATAATCCGGACTGTATTCTTCTATGCAATCTGCGACATTTTTAACGTAATCGGAAATTACCTTTTCGATTTTAACTCCCTGTCTCATGGGAAGATAGGTAAATGTTGGAAGCTTTTCTTTGCTGTAATCTTCAAGGCATACGGTTTTAACGACTGCCCCGATATTTCTGAAATAAGAATCGACGCATATTGCGCGGTAAGTTTGTTCAAGTGTAATTATTAAAACTTTTTTATTTTTCATAAATATTACCCCTTTGTTTTATAAAAACATATTACAATAAAACGTCGATTTTTACAACTTATTTTAATTATTTTCCTGATAAAGCATTTTTAAAAAATACAATGTTTTCCAAAGCGCTTTTATCGTCGGGTTTGAATTTCAAGGCTAAATCGTTGTATTTTTCAGCGGTTTTTATGTCACCGATATTATAGTAACATACGCATAACTGAATACTCGGGATATACCCGTAACAATCCATATTGCAAAAGCCGCCTTTTTTTACATCGGGGGTTTTTAAAAGGGCTTCTCTGTACCAGTATATTGCGGCGTCGTAATTCTTTTTTTCAAAAAAAATCCCTGCTATATCGACGCATATTTCGGCTCTCGGAAGGTCGTAGTAAAAGGCGGTAAAAAGGGTTTTCAAAGCCTTTTCTTCTTGTTTCAGAAATCTGTAACACACAGAGAGATTTCTGACGGCTTCTATTTTATTTTCCACCCAACCGTCGCTTTCTAAAAATTTTTCGAATTCCTTTGAGGCTTCCTTGTAATACTTATGATAAAACAACTCTCTTGCATAATAAAATCTCTGGCGGGGGTCGAGTTTTTTACCTTCTTTAATCATTTTTTTAAAGATATTGAGATTTCTTTTTGAACTTTCGATTCTGATTTTTTTATGCGTTACTTCTATATCGGTATAAACGCATTTTCCGCAAGGCACTATTACCTCGTGAACGGGACTTACCCATTTGTGATTTTTTATTCTTTTGAAAATTCTTTCACGGTAATAGACGCTTTCGCCTTTCTCGCCCATACGGTACTTTAAAAAATACATATCGACGCTGCCGTTAAAAGCTTGTTTGAGTTTAATAAGTTCTTCTCTGTCCCTTTTAAGAAGAACATCGTCGGCATCCAGCCACATTATGTAATCGCCGGTCGCCTTCGAAAATGAAAAATTACGGGCTTTGGAAAAATCGTCCACCCATTCAAAATCGAACACTTTATCGGTAAACTTACCTGCGATTTCTTTTGTACTGTCTGAGGAGCCCGTATCTACGATTATAATTTCATCGAAAACGCCGTTTACGGAAGAAAGACATCTTTCAAGAGT
The DNA here is from genome assembly GCA_944342015.1 of uncultured Clostridia bacterium. Lineage (GTDB taxonomy): Bacteria > Bacillota > Clostridia > Christensenellales > CALVMC01 > CALVMC01. The sequence continues at coordinate 76,720 of CALVMC010000003.1, forward strand.
TTCTTCCTCGTTTTTTACTATCATACAAAGGCTTAAAGTCATAGAATATCACCTGTATATTCTATGACTTTAAAAGCAGTTTAGTGTTAGATTCTATGAGTCTTTTAATAGACGAAAATTCAAAACCTGAATTTTATTAACATTTTAAATCTGATATTGACTTTCTTATTTATTTACCTTTGAGTTTGTTTATTAATATCGCATTTTTTAGTTTAACTTTTGGAAGGGATTCTTGCAATCTGAGTGTTGTCGCATTTTCTGTCCCCTAAACCGTCTATCGGATAATTTTTGACTTCATAACGGTAATCTTTTCCGAAATCTTCGATATGCTTATCTATGATTATATGAGTCGGAGCCTCGTTCACATTCCCTAAAACTCTGTTATTATAATCAAAAAATCTGTGCTCTTTCGGAAGCTCGTTAACGCTTATATAACCTTCGTTGTTGCCTGTGTTTTCTATGGTATTTTTTATTGTTTCTCTTACATAATCGACGCTTGGCGAAAGGACAAGCAAATCATCGAATTCCGGCTTGGGAATAACTTCGAGATAATCTTTTTTTTCATAGGTTCTTAAAAGCTGAGCTGCGGTATGAAGATGCTGAATTTCCTTTTCGAAGTTTTCTTCCCATATTCTTTTTATTTTAGAATCACTTTCGCTCTGATAGCAGGAATAATAAAGGTATGCTTCGTTATATTCGTGCATAAGAAGATTTTCGAGAAAGGTTTTATTGGTATCGGAAAGAGAACCGTATAAAGTAACATGTTCTTCTTCTATCAGTCCTATTTCGGAGTATATCTTTCTTCCTAAATCGTTACTGTAAAACTGCGCAATATTCATATAGTAATTCATAGTTTGCTGTTCGGCGGCAGTAATTATGGCGATGTTAAGTTTAGTAAGCATATCGGCGTTATTGAAATCGACAAAATTTTTAACATCATCTGCGGGGAACCTGTGCTCTGCGACGGTAGGTCTTCCGGGCATAATTTCGGCAAGTTTTCCGATAAGTTTTTCGGCTTGTATCCCTTGGTCGAATTCGAGAAGGTTTGCGTATCTGTACAAGTGATCGAAATCTTCTAAAAGGGCAAAATCGAGGGCAGCTTTTACATATTGGTTTTTTTCTCTTTTTGCAAGGGTGGAAGTCAAATCCACCGCAAGGTGCTCGTATCCTATTGTAGTTTCGAGAATACTTTCGTTTAACGGTTTTAAACAACTTAATAATTTTTGCTGCTGTTGCTCGGTGCTTCTCAAAAGTGCAAGGCTTCTTCTTAAATCGTTATTGTTGCACTGTCTGAAAAATCGGTGGGAGAACCATATAGCCTCATATTCCGTGCCGTTCATTAATATTATTCTGAGTTTTGTATAGGGGTCTACCTCTTCTTTTCTGTAAGGTTTCGGGTAAATTGAAGAAAGACAGGATACAGTTTTTTCAAAAGTTACGGGTTTGATTTCAAATGGATTAACCGTCATATTATTTCTCCTTAAAAAATTTATAAATTAATTTTTTTCCATTTACAAATTTTTATTCAGAAATAACGGTTCGTTAAATAAAAAAAAAGACCTTTCGGTCTTTTTTAAATATACTTTTTATTACTTGATTCCGAATGTTTTTTTGCTTTCTTTAATTACCTGATTTTTAACGCTTTCGTTATAGGTTATCATACTTTCGATAGCCTGACCGCTCAGAAAATCGTTTTGGAAATCGTAATAATACTGTGTTTCGTAATCGGTGGTGATTTTTTCCTTGATTTTTTCCTTTACCGAACTATCTTCGTAATAATCCTGCCCTTCGGGAACGGAACCGTAATCGGTTGCAATAGCCGTAACTATCATAATATGGATACCGTATTCGGTTACGCAGTAAGCAATAGTTTTTCCGGTTGCAGCGTCGCTGTAAATATAACTACCTTTCAAACCGTCAACTACCGTCTGATCCAAGGTATAGGTACCCTTGCCTTGATTTACGAGAGCCCTTCCTAAATCGGTAAATTCTTCGACATAACTTGAAGTGCTGCCTTCGGGAACGATAAGATAATTATTGAGAGTATCGTCGTCTGCGAACATTCCGGTATCGTCGCTTACAAGATAAATCCATTTTTCCATTACTTCTATTGTTTCGTCAACCGAACTTACAAGACTTAAATCTTTGGAAATCAAAGCCATAATTTTTTCTGCGGAAAATTTCATATCGCTTTCGAATGTTCCGTTATTAATGGATTCGATAATCTCTTCTTCGGTTTTACCTTCGAGGTCGTCCGGATAATAAGTAAGGTCGCCTACGGTTATTTTCCATACATAAGGAGAAAGCTCGCATTCGCTGTCGGCGCAAACATGGTATTTGCAAGAAGCTTTGCTTCCCGTATGGGTATGAGCGGAAAGGCAGTCGTGTTTTTCACTGCTTTCGGCGTTGTAATTCAAATTAGAAACGGGAACGGAAATTTTATCCGCAAGGCTTTTTCTGAAAAGGGTGAGCGCTGCCGAATTGTTAACGCCTGTGCTTTCGAAATTTTCAAGTTCTGCTGTCAGTTCGTCGTCGAATTTCAAAAGGATATTTTTTACATATCCGTACATTAAAATATTTCCGGCGTCATCTCTGTAAATAGGATGGTAAGCGATATTTTCTTCATTGGTCAAAGCCGTTTCGTAATCGGCCTTGCTTGTAAAAGTGATTTTATTTTTCAGAATAAGTTCCTGATATTCGGCATTAACGATGTCGTCGAGTTCCCCTGTCGCCGAAATATAATCCTTATAATTATCGAGAAGAATTTGTTCTACTTCGCTTTTAAGATAATAATCGTAACTTAAATAATTGCTTTCGAGATTGCTCATAAGCTTGTTATAAGCTCTTTCTTGAAGCTTTGTTTTATTTTCCCAATTTGAAGAATCGGTAAAATATTTGGGCATATTTTGAGCGGGTGCGTTCGGATCGAAATCCTCTTCGTCCTCGGGGGGAACGGGTCTGAATTCTATCTCGTCTTCCGTTTCGGAACTGCTGTCATCGTCGCTTGAAACCGAGCCGCCGCTGTTTAATATCTCGTCTTTTTCAAGTTCATTATAAATCTCGTCGTAAGCGGTTTGAAGGGTTTCGTTAGCCCCTTCGATTGCTTTTTTAAGCTCTGCGGGCGTAATTAATTTGTTATAGATTATATCGTTTGACAAAGCTGTTTTGTCTATCTTGTCGTCGTGTGTCTTGTTATATTCTTCGACATAGTACTCTTCGGCTTTCAGAATAAGAAGCTTTCTTTTAGCAAGACTTTCCACCATAAGGTCGACAGTTTCTTCTACGGAATAGCCGTACTGACTCACATAAGTATAGCCGGTCGAATTCATTAAAGCCGTAACTTCGCCTTTTTTAACATATTCAATCATTCCGTTATAATTAATAGTTGCAAGAATCTGATTGTAATCCACTTCGGCATTAAGAACAAAAAGGGTTCCGCAGCCGCAGAGAAGAGAAAGGCTTATCGCAACAACTAAAATAACAGAAATTAACTTTCTTTTCATATAATCTCCTTAATCAAAATCCGATATGTAGATATTATAACCAATTTTAATTTTAAAAGCAATTAATAATTATATATAAAGTATATAAAATTTATCCTTACAAATCAATTAAAATTGTTTGATATAATAATTTTATTTACAGTTTTTTTTATTAAATAACCGAAAGAAAAAAATAAAAATATTTTAAAATTACGATATTTTTATAAGAAAATCCAAGACTGCGTCGGTTTTATCAAAAACCGAACGGATATTTTCAAAACTTGCGCAAACGGGAATGTTCGTATTCAGTCTTATGTTTTTGGCGTCGCTTACCGCTTCTATTATTTTTCGGTCTTTGAAAACATCGGCTGAAACAAAATACAGTTCGGCACGGTTTTCGTCTATAACTATTCTGCTTATGTTTTTTGACGAAGCGAGATTTTTAATAAGACATATTTTTAAAAGGTTTACCGTTGCGACTTTGGGTTTTCCGTACAGTTCGGTAAGTTCGAGAATAAGATTTTCAAGTTCTTCTTTATTCGATAACGAAGCTGCCTTTTTGTAATATTTGAGTTTTTCCGATTCGTTTTCGATATACGAAGAGTCAATATAAGCGTCCTGATTTACGAATAACTCGGTATCGGTTTCTTTGACTTCCTCTCTTCCTTCCGCATAGCTTACGGCTTCTGCAAGCAGCTTGCAATAAAGGTCGTAGCCTACTTCGGCAATATGGCCGCTTTGTTCCCTTCCCAAAAGCTCCCCCGCTCCTCTGATTTCCAAATCCGCCATTGCGATTTTCATACCGCTTCCCAGTTCCGTATTCTGAACAAGGGCTTTCAGTCTGCTCTCACCTTCCTTGGTAAGGGGTTTTCCTTTTTCAACGGTAAAATAGGCTTTTGCAAGTCTTGAAGACCTTCCGACTCTTCCTCTCAGCTGATAAAGAGAGTTAAGTCCCAACCTGTCGGCGTCTATTACAATAAGGGTATTTGCGTCGGGTAAATCTATTCCGTTTTCTATAATTGTGGTGGTAACAAGGATATTCCCTTCTTTTTCGTAAAATGCGTTGATTCTCGTATCGAGTTCTTCCGGGGAAAGTCTGCCGTGGGTTACGATTATTTTGGCGTTTTTAACAAGTTCCGAAATATGACGGGCAAAATCTTCTATGCCTTTTACACGGTTATAGAGAATAAATACCTGTCCTTCTCTTGCAATTTCTCTTTCTATTGCGTCCTTTACGAGAGCGTCGGAATATTCGGTGACATAGGTATCGATAGGCAATCTGTTTTTGGGGGAAGTTTCGAGAATACTTATATCCCTTATACCGCAAAGCGCCATATTCAAAGTTCTGGGTATAGGGGTTGCCGACATAGTAAGAACATTCAGGTCGTTTTTAAGTTCTTTTATTTTTTCTTTATGTTCGACGCCGAACCTTTGTTCTTCGTCGAGAACAAGAAGTCCCAAATCCTTGAACACGACATCGGGTGACAGCATTCTGTGGGTTGCGACAAGCACATCGATTGAGCCGTTTTCGAGATTTTTAAGGGTTTTTTTTATTTCCGCAGGCTTTTGCAGTCTTGTAAGCATTGCGGCTTTCACTCCGAATTTTTCCATTCTCTTTACAACGGTATTATAATGCTGCTTGGCAAGTATGGTTGTAGGCGAAAGTATTGCAGCCTGCTTAGAAGAAGTTACGGTTTTGAAAACCGCCCTTAAAGCAACTTCGGTCTTTCCGTACCCTACATCTCCGCAAATGAGCCTGTCCATAACCTTGCCTTTTTCCATATCCGATTTAACATCTTCTATTGCCTGCAACTGGTCGGGCGTTTCGGTATATTCGAAATCGTCTTCAAACTGTTTTTGAAGAAAATCGTCCCCGGGATAGATAAAGCCTTTCGCCTTTTCTCTTTTTGCGTAAAGTTCCAAAAGATTGACAGCCATTTTTTTGACGCTTTCCTTAACTCTTTCCTTCACCTTCTCAAAACTTTTTGTTCCGATTTTCGAAAGTGCGGGAGCGGTATCGGCGCCCGAATAACGGCTGAGTCTCGTCATCTGGTCTACGGGAATATATAAAACATCGCCGCCGTAATATTCGACGGTTATATAATCTCTTTTTATTCCGTCGGTTATCATATCGCAAAAGCCTGTGCATTTTCCTATACCGTGAACTTCGTGAACTACGAAATCGCCTATTTTCGGCATTTCCGAAAGTCCTGTTTTCCGTCTTACGATACTCTGTTTTTTTCTGACAAGCTCGCTTTTTCCTATCACGGCAATTTTGGTTACAGGGTCGATAAAGCCTTTTTCTATGGAAGCGTCGCTGAGTGCGATACCTGAAAATCCTTCTTTTTTAATGTCTGCAAACGATTTGAAAGATACGCTTATACCTTCTTTTAAAAATGCGCTTCGAGAAGTCTGCGCTCTTTCCTTATCGTTGAAACATAAAAGTATATCGTAACCGTTATTTTTAAGTTTTGAAATGTCTTTGAACAACAGATCGTAATCCAAAAAATACGAAGGAACGGAAGGGGAATTTAATTTCAATATGTTTTCGTCTTGGGTTTCGGTTGCAAAATCGATAACGGAAAAATCCTTTAACCTTTTTTCAACAGAACTAAAATCTATTACGGCGCCGTCATGTTCCTTTAAAGTTTCGCCCGACAAAAAAAGTTCTTTTGTTCTTTGACTGTTTTCCCTGTCGCAAACGATACCCTTTTCCTTAATGGATTTAAAACCGTCGAAAAAGACGGGTGCCGACTTTAAATAGGAAAATATATCGGTTTTTGTTTCGGAAAAAGGCAAAGCCCATAAAAGAGAAGTATCGTAATTTTTGTTTTTCAGTTTTTCTATGATTTCCGAAACTATATCTTCGGCTCTCTTACGGGCTTCTCTTGTCATTATTTTGTTCTGTAAAATAAAAGCGTCGCTGAGTTTTTTTATGTTTATACCTGAATAGTCGTATTCGTATGCAGGCGAAATTTTTGCCGAATTCAAAGACTGGACAGAAAGTCCGCTTTCCGGACTGAAAGAACGGATTTTTTCCACAGTATCGTCTTCGAAGACAATTCTTACCGGTAAAGCCTGTCCCAAAGGGTAGATATCCACTATACCGCCCCGAACCGAAAATGTTCCTATTTCCCTTTCCCCTCTCTTGTATCCGAGTTTGACGAGTTTTGCTATAAGCTCGTCGACGCTTAAATTTTCGGAAAGGAAAAATTCTTCATAGTTCAAAAAATAATCCGGTCTTTCGTAATACTGTTTAAGCGCCTCTACGCTTATAACAGCTTTTTTAAGTCCGCAAGCTATATCGGTCAGAGCTTCCACTCTTTTGGAAATTCTCTCTAAGCCTAAATCTTCTTTATAAATAAGGCTGTCCGCCCGTGAAGTAAGTACCCTTACATCTGTACCGTAACTTCTTATAAGTTCGGCGTAGTATTCCGCTTCCGCATCGTCTCTTGTGACGAACAAAAACTCGTCAAGTAAACTCAGCGCAAGACATTTGAGCCCCGTACTTAAACCGAAAACGGCTGTGGTCTTATTGCCAAGCCGCTCGAAAAGTTCTTTAAGTATTCCGTTTTTTGCGATATCGGAAATTTTCTTCAATATATACTACCTGCTTTTTTTATTGTACTTCTGCATTAATTTTTCGAAATCTCTGTTTTCGATATATTCGAAAGCGGCTTCCGACGCCGTTATGCACCCTTTTAAAAACAATTCTCCTTCTTCCCCTTTTAAAGGTGAAAGGACATAGTTTTTAAGACTTTCTACGCAAGGCTTTCCTGCGCCGATTCTTATTCTCTTAATGTTTTCCGAAGAAAGTTCAAAAACGATATTTCTCATTCCGTTATGGGTTCCCGCACTTCCCTTTTCCCTTAACCTTATACTGCCTAACGGAAGGTCTATATCGTCGTAAATTACTAACAGTTCTTCGTTTTTTGCGCCGAACTTGTTTTTAAGTTCCCTTAAACTTATTCCGGAAAGATTCATATAAGTCTGCGGTTTTGCAAGTACCGTTTTTTCGCCGTTAATATAAGTTACCGTATAAAGCGCGCTGCAACCTTTTTTGTCGAAACGGACATTCAGCTTGTCCGCTAAATTATCTATTGCCGTAAAGCCTGCGTTATGAACGGTTTTTTCGTATTCTCTGCCGATATTTCCGAGTCCTGAAATTATTAACATCAGTTCTCCTTCTTCTGTCTTTTCCAGTTGGTTTTAACTACCTGTCTTTCTCTTGCAATGCAAAGAACATCGCCCGGAACATCGTCGGTAACCGTACTTCCCGCAGCGATATATGCGTTGTCGCCTATCGTAATCGGAGCGATCAGATTGGAATTGCTTCCTATAAAGACATTCTTGCCGACTGTCGTATGTTGTTTGATAACTCCGTTATAATTTACGAAAATGGAACCGCAGCCGACATTGGTTTCTTCCCCTACCGACGCATCGCCTATGTAAGCTAAGTGTGCGGCTTTGACTCCCTTTTCGAGAGTGGAATTTTTTATTTCCACAAAATCGCCTATGCGACATTCGTCTTTTATTACGCTTTTGTTTCTGAAATATGCAAAAGGTCCTACACGGCAAGAATTTCCCACCTCGCTGTCTTCTATACGGGACATTATAACTGTCGAATTCTTCCCTATTTTCGAATCCCTTATGTAACAGCCGCTTTCGATATTCGTTCCCGAACCTATTGTCGTTCTTCCGTATATCGTGACGTTAGGATAAATCTTTGCGCCCTTTTCTATAACGACATCGTCGCCTATATAAGTGTTGGACGAATCTATGATAATCGCTCCGTTTTGAAGCGCCTTTTTTATGTTTCTTTTTGAAATACCCTTATAAACCTTTTCAACCGTTAAGTTGTCTTCTACCGAAACGGTCTCTTCGTTTTCGAAAGACAGTGCCGATTTTACGTCTTCTCCGTATATTCCGCGCATTACTATGCTTCCTTTTCCGAAACGCACGGACGCCGCTCCGTTCTCTTCCATAAATCTGACTGCGTCAAAAACCGTCTTTTCGTTGACCAGAGCCATATCGTCTTTAATCGTAACGACATAATCGCAATCTTTATCGGGGTTTGCTTTTGCGCCTTTGTCGCTGTGGATAATTTTAAAATTTGTCAAAGCCCTTTTAGGATACTCCGAAAGTTTATGTCCGAACACTAAAACATCGAGTTCGGGTCTGTCGGTTTTTTCTATTACAATATTAATTTTCAGATAATTCATTTTATTTTTTCTTCCTTTTATTTTCGAAATATTTACTCAAAATTTCAGCGCACTCTTTTTCCATAATTCCGCCTTTAACTTCGAGTCGGTGATTAAGCCTGCTGTCTTCTGTTATATTGTAAAGGGTTTTACAGCCTCCCGCTTTTTTATCGTATGCTCCGAAAATTAATTTATCGAGTCTGCTGTTCACTATTGCCCCTGCGCACATAGGACAGGGCTCCAATGTCACATACATTTCACAACCGTTAAGTCGCCAATCCCCTGTTTTTTTACACGCTTTTATTATTGCTACTATCTCTGCGTGGTATACCGAACAGTTTTTTTTCTCTTTTAAATTATAGCCTTCGGCAATAATTTTCCCGTCTTTTACGATTACGGCACCGACAGGCACCTCGTCTTTCAAAGCGGCTTTTTCGGCAAGAGAAATAGCCTTTTGCATATATTTTTCATACATAAAACAATATTATCATTTTTAAATGCTTACTGCAATTATTTTTGATTAATATATTATATCTTACCGATTTCGGAAGCTGTTTCAGCATAAAAAGCAAGTATGTCTTTATTGTCTTTCAGCATCTTTTCGAAAACTTTATCGGAAAGCGGATAGGAAGCGTTGTCTAAGCCGGTTTCCACCGTTATTCCGAGTCCCGAAAAGTTAAGAGTATACCAGTCTTTATATCCTCCGTGACTACCCTTTGAAAGCAAAGGCTGATAGCCTAATTTATCGGCAATTTTATTTACCTGCTCTTTATACCTTACGATATTTTCGTAACCGTAATACAAAACCTCGCCCCTTGAATGGTATGATACCGTTAAACTATATCTGTTTTTTTCGGTAATACTTTTAAGAGCGATGCTTTCCCTTTCGGAAAAAGGTTTTTCACCTATATAGTTTTCGGGCGCAGGATAGGTTAAATTCAATTTGCCTTTTCCGAAACCTGCGTCGAAATTCACATTAAGGTCGACTGCGTTTGCGTTGGCTTTCCATAATGTAAAATCCGAACTTTTGCCGTTTACCGAATAGAGATAATCCCTTCTGCTTTTATCATAAATGCTGTCAAGTCCTAAATTACACAAATCCACTCCGTCGGGATTTACCATGGGTATTACCGTTAATGGCAAACTTCCGTCATAATCCTTTAATAGTTCGATAAGAAGTTTTGCGGTAAGAAATTCCCTTGCGTGAATTGCTCCGTGGATAAGAACACGGCTTTTTCCTTCTCCTTTATGCAAGGCATAAATATTTTTATCAAGAGTACTTGCTCCTATAATTTCCCTTTCGGTTTTTTTAAGCGACAGTATGTCCTTTTCCAAATCAGAATATGTATACACAAGGTTATAATATGTAAATAAAATCCGTTTGTTCCACAGTATTAAAAAATTGTCAAAGTTCTTTGAATACGAGGTTTTAAATATAATCGGAAATCATTTAAAAAATTATTTATGGTAGGTTATATTTTCCATAATAGTGAAGGCTCTGTAAATCTGTTCGGCAAGTATCACCCTCATAAGCTGATGCGGATAAGTGAATTTACCGAACGACAAAAGGAAATTTCCGCAGTTTTTCGCCTTTTCCGAAAGACCGTAAGAACCGCCTATAACAAAGGTAATTTCGCTTATGCCCGACACAAACTGCTTTTTCATAAGGTTGGAAAATTCTTCGCTTGCTATCTCCTGACCGCTTTTATCGAGAACTATAACATATCCCGAAGTCTTAGACGATAACTCTTCCCCTTCCTCTCTTACCGCGCTTATGACATCGTCCTTTTTGGATTCGGGAATTTCCGTAACGGTAAGGGTGCAGAATCTCGAAAGTCTTTTGGCATAATTTTCAAAGGCTTCTTTGAAAAAACTGTCGGAAAGTTTTCCGACGGCAAGTATTCTGATTTTCATTTTTTTCTCCTTTCTTCTTTTGTTCGGTAACGCATTTTTTAGTACTTATTTTTCCGTTTATAATTTTTCGTTAAATACCCGTTATTTTTTTAATATTAACTGACTTACTAAAAATCCATGTACGGATTTACTTTGCAAAACAGATATATAGATTAAAATTTAAAAAATATAAATACGACTGTTTATACCGTATATCGTTAAATAATTTAATATATCTTTTTATCTCAATATCCCCCACACAAGAGTGAATACCGTAGAAAGAGCGCCAAGTAAAACGGCTGCGTACAACGGCGAATTCAAAGCAAGATTCAATTCCTTCGAATAGCGCACCCTTAAAACGAAAGGATTATTGAGTTTGTAATGAAAATATGATTTTTTTAAATATCTGTATGTCAGATAAAATGCTAAAAGATAAACGATTATCATAAGAGCGTAACCGAAAATTTCGGAATATAAAAAGAAGAAGTTTTCTATAAAATTAATAATTCCGCCCTTTTGCGAAGAGTAGGAACTTAAAACAGACCATGCATTATTGAAGAAGTGGATAAACATTGCAGGATAAATACTTTTAAGGGTAACGGTTAAAAATCCCAAAACAAGTCCGCCTGCAAAAGTATACAAAAATTGCTGAATATTTTGATGCATGAGAGCAAAGAGCAAGGCGGAAATTATAATAGCGTTTCTCTCTCCGCATTCATCTTTAAGTCCCGAAAGAAGCACGCCCCTGTGGGTAAACTCCTCGAATATGGCAGGAAGAGCCGCCGTGAAAATCAGGTCGATAAAAAGGTCTCCTATATTCGAATAAATGACGGAAGGTCCGCTTGTCGGAACAAAACCTATAAGATTAATTATAACGGAATTGAAAATACTAACCGCTCTCGTGACGAATATAAAAGTTATTGCTATTATGACCGTAATAAGTACAGCCTGACGGTTATCGGATTTTTTATATCCGAAAGAATTTTTCATTCTGATATTGGTATCGTATAAATTATTTCGGTAATTGAAAGCAAAATACAAAATCAAAGGTATTATTCCCATACAGATAATCTGCGAAAGAAATGTGAAAAGAAGGTCTGAAAAATTATCGGAATAGTTGATTGCGGTAAACAGTATTCTTACCAAAGTAAGTGAAATGAGTACCGTAAGATAAATTATTCCCGTACTGAATTTTTTGCTTTTTAAGAACATATACGCCTCACTTAAACGATAAAACGGTATTTATTATCAATATTATTATAGCAAATCCCGTAGTTAAAATAACATTGGAAATTTTATTTTCCAAAACAGCGACGAAATTTTTAAATCCTATATCGTCGGTTACCTTCTCGAATCTTTTCAAATCGTTGAGTATAAGGTGTCTGATTTCATCTTCGCTTATGAAAGCTAAATTTTCAAAGCAAAGTTCTTTTCCCTTAAAGGTAAATAATTTCTGAATATGACCGTCGGTTTTTTTTGAAGATTTTCTTTTGGAAAAGGAAAAGCCGAAAAGTCTTTTAATCTTTGACTTGCTGTCCGTCGGTTTTTCGTTACCCTTGTTTTCCGTTCCGCTTTCGTCGTTTGAATTTTGTATAAACTCCTGTACTTCTTTTTCGGAACATATTTCAGATACTTTTTTGATAAATTGTTTATAGTTTTCGATAAGCTGCTTATCGGAAATATAATTTTTGAAATATAGTTTGTCTAAAATATCGGAAATTTTTTCTTTGAAAACTTTTATTCTGTCTTTAAAGATTTTTTTGGTTTTTTCCCCATCTTCTTTCAAGGAATAAAATTCTTTTTTTATATCTTCGTAAATATCGGAATTTTCAGAAGATTTTTTATTCTGACTTTCGGAAGAATTGTCCTTTACGGAAATATCCTTTTCCGCATCGATTTTCAAATCCTGATTTTCAAAAACGGTATTCGAGCCGTTCTGTCTTTCCGTAAAACCTGCTTGTATTTCGGAAAATGTTTCGCTGTCGATATTTTCGCCGTTTTGAAGATAAATGATTTCGGCATTGTCCGAAATCTCCTTTTCGGTGTTCTTGTTATCGGATTTTTCGTTTTTGTTTTTTTTCGGATTAGTTTTTTTGTTAATTTTAAAAAGACCTTCGCTTTCCTTTTTACATATAAAAATATAAACAATAACAAGCAAGGGTACAAATATTATACCTGCTATAAGATAAACAACCAAAATCGGAACCGAAGTATACGGATTGTAAGAGAAGATGTCAAAAGCGAGAGCGAGTATATTATTTAAAGAATGAATAATTATAGGCGCAATAATAGTATTTGAAGAAAGAGTAATTAAGGCAAGTACGATACCTAAAAGAAACTGATAAAAAAGCTGATAAATATTTCCGTGCATAACTGCGAACATAAGGGAGGAAAAAAGTACTCCGAAAAGTTTTCCTTTTCCCGAAAGCCCGGAAAGCAAGGCTCCCCTGAAAAGAAATTCTTCGCAAATCGGCGCAAGCAAGCCCATAACTATAAAAGCGGTAACTATTCTTGTCGGAGTGTTTATAAGCGGAGTATTGACCGTTAAAGTCACCGAAGAAACAAAACCCGAAACTATTTTTTCGAATGCGTAATTAATGGTTCCCAGACAGTAAATACAGACAATAGTAATTATGATTAAAAATAAAAGTTTGAGATAACTCATATTGCAGTGAATTCTGAGCGAAGTTCTTAACTTGACGCCGTTCATTCTCGAATACAGAATCGTAACCGAAATAAAAACAATCTGATTGCTTATTATAAGTATCCAGAGAAAAACCTGGCTGCCGGTAATAAGTTCTGCGGAAATACGGGCAAAGAAAGCGTATGCATAAACGACGCCTATCAATAAAATCTGAACAAGATAAATTGCACAAAGAGCGATACCGAAAAGCAAAGCCGCTTTCTGAACAGAAAGAACATATCTTTTCTCTTTAAGAAATAATTTTTCTTCTTCCGTCAACATAAGTCACCTACAAAAGAGAAACAGTCCCGAGTATGAACTGAACGAGAAGTATTATTGTCGCAAACACAAAACCGCCGAAACTGTTTTCTTTCTTTTTTTCGCTTTCTTCGAAAAGTTTTTCTTTGTATCTTTTTTTATTGGATTTCAAAAGAGCGTCGTGCTGTAAAATCTCGTCGTTGTAAGCCGGTTTATAATTAATGTTTTTTTCGGAATCATTATTATCGGTATCCGATATTTCTGCAAGTGCGGAATTTACGGCAATTGCAGCCTCGTCTTCGGAAAGATAAAGAACTCCTTTATCTGCCTTTTCCTTTATATCGTAGTCGTAAAACAATATATCGAGTATTGCGCTCGGCCTGCTTTTACCGCTGAGGTGGGCTATATCCTTTTCTTTTTTCACGGTATTTTTTTCTTTTCTGTTTACCCCTTCTTTTTTTACGATATAAGAGCCTTCTTCATATAAAGTAAATTCGTCTCCGAAAGAAAGGCTTTTTTGTTCGCTATTTGAAATATTATAGAATTTTTCCGGAAATTTAGCTTTTACCCTTTTCAGATAATAAAGAGTCAAAAGCCAAAGAACTGCGATAATAATTGCAATGGACGCAAAACCTGCGATAACGCTGAATAAAAATCCCGAAGTAACAGGCACATTAAAGTAAGACATAAACAAAACGAAAATATTATTTACAGCATGCATTATAACGGACGGAAAAATAGAGTTCGAGACGATATCGACATAAGCCATAACCGAACCCATTACGAAAGGATAAAAAAACTGAACGGGATTTGCGTGCATAAGTGCAAACAGAAAAGCCGAAAAGAAAACAGCCATAAATTTATTTTTTTTAGCGAGTCCGAAAAGCACCGCTCCTCTGAACAATACTTCCTCTCCTATTGCAGGAAAAATTCCGACAAAAACAACCGCCAAAGCGAACTTCCAACCTTCATCGAAATAAAAAGCAGTGTTAAGATTTTCTTCCATATTGCTTATGCCCGGGATTTCGGAAATTGCCATATTTAATAGTTCCCCTACATAAAGACAGCAAAAAACGAGAACTATACTTGCAACGGCGGTAATTAACGGAATTTTAAAATTAAGTTTAAGTCCGTTATGTAAATCTATATTATATTTTTTTATGAACCAGAAAACCGTTAACGCAAAAACCAACTGCGGTGCGATTAAAGAAATCCACTCGGTCAATGTGCCGTAATTCTGAGAAGAAAGATTTTGGTTAAGATTTTCAAATCCGCCGTCGGAAAGAGCTTCCATAACGGCTATAATCCCGAGAACAAGACTTACGGCAAGCAAAATCAAAGAGGCGCAAGAAAGAGTATTGCCTGCGCTTTTGATTGTAAAAGACGGAATTTTTCTACTGTCTTTTGCCATAAATCCTCCCGAAATTACAAGGTTTTTTCTGCAACGCTATCTGAATTTCCGCATCGTCTTCTTTTATTTTATTTTCTTCGAAAATTTTGCCGTATGCCGAACGGACATGAATTTCCGTATTGTTTTCTTCGCTCAGGTGAGCGAACATTACAGCCTTTGTCCCTTGCTTGATAAGTTCCGCCGCAAGGCCGGCACCGCTCTCGTTCGAAAGATGGCCGAAGTCGGAAAGTATTCTTTCTTTAAGTTTTTCGGGATATTTCACTCCGCTTTTCAAAAGTTCTATATCGTGGTTGGTTTCGATAACCGCTGAGTCGCAGCCTTTAAGATTTTCCATAACCCCTTCCGTAACCTTTCCTAAATCTGTTGCGACGGCGGTTTTTTCTCTGCCGTCCTCTACCGTAAACCCTACGGGATAGACGGTATCGTGCGGAATACGGAAAGGAGTAATTTTAAAATCCCTGAAATAAAAAGGTGAGTCCCCGAAGGTTCTGACTTTAAGCCTCTTTCTATCCGCTACCCTTTCCATAAAGCTTTTAAAAGCCTTCTCGTGCACGAAAACAGGAATATTATAACTTTGCGAAAGAGCCTCGACTCCTTTTATAAGGTCTGTATGTTCGTGCGTGATTATTATGGCGGAAACCCTTTCTATTCCTACTCCTTTTGCTCTCGTCAGAAATTCTTTGACGCTGAGTCCCTGGTCGCAAATTATACAGTCACGACCTTTTCTTATGAATATTGAATTTCCTTTGCTTCCGCTTGCAAGCGTTCCCGTTTCGAGTTCCATTATATATCCCTTCTGTTAAGTTGCCCGTAATAATTCACGATGATGCCGTAATCGACACGGAAATTATATTCTTCGAATTTGGATTTAATAAAATCACACTTCAAAGTAATTCGTTAAATTTCTTTGATTTCCTTCTCGGTTATGTTATACTATATTTTACCGATATTTAAATCCGGTATATAAAAAAATATTTCGATACTACATAAAAGATACCAAAAAGTATCCGTATTGATTTTTATTATAACATTATATTAAATATTTATCAATATGCAGGAGAAATTTTTATGAGTCTGTGTACCTTTTCTAACGAATATTTAATCAAAGGTTCAACAATGGTTGACAATATTTTTATATCCGATTATCTTCCGAAGGCAACGGGAGACCAGGTTCGAGTGTATCTTTACGGACTTTTAATGTGCAATGTAACCGAAGGTAAAGACAATAACATACAAAGCTTTGCGGAAGAACTCAATATGGAAATAGACGATGTCTATAAAGCCTTTACCTTTTGGAAGGAACTCGGTCTTGTGGAAATAGTTTCCAAAAATCCACTCGAAGTCAGATATATCCCGATACTCAGCGCAAAAGCAGAACCTAAAAAATATAAGGCGTCCAAATATTCCGAATTCAATAAAGAACTTCAAGAAATGTTCCCCGAAAGAATGATAACGCCAACCGAATACAATACCTATTACGATTTAATCGAAACACAGAAAATAGATATCGCCGCTATGCTTCTTATCGCAAAGTACTGCATAAGCATTAAAGGTTCTAATGTAAAATACCCTTACATTATAACCGTCGCAAGAGATTGGGCAAAAAACGGAATAACTACCGTTAAATCGGTTACCGAAACGATAGAAGAGCACGAAAAACTTACCGAAGAAGTCAAAGCCGTTCTTGCCGCATTAGGTAAAAAATCTCCGCCCGACTTTGAAGACAAACAACTTTATATCAAATGGACGAAAAACTGGGGATACAATTCGGAAGCAATAATTTTAACTGCTAAATCTTTTAAAAACAGAGGCAGTATGGAAAAGCTCGACAAGGTACTCGACGAGTATTACAGAATGGGATTATTCACATCTCAGGAAATAACCGACTTTATGAAAGAGCGCAATAAAATGTACGATATTGCAAAAACCGTTAATAAAAATCTCGGACTTTACTATGAATCTTTGGACTATATCGTCGAAAGTTATATATCCAAGTGGCTGGAACTCGGTTTTGACGAAAAAGCACTTTTTACCATTTCCGTTTACTGTTTCAAAACAAGCATACGAACCCTCGAAGGAATGAATAACGCAATTCATAAATTTTACGGACTCGGTCTTTTAACTACCGAAGCCATAAACTCTCACATAAATAAACTTGCCGAAAGAGATAAGGTAATTTCGGAAATAATTTCGCTGAGCGGAAGTTTAAGAAACATTACCCAAACCGACAGAGATTACTTTAATACCTGGCACAACGAATGGGGACACAGTATAGACCTTATAAAATATGTAGCAAAAGCCGTTTCAGGTCAGTCGCACTCTTTCAGGCAAATGAATCTTTATCTTGCCAAATTCAAGGACGAAAAAATATTTACCCTTGAAAAAGCGCAAAACAGCAATATACTCAATTCGGAAATTACTACCGACGGCAAAAAGAAAGACTCGAAAAATTATATTAAACACGAATACACCAAAGAAGAACTTGAAAGTTTCTTCTATGATATAGATAAACTCAGCGAGGAATAATATTATGGATAAAATTACCGATATAATTCTCGGCGAAATGCAGAACGATTTATTTGCAAGAAAAAATCTTGTCCGCATAAATATGGAAAAGGCGTATAAAAATACCGATTTTAAAAAAGCCGATATCGCATACCGTGAAGCATTGCTTTCAAATATGACATCGAAAAACGAAGAAAGTCAAAAGAAACTCGACAATGCCCAAAAAAAGCGTGCCGCCTGCGCAAAAAAAGCGGGAATAGATTTAGAAAGTCTCGAAGTAAAATACAACTGTTCTCTTTGCAAGGACAAGGGAATAAAAAAAGACGGCTCCCTTTGTAAATGCGTATTGCAGAAAATCAAAAATTATAAAATCAAAGAGAATAAAAAACAAGGTTTCGATTTTACCTTTGAAATGAATAAAATAGCTTCTATGAAGGTTAAGCAATCGGCAGCCCTTTCCAAAATTTATAAGCACATGGAAGGTTTCTGTAAAAGGTTCCCCGAAACAGATTTTTTAAACTATCTCATAGTAGGTGGAGTGGGAGTCGGTAAAAGCTGTCTTTTAAGCGCAGTCGCCAACGAAATGCTTAAAAAAGGACGCAGCGTCAATTTTACGACGGCTTTTTCTATGAATAAAGCATTTTTGGATTATCATCTGTCATCGGGTATCCGTTCTCTCTCCCCTTTTACCGAACCTGAACTGCTTATTATCGACGATTTGGGAAGCGAGCAGATATTTAAAAATGTAACGGTGGAATACCTTTTCTGTATATTAGACGACAGAATAAGAAATAAAAAACATACGATAGTAAGCAGCAATCTCAATTTTTCAATGCTCGAAGAAAGATACACTCAAAGAATTACATCACGCCTTAGCGCAAAAGAAAATTCCTGCCTGTTAAATATAGACGGCGACGATTTAAGAACAAAATAATATCTTGTGAAAATTAACCGCACCGCTTTCAATCATACTTTTAAATAAAATGATTTTAAAAAAATCTGAATGCGACGCTTATACTAAATAACCGTCTAACTAATAAAGTAAAAATGATTGCGACGGCAAACTAGTTACTAACGGATAAACCTTTAAACAAATAAAGGTATAATATGGAAAACAAAAGAGAATAAAATCGTTGACATAATCGATAAATTTATTTATACTTTTGTTGTTCGCTTTTTGAGAAGAAACAGAATTTTAAAATTATTTATTATGCTTTATCGAATAAATAATTTAATCGGAAAGTTTTTTTAACTGAATTAAAATTTAATATGCTGCTGTGGCACAGTCGGTAGCGCACATCCTTGGTAAGGATGAGGTCACGGGTTCAAGTCCCGTCAGCAGCTCCAAAAACAAAAATCGCTAAAACCTTTTAGTTTACGCAAGCTCTGCTTATAAATAAAGGGATTTAGCGATTTTTTCTTTTCAATTCAATCACTATTCCGTTAATAGGCTTTGAAAATCAATGCTGTAAAATACATTTATTTTAAATTATTATATTCTTCGTCAGTTACGGGGTTTAGCCATTCGGTAGAAGTCTCTTCGCCGTTCATTTCCACCGCTATATGAGAAAACCAGCTGTCATTTTTTGCTCCGTGCCAGTGTCTGACATTTGCAGGTATGGTAATTACCTTTCCGGGAACAAGGGACACGGCTTCTTTGTTTTCTTCTTTATACCACCCTTCCCCTGCCGTGCAAATTAAAATCTGACCGCCGCCCGATTTTGCTTTATGTATATGCCAGTTGTTTCTGCACCCCGGCTCAAAAGTTACATTTGCCATAAACAAGCCGCACTTAATATCGGTTAAAGGATTAAGATAGGATTTTCCGATAAAATATTTTTGATACTGAACATTTTCCCTTCCTAATCCGAAAACATTCTGTTTATTAAATTCTTTTTCTTCCATTGCCATTATTCCTTACCGTAAACTTCTTCTATTAAAGGGAAGACGCTCCAAGCCTTAGGCCAACCGGCATAGAATGCAAGGTGAGTTACGGTTTCCACGATTTCCTCCTTTTTCAGTCCGTGCCTTTTTCCTATCTCAATATGGGCTTTTACCTGCGGATAGAGTCCCTGCGCCATAAGTGCGCTTATGGTTATTAAACTTCTGTCTCTTAAAGAAAGTTCCTTTTCTCTTGCCCAGACTTCACCGAACAAAACATCGTCGTTAAGTTCTGCAAATTTCGGGGCAAGTTTTCCGAGTATATCTCTTCCTGCCGTCTGTTTTTCCATAACCTTTCTCCTTATTGATTGTTTTCGAAGATAACCGTTTCTTCGAGATTTTTTCTTACAGTGTGCATAGGATTTCCCGTATAACTTTTATCCGCATATCCCATAGGTATAAGACAAATCGGTTCGATATTATCGGGCAAATTAAACTCCCTTTTTGCTCCGTCTATATCGAACCTTCTTACCCAAATATTGTCGACTCCCAAATTTGTAGCTTCTAAAACGATATGCGTAGCGACTATGCAGGCGTCGGTTTCGTATGTCGAATACTCTCCGTCGGACCAGGCAATGCTTCTATCCGAGCAAACAAATAAAACTGTCGGCGCACCGTATCTGCACGGGGAAATTTTGTCAATTTTTTCCAAAGACCGTTTAGAGCTTAAAACATAAATTTTTTGCGGTTGCAAGTTTTTTGCGGTAGGCGCAAGACTTGCAGTTTTTAAAATTCTTTCCAAGGTTTTTTGCGGAATGTTTTTTTCGCTGAATTTTCTTGTTGCCGTTCTCTTTTTAACAACTTCTTCGAATTCCATATTAATCTCCTTTTATTTCCGAGTATTTATAAGCTTTCATTTTTATTTTATATTTATCTTTTAACTTTTCTATTTCTTTCATAAGCGGTGATTTATGGTGCTGTTTTAACGCATTTTCGTCTTCCCAGCAATCGATTAATAAAACTGTATCGTTATTTTCCAAAGGATAAAAATATTCATATCTTTTATTTCCTTTTTCCTTTCTTATTCTGTCTACTATTCCGCTTGAAATCATTTCTTCGGCAAACCTTCTTGCGCTTCCGTTTTGACCTTTGTAGTAGATATTGATAACTAAATCCATTTTTATATTCCTTTTTTAATTGTATTATTAATAATAAAATTTTACACGGTATCAAATTACTGTTTTAAGGCAAAATAATTTTAACAATAAAAGCTGAATAAGCTATTATCGTATCAGATGTAGGTCTTTGCCCAAAGTAATAATTCACGGGAATCGGAAGTTGGGGAAAATCTTTTACCTTTTTCGACAACGGCGTTTTTTGCGACAGACTGAATATATTTATAAGTGTCGCCCATTCCGCTGCCGCCGGATGTCGCAAAAGGAATTATTCGTTTGTTTTTAAAATCATATTGTTCCAAAAAGGTATCGACTACCGAAGGTTCTCTGTACCACCAGATAGGAAACCCTATAAAAATGTTATCGTAGTTTTTTATATCAAAATTTATTTTGATAATTTCGGGACGGGAATTAATGTCCGCCATTTCGAGAGAACTTCTCGAATTTTTATCTGTCCAGTCCAAATCTTTGTCGGTATATTTTTGTCGGGGTACTATTTCAAATATATCCGAGCCTATTGCTTCCGCAAGTCTTTTTGCAAGTTTTTCGGTTACTCCGCTTGCACTGAAATAAACTACTGAATTTTTCATTTTAAACTCCTTATTAAAACAGATATTTATTATAAAATTCCGCTATTTTATCGAAAGGAATTACATTCATATTGTCATATAAATCGGTATGAACCGCATTCGGAATAATCAGCAATTCCTTGTTTTCTCCTTTAAGTTTTTTAAAGGCGTCTTTACTGAAATAACAGGAATGCGCTTTATTTCCGTGTATCATTAAAACTGCGCTTTTGATTTCATTACTGAAAGTAAGTATAGGCATATTTATAAAAGAAAGAGCCGAAGTTTTGTTCCAGCCGCCGTTAGAGTTTAAAGAACGCTTATGGTATCCCCGTTCAGTTTTGTAATACATATAGTAATCTTTAACGAACTTAGGTGCGTCGTCAGGCAGCGGGTCAACTACTCCGCCTGCAAGTTCATAATCTCCTTTTTGATAATCGATAGTTCTTTGAGCATTGAGACTTTGCTTTAATTTATACCTTTCTTCCTCATCGGTCTTATCAAAGTACCCGTAAGCGTTAACTCTCGACATATCGTACATTGTCGAAGTTACCGTTGCTTTTATTCTCGTATCGATTGCGGCAACATATCGTAAAAAGAATCAGCCGTGCTGTTTTTTTCCGGAATTACTTCAAAGATTGTGTTATCAATTTTGATTTTCATAAACCCACCTTCGTTATCGTTTAACTCGATATCTTCATCGTCATTTACAGGATTTTCCGTTTCGCTGCCCGATGGCAAGTTTGAATAATTTTCATTATTGCAAGAAGAAAGTGTAAACACAAAACAGAAAATGCAAAATATACTCAATATTTTTAAATATTTCATATTCCACCTCTCTACTGATTTTCAATTTGAAAAACTTTATTTATTTCCTTCTCGAACTCTTCCAACTCCAAAATCAGGTTATCTGCATTTTTTTCAATTTTCGTAAAAACCTGTTTTTCCAAATCAAATAATTTTACTAAAAGTCTATCGGAAAAATTCTGACCTGCTTTTGTAAGAGTAATATTCATTTCTCTTTTTTTACCGCCTATTTTAAGCAATTTCACAAGTTTCTGTTTTTCCAAATCTTTGATTATGGTATTTATGGTTGTTAACGGCAAATCCCATTCGTTACATATTTCTTTTTGCGTATGCGGTTTATTATCGCTTAAAGCATACATAATCCAAAGCAAATTAGCTTTTACATTTTCTTTTTTGGCAAATTCGGAATAATAACCGTCTATTCTGTAAATGATTTTACCAAAATTATAAAAAAATTCTCTGCTGTCCATTTTATCTCCCTGCGTATATTATAATACGAATTAGGATTTTAAGTCAATACCGTTACAAATTTTTTAAATATTTTTCGATTACTTCTGAATTTACGATTAAACACTCGATAAATAAAATTTTTTTAAAGCTCTGAAACTTTATTTAATTTTTTAACCGAAACAGTAGTTATAGCTATAAATTAATTTTCGAAAATAATAAAAAAATAATAAAAACTATAAATATTTTTATTATCGTTTACTAAAAAATCTCTTAAAAAATATTAATCTTGAATTATTATCGTTTAAAGCTACGAAATAAAATTGCAGAAAAAATATAGATCTTGTATTAATTATAGGTTTCCACTTTTTGTTTACAAAAAAAAGTAACCTTGTTAAAATAAATTAAGGTGAAACAATGGATTTAATTAAAGAAGAATGGACTTTAAACGACATTGGTAAGTTCGAACAATACCTTGAAACTTTTAAACAAAGCGAAGACAAAATCAAAAGAACTTCAAGCATTTTATGCACCGGTTACAGAGTGCTTGCCATACCCACCCTTACCCTTAAAAAAATAGCGAAAGAGATTTTAAAAGGCAACTTTCAAAGTTTTTTAAATCTTAAAATTTATTCGACATATGAAAGCATAGCGATATCGGGGTTTATTATTTCGAATATAAAAGATTTTGAACTTTTGGAAAAATATCTTTCCGAATATTCAAAGAAAGCGGACTGCTGGGCGCTGTGCGATTTATTTTCATTTAATGTAAAGGGAAAAGAAAATTCCTTTTTAAATCTTTCAAAAAGGTTAATCTACTCTGACTTGCCTTTTGAGAGAAGAATAGGTTACAGAATTTTGTTCCGTTTTATCGACACAAATCTGCCCTTTATATTTGACGCCGTAAACGGAAGTTTTAATGAAAAAGAATATTATGTAAATATGATAATAGCCTGGCTTCTTTGCGAATGTTTTATAAAACGAAAAAAAGAAACGACAGACTTTATACTTAAAAACCGACTTAATGACTTTGTAAAAAATAAATTCATTCAAAAATGCAGAGAAAGTTACAGAGTATCCGAACAGAATAAGGAATTTTTACTGTCATTAAAAAAACAAAGTCAATAACTTTTGTCAATTTTTTTTCAACTGAATTTACGATAAAACATTTTGTTTTAAACTTTTAAAACCATTTATTAAACTTAGAATAAGATATAACCAATTAATAAAGCAATCTGCCAAAAAGGCAGATTGCTTTATTTGAATATCGATTATTATTTTTTCTTTTCCTGACGGCGCTTGTCGTTTATTACGGTAAGAGCTTGTTCGTCTATCAGAGTTATTCCTTCGCTTTTTGCAATCACGGAATTTATTGAGTTAACTTCATTAAGCCAACATTCAATTTCAATTTTATTATCAGTATTACATTCATAAAAATCACAAAAATCAAAAATATCATCATTGTAATTTCCGTTAAAAAGCAAATTTATTGCACTTGCTATATTTGATTTGCCACTACCGTTTGAGCCAAATAAAATATTAAAATCTTTATTAGGTTTCCAATCCAAATCTTTAATATTCCTAAAGTTTTTTATTTTAATTTTATACAAATACATAAATTATATCTTTCTCCTTTCGTTTTTTAGTAATAAATCACATACAATATATTCTCAATTATTTCATTGCAAAATTTGTTTGATAGTTTTAATTGTTTACCAATATTTAGCAAATCTTCTTTTGTTGGATTGGCGTTTCCGTTGACTGTCATTTCGTGTAATATTGGATTTAATGAAAAAACTTAAATAATCAAGTATCTCTATTTTACAAGGTTAATTATTTCCTTAAATCGTTTACAATACAATTTTATAATCATAAAAATTAAAATCCGATATTATAACTGTTTTTTACTTAATTTTTCTTTTGTTTAGCTTTAATAAGCTTTTCTTTTTTATTTAAGTTCAAGGCTGCAATAACTATAAATACAGAAAGCACAATCAAAGTGCAGGAAAACAATATTACAAACATCGATAACGGTTTTATTTCATTTCCGAAAACAACATATTTAAAATCAAAACTTTCCGAAATTGCGTCCACCATTTGTTCGGGCAATACATTGCCCATTTCCGAAATTACTTTATTCATAAAATTCTGTCTGAAAAAAAGCGTCGAATATGTGCCGGGAATAAATGCGGTTACCGATTTCATTGCATCGCCCATCATATTTATCGGCATATACGCACCGCAGATAAATCCGTACATTGCGGATACCAAAGTACAAACTCCGCTTACCGCTCCCTGCGAATTCGTAAAACTCCATACTATATTGGCAAGAAGTGTCCCGAAAAGAGCTGTTACTACAATATTGACAACAGCAAGCAAAATATCGGTAAAAGTGAGATAAAATCCGACTACCGCAAGATATATAAGTCCTATGACAAGAAGAACTAGACAAATAATTATAGTCGCAACAAGGTTTGCAAGTACATACCCTATCTGTAATGTCGTCTTTTTTACGGGGCAGACGGCAAAATCAAAATTTACCTTATTTATTTTGTCGAGTACCGTTATCCCCGAACAAAACGCAACCGTTATACAAGAAGTCGCAAGCACCGACGATATCAGCCAGCCGCCAATAAGACCGTCTATCAGTTTTTTATCGAGAGTCAGACTTCCTACTATGTTCAAAATAGTGTCTTCGTAAACGCTTTTTAAAAAGGTTACGAATAATATAAGCAATATCAAAGGGGTTATTAAAGATACGAAAAAAGTGAATTTATCCTTGAAATATATCTTTATGTTCCGTACCGTAAAATACATTAATTTTTTGAGCTCGCTTTTCATCTTAACTCCTTAATATCCCGCCCTGTGACATTTAAAAATACATCGTCCATTTTGCCTTTAATAACTTCAAAATCCGTTATCATTTTTTCATTTTCCATAAGAAAATTCTTGGCGGACAAGGTATCTTTAAATTCTATTTGTATAAACTCTCTGTTTTTTATATATATTAAATCATGGCTTTTTAAAACTTCGATAAGTTTATAATCGTATCCGTATATCTTCATATAATCGCTTGCGTACTCGTTTTTTAGCTGTGTGGGCGTTCCTGTCGCAACGATTTTGCCCGATTCCATAATGGCAACATAATCCGCTTCCGACGCTTCTTCCATATAATGGGTAGTTAAAAGTACGGTGAGCCTGTCAGATTTTCTGAGCTGTGAGATAAGCGTCCAGACTAATTTCCTCGTTTGCGGGTCAAGCCCCGTGGTAGGCTCGTCCAGAATAAGTAATTTGGGCTTATGTATGAGCGCCCTTGCGATATCGGCTTTCCTTTTTTGGCCGCCGCTGAGCTTTTCGAAGGTTTTTTTGAGTATGTTTTTCATATCGAGAGCTTCGGTTAAAAAATCAAGATTTTTATCGAACTCTTCTTTCATAATACCGTAAAGAGCCGCCCTGTATCTTAAATTCTCCAAAACCGTAAGCTTGTTATCGAGAACGGAAGACTGAAAGACAATTCCTATTTCAGGTAAGATTTTTTCAATATCGTCAACCGATTTTGAGTTAACGATACATTCTCCGCTGTCCTTTTTGAGAATACCGATAATTATATTTATAGTAGTACTCTTTCCCGCCCCGTTAAGTCCTAAAAATGCAAAAAGCTGTCCTTCTTTTACACTGAAAGAAATATCATCGACAGCTTTCACTTCTCCGAAATATTTTTTTAAGTTTTTTATCTCGATAACTTTGTCCATATTGATTTAAAAATATTATATTTAATTACTGTTTGTCAAATGTTAAAAAATACAAAAAATAAATTTAATAAATAAACGATTTTAATTTTTATCAACGGAAACTTTTTCTTCAACTTTTTTTTCGGTTTCATTGTTTATTGCAGTACCGTTTTTATCGATTTTATTATCGGAAACCTTTTCTTTACTTTCTCTTTTGAATATATTTATAGCAAGTTTGATTATTTCGTTTTTTGAAAGCAATAAAGCAATTATATAAAAAACTCCGAAACATAAAACGCTTATTATAAAGTTCCATAAACTGCCCAAATCAAGAACGCATTTTAAAATTAAAAGCATAGGAACAGTCAGTAAAAAAATATATATTATGGTTTTGATATTTATGTTCTTAATAAACTCTTTTCTTTCTTTTCCTATAATTATAAATTGATAGAGAAAAACAGAAAATTCCGCTACAAGCGTTCCTATTGCCGTACCTTCTATTCCTATAAAATAAATTAAAGAAGCATTCAATACGACATCGACTACGGCTCCTATTAGAGTGCTGAACATAACATGTTTTTCTTTCCCGAGCGGAACTAAATACTGAATACCTATAAGATTAGAAAGTCCTATCAGTAAAATAGTAGGAAGAAGTATTTGCATAGAAGTAATGGAACCTGCATAATTATCCCCTAAAAACAGCAGCACCGAATCGGCTGCGTAAAACTCGAAATAAATAATACTGGGAACTGCAAGAACTAAAACTATATTTACAGCCTTTCTTATTATATTAAAAAATTCCTCTTTCCTTCCCTGACTTATATAGTATGATAATCTTGGCAAAAGTACCGCACCGATAGAAATAATTACAGTGGAAATAATATGACAAATCTTATAACTTGCACTGTATAGACCGACAGCCTCGTCATTAAGCATAAATCCTATCATTACTCTGTCTATGTTTGTATAAATTGTAGTTGATAATGTAAAACAGAAAAAAATCAATAAAGGCAATATGTGCTTTTTTAAATTATAATTTTTTTGAGGTTTAAAATAAAAATATTTTTTAAGATAAAAAACATTAGTAACATTGCTTAAAAATGTGGAAGCCGAAACTATAACTGCATAAATCAATAAATCGTCCCTGTTTTTAACGAAAATGAAAATAAGTATTAAATTTAAAATATTAAATATAAGACTTTTTATACTTATAAAAGCATACTGTTCCATAGCAGAACAAAGCCAGCTCATCCCGAAAGTCTGACTGAATAATCCTATTGCGATAACTGCGGCTGTAATTATGTTGTTGTTGATTTTTTCAATAAAAAACATGCAACAAATCAAACAGATTATCGCAATCAATGTGCTTATTGAGGTTAAAATTAAAATTTCGTGTACTGTTTTGGTAAGTTCGATTTTATTGTCTCTGTTTACTGCGCAGGCTTTTATCGCATATGTAGAAACACCCAACATCGCAAACATTGAAAAATAACCGATAAAGGAATTTAAAAAATCATAAATACCCGTTCCTTCCGGCAGAAGTACTCTGCTTATATAAGGAAAGGTAATTATGGGAATTATTATTTGAGACAAGGTAAGAATGACATTAAATATTACATTTCTTCCGAGTCTGCCGCTTTTAACCACATTATCAGTTTTGTTCAATTATTTTTAAAGCCTTTTCTACGGCGCTTTTTAAAAACTCGCCGTTCTTTATTTTATTGTTTATTATAGAAATATTTTTAAGCATTTCATTGTATTGCTTTTCGTCGATATTTTTTAATATTCCCACGGCGTCATCAAGATTTTTAACCGCTATACCTATTTTATTATCGGATACAAATTTAGCCGTTGCCGCATCTTTCCATATTATTACCGGTATCTTTGCGGCAATATATAAAGAGAGCTTGTGAGGATTATTATATCTTAAATATTCCCCCGTTATACCGTTGCAAGTGTCTGCGCTGTCACCGTCCCATAAAAGTGCGAACTTCCCGTCTAAAACGGAAACAATTTTGTCGGAATCATAAGCACCCAAATATTTTATATTTTCATTTAAAATCAGACTTTCACTTTTTACCCCGTACAGTTTAACACCGTAATCGATTAAGTTTTGAGGTATATTCCTTATAAATCCGCTTTTATCAATATTCCCTGCAAAACAGATACCTTGACTTTTAGGTTGATTGTTTTCATCGCTGTAAAGGTAATCAAAAAGATTAAGTTCAACAAATTCAGTATTTACAACACCCATTTTTTTTATCTTTTCAGTCATAAAAACATTGTGGGTAATCAAGACATTGAAAAAATTGAGATTAGATATTTCTTCATTTTCGTTTATGTTTTCTCTGAACCGCAAACTTTCTATATCGTGAATAATCGCAACTGTTTTGAATTTAGACTTAAATGCCTTTAACAGTTTTACAACCTTTCTGCAAGGATACTGAACAATGATAACGGTATTTCTTTTTAAAAAACTTAATTTAAAAAATAATAGAGCATAATTAATAAGTTTATATAATTTCGATTTATCGTCCTTTACGGTAAACGAAATATCTATATCTTTAAAATTTAACCTGTCAATAATATCGCAAGCGTCCTTACGGGCTTTAAATCCTGCGTTGAAATTTTCTTTACCGTAATCTTTGAGAAATATTATTGGTTTCAACATCATAATTTAACCTATATAATCAATTAATGATTTATCTAAAAAAAGATTTTCATAGTTTTTTATACATTTTTTAAGACTAAATTCTTTTGATAAGTTTATTGATTTTTGTGATAGATTTTCAACATTATTAAGATTTGATATTTTAATTATGTTGTTTGCCAATCCTTCTTCGTCGCCTATATCGCACAAAAATCCATTTTCCCCTTCTTTAACCAAATCTACTATTCCGCCCGCTTTTGTTGAGACTATTGGAAGACCGTTTGCCATTGCTTCAATCATACTTAAAGGCAACCCTTCATAATCAGAAGACATTAAAAAACAATCAGCGTCATCAAGATACTTTTCTACTTTATCAACATTTCCCATAAATCTGATGCTGCTTCCTAAACCTTTTATATCAGATAACTTTTCAATTTCTGTTCTTTTTTCTCCGTCACCTAAAATTGTAAGTGTTATATAATTATTCAACTGCTTTGCTTTAGCAAATGCTTTAATCATTAATTCATAATTTTTTTGAGGAGAAAACCTTCCTATAGCAATAAAGTTATTTGCTTTTTTTCGCAACTTATTATGACAGTAAGTATTTAAATCTACCCCATTATAAATTTTTATAACATTTTCTTTTTTTAAATTATAATTTTTAATAATAGAATCATATACCGTATCACTAATTGCTACAGGCTTAACATTGCGATAACAATACAGCCATTTCATTACTTTTTTATGTCTTTTATCTAATTCCTTATCAGCCATATTATGAACAGTATGGAAAACTTTCTTTTTTTTATTAAAAAATATATACGGCAATAAATATAAGCAACTATACAAATGTGTATGAATAACATCTGGATTAATTTTATTTAATACTTTTGCAACTTTTAAAAAAAATGAAAAAGAAAAACCTTTGGATTTATTAAGCGTTATAATATTAACTCCATTGTTTTTTAATGTCTTATAATACTTACTTTCAAAATCATTGTAATATAATAATAAAGTTAAATCGAATTTTTCTTTATTATAATTATTACATAAATCAAACACTAACTTTTCTGCTCCGCCATTTCCTAAATTAGGAATTATTTCTATTAGTTTAACTTTTTTCATATTATTCTCTTATTCATTATTGTTAATATTATTATACAACAAAGTATATTTCTTGTCCAAATTTAATACATGACAAGTGTTTTTTTTCGGTATTACCTGACTTAATGAATATCCAAGAATTATCGAACCTATATAGTTAGTAAAAATAGGAATTGCTAAACCTAAAAGTAAATATATTAAAACAAATGCCACTGTTAAAATATCTTTCTTTTTATTAGCCCGATATAATACATAGAACGGAACCGCTAAATACATAAAAAGTCCTATTATTCCCGTAGAATGTAATGCATCGAAATAAGCACTATCTCCAACAAATTCACCTTCTATAGAAGATACTCCAACACCAAAGAAAGGATTTCTTTTTATTATTTCTATAATGTCATTTAAATTCCCTTCTTCACCGTATCTTGTTTCGAAAATTGACAAAGGATTTTTGAAAAAACTCAAATAATAATTCAGTGTATTGTTAGTAAAAGATAATTTTATAATCAAAAACATTATAACAATACTAAATAAAATAAGTATAGAAGTCTTTATAAAAAAATTATTAAATTTTTTGTTAAATAAAACATATATATATATAAATAAAATTATAAAAACATAGCCAAAATAAACACTTTTAGTATACGAAAATATAGATAACACGGTACTTAATATAAATCCAATAAACCATTTTAATGATTTTTTTTCTGTTAGCCATAAATAAAAATACAAAGCATCACATACCAATAAAATAATACTTAAATACAATGGTGTTGAAAAAGTTCCAAAAGGTCTTGAAAATTTACCAATAGCGACCATTTCTTCTAAAGGAGTAAGTCCTTCTCTCCAATAAAGCTTATAAAACAAATTTACACTGCCATCAAAATTAAACTGTATAATGCAAGCAAAGGCATTAATTATTAAAACTAATGAAAATATTATTATTAATTTTTTAAGTCCGTTTTTTCTAAAAAAAATTCTATAAAGGAACATTGCTCCAAACAACCTGACAATTCCCAATATACCAATATAATTAAAATCTATTGAATATATAAAAGAGGAAATTAATGTCATAATAACCGAAACAAATAAAATTGCGAACAAATAAAAATCGACTATAATAATTTTCTCATTAATAAATAAACTTTTCCTATCAAAAATTAACCATGCAAATATCAATAAAAAAGTAGCCGGAACTTCATATGATAAATTAAAGAAATTCGGTCCAATTAAAATAAAGATAATTGATAAAATAGTCCCTTTTTCTAAATTTCTTATTAATGATATTCCCTGTACTCCTAACATGCACAGTGCTATTGCAGATGCAATCATCATTTTCCCTTTTTGGCAATTTTATTTAAGCATTTAGAAAATTCTTCGATAGTTTTTATCGAAAATTTTTCTTCGAATATTTCACTTACTTCATTGCGCCTATTTATTATGTCTTTTAAATCCATGTTAGCAAAATTAATTATCGCTTCGGCAAATTCTGTTGCCCCGGCATCTTCTTTAAGAAGGAAATTTGTATTGTTTCCACAATTGATTTCTCGAATCCCGCCTACATCTCTTGTAATTGCTGGGATTCCAAATGAGTATGCTTCCATTATTGTAACGGGAATACCTTCTGTATCAGAACAATTAATAAATAAATCTATATAATTGTTTTTATAAAAATTTAAAATACTTTCATTATTTAAATTTCCCATAAATTCGAAAGTAATATTTTTTTTGCTGCTTAGTTTTTGTTGTGCAAGTTTTTTAATTTCTTCTAATTTTTCTCCACTACCTATATGCAACCAATTAATATTAATCGAATCTATTTGAAACAAAGCATTTATTATAATATCAAGCCTTTTTAAATCAATAACATTTGAACAACTTACTATTTTTAAAGTATTATTTTCTTGAATTTTAATATTAGTTAATTTTCTATTTAATCCTAAATACGCAACTTTTAAATCACATTTATTTTGTAAGTCCTGATAAAAAGTTCTTTCGTAATAATTTTTACCATCTTCTGAAATAAAACAAATTGTGTCGACATTATCACCTATAAATTTTCTGTAAACAAGTATATAATCATTTCTGATATAACAATCAAAACCATGCGATCGAGTTATGAACGGACAGTTTATTTTTTTATCGAATTTCAATTTAGCAACTGCATAGGCTTTAGAACTCATCCAATATGTATAAACTAAATCAGCATCTTTACCTTCTTTTTTTATAATATTTTTTAATAAAAAATAAACATAGTTATAAATAAATAACTGCTTATAAATTTTTATTCTTGAAGCATTTTTATAATATTTTTTACATTCTTTGAAAGCCTGTCTACCCGACTTATTAAACAATGCAAATAAAGCATTAAATGCCTTAAAAATTTTAAATTTTTTTTGATTTATTTTAACTACCTTCAAATTAGCAGGAATATCTTCTCTTAATTTTCCGTCTCCTGTTGAAATAATCGTTATGTTATCAAATTTCTCTGCGAGAGCATAAATCTCGTTTTGAATAAAACAATTATCTCCCAAGTTCCCAAACGGATAATTAGATGTTAATAGTAATAATTTCATTTATCGTATTCTCCGACAAAATCAAGAGTCGAACAGTTTTTTAACGGAAGCTTTACGGGCTTTCCTTCAAAGGAGGATTTATATACGGCAAGTACGAGTTCTAATGCCTTTCTGCCTTCTTCCGCCCCTATATAAGGTTGTCTGTCGCTTAATATTGCGCTTTCCATATCTTTAAAAAGACTTGTATGTCCGTTTCCGTAAACATTGCTTGTTTCTTCAAAAAAGCCTTTATACTGAGTATCGTTTTCGCTTTCGCCTTTAAAATCCCATATATCTATTGCGTTTGTGGATTTTCCGCCGAGTTTAACCGTTCCGTTCTCTCCGAACAGATATAGCGTTTCTTCAAGATTTTTAGGATAAACGTTAGTCGTTCCCTCAATGGTTCCTACTGCGCCGTTTTTGAATTTCACAACCGCCATACCGATATCTTCGCATTCTATGTATTTATGAAATTGCCTTTTTGTAACTCCGTAAACTTCTTCGATTTCTCCGCCCATCATCCAACGAAGCAAATCTATTCCGTGAATACATTGATTCATAAGCGCACCGCCGTCCTGAGTCCATGTTCCGCGCCATTTCGCCTGGTCGTAATAATCTTTGTTTCTGTTCCACCTGACATGGATCGAACCGTGGGAAATTTTCCCGAATCTTCCTTCTTCCAAAGCCTTTCTCATTTGCTGAACGGCTATATTGAATCTGTTCTGATGACAAGCGCAAACCTTTACATTTTTTTCCTTGCTTTTTTCGATAATCATGTCTGCGTCTTTCAGACTTAATGCGATAGGTTTTTCGATAATAATGTTTACATTCTTTTCTATACAATCAAGAGCGATTTTTGCGTGCTTTCCGCTTTCGGTGGCTATCGAAACAAGTTCTATTTCAGGATGCTGAGAAAGCATTTTATTATAATCCGTATATCTTGCGATATGCTTTGCTCCGTCGGAAAAATGTTTCGATAAAACTTCTTCCATATGATTGGAAACAATATCGCAAACAGCAACGATTTCAAAACCGTTTTCTTTTGCGGCTTTTATATGATTTGTGGAAATCCTTCCGCATCCGATAAGAGCGTATTTCATAAATTCTCCTTCAAAATCACAATAAATATAAATTTTTACGGTTTTTAACCGCTTTCATAGCGTTCTTCGTATCGAACACTGCTTTTGCATTTTTTGCTACCATTTCGTAATCGACTTTTGTATGAGCGGTTGTAACTATTACTATATCGTATTTTTTTACTGTTTCATCCGATATGTTTTTAAGTCCTTTAATGATTTTTCCGCTGTGTTTATACTCTAAAATATACGGGTCGTAGTAATCTACCTGTGCGCCTTTATTTCTCAGAATTTCGCCGACTACTATTGCGGGACTTTCCCTGTAATCGTCTATATCCTGTTTGTAGGCAACTCCAAGCTGTAATACTTTTGCGCCCTTTAAAGATTTTTCGAAAGAATTTAAAATTTCTGCCGTTCTGTCTACTGTATATTCGGGCATTTTATCGTTAATCATCATAGAAGATTCTATCATGGAAGTATGAAATCCGAACTCTCTTGCCTTCCACGAAAGATAATACGGATCGAGCGGTATACAGTGACCGCCAAGACCGGGTCCCGGATAGAAAGCCTGAAAGCCGTAAGGCTTCGACTTTGCCGCATCTATTACTTCCCATATACTAATTTTCATTTTATGGCAAAGCTGAGCAAGTTCGTTAACTAAGCCAATATTTATATTGCGGTAGGTATTTTCAAGGATTTTTTCCATTTCCGCAACGGCAGGACTCGAAACTTCGTAAACATCGCTTGAAAGCACCGCTCTGTACATTGCCGCAATAACTTCCCTTGCGTCGTCTCCTATGGCTCCGACTACTTTCGGGGTATTTTTGGTCTTATAAATAAGGTTGCCGGGATCCACCCTTTCAGGACTGAACCCGAGATAAAAATCCTTTCCGCAAACAAGACCGCTTCCTTCTTCGAGTATCGGTTTTAAAAGTTCTTCGGTAGTTCCGGGATATGTGGTCGATTCGAGTACTACCATAGTACCTTTTTTAAGATATTTGGATACTGCAACAGCGCTGTCACGAACATAACTGATATCGGGTTGCTGATGAATATCGAGTGGCGTCGGAACGCAAATTGCGATAAAATCAACTTCTTTAATAAAAGAAAAATCGGAAGTCGCTTTAAGCATTCCGCTTTTAACTATTTCCGCAAGGTCTTCGTTTACCACATCGCCTATGTAATTTTGTCCCTTATTTACCATATCGACTTTTTGAGCCTGTACATCGAAGCCGGTGGTTTTAAAACCTGCTTTGGCTTTTTCCACCGCCAAAGGAAGTCCTACATATCCTAAGCCGACAACGCCGACTTTTATAGTCTTATTTTGAATTTTTTCTAAAAGTTCGTTTTTCAGTCCCATTATTCTCTTACGACTACTCCTTCGCTTGATTTATATTTTTTACCGCATTTACATTCTGCGTAATTCTTATTGAAAGTTAATTTTTCTCCGCATTCGCAAACATAACCTTTTACTGACGCCGGATTTCCGTATACAACCGCATAATCGGGCACATTCTTCGTAACGACGCTGCCTGCTCCGATTAAAGCATATTTTCCTATCTCGTTCCCGCAGATTATTGTACTGTTTGCTCCTACGCTCGCTCCTTCTTTTAAAAGTGTTTTTCTGTATTCGTTTTTCCTGTTTACTGCGCTTCTCGGATTAATTACATTGGTAAAAACACAACTAGGCCCTAAAAACACATTATCTTCGCAAACGACTCCGTCATAAAGAGAAACATTATTTTGTATCTTCACATTTTTGCCGAGTCTCACACCTGAGGCTATAAAAACATTTTGCCCTATGTTGCAATTTTCGCCTATTGCGCAATCTTTCATGATATGACAAAAATGCCATATCTTACTTCCTTTCCCGATAACGCAAGGCTTGTCTATAAAACTTGATTTGTGAACAAAATATTCTTTTTTCATATCAGTCTTTTTTATTTATATTATAAAAAGCGTTTGCGATTTTGTCAACATCGCTCTTTTTAAGATAGGGGTGCATCGGTATACTGAAAACAGTTTTACAAAGTTTAGTAGAGACTTCAAGTTCTTCTTCTTTAAAAGGTGTATTTTTAAAAGCTGTTTGCAAATGCATAGGTATAGGATAGTAAATCATAGCGGGAATTTTCTGTTCTTTTAACTTTGCTATTATTTCCTTCCTTTGCTCTTCGGTTTCTGCAATCAAAGTAAACTGGGCAAAACTGCTTGTAAACCCTTCCGGAATAACGGGCACTTTGAATTTCCCGTTCAGCTTTTCAGAATACATTTTTGCTATTTCCTGTCTTTTTTGAAGTTCGTATTTTTTAAATGCTTCAAGCTTAACTTTAAGAACCGCAGCCTGAACTGTATCGAGCCTTGAATTGTAACCGATTCTTACATTATCGTATTTAAAACCACCTTTGCCGTGGACTGCAAGAGAAGAGGCAAGTTTATAGTATTCCTCGCTGTCTGTAAATATCGCTCCGCCGTCACCGTAACATCCGAGCGGTTTTGCCGGGAAAAAGGAAGTTGTGGAAATATCCCCGAAAGAACAAGCTCTTTTGCCGTTTATCGCTCCTCCGAAGCCTTGCGCTCCGTCTTCGATTATTTTAAGAGAGTACTTTTCGGCTACCTTTTTTATTTCAGGATAATTTGCGGGAAGTCCGAAAAGATCTACGGTAATTACACATTTGGGTTTTAATTTTCCTTCATTGATAACTCTTTTTATTGCGTTATCGAGTTTTTCGGGATCGATATTAAAAGTTCTTTCGTCAACATCTACAAAGATACATTCAGCACCTTCGAGAGCCGGCGTTTCCGCCGTCGCAAAAAAGGTAAAATCGGGAACGAAAACAGCGTCTCCCTTTCCTACTTCCAAGCACCTTAATGCTATGGTAAGTGCGTCGGTACCGTTTGCGCAAGTTACACAGTATTTACTTCCCACATATTCGCATAAACTTGAAGTAAGTTCTTTAACTTCCTTTCCGCTTATAAAATCCCCTCTTTTAAGTACCTTTTTTATGCCTTTATCTATATCGCTTTTTAAAAACTTATATTGTTTTTTCAAATCAATAAATTCCATAGTTTTTCCGCCTTCTTTTTTGTTTTTACAAGAGCAAGCATAATTTATGACTTGTTCGAATTTATCTGTTAACTTTTCAAAATCAAAGTCTTTTGCTCCGTTTTGTGCGTTTATACACATTTGGTTATATTCGTTTTTATCCATATCGTAAAATTTTTGAATTGCGTCAGCCACGCATTCAGGCGTTTGATTTTCAAGAGACATTCCGCATTTATATTTTTCGATATAATCATAATTTACTTTAAGAGTAGACAAAATAGGTTTTCCTGCATTCATATAATCGAATAATTTATTCCAGCTTGTTCCGTATTTCGATATTCCTGTCTGTCTTACGGTAACGATATTCAAATCCGCTTTCGATAAAATATAAGGAATATACTTTTTATCTATTCTTCCTTTAAAAACAATATTCTTCAAATTATTGTCGGCGCATTTCTTTTCCAATTCTTCTTTTTGAGTTCCGTCGCCGTAAATTAAAAATTTTATTTTATCATTATTTCTTTTATACAACTCTTTTGCTGTATCGACAAGCAATCCTACATCATTAACTTCCCTTATCGAACCCGTGTAAACTACTTTAAATTTATCGCTGCTTAAATCCTCGTCTTCTATCGTAAACTCTTTCTTTTGTTTTTCTTGAAGTGCGGTATCTATTCCGTTATTGATATTAAAAATTTTATCGAGATTCACTTTGTTCTGCCATTTTTTATCTATTATGTATTGCCTGCCGCCCTCCATAGTATATACCAAAGCCGAAGCCCTTTTATATATTAACTTTTCGAGAAAATAAAGCCCTTTTATAACGGGATTATTTTCCGATATGTTTTTATATTCGACAATGGATAACGGCCATAAATCTCTTACTTCCACAACGCAAGGAACTTTCATTTTTCTTGCTAGTATCTCCGCTTGCCATGCGGTGAATAAATCAGGAGTGGAAGTATAAATTATATCGGGTTTTTCTTTTTTATATGCTTTCTTTATTTTTCTGATACTGAAAGCAAACCCGAGCATATTTTTTATTCTGCCTAAGCCGTTCCCTTTATATTGCGAAGATTTAATATATGTATAAGTTAAACCGTCTGCGTCCGCTTCTTTGAAAAGACATTTTGCATCGTCTTTTATAATATTAATATCGGTATTATGAATTGCGGAAGATGTGAAAACTCTGACATTATATCCTTTCTCTATCAGTTTTTTAGTAAAAAAATAATGTCTGCAAAGTCCGCCCTGGGACGGCGTAAGAGCATAGTGATTTATTATCCAAACGGTTTTCTTACTCATTATTATTCTCCGATATTGTTGTAACTTCTGTTTTTTTTATCTCGTTATCATTTGACTTTTTAGCACTTTTTATATTTTTGATTTTTAAAACAATAGTTTTATAATATTCTTTTCTTGATTTTTTATTTGATATTATTTCTTTTGAAAAACCTACTTTTTCATTATATTCATTTTCCGTTATATCGCCTTTTCTTAAAAGATAGTCTCCGTAATCTTCGGAAGTCTCCATGCCCTCTGTTGCAATATCTTCGCTTTTAAGAACTTTTCCTACCGTTTTAAAAATGATTTTTATATCGGTTGCAAATTTTACTGAATTTACATATTCTATATCGAAAGCAAATCTTTCTTCCCATAAAATATTGTTTCTGCCGTTAACCTGTGCGCTGCCTGTAAGTCCCGGTCTTACGCTTTGCCTTAAAATAACGCTGTCATCGAAAAAAACCATATCTTTAACAAGCTGGGGACGTGGTCCTACTATGCTCATCTGTCCTAACAAAATATTAAATAATTCGGGAAGTTCATCGATTGAAAGACTGCGAAGTTTTTTCCCGAAGCCCGTCATTCTTTTTTCGTCGGGAAGAAGATTACCGTCCTTGTCTTTTGCGTTAGTCATAGTACGGTATTTTATGAGTTTAAATATTTTTCCGTTTTTGCCGGGTCTTTTCTGAACAAAGAAAGGATTACCTCTCATTGCTATTGCAACTATGGGCGTAAAAATAAGAAAAAAAGGACTTAAAATAATAATCCCTAAACAGCTTAAAATAAAATCAAATAACGGTTTAAAAAAATTTTTATACATTGTTTTCACTCTTTTTGAGATTGTTTGCTGTATTCATCTAATTTTAATAAACTTCCGATATTATATAGCAATTTATTTTTCGAATTAATGAATATAGACTTAAAAGGTTTAAGTATAGCCAATGTAATTTTAATATACCACTTATATACCATTTTCATTTTACAATAAACTAGTCTAAATTCAAAATTTTTACATAAAAATTTTTGATAATTTGTTATATGTTTAATATTCCTTGCTCCATCACTTATATAAATTAAATGTTTACTATCCATAAAATATTTTAATATTCCGTCAATAATTGCACAAGAAGAATTTCTT
Source organism: uncultured Clostridia bacterium (assembly GCA_944342015.1). Lineage (GTDB taxonomy): Bacteria > Bacillota > Clostridia > Christensenellales > CALVMC01 > CALVMC01. Next base: position 115,613 of record CALVMC010000003.1, read on the forward strand.
TTATAAGTTAATGGATCTATGCTGACTACATTTAACAATATTCCCCCATTACCGACATCGGTTATTATTGAGTAGCCATTAAGCATATTTGAATCTTTGTCGAATAGTCCAAAAAAAATATTATTTTCATTTAATTTGCTTTTTACATATTCCAATTTGTCATCACTAAGTTTTGTCCTGTAAGATGCGGGATATTCTTGAAATTTTTTAGAATCTATTTCATAAATTTCATTAACATAATTTAACGGATCGAATATTTTGATATCGAAAAATTTTCTTCCTTTATTTATTTCGTATCGAGTTTTCGAATTTAATAAGTTTATGTCATATATATCATCTTTTATGCAATACCACCATGAAGTTTCATTACCGCAATCATAATCATAAATATATTGACCAAACAATGCTTTGCTTTTTTTAAATTTTTTTTTAAATTCGCTCTCATAAGGTAAAATATGCGGAGCCTCATTTACCAACATACAATGTTGGTAAATTCGTGTTTTGAAATTTTCTGTTTTTAATTGATTATATTTACAAAACATTTAAATTCCTTTTTCCGATAAGATTACTTTATTAACTACATTACTTACACATTCTACTTGACCTTCCGTCATTTTTGTATCACTTGGAAGACAAACGCTTTTGTTAAAAATAGTTTCACTTATACTCCCGTTTTTTGCCGATGTAAAAAATTCGCAATTTCTGAATATTGGTTGTAAATGCATAGGTTTCCATGCTGGTCTGCTTTCTACATCATTTTTTTGCAATTCATTGATTATATCCATAAAATTTACTTTGCATTTATCATTTAATTTTATAACAGTTAACCAATTATTAGGATCAGAATCTTTAGATTCTGGCATGAAAGTTATATATTTATTATCTTTAAAAAATTTTTTGTATAGTTTATTAATATTTTTTTTCTGTTTAACCCTTTCTTCAATAACTTCTAATTGCCCTCTTCCGATTCCTGCACAAATATTGCTTAAACGATAATTATAGCCGACTTCTTTATGTTCGTACCAAGGAAACGGCTCTCGAGATTGCGTTGCCCAAAATAAAACTTTTTGTTTTATTTCTTCATTATCGCACATTAACATGCCGCCACCGCTTGTCGTGATAATTTTATTCCCGTTAAAAGAAAAAATTGATATGTCCCCAAAATTTCCAGTTTGTTTATTCAAATATTTTGAGCCTAAACTTTCTGCAGAATCTTCTAAAACAGGAGTGTTATGTTCCTTTGCTATTTTTAATATTTCTTTATAATTAGCCGGTGCTCCATATAAATTTACTGTTATCAAAGCTTTCGGAAACGGATATTTTTTATAAGCTTTTTTTAAAGCTTCGGGATCCATATTCCAAGTTTCATTATCGCTATCTATAAATACAGGTCTTGCTCCTAAATAGAGAACCGGATTGCAACTTCCGCTAAATGTAAAAGAAGAACAGAATACTATATCATCTTCTTTTACTCCTAAAATTTTTAAGCCCATGTGAATTGCCGCTGTACCGCTCGATAAAGCAACCGCACTAGTTCTTCCTATGAATTGACACATTTCTTTTTCAAACATCGTAACATTGTTTCCTAATGGTGCAATCCAATTTGTATCAAATGCTTCGTGAATATATTTCATTTCATTACCACTCATATGTGGCGAACTTAAATAAATTTTAGCCATATTAATCCTATATTTTAAACATTATAACACAATAAAAAAAGTCAGTCAATTGTGAAAGGAAAACAAAAAGGACCGCTGTTGCGGTCCTTTTCAAAAAAGTTGTTTTTACTCTGATATTCTGACCAAGTTAACATATGCCGACTGGCCGTTAACTGCCGTAAAGGTTACCTGATTGGTTCCTTCTATATTTAGAGTTACCGTATCGTTTGCGCTCAGATTTGCAAGGACGCTGCCGCTGTTTGAAGTAGCATCGGATAAAAATACCGTAGAACCGTCGAGCGGCGCAGCATTTACTTCTATAACCATATAACTGTCGGTAGTAGTATTCGAAGCGTTCGATACTCCGTAGTTAATAAGGTACACGCCGGGTTCGGTAACTTCCATTTCGTTGGCCGCTAAGGTAATACCGCTGCTCTGACCTGTGCTGTCGATTTCGTAAACTGCGTTCTGAACAGAAGGCGACTGAGTAGAATAGAAATTACCGTAACTAGATGCAAATGCGGGACCTGTGGGACCTGTGGGGCCGGTATCTCCTGTATCTCCTTTTGCTCCTGCGGGGCCTGCCGGACCTTCCGGACCCTGAATTCCTTGAAGTCCCTGTGCGCCCTGCTGCCCTTGTGGCCCTTCGGGGCCTGTGGGACCGGTTGGCCCGGTTGCGCCGGTATCACCTTGTAAACCTTGAAGTCCCTGCGCACCCTGCTGTCCTTGCGGACCTTCGGGACCTGTGGGGCCTGTGGGACCGGTAGGACCGGTTGCACCTGTATCACCGGTATCACCGGTAAGACCTCTTGCGCCTTGAATTCCCTGTGTTCCCTGAGGACCTTCGGGACCTGTGGGCCCGGTGGGTCCTGTCGGACCTGTTGCGCCTGTTGGACCTGTCGGACCTGTTGCGCCTGTCGGACCTGTTGCGCCTGTTGGGCCTGTCGGACCTGTTACGCCTGTGGGACCTGTTGCGCCTTGTATGCCTTGAAGTCCTTGTAAACCTTGAACACCCTGAGGACCCGTTGCTCCGGTAGCACCTGTGGGACCGGTAGGACCGGTGGGACCGGTTACGCCTCTCGGTCCGCCGGAAGGACCGGTGGGGCCGGTGGGGCCGGTTGCGCCTGTCGGGCCTACGCAACAACATCTTACGGGCCTTTCATTTTCACAACAGTTTCTCTGTTTATTACATGGGTTGCACGAATTGCAACCGCCGAACATATAAAAACTCATTTTTTTCTCCTTTAAATTGAATATATTAATAGGAAACCATCTATCCCTATATTCAGCATATTAAATTTTTTTAAAATTTGTTAATGAAATAAAAAAATACCGTGAAAACGGTATTATTTAAATTTAAGTATAATTAAAATATTTTAATAATTTATTTAAGATTATTTAAACTTATTATATTTTAAACTTACCGGTACTTCCGAATCCGCCGTTTCTTATACCGGAAGCGCTGTCGGACTCCGTAATTCCGAAAGGAATAAAAACTCCCTGTACAAAAGCTTCAGAGCAATTTATATTTAGAATTTTATCCGATTCGTTTGTGATTTTTATTATAATGTGTCCTTCGTTATCGCTGTTAAAGTAATCGGAATCGATAATGCCGACAGTGTTATCTAACTTCAATTTAAATTTATTGCCTAACCCGCTTTTAGGAAAACAAGCAAGAAACCAACCTTCTTGAATAAAAGCTCTTACTCCGGTAAAAATTTTTATACTTTCGCAAGGATTCAAAGTAAATTCGTATGGAGCAAAAAAATCGTACCCGCAAGAACCTTTTGTGGCACGAACAGGAAGTATTATATTTTTATAAAACTCCTTTATTTTTTCCACGTCAAAAGAATTGTCGTATTCTGATAAATCTTTTACGAATATATTTTCCGAAACCTTTAAAAACTCAGCTATTCTTCTCAAAGCCTGCCTCCTTGAAGTTAAGTTTATTAAAAATATCGAGATAATCTTTTTTGGAAAAGATTACGGGCGACGGATATAAAGGATTGGATTCTTGGAAAGCGTGAGCTGCCATTTGTTTAAACTCGCTTTCGTTCAGTTTGAACTTATCTTCTATATCGAGCTTGAAGTTCAGTTCTTCAATATACTGAATAAATTTTTCGGCTTTGATATCCGGCAAGGCTGATTTTTCGGCAAGGGAAATGTAATCGGCAATTTCTGAAAGTTTCTGATAAGCCTTAGCGCCGTATTTTCTGAGAACCAAGGGAAGAGTTGCAGCGCAGGCAACACCGTGCGGAACTGAGGCAAAGCCTCCTACCGAATGGGCGGCAGCATGAACCGGTCCTACATAAGCCCGTGTAAAAGCCAGACCTGCATAGAAAGAAGCGTAAAGCATGTTTTTATAATTATCATCGGTAGCCTCCCCGTTATAAACAGATAAAAGATTTTCAGAAATCAATTTAATGGATTTTAGGGCGCACTCGTCTGTAAAAGGGGTACCGCTTTTACCTATATAAGCTTCAACGGCATGAGTTAAAGCGTCCATTCCGGAAGAAGCTGTAATTCTTTGGGAAAGATTAGAAATGAGTCTGAAATCCAAAAGCGCATAAGACGGAATAAGAGCGGTATCGATAATACTGTACTTGTCTTTGTTTTTTCTGTTGATTATCACGGAAGCCGCAGTGGCTTCGCTGCCTGTCCCTGCGGTTGTGGGAACGGCGATAAATAAAGGAAGTTTTTTTCTGACTTTCAGAATGCCTCTGAGATTTTTAATATCCTTACCCGTAGCTGCAACTGCCATAATGGCTTTTGCGCAGTCTATAACGGAACCGCCGCCTATGGCGATAACCGACTTGCAATTTTTCTCCTTAAAAAATTTTGCTCCTTTTTCGACAAGGACGGTATCGGGGTCGGAAGTGGTTTCGCAAAAAGTCTCGAAAGGGATTTTTTTATCGTGCAGCTGAGAAATAAGTTCGTTAAAAAAAGGTTGTTGGCTGACGGTTTTTCCGGAAACGATTAAAACCGGGAAAGCATTCTTTTCTTTTAATATCTCGGTAGCGTCCTGAAAATTGTTTAAAATCTGAGGCTTCGGCCATTTAATACATTTTGCTAAAATTTTTAAAAAAAACTGATATGTTCTGCAATAAGCTTTAAAAAAACAATTCATAACTTCCCCACCCTTGAATTAATTTAATTTATTTAATAAAACGGTAAAAGTCACTGTATCCTCTACGCACGATACTGAAATTTTACCTTTATGTTCTTTGACGATACTTTCTGCAATTGAAAGCCCCAGGCCGTTACCGCCCATTTCTCTTGACCTCGAACGGTCGACACGGTAAAAACGCTGAAAGATATTTTTTTGTTGTTCCTCTGAAAGAGGAGTTGCTTTATTGGAAACTTTAAGCTCCGCCTTTTCCTTTGTAGATGAAAGTTTAAGAGTAACGGTACTTTGAGCATACGAGTATTTTAAAGCGTTGTCAAGAAGAATGACGCAAAGTTGTTTTAATTTTGCACTGCTTCCTGAAACGAAAACATTTTTTTCGATATCGCATTGAAGGGTTTTGTCTTTTTCGTAATACACGGGTTCGAAAAGCAAAGCTTCGTTTTCGACGCAGTCGCTGAAATTGGTTTTGGTAAGTTCGGATTCTATATTTTCATTGTTATCGGAGCGGGCAAGAAATAACATATTATTAACAAGTTCGGTAAGTCTTTTGAGTTCGCTTTTTGTATTTTTAATCCAAATCATCTGACTTTCGATTGTTTCGGATTTGTTTGCTTCGAGAATTTCGGTATTAGCCATAATGACGGTAAGAGGGGTTTTGAGTTCGTGATTGACATCTGCAACAAGTTGTTTTTGTTGAGCCCAGGATTTTTCGACCGGTTTCAAAGCAAGATTGGACAAGAAGAAACTGATAATAAAAAGCACAACGATACTTAAAATACAAATAATGATACAAGTGTAAATAAGGCTGCTTAAAGTCTGTTTTTCGGCTTGCCTGTCAAGAAGTACCATAAAAGTGCTTCCTGACGAGCGTTCGATAAGAAAACGAACTTTATCGGAAGAAGAGATTCCCCTTTCTTCTCCGCTGAGATAACATTCGATTAAAGTATTTTGAAGTTCTTCGTTCTGAATTATGAACTCGTCGCTGAAAATAACGATGGCTTCGTTTTGTTCGGGAATAATTTTAGCGACGGCTATATCTTTCGGCTGCATAGAATAATTTTCTTTATCGGAAATAAAACTTTCAGCGTACTCGGTAAAGGGCTTTACTGCCTGATACATACGGGTAATGCTCGAACTTTCCAGATTTTTACTCATAATATTAACAATTACCCCCATAGAAATGCAGATAATTATAAAGATGAGAACCATATTTATAGCTATAATCTGAAAGCGCAGTTTTCTCAGCATAACTAAGCCTCTAAAAAATACCCTAATTTTCTTTTAACGCCTATATTGACTTTTGAGCCTAAATAGAAGAGTTTTTTTCTGAGAAAGGAAATATAGGCTTCTATGTTGTTGTCGGTAGCTTCGGAATCGAGTCCCCATACTTTTGAAATAATGGTTTCCTTTTCTATAACCTGTTTAGGATTTGACATTAAGATGCGCATTATTTCGAATTCTTTAAAGCCGAGTCCGACCGTCTTTTCGCCGCAGGAAAGACTGTAATTTTTTAAATCGAGAATTAGATCGGAAAAAGAAAGAGTATCCATAACAACCGTACCCTGTCTTCTTGTAAGCGCCCTTATTCGTGCAATTAATTCTTCGGTCTGAAAAGGCTTTGTAAGGTAATCGTCTGCGCCTATATTAAGCCCGTGAATTTTATCCGCAACATCGCTTTTTGCGGTAAGCATTAAAATAGGGGTATTTTTTCCTTCTTTTCTTATTCTTTTTGCCACTTCGAAGCCGTCAAGTTTGGGAAGCATAATATCGAGAACAATACAGTCATACTCGTCGCTCAAAGCATAATAAAGACCTGTTTCACCGTCGTTTGCTATATCGTAAAGATATTTCGATTGTTTAAGTAAATGCCCTATTGCCTCGCCGAGCATAACTTCGTCTTCAATTATCAGTACCTTCATTATTTATATCGGATATTAAATCCTATCCTCCGATCGAATTATTTATCATATATAAGATAAAACATTAATCTTAAATTTAGTTTAAATATTTATATTTATATTATATTTTATTTAAAAGATAATTTCAATAAGTTTTTTGTTTTTTAGTAATAACTGAAAATAACCTGAAAAAACTTTTTTTTATTTTTAAGTTTATTTTAAGTTATTGAATTTACAATATAATCAAAGATGAAAATCTTTAATAATAACCCCCCCAAAGTTATTATACTCCTTGTAGAAACGGCCTTTTTAAAAGGCCTTTTCTATTTCATGGAATTTCATCGGTAATTGCTTTTAATCATTAATATTTACTGTACTTTAAAGTTTAATTCCCGGATTATCTTACTGTTTAAAGTAATGCATTTTATTATTAATCTGAAAATTTAATTTATTAAAAAATTATGAAAAGTATTTATATCACAATATGTAATCAATTAAATATTTTAAAACAAAAACGGAACCATTAAGGTTCCGTTTTTTTACCGATATAATTTAATTACTCGATAATAGTAATGCCGTCTACTCCGTATATCTGAATATTGTCGCCTGTTAAAGTGAGTACGGCGATTCCGCCTGCGGAAGTAATAGTTCCTTTTTCATTGCATTTCCAAGTTATAATTTTAACTTCTGTTATTGCACCTTTATCGTTCTTTTCGGTTATGAGATAATCCATAATTTTAACTTTCTCGCCTGTTGAAAGAGTGAATACTCCGCCAAGTCTTATTTCGGGAACATCTGAGTAAGCAGTTGCATACTCTCCGAATTCACCTTCGAAACCGACCGGCACGAGTTTTTCAGTATACTGAACATTACCGAAAGTTATATTTTCAATCGATATTGCCATTTTCTGACAACCTGCAAAGAGTATAGAAAATATCTTATCGAAGGAATCCTTGGTTGGATCGGAAGCGCCGAACAAGGTATACAAGGCGTCTTTGAAATTCTTATTTATTTCGGTATAATCTATTACTCCGTCGTTATCGGTATCGATAAAATTAATATTTCCCCAAACGGTAGTAATGGTTTTAAGAGTATTGAACAGTATATCTTTATAATCGGCCTGTTTAGCGTTCTTCTTTTCGTAAGAACGGAAGGCGGCTTCGATTGCATAATCGGTAAGATCGTAAATGTTTATCTCGGCTTTTGTTTGAATTTCTCCGTCGGTTGTATAGAATTCGATTATTGCCTCTTTGTTTTCAAGATCTATATCCTTTGCGTTGAAATAAAGGTAAGAGTCAATATTACCTTCCGAATCTTTAAGAAGGAATTCGATAAGACCTTTACCGTCTACTCCGCCGTTTTTAAGGTGAGTCATAACGGCGTTTACTATACCTTCCCATAAAACCGCGCATTTTTCTTTATACTCAGCGTCGGTCATGCCGTCGGTTTTTACAACTTTATTCAAGGGATCGAAAGCGTATTCCAATCCTGCCATAAGAGCGCCCATGATATCTATATCGACTTTTAATTCGTAGGTATAAATCTCTGCCGTATTTATTTCGCTCGAACTGTTGTATCTTTGAACATTGCCGTTCATTGTTATAGACAGCATGTTGTTCGAATCTGCCATAGTATCTGAATAAGTTTCTATGGCGCTTGTAATTTTTGACTGTATTTCGGTATCGACGCTTGCGTTGTAAGAAGCCGTTATATTGAATTTATCGAAAAGAAGTTTAGCGGAACCTTTTGTGAAATGGAATTTAACTAATTCCTTACAGCTTAAAATTTCATCGTTCACATCGTCTTTTTCCATAGGAACGCCTAAAACTATATCGAAAGTTTCCGCACTGTTAATAAATTCCACAGCAAGATTTTGAAGGTCGCTGTCAGAACCGATTTTGGCAGAAAGAACGACGTCTACTCCTTTACATGACGGAAGATTATTGTTTGAAAGTGCGTCCCACTGACCTTTCCCGACCTGAATATAAATACCGGCTTCCTGGAAGTATTCTTTTAAAGAAGAATAAACATTTTTCCCGTCCACGGTAGGCGAAACGAATCCTAAAAGCGCGCCGCCCATGGTTTTAACCATATTCATAACGCTTTCGAGATCTATTGTAATTTTAACATCTTTCGAGCCGTCGGAATTAGTTGTTATGTAAGGATTGGCGGTACTGTTCGGGTCTGCTCCGACCGGGTCTTCACAAAAGCCTGCAATGGCCGCAATTATAACATCGATATCGAGAGAACTGGTATCGTTTGTGCTTTCGGTTGCAGATGCGTCGTTTAATACTAAATTTGCGATAGCGGAAACGGACGCAAAATCGATCCTACCCGTTATATAAGGCTGGTCGCCGAAAATTGTACCGGTAAGACTCTGGTCATTTTTAAGAATAAGGAATAAATCGTTCTCGTTTTCGCCGTCGTTATAATAGGCGCCGAATACAAGTTTGTTATCGGCAAGAGAATTATTTACGATTTCGAACATTAAAGAAGTATTCTGTCCGCCTGTTATATCGATATTGCCTTTAAGAACAATAGTATAATTTTCCTTTGTTTCGGTTGCGTCCGTAGGATTATTTGTCCAGTTTGCCGAAAAATCGATATTTATTACCTTTTCTTTAATTTGAGAAAACCCGTTGGTAAATTCCGTAACGGCAGAACCTAAAATCAAGTTCAATGCTTCCGTTTTTGCGTTTAACCAGCTCGTAGTTGTTTGATCGTCATCATCGGGATCTTCCGGCGGGTTACAAGCAATTAACGAAAAAGCAAGAACACATACAAGCACTACTGAAATCAGTATTTTCCAAAATTTAAACTTTTTCATAATTCCTCCCATGTCAAGGTTGTTATTGATATCTAAAATTTTATAAAAAATTTATTTATTAAATTTTCTACTAACTAATTTTAGCACAACTGAATGTTCATTGCAATACTTTTTATTTTTTTTATTAATATATATATGGAAAATATTGTAAATAGAATATCAAATACACTAAGTAATTTATTGCTAGTTTTAAGACTTTTAAATTTATTTTTAAAATAATTGAAATTTTTTTATAATTAAATAAGATTTTAATTTTAATTTAAAAGTTTTAACATTAAAAATTAAAAAGGTTAAAATCGGCACCTTTTTATTAAAATTTTAATTTGAATATGCCGAAATTATTTTTTAACATAACATAAAAAAACGGAACCTTTCGGTTCCGTTTTTGCTTAGTGCTAAATGTCGGTTAAGCGATAGGCTTGCCGTTAACATCTTTGATTGTGATATCAGTACCTGTGATATCGAATACAACGCATCCTCCGTTAAGTACTACATTACCTTCTGCATCGCAGGACCAAGCGATAACTTTGGCTTTTGTAATGTTGCTTGAAGCGTCTCTTTGAGTTACGAGATAATCCAATACTTTAAAGGTTTTGCTGTCAACTTCAACTTTTGCACCTACTTGAATTTCAGATACTGCAAAAGAATCTGTTGAAAGTTCTACTCCGCCCGTAAATCCGCCAAGGTCGGAAGGAGTGGCCATGAACTGAACATTTCCGAATTTGAATTCTTCGATAGAAACAGACATTTTATCTTTACCGCCGAAGATTGTATCGATAACTACATCGATAGAAGCCTTTGTTTCTGCTGTCGGATTGAATATAGCATATAATCCGTCAACGAAAGAACTGTAAACTTCGGTATATTCTACAACGCCGTCATCGTTGCTGTCAACAAAGTTAACATTGCCCCAAAGACCTGTTACTGCCTTTAATACATTGAATATAACTACTTTATAATCCAAAGTTGTAGTAGCTTTGTCTTCGCTTGCAAAAGCAGCGGTTGCAGCATATTCGATTACATCGTAAAGGTTCAAAGTCGATTTAACTTTTTGTCCTTCTGCGGTTGTTGTGTATAAGGTGATTATCGCTTCTTTATTTGCGGTATTAATATCGGCTGCGTCAAAACAGAAATAAGTGTTGGTAGTAGTTCCGTTACCCATCCAGTATTCTATTTTAGCTTTTCCGTTGCCGTTATCGTAAAGATAATCGATAACTTCGTCAACTATTTCCATAGTGAGTTCATAGCAAGCTGCATCGTATTGAGCGTCGGTCATGTTGCCTTTAACGACTTTGTTAGCCATTCCGTATTCGAGACCTGCCCAAACAGCACCTATAACATCGGCATCGATATTGAATTTGTATTCGTAAGTATCGGTAGCGTCAGCATAATTGCCGTCATATCTCTTAACTTCACCCGAGAAGCTGAATGCAAGCGCATTGCTAGAAGATATATCGCCGAACTCTGTGATTTTGCCGTCGATAGTACTTGCAATATTAGCGTCTTTCGAAGTTCCTACATTAAGGGTGTCAACAGAAAGTTTTGCGCTGCCAGCGGGGAAATTAAAGTTAAATAATTCTTTGTAAGTATTTCCGGAAGGTACTCCGAGAACGAAATCGAAAGCAGTGCTGTTTTTGAATTCAACTGCTAAATTCTGTAAATTGCTGCTTGCGTCGATTTTAGCCGAAAGAACAACATCTACTCCTGTGCATGCAGGAAGATTGTTGTGGGAAAGAGGCTGCCATTCGCCGCCGACTTTGGTGTAAAGTCCTACGGCTTCAAAATATTCGCTTAAAGACTGGTAATCGTTGGTTTTACCGTCGCTGCTCGGTGAAATGAATCCTATGAGCGCACCGCCCATGGTTTTAACCATATTCATAACGCTTTCAAGGTCGATTGTAATGCTTACGGTTTTAGAACCGTCAGAGTTTGCAGTAATATAAGGATTAACGCCTTCGGTAGGTTCGCCTGCTCCTACGGGATCTTCACAGAAACCTGCAACAGCCGCAATGATAACATCGAGAGAGCTCATATCGATTGTGCTTTCGGTAGCCGAATTATCGGTGAAAAGGTTAACGATAGAAGCAAAAGACGGGAAAGATATTCTTCCTGTAAGATAATCTTCACTTCCGAAAATGTTTCCGGTAAGCTTGGGATCGTTTTTGAGTTTAAGGAAGATATCGGAACCGTCTTTGTAATAAGCACCGAATACGAGTTTGTTTTCGGTAAGGGAATTGTTTACAACTTCAACCATTAAAGCGGTATCTTCTCCACCCGTGATATCGATATTACCTTTAACGCTGAAAGTAAAGTTCTCTGTTGCCGCACTTGCGCCGTTCGGAGTATTTGTCCATGAAGCAGCAAGGTCAAGGCTTATGACCTTGGTTGTAATGTCGCCGAATCCGCTGACCTTAGTTGCAGCAGAACCTAAAATCAAGTTCAATGCTTCCGTTTTTGCGTTTAACCAGCTCGTAGTTTTTTGATCGTCATCACCGGGTTCTTCCGGCTGGTTACAAGCAATTAACGAAAAAGCAAGAACACATACTAACAATACTGAAATCAGTATTTTCCAAAATTTAAACTTTTTCATAATTCCTCCCATTTGTAATTTAATACGAATAAATTTTAACATATATGTTTTTTACTTGCAACAAATTTTAAAAATTTTTACTGTTTTTTTAAGGATTTTTTAAGTAAAATCCTGTAAAAAACAAAATTAAACATATTTTGACTCTTTTTTATTTATAATGAAAATTTAAATATATAAATATTTATTTTTAAAACCTAATTAAAGAGTCGTTTAACCGATTTTACGGTTATTTATAAAAATTGATTATTTATAGTATAAATTACGCAAATTACCGGTGTTTTCGTAAAAGCAATTTAAACATTAATTTATCTGTCCCTTATGAGAAAACACTTATTTTGATTTTCTTTTAATTTAAAAGAAATGATTTATTCCGATTAAGCGTTCACGGTTTTTCCTTAGTTTAGTTTTTAAAGAGAAAGGGTTTTCCCGGTTTTTGCGTCCTGATACATAATCCAGTAACCTTCTTTTTCGGGCTGATTTTTGTCGGCGGGAAACCAGCTGCAAAGCGAGGAAATATCGGTAGGCGGAATTACCGATTTGTGTGCCGGTATTCCGTAACAGATATAGTCGGGATTTTTACCCACTATTCCTACAACATAGTACTCTTTGTCCTTAAACTCGATTTTTACCCATTTGGAATCGGGAATATTTTTTTCGAGAATTTCTTCCTTCGGGTAGCAAACGAACAGTTCGTCTATCTGAGGCTTTACGGCGTCATAAAAGGTTTTATCCGAACCGATAAGTCCGCTTTTTTTGGCTTTCAAAAAAATATCGGCGTTTGCTTCTATGCTCTCTGCCACGCTTAATTCGTTATCCTTTTTTTGGTTGTCATCCATATCACTGTTCCCTCCGCTGTCTTTACTGAAAAAATTTTCCTGTCTTGTCATAGGCTCGGCTTTAAAAAACTCGTTGACCGCATTTCTGTATTCTTTGTCCTTTGCGTTTATAAGATAGGCTCTTTCGAGTTCGATTTTTTTTATTATGTTGGTAATTTTTAAATCGGCGTCAAAATATTCGTTATGACAATATGCATTGCAGTTATTTGAAAAATCTTTTTCCCCGCATTCCGTATAGGCTTGATTTTCCTTATTTTGATTTTCTTTATAGTCAGAAGTATTCGATTCATTGTTCTCGGGTATTTTTTCAGTTTTGTTTGCAGCTTCTTCGCTTATTCTGTCTTGGAATCCGCTTTCCTGAAACCCGATTTCATTTTCCTTAATATCACTGTCGTATTTATCACTGCCATTATTAAAGGTAAAGTCTGCTGTCGGACTTTCCTTTTCCTCTTCAAATTCCTCTTTTAATTGCTTTTGAAATACGCCGTCCTCTTCCCTTTCCCTATCGGTATTAATTTCCTTATCTGTATTAAGTTCATTATCGGTATTAAATTCATTATCTGTATTAAGTTCCCTATCTGTATTAAGTTCCCTATCGGTATTAAGTTCCCTATCGGTATTAAGTTCCCTGTTTTCAGCAAGGTATGTTGATTCTTTACTTTCAAAAGGAATATCCGTGCCGACTTCGGTTTCATTTTCCGTGATAGTTTTTTCAAACGAAAAAGACTCTGTCTGCTCTTTCGGGAAAATTGCACTTTGACTTTTAAGATAAAGTTCGGTTATTTTTGCCGTTCTGTACGGATTTCCTTTTCTGCCTAAACAACCGTAATATACGGGACTTGTGCTAGAATCGAATAAAACGCATTCCAGACCTTCTTTTAAAATATCTTCTTTAACGGATATTTGTTTGTTTTTGTCGGAAGAAAAAATCCGCCCGTCGTTTATTACGGAAAAACTTTCATAATCTTTATCGCAGTAAACGGTGAGCCTGCCGTTAAAACTCCTGATTTTTCCCGTTCCGCATTCTTTTCCGTCCTTAACGGTAAAAAATTTTATGTTTTTTTCTGTAAGCTTCATAAAACACCTCTTTTAAATTTATGCTTTTAAAAACCGTGATATGAGAAAATCGTAAAGGTAAAAAGTTGTGTTTAGTTTTTTTAATAAATACTTAAATTGTAAAAAGCATATCTTAAAATGTTTATTCTTTTGCGTTTTAAGAAAATTTTTAGGAATCATTATTAAAATACTTGAATTGTTTATTACATTGTGTTAATATATTTATAAAGAACCGACGGGACGGAAAATCCTACCCGAAGGAATCTTTAAACTTTTAAGCGACTTAAAGTTTTGCTTAATTGAAATTAAACATACCGAGTCTAAGGACGGTCCGAGGACAAAGAGAGTTTAAATCAAAGAATAATTTTGCTTTGTTTTATTCCTTTGTCTTTGACAAAGGTTTTTTAATATAAAGGTGGAATATGGAAAACCGCATAGCAGTAATAGGAATAATAGTGGAAAATCAGGATATGACAACTAAACTCAACGAAATTCTTCACGAATACGGAAGGTATATAATCGGAAGAATGGGCGTACCATTCCGTGAAAAAGGAATAAACATAATCAGCATAGCGATAAACGCACCGCACGAGATAATCAGCGCACTGTCGGGAAAAATCGGAAGACTTGACGGAGTCAGCGCAACGACAGCCTATTCAAAAGTATGAAAAAGGATTTTATAGAAAGGATTATAGAAAATACCCAAAAGGGTATTGTTCCGAAAGCCGAAGATTTAAAATTAATTTTCGGCTGCGACGATAAGGCTTTAAGTCCTTTATATGAAAGGGCGAGAGAAACTGCATTTTCTGTATATTCCGACAATGTTTTTGTAAGGGGGCTTATTGAAATAACTTCCTTTTGCAAAAACGACTGTTTATACTGCGGACTCAGACGCTCGAACAAGGAAGCGCAAAGATACCGCATTAAAGAAGAAGATATATTTGAAATCTGTAAAATCGGTTACGAAAAAGGGTTCAGAACCTTTGTTCTGCAAGGCGGCGAAGACGGTTATTTCGGCGACGAAATACTCGTTCCCCTGATAGAAAAAATAAAATCCGCTTTTAAAAATGTTGCGGTGACGCTTTCCTTGGGGGAAAGAACAAAGGAAAGTTATAAAAATCTATTTAATGCGGGAGCCGACAGATATCTTTTAAGGCACGAAACGGCAGACAGTAAACATTATAAAAAACTGCACCCGAAAGATATGAGTTACGAAAACAGAAAACGGTGCCTTTACGACTTAAAGGAAATAGGATATCAGACGGGCTGCGGACTTATGGTAGGCTCGCCCTATCAGACCGAAGAAAGTCTGTATAAAGACCTTGTTTTCATAAAAGAGTTCTATCCCGAAATGGTGGGAATAGGACCTTTTATTCCCCACAAAAAGACGCCCTTTAAGGACTTTGAAAAAGGTTCGGTTAAAAAAACCCTTATAATGCTTGCCCTTGTCAGAATATTGGTACCGAAAGCACTTCTTCCTGCGACAACCGCTTTAAAGACGGCGGACGGTAACGGGCTTTTAAAAGGAATTCTTTCGGGCGCAAATGTTATAATGCCTAATTTAACGCCCGACGAGTACAGAACAAAATATGAAATATACGACGGAAAAACTACAAGCGATAAAAAATGCATCAAAGAATATCTTGAAAATATCGATAACGAACTTAATAAAATAGGACGGCGGCTTAATATGAGCCGTGGCGATTATAAAAAATAAAATCCTGAAAGGGAAGATTATAAGCCTTGAAGGCGGGAGGGATATATGTATAATGTAAAATCAATGAAAGCGGAAGAGTTTATCGACCATAACGAGATAGAAGAAACCCTTTCTTTTGCAGAAGCAAACAAGAACAATTTAAAACTTATCGACAGCCTTATTGAAAAAGCAAAAGAGAGAAAGGGACTCAGTCACAGAGAAGCGTCCGTTCTTCTTGCCTGCGAAAACAAGGAAAAACTCGAAGAAATCTATGCTTTGGCAAGACAGATAAAAGAAGATTTTTACGGGAACAGAATTGTAATGTTTGCCCCCCTTTATCTTTCCAACTACTGTGTAAACGGCTGCGTATACTGTCCCTATCACGGACAGAACAAACATATACCGAGAAAGAAACTTACTCAGGAAGATATCGTAAAAGAAGTAACAGCCCTTCAAGATATGGGACATAAAAGACTTGCGATAGAATCGGGAGAAGACCCTGTACATAATCCCATAGAATACATACTCGAAAGTATAAAGACAATATATTCGATAAAACATAAAAACGGCGCTATACGAAGGGTAAATGTAAATATTGCGGCAACCACGGTGGAAAATTATAAAAAACTGAAAGACGCAGGAATAGGAACATATATACTTTTTCAGGAAACATATCACAAGGAAAGTTACGAAAAACTGCACCCGTGGGGACCTAAGCACGATTACTGCTATCATACCGAAGCTATGGACAGAGCGATGCAAGGCGGGATAGACGATGTGGGACTCGGGGTTCTTTTCGGACTGGAACTTTACAAGTACGAATTTGCAGGACTTTTAATGCACGCAGAACATTTGGAAGCGGTATTCGGAGTAGGTCCGCACACGATAAGCGTGCCGAGAATAAAGAGAGCGGACGATATTAATCCTACCGATTTCGATAACGGAATAGATGACGAAACCTTCGCTAAAATCTGCGCTCTTATAAGAATAAGCGTTCCTTATACGGGTATGATAATTTCAACGAGAGAAAGCAAGGCGGTGCGGGAAAAGGTACTGAGCCTTGGAATATCGCAGATAAGCGGCGGTTCGAGAACAAGCGTTGGCGGATACTATGAAGAGGAAGAGGAAGACGAAAGCTCGGAACAGTTCGATGTAAGCGACAAAAGAACCCTTGACGAAGTGGTCTGCTGGCTTATGGAACTTGGATATATTCCGAGTTTCTGCACGGCTTGTTACAGAGAAGGCAGAACGGGCGACAGATTTATGACATTGCTTAAAAACAAGCAGATACTTAACTGCTGCCATCCTAACGCTCTTATGACTCTTAAAGAATTTTTGTGCGACTACGCTTCGGAAAAGACGGTAAAAATCGGAAACGAACTTATAAAGCGGGAACTTGAAAAAATTCCAAACGAAACAGTAAAAGCAAAAGCCAAGGAAAATCTGGAAAAAATCGAGAAAGGTATCCGTGATTTCAGATTCTGAAATCGGTTTTAAGGTTTTTTTAAAAATATAAAAATATTTTAAATTTTTTATAATATTATAAGAAACCGTTTTAAAATTTTTTCGGAATTAAACATTTCGGTTTTATTTAAGCCGATAATCGCCGTAAAATTCAACAAAACGGAACGCCATATTCTCTACAAGCGAGTTTTATTTAATCCGAAAATAGCCGTAAAAATTTAAGTACCGAAAAATCGTACTTGCTTAATTAAATAAATTATAAGGTGGTAACAATATGAGTTTAAACGACACGCCGTTAGCGGAAAGAGTGCATATAGCCTTTTTCGGAATGAGAAATGCCGGAAAATCATCACTTGTAAACGCAGTTACAAGGCAGAATGTTTCTATTGTTTCTGAAAAAAAGGGAACGACGACAGACCCTGTTTACAAGAATATGGAACTTCTGCCGTTAGGTCCCGTTACGATTATAGATACGCCGGGCTTTGACGACGACGAAGAAACGCTCGGAAAACTCAGAGTGGAAAAAGCCGTTCATATTTTAAGAAAAACCGATATAGCCGTTCTCGTAAAAGACTCCTCTCTGCCCTTTTCCGAAACCGAAAAAACACTTGTTTCGGAATTTGAAAAATTAAATGTACCCTACATAATAGCACAGAACAAGTGCGACCTTATACAAAATATTAACAGCCAAAACGGTACCGTTTTTGTCAGCGCAAAAACCGGTAAAGGAATAACCGAATTAAAAGAAAAAATAGCAAGTTTAAACTTGTTGAAAACACAGTCTCGAAAACTGCTCGATGGCATAGCAAATAAAGGCGACACTTTAATTCTTGTAGTTCCGATAGACAAAGCCGCTCCGAAAGGAAGACTTATTCTTCCCCAACAGCAGGTAATAAGGGAAGCTCTCGACTCAGGCTGCGTTGCGGTTATAACACGGGACGAAGAACTCGAACAGACTCTCAAAGCAATAAAAAATCCTTCCTTTGTAATATGCGACAGTCAGGTTTTTTCATATACCGCTTCCGTAGTACCCGAAAGCATACCGCTTACTTCCTTTTCTATACTTATGGCACGATATAAAGGATTTTTAGATACGGCGCTGAAAGGGGTAACAAAAATTTCAAAGCTTACCGAAAAAAGCAAGGTTGTAATTTCCGAAGGCTGTACCCATCACCGTCAATGCGGCGATATAGGAACGGTTAAGATACCTGCGCTTATTGAAAAATTCACAAAGGTTCGCCCGAAGTACAAATTTACTTCGGGACAGGATTTTTCAGAAGAAATTATAAAAGACGCCGACCTTGTTATACACTGCGGCGGTTGTATGCTTAACGAAAGAGAAATGCAGTTCAGACAGAATATCGCTTTAAACTGCGGCGTTTCTTTCACCAATTACGGAACGGCTATTTCCTATATGTCGGGAATACTCAAAAGAAGTATAAAGGATATACCTGAATATAGAAATTTCGATATATAGTTTTATATTAAATTATTTCTAATAAATAAAACAAAACTTTACAACATTTAAAAAAAGTAAAATATTAATCTTTAATTAATATTATTTTTTAAGAATCTCGTATAATCTTAAAAATTCAGAAGGCTCCAATTCTTCGGCTCTAACTGGCGGCGCCTTTTTTATGCTTTCAGTTGCGGCTTTGATTTTGTCTTTTTCGAATCCGGCTTTTAAAAGGTTGTTTTCAAGGGTTTTTCTGCGCATGGAAAAACAGCTTTTTATAAACGCCGAAAGCTCTTTTATGTCGCCTGCGACTTTATCCTTTTTTACGAATTTTATTATTGCGCTGTCTACATTAGGCTCCGGTTTAAACATTTTTCTCGAAACCTTTCTCAGCAAAATACAATCCGAAAGAAGTTTGGAACACACGGAAATTGCCGAGTACTGTGAGCTGCATTTTCCTGCGGTAAATCTTTCCGCAACTTCGAGCTGAACCATAACGGTAATACTTTGCACTTTAAGACTGCTTTCCAAAAAGCGCATTATAACGGGCGCCGAAATGTAATAAGGTAGATTTGCAATTATTTTGAAAGGTTTGCTGTCCGTTAAACTTTCTATTTCTTCGTCGGATACCTTCATTATATCCGTATTTAATAGGGTTATATTGTTGAAATCTTCAAGTACGACGCCGAGTACGGGAATAAGATTTTTATCTATTTCGAAAGCTATAACTTTATCGGCGGTTTTGGCAATTTCCCTTGTAAGGCTTCCTGCTCCTGCGCCTATTTCTAACACTACGGAATTTTCTGCTTCTCCGTCTTTTGTGACGGCACAAAGAAAATTTCGGTCAAGAATAAAATTCTGACCGAACTGTTTGTTGAATCTGAAATTATTTTCTCTTAATATTTCACCTATGTTTTTATCCGTCATATTGAATCTTTATTAAAGTTAATTTATACCTTTTTGATTTTGTAACCATCCGCAGCCTTAAATAGAAAAAGTATATTTGCTTTCCGATTTTTTTAATAGCGAATTTTATATTATATATATTTCCTTATTCTGAGTTTTGCGCCTATCGATTCGGCTATCTTTTTTGCGTGCTCTATCTTTTCTTCCCCGATAACATCGACTACCGAAAGGACGACATTCGGTATGACCGAAACGCAGCTTTTGGCAAATTCAATCATTGAGTAATATGCAAGCGCACCCGCCTCGGGTCTGCATTCGTTTACATAATCCTGTGCGTCCACCCCGTTAAGGGAAATGTTTACGGTATCGATAAGTCCTTTCATTCTCTTTGCGGTATCCTTTCTGCCCGTAATTATCTCGGCTTGTCCGTTTGTGTTAACTCTTGTTTTTCCGCCCTTATCTTTTACGAAAGCGGCAACTTCGAGCATATCGTCGAGTCTGAAAAGGGGTTCTCCGAAACCGCAGAAAACCGTCTCTTTATATTTTGCGCAATCTTTAAGTTCGTTTTTAAGAACCTTAACGGACGGTTCCTTTTTAAGCCATAAATGATATCCTTCTATTCCGTCATTGTGATTTCTTATACAGAAATGACAGTTATTGTTACAACGGTTAGTTAGATTGACATAAATACTTTCCCCTATAACATAAGTGTAAACATCAGCCATATTTATCCCTCTTTGTATAAAATTCTATCGGATAGCGATTAATTATTCAGTATTATAATATTAATTTGCGTTTTACCGAATATTATAAACCCGACAGCGGTTACTTTTAATCTTTAATATTTTATTCCGTAAAATCTTTCGGCGTTAGCGGTGGTAATTTTATCGGTCGAATATCCGAAAAGTTCGTTGATTTTATCCGCCGTAATATTTATAAATTTCGGTTCGTTGGTCTCGCCCCTGAAAGGGTGCGGCGTCATATACGGACAGTCGGTTTCGAGAAGAAGATTTTCTATCGGCGTTTTCTTTAAAACTTCCCTTCTGCTTTCGGCGTTTTTAAAGGTTACCGCACCGCCGTACGAAAAACAGAATTCTTCGTTTATTCTGAGAAGTTCTTTCATATATTCCGTACTTTGACTGAAACAGTGGAAAAGGGCGCCGCTATGAAAATAACTTTTCATATCCTTAACTATATTCAGCATATCCGAAGCCGCCTCTCTTAAATGTATAACTACGGGAAGTTTGAGTTCTTTTGCGATTTCAAGCTGGCTTTTAAAAAGTTTTTCCTGTTTTAACCTGTCTGCGCCGTCATAATGGTAATCGAGACCTATTTCGCCTATTGCAAGACATTTTTTGTTTTCGGCAATTTTTTTGATCTCGCATAAATCTTTATCGGAATATCCGTCTGCGTATTCGGGGTGTATTCCTGCGGTAAAAAATATATTGTTATGCTCTTTTGAAAGCTTTGCTCCGTCTCGGCTGGAAATTAAATCGGCACCCGCCTCTATTACCGCCTTTATTCCGTTTTCAAAAAAAGATTCGATTATTTCTTCCCTTTTACCGTCGAATCTGCTGTCGGTAAGGTGTGCGTGGGCGTCTATTAAATTTCTGTTTTTATATGCGGTAAAATCCATAATGTTATCTTACGGTTGAACCCGACTCGATTTTCTTTTCGGGACTGATTATCGAAAGACCGCCTTTGCCATCGTCGGCGCAGAGTATCATTCCCTGAGAAAGTATTCCCCTGAGTTTGCAAGGTTTAAGGTTGGAAACTATTACCACGCTCTTTCCTATCATTTCTTCGGGGGTATACCACTTTGCTATTCCGCTGACTACCGTTCTCGACTCCTCGCCTACTTTAAGGGTAAGTTTTAAAAGCTTGTCTGCGTTTTCCACTTTACTGCACTCTGTTACCAAGGCGACTTTAAGACTTACCTTTGCAAAATCGTCAATGGAGATTTCTTCTGTTTTAACGGTATTTTCTCCGTCCTTGTTTTCCGAATGTTCGGATTTTTTTTGTTTTTCGTTTTCTTCGGCTACCTTTTCCAATTCTTTAAGCTCCTTTTGCACATCGAGTCTCGGAAATATTGGCGGAATCTTTTCCGTTTGTTTTCCGCCTTTTGAAGTTGTGAATTTTAACGATTCGAATGTTCTGTATTTTTTGTCGGTTTTTATGGCGTCGAGTATCTTCTCTGCCGTGTCCGGAAGATATGCCTGCAATATAACTGCGATTATTCTTATGGCTTCGAGAAGATTTCCTAAAACATCGGAAAGCTTTTGCTTATCTCCTTCTTTTGCAAGCACCCACGGACGGGTTTCGTCAATATACTTGTTTGCTCTTGCTATAACCTTCCATACCTTGCCCAATGAGTCGGAAACCATTAAATTATCCATATCGGACTTAACTTCGTTATAGAGATTATTACAGCATTTTTTTAAATCCGCAGAAAACTCGTCATCCTTTTCAGAAACGCCGACAGTCTTTCCTTCGAAGTTCTGTTCGAGCATTGCAAGGGTTCTCGATACGAGATTCCCTAAGTCGTTTGCCAAATCGGAATTTATCTTTTTAAGAAAAGCCTCGCTTGTAAACATTCCGTCCTGACCGAAAGGTATTTCTCTTAAAAGATAGTATCTTACTGCGTCCGTCGAATACCTTTTAGTAAGTATAAAGGGGTCGACAACATTGCTTTTGCTTTTGCTCATCTTGTCTCCGCCCATAAGAAGCCAACCGTGTCCGTAAACCTTTTTCGGAACAGGAAGGTCGAGCGCCATAAGCATAGCAGGCCATATTATACTGTGGAAACGGACAATTTCCTTTCCCATCATATGAATATCGCAAGGCCAGAATGTCTTCATAAGTTTATCGTCGTCCGATAAATAGCCTAAACTTGTTATATAGTTTGTCAATGCGTCTATCCATACATAAATTGTGTACTTTTCGTCAAAGGGAACCTTTATGCCCCAATCGAAGTTGCTTCTTGTTACGCTTAAATCTTGAAGACCGGGAAGAAGAAAATTGTTGAGCATTTCGTTTCTTCTCGTTTTCGGTTCGAGAAAGTCGGTATCCCGAATAAGTTTAATGAGTTTATCGGTATACTTCGATAAACGGAAAAAATATCCTTCTTCCTTTATGTGAGTAACTTCCCTTCCGCAGTCGGGACACTTACCGTCTTTAAGCTGGGTTTTCGTCCAGTATGTTTCGCACGGAACGCAATACATTCCTTCGTATTCGCCCTTGTAAATATCCCCTTTATCGTAGAGTTTCTGAAAAATTTTCTGTACGGCTTTTTCGTGTTCTTTATCCGTAGTCCTTATAAATTTATCGTAACTTATGTTGAGTATTTTCCATAAATTCTTTAAATTGTTAACGGGTTCCTTTAAATAATTTTCGGGAGTCATATTCTGACTTTTTGCAATTTTTTCGATTTTCATTCCGTGCTCGTCGGTTCCCGTCTGATAAAAAACATTAAAGCCTTGAAGTCTTTTAAAGCGGGCGATAGCGTCGCACACGACGGTGGTATAGCATGTCCCTAAATGCCATTTTCCGCTCGGATAATAGATAGGGGTGGTAATATAAAAATTTTCTGACATAGTAACACCTCGAAAAGAATGAAAATA
Organism: uncultured Clostridia bacterium; assembly: GCA_944342015.1. Lineage (GTDB taxonomy): Bacteria > Bacillota > Clostridia > Christensenellales > CALVMC01 > CALVMC01. The sequence goes on from CALVMC010000003.1 coordinate 138,747, forward strand.
AAAAATTTTATTTCCGTCAATGATAAAGATTATACTATTTATATAAATATAAGTCAAATTTTTTAATAATCGCAGTATGAGGCTAATATACTAAAATTATGAATGTTGTATTTATAGTTCTTGTGACGGCGTCTTTGATTATGCTCTGTACGGTATCGCCGGAAAGTGCGATAACGGTAATGCTTAACGGGGTAAGCGGTTCTATTCAGCTTGCCCTTAAACTCTGCGCAATTTACGCAGTATGGGTATCGGTGCTTTCGATTATGGAAAAAACAAATATGACAAACGGGCTTTACAGACTGCTGAGACCGCTTTGCAAAAAACTCTTCAAAGGCGAAAGCGACAAGGCCTACGAGTATATATCCATGAATCTTGCGACAAATCTTCTCGGAATGGGCGGTGCGGCAACTCCTATGGGAATAAAAGCCGTGGAAGAAATGTCGAAAGGCAAAGACAAGGCAAGCGATAACCTTATACTTTTTACGGTAATAAACGCAACTTCCATACAGCTTCTCCCTATGACTATAATATCGCTTAGGGCTGCGGCAGGCTCGTCTACCGCATCGGATATAATAATTCCGAGTCTTATCGCAACCGCATGTACTACCCTTATCGGCGGTCTTTTATGTTTTGTTTTAAGGGGAATAAAAAGAAAAAATAAAAATAAACCGAACGAAAAACCGTTATACGATAAACATTAAAACCCAATTAAAGTAAAGCCTTATAAACCTTTAATAAATAAAGTCATTCAAACTTGTGCTAAGTTTAAAATATAAAAGGGAATGGAATGAGTAACTATATAGTCCCCGTATTAATTATCGGCGTAATTATTTATGCCGTAATAAAAAAAGTCAATGTATACGATTCCTTCACCGAAGGCACGAAATCCGCTCTTATTCTCGTATTCAATATCTTTCCGTATATTGCGGTAATACTTATGTGCGTGGAACTGTTCAAAGTCAGCGGACTTGCTAAGATTGCGGTGCAATGGTTGGAGCCTTTTTTTACCTTTCTCGGAATGCCTTCGGAACTTGCGGAAATAGTACTTATAAAACCTTTAAGCGGAAACGGTTCTCTTGCTCTTCTCGAAGAGGTTTTCAACGAATACGGCCCCGACAGTTACATAGCGCGCTGTGCGGCGGTAATAGTAGGCTCGTCAGAAACTCTGTTTTATATAACCGCCGTCTATTTCAGTACCGTTAAAATAAAAAAACTGCGATATGCTATTCCCGTTGCTCTTTTTGCAAGTTTTGCGGGAGCGGTAATCGCTTGCTTTATATGCAGATTTATTTGAGTATTTAAAATTTGCCTTTCTTCTTTAATTTAATATCCTTTTTTGCGGATTTAAGAAAGTTTTATTTATCGGATAAAATTCTTATTTTATTAAACCCTCTTGAAAATTTAATAATTTAAATTCCCTATATTTTTTTCATACTTTAAAAAATTGCTTTTTTATTGTGTAAATGATAAAATTACTATAACCGAAATTAAAGCATTCAGATAAATTTCATCTCTGCTTTTTCGATATATAAATCGGAAAAGACACAAGGTTTTGCAAGGAGCAAAAAGTTGAACGATAAAAATTTTCCTTATATAAATCCGATAAGCGAAGAACAAGCGGAAGGTTTTAATCCCTTGGTTCTTGCATTTATCGGCGACAGCGTTCAAACCCTTTATGTAAGAAGCAAACTTGCTCTTTCCTCTACCAAAAAAGCCGGCGCTTTGCATGTTATGACTTCCAAAGAAATAAACGCAGGCGCACAGGCGGAAAAATTAAAAAAAATATACCCCTTGCTTAGCGAAAAAGAAATCGCTATTTTCAAGCGCACCCGTAACAGCAAGGTAACCACTCCCGCAAAACACGCAAGCATAGCGGACTATAAAACCGCAAGCGGATACGAAGCCGTGCTCGGATATCTGTTTATTACAGGTCAGGAAGAAAGACTTTCATATCTTCTCGAAAAAACTACGGACTGCAAAACCGAACACTGAAACAGAATAAATCCGTATATTTTGAAATATTAAGTTTTTTTATAACTTAAAACTATAAAGCACGATTGAATAAAAAAGAAAAAATTCAACGATTTATTCTATGGCAAAACAGCCATACAAAACTGCGAGCCGTTAACAAATTAAATCGTAAAGGAAGGAAAAATGGGACAGGTCAAACCGAAAGTAGAACTTTTAAGATACACAAGCGAGCCAGAAAAGGCTATTGCGCTTGCCGCAAAACTTTGTTACTCGGACGCCGATATCGAAAAACTCAAACAAGGCGTCGACAGTTCGGATACTGAAAAATTTATATCGAATCTTCTTACATTCGGACATCTTTCCCCTATCGAACACGCAAGTTTCACTTTCGGAATAGAAGGGGTATCGAGAAGTTTTCTCGCTCAGATTACAAGACACAGAATAGCGAGTTTTTCCGTTAAGTCCCAAAGATATGTAAAAGAAGGCGACGAATTCAATTATGTCATCCCGCCCGAAATAGAAAATCTCGGAAAGGAAAAGAAAGAACTTTTTATCTCACAAATGGACACTATGGCAAAATGGTATTCAGAGTGGATTAAGGAACTCGGAAACAAAGGGGAAAAAAGCAACGAAGACGCAAGATTCGTTCTTCCCAACGCCGCCGAAACGAAAATGATTATAACCATGAACGCAAGAGAGCTTATGCACTTTTTCAATCTGCGTTGCTGTTTCAGAGCACAGTGGGAAATAAGAGAAGTTGCCTGGCAAATGCTTAAACATTGCATAAAAGTCGCTCCGGTTCTTTTTAAGAATGCAGGTCCCGGCTGTCTTTCAGGTCCTTGTCCCGAAGGCAAAATGTGCTGCAAAAAACAAGAGGAAGTTAAAAAGTTAAGGGAGAAATTATGATAGTAGCGGGAAAAAACGCAGTAAAAGAATGTATCAAAAGCAAAAGGGCTTTAAAGGTACATATAATAAAAAACTCGTCCGATAAAGATTATAAGGAAATAGCAGAGCTTTGCAAAAACTCGGATATCAAGGTTTTTTACGAGGACAGAGAGGAACTCGACAGACTTTCGCAAGGAATGAGACATCAAGGGGTAGTTGCAAAAACGCCCGATTTTCAATACTGTGACGAAAAAGAAATAATCGACGATTGTAAAAACAAAGGCTTTATGCTTTTAATCGACGAAGTAAGCGACCCGCATAATTTCGGAAACATAATAAGAACCGCAGAGTGTGCGGGCTGTTGCGGAATAATCATACCGAAGCACAGAACCTGCGAAGTTACGGAAACGGTTATTAAGGTTTCCGTCGGCGCCTGCTTTCATGTAAAGATAGCAAAAACGGGAAACATTAACGATTTTATAAGAAAGATAAAAGACGAGTTTATAGAAGTTTACGCTCTCGATATGGACGGCGAAAATATTTATGAAACACACCTTGCGACAAGTTGCGCATTTATAATAGGTTCGGAAGGGTTTGGGGTAAAAAAACTTACCGCATCGCTTGCCGACAAAAAACTTTCCATTCCGCAAAAGGGCTCGATTAACAGTCTGAACGCAGCAAACGCAGCAGCCGTCGCCATGTACGAGTATGTAAGACAGCACGAATAAAATCAAAAGTTTATCGTTTAGTAAACAGTTATATACTGAAAATTTAAACCGATTAGATTTTAAAATTATTGAAATTTTATAACTCAAATTTTAAATTCAATCGCTTAAATTACAGAATTTTGCTTGCGCAAGTTATTGAAATATGGAAAAATTCGAAAAGAAAGATAATCTTAATACCCTTACGGACGAAGAACTTTGCAGTCTTTACCAAAAAGGAATAATAGAAGCCTTTCAGATAATATCGGAAAGGTACAGACCTCTTTTGAAAAAGGTAATAAGACCATACTTTCTTGTCGGCGCAACGGACGAAGACCTTTTTCAGGAAGCCTTTATTACCCTTTATAAAACGGCTGTGAATTTCAAGACGGAAAAAAACAAGTCTTTTAAATCCTACGCAATGACTTCTGTAAGAAATAAAATCGTGGATACGATAAGAGAGTACAATAACTGCAAAAGTATCCCCCTTAAATACTACACTTCGATAGAAAACGCAGAAGAAATACTCTCCTGCGCTCCCGAAGACCTTGTTATAGAAGAAGAGACGAGAAACGGACTTATCGAAAAGATAAACAACATTTCTTCCCCGAAAGAAAAAAAAATAGTAGACCTGTTTTTAAAAGGTCTCACCTATTCGGAAATTGCCGAAAAGCTGGGATTTAATATCAAAACCGTTTATAACTCAATTGCAAGAATAAAATTCAAACTTTCGGAAAACCATAAAAGAGCATGATTGGATTTTAACGATATCTTTTATGTTCCTTAAACATTGATAAAATCTTTGAATACCGTTTTAAATTTTAAATAAAATTTTTATAAATTATTAAAAACAAAAATATTTATCTCAATCGAAGCTGTCTTTTAAAATGCTTACCGCTCCGCTTGCTATGTATCTTGCGAGTGTTTTTTGATAATCTATGCTTATTAAATTTCTTTCGTCATCGGCGTTTGAGAGAAATCCGCACTCTATTATAATGGAAACATAATTTGTGCACTTGGTTATATAATAGTCGCCTTTTTGCGGGGAAAGATTTCTTCCTATTTCATCGTTGTTTAAATGGGTGTTAAGTATTTCCTGCATAACGGTTGCCGCCTTTTCGCCTTTTAAGGTGTCATCGTAGAAAACCTGTATTCCCCTTCGTTCGGAACTTATCCATTTGTTTGCATGGATACTTATGACAAGGTCGGGCTTGCTTTTTAAAATTATATCACGCCTTGCTTCCATATCCCTTTTTTTGAATCCGCCAACGGCTTCTCCGTAGAGTCCGTCTTTGTTTTCTCTTGTCATAACGACTTTGATATTGTTTTTTTCGAGTTCCCTTTTAAGGATTTTCGATACCGAAAGATTTATATCGCTTTCCTTTATACCCGTTCTTCCGACAACTCCGCCGTCAACTCCGCCGTGTCCTGCGTCTATTACAACCGTTCCTATTTTTTCTTCGGCGGCGGCTGTTATAGTTCCGTAAATTCCGAGCGGCAAACTTATTAAAAACGCCAATATTAAAATCACGGCAATTATCTGTTTTTTGGTGATTATATACACTTTTACCCCTCCGAAAGCCTTTAATGTATCCGCATAAATAATTAATTAAAATTCCTGTTTTGCTTGTCGAAATATGGAAAATATTCGTTTTTTATGCAAAAAATGCATAAATAGTCCACTTATCCACCGATTTGTTCACATTTTGTGGACAGTTTATTGAACATTGTGGACAAGTTCGGCTTTTTGTTGATAAGTTTTGCATAAAAATTTTATCTTGTTTAAATTTTATTCTAAGAAGTTTTTTTTATGATAAAAACGGGAAATTTAAAATACCGGATTTTAAAAAAATTTATTCGTTTTTTATTTAATTTTTTCATTTTCTGCTGTTTAAATTTTCCTTTTCCGACTCGATTTTTTATTTTAAATCCGATTGACTTTTAAAAATATTGACAAGCAAGGTTTTTAAATATATAATATGCTTTGTTAAATCGTAAATCTTTACGGTTTATTTTCTCCTTTTTACCGAACGGAATATTCCGTCAGATTGAAAGGCTGCCGTGTCGAAGGGAAATCGGTTTTAAATAAAACATATCAGAACACGGAAAATTTATTATGCGCCGTCAACTCAATTATTCATCGGTGTGCGCAGCCGAAGATAAATCACAAATCGGATATGCGCCCTTAGCTCAATTGGATAGAGCGTTGGTCTACGGAACCAAAGGTTGGGGGTTCGACTCCCTTAGGGCGCGCCAAGCAGGAATAAAACGAACCCTGAAAATTCAAGGTTCGTTTTTTTCTTTGCAAAAGATTGCTTTGGAATAATTTTTATGATATAGAAATGTTACAATAACTCAAATAATTATTTTATTTATCAAACTCAATATTTTCCTCTGCTCTGGCATAAACATCAATACGTGCATCAATATTTATTCGATTCACAATTAGTCCTCGGAAATGACACATATTAATAAAATCATCTATACGATTCACTCCATTCATTTCTTTTAATGTAATAACTACTCCAAATTGCATATCATGGTCGCGATTATATTTAAGCCTTTCCTTGATTTTTACACTCAATCCCCACAGACCAGCCCCGTATTTTTCTCTGGGTCTAGCGTTAGATTTTATAGTTTCACTAATATGTTTGATATTATCCCATTTTCGATACAATAAACGAGCGGGCCCCTCATATAAATATTTTCCTTCCACATCTTGAATATTATTATTTATTGGGTCAATTTTTACACCTTTCTTACCTTCACGTACTCTACCAAAATTAATATCCATTTCAGTATCCGTATAATCAACACCTTGTTTTCTTGAACAATTTGGGAAATAACACAATGTTGCCCTAGCAAAAAAAGGATGCTTATCATTGTATGTAGGCACAGGAATATTGTAATTATATGTTTCATATTTATCAATAGTTCCTGTCATAAAGAATTTAATCTCATCATCTTTTGATTTCAATATATCTGAAATTTTTATAGGAACAACTCCATATCCAACAGAATGGGTTAAATTATCTTTTCTATTCCAATCTGCAGCAGAGTCTATAATAAGAGCTTTTGCAACCTCCCTTGTCATCCCCATATAATGGATTAAATATGCCAGTTTTCTTGCAATCCATGGTGCTGCAAAAGATGTTCCCTGAACTATCCCTTGTCCAACTGGAGTGCAAACTGTAATTCCATTGTCTCTATCACCTCCATAATAACTTACATCTGGCTTATGAAAAAATGATAAAACCGGGCCAACTCTGGTATAAGAAGCGGGGGCACCACTTTCTTTTACAGAATTTACAACCAAAGAATTTATAGAATCAGCCGGAGCTCCTATTCGCATATTTTCTTTTGCTCCAATTGGCTTATTGGTGCCAGCTACTACAAAAATAACATCGTACTCGCTTTGAATTTTATCTAATTCTGCAGCTTCTGGAGATATAAAATTCTTATGAATTTCCATTACCGATCCAAGTGATAGATTCCATACCTTTATATCTCTATTTGCGGCAACTGCTGTGCGAATATTTTTTAGCACACTAAAAGAGCTAAATCTTCCATGAATAGCAACGCCAAAGTGCTTTACTCTAAATCTTCCACACTCATCATTCAAACCAGGATTAAATGAAGGTCCATCTACTATTATTGATGATACCTCTGTTCCATGATAATAATCTTTTAGCTCAATAGGAATATTTGGATCTAGCATATTTTCATACTCTACCCAATCCTTAAAATAAACATCTTTATAAAATAAAGTATCTATTACTCCAATTATTGGTTCATTAGTTGGTGCAGGTATTTTTATAGTATTACTACTTATATTTGATACTTCATCTTTTGTTAAACAAGCAATATCACTTACTTGCATAGATACCAAATATGGAGCTTTTTCTTTTAAAATTTTATATTGATTTGGGTTTAATAAAACCGTCGTATCATCAATTAAACCTGTCTCATATATTCTTATGCCTATTGATTCCAGTAATTCTATAGTTTTGCGTTTTGTTTTATATAAAGATACAATTGCAGGTTCATTTATATCATCTATGTTATCATCTATAGAAAATTTACTTACATAATAACAGTCTATTATTATTCTAATAAAACTTGTAAGAGAAATGTCTCTCTTATCAAAATTTTTTAATTTATATAGATTTTCAATGTTTTCTTTTGTTATCTCTCCTCCGTATTTTGCTTGAACTATATCTCCGCATATAGATAATCTCCTTATAGCTTCTTTAAGTAAATCTAATGACATATAATACGCAAAAACATGTCTTATATCTTTTCCGTTACCTGTGAATCTAGCGCCACATATTAAATCATTTGCTTTTATGTAAGAAGTCCCAAAAAGACTTTTAATTCGATTACTCTTAGCAACAACTTTATTATAATATGCTGAGAACAAGGCTCCATCAATCAACGTGTTACTAATCCAATATTTTAGAATATCTTCTAGTTGTGATCTTAACTCAAAAATATGATTAGACATTACTCTCGCATCATTTGGCAAATTTTCAACTACATATCCCCTATTGTTCTTTTTATGTTCAAACTGACATTTCAATTGAAGTAGACTATTCATCTGCCTCCTCCTTTAACTCCCTTGATACTTGGCTTTTAGAAATTCCCGTAAGCAACTCTATTTCCCTGACAGTAAATCCTTGACTTTGCAATACCCTAAGATCATCTGTGGCATCACTACAGATTGACTTATACAATCTTTTTAAATAATCAAATTGTTCTCCTGGCTTACTAAAAGCAATTGCTGACTTTATTGCATTCTTCAAATCACCAGGATATAACATAGGATTCATCCTTTTTATGATTTTTCTAAACAAATTAATGTTTTTGCCTGCAAATTTAAACCTAGTCAAAAATGTGTTTAATAATATTTCCGCTATTTCACACAAATCATCTTTTGTATAACGATCAAAATCAACAACTTTATCAAAACGTCTTACCATGGCTTTATCGAAATATTTAAACAAATTAGTTGTAGCCACTAAAACAACTCTTTCATTTAAACTATCAAATCCTTTAAGAATGGCTGAGGTCGCTCTTCCCATCTCTCTTAAATCATTATTATTAGTTCTATCTAAGGCTATTGCATCAATTTCATCAAATAAAACAATGATTTTATCTGGATTAGAGAAGTTATTTAATTCTTTAAATAAAGAAACTATGTTTTTCTGTGTTTGACCAAGTTTACTGTCAATAACTGATGAAAATTCTACAGAAAACAGCTCTCTTTCTAATATTCTTGCAATTTGTTTTACCGATTCGGTTTTTCCTGTACCTGGAGAACCCTGGAATAGAAATTTGTTAACCCCAACATTATGACCTATTGCATTTATGATACCTATTATATCGTCTTGTATACTTTGTGGTAGCGGCAAAGGCTCATTACTGTAACTGACTTTATTAAAAAATGTTAATTCATTATCATGAATTTGTGGCACAAATGTATTTGAACTAGATAATAATGCCATAATGTATTCCGACAACTGAGCATCTCCTAATTCATCAAACTCATTTGCTATTTTATATGCTTCGCTTCTAAAACCAGCATCATTTCCTTCTGTATGATATTTAATTAGATTAATAACATTAATTTTTTTCATTCACTTTTATCTCCCATACTTTATATTATACAGCAGTTGGGACAAAAGTCAATATTTTTGGGACAAATTTATTACTAAATAATTACAAACTTTTCAAAAACTCTATTAAAAAATGTCTTTGTTTGGGAGACAAGGAGAAAATTGCGGAAGAGATATCTTCTTCGTTATCGGCTTCGTTAAAAAAATCTTTAAGTTTTATGCCAAGAGCATCACAAACAAGTTGCAAATGTCCTACAGTAATGTCGGCTTGTCCAAGTTCTACTCTTCTGAGATGAGTCTGCGATATTCCCGCCCATTCAGCCAACTTATTCTGCGAAAAACCTGCGGCTTCCCTTAGTTCTTTTATTCTTGCTCCTATATTCATAATAATATCGCTCCACTATTCTTATAAGTATAATTTTAGACTATTTATAAAAAAATATTAGTCTTATAGTGTTGTTTAATTAGTCTTATAGTGTTATAATAATACTATTATTTATATTTATAAGACTAACAGGAAATTTACATGCAATCAGAGAAAACGCAAATAAAATCTAAAAACCGAGTGCAAGAATATGGCGAAGTATTCACAAATGAACGAGAAGTAAAAGCTATGTGCGACCTTGTAAAAGAAGAGACCGAACGAATCGACAGTAGATTTTTAGAGCCGGCTTGCGGTGACGGTAATTTTCTTGTCGAAATATTAAATAGAAAGCTAGATGTCGTAAAGAAGAAATACAAAAAAAGTCCTCTCGATTATGAGAAAAACGCTGTTCTTGCAATATCTAGTATTTACGGCGTAGATATTCTTATCGACAATGTATTAGCTTGCCGAGAAAGATTATTTAGAATGTGGGACAAAGCCTATAAAAACGTATGCAAAAACGATTGCAACGACCAAACAAGAGATGCTGTCAAATTCATATTAGAGAAAAATATTGTTTGCGGAAATGCTTTGACTCTTTGCTGTGTAGACGGAAACGGCAAAGATACGGACAAGCCTATCGTATTTTCTGAATGGGCATTTATTACGGGCAGTATGCTGCAAAGAAGTGATTATACTTTTGCTGAGCTTTTGGCAAAAGACGAATCGGATACAAAAACTCAAACTTCATTTTTAGATAATGATACCGATAGTGAAGGAGTTTTCTTAAAAAAATATGTATCGCATTATAGGAGAGTGCAAGAAAATGGCTGAGAGTATTTTTGATAAAGTTTATAACCCCGATGTTCTTTCATGTTTGTCTAACTTATCCAATGACGAAGTATTTACCCCGCCCGAAATTGTAAATCAAATGTTGGACTTGCTGCCACAAGAGTTATTTTGCAATCCCGATACTAAATTTTTGGATCCTGCTTGCAAAACAGGAGTATTTTTGCGAGAGATAGCAAAACGCTTGATAAAAGGATTAGAGCCTCAATTTCCTGACTTACAGCAACGCATAGACCACATATTCCACGATCAATTATACGGCATAGCTATTACAGAATTGACCAGTCTATTGTCACGCCGTGGAGTATATTGTAGCAAATATCCAAATAGCGAATTTTCTGTAAGTAAATTTGATACTGCCGAAGGAAACATTCGATTTAAAAAAATCCCACATAAATGGAAAGACGGAAGATGTATTTTTTGCGGTGCAAATAAAGAACAATATGACCGTGCAGTCGATTTAGAATCGCATGCTTATGAATTTATCCATACCCATAACACCGAGGAGATTTTTAATATGAAATTTGACGTTATAATAAGCAATCCGCCGTATCAATTAAATGTGGGAAGCGGAGGAAAAGGATCAGGCACAGCCATTCCAATATATCATCATTTTGTAAACCAAGCTAAAAAATTACAACCTCGCTACTTAACTATGATTATACCTTCACGTTGGTTTTCTGGTGGAAGAGGTTTAGATACTTTTAGACAAAATATGTTAACAGATAAGAGACTCGCTAAAATTGTCGATTTTTCAGATTCAAAAGATTGCTTCCCTGGTGTAGATATTGCTGGTGGAGTATGTTATTTTCTTTGGAAAAAAGATCGCGATCCAAAAAATCCTCTTTGCGAAATTGTTAACTGTTACAAAAATTCTAAAAATGCTGAAGTAAGAAATCCTATGGAATTTAATGTCTTTATAAGAGATAATAAGGCTATAGATATAGTAAAAAAAGTATTATCATTAAATGAACTAACTTTAAATAAAATCGTAAGACCAGTATCACTTTATGGCTTAAATACTAACATTACTTTGCAACAAAATGGAGAAATTGCTGTAAGACATAGTGGAGGCCTTGGTTATTGTTCAAAGTCTGTCATACGAGCCGGTTTAGAAACTATTGACAAATACAAAGTTTATATTTCTGCAGCATCATATGACCACGCAGGTCAACCCGACAAAGATGGAAAACGTAGAATACTATCAATCGTCGATATATTAGAACCTGATACAATTTGCACATCTACTTATATTGTAGTAGATGTATTCGATAAAAAATCAGAGGCAATAAATTTAATTAATTATTTAAAAACTAAGTTTGTAAGATTTTTATTATCACAAATATGTATCTCTCAGCATATAAGCAGAGAAACTTTCGCTTTTGTTCCCAAACAAGATTTCTCAAAACCTTGGACTGATGAAGAATTATATGCAAAATACAACCTAACACAAGATGAGATAAATTTTATCGAATCAATGATAAAGCCTATGGAGTAAAATTATGACACAAGATTTTTTTAAGCAAAGACCACAAGTTACACCCACAATATACGCTTATGAACTTGTGGGAGTAGCTTCGCATAAAGGTTATTTGAAAATAGGATATACGGACAGAAAGGTCGAGACTCGTATCAAGGAACAACTACATACAAGCAGTGTCCCCTATAAAATCATACTCAAAGAATCTGCTATGCGAGCTGACGGCACTTGTTTTACTGACCATGACGTGCATGCGATTTTGCGACAGAAGGGATTTTTGCAACTCAATGAAGGCATAGATAAAAATGAATGGTTTTGTTGTGGTGCAAAAGACGTTTTATCAGCTATTCTGCAATTAAGAGAAGATATAATTTCTGACGAAAACCGTACGGCTACTTTCAAAATGCGCCCCGAACAAGTAAGAGCTGTCGACAAAACTATATCTTTTTATAATACAGCCAAGCAACAAGAACCTAATAAATCCCCTAAATTTTTATGGAATGCAAAAATGAGGTTTGGCAAAACTTTTGCATCCTATGAACTCGCAAAGAAAATGGGGCTTAACAAAATACTCGTATTGACGTTCAAGCCTGCTGTGGAATCTGCTTGGCGTGAAGATTTGATTTCTCATATAGATTTTGAAGGTTGGCAATTTATCTCCAACAAAGACGCTCACAACAATAATATCAATATCGACAAACAGTTTGCTTTGGCTGACAAGAGCCGTCCTATTGTAGTATTTGGTTCGTTTCAAGATTTATTAGGCACCAATGACAACGGCGGTATAAAAGCCAAGAATGAATTTATACATACCACGAATTGGGATTTGGTTATTTTTGACGAATATCATTTCGGTGCTTGGCGAGAAAATGCAAAAAAACTTTTTGAAAACCCTGACGAAGAAGAAAATGCCGACTTTGACTATGAAGATTATAAACGTACAGAAGCCGACAATGCTTACAACGAAACATTTTTGCCGATATCGACATCGTATTATTTGTTTTTGTCTGGAACACCTTTCCGTGCTATAAACAGCGGCGAATTTATCGAAGACCAAATTTACAATTGGACTTATTCTGACGAACAAAGAGCAAAAGAAAATTGGATTGGTTCAAACAACCCTTATTTGGCATTGCCCCGAATGGTTATGCTTACTTATCGTATTCCCGACAGCATAAGACAAATTGCTCTTCAAGGCGAATATGACGAGTTTGACTTGAATGTATTTTTCTCAGCAAAAGGCAAAGGTAAAGAAGCGAGATTTGTCTATGAAAACGAAGTGCAAAAATGGCTTGACCTCATAAGAGGCTCATATTTGCCCTCAAGCATAGATGACCTCAAATTAGGACAGGACAAAAGACCGCCTATGCCTTATTCGGACACAAGACTATTGAATGTATTATCACATACACTTTGGTTTTTGCCCAATGTGGCATCATGTTATGCCATGGCAAATCTTCTTGCTCAAAAGCAAAACGCTTTCTATCACGATTACAAAATAAATGTTTGCGCAGGAACATCCGCAGGTGTTGGACTCGATGCCCTACGCCCCGTTCAAGCATCAATGGGCAATCCGCTGAAGACAAAAACTATTACTCTATCTTGCGGTAAACTTACGACCGGCGTAACAATAAGACCTTGGACAGGCATATTTATGCTTCGCAATCTTAAATCTCCCGAGACATATTTTCAAGCAGCTTTCCGTGTGCAAAGTCCTTGGGAAACTATTGACGATAACGGCAACAGACAAATTATAAAGCACGAATGTTATGTGTTTGACTTTGCTCTCGATAGAGCTCTTCGCCAAATTTCTGACTACTCGTGCCGTTTGAATGTAGACGAAAGCAATCCCGAAAAGAAAGTAGCTGAATTTATTAGTTTTTTGCCCGTGCTTGCATATGACGGAAGCACAATGAAGCAAATCAATGCTCAAGATATTCTCGATATTGCAATGGCAGGTACAAGTGCAACATTGCTTGCAAAAAGATGGGAATCTGCTCTCCTTGTCAATGTTGACAACGAAACTCTATCGAGACTTTTGAACAACAAAGAAGCACTCGATGCCCTTATGCGTATCGAAGGTTTTCGCTCGCTCAATTCGGATATCGAAACTATTATCAATAAATCAGAACATGTAAAAAAGGCTAAGAAAGAAGAAGGCGAAAAGCTTACTCCCAAAGAGAAAAAAGAATTATCTGAAGAAGAAAAAGAATATAAATCAATGCGTAAGCAAATCCAAGAAAAACTTATAAAATTTGCTACTCGTGTACCTGTATTTATGTATTTGACGGATTATCGCGAACGCTCTCTAAAAGATGTAATAACCCAACTTGAACCGGGACTGTTTAAGAAAGTAACAGGCTTGAATGTCAAAGACTTTGAACTGCTCTGCTCTATCGGCGTATTCAACGCAAGCCTTATGAATGATGCCATCTTCAAGTTTAAGCGTTATGAAGATTCCAGCCTATCTTATACAGGTATAGAAAAACATATTGCAGACGAAATCGGCGGTTGGGATACCGTAATCAGAAAAGAAGAATATGAGAAGCTATTCTATAATCAACAATCCACCATGGAAGCCGAAATAGCGGCAGCCATAGATGAGAGCTTTGATTTGACTTGTACATCAAACAATAACTCCGACACAAAAGATAACATTGATTTGATTACTTCAAAATACAACATTTCGTCTCCTGTTACAACTACTATACAAAAGCCTGCCGAACAACCAAAACCTCAAATAGATCTTTCTGCTGTAAATGTAGGCACAAAAGTCGTGCACAAAAAATTTGGCGAAGGCACTATAACAAGCATATACAAAGACAGACGCTACATAAAAGTTGCCTTTTCGATAGGCGAAAAAACTTTTGCTATGCCGACATGCTTTGAGCAAGGCTTTTTAAGTTTGAGTCTATAATTATATATTATTTCCGCAAAATAGAAGAAAAAGGGTAACACTCATTAATGTTACCCTTTTTCTTCTATTTACTATAATTTAATAATAATGTAATTAAATCATGAACTTCTGTATATGGATTCAACTTATAAAGTTCATCTACATCATGCATTGCATTTCTTTTCTCTGCTCTATTAATTGCAATTGCATAATCTTCTTCTAAACCTTTAACTTTTACTATATCCATGTTCTCTTCATAGTCTGAAACATATTTCTTTATCTCTTCTTTTACCTTTTGAGACGAAGTAACTACTTTTGGATTTTCCGTAAAATAGTATAATAACCAAATTTCGAAACAAGGATTTGATACTATATATTCTATATTAGGATTTGCCTTTTTTAGTTGTTTATATTTCTCAAATTTTTTTGCATCTAAATCCATATCAATAACACAAAACATTCTATCGCCAACTTTTCTATCCATATCATATTCGCGATATAATCTTTTCGCTTTTTCGGTCATGCTTTTTATGTCAGTTGCCTCAGATTTTACTGGTTTTAAAGTGTATGGATTATCTCTTTTAACAAAATGCTTAAAATAGTTCGTTTCTGTTTTATTTTTACCTTCACAAACTAGAACAATTAAAGGTTTTCTATTTTTTCTTTGTCTTGCATCACTTTGCATATTAATCACCATTAATAAATGGAATAGCTCCAAATCTACCAAGAAGATATGCTTTTTCAATGTTTTCATTTTTCCTAGGTGAAAAATCAGCTAAAGAATACAATTCTGTAGCTCCAGATTTATAATCTCTCTCTGTAAACCATATTTCATCTCTCCTAAATATATCAAGATTTAAGAGATTAGTATCATGAGTATTTGCTACAAGCTGTGCATTATTAACATTAATGTCGGCATCCAAAAACAATTTAACTAAATACTCTACTAAAAGTGGATGCAAGCTTCTATCTATTTCATCAATAAACAATATATTTCCATCTTTAAACACTTTATATAGCAAGGTTGTCATATTAAACAATTCTTGTGTACCATATGACTCTTCTTGAATCGCCAATACATATTCATTTTTTGTTTCTTTGTTTTCTATGATATGATGCGTTTTAAAAGTATACGCATTGGTTTCCATAATTTGATTATACGTATCTTCATTGCCATTTGACAATACCTTTATAAAATTATTTAAACCATTATTATTGGGCAAATTTTTTACCTTTGTAGTTTCGTATGTGATGTTTGATATGCTTAAATCGGCATTATTTAATATTCTCAAACAAAACGCCTTATAATCTTCATATTCGCCGCTAGTTATTATAGTGTCAAAACTATAACTCGGTGAATTATTATTATAAGAAATTTGCAAATCATTAAGAATATAATCAACCACAGGCTTCGCCTTTTCATAATTCCATGATGCTAATGTAACTAAAAAAAGTTTATTATCTAAATTTTTAGTAACAATTTGGCTAAGTTCTTTTACATCTTTAATGTTGAATTTATATTCAGTTGTATTGCTTCTTTCAAAAATATTTGTTGCCTTAGAAGTATAGAATATATCCAGCCTTTCAGAAACAACTCTTTCTTTAGTACAAGAAAAAGCATAGATATATTTAATAGAATTTTTAACAAAAGTCAATTCAAACTCAGATGGAATATTATCTGCATTTTCAATAAATTTAAAAGGTCTTACAGCAATTTTAAAATTATTCAGCATATTATTAGAATTAAATACAAAAGCTTTAACAAATTCAATAGCCCTAATAAATGATGTTTTTCCAGAAGCATTAGCTCCATATATTATTCTTGCTTTAGACACTTTTCCCGCAACTGTATCTATAAGATTTTCTTCATGCGATTTATCTGCTTTAGCTTTCATTGTGAAACTATTTTCATCTTTAAAAGATAGAAAATTTTTGAATTTAAAATTTACTAACATATTCTACCTCCAAAACTATTATATTCTAATATTTTTCAATATGTCAATACATTATTCAAATTTTTGGATTTATTTTTGCATTTTTTGTAATTTTTTTACAAACTTTATATTTATATTTTCATATTTACAATTATTTTAAGTACTATACAATTCACTGATTTCCACTTTGGCACTTAGGCGTGCGCTTGTATAATACGAGAGGCTTCGCTTTGCTCAGCCTACAAGCGCACGCCTGAACAACTCTTTGACTTGCTAAAATGAAAGCGAAAGGCAAGCGAAGTTGCCCGCTGATCCGCTTGGGCAATCTTTCGCTTTTTGCCTTCTCGCTATTTTCATTTGTATTGCAATGTCTATTAAGATATTGTATTTTCTCTACCTCCTTATTTGCCTTTTCGTTTGGCATTGTCGCATAAGCCTCTCAAAAGTAAACGGTCGAAATATCCTTGTTTGGTATTCAATG
>CALVMC010000004.1 GCA_944342015.1 uncultured Clostridia bacterium
TTGATTTTAGGCTCTTTCTCTTTTTTAACCTTTTCAGGTTTAACCTTTATCGGTTTTTCCTTTTTAATCTTTTCTTTTTTTACTTTCTCTTTCTTGTCTTTTTTGCTTTCAATGTCTTCCGTTGCAGACTGTGTTTTTAAAGCTGCGGTATTAGGCATACCGAAGCCTGCGCTGCTTTGCGGAACACTTCTTACCTGCGCTTGCGGCTGCCTTGCTTGCGCAGAAGACTGGCTTACTCCGTTAAATCTCGTTATCTGTTCGTTGGAAGTCGATTCGCCCGGCATGCTTCTTCTGACTAGCATTCCGTTTGCGCTTCCCACACTGCCCCTTGGCATAATCGGCGAAGATGTTGTTACATCCCTTCTTGTGTACTCTTCTCTTTGCGTGCTCTTTACTGCGGTATTGTCTACTGTTGCAAGCGGCTCTTGTGCAAGTTTTCCTTTCTTAACCTTTTCAGGTTTTACCTTCTTGATTTTTTCAGGTTTAACCTTTATCGGTTTTTCCTTTTTAATCTTTTCTTTCTTGACTTTTTCTTTCTTGCCCTTTTTGCTTTCCGTTGTCTCTGCAGAAGCTTGCGCTTTTAGCGCTGCAGTAGTAGGCATACCAAAGCCTGCGCCGCTTTGCGGAACACTTCTTACCTGTGCTTGCGGCTGCCTTGCCTGCGTAGAAGACTGGCTTGCTCCGTTAAATCTCGTTATCTGCTCGTTGGAAGTCGATTCACCCGGCATGCTTCTTCTCACGAGCATTCCGTTTGCGCTTCCCACGCTGCCCCTTGGCATAATCGGCGAAGATGTTGTTACATCCCTTCTTGTATACTCTTCTCTTTGCGTGCTCTTTACTGCGGTATTGTCTACTGTCGCAAGCGGCTCTTGTGCAAGTTTTCCTTTCTTAACCTTTTCGGGTTTTACCTTTTTGATTTTTTCGGGCTTCTCTTTTTTAACCTTTTCAGGTTTAACCTTTATCGGTTTTTCCTTTTTAATCTTTTCTTTCTTGACTTTCTCTTTCTTGTCTTTTTTGCTTTCCGTTGTCTCTGCAGAAGCTTGCGCTTTTAAAGCTGCGGTATTAGGCATACCGAAGCCTGCGCTGCTTTGCGGAACACTTCTTACCTGCGCTTGTGGCTGCCTTGCCTGCGTAGAAGACTGAATTGCTCCGTTAAATCTCGTTATCTGCTCGTTGGAAGTCGACTCGCCCGGCATGCTTCTTCTGACTAGCATTCCGTTTGCGCTTCCCACGCTGCCCCTTGGCATAATCGGCGATGTTGTTACATCCCTTCTTGTATACTCTTCTCTTTGCGTGCTCTTTACTGCGGTATTGTCTACTGTCGCAAGCGGCTCTTGTGCAAGTTTTCCTTTCTTAACCTTTTCGGGTTTTACCTTTTTGATTTTTTCGGGCTTCTCTTTTTTAACCTTTTCAGGTTTAACCTTTATCGGTTTTTCCTTTTTAATCTTTTCTTTCTTGACTTTTTCTTTCTTGCCCTTTTTGCTTTCAATCTCTTCCGTTGCAGACTGCGCTTTTAAAGCTGCGGTATTAGGCATACCGAAGCCTGCGCCGCTCTGCGGAACACTTCTTACCTGTGCTTGTGGCTGCCTTGCCTGTGTGGAAGACTGGCTTGCTCCGTTAAATCTCGTTATCTGCTCGTTGGAAGTCGATTCACCCGGCATGCTTCTTCTGACCAGCATTCCGTTTGCACTTCCCACACTGCCCCTTGGCATAATCGGCGATGTTGTTACATCCCTTCTTGTATACTCTTCTCTTTGCGTGCTCTTTACTGCGGTATTGTCTACTGTCGCAAGCGGCTCTTGTGCAAGTTTTCCTTTCTTAACCTTTTCGGGTTTTACCTTTTTGATTTTTTCGGGCTTCTCTTTTTTAACCTTTTCAGGTTTAACCTTTATCGGTTTTTCCTTTTTAATCTTTTCTTTCTTGACTTTTTCTTTCTTGCCCTTTTTGCTTTCCGTTGTCTCTGCAGAAGCTTGCGCTTTTAGCGCTGCAGTAGTAGGCATACCAAAGCCTGCGCCGCTTTGCGGAACACTTCTTACCTGTGCTTGCGGCTGCCTTGCCTGCGTAGAAGACTGGCTTGCTCCGTTAAATCTCGTTATCTGCTCGTTGGAAGTCGATTCACCCGGCATGCTTCTTCTCACGAGCATTCCGTTTGCGCTTCCCACGCTGCCCCTTGGCATAATCGGCGAAGATGTTGTTACATCCCTTCTTGTATACTCTTCTCTTTGCGTGCTCTTTACTGCGGTATTGTCTACTGTCGCAAGCGGCTCTTGTGCAAGTTTTCCTTTCTTAACCTTTTCGGGTTTTACCTTTTTGATTTTTTCGGGCTTCTCTTTTTTAACCTTTTCGGGTTTAACCTTTATCGGTTTTTCCTTTTTAATCTTTTCTTTCTTAGCCTTAATCGGTTTTTCTTTTAAATTTTTATTGTCGTTAGCAGAAATTTTATTTTTATCGTTTTCAAGTTCCGATAATACTTCGTTGGGACTCTTAACTTTTATAGGTGTATGTTTGACAACTTCTCCGCTGTAAACAGGTTTTACAAAAGGTTTGTTATTTCCGTTTTGCGCAGATATGGGAGTATGCGCTACTTTTTCGGAAGAACCCATACCCAACTGTTTATTGGAAGAAGGCACGATTAAATTGTTCTGAGACAAATTCTGATATGACTTTTCGGGAATAACCTGCGGTTTAATATCTTTCTGTTTTTTAGATTTTTTAATCTTTTCGGCTTTGATTTTTACAGGTTTTATCTTTTTCTCTTTTATCTTTTTATCTTTGGTTTTTTCAGGTTTATTTTCGGAAGTTATAAATCTGTCGTTTGTTCTTTCCGATACACTTATAGATTTAGAAATAACAGGCACAATATCTGTGTGAATTGAAGTAAGATCTTTTTTCTTGGTCTTTTTAACTTTTTTGGATTTTACAATTTTTGCATCTATGGCATTATTTAATGTACCGTCACTAACTAAGGCGGTTTTTCTCTTTTTATCTATTTTGGCTTTGCGTTTTTTAGATTTACCGTAAACTTCATTGGGATCGGAAATCTCTCCTTCTCCGTAATACATTTTATCGACGGTAACAATAAAGTTTTTCTCATCCTTTGGCGGAGAAATCAGTCTGTTAACTCCGACAGGCATATCTTTGTTTGCTGGAACTTCACTTTTACTTACAACTAAAGCAGAACGGGCTTTTTTGTTCTTTTTATATTTTTTTGCGTCGGTAACATGAATTTTCTGTTCGATTTTATTAGCTTTTGATTTTTTCTTATATTGAGCCCGTCTTACAAGTGCAATAAGTAAAAGGATAAGTATTACTAAAAGAGTAGCACCTATTGCAATGGCAATAATCAAAAGATAATCGATGGTAGTTTTCTGTGTTTTTATAACAAAAGCCATAACGTCGCTTTCGATATGATTATCATCGCCTAAAATTCTTACATATATGGTATATTTTTTATTGGCTTTAAGGTCGTTGAAAATATTTTCAGTAGTCCACTCTCCGTCATCTCCGATTTTATATTCGGCATTTTCGAGATACTCTAAAGCTATTGCGGAAGTGGTGGTTAAAATTAATATATCGGAAGGCACTTCGGCTTTAACTTTATTAATAGTAAGCTGCGAAGTAAGATTATAACTGTAAAAATTCTTGGTCTCGGGAATTTCGGCATAAATAGTGTAAGTGCCGGCATCTTTAATCTTACCGTCTATTTTTGCAATTTTATTTCCTGCGGCGTCGACAATATAATAGTTTACATAAACATTGTAAAGTCCTGTACCGGGAACTACCTGAACCAAGTTACCCTGCTTTTCGCCGTTATAATCAAAAACGCCGCTTTCATATTGCAATAGTCCTTCCCAACTGATCTGATTGATCGTAAGTTCGGCGAAATCGCTTTCGCCTTTATAATTATAATCATCGATTACAGCTTTCATATAATATACGCCGGCGTCAACCGGGGTATAATTAATTTCCTGATAACTGCTACCGTTTTTGACATAATACTTAATATAAGTATTGTAATCGCAATTTACATAAGGAGTTATGGGTTCTCTGTAATCTAAAACAAGATCGTCAATGCTAACAGGAGCAACAGCTTTTACTATATTTATTGACGAAGTAATATTCCCTTCATAATTGTCGTTATAAACATTTATAACAACATTGTAGGTTCCAACGCTTACAGGAACTACTTCACTGTCTCCGATAAAGTATTTAACCGATCTGATTAAATTATCGCTATAATCGCTTCCGCTGCTGTCTGTTACATTATATAGAACATCTATTTTTGCATTTATGTAATCATAATCGGTTTTTGAAATTTTGATAGTCAAAACTTGTTTTTGGACAACGATTCTGAAAGGATTTACCGTATAGTTAGAAGCTCCGTTACCGCTTAATTCACCTGTTACGAAGTAAACGCCTGCGTTAATAATATCGGAAACTTCTTGGAGAGCGAAAGTTGAAATATTTGCGTCGTTATCTTTAAATACAGTTAAATTAGTTAAAGATAAACCTGTATCACCGCTTAAATTGAAATATGATTTTAAAGAATTCCAAAAATCCGTGCCGTTATAATATAAGTTATTTAAATCTGCGGTTCCTGCATAGGCGAGATTCAAAGCTTGCGGAGTAATAGTAAATACAAAATTCTTGTAATTTTCGTTTATAATGATATTGGCGCTGTTGTAGGTTAAAATCTGATAAGAAGAAAAATTATATTGCCTTACATCTTCCCCTGTATTTCTTATCAATTTAACGGTAACTTTTTCTCCGTTATCCATATAATGATTAACAACGATATTGGGATCTTGATAGCCGTACTGCTTCGTAAATAAGGCTTTTTCTTGATCTGTAAAATCGTTATAATTCAATGTAACTGTTTTAGGATTGATAATAAATTTACCTGTGCCGTTTACAACAACTAAATCGAAATTCACCTTGTCGTTTTCATTGAAGAATTCAGCCGAAGTAAAGGCATAGGAACCTACATTTTCTCCTGGTTGTCTTACGAGAATATATCTTAAATTATAACTATATCCGTTATCTAATACTAATTGTTTTTGACCTGTAATCTGCCCTTCCGTTTCTCCATAAATCTTATTGTAAACATTAGGTTCGATTTCGACTTTCAATTTAGTAATACTGAATTTACCTGCGCCGTTGATAATGGAAGCGGTAAAGTTATCGTTATCGATATTTTTTACACCTATAAAATCATATACTCCTACCGTTTCTCCCGCTTGTCTTTCAAGAGTAATGGTAATGTTAAAATTGCCTCTTTTTATGTGGATAACGAATTCAGGATCGTTGCTTCCGAAAGACTTACTGTAACTTGAAGGGGTTATATTGATATTTTGTTTTTCAATTACAACATCATTATAGCTTACGGAACCCACGGGAACACCGCCATACATAAGAGTATAATTGCTGTTCGAGGAAACTCCCTCGGCAAGAGAAATTATCATAGTATAAGTACCGGCATTAAGGTCGGTGCTATAAGGATAATTAATATCGTTAGCGTCCTGCATATATATAAGGAGAGAAACACTGTCGCTGCCGATAAGTCCTGAAATATTAAAGGTATTGATAAGACTGCTCAGACTTAAAAGTTGCCCGAAAACGAAATTTCTTTTAATCCAATTTAAAGTAATACCTGATTTTCCAACGGAAATTCTGAAATAACCGTCCTCATCGACATTTCCCGAAAGTAGCACTGCCCTATAATTGGAAGAGCGCAAGTCAATGGAAATTTTATAATCTCCCTGATTAATAAGAGAAGTTTGTTCTCCCAAAAGATTATAAATTTTTATTCCGGGAGATATAGTGTCACTGGGATACGGAATATTGTTTTCGAAGCCTTCTCCGGTTTTTAAAGAGTATGTAATATTCCCCGATAAATCCAAACCGGTATAGCTTAAATTACTTGCATAAACATTATAATATAAAGTATAAGGATTAATTTCAAAATTAATATCGGAATCGAAATTGTTGTAATTTGAAGAACCTGTGATTTTTAAATGGATACTGTAAGAGCCTGCATTATACAATTCCGATACATTATTATTTGTAAGCTCTATAAATACGCCGCTTGAATTTAATTCATTTATAACATCGCTTACACCTTTTTCCGACAAATCATTGAAAGTGAAAACAGAAGCTTTATAAACCTTTGAAATTTTTCCGTCTGCATAGTCTTCACCGAAAAGCATTTCATTAGTGAGATTGATTTTATTTATGGTGAACACTGCAACAATGTTCCCGCCGACAATTTCATATTTATCCGCACAAGAACCGACAGGAACAAATTTAATATTGTAAATTCCCGCATTTCTTACCGTATCAATTTCATTTCCGGAGTTATCAACGAACACGAATTTATAATCCAAATCGCTTATGATATCATTAAAAACATAATTGAGTGTATAACTTACACTGCTTCTGTAATCGTAATCGCTGTAATAATTTAAGATATTGCTTTGAATATCGGTTTGACTTTCCGTTACGGTATCATTCATTTTAAGTAATGAAATTTCAAAATTCGAAACAGCGATTTTTTTAGTCGATACGGTAAAAGAATAATTATTGTTAAGTATTCTTACAATATAGTTATCATTAGCATATTTGAGAGTTACCGAAAGGGTTATAAGATACTCGCCTACATCGAAAAGAGTTAACTTGGACTTATCGGAAGAGCCTGAATCACCGCTTGTTATATTTGTATATTCCCATTGGTAAGATTCTATATAATCGGTGTCGCCTGAAACGAATAAAGAGAGTCCTTCTTCGGAATATTCGGCAGAAGCCGCTCCGATATCGTTCGTGATTAAATATGTGATTTCTTTTTTTGCTACACTGAATGTAAATTCCTTTTTAGTTTTATTATAATTTGTACCCGAAAAACTGCTTACGATTATTTCTATTACATAATCACCGGCATTCTGAACCGTTGCGACATACTGATTATAATTATTTTGAGTAAACTGTAAATCAGCATTGATTTTATTTCCGTTAACTATTTTAAATACCGAAATATCGGAAATATTTATAATGTATCTTTCTCCGTTAAAGGTTACAGAACAAGGAACGGATAATTTTTGAAGCACTTCCTGATATACGAAGGAATTATTTTCAGTAAGAAGCGTCCCCTCATACGAAGGTACGAACAAATCGAAAACATCGCCTAAAACGGAGGTTTTCAATACCGAATATCGGAAATTAAAATAAGTACCGCTTGTGCTTCCGTTATAAAGCGTGAAATAGGAAACCTTATTTCCGCTGCCTGCTACTCTCAAAATATAATTGCCTGCGTCACTCATAACGGAGGAAGAGAAGTAATCCGGAAGTTGCGAAGAAGCGTAAGCAAACGACAATCCGAAATCGTCTTTTGCTATGCCCGAATAATTATTGTAAGTATCGCCGTTTATTACAAAAGGCGCACCTTGCGAATCGGTAAGGGTAATATATTGTGAAAAATCAATATTTGTTCCGTATGTGAAATTAGACGGCGCAAAATATGTAAGGTATATTTTTTTATTTGAAACATTAAGAGTAAAACCGTCTGCCGATAAATTTTCGGTATCATAGTTATTTGTAAATGCAGTTTTTTCCGTTTGCGTAATATTGGAGTTATAATTAATAGTATAAGTCAAATTTACACCTGAATAACTTGACGGAATGAAAACCGAACCGTAACTAATTTTTATTGAATCAATATTATTTATATCTTCACTTAAAATTCCGTAAAGGAAACTTTTATCGATACTGAACTCTTTCAAACCGTCATACTCGGTATTGAATATTCCTGAAATGCTGATTTTTCTTTTTAAGGTTTTACCGATGTTTAAGGTATATTTATTTGACTCTGCGCTTTCGGTAACGGTCTGTTTTGTTCCGTTAAAATATACTTCGAGTTCGTAGCAATTCAAAACGCTGCTAACTGCGCTCAATTCAATGGTAATAGTTTTATTTTCGCCTACCGAAGCAGTATCCAAATTCAATATAACGGTAAAGTTATGAACGGAAAGAATACCTGTCAGCGTATAATCTGTATTTAAAATTAAAGCTGTTTTAGAATTATTTCCAGCATACTCTTTTTCTACATTCGTTAAATCGACTCTTGCAATTCTTTTATTAATTGTTGCCTGACCGGTTGTACTGCCGAGAACATCGAGAACATAATTAGAACTTCCTCTGAAATTATAAGTTACGTTGCTTCCCCCTACATTAGCACTACTAAAATAAGCGGTTATTACAAGATTTTTTTCTTCGCTTGTCAAATTATTATCATCGATAAAACCTGTAATATTGAAATTAAAACCTTCTGCTTTTTGACCGCCACTGAAAATCGTATTACTATAAAGTGAATCGTAAGTTTTCGATAAGTTTGAAATTACTATTTGCCTTGCCGTTATCTGTCCGTTTAATGTATAACTGTTTAATATGTTGACATTTTCGAAATCGGAATTCAATTCCCATACTATTTTTACCATTCCGGCATTAACTGTTTCATAATAAACTTTTAATTCAATACTGAATAGCAATGAATAATATTCATTGCTGAAATTAACGGTTAAATCGCTACCGCTCAAACTGTAAGTTATATAGCTGCTGCTTATTCCGGAAGTTGCAATTTCAATATAATCGGACAAGTTTTTATTCTGCGGAATTACAATTAAACTGTTACCGTCATATTCTTTGCTTAAAACATCTTTAAATGTTATGCTTATATCTCTTTTAACTATTTCGACTGCGTTTAAAACGGTTACATAAAAATCGTCTCTATAAATTAAAATCTGTAAATCATATAAATTACTGTCGTCCCCTTTAAGTACAGACTGCGTACCGCCTTTAAGATAAATATTTAAACTCTGTAATCCTACTCCTGCCCCGCTTAAAATAAAGTTATTTTGAAAAACAGTTGTATCTAAAATAATATTATCGTTTTCAATAACTCCGACAAGGGCTAATTTAGTTATATCTATTCCCGTTATAGTGTTTGACCCGTCATACTGCTTTACGGTATAAGGATAGGATAATGTCAAAGTTCTTTTATTTATTGTAACATTTAGATTGCTGTAATTTTGGGGTATAGTATAATATCCGGTAAATATACCGTTTTCACTTAAAGAAACCTTTATCGATTGCTGCACTCCCACCTTTTTAAAATCGAAATCGGTTAAACTATAAACCAGTTCGTCTATAAAAAGTTCGGGAAGTTTTGAGTCCGAACTTGTCTGACCGCCGATTATACCTATGAAGTAAAAGCCTGAAATCTGACTGCTGTCGTTATTAATTACGGTGTATCCTTGACCGGACAAAAGAAATTGTTTTAGAAGTTCTTTGAGTTCTGATTCGTTTGTCGCATCCCCGTACATAAAATTCAATGAACTGAAATTAACTTCTTTCTGACTTTTAAGTATTATGAGACTGTCGGTAAAAGTAAAACTGTTTCTTCCCGATATGGAATAATTGGAATCGGAAGTGAAATTAACGGTGTAACTAAGTTCCACATAATTTGCAGAACCTAAATATAAGTCGTTGAATAATGTAATATCGTTAAGCGATTTTGATAAATTTATATAGAAACCGCTTTGCGAAAAATTTAAAGAAGGCATTGCTAAATTCCATAATTTTTCGGCAATTTGCTCTTCTGAATTGAAGTCTCCGTAATAAAAGGAGATTTTACCTACATCGATACCGTTAAATAACGATGCAAAATCAACGTAAAAATCGTATCTGTAAATATTAACATTTATATTACCGTTATTGTTAAGTATGAAATTATATGAGCCGATTCCTTCGATATCGTTATTTATACTCATCGTAATATAATAGGAACCGCAATCGAGACTACCCGAAGAAGAAGGGATACCTTGGTTGTAAAAAACAAAATTTAAATACTGTTGTAAATTTGAATTTTCTAAATTGTTTTTTATCGTGTCACTTGTGAATGTAAATTGAATATTAGATTTAGCAGTATTTACAAAAGTAGCAGGAAGAAGTCTTGAATTGTATTCCTGCAAAATATCGGGAACTGTAACCAAAATATTAGCCTTGACGACTTCAAAAGTAAAGCATCTCGAAAAATAGTTTACTGAATCTTCGCTGACGGTGACTGAATAGTTTCCGTCAAAACTCACCGTTATTGTATTGTTGTCTGAAACGGGTATTAAATCGGTTAACACATAATAATCCCCGAATGAAAAATTAACCAGTTTAAAATTCGCCCTTTCAAAATCCATTAAAGCGATATTTCCCGAAACAATATCGTAAAACTCATCGGTTGAATTCATTATTGAACCGTAGGTATATTCGCCGTATTCGAAAAAGGCTTTGTTGAATTTTATAGTTAAAGGCCTTTTGGAAACTGTAAAAGTATCGCTTCCTATAAGTACCAAATCATAATTGGAATCACTAACGGAATTTAACAATACCTGATAACTACCCGCAATGACGGCACTAGTCCCGCCGTTAAAAGAAATGGTATAATTATTATAATCGTTTTTTAAACTATAACCTGTAAGTATATTTGCAAGGTCGGAAATGTTCACGTTTGCGGTATTGACAGTAAACAGTTCGGTTGCCGAGGGGAAAGGCTCTCCGTAAGTTAAATTAACATAATTTCCGTTTAACTCAAATAAAATCTGCTTTTTAAATATTTCAAAAGCTTCTTTAAAGACAAAACTATTATTTTCAATTTCAGCCTGAATATCGCTTCCGTTAAGCGAAACGGTCTCTACGACAAAATTCTGAATTCCGCCGCCTATATAGCTAACTTTAACGGTAATATTGTATTTGCCTGCATTTTCACCTTTACTTCTTATAATGCTGACAGCAAAACTGTTTTGAATATCGTTGGAATTTAAAATTTCGCTTGATATAGATTGAGTATCGCTATTTAAAATGAGATATGTAAATAAAGGATCGCTTTCACTGTAAATTTTCGATAATTCTCCGTTAATAATAACTTTCAGCCCAGCTTTATTTACGGTAAATTTCGAAGATGTTGCCCCCGATATAATAGCTCCTTCGGAATCTTTATAGTACTTATTTACAATCTTATAGTTATCGTTTAAAATACCGAGAATCGATATATCGTATTCACCTGCGTCCGAAATCTTATCGAAAACAGTATTTCCTTTTTTTATGGTAAATGTAAGACCTTCTTTAATCTGACTTAACTGTATATCGGTTAAATTTTGAACTACCGATGAATGAGAGCTGTTTACCGCAATTTCTGTATATTCGGAAAGAGAGATGTTTGCTCCGTCATAATTTTTACTTGATTCTTTATAAGTTACATCAATTTTTAAAGGTAAAATTTCAAAAGTAGTACTGCTTAAAATCAACTGATAATCATTAAGCCCGCTTATAGAATTATTCAATAAATTTCTGATATCGCTTTCACTTATAGAAAATCCTATATTGTAAACTCCGACATTTCCGCTTTCATCGTATGAATAACCTAACTCACTTTTTAAAGCATTTTCAATGCTTGACGCAAAATCTTTAAGTGCATTGCTTACATAAAATTTAATAACTAATTTATCTGTATTGAAATCCTGAGTATAAATAATCTGATTCCCGTCATTTGCGGTTATATATTCTATCGAAATATTTATTATTTTTTTAAGTTTCGCTGCCAAAATACTTTGACTGTATGTTTTTCCTGCACTGTTTGAAAGACTAACTGTAACACTGTCATTTTCCGAGAGATTTGTAATATTATAACGGTAATCGTAATAAGGAATATCGGAATCGGAAGATGTTAAACTTTCTTCCCCGAAAGTTACGCTGACCGTACTTCCGCTTAAAGAAGTATCTTTTAAATATAAATAATGATTATTATTATTTATATCATAAATAACATGGTAGACAAACGAAGGTAACTCCTTATCTATTTTAATAACGATAGGCTGAGAATCGTTATAAGTTCCGTTCCCTGCCTCATTTCGTATAATAACATTATATATACCGCTTGCGGTAAAATCGATATTATAGAAATTACCCGATTTATTGATTGCATTCCAATTAAATCCGCCGTCGGTGCTATAACTTACCGTATTTCCGCTTATATTTAAAGAACTCAAAGAAATCTGAATTCTTACCGATTTGTCCGACCAACTGTCTGCCGTATAATCGGAACTTGTTCCGTTATCGGTTTTATACAAATTATAATTTATATCCGAAGGTTCGGAAAAGTCAGTCTTGACAAAATAAGAGTATTCCGTACTTATACCGGTAAGAGTCGACCTTATATTTACCGTTAATTTATAAACTCCGTTATACTGAGCGTCTTTTTTAAATGAAAAATTGAGAGCCTCCAAAGAATCTTTTGTCACGGAAATAGAACTTCCGCTAAAACTCTCATTCAGAAAATTTAAATTTGAAACAGACTCGCCGTCTTTTTCAAAAGAAACGGAATAGGTGTAAGAGCCGTAAAAAA
Source organism: uncultured Clostridia bacterium (assembly GCA_944342015.1). Lineage (GTDB taxonomy): Bacteria > Bacillota > Clostridia > Christensenellales > CALVMC01 > CALVMC01. Next base: position 12,443 of record CALVMC010000004.1, read on the forward strand.
GCCCTGAATTTATTATGGAAACGGAAACGGATGAACTGCTCCACTGTGCGTTTTCCTCATCGCCTATAATTTCGTATTTACCATTCTCGTTATTTGCGGTAATAAGTATTTCCGGTCCGTTATTATAATCGACTATTAAATAAAATTCCTTATCTTTCCCCGAGAAAACGCTATCGGTACTGCCGGATTTATAATTAACCGTGTAAGAAATATAATACAAACCCTCGCCTAAATTAATAGGTCTGTTATAATAGCTGTATGTTTTTGTAACGCTTTCGGATAAAGTCTCTACTTTGTTTATGGAATATTTAATAAAATAGAAATTAAATCCGTTATTTAAAAGTTCCGGAACGAGAAGAACGTTATTATCTGAATAATAAACATCTTTGCCTCCGAATTTATTAGATAAGGCAGTTAAACTGTTATTGTCGGAAATTTTAGTAATATTATTCGATAGCGCAACTTGACCGCTGCAATCGATTTTTACTCTTACGGGAATTATTCTTTCGCCGGACACTGCAAAAAGCCTGATATATAAATAACCGTTGAAAGAAGTCGATAAGACTATATCACTTTCTTCGCTCTGCCCTACGCCTATGGAAGAAAGAAGTTTGTCAGAACCCGGCACTAACGAAGTTTTTTGATAAAGTATATTCGAAAAATTATAATTATCTGATACCGTTACATCAAACGGTACATTTATTGAAAAATCACTTTTGTAAAGCGAAATGTTTATATTAAGGCTTTCGCCGTTTAATATCAAATCTCCTTCGCTTATTTTTGAAGAAGAGGTATTAACTCTGTAAAGTTCGGTTTGAAAATCCGGTAAGGATTTGAGAACCTTAGTATAAAAATACAAAACTTCTTGACTTCCGGCTTCGTTTCTGGCTCTTAAAACTACCGAGGTATTAGAGTCGTAATCAATGAACACCCCTTGCACGCTGTCGTAAGTCATCCAAACTAAATTTTCGCCTATTCCCACGGAATATTCAAAATAAATCGGACTGAGATTGGAAGAAGATACATTTGAAAGATTCATAAGTATCTGTAAACTGTCGTTTGTCCATTCCGTGGTATAATGGGAATAATCTCCGACAGTTGTTTGGGTTAAATTCAATAAGCTTTTACTGCCGTCATCTTTTACGGAATATGCGCTGAGTCCCGTAAATAACGAAGACAAATCCCTTTTATCTATTTTTACCGCAAATGTATCGGGACAAATATATTCAATGTAGTACTCATTAATATTCCCTAAACTTTTTACGGCTCTGAACTCATATACGGTATTTGCGCTATCGCTGATAGTAAGTCCGCTTTCAGGCATTAAATTCCATGTCAGCTCGCCCGAGCCCGCAGCCCTGTAATAATACTGAACAGTAATATTGCTATCGCCGAAAAGTGTTTTGTTTTCGATATTAAGAGTTACATTTTGATTTGTCCATGTTCCGTAATAATTATTTGATGCCGAAATTGAAGAAACGGAAAAATAAGGCATTGCAAACTGAAAATTAGCCGTAAAATAACTTGTTGCACCTTTATTTCCTAGTTCGTCTTGAAGATAGAAGGCAAGATAATATTTTCCTTCCGGAGTGTTTTCGTTAAAGCCTAAATCGGAAAGCGTAACGCTGTTTGCAGAATTGAGATTTATCTTTTTAAAATCTCCGTCGTCTATTGTCGGGGCGCTATCTTGTGAGTATTTTGCGTATCCGAAATACAAACTGTTCAAAGAGCCGTAATTTATATTAAATGTATCCGAAGATATTTGTTCAAAGCTAACAATATCCCCCGTTCTTAAAGTGTACATTTCGCCGTTTACGGTTTGACCGCTTAAATAAACTTCGCCCACATCGTCGGATGAAGAATCAATTTTTAAAATTTCAACTCTCCCGACCTCTGCAATTTGATAAATTCTGTCACCCGATTTAGCGCCTAACCCTAAAACGACATTTACGTTATTGCCGTTAATACCCGGGAAAAAGAGCTTGGATATTTCTATTGTACCTGAATTTATGGTAACCGAACCTGCACTGTTAAGTTCTGAAAACGATACGAAATTGATTTTATCGGAATTGAAATAAGAATAATAAATACCGTATAAAGTTGAAATATTTATCGCATTTGTATTGCTTAATTTAAAACTTATATTTTCAAGTCCTCTTCTCCAACCGTTGCTGTCCGTGCTTCCTTGACTGTAAGTAAAATCGGAAGCGGTAAGAGCCGATACTGTAACTGTGGTTTTTTCTATATCGTCAGCGAAAATAACCGTAGAATCAAAATCGACATAAGCAAAAACCGATTTGTCTATTTCCACGGATAATCCATTGAATGTATAGCTGTTTTGCGAAGACGCAACATATGCGCTGTAAGTTCCTGTGTAGGCAAGATTCTCCTGAATATATTTTCCGTCGCCGTTATCCGCCATGACGCATTTTTCAAAACCGCTTAAAAGATTTCCGTTTGCATTATAAAAATCATAATTGCACAGTAAACTGTTTTGATTAGAATTTCCCGTAAAGGCAAAACTTTTTGACGCATTCTGTCTTACGGCTTTACCTCTTTGAAGAAAACTTAATGTTAGTCCGTGTCCATTTGAGCCTGATGACGGATTTTTTAAGTAAGTTGCATTTTCGTCAACCGTGACATAGACTATTTTATCTTTAACGGCGATATTTTTTTCGGCAAGACTTTCGCCCTCTTGCTGATAAAGTGTTAAAAATAAATTTAAATTATTTCCGTTATTGACTGTTTCTGTTTCCGTTAGATTGGAAAAAGAGCCGTTTGCCGTATAAATTCTTTCAAGTACTTTTTGGGAACTTCCGAGAACGAGAACCTTGTTTCCGTTTGTATAACTGCTTTCCCCGACGGCGGTGGTTTTGAATGTTATATTAAATCCGTCGGTTTTTAATGAAACAATATCCGCTTCGCTTCCGCTACTTGTACCTAAGCCGCTTACGGTGTAATAACCGGATAAAAGTTTAATAACAGAATCTTTTACGGTTAATCCCCATTTTGCATAAGGATTGTTTTGCATATATGTAATTAAGGATTTGGAAGCTCTTGTGTAAAAAATATTCTGAACATTCTGATCGCTTATGGATATACTTGACGAACAGTTTAACGTATAACTGATCGTAGGTGCAGCACCTTTGTATCTGTAAGTAAAAAGGGTATCGTTTATAATTCCGTTTAATCTGAGAGTGTTATTCCCCCAATACCCTATAACGCCGCCTATGTATTTGCCTGATACGCTTTCGCTACTGTCGGCGCTCATATACACAGCACCGCTAGCGTCATCTGTAAAGACCTTTATATTGTTGATATTCGAAGCGGTTGAATTTACATACCCTATCGCTCCGCCCATCCGAATGGTGCTACCGGAAGTGCATGCGGTAGAATCGATATACAAGCCGCTGCCTGCCTTATAAGTTACACTGAGACCGGATATCGTCCCTTGCGAACTGTCGCCTACAAAACCGCCAGCGTTTACAACATTACGGTTTACAGAAGAAATAAATTTTACTTTGCCTTCCATCGTCAGCGAACAGTTAAAAATACTGCCCGAATTCTTACCTACCACCGTGCCGAAATTAGCGATATTTTTATTAGTGTTACCGTCAAATGCTCTTGTAGTAACATAAATATTATTTTTTACCACAAAATTAACATTTGAAATCAGTCCCGCATTCTGAGAAACAAAAAACGAAAAACTGTCTGTAACACTTGGCCAGGCATAATTTAAAGGACTCGATTCGCTTCCTACCTCTCCGCCGTTAAGTTCAATTTTATATCCGTTGCCGTAAAGAGAGCGCCCTTGTGCCAAAGAAGGATTCCCATCAAAAAAAAGATTGTTGTCTTCATAGTAAAACCACCAGAACCCTGTTATGTCGTTTGCAAGATAAGCGTTGTTATATTTAACGAGATCGGCGGCATATTTATCTTTTTCTTCCTGAGAAGCGCTTTCGGAAGGAGCCGTAGGAGCAGTAGCGTTTATAAACTCTTTAAGCTGTGCAGCGGTTTTAATCTGAGTATAATTTTCACGATAATCGTATGCAGAATTATTTTTGTAATCGGAATTTGCAGTAATTTTTCTTTCGGGAATATTTTCTTCGATAGTGGAAATATTTGCTCCTATTGTATTTGAAGAAGATACATTTTCCGTAACTGAATCTGAAAATGAATTATTTGTTAGAAAGGAATTATGGATCGAATTGCCGCCAAAATAAAATACAGAAGAAAATATAACCGCAATTAATATAATAACGGTTAAAAACTTAAACGAATTAAAAACTGTACTTTTTTGCAATCTCATATCTCCCCCCGGAGCAGATGGCTATAAAGCAATATAATAAATATATATTAATTATATAGCAAATTAGTTACAATGACAATACTTTTTATCAAAAGATTTACTTTTTTTTGCCAAATTTTTACATTTTTAACGAAAAACAACTTCATTTTGCTTAAATTATCGATATTTTAAAAAACTTTATCAATAAAAAGAAAATTTTATTTTATCGTTTTACAGAAATCATAAATACCGTTTTAATTGATTTATTTTGAAGTATTTGCTAAAATTATAATTTGTAAATATGTTAAACTTTATATTACTGGTAACTGTATTTTTGATTGGTTTTATTACCGGAGGACTTCTTAATCCGATAATAGTTTTTGCACCCAAAAAAAATTACAGAAATGTTTCAGACCTATACTGTCCGTATTGCGGAAGAAAGTACAAGTTTTACGAACATATCTCCATTTTTTCTTATATTTTCTTGAACGGTTGTTGCGCAAGTTGTAACCAGAAAATAAATTATACCAATCAGTATGTTATTTTAATAAATATAATATTTTATTTTTTCAGTTACCTTGTTTACGGATTTTCGCCTTTTGCGATAATACTGGATATATCGCTTTCTCTTTTTCTCGCTCTTGCCGTAATACAGGTTAAATACAACTGTATTCCGAGAAAGCTTCTTGTCCCCTGTTTTATACTTTCACTGCTTACATTCGTTCCGCAAATAGGCGGAGAGATTATGTATTATTCAAAGTTAATTGCAGCGGCAGTGGCGATCGTTTTCTATTTTATTCTTGCATTCAGCATAAAAAGCAAAAAGGAAGAGGGACTTGCCCTTATTACGATTGCGATAATTTTAGGACTTCAAAATTTTGTTTATGCCCTTTTTCTTTCGTTTATATTCGTAATATTATTTTTAATTATTTATTCAAAAAAAGGTGAAAGAACATTCAGTAGAGTTTATATAATTCCTTTCCTTACGGCAGGTTATTTTATATCTGCACTTACAGGCGTATTGTTCTTATAAAACAAAACATTCCTTGAATAAAGCTTAAATTAAATTATAATTTTATATAGTTATATCGACAATAAAGTCTCGATAAAATAAAAATTCACATTTAACCGAATATTGAAAATTATAAATTTCAATAAAAAAACCGCATTAAAATTCATTTTACTGCGGTTTTTTACTGTTAATTTTATTAATTCGGTTAAATTCCGCCCTTAGGCTTCATTGTCGGGAACAACAGTACGTCTCTTATCGAAGCGCTGTCGGTAAGAAGCATTACAAGTCTGTCGATACCTATACCGAGTCCGCCTGTCGGAGGCATACCGTATTCGAGAGCGGTAAGAAAATCTTCATCCACATCACAGGCTTCCTCGTCGCCCTGACTTTTCAATATGGCCTGTCTTACAAATCTTTCTCTCTGGTCAATCGGGTCGTTAAGCTCCGAAAAAGCGTTTGCGTGTTCTCTTCCCACAATGAAAAGTTCGAATCTTTCAGTGAAGTTTTTATTGTCTTTTATTCTTTTTGCAAGGGGTGAAATTTCAACCGGGTACTCGGTGACGAAAGTAGGTTGGATTAAATTTTCTTCAACAAACTTTTCAAAGAAAAGATTGATTATTTCCCCTACCGTATGTTTCTCTTCGAATTCCACTCCGTGAGTTTTGCATAAATTTCTTGCTTCGTTCAGATCGGCTACCTTATCGAAGTCAACCCCCGAATATTTTTTAACTGCCTCTTTCATGCTTATTCTCGTAAAAGGCTTATCGAGCTCGATAACCGTTCCGTTATAAACCGTTTTCATATCGGGACAGACGGCTTTTGCTGCGCTTCTTATGATTTCTTCTGTCAAGTCCATTATTTTATTGTAATCGCTGTAAGCCTCGTAAAGTTCGAGAAGAGTAAATTCGGGATTGTGTCTTATTGAAATTCCTTCGTTACGGAAAACCCTTCCTATTTCGTAAACTTTTTCGAATCCGCCTACAATAAGTCTTTTAAGATGAAGTTCCAAAGCGATACGCAGATACATATCGATATCGAGTGCGTTATGATGGGTAATAAAGGGTCTTGCCGCAGCGCCGCCCGCAATAGAATTGAGAACGGGAGTTTCTACTTCGGTAAAACCTTTGGAATCGAGAAATTTTCTTATTGCGGAAATTATTTTGGAACGCTTAACGAAAACTTCTTTTACGGCAGGATTTACGATTAAATCGACATAACGCTGTCTGTATCTGAGATCGGTATCTTTAAGACCGTGGAATTTTTCGGGAAGGGGTAAAAGTGATTTTGACAAAAGGACAATGTCGTTTGCGCGAATTGAAATTTCCCCTTTGTGCGTCATAAATACTTCGCCTTTGACTCCTACGATATCGCCTATATCGAACTTTTTATACTCTTCGTATTTTTCTTCGAGAACATCTTTTTTGAGATAAATCTGAATAAGTCCGTCTCCGTCGAGAATATGGGAAAAACTTGCTTTGCCCATAATTCTTTTGGACATAAGACGACCTGCTATTTTTACCTTTTTATTTTCGTATTTTTGAAAATTTTCGATTATTTTTTTCGATTGAGCGTTTTTATCGAACTTACAAATTTCATAAGGGTTGTTTCCGCTGTCACAAAGTGCGGTTAGTTTTTCCCTTCTCTGTTTAATAATTTCGTTGACATCTATTTCTTCTGTCTGCAACTCTGACAAATTTTCCTTTTCCTGCATAATAACACCCGAAATTAAGAAATACTCATTATTTTGACTTTAATTGTGCCTTGGGGAGTTTCGACTTCAACCGTCGTACCTTTACGCTTGCCTAATATAGCCGCTCCGACAGGAGAACTCGTGCTTATTTTACCTTCTTTAATATTGGCTTCGGTAGCGCCCACAAGCTGATATTCGTTGGCTTCGTCAAACTCTATATCGTAAAGTTTAACTGTACAGCCCAAAGAAACGGTATTTGTATCGATACTGTCCTCGTCTATAATCACGGCATTTGCAAGCTGAGCCTGAATGGTTTTGATTTCACCTTCGAGCATAGCCTGTTCTTCTTTTGCTGCGTCGTATTCGGCGTTTTCGCTTATATCTCCGAACTCTCTTGCGACTTTAATTTTCTCTGCGACTTCGCTTCTTTTTTTAACGACGAGTTCTTCGAGTTTTTCTTCGAGTTTTTTATAACCCGCTTTGGTAAGATAGACGCTGTTATTGTTTTCTTCCATTTTGACCTCCGGTATTTTTATGCGACATTTTATAAGAAAGCACAAATAAACTGTCGCTCATAAACATATTTTCTACAATTACGCCTTTTTTGAGATTCAAATCGATGGGCGCAAAATTCCATATATTTTTAATCCCCGAAGAAATAATAAGTTCCGCAACTTCGGGCGCATCTTTTGTTTGAGTTGCTATAACAGCAATATCAACTTTTTCGTTTTCTAAAAATTTACCTAGTTCGTCGGTATTGTAAACCGGAACGGTATCTATTTTGCATTTTGACGGAAATTTATCGAAAACGGCTTTTACTATAAATCCTTCGTTTGAGAAGCCTTTATAGCCTGCAAGAGCGGAACCGATATTTCCGCCGCCGAAGATTATCACGCTGTAATTTTTACCTAAACCTAAAATTCTGGAAATTTCCGTTTTGAGTTTTTTAACATCGTATCCGTATCCTTGCTGACCGAACTCTCCGAAATTGCAGAAATCCTGTCTTACCTGAGAGGCGGTTAGTCCCATTCTTGAAGCAAGGTCGACGGAAGAAACCTTAACTTCGCCTTTCGCTTCCAAATCCTTTAAATATCTGTAATAGCGAGGAAGTCTTTTAATAACTGCTTCCGATACGGTTTTCGTCATACTCGTCCCCTTAATATTCTATTTTTTTATATTAATAAATCGGCGGATATTTGTCAATTAATTGACAAAAGTATTTATTTCCTATAAATTGAGTTCTATGAGATTATGGGTAAAAATCCTGAAAGAAAACAAGATTATAAAAGACACCGTTTACAAAGACAAAGAAGTTATGACTCAGGATACGGTAAAAAAAGCGCTGCGGGAAATATGTTATAAACTCGACATTCCGACTCCTATGCTTATAGGAATACAGTACAGACATCTTGTTAAATTCAATACGCTGACTCTTCTTGAAAAAGACTTTATAGAGAGTATAGATTTTGATAAATTAGTAATAGAGAATTGGATTTAATCCGATTCTCTTTCTTTTTTATCGAAGCCTTCAAAAAAGCGATATTTTTTTACTGCATAGTAAAGCGGAATACCGACAGCGTAAATAACAACCGCCTGTGAAATTAAAATGGACACGAAATTTATCCAATAAGCGGTATCGCCCCCTATAAAATACCACATTAACGGAAGTCCTACCGCATTGAATATAACCGGCGGCACAGCGGCAAGGAAAGGATTTTTTATAAAGTAAGTACAAATAGCGGCAACGAAGGTAATTGCGCTTCCGATGAGTGCGTCATAAACTGCAAGGGGCGAAAAAAACAAATTTGCAAGAAAGCATCCTAAGGTAATCGCATAAACATTCCCGAAATAGAACATAGGAAGAATTGTTAAAGCTTCCGAAAGTCTGAACTGAATAGTAGTAAAAGAAAAAGGAGCAATGGAAAAAAGGAAATAAAGAGCTGCGACCAATGCAAGCGCAGTCATTTTTTTAGTTTTCATATAATACCTGCTGTTTTTTTTATTGACGGGTTATCAACAAAACCGTCGGAAGTAATTGTAGAATATTAATTTTAATTTGTCAATTTAATTAAAATATATTTAACCAAAACATATTTAATGGCTAAAAATCAATGCTATCATAAATATGTAAATCATTTTAATCATTTAATCAAACCATATTCGATGGCTAAAATCAATCAGTGTATATGCGGTAAATAAACTTTCAAACGCAGAAAATATATTAAAAACATATCAGACTAAATATACAAATACCTTTTTCAAAAACCGAAAGAGAAAAAATAATAAATAAAACCGTTTAAACCGTTACCATTTAGAGCAAAATGGAGTATAATCTATTTATCAAATAAAAAGGAGAATAAAAATGTTTGAAAAGTCAGTTGAAACTTTGAATTCGCTTTGCGGCTCGGGCGCATTTTTAACCGCAGGAAAGGAAAAGCCGAACACTATGACGGTAGGCTGGGGCGCAATAGGATATATATGGAAAAAAGAAGTGGTAATGATCCCTGTACGCTCAACAAGATTCACAAAACAGCTTCTCGACAAGTGCGGAGAATTTACTTTAAGCGTTCCTTATAATTCCCTTAAAAAAGAACTCGGTTACTGCGGAACGGCAAGCGGAAAAGACGAAGATAAATTCGAAAAAGCAGGTCTTGAAAAGATACCTGCAAAAAAAGTATCGACTTATACGGTAGGTGGCTGCGATATGTATTACGAATGTAAAATAATCGCAAAAGTCGAAATTAACGAAAAAGATATGATTCCCGAACTTATGCAAAACTACCCCGTAAAAAACTTTCATACAGTTTATATAGGCGAAGTGCTGGACAAATACGGAAAATAATTAATAAAAAGCAAAATAAAAAAAGCGTCTTAAAAAGACGCTTTTTTGATAAGTTTTTATAAAATTTTTAATAGACTAAATCGATTAAACCGATATTTCCGTCCTTTCTCTTATATATTACATTAACGAAATTGTTGGCTCGGTTAATGAAAATATAGAAAGAGTGTTCGCTCATTTCGAGAGCTTCAATTGCTTCGTCTACGGAAATTTCTTTAAGATTAAACTTTTTGTTTTTAACCACCCTAGGCATTTTGTAATCGATACTCTCGTCAAATTCGAGTTCAATCGGTTTACCTTTGTGTTTCTTATCGATAATAGTTTTGAACCTGCGAACCTGTCTTTCGATTTTAGGCATAATGATATCGATATTCGAGAACATATTATCGGAGGTAACCTCACTTCTCAGCACCTTACCGCCGCCGAAATTGATAGTAAGTTCCATTGTATACTTATCGGTATTCACTTCCCTGCAAACGACTCTTGCCGTAGCGTCGGCGTCGAAATAATTATCAAATTTACTTACTTTCTTTTCGATAACCTCTTTAAGTCTGTCGCTGATTGTGTAATTCTTTGCAATAAAATCAATCTGCATAATTTCTTCCTCCTTACATATTGCAATGATTGCTCTTGTATCGATTTTATTATAACATTATTTAACCTTAAATTCAAGACCTTTTTTATCGGAATTTAAGGAAACTACTACCGTTTGCCCTTCTTTCACTTTGCCCGTGAGAAGTTCTTCCGAAAGCCTGTCTTCGATAAGCTTCTGAATAGTTCTTTTAAGCGGTCTTGCGCCGTACTCGGCGTCGGTACCCTGCTTTGCTATGAAATCGCAGGCGCCTTTTGTAACTTCGAGATTAATGTTCTTTTGCGAAAGTCTTTTGGCAAGCTGAACGATAAGCATTGTAGCGATACGGGCGATGTTGTCCTTGTCGAGCTTTTTGAATATAACTATTTCGTCTATTCTGTTCAGAAACTCGGGCTTCATTACCCTTTTGAGTTCGGCAAGCTGTTTTTCTTTCATTTTCTCGTACTCGTTTTCTTCTTCTTTTGCCGAGCCGAAACCGAGCTGATTCATTTTGGAAATCTGAGAAGCGCCGATATTGGAAGTCATAATAATTATAGTATTTTTAAAACTTACCGTTCTTCCGTGCGAGTCGGTAACCCTTCCGTCATCGAGAACCTGTAAAAGCACATTAAATACATCTATATGCGCTTTTTCTATTTCATCGAAGAGAATAACCGAATAAGGTTTTCTTCTTACCTTTTCGGTAAGCTGACCTGCTTCCTCGTAACCTACATATCCGGGCGGCGAACCTATAAGCTTTGTCACATCGTTCTTTTCCATATACTCCGACATATCGAATCTCAGCATAAGATTTTCGTCCCCGAACATGGCTTCTGCAAGGGCTTTGCAAAGTTCGGTTTTACCTACGCCCGTAGGTCCTAAGAAGATAAAGGAGCCGATAGGTCTTTTGGGATCGCCTATTCCCGAACGGGCCCTTCTTATCGCTCTTGCGACAGCCGATACCGCTTCGTCCTGACCGATAACCCTCTCGTGAAGAGTTTTTTCAAGGTTCATAAGTTTCTGACTTTCGGTTTCGGTAAGTTTGGATACCGGAACGGAAGTCGTCTGAGATACGATATCGGCAATATCTTCTGCGGTAACCGTCGTGTTGTCGTCCGTATTCTTTTCAGACCACTGTCCTTTGGCTTTTGCAAGTTTTTCGGTAAGTTCGTCTATACGGGTTTTACATTCACGGGCCCTTTCGAACTCGTCGTATTTTACGCATTCAGCCTTTTCGTTTTTAAGAGCCTCTAACCTGCTTTCCATTTTTTTGATATCTTCGGGAAGAACAAACTGCTTTGCTCTTTTTTTACTTGCAGCCTCGTCTATAAGGTCGATTGCTTTATCGGGAAGAAATCTGTCGCTTATATATCTGTCCGACATTTTAACGGCAGCTTCAACCGCTTCGTCGGAAATACGCAGTTTATGGAACTGTTCGTATTTAGGTTTAAGTCCGGTAAGAATTTTGATAGCGTCCTCAACCGACGGCGGCTCAACCATAATAGGCTGGAATCTACGCTCTAAGGCAGGGTCTTTTTCAAAGTTCTGTCTGTATTCGTTTATAGTCGTTGCGCCTATCGTTTGAAGTTCGCCCCTTGCAAGCAAAGGCTTTAATATGTTTGCTGCGGAAATCGCTCCGTCGGCGTCCCCTGCTTTTACTATTGTGTGTATTTCGTCTATAAACAAGATTATGTTACCTTTCTGCTTAATAGTACTTATTGCGTTTTGTAGTTTTTCTTCAAATTCCCCTCTGTACTTGGTTCCCGAAAGCAGACTGCCCATATCGAGAGAGAAAATAACCTTGTTTTTAAGTATTTCCGAAACCTTTCCGTCAACGATAGCCTGAGCAAGCCCTTCTACAACGGCGGTTTTTCCTACGCCCGGCTCGCCTATTAAAATAGGATTGTTTTTTGTTCTTCTTGAAAGAACCTGAATTATTCTTTCGATTTCCTTATCTCTTCCGATAACCGGATCGAGTTTTCCTTCTCTTGCTTTCGCCGTTAAATCGACGCCGAGTTTTTCAAGCCCCGAAATCGACGAGCCGCCTGACTTGGAACCGTTCCCGTTTCCTCCGCCCGTTTTAAAAGCGTAAAAGGAAGGCTGGCTGTCGCCGAGTCCGAACCCCGAAAGATTCCCCATATTACCGAACATAAAACTTGCTATGTCGATATCGTCATCGTCATCGTCCGTTTTATCGTAAACCGCTATCATGGATTTTACATAGGCAAGCAGACTGTCTACATCGACTCCGTTCTGCCTTAAAATCGACACTCCGAAACTGTCAGGCTGCGCTATAATTCCCGCAAGCAAATGCAAGGAACTTATATAATCCTGTCCGCCGTGTTTGCAGTATTCTTCGGCAATTTCAAGAGCCTTTTTCGCACGGGGCGAAAAACTTACGGTATTGGACGGATTAGCCCTCGTTTCGAACTGCTCCGCAACTACCGAATAGTCTACCCCTAATCTTCTCAGATAAGTAGAAGCAAGGGAATTTTGTATAGCAACAATACCGAGCAGTAAATGTTCCGTCCCCAGAACTCCCCCCGTCTTTGCGGCTATTTTTTTAGCATAATCAATCGTAGCTTTGACATTTACAGTCATATTGGTACTCATATTTATCACCTCTTTTTTGCGCAGTCGTCTTTTTGACGCCCTTCCGCACTCATTAAATATTTTATTATTTCAGTCATAGAATTCTTTCTTATCAAATCCTGATTCTTAAACGGAGATGAAAGGGACTTATCGGAAAGTACGCTTTTCAAAAGCCCGCTTTCGTAATCCGAAATCACTCCGTCGGAAGTCATTTTATCGATTATATGAAATGCCTTGTTTTCGTTAAGTTCCCCTTCCGAAATCATTTGTAAAAGGTTTTTAAAGTAATCCCCTTCAAAACTTACCTTGACGAGATTTACATATCCGCCGCCCCCTCTTTTGCTTTCTATTACATATCCCCTTTCGAGAGTAAATCTCGTTTGAAGTACATAATTAATTTGCGACGGTGCGACTTTAAAATATCCCGCAAGATCGTTTCGGGAAATCTGAACGCTTCCGTTATCGGCTAAAACGCTCAGTAAAAATTTTTCGATATCGTTACTTAAATTCGCCATATTTTCACCGTTTTAAAAAGTTTGACTTTCTTTGACCTACAAGTCTATTATACACTATTTTTCCCTGTTGTCAATACTTTATTCAAAAAAATTTTAAAAATTTTTTCAATAAAAAAACCGCCTTTAAAAGCGGTTAATTGAATATTCATTTATTATATTTAAACTTCGACTCCCGTCATAGCAACGCTTACCGTAACGCTTTCTATTTCGGAAAGTTTGTTTTTCAGAGTTTCTATCTGTTGATTTGTTCCGTCGACAATTACGCTTATGGCGTTTACTCCTCTTTGCCTATCGGGTATTCCCATTCTTCCAACGATTATTTCTCCGTACTCGTGAAGTATACTCTGAACCTTATTTGCGTGACTTCTGTCCCCTTCGATAATTATACCTACAACTCCTATTCTTGCCATAATATTTCCCTCCTTTTTTATTGATTATAAATGTATAGAATTATTATTGTCAAAACATTTTGCAATATGCAACATAAAATCTCTGTAATTTCCGACATTCTTTTATCCGTTTTAAATTTGCTTTTAATATTGACTTTGTTCTTATTATTTTCTACAATGAAAAAGAGGTGTATTATGAAGAAAAAATACTAAGTTTTTTATCTATTATCACTTTGTTAAGTTTCTTTAATTTTGTTTTCTTTTTTATTTATTTCATTGAAGCAATTATATTTACAGTTAAAACACAAGAAATCGGTGTTTTTAGAACATACTTGATTTTTATAATAGGACTATTATTTTCAATCGCAATTTTAGTGCTTTTATCATTATCGATTTATTATCTTATAAAATCCGACCTACCCGAGCTTAAAGAAAAATTATCCGACCTTATAAATAATTCCAAAGAAAAACGCAAACAAAACAAGCTGTTGAAAGCGCAAACCAAACTCGAAAAAATTCAAAATCAAATAAATGAAATTGAAAGCGAACAAAAAACCGATAACACAGACGAAAGACCGTAAAAGGTCTTTTTCAGTTAAAGCTGTATATTATTCGATTGCTGTTTATATCGAAAAGAAACAATCTTCCCCTTAAACTTAAATTTGCTTTTTTACTGCAAACGGGCGTTTTCATCATAAACGAAAAATGCTGACCGTAAATCTCGGAAAAACACTCCGTATACTCGCCTATTATTTTCATTTCCGAAATTTCACATTCAAGCCCTTCACCTGAAACAAAAATACTTGACGGATAAAATGCGGCAATTACTTCCTTGCTTTCATATACTTTAAAAGCGTTGCAATCAGGAAATTTATAAATTTTATTGAACAGTAAAAAACTTCCGTTCTTAACTTCGATTTTTACGGTATTAATGTCGGGGGAAAACATATTGCAAGCTGCAAGCGTTTCGGGATTTAAAAATATATCCGAAGCTTTACCGCATTCGGAAATTATCCCTTCCGTTAACACTGCGGTTAAATCGCCGATATTTATTGCAGTACTTTTATCGGCGGTAGCGATAATTTTCGTTCCGCCGAGCTTATTTAAATTTGTTTTAAGAAAATCGTAAATTTCTTCCCTTTCCGAAGACGGAACATTTTCAAACGGGTCGTCGATAAGATATAAATCGGCTTTTCTCATAGCAAGGCGTGTAAACTCGGCAAAAAACTTCTGAGCAAAAGTCAAATCGGAAAATTTGAAATTCATAATATTTTCCGTCCCTATATTTTTTGCGGCCCGGCTGACGGCACTTTCGGATTCCTTTTTATTTAATCCCCTGCCCATAAGTATTTTAACAAGACTTTGAAAAACTGTTTTTTTAGGATTAAGACAGTTTCCGATATATACGGAAAAATTGCGTTCTTTAAAAGAATAAGTTTCGATTTTTTTATCTTTAAAAACAATTTCGCCTTTCTGATATTCTTCGAGTCCCGAAATGACTTTTATAAGAGTACTCTTTCCGCTTCCTTCTATTCCGTAAATGCAAAGAGTAGAATTTTCAGGAATACTTAAATTTATTCCTTTTAGACAGTAATCGTACCCGAAATATTTTTTATATAAGTCCTTAACAACAAGTTCCATATTTTTATTTTACGATAAAGCAAACTGCTTTTCAAATACTTTTACTATAATTTTAAAATTCTTTCTGCTTTTATTTATAATTTTTTTTGCGTTTTAAAAAAAGTAAAATAATTAACTAACCGATATTAACTAACCGATATATAAATTAAATAAAAGGGAGAGCAAAAGCTCTCCCTAACGGTATCGTACATCT
This sequence comes from uncultured Clostridia bacterium, assembly GCA_944342015.1. Taxonomy (GTDB): domain Bacteria; phylum Bacillota; class Clostridia; order Christensenellales; family CALVMC01; genus CALVMC01. The sequence goes on from CALVMC010000004.1 coordinate 28,173, forward strand.
TGCGTTGACAGAATATACCGAAGCGATGCTTACGGCAGGTTACTCCTCCAAAGCTTCCTTGTGGCACATAAACAAATCTACTTAATGCTGCTGCCGTCAAGCCCTGACATGGTTCATAGCAGTCTATTGCACAAGACCTTGTTATCAACATTCCTTACCGAAGCCGGCCTTCCATATATTAAGCCGAAACAAGCATTCAGCCCTGCTGTAGCGGATTGCAGGTATAGGGCACCGCTGGCTCCCCGCCTAGTACGACTTAATAATTATAACAGTTAAAAGGTAAAAATACAACATATTATTAAAAAAATTAACGCTATAAAACAGGAAATATGAAAATAATTACGGAAAATTTATAACTGTTTCTTTATTTTTCCAATAGAAATAATAAATTTCAAATTAACTTATAAGTCTGAGTTCCCTGCAAATGTCGATTAAAGACTGTTTTTTATCGGTATTTTCCATGCTGCAACTTCTTGCGGCAAGAACATTTTTTTCGGTGTTGTCGTTGCCTTTTTCCACTGCGCTTTTAAGGCGGTTCAAAAGCCCGTCATAGGACTGCGAAGTACGGGATTCTTTTTCTTCCTTTTCAATTTTACTTATTCTTGCGCTCTCTTCCATAAACTGACTTTGAAGTTCGGAAGTATTTTTTTCGTAAGAAATATTAAGATTTTCAGAAAGTATTTCCGAAAGCTGGGCTTTTACGCTTTCGAGATATGCGTTCAAAGAATCGGATTCCTGCTGAGGAAGAGCTTTATTTTTAAGTTTTTCCGCATACTTTGTCCACTTTGCCTGAAACAGTTTGACACGCTCCCCTTCTACGGCGAATCTTATTCTTACCGCATTTTCAACTTCCTTTGCTTTATTGATTGCAGACAACAGAGCTTCGCTTACGCAATCTTCTTTTTCTTTATAAACTGCAATTATTTTGGAAAGTTTTTCGTTTTCGGATTTCAGAAAATCTATTCTTTCCCTTTGCTCTTTAAGAGTCTTTTCGAAGTCATCTTTATAAGTTTTCAAATAACTGTCTACTTCTTTTTTGCAATAGCCTTTTTTTTCCAAAGCAAATTCCATATTTCCCTCCGACTTTCATTTTACATAAAATAAAGACGCATAAATTAATAAATTATGTATTTTACGGTATAATTTTAGCGAAAAATAATTATTTATTAACCCTTATTCATTTTTAAATAAAAAAATAATTACATATATCTGTAAGTTTATCGAATATTTAAAGGGAAAAATCAATGTCAATAATAACTATTTTAAATAATTTAAAAGTAATAATTATAAGTCTTTAAAAAAAATTTAACAAAAAATTTCATTATTTATTAAGCGCAAAAAAGACGCATAATGCGTCTTTAAATTTTTTAAAACTTCAAAATTTAATATTTATTTTTTAAGCAATGAACTTTTAAGATTAAAAAGTTTTTTAGATAAATCAACCTTGTAAATCTGTGGATTTACCCTCCTTTTGTACTCGTCCCAAAATGTTTCCTTATCGGCTTTTGAAAAAGCTACTATTTCCTTTAAAGTCGGCAAATTATATACGAGTTTACCTTTTTTATAGACCTGCACCATAAGTTCTTTGACATAAAAATTGTCGATAGTAATCTGCTTCCATGTCTCTTCGGGGTGAAATATCGTAAGAGTTTTAGTTTCGTCTATTTTTTCGTCGAACAAGGTAATTAAATCGGCTATTGCCATATCGGTGTTTTTATCGTAAATTCTGTAAATCTTTTTAAGACCGGGATTTGTTATTTTTGCGGCGGTATCGGACTTTTTAAGTTTGGGAATAAGTTTTCCTTTTTCATAAATACCCGCAAGTTTATATACTCCGCCAAGGCTGGGATTGTCGAAAGAAGTTATAAGTTTTGTTCCTATCCCCCAAGAATCTATACAAGCTTTCTGGTCTTTCAATGTGTCGATAATGCGCTCGTCAATATCGCCCGAAGCAAAAATTTTAGCGTCCTTAAAACCTGCTTCATCGAGCATTTTTCTTGCCTTTACCGTAAGATAGGCAAGGTCTCCCGAATCTATTCTTATCCCTACCGGTTTATGTCCTTTTTCTCTGAGTTTTTTGAAAACCTTTATTGCGTTAGGCACTCCTGACTTCAAAGTGTCGTAGGTATCGACAAGCAAAAGGCAGTTATCGGGATAAAGTTCTGCGTAGGTTTCAAAGGCTTTAAGTTCGCTTTCAAAACTCATAACCCAACTGTGAGCGTGCGTGCCGCCTACGGGAACATCGAAATTCTTTCCTGCAAGAACATTCGATGTCGAAACACAGCCTCCGACGATTGCGGCTCTTGCCCCGTATATCCCTGCGTCGGGGCCTTGTGCTCTTCGCAATCCGAATTCGAGAACGCTTGCGTTACCTGCCTCATAACATACCTTTGAAGCTTTTGTCGCTATTAAAGTCTGATGATTTATAAGATTTAAAATGGCAGTTTCCAAAAGCTGAGCCTGAAAAATCGGCGCCCTTACTATTAAAAGAGGTTCTTGGGGAAATACGACGGTTCCTTCACGAACGGCGAATATATCGCCTGTAAATTTAAAATTTTCAAGGCAATGTAAAAAGTCTTCGTCGAATACTCCCTGTTTTCTCAGAAACTCTATATCGTCTTTTTCAAACTTTATGTTTTCGATATATTCGACTACCTGTTCAAGTCCGCAGAATATCGAATAACTTATAGAACCTGTTTGTCTGAAAAAAACATCGAAAACGGCAATATCGTTCATTTTGCCGCTTTTGAAATAGCCGTACATCATTGTAAGTTCGTAAAAATCCGTTAATAGCGTTAAGTTTCGCATTTGACTAATTTCCTTTGAATGATTAATTTAATTAATTAACCACCTTATTAATCTTTTATTCCTTATTATTTTCTTGGTTTTCCTTTTCACTTGGAACGACATAATAATTATCGTCGGATTTTTTAATAAAATATCTTAAAAGTGCGTCGATAACAATAAGCACCGAAAGAACTATTGCTCCCGCCGAAATTGTTATTGCCCACAACTTTGTAATACCCGCAACAAGCAGAATAATTCCGCTTACCGTAAAGAATATACCGCTTCTTAGCCAGAAGTAAGTATTTCTGTTTAAATACGCATTCAGTAAAAATCCTAATCCTATACAGATAATGACTATACCGAAAAGCCTGTCATATCCGTAGTTTAGTCTTTGTGTGATACTGATATAAAGGAACAAACCTGCCGTAATTATAGCAAAAGCATAAAATACCGGCGAATTATAACATACGGCAAAACATACCGAAATTGCGCAAAGGTAAAGTATAACCGCAAGATACCAACTCGAAACAAAATCAATATCGGCAATCCCGAGAGCGGACAACAGCCCTATAAGGGAAAACACAAACGATATTATTCCAACCGTAACAAAAAATACAAATTTATGATTTTTCATAACTTTTCCGCCGTTTCCGATAAACCGAAAAACCTTTAAACGGTTTTTCGAAATATCGATAAATTTCTTCCGACTGTTTTACAAATCGGCAATTTGATAATGCCGTTTTCAATTTTAAAGCCGATTAATTTGATACTCTTATTCGTTTTAAAAGTATTGCCTAAAATATTTTAGTATTAATCTTTTTTTAGCGTTCCGCTTTTTGAAGAGCTTTTTGCAGTAGAACTTGCCGTTCCGCTTTTAGGTGTGCTTTTTGCAGTAGAACTACTGTTTTTTACGGTTTTTTTATTTACGGTACTTTCAGAGGAAACAGAACTCTTTTTTTCCGTATTTCCCTTTACTTTTAAACCTTTATCCGTTCCTTCGCTTTTGGAAGAAGTTTTATCCGCAGTTTTGCTTTTCTTTTGATTATCCGTTTTTACAGAACCGATACTGCCCGCCTTTGACGAACCGCCGTTTGCCTTGCTTCCTTTACCACTATTTAAAGAACTCTTTACAGAAGATACAGTAACCTTTTTTGAAGTAGTTTTGTTTTTTTCGGAAACAGTACCCTTCTTTGAGGAAACGGAAGCCGCTTTATCGGAAGCTTTATCGTTTTCTTTATCGGAAATCGAATTAACTTCTACTACTTCTTCTAAGATTTGCTTTTTATCGGCTTCTTTAACTTCCTGAATTTCATTTTTATTTTCTTTATCGGAAATTAAATACGATTGATTTTCAATATCCGTTAAAGTACCGTCTTTAACCGAAAGACCGTCTGCGGAATTTTTTTCATTCCCGTCGTTATTGTCGGTAACGGATTTTTCTTCTTTGTCCCCTGCAAAATCGCTTTTTTCGGATAAATCGCCTTTTACCGATTCTACCGTCTCTTCGGTTTTTTTGCTTTCTTCTTTTAAAGCGTTTTCTTCTTTTAATTTCTTTTTTTCTTCGAGTATACCGTTTACTATCTCGTTGAATCTGTCAGAATTATTTTCAACGGTATAATTGTCTTCACCTTCTACGGCTTCGGAAAGTTCTTTCTTTTTGCCTTTTTTTCTCTCTTCGAGAGGAATATCCCCCGCAGCAACGGCAGGCTCCTTTAAAAGCCAGCCTTTTTTGTCGATTTTATCGAATACCTTGAACTGTATAAGTATTATAATCACAAAAGATATAACGGCAAAAATTATACATATAAGCTGTGTTACTCTGAGTCCGCTTTCTGTAACCACGGCGTCGAGTCTGAATGTTTCGAGTATCGCTCTTACAACGCAATACCAGAAAATATAACCGCTTGCAATAATTCCGTTATGTTTTACCTTCCTGCTTATAAGATAAAGGACAACAAAGCCTATGGCGTTAAGGACTATTTCATAGAAAAAAGTTGCGCAGTGCCACTGCTGAGTATGATCGATATAAACGGAAAACGGAAACCATTGTAAATCGGGATTAGTAACAACCACACCGTATGCTTCCTGATTTACATAGTTGCCCCACCTTCCGATAATCTGACCTATTAAAACCGCAGGTGCGCAATAGTCGCATACCATTAAAAAATTTCGCCTGTATCTGACGCTTGCAATGTAGGCTCCGAGTATTCCGCCGAGTATTCCGCCGAGTATGGTTATACCGCCGTTCCATATCGCAAACAAATTTACAAAATCGTCCCATGATTTTATAGGAAAATATGTGCTCGGATGAGCTACAACATAAAAGAATCTTGCAAATATAATAGCAAGTACTATACACCATAACCAGCATTCTATGGCAAAGTCGCTTGAAAGTTTATATCTTTTACCGTCCAAAATAATGTAAATTAATCCGGCAATCATTCCTGCCACTAAAATAATGGCGTACCATTTAACTTCGAAATTACCGATAGAAAAAGCTATCGGATTGAGTGCATTATTTAACATATTTCCACCTTAATATTAAATTTAAGTATATATTATCGTTTTCTTTTTGACAAGTTATTTTCCTAACAAGAAAAAATTTAACTCGTTGAAAATCCAATCTGTTAAATTTTATATTAGGTTTGTTTTCTGTTTTTTGTTGCAAAATTTTTTAACCGACTATATAATTTATTTTGCTTAAAAGGAATTTTGCTAAATATATCCATAATACACTTAAACTAATATAATACTTAAACTTAATTTTCGGAGTCCGATATGCCGTTAACACAATCAACTTCTCAAATCGAAACAGCGCAAGCAATAGAAAGTTTACTCCAATATGCGATAAGTAATCTCGATTTTAAACAGGAAAATTTAAACTGCGCAAGAAACATGATTTTCAACCGTCTGAAAATTTCCTGTTCCGTTCAAAATGCAACGAATATTGAAAGCGTTAATTCCATTTTGAATAAACTCGCAAACTACGCCGTAAATTCGGGAATATGCCCGCCTGACGAAAAAGAGAATCTGAAAGCCGAACTTATAGGTTATCTTATTCCGCAACCTTATGAGATAATAAAAAATTTCGATGAGATTTTTACCGATAAAGGTCCTAACTTTGCAATGGAATACTTTTATAATATAGCCGTCAAAGGAAATTACATAAATAAGGATAAAATTTCAAAAACCGTTACACACTGTTTTAACGGTACATATTCTCCTTTATACTTATCCGTCAACTCAATGAAAAAAGAATCTTCATTTAACGAAAAAACTTATAAAGATAAAATGCCGTCCTCCGAAAAGCCTTTTCCCTTATGCCCGCTTTGTTCGGAAAACGAAGGCGCTTATAACGGCGCTAAAAGTAATTTGAGACTTTTACCGATAGAACTCGGCGGCAGTTTTTGGAATATACAATTTTCGCCCTTCCCCTATTTTAAAAAGCATATTATCGTATCCTACTCTCAGCATATCCCTATGAAGAACGATATAAAAAAGTTCGAAGCAATGATAGATTTCTCCACTGTGTTCGAAGACTATTTTATCGCTTCAAATACAGAACTCGAAAATATAGGCGGAAGTCTTTTATGCCACGAACACATGCAAGGGGGATTGAAAAATCTTCCTATTTTCAATGCCGAAGAAAAAGAAAGATTTTACAGCAAAAAATATGAAAATATAAACCTTTCACTTCTTGAATGGTACCTTCCCGTATTTAAAATAACTTCTGACGACAAAATTCAGCTTCTTTCCGCTATCGAAGACATTGTAAATGCTTTCATAAACTACAACGACGAAAGCATAAATCTCATATGCAAAACCGAAAAAAATCAGCACAGTTCGGTAAACACGGTATGCTATAACGAAAACGGAAAAACGGTATTTCTGATTATTCCGAGAAATAACAGAACTTCCGAACAGTGCCCCAAAGGTATATTCTGCCCCGATGAAAGCTGTAAGGAAATTAAAAAGGAAGGTATAGGTATTATCGAAATAATGGGATACTTCATACTCCCGTCTCGCCTTATCTGCGACAGCGTTCTTTTAATAGATTTCCTTACAGGAAAATCCAAAACCGATTTAAAAGAAAAAAACTCCGTATATTCCGAATACTCTTCCATGCTTGCTCAGTTAATTAACGATTACGGTATCAATATGACGGTAAGCAAAGCAAAAGACATAATTACCGATTACATAAATATAAAATGTCAAACAATGCTCGAACAGTCGGCAGTATTTAAAAATAACGAAGAAGGGAAAAAAGCAATCGATAAATTTTTAAGCTCCGTTAATTTGATAAAATTAAATTAACTTTCATTTGTTTTAATAAAATTTATTTTTAGAATAATTAAAAATTTTGAAATTCAAATTTTTTCATGAAATAAAATTAGTAAAAACCCGACTTACGTCGGGTTTTTAATTAGTCTTTATTTTCTTCTTTTTCTTCTTTTACTTCAACCGCTTTTTGAATCGGACATTTTTTACTTTCAAGATAACGATAAACCAATGCCGCAAGAGCCGCACCGAGTAAAGGTCCTACTATGAATATCCAAATCTGAGAAATTGCGGTAAAATCGCCGCTTGCCATCTGTAAAAGCGCAGGCCCTAACGAACGAGCAGGATTTACCGATGTTCCCGTAAGACGGATTCCGAGCAAGTGAACGAGAGTTAAAGCAAGACCGATAACTACACCGGTAACGCTCTTGTTTTCCGTTCTCGAAACAACTCCTAAAATAGCAAGAACAAATGTAAAAGTCAATACTACTTCAACTGCAAGACCGGCAGCAAGCGCAGGGCCGTAACCGTAAGCTTCCGTAAGAACAGGTTGAACGGCATTACCCCCTAAATTTACGAAACTGCCTGCAAATAAAGCGAGTATTGCAGCGCCGACTATTGCGCCGACACACTGACTTATTACATAAAATATAAGTTCTTTACCGCTTATTCTCCTGTCAATATACATTGCAAACGATACAGCAGGGTTTATGTGACAGCCTGAAATGTTACCTATCGAATACGCCATTGCAACTATAACAAGCCCGAACGCCAAGGCAGTAGCAACTATACCGCCGTTGTCCGAACAACCTGTCATAACGGCAACGCCGCAACCAAAAATAACAAGTACCATTGTTCCGATTGCTTCGGCAAGATACTTTTTAAATTCTTTCATTATTATTCTCCTTTTATTGTATTAGGTTAAAACCTATAATGATTTTACCCCTCATTAAATAGTTTGTCAAATTAAACATATTTTTATCAAAAAATATGAATTTTATTATCGTTTATCTTTATCTGTTATGGATATTATAAATTTAATTTTAAAATATATTTTTAAATAACTTAAAAATATTTAAACGGAATTTTAAATTAAATTCATATAAAAATACTTATTAAAAAAAATGCGATTTGCGAAATTTTTGGGAAAAAGGAGCCGCAGGCGTTAAAGCAAACAGGTCGGATTTTCCGACCTGTTGCATATTACGCCTTGCGGCGACTTAGTGGGTTTAATGGATAAAAATGCTACCCTCCAAACCGAGCAGAAGGGTTGCAGATTGTGCACTTTCAAATGCAAGGACGAGGGAGTTTACTAAAGCGTAAATGACCGAAGTCCGAGACATGAAGAAAGGGCGCAAGATGCGCCCTTATCCTCGGTTTGGTGCGGCCAATGGGACTTGAACCCATATGATTGCTCATACGCCCCTCAAACGTACGCGTCTGCCAGTTTCGCCATGGCCGCATAGCAGTGACTATTGTATATTATTTGATTTTTTTTGTCAATAAAATTATATAAATTAATGCGAATAAAATTCAACTTCGATACTACCATTTATTGAAAACCCTTTCAGCAAACCCATTCATATCTTTGACTTCTATTACATTTCCGTCGTCGAGAACTATTTTACCGGAAAATTTTCCGAATACCTGATGCTGATCGCTTGAAATAATCAATGCGGAAGAATAATTTTTTCTGTCTAAAACAGGATTGAAAACAAGTTCTATCCTTTTATCGTTAGAGGTAATTTTCCACGGTTTCAGATATTGGAATTTTCCCTCTTTGTCCTTTTGTATTTCAAAGTAAACTTTATCGAGTTTATGAATTTTTCCGTCTAAAAACACGGCGTTTTCGGTAGCCGCTCTCGTGTCGCCGAAACCATAGCCGAGATTAAAAGAAAGTACTTTCCCTTCATGCCAACAGGAAGCGGAGCTCCAATACCATAAATTTTTATAAGGCCATACTCCTCTTCCCCAATCGAGAAGGGCAAATGTATCGCTGTCGTCGAAAATAATATTATCTTCGCCGAATATAACTTCTCCGAATGCTTTCATTCCCACTATTTTCTGATTGTAATAAAAAGCATTCTCGTCCTCGAAAAAAGGCGTAGCCATAACGATGCTGTCACCTTCGGGCTCGTAAATATCTATATTAACGGTAAGACTTTTATTCTTGAAAAATCTTTCGCAATTAAAGTAAAGTTTTCTTCTGCCGTTATCGTTTTTGAATTCGGTAACGAATTTTTTAGTTGATAGGATAACGTCGCCGTTTTCGGAAGAGGCAGGAAGATTGGTTCTTCCTTTCGGCATAAAAGACATATAGTTTTTAGTTATCTCCTCTCCTTTTTCCAAATCGATAACCGAAACTCCCGAAAGCCCCATATAGCCGTTGTCTGCAATAGTTAAAGCAACTGCATACTTATCGTTGGACACAAGATAATAATCCCATTCTTTAATTTTAAGTAACGATGACTTAATATCTTTTCTCGAATATTCCAAAATAAGAGAAGTAGCGTATCCGCAATGTTTTAATTTACCTTCTTCATCGAGAAGTTTGTCACTTTCCGTAATCTTATTTTGCATATATACCTCTTATTTGCAACTTATTATAATTTATTTTAACTTATTATTATTGATATGTCAATATAGGTTATTATATAAATAACGGTTAATTATTTTAAGCATAAAACGACAAAAAAAGATTCGAGTAGTAAAATTTTACCAAAATAACCGGTTTTTTTTCATTTTTTTAAGAAATTTTAATAGTATTTAAAGCCATAGATTGCCTTTTTTCTACATTTATCTTGACAAAATCCTATTAAGTTGTATAATGAAAGTCTGAGTATAATATATATTTATATATACTAAGGAGAGAATATGGAAAGAATAAAAAAACTTGTAAGTATTTTTCTTGCATTAATTTTTGCACTCACATCAATAGTATGGTTATATACCAATACTGATTTTACTTCTGCTTATGCAGATAATAAAGTAACCAATATGAGTTATAGAACGACAGGCGAAGCAGGTACTGAGGACGACCCTTATATATTAAAAACCGCATCCGATCTTACAGAACTTGCCACATTAGTCAATAACGGAAACAGTTATGAAGGCGAATACTTTATAATGAATAACAATATATCCTTAGCCTCCGTGACAAATTGGACGCCTATCGGCACTGAAACAAATCCTTTTAAAGGTAATTTGGACTGTCATAATTACAAAATAACCGGACTTAATTTAAGTAACGGTTCGAGTCTTTTCGGTTTTGTCGAAAACGCAGTTATTGAAAAACTTTATATCGAATGCTCAGACTTAACCCCCGATATAAATACGGCAGTAGTAGCTAAGCAAGCAACCGGCACAATATTCAGGTATATAGATATAAAAGTCGGAAATATCGCCAATGCAATCGACACTGTTGAAAATTTCGGTATACTTGCAGGAAAAGCCTTTAATTGCGAAATAAACGGCGTAGAAACAAGCGCAACCGTAAATCTCGGTTCATTTAATATAACCAATATCGGCGGCATTATAGGTCTTGCTGAAAACAGCATAATTATTAACTGCACTAATAAAACAAATATTAATTCAATATCAAGCAACAGCGGCGGTATAGTAGGATATGCAACCGATACTGAAATTACATATTGCAGAAACAGCGCAAATATTATTTCAAAAGGCAACGCAGGAGGAATAGCTGGAAAAATTTCCTTAAACAATAAACTTTCTTCCGACTACAATAATCTTATAAACAGACCGGAAAGTGAAAGCGTTCCTATCCCCCCTTCCGAAAATATTGTTATCGGTAGGGACTCTTCTTCGAATGCCTTAAATGCAGGTGGTATTTTCGGTTCCGTTGTTTTTGAAAACGGCGCCGAAAATTACGATATTACACTGCGTTACAATTACAGTATTTGCATACTTTCCTATTCAAATAACGCAAGCGGTCTTTATGGAGATTTAAGCGCAAATTCAGGCAGCGGTAACATTAATTTGATTTTAGGCAATTCCTATGTAATCAATAATTACGACAATTGTATAGCAACAAAACCGACTTACAATATCAATTCGTCCTATTCCTCAAAATTCGGAATAAATATCATCAGTAACGATTTAAACGAATCCACTTTATACTCTACCGATTATTCAGAAAACACAAACCATATAGATGTAAGCGTTCTGCCTTCAATGAATGCGGAAACACTTCTGAACGCAGATAAAAACAATCCCGAAAGCAAAATTGTGTTCATGAGAAATATAATACTCGGCAACAATAATGAAGAAACCGGCGAATACGGATATCCTATGCTTTCATGGGAATTTTTTGCAGGCGGTAACGGCACGGAAAACAATCCTTACCTTATAAAAACCAACAGTCAGATGTATATTTTAAAATATGTCTGCACGACGCAGACTTCCATCGCTCAGGATTTTAATACGGCATCATATAAGGTTATCAAATCTTATCTTAATTTCGGTAATTTTCCAAACGTTGGCTATACTAGTGTGCTTTTCAATTTTTCGGGTCACTTTGACGGCGATTTCAACATGTTTAATACACTAGCAAATTTAGGAAAACCTATCTTTGATTCTCTGAGTGAAGGAAGCATTGTAGAAAATATAATATTTGCAAAAGGAACTATCAATATAGCTTTCGGAGATAAAACTTCTGATCATAGTGATTCAGTATCATTAATTGTGGCTAACAATTACGGCACCATTAGAAATATAATGACCAATCTTAATATAGTATTCGCAAAAAAACAAAATATAGGCGATATAGGCGGATCGTTAATGTTCAAATCTTCCATTATATGCGTAACAAATTACGGTATTATTGAACAATGCGTAAACACAGGTAATATAACTTGCGAATTTTTTGACCATGTTCCGTTTTTCGGTTTTATTTCAAATTCCAATTACGGTACAATCAAAAATTGTTACAATACCGGAAATATTGAAAACATTAAAGTTGAATCTAGCAATACACATTCCCCTTTAATTGCGGGTATAACCGTTAATAATTATAAAGACGCTGTTTTGGAAAACTGTTACTTTGCAGGAAAAATCAGTTTTGCAGAAGGTACCAATAAAAATCAAATTATATTGGATCCTATATCCGTTTATTCCTATTCAACTATCATAAATTGTTATTATAACGGTTATGTTGCCGATTTTGAAAAATATCCGAGTTTGAACACAGCTACATCTCTTTATGTCGACGAAATGGTGACTCTTCCCGAAAATACCAAACCTATTGGTTTTGTCGATTTTGACGAAAGCATATGGTATTTCAAAGAAGGCGATGAAAGCACAAGAACTTTTTATTATCCTCAGCTTCAAGTATTCAAAAATATAGCCGAACATTCGGTAACGTTAAACAAGGCGGATTATGTCTCTTCAACAGGAAACGAAGAAGATAATTTTTCAAGATATTTTCTTGCGGGAACGGCTCTCAGAGAACCTGCGACTTCTAATTATTCGGGTTATGATTTTGCAGGCTGGCATTTTGACGAAGAATTAACTTACAGATATTTCTTCAATACGCCCGTAGATAGCGATATTACCCTTTATGCTAAATGGAACTTAATCGCACCTGAAGTAACTCTGACTTCCAACAAAGATGATAACACGACCTATGTAAAAGAAAATCTTATAATGACTCTCGACGTTAAATCGGACGCCGAAAACGGAAGAGTTGTAAGTTATTTATGGCGCAGAACCGACGGTGTAATTTTCAGCGATAACACTTTAAGCACATTTACTGTAAACGCTCTCAATGAGGCGGCAACTTATTTTTGTTTAGTAACATTTACCGATGGAAAACAAACGGTTGTTGCCAAATCAAACGAACTTACCGTATATGTCAATAAACTTATACCTAATGTAGAAACTCCTGTAATTAACGGAGATTACAATACCAACAATATTTTAGGAGATGTCGAACTTCCAAGCGGCTGGACGTGGAACGAAGACCTTAATACGAAACTTCCTGCCGGCGAAAATTATTATTATGCAACATATACTCCCCTTGACAGCAATTATGAAACGATAACAAGACAAATAATCGTCAGTGTAACCGATATAGGAGCTTTGATACTTCTTTCGATTCTCGTTCCTATACTTTTGATTTTACTGATACTTGCACTTCTGTATCTTTTATGGCTTTTATGGTTCAGAAAATACACATTATATTTTGTCACATGCGGCGGGGAAGAAATAGAGCCTTTTAAAATAAGAGGAAATACAAAGTTCGATCTTCCCGTTCCCGTGAAAAAAGGTATGGCATTCGGCGGTTGGTACACTGACGGTAATTTTTATCAATTATGCGATTTTGATATAATGCCGAGAAACAATATGGTTCTCTATGCCAAATGGTATTATCCTTACGACAGTTTATATGTTGTCAAAGACTATCAAGGCGGCACAGGTCCTATTAAACTTCTTCCGCAGACAACTTCCGAAAACACCGATAACCAATTGCAGCAACCTGTAATAGCGGAAAAAGAGATTGCAGCCGCTATTGACGCAACAATAGTTAAGCGTAAAGAATCCATATTCAAACGCTTTAAAAAGAAAAAATTCAGCAATGCAGAAGTTCTGAATGAATTTTCCGACGTTACAAAACAGGATAAAAAATCCAAAAAGACTAAGGCGGTAAGAATCAGCGATGCCGAAATTGCAGGAATTAAACCCGAACAGGAACCCGATAAAACTTCTGCCGAAAGTCTTCGTCCTGCACATTTCTTTGCGCCGCACAGTATAGGAACTTCAAATAATACTGATAAGGTTCCGCACTCATCTGTCGAAAGTCCCAAAAACAGCGATAGAACTTTATCGGAAAACTTTAATTCACCTGTAAAAACAGTTGAAAACAATAAGACAGACGATAAAAAAATTGTCAGCTTTGTTTCGCCTATTAAGTCACCTATAAATTTAAATGCAAATGAAAATAAAGTTTATTTCGATAAAGACAAAAAGACCGATACTAACGCTGCTAATAAGGCAAGCGGAGATTTAGACTTTGCAAAAAAACTTACCGATTTGAAATCTGAAAACACTCAATCAGATACAATTAATGCAGCAAATCAATCGGTAAACGATTCTTTGAATAACAAAACGGAAAACCGTAAACCCAAACTTGTAAAGGCTAAACCTAAAAAGGCGGAAACAATTTCGGCAAACAACGAAACAACGAAGCCCGTACAGAATAAAACTGCCGTTAAGGAAACTGTTTTATCGTCGCAGACAGTCAATGAAAAGTCTGTAACTTCCGCTAAAAAATCGGTTCCCGAAATTGCCAAAGCAGAAAAGACGGAAAACATTAATGAAAACATTAACAAAACCAAAAAACCTGTTAAAAGCGATTTAAAACCGATGCCTGAAAAAGAAAAATCCGATAAAGTTTTATCCGACGGTAAAAATTCCGATATAGGTTCGGCTGAAAAGAAATCGGACGATACTAAAAAAGCAGAAGTCAAAAAAGAACCGATTCTCAAAAAGGCAAAACCGAAAACCGATTCCAAGCCTGCTGAAACAAAAGCAGAGCCGGTTAAAGAAGAAAGCAAAGATACCGTTGAGCCTAAAAAGTCCCCTGCTCCCAAAGTAAAGAAAACGGAATCGAGCGAGACAGTTTTAAAACCTGAAAAGGTTCAGAAATCCGTTTTTGAAAATACTGCAAAAGAACCTGTAAATTCATCTTCCGAAGTAAAAAGCAAAACGGAAAAAACCGATTTTCCTGCCAAGAAAACAAAAACAGAAAAGACAACTGAAAAACCCGTCGCAACCAAGATAGCAAAGCAACCTGCTCAGAGTAAAACCGAGCAAAAAGAAATTAAGCCTAATGAAAACAAAGTTGCTCCGGCTGCAAGCGAGAAGAAAATTGCTTCGGAAAAACCGGTAAATGAACCTAAGGTTATAAAAGCCAAACCTAAAAAGACTTCTGAAAAAGCGGATTTAAAGACCGCAAAGCCGGTAGAAGCCGCAACGGCGAAAAAACCTGCCGAAAATCCGACGGCTGAAAAGAAAACCGACACAGCTAAACCTAATACAAATAAGGTAAAAACTGCGGTTAATAAATCTGCTGTAAAATCCACGCAAAACGCTGCGTCCGATAAACAGAATGAAAATAACCTTATCCCTGTATCAACCTCCCCTGCCAATAAAATTATTATACGGGATAAAAAAGGAAAGGGCTTTTTAAGACCTGTTACCGAAAGAGCGGGAAAAGATAATTATATTCCTATGGATGCTTCGATTGAAAAGGTGTCTACGAAAATCGAAGACAAACAAGTAAACAATCCTATGCTCGTTAAAAAGGATCAACCTTCAAGAACAGGTCTTTCGGTTTCTTCCAACAAAAAGTATGCGGCAGGCTCACAGACGGTCGAAACAACAAAATATGTAACGGTAGAAACAACCGAATATTACATAGATGACGATTTCCAAGGCGATATCGAAGCCGTTAAAAGAAATATCGAAAATGCCGAAAAATCATTGAACGGCGATAAGGAAAACGAAAAACAAAATATCATAATGGACAAAATCGAGTTTAAAGATTGATAAAATCTTTATTGAAAAAGAACGGCTCTGCCGTTCTTTTTTTTCAGTTTTTTGCATTAAAATTAATTTTAAATGTCGGAAAAATCTGTTTTAAAGCTTTTTAGTTTGTATCATTAAAGCTAAAATATTAAAATAAAAAACACTGTTGATACAGTGTTTTTTTTATTTTCCAAGTTTAAATTTTTAAATTATGAACTTAAAATTAATTAATATCGGTAAACCCTTATCCGTTTATATGACTATCGAAGAATTTAAGGAAATCGGCATAAACTTCCTTCTTGTTTGTTTCGTTCAGTATTTCGTGTCTGCCGTCTTTATAAAGTTTTAAAGTTACATCGGTAAGACCGGTATCGAGATAACTGTCATATAATTTTTTTACCGTTTTGGAAAAACTTCCGACAGGGTCCTTATCTCCGCTTGCAATCAAAATAGGCATATCTTTTTTTATTTTAGCAAGATTTTGAGTTTTATGCATTGCCTTGAATGCTTTAAGCATAGAATTCATAAAACCTGCCGAAACATAAAAAGTACAGAATTTATCGTTGTTATACTTTTCAACTACCCCTTTATCTTTTGTAAGCCAAGCATTTTTTAAATTTTCTCTTTTAAAAGGTTTGTCGTAAGGACCGAAAGCCATATTCGCCATAAACTTACTTGGTTTCTTTTCAGCGAACAAACATAATAATCCTGTTACACATCTTCCCGCACTGTTAAGTAAAGAGCCTTTCTGATAAGCAGAACCTACTAAAATTGCGCAAGAGGCCAAATCGTCGGTTTCCTGTAAATATCTTTGAAGAAGAAATGAACCGTAACTGTGCCCTAAAACCATTAACGGAAGATTAGGATAATCTTTTTTAATTTGTTTGGAAAGTTCTATACAATCCGATAAAGTTAAATCGAAGTTATCTTTTCCTACGCACCCTAAACTGTTTTCGTCGGTTTTTCCGTGTCCTCTGTGGTCGCTTGCAAATACCAAATAACCGTTGGTATTTAAAAATTTAGCGAAATCGTCATATCTTCCGCCATATTCAACCATGCCGTGTAAAATCTGGACAACGCCCTTAGGGCTTTTAACATTATCCCATTTATTTATAAAAATTTCTTTACCGTCTTTTGCTGTTAAATAAAAACTACTCATAACTCCCTCCGTAATTAACAATATTATTTTAAAACAAACCTGAAAATTTTTCAATTAAATTTAGATTAAATACAATATATTTATTAAAAAAGTATAAAAATATACATATTCAGCATATTTATAATATAAAAACGGATAATTATGCTTTAAAAAACGGCAAAATTTTAACGCCATGTTTTATATTTAAAAATAGCTTTGATTAAATAATAAAATATCGATTTAAAATTTAAATACAATATCTGTTTAACAAGATAATTATCTGCGATAAAATTTAAAGGGAATGAATATGAAAACGATTATTGTATGCGGAGGAGGTACGGCAGGCCATGTAATGCCTATCATCGCCCTTATCTCTGAATTAAAAAAACATTTTGATCGAATACTGTTTATAGGGAGCGAAAACGGTATGGAAAAAAATATTTGCGAAAAATACCTTTTGCCTTTCAGAAGCATATCGCCTGTAAAATTTTCAAGAAAAAAATTTTTTCAAAATCTTAAAATTCCTTTCAAATTGCATACGGCAATAAAACAAGCGGGAAAAATAATTGACGAAACAAAACCTGTCGCCGTATTTTCAAAAGGCGGATATGTTGCTCTTCCTACCGTAATAGCCGCAAGCCGAAGAAAAATACCTGTAATAGCTCACGAATGCGATATGAGTTTAGGTCTTGCAAATAAAGTAAGTATGAGATATGTAAATAAGTTAATTACATCCTTTCAAGAAACGCAAGCCGGTAAAAAAGGAATTTTTATAGGAACTCCCATAAGAGAATCGATATTTTGCGGAAACGGCAATATAGTAAAAGAAAGATTCAATCTCGACAATAAGCCCGTGCTTTTGGTGTTAGGCGGAAGCAGCGGTGCGAAAAAAATTAACGATTGTATTTTTGAATGTGCGAAAGAACTTGTAAAAGAATACAACATAATAAATATTACCGGAAACAATAAAATGACCGAAACCGATATAAAAGGCTACTTTCAGATACAGTTTGCCGATGATATAGAAAACTATATAGATGCTGCCGATACTGTAATATCCCGTGCAGGAGCTTCTGCCGCACTCGAACTTCTTGCTTGTGGTAAAAAGGTACTTTTTATTCCCCTTCCGAAAGGAAATTCGAGAGGCGACCAGGAACTCAATGCAGAATATTACACTAATAAAGGATACGCTATGACTTTGAAACAGGATTTACTTAATTGCGAAAATCTTCTTGGCAGTTTAAAAAAACTTAAAGAAACAAAACCTAACAAATATGATTATGACAAAATAATTCCGGAAAAGATTGTCGAGTGTATAATTTCCGAAATTGAATAATTTTGTAACAATATCGGAAGTTTTGTTACCCCCGTTTACAACCGATTTCTCCTCGTTTATAATATTCGACGAGGTGGAAAATTATGGAAAAAACCAAGATAAAAAAACTCCTTAAATGGGGCATTGTTTTTCTTTCGGCGGCAATAATACTTACTTGCGCATTTTTATATAAATCTCTTCTTGTAGACGCCGAAAATTTGCGTCAGACAAGCGAATCAACCGAAAACAATCTTAACGAAACCGATACGCCCGTTTATACTCCCCCGCTCACAACTTTCCCGAAACAACCGCAAATACTTTCGGGCGGTTATAAATTCATTCAGAACATAGGCGGCAGCGGAAACGAAAATTTAATCGAAGTATATGAAAAGGAAAATTATTACGATTTGATATTTGAAAGCGACAGCAACAACTATGATGTGAAAAACGCAGGTATAAACCTTGCTCGGGTTTACAAAGACGGACTTATAGACTGTGCTCCCCTTCTTTTAAGCAAAGGAAAATATCTGTCAAGCTGCACTTTCAATAACGAAGTTCATATACTTACAGATGAAAAAGGAACCCTCGTAGTCTATAAATCGGATACGAAAACCACTCAAACTGTATACACGGTCAAAGCCGATTATATAAATGCATTACTTGTAAACTGCGACAGCTCTTTATATCTTTTCTATCAGACGGCAATATCGGTAAACGCAGTCGATTTAAGCAAAGGGCTGATATTTCAAAAAAGTGTATCGGATATAAAATCATTTGTATTTTCAAAAGGAGAAAAACTTGCCTTTTTCTTAGGATTCGACGACGGTTCGTATATGATTGAACTTGACGCAAATTTAAATACCGTTACCGACAAACAGATTACAAAAAACGAGATAATTTATGCTGAATACAAAAATAACGGATATTATATTTTTGAAAAAGAAAACGACAATATAAATCTTATTAAAATAAATAACGATATTGAATTTACGATAAAATTTCCCGACGCTTCCAATACGGAATTATTCATAAAGGACAACGGATTTTTTTATGTGTTTGTAAATTGCGATAAACCTTATGTAGGATATTATGCGCCCGACGGAAGCGAAGAAAGCAGAAACAATACCGATTTTTCCAATATAATAAATATTCGTAAAGCGATATTTTCAGATAATAAAACATATTTTCTTGGAAGCATAAAAGACGGAGCAGGACAAATCAAAACCGTAATGCTTACCCTTTACGGCTCTCTTTTGCTTAACACAAAGATTCTTACAAGTTACGGAAACAGCCAAGCAGGACATTTCAGTATAGAAGAAAATTACGCTACATTTATAATTACAAGCAATTCGTCCTATGCGGAATATAAACAGAACAACGGTCAGAAGGATTTATTTATACTTTGTACTGTTTACTGATTAAATACAAATCGAACTAAATAAAAAATTTCCTTAATAAAAAAAGACCTATTAAAGGTCTTTTTTGATAGTTACTTTTAAATTTGTTTTTAATAGTAAAATCAGATAATTTCGATTCTGTCAATTATAACAGGTTCTACCGGAACATCTTCGTGCGGAAAATGAGGTTCGGTTTCAACTTTGGATATATCTACGGCTATCTTTTTGGTTTCTTCGTCAAGCGCCTTTCCGAAAGCCGCATATTCGCCGTCTAAATGTTGAGCATTGTCTACGCATATAAAAAACTGACTTCCTGCGCTGTCTTTAATCATTGTTCTTGCCATCGAAATTACGCCGGTTGTATGTTTTAAATTGTTTGTAACGCCGTTGGATCTGAACTCTCCTTTAATTGTAGACAGACACTTTCTTTCCTTCATATCCTTATCGAAACCGCCGCCCTGAATCATAAACCCTTCTATTACACGGTGAAATATCAGATTGTTGTAAAAACCTTCTTTTGCAAGTTTAACGAAGTTTTTTACGGTAATGGGTGCAACATCGAGACATAATTCGAAATTCATTTCTCTTCCGTCTTTTAAAATGATTTTTGCTTTGGGATTTACCATAACTTTCTCCTTAAAATATATAATCTACCGAGTGAGACTCTTGAACCGTCTTTTTGACATAATCGACTACGGGCAAATGTACTTCGTGTTTTTTATATTTTTCCATATCTTCCGCACTTTCGAATTCGCAAATCAGGACTACATCGTAACTTCTTTCGCTGTTCAGAAAATCGGCACCCGAAGTTATGCTTTTTAAGTACGGAATTTTTCCTTTCATCGAAAGAAAAACATTAACGAGTTCTTCCTTTGCTTTTTGACTGTTTTCTTTTAGCTTGTACATTACAATATGTTTTACCATAGTTTTAACCTTTTCCTTTTTTCTTATTCTTTTTATGTGCTGTTATAATTTTATCGATTTTTTCGTTTATTTCCTTTTCCATTTTATCCATTTTTTCTTCTTTTTCCTTTTCTTCGAGAATTTTTGCTTCTTCGATTTCTTTTATGGAACGGGCTTTCTGTTCAAGATACATACGGTTATTTTCGATAATATCGTCTGTATGATAAAAACCCTTATTCTGTTCAATGTAGGCCGTGGCACCTTGCATAAGTTTTTCGTTATTGCTTTTAAGAGTGTCTAAAATAAGTTCAATGAGTTTTGATATATCGCTGCCGTCGAGAGCAAAACCTTTTTCAACGGCATAAGCGAGATTTTTCTTCTGTAAATTACCGTAAGGCGCCGTAAGAATAATAGGTTTTTTTGCCATCATGGCTTTAATCATAATCGATGTTTCGGGCGGACAAACTACAATATCGGAAATATTAAGCATATCGAACTCACTCATTTTACTGCAAATAACAACGCTTTCCGCACCTTTGTTTTTGGCTACCGTTTTAAAAAATATTTCAAGAGAAAGATTTTCGGAAGTTTCCGCAATAAGGTTAAATGAGTTTGTGTACTCTACGATTGCGTTGAAAACCTTTTTCATTAAAGGATTGCCGTATGCGCCGCAATTGAGATAAACCGTTTTATGTTCGTTATCGAATTTGATTTGTTCTTCTTCTCCGTCTTTGATGCCCTTTTCGCACTCGGGACTGACATAAATCGGGACAACGAAAATCTTATCGGAAGAAATCCCTAACTCCGTAAGAGATTTTTTCACTTCCTCGTTTTCAACAAAATATATATCGTTTGCAAAATCTACAAGTTCTCCTTTAAGAGTAAATTCCGCAATGACGGTTACTATACTTATTTTATCGTCTTTTAAACGGTACTTTTCTTTTAAAGCAAGATTTCTGGTTGCCTTTGAAAAACAGATTATAATATCGGGCGCATGACGCAAAATAATATTTCTTATTCTGTTACTCGAATCCCCTTTTAATGTTTTGTCTCTGTATTTGGATATAAGTTTTTCTTTCTTTTTTTCGCTGTTATTAAGTCTTGCTTTAAGATTTTTATCACGAAAAGCCATATAACTGCGAGCAATATAATTAAAATTTCTGATTAAAGAATTTTTAATTCTGTTTTTTAATTGCAAGGTCATCATCGGACTATAAATCTTTTCGTTGAAAATAAGAACTTCGTTTTCTTGGTTTTCAAGAAGACGCTTATACATGGTGAGAGCGCACTCTGCATATCTATCGTTTTCGTATAGTATAACAATAGTCTTTTTAGCCATTGGTTTTAACGCCTCCCGTTCTTAATATATCCAAAGGTTCGAGTTCATACGGACAGTCAACATACAAAAGTTGCTGTACATTTTTGGCATCGTCTATTTTTTTTCCGTTTATATCCGTCATATTTTTTACTTTAAACTTAGTATTGCATTCGACATTAGGCGAAACGACCTCTAATTCGTCTCCTTCTTTAAATCTGTTCCTTTGCTCTATAAGTATTCTGTTTCCTTCTCTTTTGAGAACGGAAGCTGCGAACTTACATTCTTTTCCCTTTTCATAAGGATTTTCCGTTAAAATCTGTTTGTCGAAAAAGAGTCCTGTCGTAAAACCTCTGTTTGAAGTTTTAAAGAGTTCTTCGTATAAAATATTGTCTTTAAAATCTATTCCGTTTTCCATAAGGTCAACGGCTTTTCTGTAAGCGTTGGTGCAGGTGGCAAGATAATATTCCGATTTCATTCTGCCTTCTATTTTAAAAGACTCTGCGCCTGCGTCTTTAAGTTTATCGAGATACATAAACATATTAAGGTCTCTTCCGTTCAGAACATAGCTTCCTCTTCTGTCTTCTTCGAGTAGGAAGGCTTGGCTTTCAGAGCAGCCGGAAGGTATAAATTCCCATCTGCAAGGCTGAGCGCAGTCGCCTTTATTGGAACTTCTTCCCGTCAAAAAATTACTTAAAAGACATCTTCCGCTGTAAGAAATACACATTGCGCCGTGTATAAATACTTCGAGCATAACCTTATCGTCCAAAAAATCTCTTATTTGTCTTATGTCTTTAAGTCTTACTTCACGGGCAAGAATTATGCGTTCTGCACCGAGCTCGGCATAAGCCTTTGCCGCATATTTATTGGTAACATTTGCCTGTGTGCTTACATGTATTTTCAAACCCGAGTTTTTCTTTATATAATCGAATATTCCCATATCGGAAACAATAACTGCGTCCACATTGCTTTTTTCAAGTACTTTTAAATAGTCTTTAAGTTTTTCGAAATCGGAGTTTTCCGCAAAAATATTTACCGTAACATAGCACTTTTTCCCGATACCGTGAGCAAAGTCGCAGCCCTGTCTGATTTCGTCAAAAGTGAAATTATCCGCCCTTGCCCTGAGTCCGAAATTTTCTCCTGCAAAATAAACGGCGTCGGCGCCGAAATGAAAAGCGGTTTTAAGTTTTAAAAAATTTCCCGCAGGACAGAGAAGTTCAATCATTGATATCTCCCGAAAGTTTTACAGCAACCGCACAACCGTCGCCGCCGCCGTAAAACTCAGTTTTAAGTCTTTTGTCGGATTTCAGAATATCGATAAAATAATTTATATTTCTCGATATGCTTCTGTGTTTTGCGCCGATTTTCCCTTCCTTTACTTCCGAATACTTTACATCGTCGCAAAACAGCATTCCGCCGTCTTTAAGCAATCTCAATGCGTTTTCCAAAAGCAAAGGATAACAGCTTTTAGGTCCGTCAAGAAGTATAAAATCGTAACTTCCTTCTGCCAAAGGAAGAATGTTTTTTACATCTCCGCTGAAAAAAACCGTTCTTTTAATGAGTCCCAATTTATCAAGGTTCCTTTTAGCCTCTTTTGTTCTTTCTTCGTCTATATCGATTGTATAAACTTTTGCCCTGCTGTTAATCAAAATATGCGCCGTGCTGTACCCTATCGCAGTTCCTATTTCGAGAACGTCTTTCGGATTATTCTCCTTAACTTTTTTTACGAGAACGGCAAGACTTTCCTTTTTCATTATAGGTATATGGTTTTTTTCGGCATACTCTTCCATTTGAAAAAGTATTGCTTTTTGACTCTCACTATACATTTATTATTATAGGCAATATCATCGGCCTTTGAAGGGTATTGTTTAAAAGCCATTTTCTTACATCTTTTCGTATATCGGCTTTAAGTTGCTGATTGTTCTCTTCGCCCGTATAGTCGGAATTCAAAAATGTTCCGGTTACGATATCTTTTAACTGTTCGGTGTTCTTTTCGAGAGCATGAATTCCTCTTGTTATTATATCGGGCTCTCCTATCATTCTGTTGTCTTTGGAAGATACCTTTATTATCGTAATCAAAAATCCGTTTTCGCCTAAATTCAATCGGTCTTTAATAACCGAACTGTCGGCGTCTCCTATAACATATCCGTCAACGAACATATTCCCTGCTTCTACAATTTTTTCGATTGCTATTCCGTTCTTTTTGACATTGACGCAGGCTCCTATGCAAGGAATAAGGATATTCGCTTGTCTTATACCCAAACTTTCGGCAAGTTCCGCCTGTTGCTTCAAGTGGCGGTATTCACCGTGAACGGGAATAAGAAAACGGGGCTTTACAAGAGAAAGCATAAGTTTAATTTCTTCCTTGCAAGCGTGTCCCGAAACATGCACTTCTTCAAGCGCTCCGTAAACTACGCTTGCTCCTTTTTTATACAAGTTGTTTATTACATTGTAAATCATTCTTTCGTTGCCGGGAATGGGCGAAGCGGACACTATTACCGTATCCATAGGTCCTACGGTAATTTTACTGTTGGTTTCTCCCGACGCCATTCTGGCAAGAGCGCTCATAGGTTCTCCTTGCGCTCCCGTACTTATTATAACTACACGCTCGGGCGGAAGTTTCGATACTTTATCTATATCCACGATATCTTCGGCTTTATAATGCAATTCCCCGATTTTAGTCGCCATTTCGAGAGAATTCAGCATACTTCTTCCGTTAAAGGCAATCTTTCGTCCGTATTTATCCGCAAGATCGAGTATTTGCTGCAATCTGTGGATATTGGACGAGAAAGTGGCTATTATTATTCTCTTCCCTATATTTTGGGAAAATAACTTGTCGAAAGATTTTCCCACCGTCGTCTCGCTCATTGTGTAGCCTTCTCTTTCAACATTGGTGCTTTCGCTGAGCATTAACAAAACCCCTTTTTTGCCTATTTCCGCAATCCTTGCGAGGTTTGTCATCTTCCCGTCTATCGGGGTATAATCGATTTTATAATCGCCCGTATGAAAGATTATTCCCGAAGGGGTGTTTATCGAAAGAGCAAAAGCCCCTGAAATAGAATGGGATACCTTTATAAATTCAACATTGAAACAGCCGATATTAACTGTATCGCCGTCGTTTACGCAAACGCTTTTTACCTTTTTGATTTTATATTCCTCGGTTTTGTGCTCTAAAAAAGCGAGAGTGAGTTTTGACCCGTAAACGGGAACCGTACCCCCTAACTCCTTTAACAAAAAAGGCATACTTCCTATATGGTCTTCGTGCCCGTGCGTTAAAACTATTCCTTTTATTTTGTGCTTGTTTTCGATAATATAACTTATATCGGGAATAAGCAAATCTACCCCCGGCATATCTTCGGGCGGAAAAGAACTTCCGCAATCAACAATAATAATATGGTCGCCGTATTCGATAGCAGTCATATTCTTTCCTATCTCTCCGACGCCCCCTAAAAAATATAATCTTAATGACTTGTTCAATATAACCTCCGAAAAAAATATTTATAAAAGCGTTTAAAACGCCAAACTTCACATTAAAGGCAGTTATTCTGCATTAAATTAAACAATTTGCAATAATTATTATATAATATTAATTATTTTAAATCAAGTCAATGTATTATAAATTATTGTCATAAAACGGCATTGAAAACGGTATTTGAAAAAAGAAGAAATTTTAAAAGCAATATAAAAAAATAAGATATTTGATTTACCTATAAAATAAAAAGGCTCTTTAACGAGCCTTTTTAATATTTTTAAATTTCTACTGCAAATTTTTCGGGATTTTCTGCAACCATTCCGTTGGTTTTATAATATGACGACAAGGTTCCTATATCCGACCAGAAACTATCGGTTTCAAATGAGTATATTCCCCCTATAAGCGACGGAAGAAGCTGCTTGCCGAAATCGTAAAAACCCTGCGGTATATAATCGAGAACCTTTTTGTCGCATATATAAATACCTGTATTTATAAGATTACTGTCGGCGTTTTCAGGCTTTTCTTTAAATTCTGTAATAAGCCCTTGACTATCGGTTTTAATTACACCGAATCCGAACGGATCGTCTACCCTTTTCGAAATTACCGTCAAAAGTCCGCCTTTCTTTTTATGATATGCGATTGCGCTTTTTAAATCTATATTGGTAAAAGCGTCCCCGCTTATAACGACAAAGGTTCCGTCAATAAATTCTTCGGCGTTTTTAATGCTTCCCGCAGTTCCCAAAGGAAGGTCTTCGATAAAATAATTTATATTTACCCCGAACTCTCTTCCGTCTTTGAAATAATTTATTATCTTCTGCGGTTTATAATTTAAGGTCATTGCAATATCTTTAATGCCTGCGTTTTTCAGTAAATTCACTATATAATATAGTACCGGTCTGTCTATTATGGGAACCATCGGCTTTGGAATATCGTTAGTCAGAGGCCTTAATCTGCTGCCTATTCCGCCTGCCATTATAACACCTTTCATATTTCTCACCTCGTAAATAGAATGAGCAAAAGAAATTAAAATATGTATAAATAGTTTATATACCGTTTAATTTACCGTAGTATTTCCTTGCGAAAAATTAAAAAAAGTTGTATTATGTTTATATTAATAATAATAGAATTTATTTTAATTTAATTTGTTTTAAAAAGGAGATTTCTATGAGAGTTTATAATTTTTCCGCAGGTCCTTCAATGCTTCCGCTCGAAGTTTTGGAACAGGTAAAAAAAGATTTTACAGATTATAACGGTACAGGTATGAGCGTATGCGAAATGAGTCACCGCAGTAAACCCTACGAGGAAATTCATAACACATCGATTTCCCTTTTGAGAGAACTTATGGGTATTTCCGACGACTACTATGTACTGTATCTTCAAGGCGGTGCAACCTTACAGTTTGAAGCGATTCCCCTTAACCTTCTTAAAAAAGGTAAAGCCGATTATATTATTACGGGTAACTTCGCAAATAACGCTTTCAAGGTTGCAAAAAAATACGGCGATATAGTATGCGCCGCAAGTTCAGAAGATAAAACTTATACATATATTCCTAAAAATGTAAAAGTAAGAGAGGATATAGATTATCTACATATCACTTCGAACAACACGATTTTCGGAACACAGTATAACGAACTTCCGAAAAGCAAGGCTCCTATCGTATGCGATATGAGTTCTAATATATTGGGTAAAAGATATAATGTAAACGATTTCGGTCTAATTTACGCCGGCGCACAGAAAAATATTTCCGCATCCGGACTTACCGTTGTAATAGTAAGAAAAGACCTTGTAGACAGCGGAGCAACGGAAGCTTGCCCGAACTTTTTAAAATATTCCACGCAAGCAAATGCTAACAGCCTTTACAACACCCCTACCACTTTCAGTATTTATGTTTCTATGCTTGTGTTCAAATGGCTTAAAAATCTCGGCGGCGTTGACGCTATGGAAAAGATAAATATCGAAAAATCAAAAATGCTTTACGACTTTATCGATAATTCGAAACTTTATAAAAACAATGTAGCAAAAGAAGACCGTTCTATCATGAATGTACCCTTCGTCACGGGAGACGAAAATCTTGACGCTAAATTCGTAAAAGAAGCAGCCGCCGCAGGTCTTGTTTCCCTTAAAGGACACAGACTCGTTGGCGGAATGCGTGCAAGCATTTATAACGCTATGCCGGTTGAAGGAATAAAAGCTCTTATAGAATTTATGAAAAAATTCGAAAAAGAGAACAAACAATAAATCACGATTAAGGAGCAGAAAATGTTTAACATACTCAAACTGAATGAAATAAGCAATAAAATCGATAAAATTTTCGATTCTGATTATAATGTTACCAAAGATACCGAAAATCCCGACGGTATACTTTTAAGAAGTTTTTCCATGCACGAATATCCCGTAAAAGATAAACTTCTTGCAGTTGCCAGATGCGGCGCAGGCGTAAATAATATTCCTATCCCCGACTATTCCGAAAAGGCAATAGTTGTATTCAATACCCCGGGGGCAAACGCAAACGCAGTTAAAGAACTCGTTCTCTGCTCTCTTATTCTGTCTTCGAGAAATATTGTCTCGGCAGTAGAATGGGTAAATACTTTAAAAGGAACTCCCGATATCCCAAAGCAAGTCGAAAGCGGTAAAAAAGCCTTTATCGGGCCCGAAATCAAAGGCAAAACTCTGGGTATAATAGGACTCGGAGCAATAGGTTCTTTGATTGCAAATTCGGCTGTCGCACTCGATATGAATGTACTCGGATACGATCCTTTCCTCAGCGTAGATGTCGCTTGGAAACTTTCTTCCGAAGTTCAGAACGCTAAATCAATGCAGAAGATATTAACCGAAAGCGATTACATTACCCTTCATGTTCCTTACAACAAAGATACCAAAGGAATTATAAACAAAGAAGCCGTTTCCAAAATGAAAAACGGAGTTACTATAATTAACTGCGCAAGAGGAGAACTCGTTGACAATGACGCCGTTATAGAAGGACTCAAATCGGGTAAAATTGCAAAATATGTAACAGACTTCCCGTGCGAAGAGCTTGTAGGAGTTAAAAATGTTATTACTATTCCCCACCTTGGAGCGTCCACTCCCGAAGCCGAAGATAACTGCGCTGTTATGGCTGCAAAACAGTTAAAAGACTTTTTGGAAAACGGAAATATAATTAACAGCGTTAACTTCCCTACAACCGTATCCCCGAGAGCGGGCGTACAAAGAATGACGGTAGTTCATAAAAATGTACCTGGAATTATCGCAAAAGCAACAACCATACTTTCAAATCACAAAATAAATATAGCAAATATCCTATGCACCAGCAGAGGCGAACTTGCCTATATGATTATAGATGTAGACAGTAAAATGCCCAAAGATATCGAAAAAGAATTTTACTGTCAAGAAGGTATAATGAAAATCAGAATACTGTAATTTTTTTAAAATAAATCGGAGGTAGAACTATGGTAGATGTCAATGTAACAAACGGAACATTAGAGCAAAATGAAATCAACGCTTATGTTGATTATGTAAAAAGCAAAAATGTAGGTAAAGAACTTGTTTACCTTAACATTAAAGTGGACGGCGATTTTGTTGAACTCGAATATAAAACAGAGTCTGTCCCCTTTGAAAGAATAAGAAGAATTACCGGCTATCTTGTTGGCACTACCGACAGATGGAATAACGCAAAAAGAGCGGAAGAAAGAGACCGTGTAAAACACGATGTATCCGCTGAATAAATTAAGAGTTACCATATACTTACAAAAATAAAGTATTTTAATAAATTTAATTAATAAAAGCGGACAAAAGTCCGCTTTTTTTTGTTATATTGTAATAACTTAATAACTTTCTCTAACTTTTGTGTTTTCTCCAATTTTTCAATCAAGCTATAAACAAATATTTTGTAATTAACGCTACCGCAATACTTAATACTATCGGAATCAAAAATGTATTTATTATATAAAGGGTTTTTTCCTTTCAGAAGATGCTTTATTCTGTCCGAACTGAAACTCTATAATATGACATTGATAAATAAATAAGATCTAAGCGATATATTTAAATTAAAAAAATTACTTGTTACCATATTTTACATATTATGTTTAACGCCATTTCTTTCGTAGATTCATAAAATATATTATAATGAAAAAATTTTGGAATACCGTTAAAAATACAATCGGATTGAACGATATATGGCTGGCTGTTTTTTGTTATACTTCTTGTAAATCTCGTGTTAAGTATGGTTTTTCCTTTGCCGGAAAACGATTCAAGAACGGGGCTTGATATTGTAACAAGAACGGCAGTTGCCGTACTTTCGGGATATTTTATAAGCAAAAATTTTACAGAAAAAAAACCCGTAATGCTCGAAGATAAAGAAAAGCAAACTCGCCATTCCTTTCAAACTACAATAGTTGCATTAATAGGTCTTTTTTCACTTTCACTTATGATTGCCGTCCGTTTCACCGAAAGTATGAATTTTTCGCCCACTACACTGTCACAAGTAAGAGATTTATATCTCGTTTCCGTTGCTTTTTTAATGGGTACGGCAAAAGAACATTAAATTAAAACTTTTTTTAATTTAATTTTATTTAAAAATTACTTTCGTTTTTATAATAACTTAATAATTACTTTATTTGAGAAAGCAATTCGTCTACGGTAAATACCTGCGCTCCGTACACACTTTTCAGATAATCGATACCGATATTATAATCCTGCTCGGTAAAACTGTCCGTTGCGTCGGACGCTACTATAACATTATATCCTAAGCAGTATGCGTCGGCAGAAGTGTGTCTTACGCACATATGAGTATGAAGTCCCGTCATTACAACATTTTCGATACCTAATTCTTTAAGTAATAATTCAAGGTCGGTTCTGAAAAATCCGCTGTATCTTCTCTTCGGTACGACATAGTCTTTCTCGCAAAGTTTGAGTTCGGGAATAACTTCCGCTCCCTTCGTCCCTGCAATAGCGTGGTCGCCCCAAAGTTTCAATTCATGGTCAATACCTTTAATATGCGCATCGTTACAGAAAATGACGGCTACGCCTTTTTTTCTTGCTCCGTCAAGCAGTCTTGCGACATTGGGAACAATGGCAAGTCCTCTGTCGCATTTCAATGCGCCGGTTACAAAATCGTTTAACATGTCAACAACTAAAATAGCAGTTTTTTTCGCTTCCATAATATTTCTCCGTTTAGTTTTTTTTAATATACTATTTTTATGGCTAAAAGTCAATTATTTAATCCTTATTCTCTTATAGTTATACATTTTTAAATATAAATTACAAAATAAGATTTGATTCATATTATTAAAAAATCGGTAATTTTAATATTTTAAATATCAGCTTAAAAAAATCGGTCAGTTTTGACCGATTTTTTATATGCTTTTAACATGGCATTTTTACCGAAATATATTTATTAAAACTTATAATTCTATTCAATTAAACAAAATTTTCATATCAGGATTGTAAATTCTTATTTGCACTTTTTATTTTAGCTTTTATTGAAAAATAAATTATCAGCCAAACTAATAAATATCCTGCCACATACGCTGCTGTAAAAATGAGTACAGTAATCCAATTCGAAGCCAACCACCCATTCAAAAGATAAATTGCAATATAATCCAGATATAAAACTCCCGAATGAATAACTGTCGCCCATAACATAGGCAATTTTTCAATTTCATAGACAACGCTTATTCCTGCTGCAATAAAAGCAAGTATTGCGCTTGTAAAAATTCCTAAAACAATTTTTTGCCATATTTCATAATTTAAAGTTCCTATTGAACCTAATATCAGTATAATAATGGCATAAATTATAGGCCCTAAAACCGAAAAAAGCGCACCTCTTTTAAAAAATATTTTAACATAATCGTTCATTTTTAATCCTCCTTTTTATTTCCGCAAAACATCTCCTTGATACATATTCTTTATAACCGCTTTTAAATATCGCATCCACCGCCCCGCTGAAAGATAAAGTAAATTTAGAAAGTGCATTTTTATTTGCAATCGACGATTTGTTAATTGTTATAAAATTTTTCGGTAATTCTTCTTTAATTTCATAAAGTCTTTTATTAACAAAAAACCGTTTGTTTTCATTATCTATTGCATAAAGCTTCCCGTCTATAACCGAAAAACATTCGATATCTTCTATCGGCAAATTAACAATTTCATTTTCATAATATACTTGCAATAAATCTATTCCATTATATTGCATTACTAAATTTTCAATTTTTGATGTAAATGCTGATTCTTTTTTTGATAATAATGTAAGAGATTCTTCTTTGCTTTTATCGATTATCAGTTCAAATTTCATCTCGATTTTTCCTCCTTAAAATCATTATAGATTACAAAAAAAGTATTTACAATATATTAAACTCAATCGGTATTTTTTCGACTGTAATCGGTATAAATACCTGATTATTTTATATTTTATTAAAATACAAATATCAGTTTTTATCAGAATTTATTAATTTTGCATATTATTTTTTACAAACTTTTTAATACAAATTTTTTATAGAGTAAAATCAAAAAAGCAAGAATTATCTTGCTTTTTTTGGAGCTACTGGCCGGACTTGAACCGGCGACCTGCTGATTACGAATCAGCTGCTCTACCGACTGAGCCACAGTAGCAAATTTTCCTTTTTTAAGGAAAATATTTGAACATATTCGATTTATATTGCTGTTTAAGTTTTAATTATTTTAGTTCAAAATTAATTATATCGTAGTTATCGAATCCATTGAATTTAAAACTTAAAAGCAGCAATAAAGATATTAATATATTAGTTTACCGTTGTCAAGTTTTTTAATCCTAAAAGTCTGCGCTTTTGCAGGTTCTTGCAAAGGGCAATACGTCTCTTATATTGGAAATACCCGTTAAATACATAATAAGCCTTTCAAACCCTAACCCGAAGCCTGCATGTTTTACTCCGCCGTATTTTCTGAGATCGAGATACCAATAGTAATCTTTTTCGTCGAGATTAAGTTCTTTCATTCTTTTAACGAGTTTATCGTACCTTTCCTCTCTCTGGCTTCCGCCTATAAGTTCACCTACCCCCGGAACCAATAAGTCCATAGCGGCAACTGTTTTATCATCGTCGTTCATACGCATATAAAAGGCTTTGATTTCCTTAGGATAATCGGTAACGAAGACAGGACACTTGTAAACCTGTTCGGTTAAATATCTTTCGTGTTCGGTCTGCAAATCACTGCCCCAATCTACTTTGTAAGTAAAGTTATCGTTATGTTTTTTTAGTATTTCGACGGCTTTGCTGTAAGTTATATGAGCAAAATCGGATGACAGTAAGTCGGTAAGCCTCTGTTTGAGTCCTTTATCGACGAAAGAGTCGAAAAATTCTATTTCTTCCCCGCATTTATCCATAACTTCTTTAATTACATATTTAAGCATATCGCAAGCAAGGCTCATATCGTCTTTCAAATCGGCAAAAGCGATTTCCGGCTCTATCATCCAGAACTCGGCTGCGTGTCTTGGCGTGAAACTTTTTTCAGACCTGAAAGTGGGTCCGAAAGTATAGACATTTGAAAAAGCAAGCGCAAAACATTCCGCCTCCAACTGACCTGAAACGGTAAGGCTTGTTTTTTTACCGAAAAAGTCTTCGGAATAATCGACTTCCTTATTATCGTTCAATGGAATATTTTTCAAATCCAAAGTTGTTATCTGAAACATTTCCCCTGCTCCCTCGCAGTCGCTTGCGGTAATAATAGGAGTGTGAACATAAACGAAATTTCTTCCTGCAAAGAAGGAATGGATTGCCTGAGCCGCAACTGAACGGACTTTGAATACCGCAGAAAAAGTATTGGTTCTCGGTCTTAAATGAGCGATTTCCCTGAGATATTCTAAACTGTGTCTTTTCTTTTGCAAGGGATAATCGGGGTCGGACTCTGCCTCTACCGTAATTTTTTCCGCCCTTATTTCATAAGGCTGTTTATTCTCGGGAGTAAGAACGAGTTTACCGACAACGGATATACCTGCTCCGCTGTTGAGTTTTACTATATCATCGAAATTTATTAATTTATTATCGAAAAATATCTGAGTGGATTTGAAAGCCGTACCGTCGTTAAGTTCTATAAAACCGAAAACCTTGGAATCTCTTACCGTCCTTACCCAACCGCTGACCGTAACTTGTTTATCGCTGAAACTATTCACATTTTTTCTTAAATCTGCAAGAGTCAATCTGTCCATAATAATTACCTTAAAAATTTAATAATGATAATTATAACACACTATTGATTTTATAACAAGTATTCACCGTAAAAGATAAATTATAATTTTAACCGATAATTAATTTTAATGAAAAACAGGCTGAAAAAAGGTTAAAATATGAATATAAAAAATAGCAATTCTACAATTGCAAACAGACGGTAAAAAACAAAAAAGAAAACAATTAAATCTAAAATAAATACGAGTTAAATAATAAAGCAACTAAGATTTACCGAACTCAATTGACTACTTTATTAAAATATTTTATACTTAATAAAAGGTGACTTATGAAGAAAATAATATTATTTGACACTACGCTGAGAGACGGCGAACAAGCGCCGGGATACTCGATGCAAACAGAAGAAAAAACAGAGATAGCAACAGCGCTCGAAAAACTCGGGATAGATATAATCGAAGGCGGATTTGCCGCAAGTTCCGAAGGCGATTTGAATGCAATCAAAAAGATATGCGACGCTGTTAAAGACAGTGAAATTGCAAGTCTTGCAAGGGCTTCTGAAAGCGATATCGACGCTGCCGAAAAGGCTCTTAAAAACGCCGTTTCGTCGAGAATACACATTTTTCTTGCGACGAGCGAAATTCATATGAAATATAAACTTAAAATGAGCGAAAGCGAAGTTTTGGACAGAATAGAAAAAAGCGTCAAATATGCTTGCGGAAAGTGCGCCAATGTACAGTTTTCGGCAGAAGACGCATTCCGTTCCGACAGAAAGTTTTTGAAAAAGGCTCTTGAAACTGCCATAAAGGCGGGCGCAACGACTGTAAATATTGCGGATACCGTGGGTTACGCAACGCCCGAAGAGGTAAAATCTCTTATATCCTATCTTAACGGAATGAATAACAGAGAAAAGGTAAAACTCGGAATACACTGTCATAACGACCTTGGTATGGCGACGGCAAACAGCATATCGGCGATAGAAGCGGGAGCCGACCATATAGAGGGAACTATAAACGGTATCGGAGAGAGAAGCGGAAACGCAGCACTCGAAGAAATTATTATGGCATTAAAAATACGTGCTGATATTCTGAAAGCCGAAACCAAAGCCGACACGAAACTTATATATAAAACCTGCAAACTTGTCAGTAACATAACAGGAAGCAGACTTCCTTTAAACAAGCCTATTGTAGGCTCAAACGCTTTCAAACACGAATCGGGAATCCATCAGCACGGAGTACTCGCCGCCCCTATCACCTATGAGATTTTTTCACCCGAAGATATAGGAATGAAAAGGAGCGAAATAATTCTCGGAAAGCACAGCGGAAAGCACGCATTTCAAAGTCAACTTGAAGAAATGGGATACACTGTAACTCCGGAAGAGATAAACAGTTATTTCGAAAAATTCAAAGCCCTTGCCGATAAGAAGAAATTTGTTTCGGGAAAAGACATCGAAGCTATAATTCATAATAATACAGCCGATTTGAAACTTAACAAATATTCCCTTAAATCTTTCGTAATACAGTCGCACTCTCAGGGAGCGTACGCAAATGTAATACTTTTGAAAAACGAAGATTTTATCAACGAATACGCTTCGGGACTGGGCGGCGTAGACGCTTCTTTTACTGCGATTAACAAAATAATAGGTAAAAACCTTAAACTTTTAAGTTACAGTCTTAATGCGGTAACGGAAGGCGAAGACGCACTCGGGGAAGCTTTGGTAAAACTTTCGGACGGCGAAAACACGGTGAACGGAAGAGGAGTATCCACCGATATACTCGAAGCTTCTATCCTTGCCTATATAGACGGAGTAAACAAGTTAGGTTTATGATAAAGTTTAAATATATAAATATTTCTTTTAAAATTTATTTAAAATAAAAAACAAAAAAGCCGTTACTTATGTAACGGCTTTTATATAATCATAATTAAATTACTTTTGTCTTTGTTCGATATAATCGACTACATCTTTAACTTTTTTAAGTCCTAACGCAGCGTCGTCTTCAACCGTGATATTATATTTTTCCTCGATGTTCATAATCAAATCTACTAAATCGAGAGAATCGGCACCGAGTTCCTCAATTATATCGGTATCGAGAGTAATTTTATCCTTATCTGTTTTAAACTGTGTTGAGAGTAAATCTCTTATATATTCGAAGACCATAAACATCCCCCTTTGTGATTAATAAAATTATATCATTATAAATATATTATGTCAAATATTTATTAAATAAAACAAAAAGCGCACTTTTTATCGTCGCTGTAAATTGCCATACTGTACCCTTCTATAAAAGTATAGAGTCGGGATTTATTATAATTATTTTTTTTGCCTAACTTTTTAAGTCCCTCTCCCGTAAATTTGAGATAAGCCTCGTTTTTTACCCAAAGCCCGAAAAAATCATTCAAAGAGGAAATCCGAGTATCTTTAAAAAACCTTGAAACAATTCTTTGAAAATTAATATCCCTGTGTTTTTCGATATCGATACCCACCTTTTTCGATGAAATCGCCACGACTTTATATTCCCCGCTGTGCGAAATGGAAATATACCCTTCATTTAACAAAGGCCTGCCAGAACCGTCTTTTGTAAGCACAAGGTCTTTATCGGATTCGGTAAGCCTTTTATGAATATCGAGTATTTTTTCGTTATTTGTATTTTTGTCCGTAATATAAACAAACATCAGCGTGAGTAAACATAATTCTGCCAAGCAATTGCGCCGTAATCGATTGATTTCCAAGCGTCAAAAGTAAGGCGGTACACCCAATTTCCCTGAGGTTTTCCCGGAACATTCATACGAGTATCGTTGCCGTAAACGAGAATGTCCTGAACGGGAAAAACTACCGTGCGGGCATTCGATGCGATTAAATAGGTCATCATCTGTTTAACCGTTTCGGTATCGTTTTTGTCGGTAATTCTGCAATAATTGTAAACATACAATTTTTTATCTTCGGGCGCATTTTGTAAAAAGCCCAAAGTAGTCATATTGTCGTGAGTTGCAGTGTAAGCCACGCAGTTCTGAGTGTAGTTATGAGGAAGATGCTCGTTGTTTGCGCTGTCGAAGGCAAAGCCTAAAACACGGGTTTGAGCAAAGCCGCTGTCTAAGCAAAGTTTAAGGGCCTTTTTATCTATTGTTCCGAGGTCTTCTGCAATAAATTCCGCTCTTTTGAATTTATCTTTCAAAATATTTATAAATTTCATTCCCGGTCCGTTATACCATTTTCCGCCTTTTGCTGATTTTGCTCCGTACTTAACGGCATAGAAACTTGAAAAGCCTCTGAAATGGTCTAAACGCAGTGCGTCGTATCTTCTCATAGCAAGAGTGATACGCTGTCTGAAATAACGGAAATTATTTTTTTCCATTGCCGCAAAATCATATACGGGGTTATTCCAAAGCTGTCCGTCTTTGCAAAAAGCATCCGGGGGAACTGCCGAAACGAGTTTGGGTTTTTTGTCCTTGTCGAGCATAAAGTCTTTGTTGAAATACCAGACGTCGACGCTGTCGTAATCGACATAGAAAGGCATATCCCCTATAATTTTAATACCTTCCGAATTGATTTTCTTTTTAATTTCTCTGTACTGTTTTGCAAAAATAAACTGTTCGAAAACGAAATAATAGAAAAGGTCTAAGTTTTCTTTTTTAAATTTTCTTAAAGCGTACTGCTTTCTGTCTCTCAATCCTTTATCCCATTCATACCACGCTTTACCGTCAAAGACTTTTTTTGCAGTCATAAAAAGAGCGTAATTGTTAAGCCAGCTTTTTCCTCTTACGAAATTAGCAAGCTTCTGCTTTAATTCGGCTTTTTTGTTATCGTAGCATATTCTGAGAATTTGAGATTTTTCCCTTTCGGCTTCATCGTAATTTACCAGATATCCGTCGTCGGAAAAGGTAAATTTTTTTACTTCGTCATAACTTATATAACCGTCTCTAATAAGCTTATAAGGGTCAATGTAAAGGGGATTTCCCGCAAAGGAACTCACACCGCTATAAGGCGAATTGCCTTTGCCTGTAATTGTTACAGGCAAAGTCTGCCACCTTTTTATACCCATTTTTTTAAGACCGCTTATAATTTCGTCTATTGCCTTATCGTTGAAATCGCCTATGGCAAAATCGGACGGTAAAGACGAAAAATTCAATAAAATTGCGCAGTTTCTATCCATAATTAATCTCTCTTCGTTTTATTCCGATACGGAAAATAAAACTTTATTTAATTTCCCACATTTCCCCTGAAAAAACCCCGAAAGTAAATTATCTTTAGCTGCTTAATTATTTTATGCTTCGTATCCTATCTCGAAAGCCTTTATATTCATAGGGATGACTTTCGGTTTTTTAGCGAATATTTTTTCGATGGATTTAATGACATCTTCTTTTGCAAAAAGTCCTGTTTGTTTCATAAACGCACCTAAAACAACGATATTTGCCGTTTTAGTATTCCCTGCCTGTAAAGACAGTTCGTTTGCGTTGATATAACAAACTTTTACATCTGTTCTTTTTACTTTATCTTTTATAATCGAACTGTTTACGATAATAAGTCCGCCGGGCTTAACCTTGTCTACGAACTTATCGAGACTCGGCTTATTCATAGCGATAAGAGTATCGGGAAAAGCAATAATGGGCGAGGCAACAGGTTCGTCTGAAACGACCACGCTGCAATTTGCCGTTCCCCCTCTCATCTCGGGGCCGTATGAAGGAAGCCATGTAACATTTTTTCCTTCATACATTGCAGAATAAGCTATAAACTGTCCTAAACTCAAAACGCCTTGACCGCCAAAGCCTGCTATTATTATATTCTGCATATTAAACCTCCTTGAATACTCCGAGCGGGAAAATTTTAGTCATATCGTTTTTAATGTAATCCATTGACTGCTGAGGAGTCATTCCCCAGTTTGTAGGACAGTTACATAAAACTTCGATAAGAGAAAAACCTTTTTTGTTAACTTGATTTTCGAAAGCCTTTCTTATTGCCTTTTTTGCAGACAGTATATGCGGAGTGTCGTAAACGGCTACTCTCTCGATATACGAAGGTCCGTCCAGAGTTGAAAGAAGTTCGCAAATTCTTATCGGGTTGCCGTTTACGGCAGGATTTCTTCCGAGCGGAGAAGTAGTGGTTTTCTGACCGATAAGAGTGGTTGGAGCCATCTGCCCGCCCGTCATACCGTAAATGGCGTTATTAATAAATACGATAGTAACGTTTTCCCCTCTTGCTGCTGCGTGAACGGTTTCGCAAAGACCTATACTTGCAAGATCTCCGTCGCCCTGATATGCAAAAACTATATTATCGGGATTAACTCTTTTGACTGCCGTTGCGACGGAAGGCGCTCTGCCGTGAGCCGCTTCTATCATATCGCAATTGAAGTAATTGTAGGCAAAAACCGCACAGCCTACGGGAGCGATACCTATAACGTGACCTTGCGCTTTAATATCGTCAAGGGCCTCAGCGACAAGTCTGTGAACGATACCGTGACCGCAGCCCGGGCAATAATGCAAAACCGCATCGGTAAGAAAGGAAGATTTCTGAAAAACTTTTGCCATATAATTATACCTCCTTTGAAATGATAAAATCGACTATGTCTTCTGCGGACATAACATTACCGCCGCTTCTACCGAAAAACTCGACGGGTTTTTTACCGTTTACACCGAGTTTGACATCTTCTATCATCTGTCCCATAGAAAGTTCGACAGTTACGAATTTTTTGACATTATTTGAAGAAGCCGCTTTTTCATAAGCAAAATACGGGAACGGGAAAAGGGTAACAGGTCTTATAAGCCCTGCTTTTATACCTTTGCTTCTTAAAATATTTACAGCGCTTTTTGCGATTCTTCCGACGGTACCGTAAGCGGTTATAACTACGGTAGCGTCATCGGTAAGATACTCTTCCACCTTAACTTCGTTTTCTTCAATCTGACGATAAATGCCGGCAAGTTTAATATTCATTTTTTCAAGAACATCGGGTTCGATATAAAGAGAATTTATAATTTTGCGGTTACTGCCGCTGCCTTTGCCGTCGAGAGCCCAATCGGGTTTTTTAATTTTTGAGACATCTCTCATTTCGGGAAGAGAAACGGCTTCCATAATCTGACCTATCATACCGTCGCCCAAAATAAGAACGGGGACTCTGTACTTTTCCGACAAATCGAAAGAGCCGTAGACCATATCCACTGCTTCCTGAACGGTTGACGGAGCAAGAACTATAAGTTTATAATCCCCGTGACCGCCGCCTTTAACAGCCTGAAAATAATCGCCCTGAGCAGGTTGAATTCCGCCAAG
The DNA here is from genome assembly GCA_944342015.1 of uncultured Clostridia bacterium. Taxonomy (GTDB): domain Bacteria; phylum Bacillota; class Clostridia; order Christensenellales; family CALVMC01; genus CALVMC01. The sequence continues at coordinate 67,731 of CALVMC010000004.1, forward strand.
TCCGGGGCCGCTTCTTACCATATTTATTATAACGCAAGGAAGCTCTGCGCCTGCGATATAGGAAATACCTTCCTGTTTAAGGCTGATACCCGGCGAGCTGGAACTTGTAAGAGCACGAGCGCCTACGCTTGCTGCGCCGTAAATCATATTTATAGCACTAACTTCGCTTTCTGCCTGAATAAAGGTTCCGCCGACTTCCGGAAGTCTTTTGGAAAGATATTCGGGAACTTCGTTTTGAGGAGTAATAGGATAACCTGCAAAGAATCTGCAACCTCCTCTTACTGCCGCTTCGGCTATTGCTTCATTACCTTTCATTAAAACTTTTTCGCTCATCTTTCCACCTCTATAACGCAATCGGGACAAATAACCGCACAAGACGCACAGCCGATACATTTTTCCGGTTCGAATATTTCGGTTACGAAATAACCTTTTGCATTCATCTCTGTTTCGGACAATCTCAATATTTTTTTAGGGCAAGCGCCGACGCAAAGACCGCAACCTTTGCACAGAGATTTATTGATTTTAATACTACCCACAATCGTCACCTCTTGTTGTAAAATCCCTATATATAAAAAATAGGTTATATATTAATATAACCTATCGCAAAAAATTTGTAAAGTATTTAAATGGCGTCACACCGACAAAAATCTGTCGAGAAGGTTTTGAAAATCATCTTCGGGAAGCTGATTGATATAATCTGATTTCAATTTTTTTAATTTAGGTTGAAATTTATCTTCGGCGGACAAATTTTCATCGGAAAACAGATTTTTTAAAATAGCGTTCGATTTATCCGAAGGTTTATTGTTTTGGCTTTTCAGAATATCTTTATAAACAATATCCGCTCCGAATATATCAAAAAAAGTAATTACGAACTTACCTTCATCCTTCAAAAAAGAAGTAAGTCTTTGAGCAAGTTTTTCCGAAACGGCAAAACTTACTGCGTCGTAGTTACCTTTTAAAACTGCTGAGGCTATATCGAGAGCGATTTTTGCGTTTTTCTCGTTTTTCAGCGAAATGCTGTCGTTGACTTTAACGCAATACTCCTGAATACAGTTTTTGAACCGGGAATCCCTGCCTTTTCTAAAAGAATATAAAGTTACCGACTGAATATCGCAAAACGAAGAAAGTCTTTCGTACAGTTTTTTAAAGCCTTCGAAATCGATTAAATCGAGGTCGAGAAAAATTGCTGTTTTTTTCATTTATTCTCCCTTTTATAATAATATAAATATTGTTGAGCATATCCGCTGTCTCTGCCGTAAAGACTCATTAATTTTTGTCTCATTTGTTTATTTGTGACTGCGTCTTTGAATATATCGGAATACACCTTTTTAATCCATGTATCGACGGGAAAGGCCTGAGTTTTGCCTGCGCCGAAAAGAAGTATGCAATCTGCAACCTTTTCGCCTACACCTTTGAGTTTTTGAAGGTGCTTTGAAGCTTCTTCCAAATCCATTTCAAAAACTGCGTTTATATCGAAGCCCGAATCTATTTTACGGGCGGTATCGGCAAGGTAATCGGCTCTGTAACCTGCACCGAGTTTAAAATAAAAATCTGCATTTTTTTCTGCCATTCTGCTTGGCTTCGGAAATGCGTAAAACCCGTCCTTTTCCTCTCCCAAAGCCTCACAGAGCCTTTCTATTATACTTTTTATCCTCGGTATGTGATTATTGGCGGAAATGATAAAACTTATAACCGTTTCGAATAAATCCTGTTTTAGTATCCTTATTCCGCCTGCAAAGGATACGGCTTCTTTCATTAAAGGCTTATCTTTGAGCCTCTCTTTGATTTTGCCGTAATCGGTATTCAAATCAAAATAATTTTCAAAATAAGCTCTGTCGTCCGTTTCAAGAATAATATCTTGCTCGCTCTGAGAAATAAAGGCTCTCTTATCCTTGGAAATAACGCTGTACACGCCGTCCTTTTCTTTGTATCTGAAAAGCTGCCCGCAATCGAGAGTTTCTTTAATACAAAAATCCTTTGAACTGATTATTAACCTTTCCAAAAATTTTATCCTCCGTTTAAATAAAAAACCGACCGTAAAGACAACGCAAATTGAATTGTATATTTAATCTAACCGATTAGACAACGCAAATCGAATTGCGCAAATTTAACCTTACCGAGCGTAAAGACATCAAATTAAATTTTTAATCTTTACGATATTAAAAAGCCGAACATTGTGTTCGGCTTTCAATCAATACACGCTTACTTGTTTTTTGTCCCTGCCCTTTCTTTCAAACTTAACGACGCCGTCTTTAAGAGCAAATAAGGTATCGTCCTTGCCTTTACCTACATTGACTCCGGGATGAATTTTCGTACCCCTTTGTCTTACGATAATACCGCCTGCAAGAATTCCCTGACCGTCGGCTCTTTTGACTCCTAATCTTTGAGCCGCACTGTCTCTGCCGTTTTTGGAGCTGCCGCCGCCTTTTTTATGGGCGAATAACTGTATATTAATAAACATTTTAATGAACCTCCAATTCCACAAAATCGGAATAGCCTTCGTGCAAATCTTTTACTCCGCAAAGCATAGTATTTAAAATAATGTCCGCATCGTGCCTTTTTGAAGAAGATAAATTATCCGGTAAAACCATTTCAAAATAACCTTCTTTGTCATCGGCTTTGTATTCGACATTTATTACCGCAATTTGAAGCAGTCCTAAAAGTGCTGTCTGAACTACCGATGAGAGAGCGGCGCAAACTATATCCTCGCCTGCTATTCCGTAATCCGTATGTCCGTTGCATACGACTTTATAAATGCTGTTGTTTTTTTTGTAAACTTCTACCGTAGTCATCAGCCCTGAACTATTGACAGAATTTTAACGGTAGTAAAAGGCTGTCTGTGCCCTTGACGCTTTCTTTCGTTCTTTTTTGCTTTATACTTGAAAACAATAATCTTCTTATCTTTGCCCTGAGCTAAAACTTCGGCTTCCGCATAAGCGTTTTTGATAGGATTGCCGTTAGTAACCTTACCTTCGTCGCTAATAAAGAGCAAATCGAATTTGACTTTATCGCCGACATTAGCGTCTAACTTTTCGACATTGAGTTTAAGATCCTTTTCAACCTTGTACTGTTTTCCGCCTGCTGTAATAATAGCGTACATAAAAATACCTCCTCTTCACCAGTCTCGCTGACCGGGCGGCTTGCGCACTTAGTTGCCCTTTTCAAGCGGCTAATAAGTAGTTTAACAATTTTAAATATTTTTGTCAACGGATAAAAGGTATATATAAAAAAATAGAAAAAATTTTATTTATAGTTTTACCGAAAAATATTTAAGTTGAAATCCCGTTAAAGACTATTGCATTAATATCTAATGAGTTAAATATTCGTATAAATATTTATCTCAGATAAATAAAGCATTTTCTAAGATAAATTAAAATATCAACCTTAAATCAATAAAGCATTTTTGCGCTGTTTGGAAGGTCTAAAACGATGTTGGTTTCCACCTGAACGAAAAAGTCTTCTATATGCAGAGACTCGTCGGGTATAATGTAAATTCTGATTTTCTTCCATGGTCCTGCGCTGTCCTTTTCAAGATACCGCTGAGCAAATATCTTTGAAAATACCGTCGGATGAACTCTTACGACAAGTGCGGGCGGGTCGGCCTCTGCGACGAGTTTTTCTATCGCCTGTCTTAATTTCATTATAACAAACTCCCCTGACTGAACATAACCGTCGCCGTGACAGTAAGGACAGTTTTGCAAAAGCTGAGAATTTATGCTCCCTCTCGACTTCTTTCTCGTTATCTCAACTAGCCCGAGTCCGGTGATTCCGACAACGGCGGCTTTCTGTTTATCGTTTTTGAAAGCCTTTTCGAGAGTTTTCAGAAGTTCCTTCTTATTGTCCTCGTTTTCCATATCGATAAAATCGACAATGATTATTCCGCCTATGTTTCTGAGTTTAATTTGCCGTGCAATTTCTTCGGCGGCAATGAGATTGGTATCCATAATAGTCTTCTGAAAATTGTCTGAACCTACGAATTTGCCGGTATTTACATCGATAACGGTTAGAGCTTCGGTTTTTTCTATAACTATATTTGCTCCGTTTTTAAGCTGCACCTTTCTTTTTAAAAGATTTTCTATTTTAGGGGTAAAACCGTAAAAATAAATCAAGTCTTCTTCCCCCGAATAAAGTTCTGTTTTATATCTTTTATAAAGTGCGTCGGATGACAGTATATTGTAAAGTTTTTCGTCGTTGGTTATGATTTCGTTGATATCGAGAGTAAGCATATCTCTTAATGTGCGTTTTATCAAATCGCCGTCGTTGTAAATAATTTTACAAGGCTCGCTGTTTTCGAAATTTTCCTTTATCTTTTCCCATTCTTTTTCAAGAAGTCTCATTTCGGCCACAATTTCATCTTCACATGCGCAAGCCGCAGCAGTTCTTATAATGTATCCGAAACTACCCTTTTTGTTTTCTTCCACAAGCTTTGTAAGTCTGCTTTTAATCTCTTCGTCTTCTATTTTTCTGGAAATGCCCACATAGTCGAGAACGGGCGAAAATACTATAAATCTTCCGGGAATAGAAATATTCAAAGTTATGCGGGGACCTTTTGTTCCGAAAGGCTCTTTTACTATCTGACACATAACTTCGTCGTCTTCTTTGATATCGAATCTGTTTAACTTTCCCGCTTCCTCGTCGGAAAGTACGGTTTTATCGAGAAGTATGTTTCCTACATCCAAAAAACCGTTCCTTTCAAGCCCCATATTTACAAAAGCCGCTTTCATTCCTTGAAGGATATTTACGACCTTTCCTTTATAAATATTGCCTACAAGTTTATCGGCTGTTGCAGGCTCTATATAATATTCGCTGAACTCTCCGTCTCTTGTTATAACGACCTGGGTACGGGAAGGCTCGACATCGATATACATTTTATTCATAGAAAACTTTTTAAAAACGGTAAAATCCGTTTCCGTATCTCCTTTTAACAGGTTTATTATAGCACATCGGAAAATAAATATTAAATATATTTAAAAGTTTTTCTGTATAATTTATATAAATTAATTAAATAAAATCGGCAAAATTATGCCGATTTGAGTTTAAATATTTTTTCTGCCACCTGACAATTTACTCGAAAATTATAAATTACCGCTTTTCGGAATAAATATTAAATTACTATTACCGATTAATGAAATTTCCCTATTACCGAAATAACTTATTTCACCTTTTCAATGAGATTAATTGTCTTTAAAAAAAATAATTTTTTAATGTTTTTTCGTATATTTTTTTGTTCGGATTAATTTTAATAATAGTAATTAGGATAAGTAGGATAACCCGGAGTATTGCTAAGATTTACTAAATAAATTATTAAAAGCACTATTAAAACACTGATTAAAAAAGAACTTATTATAATACCTGCTAAGGCTAAGCCCTTACCTTTTTCGTTGGTTTTTTGAATTTCCAAAAAGCCGATAATCGAGCATACAAGCCCCGGGATTACTAAAATAAAGGAACAAATAAAGCCAACTAACGAAAGTAAATTATAGGATTTTTTAATTTTTGCCCCGCAATTATTACAAATTATCGTATGTTCGCCAATCTCTTTCCCGCAATTATAACAAAACATATATAAAACTCCTTTTTATTTTTTAAATTAGAAAATTCATTTAAGGATAATCAGTAATAGTAACTAGGATAAGAAGGATATGTAGTCGCAATGGTAGCCGCCAAAGAAATAGCGTAAATTATTACAATGAGGGTAATTACAATAGAAACGGAACTTATCACAATACCTGCAACGGCTAACGATTTTCCCCTGTATACGCTTTTTTTAATCTGTAAGTATCCTATTATGGAACATATAAGCCCCGGTACAGCCAAAAAGAAAGACAGAGCAAACCCTACAATCGAAAGAATATTGAAAGGTATTTCGCTATCGGCTTTTGCTCCGCAATTTATACAGACAACCGAACCGTCCGATATTTCCTTTCCGCAATTTTTACAATACATTAATATACTCCTTTAAATTTTAATGATTTTATTATACTCCCATTATTCTGGGAAGTAAAGTATTTTTCCCAAAATTGTGGGAAAATTTATAATTATGAAAGGATTTGGTGAAAGACTCAGAAATTTGCGTCAGGAAAAAGGAATCGGGCAAATTCAGCTTGCAAAAGAAATCGATGTTGGAAAATCCATAATCAGTCTGTGGGAACTCGATAAGTGCGAGCCTACCCTGTCTAAACTTATTGCGCTGTCAAAGTATTTCGGCGTAAGTATTGACTACCTTGCAGGACTGGAAGATTGAAAACTTATTAAAATAAGTTTGACATTAAAAGGAAACTGCATTAAATATGATAATTTTAATTTCATAAAATAAAAACAACGATTTGAGAGCATACAATAAAAAATACCGAATATTGAATTTATTTTAAATTATAAAATTAATTTAACTATTAAATTTAATATAACTATTAAATATTAATAACGATAATAAAAATAATTTTTCAATTTTTTTCTTTAATTATCAGATATTTTAAAAGTTATATTCTTTTTGCTTTTTTGAGAACGGTCAGAAAATTATCCTTTAAATCGAAGCCTGTAATAAGGCTTTCGAGTTCGTCTTCCTTTACCGTTGCGATAAGTTTTTTGCCGTCATAAATTTTAAAGACGCACAAGGTATCCGGTTTTATAAGACGGACGGTTTTAAAAAGCTGAATTTTAGCCTGAACGGAATATTCCTTGACTTCGAGAGGCTGATTGTAGTTTTTTGTAAACGGAAGATTTTTACTTATATGCACATAAGCCTCCTTTTTTGTTCCCGAAAGAGCGCCGAAGGCAAGAAATACGGCTGAAATTCCGAGTGTATAATTTATTTCGTAAAAAGCCGTGACGACAAAAGCCGCAAGCAGTATAAATGAAATTAAAAGTCCCGACATTCTTAATATTTTAAGGGCTTTCAATCTGTTTTTAAATATCACTGTAAGAACTCTTGCTCCGTCAAGCGGAAAAGCGGGAAGAAGATTAAAAAGCAGAATAGCGGTATTGACTTCCACAAATGTTAAAGTATAGTTATAACTTTCGGGAAAGAGCCACCATAAGGAAACGCAAATAAGAATAAGGGCAAGATTTACCAAAGGTCCCGATAAGGCTATAATAATATTGTCTTTTCTCGTAAAATTTTCGCCTCCGCAAAGAACGGCACCGTACGGCATCAGAAGAATTTTTTCCATAACATATCCCCTGTTTTTTGCAGCGAGAGCGTGACCGGCTTCGTGAAGTATAACTGCGGTTACGGAACAAATTAAAATTTGCGCCCTGCCCAAAAGCAAAAGCGCAATAACAAGTAAAATAAACAGATAGTGAAATCTTATTTTAAGCATTCATAGTAGAGCTGACATAATCTTCAATCGTACTACCGCTTTCCGAAACCTGAGTGTTTGCGTTGACTTTGATAAAATTGAACGCAAGACAAGCAAGCGATATAACAAGACAGACGGCAAGGTCGATTGCAAGAAGTCCGAAAAAGCCGTGCTTTGAACCGATTTTATCTCTGTTTCTTCTCTTTTTTTGTTTATAAATTATATTATTGTTTTCGTAAACAACCGTTTCGGTTTCTCTTAAATCTTCAAATTTCATAACACACCTCGCAAATTCACTAAAATATATTCGAAGAAAATGAGAAATATAACCGAAATCTTTAAATTTTTTTAACTATTCCTATATTTTTAACTCTGTCGCAGTCTGCCGTAATTTTAATGCGGTAATCTCCGCTGTCGGTGAGATCCATTTTGATTCTCAAACTGCCTTGTTTTAAAGCAAGGTAGTTTTCTAAAAGATTATAAAGGTCCGACTCCAAAACCTGCATAAATTCCACATTGACATTGAGTTTATCCTGTAAAAGAACCTTTTTTAAACGCAAAGCCGTCTCTTCCGCTTTTCTCATAACCTTCTCCTTTAAAAATATTTAACCGATTAATTTAATAAATTTTGGTTGTTTTTAACAGATATACTTTGAATTAATGAACCTGAATATAATAAATTGTAAGTTCGATAAGAGTGATAAATACTTAAACTTTATTTCTCATCATTAATTTTATTTTGGAAAAGAAACCTCTGAACCTTGCCGTGCAATCGTAAATTCTCTTATTTCCGTTTTCTATGTTATCTGCAAGAAGGTTGAAAGCTATCGCAGAACAGCCTGAATTTCTGCCCGCTCTGTCCGCCTGTGATTGTAAAAGCAAATCGTCTTCGGGAATCACACCCATAGGCTTGCATCTTAAAAGTCTTGAAATATCCCCTTCGCTCATCATCTCGCCCGAAATTACCAAGTCACCCCTGAGTCTGTTTACTACAAGTCCTATATCTATCATGTTGTAAGTGGAAAGCAATGACAGAACTTTGTCCGCATCACGCACGGAAGATATATGAGGGGTAGTCACAACAAGGGCTTCGGTAGCGGAAGATACCGCACGGTGGAATCCGCCTTCTATTCCCGCAGGACAGTCAATGATTATATAATCGAAATCTTCCGATAAAGCGTCTACAAGGGCTCTGAACCCTTGCGGCGATATATCGTCGCTTTCGTAAGCGTGAGCCGAAGGAAGTACGAAAAGACTCTTTTCGTAAAGGTCGGGAATAAGCGCCTGCTTTATCCTGCACTTTCCGCTTAAAACATCACACATATCGTAAACTACTTTGTTTTCAACCCCCATTACGACATCGAGATTGTTAAGTCCCACATCGCCGTCGATAAGTACTACTTTTCTTCCCATTTTGGAAAGGTTGATACCGAGTTTAGTTGTTACGGTAGTTTTTCCGACTCCGCCTTTTCCGGAAGTTACGACAATTTTTCTGCACATAATTACCCCAAAAAGAACAAATTGTTCCGATTTATATTAATTAATTAATTTTAAATTTTTCCGCAAAAGTAATAGCCCTGACTGTGCTTTTGAGAAGTTAAGTAAGGCTGTAAAAAAAGTATAAAATTTTATAAAGCCTTTGTAAAGAACGAGTTTTATATAAATTTGCAAAAATATAAATTAATGTAAATTAAAATGTAGATATTTATAATAAATTATTTCATCTCACAAAATGTAAACGGTTACGGTTTAATTTAAAATACCGAATTTAATTTACATTATTAAAATAAAATCTTAATTAAAAACTTTAATTTCACTAAATTTAATTTTTATCGTTTAAAATTTCATTGAAATTTAATTATTATACCTTTTAAATATATTAAAAAACCCGCATATTGCGGGTTTTTTAATCCTTTTAAATAGCTTAGGAAAAACTGTAAATTTTGTTTTCCGTTAAGCTTTCTCTAAATTTAACTATATTGCCAAGTATTACTTTACGACATTTACAGTTAAAATTGTCGAGTTTGCTTCTGACGCAAGTATTCCGTCTTCGGGCAGCGGACTTTCTCCTAACATCCAACTTATACCTCTATAACCGGTATAATCTAAAATATAACCATTGTCATACAAATAGTTTTCTAAATATTCTGCCGTTATAACGGTGCCCGACGGAATATTTATTGTAAAACCATCATATTGATAGCCGTCCTTTGTAATTGTCACCTCTGTACCTGCTATTATTGTAAATTCTATAACCATTTTAAGGTAAAGACTTGTTGTTGAATCGATACTTAAATTATCAAAATCAACCGGGTTATTAAATTCCAAATCCGTGTACCAACCGCCGAATGTGCAGTTATCTTTCGTAAATAAAGGATTACCGTTATATGTGTTAGTACGCAATGCGGTTTTAAGAGTATTATCTATATTAGAACCTTTTTCATATGTCTTGTAAAACTTACTATTTTGATAATTATTTAACCCTAAATTTTCTGCATAACCGGTTGTCGCTCCGTTTATATACAGTTCCAAGTTATAATATACCTTTACGGTTATTGTGTATGTTGTCTGAGTCTGAGCAAGTTCTATCGGGTAATTATAATACTCAGTGTTTGTATTAGGATTAATTTGAGTTCCTTCAAGAGAAGAGTTCGCATAAATTTCGATTCTTGCAATATTACTCTTTAATACTTTTATTTTAAAATCGTAACTCGTTTCTCCCACCGCTGCGCTTGTTTCGGTAGATACTACTTCGTATTCATCTTCGCAATTTACATCGTAATTTACGCCATTACTATTCGTTCCCTGCGGTAAGACTATTGTGTGATATACGGGTGCGACTACTTCATTCATTTTAAGGTAAATGGTTGTTGTTGAATCGATACTAAAATTACCAAAATTAACCGGGTTATTAAATTCAGCCTCCATGTACCAACCGCCGAATGTGCAGTTAGCTTTCGTAAATAAAGTATTACCGTTATATGTGTTTGTATCTAATGCGGGTTTAAGAGTTATATCTATATTAGAACCTTTTTCCAAAGTTATATAATAGCCGTAAGAGTCGGTATTAAGCCCCAATGCCGTTGCATTTTGGCTACTTATTGTCGCTCCGTTTGTATTTAACTTTAAATTATAGTATACCTTTACGGTTATTGTGTATGTTGTCTGAGTCTGAGCAAGAGGTATCGTATAATCATACACAGTGTCAGGGTCAGAAGAAGGATTTGTCACTGTAATTTCACAAGAACCGTTTACATAAATTTCGATTTTTGCAATATCACTTTCTAATGCTTTTATTGTAAAGACATAACTTTCAGTTCCCACCGCTACGCTTGTTTCGGTAGATAATACACTGTAATCTTCAGTACTCTGCGGCAAGACTATTGTGTGATATACGGGTGCGACTACTTCATTCATTTTAAGGTAAAGGCTTGTTGTTGAATTTAGACTCGTTAAATTGCTGAAATTATATGCACTACCCGATAAATCAGAACTTGTGTACCAACCGCCGAATGTGCAGTTTTCTTTCGTAAATAAAGGATTACCGTTATATGTGTTTGTACTTAATGCGGTTTTAAGAGTTTCACTTACATTAGAACCTTTTTCCAAAGTTATATAATAGCCGTAAGAGTCGGTACTAAGCCCCAATGCCGTTGCATTTTGGCTACTCATTGTAGCTCCGTTTGTATTTAACTTTAAATTATAGTATACCTTTACGGTTATTGTGTATGTTGTCTGAGTCTGAGCAAGTCCTATCGGGAATTCATACTCAATGTCTATAGCAGGATTAGTTTGACTTCTTTCAAAACAACCGTTTACATGAATTTCGATTTTTGCAATATTACTCTTTAATACTTCTATTTTAAAAGTGTAACTCGTTTCTCCCACCGCTGCGCTTGTTTCGGTAGATAATACTTCGTATTCATCTTCGCAATTTACATCGTAATTTACGCCATTACTATTCGTTCCCTGCGGTAAGACTATTGTGTAATATGCGGGTGTTTCCGTTACCTTAGCTAAAAGGGTAAGAGCAGTCGAAGTCGATTCCGTTACTGTTATTCCTGACTCTGTAAGAGCGGTATTTCCTACCTTCCAACCGTTGTACACATAGCCTTCTGCATAAATTACGTTATATCCGTTATCAGACAAATAACTGTTTAAATAACTTTCCGTTATTGTCGTATTTAACGCAACCGCTATCTGCAAACTACCGCTTGCATAACTCTCTGTGCCTTTTGTTATGTTGCTTATACCCGCTCCGTAATTTACGGTAAATGTCTTTTCAGTAGGCTGCTGTGTGTTTTCGACCATTTTAAGGTAAAGGCTTGTTGCTGAATTTAGACTCGTTAAATTGCTGAAATTATATGTACTACCCGATAAATCAGAACTTGTGTACCAACCGCCGAATGTGCAGTTTTCTTTCGTAAATAAAGGATTACCGTTATATGTATTTGTACTTAATGCGGTTTTAAGCGTTTCACTTACATTAGAACCTTTTTCCAAAGTTATATAATAGCCGTAAGAAGCTGTACTAAGCCCCAATGCCGTTGCATTTTGGCTACTCACTGTCGCTCCGTTTGTATTTAACTCTAAATTATAGTATACCTTTACTGTTATCGTGTATGTTGTCTGAGTCTGAGCAAGAGGTATCGTATAATTATACACAGTCTCAGTGTCAGAAGAAGGATTTGTCACTGTGTTTGCAGGAGTATCACCATTGTTTACATATATTTCGATTTTTGCAATATTATTTTTTAATGCTTTTATTGTAAAGACATAACTTTCAGTTCCTACCGCTACACTGGTTTCGGTAGATACTACTTCGTATTCCTCTCCGCAATTTACATCGTAATTTACGCCATTACTGTTCGTTCCCTGCGGTAAGACTATTGTATGTGTGGGTGCTACAACAATTTCATCGGCTAAAATGGTAAGAGTTGTTGCAGTCGATTCCGTTACGGTTATTCCTGCTTCGGTAAGAAGGCTGTCTCCTACCTTCCATCCGCCGTACTTATAGCCTTCTGCATAATTTACGGTATAACCGTTATCGGATAAATAACCGTTTAGATAATCTTCCGTAATAGTCGTATTCAACGCAATAGTTATCTGCAAACTACCGCTTGCATAACTCTGTGCGTCTTTTGTTATGTTGCTTATACCCGCTCCGTAATTTACGGTAAATGTCTTTTCGGTAGGCTGCTGTGTATTTTCAATCGCTTCAATCTTTATTTTTATTACATAATCATCGTTATTATCTCTTGTTCCAAAGCCTTCTATGTAAGCACAATTGCTAAAATCACCTGTTTCGGAAGTTTCTTTAAAGTATATTCCGTAATTAAAGCCTGCTTCATCTCTTCTTGTTAATTCGAATAAAGTATTATCTGCTTTTTCCATATATGCTTTAACGATATATGCTGAATTATTAGACACTGCTCCTATTTTTAATAAAGTTCCGTAATCAAAAGGCAAACCCAGTTCTGTTCCATCACTGTCTACAACAACGGTATTTACAGTAATCAAGTCGGTTGAACTGTTTGTTAACTGATAGGAAAAAGTACTTCTTTGCGTAGTTAATTTAATATCGAACGAACTTACTGCGGAAACATTTATTCCGTTTGATGGCAATGGCTCGCTATTCAAATTCCATGACTTGAATTTATAATAATCTTTATAGTTAATATTATATCCGAAACCTTGCAAATAAGTATTTATATAAGTATTAGAAATAGCCCCATTAGGTTCTATGTAAATAACAATTTCTTTAAAATTTTCACTGTCTTTCGTTATGCTATCAACACCGTCGTCGAAAGTTATTGTGAATTTTACTTCGATTTTTAAATAAAGCGTTTTATTTTCATTAAAAGAAATATCGGTTAAAGATATGGAATTTGTGAAATCTTGATTTTCATACCAACCTACGGCGATATTGTTTCCGCTGCTTAAATTAGTTAAAGCAAGTGCATTTTGAGCCGAGCTGTTTAACGGACTTTCCAAATCTAAAATAGTATAATAGACTCCTTCACCACTGCTGATTAGAGCGCTTTCTTCATCGGGCTGCGTATTGAACGACGCACCGTTCAAATTAAATGTTATTTTTAATTTCACATTTATTACTACATTGTAAACATTTACATCTTCCGAAAGACTGAAAGTTATTGCGATTTTCCCGTTTTGAGCGGAAGAATAAAAATAGTCATTTATTTTGTTCCCGTTCAAGTTTACTTCAAAAGCGTAACATTCTTTTGTCCCTAAAATTATATCGAAAGTATAACTACTTTCACTTGCTTGAACTGAACTCTCACCGTCTACGGTATAAAAGTTTTCCGCTCCGTATCCGACTGACAATGAAGTCGGTAAATTTATTGTTTTTAACTCTCCCTCGAATTTTGCATATAAAGTGCGATTTTCAGTAAACGTATCGCCGGTATTAAACTGTTGTGAGAAGTTAGAATCGTAATACAGCCCTGAGCATACTTTGTCTCCGTTTTCTATATTATCTAAAGAAAGAGCGGATTTTGCGCTTTCGTTAAATCCTTGATTTAAACCGATAATTGCATAAAATACATTTGAGTCTGAATCTTCTATAAGACCGCTTTCACTTGTAGGTGCAACTTTAAAAGCTCCGCCGTTTAAGATTACATTTACTTTTAATTTTATATTAACCGTTACAGTGTAAACAGTTACATCGCTTGTCAAATCAAAAGTTATTTCGATAGAACGGTTTTCAGCGGAAGAATACAGATATTCATTTGTTAATTTAGTGCCGTTAACGCTTACTTCAAAAGCATAACATTCTTTTGCTCCTAAATTTAAAGTGAAAGTATAACTACTTTCACTTGCTTGAACTGAACTCTCACCGTCTACGGTATAAAAGTTTTCCGCTCCGTATCCGTCTGACGAGGAAGTAGGAAGATTTATCGTTTTAGGCACTCCATCGAACTTTGCGTACAAACTGCAATTTTCAGTAAATTTATCGCCGATATTAAACTGATTTGAGAAGTTAGAATCGTAATACAGACCTAAACATACTCTGTCTTCGTATTTTATATTATTTAAAGCAAGAGCAGCTTTTGCGCTTTCGTTAAATCCTGATCCGTAGTCGATAATTGCATAATATGCATTTTGTTCTTCAATCAGACCGCTTTCGTTTGTCGGAACATTTACAAAAGCACCGTCGTTTAAGATAATATTAATCTTCAAATTTACATTGACGGTAACGGTATAAGTATTTACATCTTGCGAAAGACTGAAAGTTATTGAGATTTTTCTATCATTTGCAGAAGAGTATAAATAATTGTTTAATTTCTCTCCGTTTACAAAGACTACAAATTCGTAGCATTCTTTTGCCTCTAAAAGTAAATCGAATGTGTAACTGCTGTTTCCTGACCACACGGAACTCATTCCCTGAACGGTATAAAATTCGTTTTCTCCGTAACCTGATGGCAACTGACCGGTTTCAGACATTTTGGGAAGATTAACCGAATAAAAAGTTGTATTGTACTTAGAATATAAAATCAAATTTTGATCGATTGTTATATTCGGGAGTGCAACCAAACTGCTCTCGTCATTGAGATTTCTATACCAACCCATAGAAGTTATTAAGTTGCCTTCGCCTAAATCCCTTTCAATATTTGAAGGTAACAAAATATTTTGCGCAGCTTCGTTAATACTTCCGCTTATACCCGTTATAAGATAATATAAAGAGTCGGAAACTTTTTGTAGACCGCTTGGATCGTTTTCTCCCGGTTCAGATATCAAGTATCCTCCGTTAAGGTTGAATTCTGTTTTCAGATAAACCGTTATAGTAAAAGTCAAAGTAGCGTCTAAATTGTCGGTTATAGGATAAGCAACATTTAGAACTTTGTCCTCGTCGGCGCTATCCGAATAGAAATCGCCAAGTTTTGTGCCGTTTACACTTACTTCTAAATAATAACATTGTTTATCTTTTAAATTGATAGTAAAAGCATATTGCCCTGCGTCTGCTCTGACTGTGCTATTTCCGCTGACGGTATAAAATTCCTGTTCACCGTAGCCTGCTGAGCCGCTGCTGGGTAAAACTACATTGTAGATTTTTTCTTCGAACTGAGGATAAATCGTAGTGCTTCCGGTACAGGTGAAATTTTCTAAATCGATTGCGCTCTCGCCTTGATCATCGGAAGTATATTCAACAAAATTATGGTATTGTTTTATAACTCCGTTAAGCGCTTCTTTTGTGGCGTCATTTATTCTTTCCCCGTTTTTCAAATAGAAATAATAATCACCGTTAAAATAAATAACTCTGTTTCCGTCATCAGAAACCGATTGAGGATTATTGGAAGAACTTATCTGAATTCCCTGACTTCCCCCCAAATAAACTCTATAAAAAACGGTAACTTTAATAACAAAATTATTTGATATATTATATTCGGATATATCAATATTAAAGGTGTTCGAGAAGTTGCTTCCGTAGACCAAAAAGCTTTCGGAATAAACTGCATCAAGAGTGCCCTCTTCAAACATTTGAACGATTACCTTAGCAGTATTGTTCGTAAAACTTAATTTCAGTTGGAAAGAACTGCTGGTTACCGGGATCTTTTCCGTTGGGGTAACGGCGTAATAATAATATTTTTTCGTACCTAAATCAGGGTCATAATTACCGGATTCCGCCTCCGAAGAAGGATAGGAAATAATATGATAATTATAACTGAAACTTGCATATAAAGTAATCGGACTTAGAATAGCATAGTTAGGCGTAAGCTGATTTGCCATTTCTTCGTCAAGATACCAACAGATAAAGGTGTATTCGTCTTTATAGAGAATAGAAACGAGCGTTGAAATCGCACGGGTATCGGAAGAACTGAAATTAGCCTCGGAGCCTGCCCTCATAAGCACTGTATTTTGTTTTACGAAAACATTATCGTAACTCAGATTGCCGTTAGAACCTCCGTCCAGTTCGAAATTAACCTTATAGTAAATATCGTAATAGATATAAATACTTTCGTTTTCAGGCGGTAATGACGGTAATGTAATTTGGAAATTAACGCTTTGCCCCTGTGACTGTTCGTCAGGAACTACGACTTGTTCTCTGTATTCGGTACTCTGACTTCCTATTTTATAGTATAGTTTAACCTTTACATCGGGTTGATTTAAAGAAATACTTACATTGAATACCGTATCGCCTTCTGTGTTGTACCTTACGGTACTCGGGTTATTTGTATAAGAAAATTCGTTTGGCGCAGAGTTATATTGAATAGAATAATAATTTTTAACGAAATAAGCATAGAGTTTTATTGTAGAATTATTCGGATAATCTCGTTCAAAAGTACCGCTTTCTATTTTCTGACCGCCGCCGTTGTTTTCGGTATACCAGCCCATAAAAATATAATTAACCTTATATACATCGTATAATGACAGAAAATCTCCATATGTAATACTCTGTTTTTCCAAAGATGTGCCGTTATAAGTTCCGCCGTTCATGACGAATTCGATAGTGTAATTTTTATATGAATAATTTCCCGTTAATTTTAAAATCGGACCGCTTACCATATACCCTACGGTAAGGTCGGTAGCAAGTAAATTCTCGCCGTTATAATTATAGAACCAACCGCCGAAATGCTCGCCGGGTCTTGTTTCTACATAAGAAGTGACAGTTTGATCCTGTTCGAGTTTTCTTGTAACGGTATTTATCGTACCGTCGGCATATGTACTTGTAAACTCTACATCATAATAAATGCCTGCGGAAACGGAAAAATTTCTGTCTGCCACAAATGAAAATGAATAAACGTTCGGATTAGAAGTATATGAAGGAGTAAGTAAAGAACCGTTAATTCTGACTTCGAGAGAGCCCGTGAGAGTCGAAGAAGTTTCGACTAAAAAATTGACGGTGGATCCTCTTGGAACTCTGCTCGGAAGATTAAGACCGCCTGAGGAATCCTTGAAAGCATAACCTTTGGACTCAATAGTCGTAACCGGAAAATTGACGGCAACATAAACCATGTTTTCCCACTTGGCATAAAGATAAAGATTTTCGGTTACTATGTTTCTGAAATCGTAACGTGAAGTGAAATTTCTGTCGGTATACCAGCCTGCAAAAGTGTAACCGTCTTTTACCGGGCTTGCAGGTTCGACAGCCGATCTGTTTTCACGAACATTCTGAGATTCAACGAAACTACCTCCGTTGGAATCGAATACTACTGTATAAAAAGTATCGGTATTATTACAAGCCGTAAAGCATAAAGTGCAAATGCATATCAAGGCTAATAAAAATACTACTATTAATTTTCCTTTTTTCATAAAAGTCCCTCTTTAAATAAATGTGAAAGTTTTCGACTATATTTAATGACTTATACATAATAATTATATAATATTTTTTTTTAAATTGCCATAGTTTTTGTATTTAAATACGGTTTTTTTTCATTTTTCGATATAAAAACCATAATTGAAAAGTTTCAAGTGGAAAATTTTACCGTAAATATCGGATAATAATAGCATATAAATAATAAAAAGGAATTACAATAATCAATATTATAATTCCGATAATATTTATAAAATTTATTTGCGCTAGCCTGAATTAGCGAAAATAATGATATTACATAGAGCCTGCGGTTGCTATATACCTTTCGATAAGACCTTTTTCGGTAAGGAATTTTCCCGCACCGTTGAGCTGTGCATTGGAAGCGTCGGGCATCTGATTGACTTTAACGAGTAGTTTTGAAGACATATATTCGGCAAGACCGACGATATTAGTAGAGCCGCCGCATATAAATATACCCTGATTGTAAATATCCATAGCTATTTCGCCCGGCATCGAGCAAAGAACGGAGTTAACGGCTTCTATAACATCGTCAATGCAATTTTCCAAAACTATACGGACATCCATGGCGGAAACTTCAACATTTTTAGGCTCGCCGCTTATCATATCTTTTCCTGTTACGGTGACCATTGAAATATCGTTAGGCAAAAGACTGCCTACCGCCCTTTTAACCTTATCAGCGGTAAACTGACCTATAACGAGTTTGAATTTTTTTGCAAAATAATCCACTATCTGAGAATTGAAAATATTACCTGCGATATTTACGCTGCAACCTGTAAGAATTCCCTCAGGACCGGTTGCTGCGATATCGGTGATTCCGCCGCCGATAATAACTATTACATTGTACTTTCCGGGAAGCAAAGCGTTGACTGCGACGGGGGCTTCTATTATCGTAACCTGGCTTACGCCGGCTTTAATGAAAACCATTTCGACATTGCGTCTTTCCAAAGGACTCAGCCCGCAACTGACAGTGACTACGGCTTTGATTTTAGGCCATACGATATGTTTGGAAACAACTCTTGTAAGAAGTTCCTTGACGATAAGGGTAAGAACCTCGGGATAAGCGATAACGCCTTCTTTCATAGGATAAACAATCTGATCCTTGACGGGACCTTTTGCAATAAACTGTCTTGCGCTCTCGCCCATTGCTTTAAGAGTAACTTTATTTTTCACTTTTGCAACGACCGCAACATTCGGTTCTCTCAAAAGTATACCTTTTTCTTTTTCATAAACGCCTATAAATGAAGTTCCTAAATCGAAAGCTAATTCCAACATTTTTCCTCCGCAGACCTGAAAGAAATATTCTGACAGGCATAAAATTATTTAGCGATAAATTTTCCTTTTTCGTCTTTGAAAATATTAAACCATTTACCGTCTTTTTTTACCTTCGCCCGCCCTTCTTCGACAGGGGTTACAGCTTCGTATTCCAAAGGAAGAATAATTTCTCCTTCCGTGTTTATAAGACCGCTTTTATCGTTTTTGGTAACGCAGGCATAACCTTCGTTAAAGCTTAAAGCGCAATCGTAAATAAACTCGGTAACAGGTTTTCCGTCCGTATCGATATATCCGAAAAGCCCGTCCTTTTCCACACAGGCAAAACCTTCTTTGAAGGGAAAAACCTCATCGTATTCGGGAGAAGTAATCTCTATTCCCTTTCTGTCCATAAAGCCCCATTTTTTGTTTTTGGAAAATTTAATGAAAGTTTCCGGTTCTTTTTTAGGCGGTTCGTCGGGAATAAATTTAGGCTTTACCCGTTGGCCCAATCCTCCGTTACGAAGTCCCCCCGAATCTTTTTCGTGGTTTTTAGGTTGCTCGTGAGATTTATTCTGCTGCGGGTTTTTCTGTTCCTGTATCGGCTTTACGATATCGTTTGACGGCTTGCCGCTCCTTTCGTCAGGTCTCAGACAAAGACCGAGACTTTTGATTTTCCCTTCTATTTCGTTACAGTGCTTCCTTCCGAGATTTTGTATTTTAAACATTTCTCTTTCGGTTCTGATTGCTATATCGAAACAGCGTTTAATACCGCCTTTTAAAAGTATTTCGAGAGTCTGAGGTCTGAGTCCCAAATTTTCGATAGGAGTATCGAGAGCCTCTTTCGAACCGGAAGGAGTATAACCTTCACCGATAGGAGGCTTATGCTTATTTCTGTTAAATCTTCTTTTTTTAAAATCTGACGGCTTTTTAGCGTCGTTTTTGTTGAATTTTTCGGACATAATATACTCCTTTAATATTTTAACACAAACTTAAATGTTTAACAACAAAATTAAAGGATAAAGATTTATTACAGGTTAAATTAAACAAGCACATTTAAAAAAAGTACGACATATTTTAGATATATAAAATTACGAGGTGAAAAAATGTTAAATTATTATTTTGCAGGCGCATTGACTCCGAAAGGTTTTATAAGTTATTTCGAGGATATCCCCGACGGAAAGGAAGACAAACTGATAATAATAAAAGGGACGGCAGGAAGCGGAAAAAGCTCTTTAATGAAAAAAATCGCCGAAAAATTCAAAGACGATTGCAGCGTAAAATGTTACAAATGTTTTTCCTGTCCGAAAAGTCTTGACGGAATTAAAATAGAAGAAAAGAAAATAATACTGCTTGACGGAACATCTCCGCATGTCGTTGAAGCTTCGAGAGCCAACGATACTATCTTCAATATTTTCGAATTTATCGACAATACAAAGCTGCTACCCTATTCCGATAAATTGGACGAAATCAACGAGCGTCATAAAAAAACAAAAAACAGATTCGATAAATATTTAAAAAGCACGTCAATATATCTTTCGAACATTACCGATTATATAAAAGAATGTCTTAACGAAAAGGAACTCGAAAAAGAAGCCGAAAATTTATATAAAAAATATTTCGAATATTCAGGACGGGGTAAGATAAAAAAAATGTTTTTATCCTCGCCGTCCCCGCAGATATCCGATAATTTAATTGAATATAATCCGCAGTTTTTTGAAAATTATACCGCACTGTTATCGAAGTTTGATGTTGCGTCTAAAATAGTCATAACAAAACTTGCCGAAATTCTTGAAAATAAAGGGGTAAAGGCTGATATATTTTTCGATTATCTTGAACCCGATAAAGTAAAATATATATATTGTAACGGAAGATTCATATCCTGCGACGATAATGAAAAAGCGAGCGAACGGATATCGTTTGACAAATATCTCGATAAAAATAAATTCAAAGAATATTCAGAGCTTTACAAAAGCGATACCGCAATGTTTAAAAAGGCTTTAAGCGTGACAAAAAAACTGTTAGGCGAAGCAAACGACATTCATGACGAATTGGAAAAATATTATTTTACTGCGGTAAATTTCAATCTGCTGGATAAAGCAGTCGATAAACTTATCGAAAGTATTTCTAAAAACTGAAACTGCAAAAGATTATAATTAATAATTTATTAAAATTTATTGTTTTCGATTTACGGTAATAGATAAAAATTAAATTTGAAACCGTTTGCGTATTAAACATTAACATTAACCGCAATAACCGAAAATATTTAAGCCGAATAAAAAATAAATCTTTTAAAACTTTGAAAACGCACCTTTTTAGGTGCGTTTTGATTTAATAAGGTTATTTATCTTCCTATACAAATTATATTTTTTTACCGCCGGAGACTATTGCTTTTATAAACTTAACGGATTTTTCTATGCAGCGTTTGGAATTGTTTGTTTTCAGAGAAAGCTGAAAGCAATGAACGGAATTGAACATTGTTTTTGCATAAAACCAATGATAAGGTATTTTAAACTGATTGAATTTTTCTATTATTTCCTTATCCTGACCGTAACAGAAAATATCGTGTTTGCTGGAAACAAGAAATGTCGGCGGAAAATTTTTATCGATATAGTTAACGGGCGAAAGTTCTTTGTAATATTCGTAAGACTTTATCTCACTCAAATCGAGTCCGCTCATATCCCTGAAAGTTCCCGCAGCAAAGGGTCTTTTAACCATAGTATCGACATTATAAGCACCGCAATATAAAAGAAGTCCTTTGATTTTCGAATAGCATTTATTAACTCCTATTTTCTTTTTGAACTCTTCTGCTCTCAGAGTTGCTCCGCAAACTGCCGCAATATGGGCGCCTGCCGACTCGCCCGATAAAAATATATTGTTTATATCGAGATTATATTTTTCCGAATTTTTATAAATCCAATCTATTGCTTTAAAAACATTTTTAATGCAAGCCGGATATTTATGGCGGGGCGAAAGGGCATAATTTATATTAAAAACAGCAATTTTATGACTTGCTATTGTTTTGGCAAATCCCCTTCTGAATTTCTTGTCGCCTACAATCCAACCGCCGCCGTGTACATAAATTACAACGGGACAAGGCTTTTCCGCCTCTGAATTCAGATATAAATCGGCTTTCATCTCCTCGTCGTCTGTTTTATCGTAAAGAATATCTTCGATTACTTCGACATTTTCAAATTCGACATTGTTTCTTGCCTTGTCGTTAAAGTAATCGTCCATAATAAAAACCTTGCCTATAAAACTCATACTTTTACCTCGGTCGATATTAAAAAAGCTCCGATTAAGGAGCTTTTAACTAATCTGCTTTGTAAGGCAATAAAGCCATTACTCTTGCTCTTTTTACTGCTTCCGATAACATTCTCTGATGTTTTGCGCAGCAACCGTTAGCTCTTCTCGGTATAATCTTACCCTTTTCGGTAATATACTTTTTAAGTTTAGCAATATCTTTGTAATCGATTTCGGTAACTTTATCGACGCAGAAATTACATACTTTTTTCTTGGACACCCGTCTTACCTGACGCTTAGCCTGTTTATTTTCTTCCATATTTATTCTCCTTAATTTTAGAAAGGAAGACTTTCGTCTTCAACTGCCGTTAAAGTGTCTACGGCATTGGATTTCCCGTAACTTTCATCGGTGTTATCAGAGCCGCCCGAACGGCTTGCAAGGAACTGAACTTCGTCTGCGACAACTTCCGTAACATATCTTTTGGTGCCGTCCTGAGCGTCATAACTCCTTGTCTGAATCGCTCCGCTTACTGCGCATTTACTTCCCTTTTTAAGATACTTTGCGCAGTTTTCAGCTTGCGTCCTCCATACGATAATAGGAATATAATCGGTTTCGTTCTGATTGAATCTACGCCCTATCGCAAGAGTAAAATTGCAAACCGGAATGCTGTTTGCGGTATTTTTAAGTTCAGGATCCCTTGTTAAATTACCAATTAAAAAAACTTTATTCATTTTCTCTCCGATTATTTGCGCAATATCATATAACGAATAATGGTATCGGCGTTTCTCATTTGTCTTTCGATTTCAGCGGGAACGGAAGGTTCTGCTTCAAAATTCATAATGACATAGTAGCCTTCGGTTTTGTAGTCTATGGGATAAGAAAATTTTCTTGTACCCCATTTGTCGACATTGATAACTTTTCCTTTCAGGCTTTCAACCAAATCGCTGAATTTAGTGCATACATCCGCTTTTGCTTCGTCACTGAGTTCGTTATTGACGATATAAAGTATTTCGTACTTATTCACTAATTTTCACCTCCTTATGGACTAATGGCATTTTTCAATGCAAGGACCAATTCACTGTAAAGTGAAAAGCATTATGATTATAGCACGGAAAAAGAATTATGTAAAGGATTTAAAATAAGAAAAACGGCGTCTTTTTCGACGCCGTCAAACAGAAAAACAAATAAAATTACAGTATTTCAAGATTTTTGTTGAAAGCTTTTTTAAATTCGCCCGAACAGGAAAGTGCGTCTTTTATTTCGAGGGTGCAATCTGTTTCCGATTCGGTTTTCATAATCACGCTGCCGCCTAAAACATCGCAGGTAATAGCGGTAATAGCACCGCTCATGCTTCTGTCGAAGCTTTCGGCAATTCTTAAAATTATACCGAGTTTAATCATAGCGTCCACATCTTCGTCGGTAAACATTTCCCTGTACTTTGCGAATTCGGTTTTAAGAAGTTCCGATTTTCTGTGAAGCGATGCAACGAAAGCTGCAAGCAGTATATCCTTATGCGAGATACCGTAAAGATTACTGTTGCAAATGACATAGAAAGAATGTTTCTGGTGGTCGTAGAATTTTATTCTGTTTCCGGTATCGTGAAGCATGGAAGCCGTTCTTAAAACCTTGACATACTGACGGGGCAGTTTATGAAGAACTTTGAGTTGTTTAAAAAGTTGAATTGACAAATTGTAAACCTGTTCTGCGTGTTTAAGGTTTTCGTCGAAGTACTTAACGGTTGTAAGAAGGCTGTGTCCTAAAACATCGGAAATAGGTTTATCCTGAACGGAAGGTAAAGCGTGTTTGAACATAACCCCTTCTCTGAGACCTGCGCCGCAAATGGTAACATTTTCGAAATTCATGAAATCGATAACCGCTTTCATGGAAGCGAGTGCGCTCGGGAAGATATCCGCCCTGTCCGAAGACAGTCCCTTGATTTTCATAGTCTTATCGAGTTCGAGTCCTTTTATACTGTCATAAATCGAGTTGAAATCGGAAGTTGAAACGACATAATTATGCGCCATATTGAAGGGATATTTTTTGTACATTCTGCTTATTTTCCCGAGATTTCTGAAAACGCCGCCGACGCCTATGAATTTAGCGTCGGGGTCGACTTCGGAAAGCCATGGAATTTCTTTGAGCTTTTCCGTCATGAACTCGTAAATTTTTTCTGCCCGCTCTTCGGGTTTGAAATCCGCAAATTTTTCAATGAAAGAAATGGTTCCGAAAGGAAGGGTTTCACTGTATTGAAGATGCTTTCTGCAATAATAAATCAAGTGGGTACTTCCCCCGCCCATTTCCATGATAAGACCTTTTGAAACATCGAGTGAATTAACTACGCCCAAATAAACGAGATTGGTTTCTTCTTCTGCGCTTAAAACTTTAAGTTTTATACCCGAAGTTACAGCGACTTCGTCGAGAAAGCTTTTCTGATTTTTTGCTCTGCGGACGGCAGCCGTCGCATAAGCATAAATTTTTTCAATATTGTTTGCGTCGCAAAGCTGACGGAACATTTTAAGAGTTTTGATTGCCTGAGTAATTCTGACCGGTTTTAAGTAACCGTCTTTTTCAAGGTCGTCAGAAAGTCTGACAGTTTCTTTAAGCTCATCGAAAACAACAAAATAGCCGCCCTCCAAGACATTGGCAAGAACCATTCTTACAGAGTTCGACCCTAAATCGATTACAGCAATTTTTTCCATTTTATCACCGTTATTAAGAAAAAAAATAAATTATGGTAATATTATAACACATAAAAATGCCTTTGTATAGACCCTTTTTAAAATTTTTTACTATAAAATGGATAAAAAAACCGCATTAGAAGCGGTTTGAATTATAATATTCAATTTTCGGAAAACATCTGAATTTACTTTTTCGATTGAATTATATATAAACTAAACTTAATAAACATTGAAGTTTTTATTACCGATTTTAGTAAATCGATAATTAATCTAATTTAGCTATACACTTCGTAGGACATTTGTCCGCACAAGCGCCGCAACCCGTACATTTATCGTAATTTATAACGGGAAGATTGTCTTCCATAACAATAGCTCCGGAAGGACAAGTCCTTACGCACATACCGCAGGCAATACAACCCGACTTGCAAACATCCATAACTTCCTTGCCTTTTTTATGGGAAGAACATTTTATATAAACTTTTGCGTTTTCGGGAATAGCTTTTATAATATGAATCGGACAGGTTTTAACGCAGCTTTGACATTTGGTACAATTGGAATTTATTTCGGCTCTGTTGTCTTTGATGTCGATAGCCTGCGAAGGGCAAACCTTAGCGCAGTTTCCGAAACCCATACAGCCGTTTGAACAAGCCTTGTTTCCGCCTGCCGTCTGCAAAGCCATAGCGCAGTCTTCGTAGCCAATGTATTCGAATTTGTCTTTACATATAAGACCGCCGCCGCAAGCAACTACAATTCTTTTCTCCCCTGTGTCGCCGGCGTCGATACCTAAAATACCTGCAATTTTCTTTTTGTTTTCACCGGGAGTCGCAGAACACATATTGAGTTCGGCTTTACCTTCGCAAAGAGCCTTTGCAAAACCCGAACAGCCGGGATATCCGCAAGCGCCGCAGTTTGCGTTTGCAAGAAGGGAAAGAACTTCTTCTTCCTTTTCATCGACTTTGACTTCGAGCTTTTTACCCGCATAACTTAATATAACCCCGAAAACGAGAGCGATTGCAAAAAGTATTCCCAAGGGAGTTATTATTGTAATAAAGATATCCATTCCGCTCATTTTTAACCTCCCAACATACCAGAGAAAGCGGTAAAAGCCATACTTAATACTGCTGCCGCAATCAAAGTTATCGGAAACCCTTTAAAGGATTCGGGTATATCCGATTTAACAAGTCTTTCTCTTATCCCTGCAAGAAGAAGTATTGCAAGAGTAAACCCGACACCGCTGAATAGACCGTTAAGGAAGGCTTCGAGAATGTTATAAGATTCCTGAACATTAAGTAGGGTTACGCCCAAAACCGCACAGTTTGTGGTAATAAGAGGCAGATAAACGCCTAACGCTCCGTAAAGAGAGGGACTGAACTTTTTCAGCACCATCTCGACAAGCTGAACGAAAGAAGCAATAATAAGTATGAATGCTATCGTCTGAATATACTGAATATTCAAAGGCGTAAGAATCCAGGTATAAACTATATAGGTAAACAGAGACGAGAGAGCCATAACGAATATTACGGCAAGTCCCATACCGAGAGCGGTTTCGGTTTTTTTCGAAACGCCAAGGAACGGACAGATACCCAAGGACTGAGAAAGAACGAAGTTGTTAACGAAAATGCCGCCTATGAAAATAGCGAAATAAGCCGTTTCCATTTATTTCTCCTCCTTTATATCCGAGATTTTATCTTCCGCAGGAGGCAAAGTATCTTTCTGTCCTGCCTGAGTGCTTTCTGCGTCGTTAAGAGCCTGAATAGACTCTTTAAGCTGAGCGTTGTCTTCACGCTGTTTTTTGGATTTGTCGATATATTTCATAATAGCGTTCATAGAAGCGATAAGTATACCGAAAGTTAAAAAGCCGCCTGCGGGAAGAATGAATACCGTCATCGGATTAGCTATGAAAGGAATACTGAGTCCGAAGAACTCGCCGACGCCGAGAATTTCTCTTATCGCACCCATAATAGTAAGCGACAAAGTAAATCCGAGCCCCATAGCCACGCCGTCGATAGTGCTGTCAAGGACGGGATTTTTCGAAGCGAAGGCTTCGGCCCTTGCAAGAATAATACAGTTAACGACTATAAGGGGCAGGAACAAACCTAAACTTTCGTACAGGTCGTACATATACTTTTTCATAATCATTTCGACAAGGGTAACGAAAGTCGCTATGATAACGATATAAGCGGGAATTCTTACCCTGTCCGGAATAACCTTTCTTAAAAGCGATATAAGCACATTGGAACAGATAAGAACAAAGGTTGCGGCAAGTCCCATACTTAGACCGGTTAATGCACCTGTTGTGGTAGCAAGAGTGGGGCAAGTGCCGAGAACGAGTCTGAACACGGGGTTTTCGTAAATTAAACCGTTTTTTATGATCTGCGATTTTTTCATTACTCTGCCTCCCCTTCGACAACAAGTTCCATTTCCGAAACAGCCTTGCCGTAAAGCTGATAAAATTCTATAACGCAGTTAATCGCCCTTGTGACGGCTCTCGAAGAATATGTTGCGCTTGCAATCTCCTGAACGGTTCCGCCTTCCTTGACGACTGCAAAGGTATCGGTAGTCGCTGCATTTACGCCTACGAAATTGGAATAGAAGGTGTCTTCCGTAGCCTTTGAACCGAGTCCCGGCGTTTCGCTCGACGAGAAAGTAAGTATTTTATCGATAACATCGTTTTTGATAACTACGAGAAGTTCTATTGTTCCTTTATAAGCTCCGTAACCTGCGGTATAGTAAATCTGAACATTGCTTCCGTCCAAAGGTCTGTAAACTCCTTTAACGGTACCGTTTTCAAAGGAATCGCCTACTCTTTCAAAATTTGCGGACAAGTCGGAGGAAATTTCCGATTCGTAGGCAACGCTCATTTTTTTTGCGAGAATTTCGCTGTCGTCTACTTTACAGAAAGCGTAAACAAGTCCCAAAAGACCGCCGGCAATTAAGGCTATTAAGGAGAGTACGGCGGTGATTTTCAATATTTCCTTTATCATTCCGCTTTAACCTCCTTGTTTTTTTTGAAATTGAGTTTTTTGCGCACCGCACCGAAAGGACGGGGATAAATATATTTATCGATTAAAGGCGTAACTATATTCATAATGAGAATTGCAAAGGAAACGCCTTCGGGCATATTTGAAAATTTTCTTATAAGAACGGTCAGAATACCTAATCCCAAAGCATAGACTATGACGCCCCAAAAGCCGTTCGGACTCGTAGAGTAATCTGTCGCCATAAATATTGCGCCGAGCATAAGACCGCCGCTCAGTATGCTCGGAAGAAAATAGGCAATATCGAGTTCGATAAGAGAGGTAAGAAATCCTACGGTAAGGATATAAATAAGAGGAATTTTATAATCTATTACCCTTCTTACGATAAGATACACTCCGCCGATAAGAAGAGCAAGTGCGCTGACTTCGCCCGCCGAACCTCCGGTAGTTCCGAGGAACAAATCGAGAAGATTAATAGAAGCCACGCTGCCTTCGGATTTTATAATCGCAAGCGGAGTTGCCGAAGTCAATCCGTCGTAATTTGACATTCCGAAATAAGAGAAGAGATTAGCCCCGTCCGAAAGGTCGATAGGCTTAATCCATGTAGTCATAGCCGCCGTCCAGGCAAGCATAACGAATATACGGGCGGTAATTGCGGGATTTGCAAAGTTCTTCCCCAGACCGCCAAAGAGCATTTTCACAACCATAATAGCGAAAATACTTCCTATTACGGGGATATACAAAGGAACGACGGGCGGTAAATTCAAGGCAAGTAAAAGTCCGGTAACGACAGCCGAAAGGTCGGAAGTCGTCTGAGGTTTTTTAGTAATGAAATTGTAGAACCACTCTGAAAAAACCGCCGAAGCAATCGAAACGATAGCAACGACAAGAGGGAAAAACCCGAAAATCAGAACCGATGCGATAAGCGCAGGAATAAGTGCGATTATAACATCGAGCATAATACGCTGAGTCGTTGCGGAATTTTTAAAGTGGGGCGATTGTGAAACGGTATATGCCATATTATTTGCCCCCCGAAGCTCTGTCGAGTCTTTTGCCCTGTCTTACGCTCTGAACGATACTTCTTTTAGCGGGACACACATAAGCGCAGCTGCCGCACTCGATACAGTTATTCAATCCGTATTTTTTTGCACCCTGCAAGTCGCCCGAAATCACGCACGAGTCGATAAACATAGGCATAAGCCTCATAGGACATGCACGGGCGCATCTTGCGCAGTTTATACATGCGGATGGTTTGTTGAAATCGGTTTCTTCTTTCGTCAGAAAAAGAACAGCGCTGCTGTTTTTACATATAGCGGCGTCCAAACTTGCCTGAGCAAAGCCCATCATAGGGCCGCCGCTTATAACTTTTGCGACTTTTATATCGCCTTCGCTCGAACATCTTGAAAGGAGAAAATCGTAGGTAACTCCCGTCGGAACAAAAAAGTTGCCCGGTTTATCGATAGCCCTTCCCGAAACGGTAAGGGCACGGGAATACAAGGGTTTATTAAGTTCCATAGCCTCATAGACGCTGTATGCGGTATGTATATTTTCCACAACAACCCCTGCTTTTGCAGGAAGAGCGCCTGCCGGAACCTTTCTTTTGGTAACAGAATAAATAAGTTGTCTTTCCGCTCCCTGCGGATATTTTTCCTTGACGGCAATAACTTCTATATCGGAATGAGCGACATTTTTCAATGCTTCGACAGCGCTCATTTTATTGTCTTCGATACCTATATAAACCTTTTCAACTCCGAGAGCTTTTTTTAGCCATACCGCTCCTGCGATAACCTCCTTGCTTTTTTCAAGCATAAGTCTGTAATCGCAAGTTATATAGGGCTCGCATTCTGCGCCGTTTATTATAAGAGTATCTACTTTATCCTGAGGTTTGAGTTTGATATGCGTAGGAAACCCTGCCCCGCCCATACCGACGATGCCGGCAGTTTTAATTCTTTCGATAATATCGTCGGCGGTAACTTTATCCAAATCGAGTGAAGGTAAAAGTACTTCTTCATTTGAAAAGTCGTTTTTTATAACGACATGTTTACACATTATGCCCTGAGCGTTTACTCTGTCCGCAATTGCTTCCACTTCTCCCGAAACGGAAGAGTAAATATTTGCCGAAAAAGCTCCCGACGCCGCACCTATTAAAGTACCGCATTTTACCTTGTCTCCCGGTTTTACCAGACAGTCTGCCGGCTTTCCTATATGCTGAGACAGGCAAATATAAACCTTTTCCGGTGCGTCTAAATTTCTTAAAGGAATACTTTTTGTTATATCCTTATTATCTTTAACATGTATTCCGTGCGGAAAAGTAAATTTCAAAATTATACTCCTTAAAGCTTAGTTATTTTAATGATAACATAAAAAATATTTGCTTGTAAAATATTTTTCAGCAATTTTCCGATAATATATTTATATTACTGCAATAGATAATATATTATAAAATTTAAAATATAATTAGCAGTTGCAGTTTATGTTTAGATTTAATAAAAAGATAACATGTTAGTATTTGCGATTTTGACAATAAAGAAAACAAGCGGTTATTTAAGTTTTAATCAAACCGAAAGAAAGTTTTCTATAATGGTTACTCCCAAAAAATAAGAAACAGTTATTCGTAAAAATAATTTCGATACTTTTAATTCTTATATAAAATTAATATGTATATCAAAAACAATCTGAAAGAAAAGGAAATATTTTATCGAAGTCAAAGTTTAATATTAGTTAAATTTTTATTTGCCTTACGCCCTTTTCTGTTTTTAAAAAATTTATAACCTTCCGAAACAAACATTGCAACAGCTATTATGACAAGAAAAATCCCGAAACATTTCTTTAAAATTTCCGATTTGATATCGACTGCGTAAAAGGAAGTTATAACCGTAGTAATCAACGACGGAAGAAGAAGATACCATACCGAAGGAAAGTCCACGAGTTTATTTTTTATATGGATAATCAGAGTAACAAGAGCCATAGGCACAAAAGCGATAAGATTTACAGCTTGCGCAGTTACCTGCTCGACATTCATAAAAATCGTGATAAGCGGTATAAATAAAGTTCCGCCGCCCATACCCATACCGCCGAGAATTCCGCCCGTAAGTCCTATTGCAAAATACAACCAACCTTCGCTCATAAAATCATTTTAACTCCTGCGGCAAACATTATTCCGTAAAATATTAGTTTAAGAAAATTATTCGATAAATTTTTGAGAAGAAGAGCTCCCGCAATTCCGCCTATAATAATTCCGAGCGTCGAAGGACCTCCCACCTTGAAATCGAAGGCGCCTTTAAGACAGTATACAATACCCGAAACAAGACATAACGGAAGAATAACGGCTATTGCGGTTGCGTGGGCTTTCTTTTCTTCCAAACTTAAAATAACCGTCAAAGCGGGAACGACGAGCATGCCTCCCCCTCCTCCGAAAAAACCGTTTACGGCTCCTATAAATAATCCGGCAAAAACAAGAACAAAAAATTTTTTCAGAATTTTGGCTCTGTTTGTTTTTACCAATTCGGGAAAATAACAGCAATTTCCATTCCCGATATAATCCGTGTAAACCTTTTTCATTTTATTTTCTCCGACTCAAATTTTTCAACTACAATAATAATTTGTTTAGATATTCTGAAATTATACCCTTTCCAATTTACTGCTTATGGTAAAACTTTTAATGAACTTCATAGTTAGGCTCAAACCGTTAGAGCTCTTTATTGCTTTGAATTGCAAAACAATAAATAAATTATTTATATTATCGTTTAAACTGAGCAAGCTTTTTTTATTTACCGACGGACACGTTATCGTTTTCTGAAAAAGCCGTTTGAAATCTTTACCCGTTCATTTAACGAAAAATAAAGCCTATGTTTAAAAGATAAAGGCGGGTGTATAATTATTTAATAAAAAATATTTATTTTTCTTGCTAAAATTTATATTGTTTGTTAGAATAAAAGCAATTCTAAATTAAAAAAGGAAAAGAAGAATGAAAGCAACTAAGGCAAAAAAATATTTTACAATTTTTATCGTTATGATAATTTGTATAGCAATGGTTTTCGGTATCGCAGCTTGTACTCCGACTATTAAGGAAAGCGAAGTCGATGTTTCGGGCGAAGATACGGCAAACGTTAAAAACGGTAATTTCGAAAGAGCTTCGGGAACAACATATCCCTTGACTCCCGAATCCTGGACGGCAAGCCCCGGTCAGACCGGAGGAAGCTCCGCAACGCCTACCGATGAAGATTCGATTATAAACGGCGTAATTTCCGTCGATGAAAACGAATACAATTCGAACAAGAGACGCTGGGGCAATCTCGATAATCCCGGTACTCACGAGGGAGCCGAAGGCGACAGAATGCTTATGATTTACAATAAAGTAGACAACGCATACCGCTACACCCTTTCCTCGATAACTCTTACGAAAGGTAAATATTATCTTTTGACAATGTGGGTTAAAACCGTTAATGTGGAAGGTTTCGGCGCATCGGTATATGTAACGAATTCCGCTTACGGCGAAGTCAAAAACATAGATACCCAATCGCAATGGGTACAGTATTCCTTTTATATTGAAAGTTCGGTCATAAATGATTACTCCATAAACCTTTCGATTGGTCTTGGCGAAGGCGGACTTTCAGACGGTAAACTTGCAAAAGGATACGCTTTCTTCGATGATATTTTCCTTAACGAAATAGACGCAGCAACTTATAACTCGGCAACAGAGAACGATTATACGCAAAAATACACCCTTACTCTTCCCGACAGAGACTTCGATTATATAAACAGTTCTTCGACTCAGCCTTACAGTCTGTCTTCCTCTTATACCGCTCTCAGCGGCGAAGACGTTTCCACCGGCTCGTCGTATGTGACAAGAGGCATTGTGGACACCTCTCTTTCGGACGCATCGGTATTCAGTAAAAAGATAAGCATCGACGGCTCTTCTTCCAACACGATAACAATTCCGGCTATCGAGCCTATGGACGCAGCTCAGAGTTCGAGAATGCTGCTTATTGCGTCTACAAACGCTACTACCATGACCACTGTGGGGTACCGTTCGACAAGACAGATGCGTTTCTCGTTCGGTGAAAACAACTATTATAAACTCTCTATCAGAGTGGCTTCCTATATATGCGAAGGCGCAGGAGCTTATATCAAACTTACCGAAGGATCGAATGACAAAAGCGACAAATATCAGATTTCCGATATCGTAACCAACGGAGAATGGAGCGTGGCTACTTTCTATATTCAATCGAATCAGGTAAGAAACCGTGACTTCTATATCGAATTCTGGCTCGGCGACGGCGGAAATCTCGAAACGGGTAAACTTTCAAGAGGATATGCTTTCTTCGATTATATCACTCTCGAAGAAATCAACGAAGAAGAGTTCAATACCCGTCCTACAACTTCTCTTTCCTGCACGGTTGATTTAACCGACGATACGGAAAATCTTATTAAAACGGATTTTACAAACGGAACCAACGGTGATTATTTCGTTGCAAGTTCTTATGTAGACGAAAACGACGAAACGGTAATAAGAGACAATATTGCAACTTACGAATTCATTACCACAACTGCTTGGGACGCAAATAAATATTCCGATATATCCAATCCTCTCTCCCCGACTGACGCTTCGAGTTATATCTGCATTATTCACCACAGCGAACCAACCATAACGAAACTTAATTATTCCGAAAGCGGTAACATTTATCCTTTCGCTATTGTTCCGAACAGAACTTACAGAATTGCCCTTTGGGTGAAAACGGAAAAAGCTCTTTCTAAAACCGGTATTTCCGTTAACATTATAAAAGAAGAGGACGGAAAGCAAACCACAGTTACCAACATTTCCGATTTCAATTCCGCCGACAACACAATTAACGAAGCTTATAACGGTTACACCGAACTCGTGTTTTATATCGAAGGGTCGACTTTAACGAATTCCGACGATGTGGCTGCGGATACGGTAAATATCGGAATCGAAATTCTCTTCGGAAACGGTTCTAAATATAATTCCGCTAAATTTGCAAAAGGTTACGCATTTATAGCAAATGTAAATATGCAGGAAATTTCCTATTCGGAATATTCCAATGCTACCACTTCTTCAACCGTTATCAAAAAATCTCTTTCAGAAACCTCCCCCGCAGTAAGCAACGGCGGTTTTGACAGCATAGACAAAACAGATACCGAATTCGATATAAACGGTTATCCCGTTAGATACGAAGAAGACGATGTGGATAAACTTAATCCCGAATATATTTTGGGAAATCCCACAAACTGGTCGGAAACCGATGAAAACGAAAATTTCGACGCAGGTATCATAAACAAAAACAATACCGTTCTTGTTAACAAATATAATCTCGGAACAAATATTTATAACGGTTATCCTTTTGAAGCAGGCGCTCCTAACTTTATGTATATAGGCGCAAACTCCGCTATAATCGAAGGAACAAGCGCTTACGGATATTCTCTTAATTCGGGAAACAAGATTTCCCTTTCCTCGAACTCTTACTACAAAGTTACCGTTTGGCTCAAACTCTATAAAGGTACTGCAAGTATAGTAATTAAAAACAGCACCGATTCAAAAGAAACGGTATTTAAAATAACTCAGTCCGACGCCTCACTTTCAGCCGACAATGTAGAATTCAAACAGTACGATTTGTATGTCGAAGTCGGCATGACAAGCGCAAGTCTTACCGTTTCAGTGTATCTCGGCGACTATAACAGCACATCCAATACTTACTCGGCAGACGACAGACTTATTTTCGACAGCGTACAGTATATTACAATCGACAGCGAAAAATTCAATAACGCAGTAACTTCCGATACCGTTAAAAAAGAATCTTATGTCGTCGACGGTTTCGATACTACAAGCGATTACTCTGAAACCACTTCCACCGTATCCCCGTCAGGCTGGACAGGCGCACTTGTCGATTCAAATGCGTCATCTTCGAGCTCAGACCTTAAAAGCGGCGTTCTTTCAAAGGAACACAGCTTTACGGAAAACTGGCTCACTTCCGAAGAGCTCTCTCAGATATTCGGAACATTCAGCCATGAAATAACAGACGGCGACAGAACTACAACCGAAACCCTCGATACCGGAAACTATGTTCTCGTTATAGACGGACTCAATCCTACAACATATAAATACACCACTTCGAGTTCGACTACATTCTCCTCCGGCACAAAACAGTATGAAGTCAGCGTATGGGTAATGACTCAGAACATAGAAGGCGAAAAAGGCGCATTTATAAGACTTCTTATAAACAAAAAGACCTATACTTTCGAAAATATCAATACAGAAGGACAATGGAAAAAATATACCTTTATGGTTCAGACTTCTGCAAACAAATCCCTTTCTTCGATATATATTGCTCTCGGTATCGGCGATACGGGTGAAGAAAATTATGTTAAAGGAAGAGCTTTCTTCGATAATGTGACATTAAGAGAAGTCACCGATGTAAAAGTAGGCGAATCCACTTATTTCGATTATGTTGTTCCTGCCGAAACGGTGGAAAATGAAGAAGGCGAAGAAACTTCGGTTACCGAAAAATTCGATACAAATTACAAAATGAGACTTGTATTCACCGATGACCTCTCCGTCGAAACGGAAACCGAACCTACGGAAGAAGAACCTACTACTAACGATTATTTCTGGCTTATAATTTCTTCTGCCGTTGTAGGCGGTATTATAATTCTCGTTGTGCTTGTCTACTACGGACGCAAGCTTTACATTAAACAAATTAAACCGAGAATGAAAAAGAAAAAAGAAAAAGCCAATTACAATCTTGCAGAAGAAGACGATAAAAACGATAAACACTTAGACGAATTCAAGGATAAAGAATAAAAATTAAATAATAAAAATTATAGTTAATAAAAAAAGTCGGAAAATGTTCCGACTTTTTTTGTTTTGTAATTGAATTATCTTATTCATTTAATAACTAATTAAAAAAATTTAATCTCATTAAATAAAAGTGTTTTAACGGCTATTGTTTTTTAAGTTAAAATGAAACCGTTTATTCTATTCTAAGTATCTCCCCTGCAAAAAGAAAGTCGCCTTTTTTGGGATTTAGTTCTTTAAGTCTTTCTTTGGGTATGTTGAGTTTTTGAGATATTATATCCAATGTTTCCAAAGGCTGCGTTATGTACTTTTTACAACTCAACTTTTCTACCGCAACATACATTCCTTCAAAAAGCCTTTCACCCGGCAAATCAAGATTATTAACCGCCTTGAACTCGTTTGTTTCCATTACGAATTTTCTCGATATGCTTTCTATACTGTCCCCTTTTTTTACACGATATATAATATAATCCATATTTCCCCGCAACGATTTTAATCGGTATTAATATTGTATAATAATTATATATTTAATATATGTTATCCTTGAAAATAATATTTCAAATTTAATCATTTAAATAAATATATTCCTTTAAATTCCTCTTCTTGATTAGGTTTTCGTTTCAACATAAAAAATGAAAGTTTTTTTTAAACTTTTAAATGCTTTTCGTTCTTTCAAATGCTTTCGGATAATGCTTTATCATAAAGTCTTTTCGAATAAACCCAATATTTTTAAATACAATATTATATACCCTTTTAAAGGAACTGATAATGGCAAAGAAAATTTACAAGGCTTTTTTTACCGTGACGGTCTTTTCCGTAATAACAAGACTTCTTTCTTTCGTTTTCAAAATTTATCTTTCGAGAACGCTCGGAGCCGAAGCAATAGGACTGTTTCAGATATGTATTTCGGTATTTATGATGCTGCTTTGCCTTTCTGCAACGGGTATTCCCTTATATGTATCGAGAAAAACCGCCGAAATAGAAAAAGGCGGAACAATGAATAAAGAAGAAGCAAGCGTTGTTACCACAAGTCTTATCATCGGACTTTCTATTTCGGTAATTACCCTTGTGGTTTTTCTTATATTTAAAAATTATCTGAGTTTTCTTTTTTCAGACAAAAGAGCCATTCCTCTTTTTTTAATAATGCTGCCTGCATTACTATCTTCTACAATTTACTCGATTATAAGAGGTTGGTTCTGGGGCAGAAAAAATTTTTCGGTTTTCAGTATAATGGAATTTGTAGAAGAAATACTGAGAATCTTTTTTACCGTTCTTTTAACCTGCGGACTGATATCGGGACTTTCGGGAGAAACAGGACTTGCTATCGCATTTACCGTATCGGACTTTGTTTGCGTTACTGTACTTGTCGTCATATACTTCAAAAAAAGCGGAAGACTTGCAAAGCCTACGGGATTTAAAAATGCTTTTAAAACTTCTGCGCCTATTACGAGTATGCGGATTTTCGGCTCTATGTCCAACTCGGTAATTGCTCTTCTTTTACCACTGCAACTTATCTCTTTCGGACTTACTACTCAGGAAGCAACCGCTGTTTACGGTCAGGCGTGCGGTATGGCTATGCCTTTGCTTCTTATTCCGTCGAGTATTATTTCTCCCCTTGCGGTTATTCTTGTCCCCGAAATAGCTTCTATGCAGTCAAAAAAAGATACAGCACTTCTGACAAGATATTCAAATTCGTCCATTTCGTTTGCCATTGTTACGGCAGGTCTTTTCCTTTCTCTTTACGCTCCGATAGGAAGTCTTTACGGATGGTTTCTTTACAATGATTTGTTTGCGGGTCAATTTGTCGAAGCCACCTGTGTTATTATGATACCTATGGCAATTTCAGGAATATCCTCTACCGTTTTAAATTCGATAGGCTTAGAAACGAAATCCTTTATCGTATATGTTATCGGTTGTTTTGTTCTTCTTTTAGGAATACTGATTTTACCGAGATTTATGGGAATATACGCCCTTTCACTCTCCCTTCTTTTATGTCATACGATTATCGCCTGTCTTAATCTTGCGGTTTTGAAAAAATCGGCGGGAGTTTCCCTTGCGAAAATAACCAAACCGTTAATTTGCGTATGTATCTTTTCTTTAATATGTTTTTTATTGGGAAAAGGATTAGTAAATATCTGCACGGCTTATGCAGGTAAAATCACCGCAATGTTTACGGCTACGATTATTGTAGGTTTATTTTATGCGGCGCTTGTATATCTGTTTAAACTTATCGATTTTAAAATGATTAAATTTAAAAGATAGCGGTTTTTTCTGTTTACTGTTTATTTAATTATTACAGTAACTTAAATAAAATATAAGTTATCGGTTTTTTGAATCTTTAATTTTACATAAGAAGCTTAAAAGTTTTAATTTTTCTTGATTTTTTTCATTATTACATATGTACTTCTGTAAATTATTATAGTAATAAGATAATTGAGAAGTATCCAAGCCCATTGAGTGGCAAATTTGGAAAAAGCCATCATTATAAATCTTTGTCCGAGCGAGGCAGAAGCAACATCGAATCCTAATCCCGCCCCTATGGTTTTTGCAAGAGTATAAGGATAAATATCGAAAAGCATAAGAGCTTCCCCGAAAGAGCTTATAATTCCGCTGCAAAAAATGTATCCTAAGACTGCGCCTATAAGTATGCTTAATTCAGGACGCATATTTTTGAAATATTTATAAGTCAATCCGCAAAACCCTGCTATAAGTCCGTTTGAGATTGTCAGAAAGACAACATAAGGTCCCGGTTGCGGAAATATCAGGCACTGCAAAATATCCGCAAGTACCGCAACAAGAAAGCCGCCTACCGGTCCTAAATAAATTCCCGATATATAACAGAAACAATAAACAAAACTGACTCTGCCTAAAAATGTACCGCTTGAAAAGGAAAGAACATTCAAACTCACGCCGATTGCCGTGAGAACCGCCGCAAGACACAGCTTATAAGTTTTACTCATAAAAAAAGATACCTCCCGCAAGAGAGTATCCGCCAAAATTGAAAAAATTCAATCACAGCGAATGCAATTATTCACGCAGCCCATTACAGCCTTCAATTACAGGCGACATCCCATCCCGTAACCCTTAACGCAAACAACCTACTCTGTTATGCAAATATATCATAGCTTAATAATCATTATTTGTAAAGAAAAATAAACAAAATTCGTGTATTTTTTCAAAAGTTCAACATACTATAAGTATGCTTACGGTATTTATTCGTTCAATAATAATTTATGTTCTTTTAATAATTGTCATAAGACTTATGGGTAAAAGACAAATAGGCGAACTTCAACCTTTTGAATTCGTCATAACCTTGGTTATCGCCGAAGTTGCCTGTATTCCGATGTCGGACACTTCTATACCTTTAAGTCACGGAATAATACCTATCTTCACATTATTTATACTTCATTTGTTTATAACGAAAATCGCAAAAGCCAGCGTAAAATTCAGAAGGGTTCTTAACGGAAAGCCCGTAATAGTAATTAATCCGCAAGGAATAGATAATAAAGTTCTCGATAAACTCGATTTCGATATTAACGACTTACTTGCCTCTATTCGTGCGCAAGGTTACTTTTCTCCTGCCGAAATACAGTATGCCATACTCGAAACAAACGGAAAAATAAGCATAATGCCCAAAGCCGCAAATAAGGCGGCAACGGTCGGCGATATTAAGGATTTTGTAACCGAAAGCGAAATACCCTACACTTTGATATGCGAAGGAAAGCTGATGCAGGAAAATGTAAAACTTTCCGGAATAGCTCAGGTACAGATAGACGAACTTTTGAACAAACATTCTCTTACGGTAAAAAACACTTTGCTTCTTACCGTAAACGAAAAAACGATTATTTATCTTCAACCTTACAATGCGCCTGCAATTTACGATAAATTTTCGGAGGCTTGCTGATGAAAAAGTTAATAATAGCGCTTTCAATACTTGCGGTAATAATCGGAGCGGGAGCATTCGAACAAGTCTATGTCTCAAAAACTTTGGATAATTTTATAGAAAGAACGGAGGCTTTAAAAGTTGCTTTGACCGTCTCAAACAATGCGTTAGAAGAAGCCGAAGAGCTCGAAAAGTGGTGGATTGAAAAAAAGCAGTATCTCGAAGCTTTATCTCCTCATAATTTTTTTATGGATATAACTTATTCGGTCTACGAAGTTATCGGAAACATAGAAAATGACGAGATACCACAAGCTCTTACAAGAATAGAAATACTGAAAGGTCAGATATCGAATTTAAATCATATACTTTGTATTCACTGGGAACATGTAATATAGTCCGCACCGGAAGCGTATTAAATTTCATTTTCCATCTTTACGCTGCCCGTGTTAAATATAGAAAGCAAAAAAGCGCAATACTGCGCTTTTTTGCTGTTAATAAAAAATTTCGGTAAATCAGACATTTAAAATTTTCTTTAAAAACCGTCCTGTAAAACTGTTGGGATTTTCCGCTACTTCTTCGGGCGTTCCCATAGCGATGACTTCTCCGCCTTTCTTTCCGCCTTCCGGCCCTAAATCGATTATATAATCGGCGACTTTTATTACATCGAGATTATGCTCGATGACAACGACGCTGTTTCCGCTATCGACAAGAAGTTTAAGCATTTTGATAAGTTTTTTTACATCGTCGCTATGAAGCCCTGTTGTAGGTTCGTCAAGAATGTAAAGAGTTTTTCCCGTCTGTCTTTTTGACAGCTCGGTTGCAAGTTTTACCCTTTGCGCCTCCCCGCCTGAAAGCGTAGTTGCAGGCTGACCGAGTTTTATATAAGAAAGTCCTACATCGTTTAAGGTCTTTATTTTATTATAAATCTGCGGTATGTTTTTAAAGAATTCACAAGCTTCGCTTACCGTCATATCGAGTATATCGGAAATATTCTTTCCTTTATAAAATACCTGCAAAGTCTCTCTGTTATATCTCTTTCCTTTGCATACTTCGCAAGGGATATAGACATCTGAAAGGAAATGCATTTCTATTTTGATAATTCCGTCGCCGCTGCAATTTTCACACCGTCCGCCGGGAATATTGAAACTGAATCTTCCCGGTTTGTATCCTCTCTCTTTTGCGTCGCTGGTGGAGGCAAACAATTCCCTTATCGGAGTGAAGACTCCCGTATAAGTCGCAGGATTTGAACGGGGGGTTCTTCCTATGGGGCTCTGGTCTATTGTTATGACTTTATCTAAATTTTCGTAGCCCGACACCCTTCCGTCTTCGTCGTGAACGGTTGCGTTATTCAACTGCGCAAACAGATTCGGACGGAGAACTCCGTTTATAAGAGAACTCTTTCCGCTTCCCGAAACGCCCGTTATAACGCACATCACCCCTAACGGAATTTCAACATCGATATTCTTTAAATTATTCTTTTTCGCACCGGTTATTTTAAGAAACTTTCCGTTCCCTTTTTTACGCTCTTTCGGAACCGGAATACACTTTTTGCCGCTTAAATAGGCTCCTGTGACCGATTTTTCGCATTTCATAATATCTTCGGGAGTTCCGCTTGCTATAAGATTCCCTCCGTTTTCGCCCGCTCCGACTCCGATATCGACAACAAAATCAGCCTGTCTTATAGTGTCCTCGTCGTGCTCGACTACGATAAGAGTATTTCCTAAATCACGCAGTTTTCTGAGTGCGTCCAAAAGCTTTTCGTTATCTCTTTGGTGGAGTCCTATACTCGGCTCGTCGAGAATATATAGCACTCCCGTAAGTCCGCTTCCTATTTGCGTGGCAAGTCTTATGCGCTGCGCCTCTCCGCCTGAAAGGGTTGCGGAAGTTCTGGAAAGCGTCAGATAATCGAGTCCGACATTGATTAAAAATTTAAGTCGTGCTTTTATTTCCTTTACTATCTGAGAAGCTATGATTTGCCTTGAATCGTTAAAATTAAGCTGTTCGAAGAAATCGTAAATTTCGTCAACGGGTTTAGAACAAAGCTCCGCTATATTGAGTGAGCCGACGGTCACGGACAAGGCTTCCTTTTTAAGTCTGTCGCCTTTACAAACGGGACAAACTTTGCTTACCATGTACTTTTCTATTTCGTGTTTTACATAATCGGACTGCGTTTCGTTATATCTTCTTTGGAGATTGGTTATGACGCCTTCGAATTTCGACTCGAACCTTTTTGTATAATCGCCGAAAGTGTATTCTTTAATTATACTTTCGTCGCTTCCGTAAAGAAGTATGTTTTTTATTCTGTCGCTTAAATCCTTATATGGCGTATCGAGAGAAAATCCGTAATGCTTTGCAAGAGCGCGAAAATTCATCATTGAAATTTTACCGTTATCCATATTCCAACCGCTTACTTCCAAAGCGCCTTGGTTTATGGATTTGTTTTTGTCTTTGATAAATAAATCGGGATCTATTTCGGTATTAAACCCTAAACCGTGACATACGGGACAAGCGCCGTAAGGACTGTTGAAACTGAAAAAACGGGGCGTCATTTCCTCGAAGCTGATTCCGCAGTCGGGACAAGAATATTTTGTTGAAAAAAGAAAACTTCCGCCGTCGTTTTCAATCATAACAATATCCCCTGCAAGTTTTAAGGCAGACTCAATACTGTCGGTAAGTCTTTTCTGTATTCCGTCTTTTACGGTTATACGGTCGATTATGACGAAAATATCGTGTTTTAAATTCTTATCGAGATTAATTTCGTCTTCGTCGAGCATATAATCGGTTCCGTCGACTCTGACTCTTATATAACCGCTTTTTCTGAGGCTGTCGAAAGTTTTTGAGTATTCACCTTTTCTGCTTCTTACGACGGGGGCTATTATCGTAACTTTGGTACCTTCTTTTAAGGAAGTTATTTTATCGCATATCCCGTCTACCGTCTGAGAAGATATTTCTCTGCCGCAGTTTGGGCAATGAGGAGTTCCGACTCTTGCATAAAGAAGTCTTAAATAATCGTATATTTCCGTTACCGTTCCCACGGTGGAACGGGGATTATGAGAAGTTGTTTTCTGGTCTATTGAAATTGCAGGCGAAAGTCCGTCTATGGAATCCACATCGGGTTTATCCATCTGCCCTAAAAACTGTCTTGCATAAGAGGACAGACTTTCCACATATCTGCGCTGTCCTTCCGCAAATATGGTATCGAAAGCCAGCGAAGATTTTCCCGAGCCCGAAACGCCGGTAAATACCACGAATTTATCTCTCGGTATTGTAACCGATAAATTTTTTAAATTATTCTGTCTTGCGCCTTTAACAACTATTTCTTTATTCATTTTTTACCTTTAACTAATTTTTTAAGATAAGCTATTTCGTCTCTGAGTTTGATAGCGCTTTCGAAATCAAGGGAAGCCGAACTTAATTTCATCAATGCGGTAAGCCTTTCAATCTCTTTATATATGTCTTTTTTATCGGCTTTTTCGGTTTTTAAATCTACTTCTTCCGATATATTAAGAGTATTGGTAACTTTTTTAATTATAGTCTTGGGAATAATTCCGTTTTTATCGTTATATTCTTTTTGTGCTTTGCGGCGTCTGTTGGTTTCGTCTATTGCCTTTTTCATACTGTCGGTTACCGTATCTGCATACATTATAACCTTGCTTTCGCTGTTTCTTGCAGCCCTTCCTATTGTCTGGATAAGAGAACTTTCAGAGCGCAAAAATCCCTCTTTATCGGCGTCCAGAATGCAGACTAGTCTGACCTCGGGAAGGTCAAGTCCTTCTCTCAAAAGATTTATTCCGACAAGCACGTCAAACTCCCCTTCTCTGAGCTTATTGATTATGGTAACTCTTTCAAGAGTGTCTATATCGGAATGCATATATTCGGCTTTTATATGGTTTTCTTTGAGATAAAGCGTTAAGCTTTCCGCCATTTTTTTAGTAAGCGTTGTTATTAATACTCTGCCTTTTGCATTCACAGCCTGATTTATTTCCCCGATAAGACTGTCTATCTGACCTTCAACGGGTTTAATAAAAATTTCGGGATCAAGTAGTCCGGTAGGTCTTATAATTTGTTCGACTACCTGCCC
Organism: uncultured Clostridia bacterium; assembly: GCA_944342015.1. Lineage (GTDB taxonomy): Bacteria > Bacillota > Clostridia > Christensenellales > CALVMC01 > CALVMC01. The sequence goes on from CALVMC010000004.1 coordinate 111,248, forward strand.
TGCGTTACTCAGTTCGTACTTTGCGGGAGTTGCGGAAATGCAAACCATTTGTTTTACCCTTTCGTCGAACTCTTCGAATCTTAAAGGTCTGTTGTTATAGGCTGTCGGCAATCTGAACCCGTATTCTATAAGGTTGTCCTTTCTGGAACGGTCTCCGTTGTACATTGCCCTGAGCTGTGGAAGTGTCATATGACTTTCGTCTATGAATGTAACAAAGTCCGACGGGAAAAAGTCCATAAGAGTATACGGCGCCTGACCGTCTTTTCTGCCGTCGAAATAGCAGCTGTAATTTTCTATACCGTTACAATATCCCATTTCCCGTATCATTTCGATATCGTAACTTACTCTCTCTCTTATTCTTTGGGCTTCGATAAACTTATTTTTGCTTTCGAAGAAAGCCACCCTTTTTTCCATATCCGAAGCGATTTTTTCAAGTGCGTTTTCCCTTAACTGCTTGGATACGACATAGTGCGAAGCCGGAAAGATATTAGTATGCGAAAGTTCCTTTTTTACCTTGCCGGTCAGAATATCGATTTCATAAATATGTTCGATTTCGTCTCCGAAAAAAACTATCCTTATTCCCGATTCCGACATACTCGCAGGTATAATATCCACCATATCGCCACGAACTCTGAATGTAGCGCGCACAAAATCCAAATCGGCTCTTTTATACTGTATCTCGACAAGATGCCTTATAAGTTCGTCACGGTCCTTTGTATCGCCTTTGCGCAAAGATATTGCAAGTCTGAAATATTCTATGGGAAGTCCCAATCCGTATATACAGGAAACGGAAGCCACTACAATTACCTTATCGGATTCACAAAGCGAAGATGTTGCGCTGTTTCTGAGTTTATCGATTTCATCGTTTATTTCAAGTTCTTTTTCTATATAAGTATCGGTTCTCGGGATATATGCTTCCGGCTGATAATAATCGTAATAGGAAACAAAAAACTCCACTCTGTTTTCGGGAAAAAATTCCCTGAATTCATTGCAGAGCTGAGCCGCCAATGTTTTATTGTGAGCGATGACAAGCGCCGGTCTTTGAATATTCTGTATGACGTTTGCAATAGTAAAAGTCTTACCGCTGCCGGTAACTCCCAAAAGCACCTGCTCTCTGAGTCCGTCGTTAATTCCTTCGGTAAGCTTTCTTATCGCCTCGGGCTGATCCCCTGAGGGTTTGAATTCGGAATGTATTTTGAATTCCTCTTCCATATCAAAAAATCCACTGTAAAATCTGTGTTACTATAAATGTAATAAAAGCACCGCAAACGGCAAGTATTATTTTGGTGTAAATCGATTTGCGCTCGTTCTGCAAATCTCTCATAAACGCTTGTCCTTTGCTATGCATGGAAACGCAATAGACAAGTTCACCCTTTTTATTGCTTTCGACAACTTCAAAATAATCGTTTAAGGCAAGCGACCTTAAAGTCGGCGCCAAATCGTCTTTTTTAAACTCTATCTTATACGGTATGGAAGTTAAAATTTCGTGCGGAGTTATGAGACAAACCCAATCGTTTTCGCTTGCCTTGTTGTATATTACTTTCATAACCGCCTTTTCTTTTTTATTAAGTATCATAAACCACCTTTAAAGCCTTAAAGCTCTTATATAAGCGAAGCCACATATCCGCCTAAAAGTCCGGATAAAAATCCGATAACAAGTATAACCAATGCTCCTGCTCCGTAAAATATCCATTTTATATTTTTTGTCAAAGGCTTGCCGTTTTTCCTTAAAATAAGGGGTTTCGAACTTTTACCGAACATATTTGTTTCCTTTTCGGCAGCTTCTATATGTTCAAGCTCGATAAAAGCCTGCCTTGTAAAACTGAAACAAAATTCATCGTTAACGGCATATTTAAGAACGAGGACGCCTTTTGCCTGTAAATCTTTAAGCATATCCTTTAACTCTTCAAAATTCAACTCCGTTTCTAAAAGACCGTTGATTTCCTCGGAAGAATAAACGGAAAATTTATCCTCAGAATCTTTTTGAGCAAATGATTTTAAAAATAATATTTCAGTTTTATTAAACATATTTTCACCTTTTTACATTATAACAAAGCATAACCGAAAAAACAACATAATTATGTCCATTTACTTTATTTTATTATATTAAAATGTTATAATATTTTTTAAAGCGAGGACTTATATGAATTTACTCAATAAATTTATTGACAGAGAAAATTTTGATAACTATGAGGATTTTTCTGAAAATTTCAAAATTAAAATACCGGAAAACTTTAACTTCGGATACGATGTCGTAGACGAATATGCAAAATGCGCTCCCGATAAAAAGGCAGTCGTGTGGTGCAACGATAAAGGCGAAGAGAAAATTATTACTTTCAGAATGCTGAAAGAACTTACCGACAAAACCTGCAACATATTCAAAAAATACGGCCTTAAAAGAGGCGACTTTATTATGACAATGCTTAACAGACGGTACGAATATTGGATTATTGCGGTAGCGGCTCACAAATACGGCGCCGTTATTATTCCTGCGACCTTTTTGCTTACCGCAAAGGATATAGCTTACAGAACAGATAACGCTAAGGTTAAAATGCTGTTTTGCAGTAACGAAGACGATATTATAAAGCATGTCAACGAAGCAAAGAGTATATGCAAGACGGTTGAAAAGTATTTCACGACATCTCAAAGAGAGGGTTATATAAATTTTCACGACGAACTCGAAAATGCAAGTTCAAATTATGTCCCTGAGGGAAAAAACAAAAACGACGATCCGATGCTCGTATATTTCACATCAGGCACGACAGGTTATCCTAAAATGGTAGCGCACAAATATACCTACCCTATCGGATTTATAGTCAACGCTAAATTCTGGCAATGCGTGGAAGATGACGGTCTGCATTTTACAATGGCGGAAACAGGCTGGGCAAAATGCAGCTGGGGGAAAATTTACGGTCAGTGGATAGCAGGAAGCGCAATATTCGCATACGATTATTTCGGCAGATTTACCCCTACCGATGTTCTTCCTCTTATCGAAAAATACAACATTACCACCTTTTGCGCACCCCCTACCATATACAGATTTTTAATTAAAGAAGATTTGTCGAGTTACAGTTTTAAATCTATTAAACACTGTTCAACCGCAGGAGAACCACTTAATGCGGAAGTTTCAAAAGAGTTCAAGAAATTTACCGGACTCGATATATATGAAGGTTTCGGACAGTCTGAATCAACCGTTCTTTTAGGAACCTATTCTTTTGTAGAAATACACCAGGGCTCCATGGGAAAACCGAGTCCTATATATGACCTTTTTATATGCGACGATAACGAAAATCCCGTATCTCCGGGCGTTGTAGGCGAAATAGTGATAAGACTTAAAGAAAATCAATTGGGATTATTTTACGCCTACTATAACGACCCTGAAAGAACATACAATACCTTTAAGACCGGAATTTATCATACGGGAGATTTAGCATACAGAGACGCTGAAAATTACTACTGGTTCGTAGGAAGAAAAGACGATATAATCAAGTCAAGCGGATACCGTATAGGACCTTTTGAAGTAGAAAGTGCTCTTCATGAGCATCCCGCAGTTTTGGAATGTGCAATCACCGCCGTTCCGGACGCTATAAGAGGTCAGATAGTAAAGGCTACAATAGTACTTGCAAAAGGATATTCGCCAAGCGAAGAACTCGTCAAAGAACTGCAAAATCATGTAAAAAAGGCAACTGCACCTTATAAATACCCGAGAATTGTAGAATTCGTCAAAGAGCTTCCCAAAACAATAAGCGGAAAAATAAAAAGAGTCGATATAAGAAAGAAAGACGAGAAATAAAACTTTTGTTTTGTTTGTATAATCAATTAAAATTTAAAACAGTATAAAAAAACCGCACACAGTGCGGTTTTTTATTTATTAATATTTTGAATCGTTTTTGTTTTTGTCTTTATCTATTGTCGCAGCGGCTTCATTGTATCCGAAAACCACATGATTATGACTTATATTATTTTGTTTAGGCAATATTTCTTTTTGAACTGCTTTTTCGTCAGATTTTGTAATATTTATATTTTCTTTTTCATTAACCTTTTCCTCAGGCTTTTGATTATTCACAAATTTTACCTTTCTTATAATATTACCGTCGGGATCTTTTGTTATAGTGGTTTCCGTATCGGGCGGAGCCAAAGCAAGAAGTCTCGAATGTCCCGCCGGTAAAGCTTCTGCCTTTCTCGATACATAAAGAGCCTTGGGAACTGAACGCCACTTCGCAAACAGAGTTATATTGCGCCTCGGCATACCTCCCCCACCGAAAGGCGTGCTCAAACTGAAATCCGACATCCAGCCTAAAAATTCATTATTGTATTTTGTGGGCGTAGGCACAATCACCGATTCACCGTATCTGAAACGCAAACTGTCTATCTTTTCGCCTCCGAATGTTTCAAAGCTTACAGTATAGGTTCTGAGCCAGAATAACCATATAAGATATAATAACAACAATATCAAAATGCATATTATAATCGGTAAAAGTGTCCAAAGAACGATAAGAAGGGTTTTGGATAAAGCGTTGATTTTAACTTGTTTTACCACAGGCTGATAATTTACAAGATCGGAAGGAGTAAATATTGCATTATAATAATTTTCTCCTTTACTTAATGCGGTATCGCTGTTTTCCCATGTCCAACCGTCAGGAAGGGTAACATCGTCAAGAACATTTCCCGTATTATAATCTTTGTTAATCACAGGTGCGTCCACATCCGGAATAAGTCTTGTAATTGTTGCCGAAATAGTTTCGGTAGTAGTTTTAGCATTATATCTGTTGTAAAAGAATGTAACGGTACAGTAATATTCGCCGGTATCCAAAGGAGAGGAAATAGTTAAAGACTGATAAGGATTATTTAAATCGATTTCTTTATTGCCGTCTTTTTTATACCAGGTATATTCGTAAGTGCCGTTCAGCACATGATTTGTCATTGCGGTTAAAATTAATTTCTGACCGCTTTCAACGGTATTGTTTTCGGCATTGGAAACAAGTGTGACCGTCGGCGCAATCAATTGCCATTTGCCGTAAAGTACTACGTCTTCGAAAGCAACTCTGTCGAAATTAAAAGGGGAATATAAACCTTCATAATAGTACCAGTCGTAAATTTCAAAACCTGCTTTTTCCGTCTGTTCGTCGGGTCTAACAAACTTTTCCCCGTACTTTACATACTGAATGATTGTAGGATTATCACCCGATACGTCATTGAATTCAGCCCTGTATAAAGTAATAGGCGCTATATTATAATCCACATTTTTTAAAGAGGGGAAATAATAACTTGTACCATCGTTTTTTTTGAATTCCCATGCGCTGTCGTCCAAAGCTTTTAAAGCCTGAGGTTTTGACTCCTCCTGTTTGGTTACCATATCCATTGAATCGAGAGCTAACGGTTCGTCATAAATAAATCTTTTACCACTTAATTCTAATTCTTTATTTTCTTTTAATGATTGTTCAATATTTGATAGAGCGTCTTCGCTCAAATTATCTGTAAGATAATAGTTGTTTTCACATTTGCTGTTAGGATTGTTTAAATAGTTTTCATAGCTTGATTTACTATCATCATGATATATGCCTATCGGATAAATACCTATATTTTGGTAATATTGCAGATCATTATTATAATCAATACTTCCTAAAAACAAGCAATTTGAAATTTCAAAGTAATCGACAATGTAACTGCTGTTATCGGTCAACTTATCCATATAATCTATAAGATTACCTGAAGATATTCCCGCTATACCAATGTTTTTTTGGCTGCTATTATTAAAATTTATAAAATTTGCGTATGAAACACAATTTTTTATTACTGCACAATTATTTGTTGAAATTCCGCCAAATATACCTGAAATAAGGTTTCCTAAATCAACCGTCCCTGCAAAAACACAATTTTCTATAATTCCATAGTTTGTGCCTGCATAACCTGCAAAAGTAAATGCTATTTTATTCTCAAAACTTATAAAATCAATATCAACGTTCACATAACAGTTGCGGATAATTCCATTATTGTTATCTGCCAAAAAGCCTTTTCTTTTATTCAAGGTGGAAGAGACAATTACTTTTCCGGAAACTATATTCAAGTTTTCCATAATCGAATATTTTTGGTTATTATTAAATAATAATTTAGAATTATCGGTTACTGCAATATTGCAATTAAATATTTTCCTGCCATTACCGTTAAAAGTTTTATATGTCAAAGATTTTGTTATATTATAATAAGAACCGTCGGCTTGTTTGAAATCGATATCGAATATCTGAATGTAGCAAAATTCAAAATTTTTTATTTCTCCGAATGCAGAAGAGCTGAAATCAACGAATCTGTTCCCTTCTTCTGCAAAAAAGAGTTCGTCTATTACATAATACGGATTGCTTTCGGTACCTTCACCGCCTCCGCACAATTCCCAAATTAACCTTGTGTTATTATTGTTAACAGAATTTGACCTAACGAAATAAATTTCATCATCGTTATTAAAATAATTTTGCATTTCGACTTTTCTCCAAGATTCGATTGGAGAAACATTTAAGGCAGCGGTAATTAAAGAGTTGAGATAATAACAATTAGTAAAAGTCTGATTTGTAACTGTCGCCAGATTACAGATTAAAGCGTCATATTCGCCACTTGATGGAGAAACGACATTTCCTAAATTATAACATTTATAAGCTTCGATAGAGTCTGCATTTATATATCCTATAAGACCGCCTGCGTTTTCGATTGAACTACTGACTGTGCCTATATTATAGGAATATCTGAGTTCGAGTGAAGTAGTTGTATTTTCCAACGACCCGATAAGACCGCCTACATTTTTTCCGCCTATTATATCACCTGTATTGCCGGATAAATTAAGGGATGAAATATCCGAAGCCATACCGATAATCCCGCCGATATTTGCATACATATCGGAACTGCCCATAGTACTGATATTGCCTTCATTTGAAAGAGCTTCTATATCGCTTGAAACTATGTACCCTGCAACTCCTCCGAGTCTCGACACTCCAAGAAGCGAACCGTAGTTTATGATATAACGCAAGGTAGAAGAATCGACAATACCGAAAACTCCTCCCGTAGTACTTACTATTGACTCTACGGAAGCATAGTTATAAATACCTGTAATTTGAGAAGAAACAACATTACCTATAACCCCGCCTGTTGCAAGGCCTGTTTTCCCGTTTACCGAAACGCCTTCGTTTTTAATGTATCTTACCGTTGCCTCGCTTACATTGGCGGCAAAAGAAGCGGTATAGGACGAAGTATTTTCAGATACTACGGAACCGGGTCCTAAAATAAAATTTTCAACGGTTGCACCCTTTCCGATATTTCCGAAAAGAGCGGAATAAACAAATGAATCGTCGTTGACATTAAGATTTTTTATTATATGAGAGTCTCCGTCAAAATTACCTTGAAAAGCATATGTCTCATTGCCTATTGGCGTCCACGGATAATTATTAAGATCGAGATCTTCTGTCAGCACGAAATATTTATTGGCATAAGTTGTGCCGGAATTGACCATTTCGGCAAGATACGCAAGATTTGCGGGAGAGCTTATACGATAAGGATCGCTGACGGTTCCGTCGGATTCGGAAGTCCATTCGAACGGAAGAGATTCTCCGTACCAAACCTCCGCCTGTGCGACGGATGAAGAGAGATCGGAAGTTGCCGTGACTAAACCGAACACAGAAAATATGACGACTAAAATCAATAAAAACGATATTATTGAATTAATTTTATTTATTTTTTTTAAAGAAGTCATAAATTACCTCACAAGCAAGGAAAAATCCATGCGCAATACATATGTATATATATATTATTATTTAAATATAAATTTGTCAATACTTTGATAATAAAAAAGGGAAAATGGAAATTTTTGTCAAAAATAGCAAAAATAAGCATTTTCCCTTTAATTAATTATCTTTCTACCCTGATAATATTGGAAACTTCTATAACATCGGGGAGTTTTTTGATTTCCGAAACTGCATTCTGAATGGCTTTTTCGCAGGTTTTATGGGTTACGAAACAAAGAGGAACGACATTTTCTCCTTCCTTCTGCACCATTGTGGTAATGCTGATATCGTACTTTCCGAGTATACCCGAAAGAGAAGCGAGAACGCCCGGTTTATCGTTCACGAGAAGCCTTATATAATATTCGCTTTCAAAGTCGGAAATAAAATTACAATTATCTTTTCTCAGAACCTGAGGAAATCTTTTATGTCGCTCACTGAGTCCTGCATAAACGATATCGCTGACGATAGCGCTTCCTGTGGGCAAATCGCCTGCACCTCTTCCGTAAAGCATTATATCGTCCACAGCATCGCCTGAAATATAGACGGCGTTAAACGAACCTTTGACCGAAGACAAAGGATGGGTTTTAGGAATGAATACCGGATGAACACGGGCTTCTATACCCTTATCTGTTTTTTTACTGATACCGAGAAGTTTGATAGTGAGTCCGAACTCTTTTCCGAACTCTATATCGGCGTTTGTTATTTTCGTAATACCTTCTCTGTAAACGGCATTGACGGGAACGGCGGTTTTATAAGCCAAGGTCGATAGAATAGAAAGTTTATAACTTGCGTCATATCCTTCAACATCGGCTTCGGGATTTGCTTCGGCGTAGCCTAATTTCTGAGCGGTTTTCAAAACATCGCCGTAATCGGCTCCTTCATCGCTCATTTTAGTGAGAATATAGTTTGTTGTGCCGTTTATAATACCTTTGATTGCGGTAATGGTGTTTGCCTGCATTGCGTCGTTAAGTGTTCTTATTACCGGAACGCCGCCTGCGCAGGTTGCTTCGAAGTAGAGTCCCGCATTGCCCTTTTTTGCAGCCATTTCAAGCTCGGGCCAATTTTTTGAAAACAATTCTTTATTTGCGGTAACGATACTTTTCCCGGCTTCGAGTGACTGAATCAAAAATGTTTTTGCAGGCTCTATTCCACCGAAGAATTCTGCTACGACATTGATTTCGGGATTTGAAATTATATCGTTGATATCGGTAGTCAGAACCGATAACGGAACGCCTAATTTTTCGGCTTTCTTTTTATCCCTTTCCATAATTTTAATTATTTCAAGGGAAATTCCGTATTCTTCTTCGATACGGGACTTATTGTTTACTAATATTCTGTAAGTGCCGCCGCCGACGGTTCCGAGTCCTAAAAGGGCAACTCCGACTTTCTTCATAAATCCTCCTGTCTGTTCATGTCATAAAGAATTTTCAATCCTTTAAGGGTAAGAGTTTTATCGTAAATATCTATAATTTCTTTATTTTTGTTTTCTATAAGAGCGCTGAGTCCGCCTGTTGCTACAACCTTACAATCGTCGAAACCTGCTTCTTCTTTAATTTTTCTGATAATATATTCAACCATTCCCGTAAAACCGTAGATTATACCTGACTGAATATTTGTTTCCGTGGTTCTTCCTATTACCTTTTCCGGGCGGTCGAGTTCCACTCTCGGAAGTTTTGAAGCGGTGTTTACAAGAGCGTCGGCAGAACATTTTATACCGGGGGCAATTACCCCGCCTAAAAAGTCCCCTTTTTCGTTGACGACGGAAAAGGTTGTTGCAGAACCGAAATCAACCACGATTAAATTACCTTTATATATATTTCTTGCCGCAACGCAGTTTACTATTCTGTCGCTTCCGACATCTTTCGGATTAAGATATTTAATATTAAGACCTGTTTTCATTCCGGGCCCTACGATTTTAGGTTGAAATTTAAAATAATATTTACACATATGTTCAATAGTGTAATTAAGCGTTGGTACAACGGAAGAAATAATTACTCCGTTTATATCGTTTACAGAAACATTTATACCGTTAAGAAGCTCTATTACCACCATTCCGTATTCGTCCGCCGTTTTTTGAGTAGCAACGGAAAGTCGCCAGCTTCCCAGAAGTTTGCTTTTAGAATACAGTCCTATTTTCAAATTCGTATTACCTATATCGATTACCAACAACATAGCTTGTCCCGCTTTTTAATATATTTTAAAAGTTTTATTTTCCGATACCGCCCTGCGCTATAAAGTTTTATTTTCCGATACCGCCCTGCGCTATCTTATATTCTGAACCGTTCTTTTGACAGTCTTTTTATCTTTATCGGAAGAAAAGCCTGTAAATTCTTTATCTTCTGCTATATCTTCCTTTCCGTCTGCAAATGCCTTTTGGCAGGAAGATAAATCGGTTACCGTACTGTTTTCAATGCAAGTTTTATTTTCGAACTCAACTTTATCCGATAAATCCTTTTTGCTTTCGGTATCGTCCACTGCATTTTTACAAATGCTGTTTTCCTTTTCCGGTTTTTTAATCAAAGATCTGCCGAGCATTTTTTTAACCGCAGCCACAATCGGCGGGGCGATAATTGCGCATACTATTATCTCGATAACGAAGTTTAATGCAAGAAGTCCCGTAAGAAACTCCGTCGAAATAACCGTACCCCCTACTTCCTTATCGAAATAAAGAGCCCAGAGCATAAACACGACGAGAAATGTATTTGTTATAACTCCCGAAACAGTACTTATAACGGAAGCGAAATACTCTTTGCCCTTTTTATTTTTCAGAAGTTTTTTAAGCCCTTCATAAACCCAATAAATCACAGGACCTATGAAAAGTCTCGGAAGAACCGATACCAAAGGATTCCTGAACAGCACCGCAAGCGGAGAAACCGGAAAAAGCAAACTGAACAAACAGCTCATAAGTCCCAAAGCGGCGGAGTTCAAAAGTGCCGATTTAAATCCCAATGTCTGACTTGCTATAATTACCGGAATAAGCATAAGTACCGCAAGACTTACAGGCCCTATTGAAATCGGAATTGCCATAAATACTATTGCAAGAGCGATAAGTACTGCGTTTACGGCAATAAACATTGATTTTTTCATAATACACCTCGCTTAAATTCGTTATAGTAACGATATTTATCGAAAAGATTACTCCTTGCACAATACAATCCGTAAAGGTATCGTTTTATCCGTGCAATTTGTTTTATAGATTATATCAAAAAATAATTTATTTATCAAGCATTTAAATATAAAGCGCAACGGTATCGGATACAGTATATGCAAAAAGGAAAGCTCTGTTGAAAAGCGGTAAAAAGTTTCAAAAACATGCCGTTTGAAATTAATAATTTACGGCAAAACACAAAAAGCGATTTTTATTAATCGATACTCTGTTTTAAAACCGAAATAAGGCAATCGATAAAAATAAATAATAAATTTTTAAAATTTCAGTTCATCATAATTAGAATATAACTGTTTACCGTAAGAAATGCAATCCATAAAAGGACGAAGAAAAAAGAAGCCGCCGCCTGTCTGTTTGTTTTTAAAAGTCTGCACTCGAAATAAGCCGTCATGGAAAACTGCAAAACGGCGATTACGAAAGACAAGGCAAGGTTATGAAAAAAGAAAAAAACCACGGTAAAAGCTATATTAAGCAATTCGAAAAAAACTATATACAAGTAATCTTTTCCTTTTGCCCGTCCCACAAACATAGCGGCAATGGTATAAGCGATAAAAAGATAAACAAGACCCCATAAAAGGGCGACTACGGTTGCGTCGGGAATAAAAGGCGGTTTGTTAAGATTGATATAAAAATCATCTATGCGGACAAATACCGAAGATAAAAAAGCAAAGCAAATAACCGCAAACATTCCGAGAACCAAAGCCCAAAGCCATTTAATAGTTTTCATACACTCTCCGAAAAATAAACCCGTTATATAAGTATATTTAACCGATTTATCAATGAGAACTTTAAAACAGCGCAAAAATAAATTTAAGTATTTTGAAAAATATTAATATACAGACTTTAATAGAATAAAAAAGCCGGATTAATCCGGCTTTATGTTAAATTATAATTTATTTCAGATGTGATATCCGCCGTTCACTCCTATAATCTGTCCTGTAATAAAGGAAGCCTTATCGGAAAGTAAGAATCCAACAGTATTTGCTACATCGGTATCTTTACCTATTCTTTCAAGGGGTGTTTCCTCGATAAGTTTCCTTCTTATTTCCGAATCGAAATCGAACATATCGGTATCGATAACTCCGGGCGTGACGCAGTTTACCCGTATACCCGATGGTGCAAGTTCTTTTGCAAGCGACTTTGTAAGGGCTATAAGACCGCCTTTGCTTGCAGAGTAAACGCTTTCCATGCTCGCCCCGCACTCTCCCCACATCGAAGATATAAAGACAACGGAACCGGACTTGCGGTTAATCATATGTTCAACTGCTTCCTTGGTCGTAAAGAATGCGCCTTTAAGGTTGCAGTCCATAACATAATCGTATTCGTTTTCGGTAACGAACTGAACAAGGCTGTAACTTGAAACACCGGAATTGTTTACGAGTGCGTCTATTTTATGATATCGGCTGATTATATAATCAATCATTTTTTTGATATCTTTTAAATCGGTGATATCGGCAAAAACGGCTTCTGCGGTTTTTCCTTTTTCACGAAGCTCTTTTTCGAGGGCCTTTGCCTGCTTTTCGCTTTTATTGTAATTAATTATAACGGCATAATCTTCGGAAAGACGCCTGCATATCGCTGCGCCTATTCCTTTTCCACCGCCCGTAACAAGTGCAACTTTCATAATTAAAGTTTACAGTGAATAGATAATTTTGTCAATAGCGAATTTAAAACCATATCCCATATTAATCGTTTGATTTCAAATAGAAAATAGAATTATCCGAAAAGAACGATAAACGGCAAAATATTTTTAAAATAATTAACCGAAATTTTAAAAAACAATTTTTAAGTCATAAACTCGCTTTTTCTTACATAGATACATATAGCGACAAAAAAAAGTCCGGATTAAAACCGGACTTTCCCTCCCCATATCCGGGGTTCTTCTTCCCGTTATTCAACGGACGCAGAATGCAGTATATTAAAAATCTTTTGTATTATGTAGCTTAATCTTACTTGCAGCCGTTAAAGCCGTAACCGCAGTCGTCTTTGCCGCAGCAACAGCAAAGGATAATGAGTAACGGAAGAATGTCGCATAAACAATTTGATTTGTTACAGCCGTCATTATTTCCGCCGCATCCGCAGCAGCATAAAAGTATTATAAGCCATAAGCAATCGCAACCGCCAAAGCAATTATTCATAAGTTTTACCTCCTTAGATTTCAGCAATTTTTTTTGCCTTATATTTCACAATACGCAAAAAAAGATTAAAGTGTTACCCGTGCTTGACAAAGAAGTTAAAAACTTTTAACATAGAATATATTCTTTAAAAGTACAGATTATGTATTAAATCAAAAAAGAACTATATAAGTATATAAAAATATATGTTAAAAGGTGTATAATATGGCGTCAAAATCAAAAGTTACAATGGAAAAACTCGTAAACCTTTGTAAAAACAGAGGTTTTATTTATGCAGGAAGCGAAATTTACGGCGGACTTGCAAATACCTGGGACTACGGTCCTTTGGGTGTAGAACTTAAAAACAATGTAAAAAAAGAATGGTGGTCTTCTTTCGTGCAAGGCTCGCCGTACAATGTAGGCGTCGATTGCGCTATTTTAATGAATCCGAAAGTATGGGAAGCAAGCGGTCATATAGGCGGATTTTCCGACCCTCTTATGGACTGCAAAACCTGTAAGACACGACACAGAGCCGACAATTTAATAGAAAATTATATTGAAAAACATAATCTTAAAATATCGCCCGCAGGCTGGTCACTTAAAAAAATGGAAGAGTTCATAAAAGAAAAAGATATAAAATGTCCTGACTGCGGCGGAAATGATTTTACTTCTATAAGACAGTTCAATCTTATGTTCAAAACCTTTCAGGGTGTAACCGAAGACAGCGCAAACATAGTTTATTTAAGACCTGAAACTGCGCAAGGAATATTTGTTAATTTTAAAAATGTTCAGAGAACGAGCAGACTCAAAGTACCTTTCGGAATAGGACAGATAGGAAAAAGTTTCAGAAACGAAATAACGCCCGGCAATTTTACATTCAGAACAAGAGAGTTCGAGCAAATGGAACTTGAATTTTTCTGTAAGCCGGGAACCGATCTCGAATGGTTTTCCTACTGGAAAGACTTTTGCAAAAACTGGCTTTTGAATCTCGGGATAAAGGAAAGCAATTTAAAACTCAGAGACCACGAAAAAGAAGAGCTGTCACACTACTCCAACGCAACGACCGATTTTGAATTTTTATTCCCCTTCGGCTGGGGCGAACTTTGGGGAATTGCCGACAGAACGGATTTTGACCTTAAAGCACACGCAAGAGTAAGCGGAGAAAATATGGAATACACCGATCCCGAAACAAACGAAAAATATATTCCCTATGTAATCGAACCTTCTCTCGGCGCAGACAGAATGACTCTTGCTTTCTTGTGTAACGCTTATGACGAAGAAGAAGTGGACGGCGAAACAAGAGTTGTATTAAGACTCGACGCAAGGCTTGCTCCCTTTAAAGCCGCAGTACTTCCCTTGCAAAAGAAACTGTCCGAAAAAGCAGTCGGAATTTACAGGGATTTATCAAAGTTTATGAATATATCGTATGACGAAAGCGCAAGTATAGGAAAAAGATACCGCCGTCAGGACGAAATAGGAACCCCCTACTGTATTACCGTTGACTTCGATACTATTGAAGATAATACCGTTACCGTAAGAGAGCGTGACACAATGTCGCAAATTAGGATATCGGCAGACAGACTTAAAGAATTTCTGTTCAAGGAAATAGAAAAAAGGTAATCGTAATAAAAAAAGACCGCAGTTGCGGTCTTTTTTTATTTATTGAAGTTAATTTAACTTTACAACCCAACCAAAGTCGTCCTTAACTTTGCCGTTTTGAATACCTGTAAGTTTATCGTAAGCGTATTTTGTTATCGGCCCCATGATATTATCGTTGATAACTATATCCTCGCCTTTATAGGATAAAACGCCGACAGGACTTACGACAGCAGCGGTTCCCGAACCGAAAGCTTCGGTAAGTTTTCCTTTTTTAGCGGCTTTTACGACTTCGTCGATAGTAACCGTTCTTTCCTGAACTTCGTATCCGTCCGCTCTTAGCATTTTTATAATGCTGTCTCTTGTGATACCGGGAAGAATACTTCCGCAAAGAGCGGGAGTCACAACGGTTTTACCGAATACGAAAAACATATTCATACTACCGACTTCTTCTATATTTTTTCTTTTTTTGGCGTCAAGCCATAAAACCTGATCGTAACCTTTTTTATTAGCCAATTCGCCCGCAAGAAGACTTGCAGCGTAATTACCCATACATTTTGCTTCCCCTGTACCGCCGATAGGAGCTCTTACATATTCGTTTTCTACATAAATTTTAGTCGGGGCAAGACCGTGGGCATAATAACTGCCGACAGGCGAAAGGATAACGAAGAATTTGTATTTATGGCTTGCATGAACTCCTAAAACCGGTTCAGTGCCTATCATTGTAGGACGGATATAAAGGGATCGGCCGCCTCCTACCGGAATCCAGTCTTTTTCAAGAAGAACAAGTTCTTTAAGGGCTTCATAAACGGTTTTTTCATCGAGTTCGGGCATACAGAGTCTTTTTGCGCTGTTATTCATTCTTTTTATGTTATCGGTAGGTCTGAACATGGTTATTGTGCCGTTCTCGTCTTTGTAAGCCTTTAAACCTTCGAATATACCTTGTCCGTAATGAAGGCAAGTCGTCGAAGGATCCAATGAAAATTCTTTATTAGGGCAAATACAAGGCTCCGACCATGCTCCGTTATCGTAATCCATAACGAGCATATAATCGGTAAAATATTTGCCGAAACCGAGGTTATTGAAATCAGGTTTGATTTTTTTCTCTTTTACATTTACTATTTTCATAATGATACTCCTATTAAAAATTTATCCATTCTCTTCCGCAATTCCTGACGGTAACATTGAAATATTTCAACATATCGTTTAAAGTCGAATCGCCGTCTTTTTCAGCAACTGTAAAAATTGCCGAAGAGTTGTATACTTCTTTTAAAATTTTGCCCCTCCCTTTCAAAAGAGCTTTTTTAAAAGCCGCACCGTCTTTTAAAGAAAGGGTAAGTTCCGAAATCTTGCAAAGGGTGAGAGTGCAAATTTCGGCATTTTCAACGGCATTTGCCGCAGCCTTTGCATAAGCCGCAGAAAGGTTTGCCGCCCCGAGTTTGATACCGCCGAAATATCTCACGACAGCGACAACGACATTTTCAAGTTCTTTTGCTTCTATAATTTTCATTATCGGAGCTCCCGCCGTCTTTTGCGGTTCCTTGTCGTCATATTGTCTTATTCCGTCCGGCGTTTTGCATGCGTAACAAATATGACGGGCGTCTTTATATTCTTTTTTCAGTTTTTCGATAAAAGATTTTATTTCTTCGAAGCTGTCGGCTCTTTTTGCAAAAGCGATAAATTCGGATTTTTTTTCGGTATAAATTCCCTTACCTTCTTTTGAAACGGTTTTCATTAAAATTCGATTTTAATGTGGGACTTTTTCCCTTTATGCAAAACAAGACCGTCTTTTTTGGGAATTTCATAATCCGTATCGGTAATTTTATCGTCGTTCAATTTTATCCCGCCCCCTTGAATAAGTCTTCTTGCTTCGGATTTGGAGGGAGCAAGTTTGGTTTCCACGAGAATATCGACGACTTTAAGGCTTGTGCCCAAAATTTTAAAAGACGGCATATTTTCAATATCGTCGGAAAAAGCTGCTTTCACTTCGTACATCGCTTTATCCGCAGCCTCGCTCCCGTGCACTATTTTGGTAACTTCATAAGCGAGTTTTTCTTTGGCTTTATTTATTCTTTCGTCTTTGAATTTGCAAAGTTCTTCTATTTCTTTTATATCGAGAAAGGTAAGAAGTTTAAGGCACTTTTCAACATCGCCGTCGTCGACATTTCTCCAATACTGATAAAACTCGTAAGGACTGGTTTTTTCGGCGTCGAGCCATACCGCACCTTTTTGAGTTTTGCCCATTTTCTTCCCTTCCGAAGTGGTGAGAAGCTGAAAGGTCATTGCAAAAGCGTCTTCCCTTTTCTTTCTTCTTATAAGGTCGGCTCCCGCAAGAATATTTGACCACTGATCGTCGCCGCCACACTCTAACCTGCAACCGTATTTCTCGTAAAGAACAAGAAAGTCGTAGCTTTGCATAAGCATATAATTGAATTCGAGAAAGGAAAGACCTTTTTCCATACGGGACTTAAAACACTCAGCGGTAAGCATTTTATTTACCGAAAAAGAAGCGCCTATATCCCTTAAAAAATCTATATAATTAAGTTTTGAAAGCCAATCGGCGTTATTTACCATAATCGCAGCGTTCTTTCCTTCGAAACTCAGAAAACGGGACATTTGTTTTTTGAAACATTCGCAATTATGCTTAATTGTGTCATCGTCCATCATTTTACGCATATCGGTTCTTCCCGACGGATCGCCTATTTTAGCCGTACCGCCGCCGATAAGAATTATCGGTTTATGTCCGTGCTTCTGCATATAACTCATTGCCATAAGGGCAAGGAAATGACCTACATGAAGACTGTCTGCTGTCGGGTCGAACCCGATATAGAATGTAACGCTCTCCTTTCCTAAAAGTTCGTAAAGTTCCTTTTCGTAAACTACCTGTTTAATAAAGCCCCTTTCTTTGAGGGTATCCATTACATTTTTCATTATTTAGCTCCGAGTAAATTTTTAAAGTAGTCGCCGAGTTTTTTTATCCCCTCGTCAATCTGCTGCAAGGTTGCGTTTGAGTAGTTAAGCCTGAAAGTGTTTTTAACATTTTCCCCCGGAAAGAATGTTGAACCTGCGACATATGCAACCTTTGTTTTCAAACAAACGTCTTTGAATATTTCGTCGGTATCTATATTATCCGAAAATTCTCCCCAGATAAATAATCCGCCTTCGGGGTCTGTAAATTTAATTTTATCGCATGGCATATATTTTTTAATAGCCTCTGCCATTGCGTCCTTTTTTTCTTTATAAACTTTTTTGATAGACTCTACATGAGGCTCGAACAGTCCTTTTTTAAGATATTCGTTGATTATAGCCTGACTTAAAGAGGAAGTATGGACATCGGTTGCCTGTTTCCCTATGGTAAGCTTTCGTATAACTTCCTTATCGGCTATACAGTAACCGCATCTGAGCCCCGGTGCGATTGTCTTTGAAAAACTTGCGGTAAAGATAACATTTCCCGCTTTATCGAAGCTTTTAAGACTTTTAACTCTTTCCCCGCTGAAACGAAGTTCGGAATAAGGATCGTCTTCGAGAACCATAACATTGTATTTTGCGGTAAGTTCGGCGATTGCCTTTCTCTTCTTTTCCGAAAGGGTTTTCCCCGTCGGATTGGAAAATGTCGGAACCAGATATAAAAGTTTAGGCTGACACTTTACTATTTTCTCTTCGAGATCGGAAATACTGATACCGTCTTCTTCTGATTTTACGCCGACGGCGTTTCCCTCGTAAGTTTTAAGTATATGTAAAAAGGCAAGATAAGTAGGAGCTTCGCAAAGCACGGTATCCCCTTTATTTACGAAACATTTATTCGTAAGGTCGATAGTCTGCTGACCGCCCGAAACTATAAGGACGTTATCTTCCGTAACATTTTCTATTCCGTATCTTTTAACGAAAGACGCAACGGTATTTCTCAGCGGTGTATATCCTTCCGTAGAACCGTATTGCAGAATATGCAAAGCTTCTTCGGAATTCATAAGGCAGTCGGTAATTTCCTTTATTTCCTTGTTAGGAAGGGTTTGCAGCGTAGGAAAACCTCCTGCAAAAGAAATAAGTTCGGGATCTTTTAAAAGGGCAAAAATTTCTCTTATTGCGTTTCCCTTTAAATTTTTGACTCTGTCGCTGTAATTATAAATCATTGATTTACCTCTGAATAGAATAATGATTATTATAGCACCGTTAAAACTAACATGTCAATCGGCGAAAGCAAGCCTTGCGATTATTACAAATTATTTTGCGTTAACTGTTTGATAAACTTTTGAGAATAATTTAATTACAAGCCTTTGAAATCATAAAAAAACCGCTTTAATAAAAAATTCAAGGATATTTACACTGAGTTACTCTTATTCGCCGTACTAGTTTTGCAATAACCTTATCTCAATATATTAACCTGCAATTTTTCCTTAAAAAAATTATGAAAACAGATAAAAAAAGCTATCAAATATTTTCCAAAAAAAACAAGTTGTGTTATACTGAAACGAGTGAATTCAGTATTAGGAGGAAGATTAATGCAATACTCACACGAAGTTGAAAAAATGATTTGCGTTAAAAAAGGTGCCAAACACGAATGCGCCCCCATTCCCGAAGAAGGAAAATGGATACATTCGAAAGAAATCAAAGATATCAGCGGACTTACGCACGGCGTAGGCTGGTGCGCACCGCAGCAGGGTGCTTGCAAACTTACCCTTAATGTAAAAGAAGGTGTAATAAGAGAAGCTCTTGTCGAAACATTAGGTTGCAGCGGAATGACTCACAGTGCGGCTATGGCTGCCGAGATACTTCCCGGTAAAACCATACTCGAAGCTCTGAACACCGACCTTGTATGCGACGCAATAAACACGGCAATGCGTGAACTGTTTTTGCAGATAGTATACGGCAGAACTCAATCGGCTTTTTCCGAAGACGGACTTCCGATAGGAGCAGGACTCGAAGACTTAGGAAAAGGATTGAGATCGCAAGTCGGAACGATGTACGGAACCGAACTTAAAGGTGTAAGATACCTTGAAATGGCGGAAGGCTATGTAACGAGAATAGCCCTTGACAAAGACGGTGAAGTAATCGGATACGAATTCGTTAATCTCGGAAAAATGATGGAAATGATAACAAAGAACAATATGAGTGCGGACGAAGCAATGAACAAATGCAAAGGCACTTACGGCAGATTTGACAATGCGGTTAAGTATATTAACCCCCGTCACGAATAAGGAGGAACGAATATGAGTATTACCTTCGAAGGTTATGACAGAAGAATAGCCAAAATAAACAAATATCTTAAAGAATACGGAATAAAATCACTTGAAGACGCAAGAAGCATTTGTCTCGAAAAAGGAATAAATGTTGAAGAACTTGTAAAAGGAATACAGCCGATAGCGTTTGAAAACGCTGTATGGGCATACACGGTAGGCTGTGCGATAGCGATAAAGAAAGGTTGCAAAAAAGCAAGCGACGCAGCGGAAGCTATCGGAATAGGACTTCAATCTTTCTGTATACCCGGTTCGGTAGCAGACCAAAGACAGGTAGGATTAGGACACGGAAATCTTGCTTCTATGCTTCTTAAAGAAGAAACCAAATGCTTTGCCTTTCTTGCAGGGCACGAATCTTTTGCAGCGGCAGAAGGTGCAATCGGAATTGCAAAAACCGCAAACAAGGTTCGTAAAAATCCGTTAAGAGTTATACTGAACGGACTCGGAAAGGACGCAGCTTATATCATAAGCAGAATAAACGGATTCACTTTTGTGGAAACGAAGTACGATTATAACAGCGGAAAACTCAATATCGTTTCCGAAAAATCATTCAGCGAAGGCGACAGAGCAAAGGTTAAATGTTACGGAGCCGACGATGTTATGGAAGGGGTATCGATAATGAGAAAGGAAGAAGTCGATGTATCCATTACAGGAAATTCGACTAACCCGACAAGATTCCAGCATCCTGTTGCAGGCACCTACAAAAAATGGTGTATCGAAAACGGAAAGAAATACTTTTCGGTAGCATCCGGCGGCGGAACAGGTCGTACCCTGCACCCTGACAATATGGCTGCAGGTCCCGCATCTTACGGACTTACCGACACGATGGGAAGAATGCACTCCGACGCACAGTTTGCAGGAAGTTCGTCCGTTCCCGCCCATGTTGAAATGATGGGACTTATCGGTATGGGAAACAATCCTATGGTAGGAGCTTCCGTTGCCATAGCCGTTGCGGTTGAACAGGCAATGACAAAGTAAAATTGAAAACGGTATAAAAAAGAACCGCAATTGCGGTTCTTTTTTTATAGCTTTTTGGATACAATTAATGAGTCTTACTATATTATGCGTTATGTACGGGTAACAGCGTTTATTTACACAACGGCTTTTTAAACAGTACGGCTCAATATCGATATTTAACAAAAAATCAAGTTTACTCGATTTTTAATTTCCGAAATCCGTTTTCTGTTATCGGCAATTTAAACCGATCGAACTTTATTGACATTTCGTCTTATATCGTTGAACTCAGCCTTTTAATCCTTTTTCCTGTCTTTCCATATTTTCGATAACGATATCGTATATTTCGCCGAGAGAAGAACAGTACTCTATAACCTTCCAAGGAGTATCGGTATGAAAGTGTATTTTAATGAGTCTGTCATCGCCTACAACTAACATACAGTCCCCTTTTATGTTTTCGGAAATATATTTTTTTATTGCGTTTTCGTCAAGATTTTTTCCTTCGATTAAAAGCTGTGTATCGAATTTATCTTCCATTTTTTCACCTTTTTCGAATAATGGTTTATTTAAATTATACTATTAAATAAATAAATTTAATTATATGTTATAAATTAAATTGATAACTTAATTTATTCCCATTCGATTGTGGCAGGCGGCTTGCTTGTTATATCGTAAACAACTCTGTTGATGCCTTTTACTTCGTTTACTATTCGGTTACTGATTTTTTCCAGCACTTCGAAAGGAATCCTTGCCCAATCGGCCGTCATTCCGTCAACGCTTGTAACGGCTCTTAAAGCAAGGGTATAATGATAGGTTCTTTCGTCCCCCATAACGCCGACCGTTCTGCTCGAAGTCAGTACTGCAAAGTACTGCCATATTTTATCGTCGTAAGAGGCTTTGGCAATTTCTTCCCTGTAAATGAAATCTGCGTCTTGAAGTATTTTGATTTTTTCTTCGGTAACTTCGCCTATAATTCTTATTGCAAGACCGGGGCCCGGGAAAGGCTGACGCATAACTATTTCTTTGGGAAGTCCGAGTTCGAACCCTACCTTTCTTACTTCGTCCTTGAATAAATCTCTCAACGGTTCTATAATTTCTTTAAAGTCCACGACATCGGGAAGTCCGCCTACATTATGGTGACTTTTTATAGTTGCAGAATGACCTTTTCCGCTTTCTATGACATCTGGATAAATCGTTCCTTGAACAAGATAATCTACCTTGCCTATTTTTCTCGATTCGTCCTCGAATACCTTTATAAATTCCTCGCC
Organism: uncultured Clostridia bacterium; assembly: GCA_944342015.1. Classification (GTDB taxonomy): domain Bacteria; phylum Bacillota; class Clostridia; order Christensenellales; family CALVMC01; genus CALVMC01. Next base: position 133,346 of record CALVMC010000004.1, read on the forward strand.
TATAATTTTTCTTTTCCGCTCAGGGTCGCTTACTCCCCTGAGTTTGGAAAGAAATCTGTCGCTTGCGTCAACTGCGATAAGATTCATATTTCTTTCGTCTTTAAATACTCTTACGACTTCCTGCGCTTCGTTTTTTCTGAGAAGTCCGTGATCGACAAAAATACATACGAGATTTTTCCCGACAGCCTCGTGCATTAAAGCGGCAGCCACCGCACTGTCGACTCCGCCGCTTAAAGCAAGCAGAACCCTTTTATCGCCTACTTTTTCTTTTATTTTTTCAATGGACTCTTTGGCAAAATTGCTCATAGTCCAATCTCCCTTGACTTTGCAGACATTATAAAGGAAATTCTTTAATATTTTTGTTCCTTTCTTTGTGTGCGCAACCTCCGGATGGAATTGAACTCCGTATAATCCTTTCGAAACATTTTCATATGCAGCAACAGGACAAGTATCTGTTTTTGCGGTTATTTTAAAATCTTTCGGAAGTTTATCTATATAATCGGTATGACTCATCCAGCAGACGCTTTTTCCCGTCATGCCTTTAAAAAGCATACCGTCAGAATATTCTATATCGCTTTTTCCGTATTCCCTTTTAGGGGCTCTTTTAACGGAACCGCCCGTTAATTTTGCAATAAGCTGCGAGCCGTAACATATACCGAGAACGGGAACATTAAGGGTAAAAATTCTTTCATCGGGTACGGGTGCGTTTTCTTCGTAAACGCTGCTTGGCCCACCTGTAAAGATAATCCCCTTAGGATTAAGACCTTTGATTCTTTCTATGGAAACATCACACGGTAACAATTCACAATATACATTAAGTTCTCTTACCCTTCTTGCAATCAACTGATTATATTGACCGCCGAAATCGAGAACCAATACTTTTTCACGACTTTCCATTTTGCCTCCTAATTAACCTTTGTACTGTAATTAGGCGACTCTTTTGTTATCGAAATATCGTGAGGGTGACTTTCGATAAGAGAAGCGTTGGTAATTTTTATAAACTGAGCTTTTGTTCTTAAAGATTCAATATCTTTCATTCCGCAGTATCCCATACCTGACCTTAAACCGCCCATAAGCTGGAATACGACGTCTGCAAGAGTTCCGCTGTAAGGAACCCTTCCTTCGACTCCTTCGGGAACGAGTTTCTTTGCGCCTTCCTGAAAATATCTGTCCTTACTGCCTAATGCCATAGCGCCCAAAGAACCCATACCTCTGTAAACTTTGAAACTTCTTCCCTGGAATATTTCAAGTTCGCCGGGACTTTCTTTTGTTCCTGCAAAGAGTCCGCCTATCATAACTGCCGAAGCGCCTGCGCCTACGGCTTTTACTATATCGCCCGAAAATTTAACGCCGCCGTCTGCGATAACCCTTTTACCCATTTTATCGGCTTGCTCTGCGCAGTCCAAAATAGCCGTTATCTGCGGAACGCCCATACCTGCTATAATTCTTGTGGTACAAATGGAACCCGGTCCCATACCTACTTTTACGACATCGGCGCCTGCGTCTATAAGGTCACGGGTGGCTTCCGCCGTTGCGACATTGCCCGAAATAAGACATACGCTCGGAAATTTGCTTTTAATCTTTTTAGTCATTTCGATAACTTTCGAGTTATGACCGTGCGCAGAATCGAGAGAAATAACATCGAGTTTGGCTTTTACAAGTTCTTCTACCCTTTCCATAGCGTCGGCTGATATTCCGACAGCGGCTCCTGCAAGAAGTCTTCCGTTTTTGTCTTTTGCGGAGTTAGGATACTGAATGGCTTTTTCTATATCTTTAATGGTTATAAGACCTTTAAGCACTCCGTTATCGTCAACGATAGGAAGTTTCTCGATACGGTGCTTGCCTAAAATCTTTTGAGCTTCATTTAAAGTAATACCGACTTTTGCCGTAATGAGATTTTCCTTTGTCATTACGTTTTTAATCGGCTGAGCGAAATTGGTTTCAAATCTCAAATCTCTGTTGGTTAAAATACCTACGAGTTTTCCGTTGCTGTCGGTTATGGGCACGCCGCTTATCTTATATTTCTTCATAAGAGCAAGAGCGTCGGTAACCATATGTTCGGGAGAAAGGAAAAACGGGTCTGTAATAACGCCGTGTTCCGATCTTTTGACTTTATCGACCTGACTTGCCTGTTCTGCAATCGAAAGGTTTTTGTGAAGAATCCCCAGTCCCCCTTCTCTTGCGATAGCGATAGCCATTTCGTGTTCGGTAACGGTATCCATAGCAGCGCTTATCAAAGGAATTTTAAGAGTAATGTTTTTTGAAAGTTTAGTAGATAAATCAACTTCGGAAGGAATAACGTCGGATTTTTGAGGAATCAGAAGCACATCGTCAAAAGTCAAGCCTTCCTTACAGATTTTAGCCATTTTCGAATCTCCTTAAATAATATTATTAATTAAACAGAGAAAGATTATCCTCTGTTAGAAGCAAATTTAAAATAAAAAAATACCTATAAGCGTATATTTTATTAATTATAAAAAATTTAGGAAATATTGTCAATTAATATAAGTTAAATTCTAAATCGCAAGAGAGCGGAATAGATTAATTGTAAGTGAGGTAATTATGAAAAAGATAGCGATAATTATAGCAGTATGCGCAGTAATGGTAACAGTACTTTGTGCCTGTACTAATGTTGATTACGAAAAGAAGCTCAGCGATAATATAACATTTGCAGAGTATGAAGTTTACGAAGGAATGAGCGATAACTTTGATGTCAAGTATACAGAAGGCGTTAAAGAAGAGCTTATGGGAGCGGACGGAAAGGTAGGAAATCTTATAAATTACAGTACCCTTCGCATAGTTCCGAAGTATATGGACTTATTCGATAAAGAATACAGTTATAAACTTACGGGTGAAAAAGGAGAAGCACAAGGAATCATGACAAAAGATATGTTCGGAATATCATACTCCGCACAGGTTGAAAATGCGGCCGAACTCGGCACTCTTCAACAGGTTACCGTAAGTTATGACGATAAAAGCGAAACGATAGTTCTTACCGATATGTTAAAAGACTTTATAAGTACTGAACAGATAATTTCCATTGTCGCAAAGGAATTCAAAAACGAGCTTGAAGAATTCGACAATGCAGAAGTCTTCCCCCGTGAAGTTTACATTAAGTTCATAAACGACAGCAGCGACGAAGCTAACCCCTATTACTTTTATGTATCGATAATAGGCGGAAGCGAAGACTACTGGTCAATCCTTATCGAGCCGAGAGTGGGAACGGTAATAAACAAACGGGTGTAAAAATAATATAAATAAAACGAAAAAAGCCGCTTGATGTAAGCGGTTTTTTTATAGGTTAATAATTAATTCAACTTATAAATAAAAAATCGGATAAATCCGATTTCATTTTAAATAAATTTTTTTAGCCGAAATCTTCAATCAATCTCTGTTTTCGAGCATCGACTTGACTTTCATAAGCCTTACGATATTTGCTCTTTCGTTTTCATCGAGTTTCATTGAAATGTACTTTATTGTTTCCTGAGTTTCGGGTATCATAACGTTTTCGAGAGCGTTTACCCTTCTTCTGTTCTTTTCTATTTCGTCCGCAAGCATATTACAGATTTTTTCTACTTCGGCAAGTTTAACGATTTTAACCAAAAGTCCCGAAAGATTGGAAATAGCGCTGTCAAGTTCGCCGTTCGTTCCTGCAAAGCCGTAAGGAAAGGTATCGCCCTCGACAGCCTTTACGGTCAGTTCCGGAACATTAAGACTCATAATATTCTGCGTTGCGGTTATCAGTTCCACTCCTACCGACGGCATTGCAACCGCTTCCTGAACGGCAGCGTCGTCCATACCCGCTTTTGCGAGCATAAAGTTTTTGAGAGCGTCTGAAAGTTCGTTTTCCACTTCTCTTCTGAGTTTTTTATTCTGTTTTACGAAAATAAGGAAACGGCGGATCATTTCGTCCGACTTATCTTTTAAAAGCTTATGACCTCTTACCGCAGTTTTCAAACGGTTTTTAAGCCGTTTGAGTTCCATACGGGTAGGATTAACTCTCAATACTGCCATAAAAATACCTTATTCCTTAAATTTGTCGTAATATTTTTCTATATACTTATCTTTAATTCTTTTAAGTTCGCTCTTAGGAAGAATGGTAAGAAGTTTCCAACCTAAATCGAGTGTTTCTTCGATACTTCTGTTTGTGGTATTTCCCTGAGAGATATAACTCTCTTCGAATTTTTCCGCAAACTTTGCAAAGAGTCTGTCAACGGGAGTCAAAGCCGTTTCGCCTAAAATTGCCGAAAGTTCCTTGGCTTCCTTACCTCTTGCATAAGCGGCAAAAAGCTGGTTCATTGTATCAGCGTGGTCTTCTCTTGTTTTTCCCTCGCCTATACCTTTGTCTTTAAGACGGGAAAGAGAGGGTAAAACGTCGATAGGCGGAGTACAGCCTTTTTTGTAAAGTTCTCTCGAAAGAATAATCTGCCCTTCGGTAATGTATCCTGTAAGGTCGGGAATAGGATGGGTTTTATCTTCTTCCGGCATGGTAAGAATAGGTATCTGAGTAATCGAACCTTTTTTACCTCTTATTCTTCCCGCTCTTTCATACATTGTAGCAAGGTCGGTGTAAAGGTAACCGGGATAACCTCTTCTTCCCGGAACTTCCTTTCTTGCGGCGCTGACTTCACGCAGAGCCTCTGCATAGTTTGTAATATCCGTCATAATAACGAGAACGTGCATATCTTTTTCGAAAGCCAGATATTCCGCAGCCGTCAAAGCCATACGGGGCGTTGAAATACGCTCGATGGCAGGGTCGTTAGCAAGGTTCATAAAAAGAACGGCTCTTTCTATTGCGCCCGTCTTTTTAAAGTCGGAAATAAAGAATTCAGCCTCTTCGAAAGTTATACCGATAGCGGCAAAGACAACGGCAAATTTTTCACTGCTTTTTAAAACCTTTGCCTGTCTTGCTATTTGAGCTGCAAGTTCGGCGTGAGGAAGACCGGATGCGCTGAACACGGGAAGTTTCTGTCCTCTTACAAGGGTATTGAGTCCGTCTATTGCAGAGATACCGGTCTGAATAAATTCGTCCGGATAATCTCTTGCCGCCGGATTCATAGCCTGTCCGTTTATATCGAGACGCTTTTCGGGAATAATTTCGGCACCGCCGTCTTTTGGATTACCCATACCGTCGAAGACTCTTCCGAGCATATCTTCCGAAACGCCGAGTTCTATGGATTTTCCTAAAAATCTTGCTTTCGATGCGCTGATTTGTATACCCTGACTTCCTTCGAAAAGCTGAACCAAAGCTTTGTCTCTGTTTATTTCGAGAACCCTTCCGTGACGGAGTTCGCCGTTATCCTGAGATATTTCCACAAGTTCATCGTATTTTACTCCGCTTACCCCTTCAACAAGCATAAGAGGTCCGACGATTTCTTTTATCGATTTATATTCTTTTAACATTACAGTACTCCTTTATTGACGAGGTCGGAAATTTCCTTTTTGTATTCTGCGTCGAGTTCGTCGAATGTTTTGATTTCTTTTTCGGGAATATATTTTGCTCTTCCTATTTTTTCCTTAACGGGAATTTCGAGAAGATCTTCAAGATCCACATTCTTTTCAAGAGCGGCAAGCGACTGCTTGTAACTGTCGACGATAAGCTTCATCATTCTGTATTGCTTTTCCAAAGATGCGTAAGTATCGACTTCGTGGAAAGCGTTCTGATGCAAATAGTCTTCCCTTACCGATTTAGCCGTTTCCATAGTAAGTCTGTCTTTCGGGGAAAGTGCGTCCATACCGACAAGCCTTACGATTTCGTCGAGTTCGGCTTCTTCCTGCAAAATTTTCATTACATCGGCTCTGAGCTTCGGCCAATCGGAAGAAACTTCTTCTGCAAACCAGCCGTTAAGTCTTTCTGCGTAAAGAGAATAACTCGTAAGCCAATCGATAGCAGGGAAATGTCTTTTATACGCAAGAGAGGAAGAAAGTCCCCAGAACACCTTAACTATTCTGAGTGTAGCCTGAGAAACAGGTTCCGATATATCGCCTCCGGGCGGTGAAACTGCGCCTATTGCGGTAACGCTTCCTACCGTATCGGAGGAGCCGAGAACTTTTACGATTCCCGCTCTTTCGTAAAACTCTGCAAGACGGGAACTGAGGTATGCGGGATAACCTTCTTCGCCGGGCATTTCTTCGAGACGGCCACTCATTTCTCTGAGTGCTTCCGCCCATCTTGAAGTGGAGTCTGCCATTATAGCAACGGAATAGCCCATATCTCTGAAATATTCGGCAATGGTAATACCGGTATAAATAGAAGCTTCACGGGCGGCAACCGGCATATCGGAGGTATTTGCGATAAGAACGGTTCTCTTCATAAGAGGCTCTCCGCTTTTCGGATCGATAAGTTCGGGGAATTCGTTAAGAACGTCGGTCATTTCGTTGCCTCTTTCTCCGCAGCCTACGTAAACTATAATATCCGCATCAGCCCATTTTGCAAGCTGGTGCTGAACTACGGTTTTACCGCTTCCGAAAGGTCCCGGAACGCTTGCAACGCCGCCACGGGCAATCGGAAAGAGAGTATCTATAACTCTCTGACCTGTTACGAGAGGACTTGACGGAGGAAGTTTTTCTTTATAAGGTCTTCCCTTTCTGACAGGCCATTTTTGAAGCATTGAAAGTTCGGTTTTGCCCTTTGCGGTTTTAATAACGCAAACGGTCTGGTCTATATTGAACTCGCCTTCGTTTATTTTTTCCACCGTACCGCTGATACCGAAAGGAACCATAATTTTGTGTTCTATAAGAACGTTTTCCTTAACGGAGCCGATAACGTCGCCCGATGCGACTTTATCGCCGACTTTGGCGCAAGGAGTGAATTTCCAGAGTTTTTCGTGGTCGAGAGAGGCAATCTGAACCCCTCTTGCGATACGGTCGCCGGTAAGTTCACGGAGTTTTTCGAGAGGTCTTTGTATTCCGTCGAATATACCTTCGATAAGACCGGGAGCAAGTTCGACCGAAAGGGGCATACCGGTAGTTTCCACTTCCTCGCCCGTACCGAGTCCGCTTGTCTCTTCGTAGACCTGAATGGAAGCTTTATCGCCTCTGAGTTCTATAACTTCGCCGATAAGTTTTTTATCGCCGACTTTAACGACATCGTAAATTTTACAATCCGCCATATTTTCCGCAACGATTAACGGACCGGAAATTTTGATAATTCTGCCTTTTTCCTGCATTTATTTCTCCTCCGCACCGAACAGTATATCACTGCCCACAGCTTTTTCGATATTGCGTCTGATATTTTCCTCGCCGAAGCCCGAGGCGCCTTTTGCCGAAGGAATAGGCAGCACTAAGGGATAAGGTTTGGTTTTATATCTGTCAATGATATCGCCGATTTGAGAAGCGATATCTTCGGTAATCAAAATAACAAGATAGTTACGGGCAAGTTTAATTAAAGTTTCCTTAGACTTTTCCCTGTCCGATGAAGGATAAACGTCTACGCCTACCGCTTTAAAAGCAAGGACGACGTCTTTATCGCCGATGACTGCAATTTTCTTTTCAGACATATAACTCACGCAACCTCTGTTTTATGATATCTTTGTCAACATTGTTTTTAAGGCAAACTATAATGATACGAGCCGCCTTTATTTCCGTCAGTTTGGCAAGGTAAAACCCTGCTATAACTGCGGGAGAGAAAATGTTGTTTTTCTCTTTTTTAAATATATTAAGAAGGTAATTATCCGTTTCTGCTTCGAAACGGGAAAGATTTTTTTTCGCAGCGCCTTCCGTACCCGTAAGGGCGACTGAACCGTATGGGCTGTAACGAAGTTTTTCCGAAACAGCCTCGAAGGAAGAGTCGTAAAGTTTTACGAACTCGTCAACCGAATAACTTCCGCCCTCGATAAAGCTTTCTTTAAGAACGGAAATATTTATACCGTTCATTTTGCATCTTAAAAGAGTTGAAATATTTGTTAAATCGAGTAAAGCGAGCACATATTCCTTCATTTGTTTACAGCGGCATTTTTTTACTCTGCTTAAAATATCTGAAAACATAGCCTTGTCTAAAACGGTATCGATAACTCTCGGCGAAAGTTCGTGATTCAAACTTTCGCTCGTAAGGAATTTAAGGGCGTCCGCCATATCCTTGTAAAGAGAAACGAAGTTTTTTGACGAAACGGCATCCGAAATAGTTTCTGCCGTAATAAGTCCGTTAGGAAGAAGCATATAAGCGATATCGCTTAAATTTTCCTGTCCCGTCTGAATACCTTTAAGAATAGCCTTTGCGTTATGGTAATCGTTTTTAACGAGAAAAATGTCCACTCCGCTGCTTTCGGTTGCAATTTCACGGATAAGTTTTGTAACGCTGTCCTTTTCGGCGCTGAGCAAAGCTTCGTAATCGCCGTAAGAGTTCAGAACGAAACCGTCTCCGTAATTACATTCCTGCAAAATTTTCACTGCTTCTTCAAAGGAGCGGCTGTCAAGCATTCTGACAAGTCTGTCTTCGGTTATTAAGTTGTTTTCCTGCGACTTTATTCTGCCTGCCGCATAAAGAAGACTGCTTTGCATTAAACCTCCGCAAAAAGCATCGAAGCGATTTCCGGTTCGAGTTCCGCTCTGAGAACGGAAAGTTCTGTTTCGAAAGTAAGATTTTTATCGAAATTTTTATTTGACAGAATTATACCGCCTGAAAATTTTCCTTTCTTTTTGGAAAGAGAAATTTTAATTTTTGCTTTTTTAGCCATATCTTCAACGACCTTTGAAGTTATAATATCTTTATCCTTATCACAGATAATGACTTCGTCTCCGTCTTCGGCAAATTTTAAAATCATAGCCGAAATTATTTTAAGATATTCTGTTTTTTTAAGGTCGTTAAGTTTTTTCAAAGCCAAAGCAAAGGTCTCGTCGAGAACTGATTTTTTGACGGCGAGAGCGTCTTTTTTGACTTCGAGAAGGCCGACCTGTCTTCTTCTTTCGATAGCCTGTTTTTCCTTATCGGGAAGGGTTGAAAGGGCTTCATTCAAAGACTTATCGGCAGAAACACGGGCTTCGCTGACCTTTTGGGAAGCGATTTTATTGGCTTCTGCTACAATCTGTTCGGCTTTATTATTGGCGTCGCCAATAATTCTGTCTATTATTTCTTTTTTTGGCATAATGTTTTACCTTATAATTTGCAATAACGATAATTAAGCGATAGCCGTTAAGTCGGGTATGAATATTGCAAGAATGGAAATAACGAGGGCAAGAAGTGCGTAGGTTTCAACCATTGCCGCAAAGATAATACCTTTACCGCTTGCTTCGGGGCGCTTTGCCGTCATAGCGATACCGGCTGCTGCCGCTTTGCCCTGGAAGATAGCGCTTATAAGACCTGCGATAGCCATAGGCATACAACCTGCGAAAACAACCCAGCCTGCTGCGTCCGAAAGGGCGAGAACATCGCCGAACAACTGAATTTTAACGAACGCCATAAAAGCGACGACAAGGCCGTAAATACCCTGAGTACCGGGAAGAAGCTGTAAGATAAGGACTTTTGAGAACTTGTCCGGATCCTCAGCGACAACGCCTGCGCCTGCCTGACCTGCGATACCGACGCCGATAGCCGAGCCTGCGCAAGAAAAACCTGCTGCAAGAGCTGCGCCGAGTAAAGCTAAAAATACACCTGTAGTCATAAAATTACCTCCAAATTAACTGACTGCTGAAATATTCTGTTCGGAAAGAGAATTGTTTTTGTCTTTCCGATTTTTCACTTTGATATTTTTTCTTTCTTCCGTATCTTCGGGAGCAAAGCTTATATATTTTGTTCTCGTTCCGAGGGGATAGAACAATCTTCCTCCGCCGGTGTAGAATCTGCTGAAAAATTCTATATACTGCAATCTGCAATTATGGATATATGCTCCGAGAACGTTTATAGCTATATTGAAAAGGTGGAAAAGAACAAGTATCGGAATACTTATAATCACCCCTATAAAAGCGAGATTTTGCGGAAACATTCCGATAATTATTTCCGCTATGGTATTTACGACCATTGCGATGGCGCCCGTTGCAAGTCCTAAACCGAATATACGGCAGTAACTCAAAATATCGCTGAAATAACCTATTATATCGTAATATTTTTTGAGTCCGCCCATAATTCTTTTCAAGAAGGATTTTCCTTTTCCGAGAGCGCCGCCTAAAAATACCATAACCGCACCTAATGCAAGGAATACATAGGAAGAAATTTTAAGTGCGAAGTTGTTAAAAAGCAGAGTGAGTGCAAAAAGGCCTATTCCCAAAAAGAGTACATACCAAGAAAGAATTCCGAAAACCGCTTCTATATAATCCTTGTTTCTGAAAGCTACATAAGCATTTATTCCCATACCTGTAAGAATATGGATAATACCCAAAGCAAGAGAGAGAATAAGCATACTGACCGGCTCGTCCAAAGGCGCAAACCATAAAGGATAGAAAGTGAGTCCGAAATAGCCGCCGAAAACTATACCCCAAGCTATTGTGGAAATACCGCCCATTAAAATAATGAAGATAAGTTTACCGTCCCCGTCTTTGGGTTTGGAAAGTTTTAAAACGATAGCGGAAGCGAGCGCCATAATAAGACCGTAGCCTGCGTCCGACATCATCATACCGAAGATTATAAAGAAGAAAACGGTAACGAAAGGATTGGGGTCTACTTCCTTATATTTAGGAGCGGTATACATATTGGTAACAGTTTCGTATTTTGAAACGAGACCGTTGTTGACGCACCAGGTAGGCGGAATTTCGTCTTCTTTCGGGTCTCTGTAAGAAACATCGTATAAAAGATTTGATTTTTCGAGTTTGGAGTCGAAAAATTCGGTAAATGCTGCGGGAATCCACCCTTCGAGAACATAAGCCTTTGAAGTTTCTCTTATACCCGAATCGGCTTCGGCTTTTTTGAGTTCCAAGTTATAGTAGTCGGAGAGTAATTTCAAAAGCGGAAGATATTCGTCGTATTTAACAACGCTTAGCGCAATATCGTCGATACGCTTTTTAAGTTCTGCGATTTTGTCGTCGTTTTCCTTGATAATCTGAGAAGCGGTTTTATCGTAATCGAATAAAGATTCGGAAAATTCAAGTTCCGAAAGTTTATTTTCCGTTTCCGCCTTGCAGTCGTTATGATATATAACCGCAACTGCAAAATTCTTTAAAGACTGATGTAATTTAAACAGATAAGTAAGAGGATAAATATTAAAAACCTCTTCAAGCTGTGTCATATTTACGACGGGAACGAGACCGAGTTTAACGGTTGTGGTTTCGGTGCTTTTGAATTTATCGAAAGGAATATCCAGTCCGCTGTATACGGAAAGCTGTTCGTTCTGATTTTTAAGACGGGTAATGGAATTTTTGCATTCTAAAATTTCATCGTTAAAACTTTCGAGTTCTTTAATGATTTTATCGAGTTCGGGATATCTTTCGCAAGCCTTATCGAACTCGTCGAAGCCCATAACCGTTTTAGACGGCGTAATGAGAGCAATCGGTCTTTTCGGCAAAGCCTTTTTATCGCAAGCCTTTGCTTTTATAAGAGTTTTGACATCGTTTCTTTTCTGATTGATAAAACCGAACGCAAAGTTTATTCTTGCCAAGCGGGACACGATATCGTCTATTTTATGCTGAACGGAAACGACTGCCGTATCGTCGAGTTCGGAAGTTTTGCATACTTCGACGATTTTGAGTCTTGAAATAAGTTTCAGCATATCCCCTTTCTCGTCGTTATAACCGACAAGAACGAGTTTTTTCATATCAGCGATCATACTTTGAAATAAACCTCTCTACAATGAAGTCTGACGCTTTCCCTTTTTTAGGTTCGGCTTTTTTTCTTATATTTTCGTTATCGTCTTTTCCGGAAGCGATAATCTGTTCATAAAGTTTTTCCGCAATATCTTCGGATTTTATATCGGCTTCTTTGAGTTCTTTTTTTAAAGACAAAGCGGCGTCATCGGAAATTTTTTCGGAATCGGCCTCGGCTTTTCTTAAAATTTCTTTTGCCTTTAAATCTGCATTTTCCAGAATACCTTTTGCTTTTTTTTCAGCGTCGAGAATATCACGGATTACTTCTTCAACCATATTATAACTCCCTGTTTTCTATTTCGGTAATTTTTTCGAGTCTTTTATCGTGGCGGCCGCCCTCGTAAACGGAATTCAGCCATATGCCGATAAGTTTTATAATTTTATCGTTATCGAGCACTCTGCTTCCTAAGCAAAGTATATTAGCGTTATTGTGTTCCTTGCAGGCTTTTGCGGTAAACTCATCGTAAACGACCGCAGCTCTTATACCTTTATATTTATTTGCGGCAATTGACATACCTATACCCGTTCCGCAAATAAGGATACCCAAGTCTGCTCTGCCGGATAAAATTTCCTTACAGACTTTTTTTGCAAAATCCGGATAATCGACGGAAGAAAGTCCGTCCGTTCCGCAATCGGTTACTTTGATATTATTATTTTCAAGAAAGGAAATTACGCTTTCCTTTGCGGGATATCCCCCGTGGTCGCAACCTAAAACTATACGCATAAAACCTCTTTAAATAAAAAACAGTACCCTATTTTATCAATGATAATATTTTATATCAATTTAAAAGGGAGTGCAACTGATTTAAGGTAATAAAAAATAAATATTATAATAAAAATATCGAAAAATATTATATATAATATTGTATCGGAATTATCGCATTTGATAAATTAAATATTATTTTATAATTTTGCCGCCGGCAGATTTTACCGTTCTGTTTGAAATGGATTTATAAATACCCTCTTCGCCGAAATACTCTATAATTATAAAATCGTAAATTTTTTCCGCCTTTCTCATTTCCGAAAAAATTCTGCTTGCGATTTTTATTCCGCTTTTTCCGAGTTTGATTATATTGAATTTAGGATTATTTTTTTTAATAATATCAGCCGTTTTATTACTTACAAGGAGTACGGGATTTTTATTTACATTTAAAAGGTATGTTTCTTCGAGTTTTTCTCTGACGGCTGTAACCGTTTCTTTAACGGGTGCGTAATGTTTATATTTCATACCGGGAGCGGGTGCCGATTTAATAATTTCGCCTGAAAAATTTTTACATACTCCCGTAACTTTTGCAATCATTTTTGAAGTTACATATCCCGGTCTTAAAATTATCGGAATATCGTCCGTTACCGAAACGACGGTGGATTCTATTCCCACTTTCGACATACCGCCGTCTATGATAAGGGGAATTTTGCCGTCCATATCTTCGAGCACATATTCGGCTTTTGTGGGGCTTATTCTTGTCGATGCGTTTGCGGAAGGCGCAGCGATAGGAACGCCGCATTTTTTAATAAAAGCCCTTGCCACTCTGTTTTCGGGACATCTGACTCCGACAGTATTTAAGCCTGCCGTAACCGTATTACCGATTTCCTTTCTTTTGGGAAGCACTATGGTGATAGGCCCCGGCATAAAGGCTTCAATTAATTTTTGAGCCACGGCGCTTACATTTTCTGCAACTTTATATATATCTTTTTTATCTGCAATATGAACGATTAAAGGATTGTCGGAAGGTCTTCCTTTTGCCTGAAAGATTTTTTTGACGGCTTCTTCATTGAAAGCGTTTGCGCCGAGCCCGTAAACCGTTTCCGTAGGGAAAGCTACTATTTCGCCACGGTTTATCAATTCCGCCCCTTTGTCAATGGCTTTTTTGCCTTTTAAAACTTCGGTTTTCATTTTACACCTTTAAAACAAACCTATAAAAAGTATACCTAAAATAAGGCTGATTATAAAAATGAGAGGAAGAACCTTGTTGTTTTCCTGCATGGAAAGAGCACTCGGCAGCATTTCGCAAAATACGATATAAAGCATAAATCCCGCAGCCGCCGAAAGACAAAGAGAGACAAGAGTCTGAGAAGCTCCGCCTGCAAGGTATCCTATAAGCGCTCCTATTACCGTCGGAAGCCCCGTAAGAGCTGCGTATATAAGTATTTTATAATTTTTAACGCCCGAAGATACCATTGGCGTGGACATAGCCATACCTTCGGGGATATTATGAACGCAAATCAATATGCTGATTAAAAGTCCGTTATCGACAGCTGTTACCGCCCCTATCGCAAGACCTTCGGGAAAGTTATGAACGGCGATAGCAAAAGTCATTACGACTCCCATTTTAAACATTGCCGATTTACTTGCCTTTTCACAGTCCGACTGTTTTTCCGAAATCATTTTAGCAGATATCTCTTTTCCTTTCACGGAAGAATCGGAACATTTATTTTTCATTGACAGCGACTGTACATTGTATTTATTTATATTCTGATTTTTTCTGAGTTTGGACGAACAAAGTTCGGCGATAAATTCAAAAAGCATAACAAGGACTATTCCGAAAATTATGCCCGAAACCGAAGCCGTCATTCCTCCCGCTTCAACGCTTTCAGGTATCAGATCGAAGCAAACGATAGCAAGCATAAATCCGCCCGCAAAAGCAAGTAAATAACTTATAAACTTTTCGTTACGATGCCCGAAAAAAATTGAAATTATTCCGCCTGTAAGTGTTCCTATAACGCCCGCAACAAGGCTGTAAATCAAAGTAGTAATCATAAACCGTTAATAATTATACACTTTTATATTTCAATACACAAGTAAATTAATCGGTACCGACTGCATATATATGTTGAAAAAACGAAGTATGCAAATATACGGACTGTCAGAATAACAAACGGACGAAATTTTTTAAATTTTTTTAAATAGTTTAAATTAACCGTTTAATTTAAATTGTTATCGCCTTAATAATTTGTCCGTCGCTATAATTTGTTTGCCGTAATTAATTAATTTGTCGTAACTACTAATGTTTCGTAATGATTTGTGTACCGTAATCATTTAAGCACAGTAATAATTTATTTACCGTAAAAATTTACGCACCGCAATAATGTATGTTCCGTAATCATTTTGTGTCCTGATTGAGTTATTATTGTGTACCGAAATAATTTTGTACCGTAATTAATTTATATTAATATTCTACACATATAATTTAAAAAAAATGATTTTAATTTACATAAAACTTTGCATTAGCGAGTTGTAAAAAAAGATTTATAATAGTATAATATAAAGACGGAGGGAAAATATGCTTAATTTACTAAATGCCTTTTCAATGGACGCAAAATCGATAACACTTGTAGTAATCGCAGTAGTTGTAATAATACTTACGATAGTATGGGGAATCTTTTCCGGCAAAAAACAAAGCAAGGAAGAAGAGAACAAAGAAGAAATGACGCCCGATACAAAAGATGCGGTTGACGCAAAAATTGTAGAAGAAGTAAAAGAAGTCAAAGCCGAAAATCAATCGGCGGAAGATAATATAAAAGAAGAAAAGAAAGAACCCGAAATAAAGGAAGAAGAAAAAAAAGAAGTCGTAGAAGTTAAAACGGAAGAAGAGCCGAAAGATAAAAAATCGGAACAATAAATTTTTAAAATTAAACAATTTTAAATTGAAAAAACTTTAATTATATAAACTGAATTTAAAACTTAATTAATATAAAGTTAAAATAAAAAACCGCCCGTTTCGGGCGGTTTTATTATTTATTTAAAAATTACTTTTTAGCATCTACTGCTGCGATATGGGAGATAAGGTCGCAAACCTTGTTGCTGTAACCCCATTCGTTATCGTACCAGCTTATGAGCTTAACGAAGTTGCTGTTAAGAGCAATACCTGCGGAAGCGTCGAAGATAGAAGTTCTTGCGTCGGTAATGAAGTCGCTTGAAACGACTGCGTCTTCGGTATAACCCAAGATACCTTTGAGTTCTTTTTCGGAAGCGGCTTTTACGGCAGCTTTGATTTCATCGTAAGTTGCAGCTTTTTCGAGTCTGCAAGTTAAGTCAACTACCGAAACATCGAGAGTGGGAACTCTGAAAGACATACCGGTAAGTTTTCCGTTGAGTTCGGGAATAACCTTTCCGACAGCCTTGGCAGCACCGGTTGAAGAAGGAATAATGTTACCCGCAGCAGCTCTGCCGCCTCTCCAATCCTTTTTGGAAGGACCGTCAACTGTTTTCTGGGTAGCGGTAGTTGCGTGAACGGTTGTCATAAGACCTTCAACGATACCGAACTTGTCGTTTATAACCTTTGCAAGAGGAGCAAGACAGTTGGTCGTGCAGCTTGCGTTTGAAATAACATTCATTGAAGAATCGTATTTATTCTGGTTAACGCCCATAACGAACATGGGAGCGTCTGACGACGGAGCGGTAATAACTACCTTTTTAGCGCCGCCTTTGAAGTGAGCGGAAGCCTTTTCGGTTGTGGTGAAAACGCCGGTAGCTTCTGCGATATATTCTGCGCCGCAGCTTTTCCAATCTATATTAGAAGGGTCGGTTTCTGCAAAAACTTTGATTTCGTTACCGTTAACTACGAGTTTATCGCCTTTGATCTTAATATCGCCGTCGAATTTACCGTGGATAGTGTCGTATCTTAACATATACTCCATATAATTGAGATCGATGAACGGGTCATTGATACCGACTACTTTAAGATTTTTGTTTCCGAGAGCGGCTCTGAAAACCAAACGGCCTATTCTTCCGAAACCGTTAATACCTACTTTAACTACGTTTGCCATTATATAATTCCTCCATAAAAATTTATCAAAATTTTAACAATATTAATTTTACCTTTTTTGCAAAATTATAGCAAGTAAAAAGAGACAAAAATATTTTAATTTTGCCGTTTGATTATTTAAGATTTTTCGGATTAAGACATTTAAGTTCATCGAGTACGAATATTCCGTTTTTGCGGATAAGCTTATCGTCGAAATAAATTTCTCCGCCGCCGTACTTTTCCGTCTGAACGAGAACCAAATCCCAATGTATTGCAGACTGATTTTTATTGTCCGCATCGTCATAGCAGCAGCCGGGCGTAAAATGAATGGAACCGCTGATTTTTTCGTCGAACAAAATATCCCCTACGGGATTTACGATATAGGGATTGAGTCCGAAAGAAAATTCCCCTACATATCTTGCCCCCTCGTCGGTATCGAAAATCTTTTCAATCTGAGCTTGCAGGTTAGCGGAAGCTTTTACGATTTTTCCGTTTTCGAAAACGAGATTTACATTTTCGAATTTCATTCCGTTTTCGATAGACGGAACATTATATCTGATAACGCCGTTTACGCTGTCTTTTACAGGCGCCGTATAAACTTCGCCGTCGGGAATATTTTTTTCGCCCGAACATTTAATTGCGGGAATTCCTTTAATTGAAAAGGTTAAATCGGTACCTTTCGATACTATTCTTACCTTATCGGTTTTATTCATAAGTTCTACAAGCGGGTCCATAGCCTTTGCCATTTTTCGGTAATCGAGATTGCATACATCGAAATAGAAATCTTCGAAAGCTTCCGTCGACATATTGCAAAGCTGACTCATACCCTGCGTGGGATATCTTAAAATTACCCATTTAGTTTTCTTTACCCTTAAATTGTGGTGAACGGGGTGCGAGTAAACCGTAGAATAAAGTTGCATTTTATCAGACGGCAAATCGCTGAGTTCATAGTTGTTGTCGCCCCCTCTGAAACCTATATAACACTGCATATTTTTCATAAGTTCGGAGTCGATTTTCGCCATAAGTTCGGCTTGGTCTTTTTTTAAGTTAAAGAGAAGTTCTCTTTTAATTCTGCTGTCGGAAAGTCTTACGAAAGGCTTACCGCCTTTTTCGTAAATTTTTCTGATAAGTATCGAAACCATTGCGCTGTCTATACCGTTTGCTTCGATAAGAACATTTTCGCCATTTTGAACATTACAGGAATAACCTACGATATTGTCGGCAAGTTTTTCCATTCTTTTATCTATAATCATAATTTACTCCTTCAAAATTTTAAACTTGGTTTTCGATAATTATACCCCATAGTGAAATTAAAAACAACAAAAGTATATCCATTTTAAACAAAACAAATTTACGACTACAATAAAATTTAAAAAATATCAAATACCCGTTTTTCCTTAAATAGTAAAAGAACAATTATATTGTAAAATATTTTATGGAAATATTTTAATTAAAATTGATTTAAACAATAATGGGATATTTTAAAACCGTAAATTTAAAATCGCATTTTTAAAACCGTATTTTAATATTTGTATTTTTAAAACCTTACTTTGATAAACTAATAGCATAACACATAGGAGGAAACTATATTGACCACTTGTCAAGCCGTATCAAGAAGAGTAAAAAGTTACTTGATGAAAGAAATATGAGTCAGTATAGACTTGAATTAAATTCCGGTATACTTCACGGAACAATGAATAATATTATGAAAGGCAATAATAAAAGCATTAAATTAAATACCGTTATGATGATTGCTTTCGGATTTAATATGTCTATAACTGAATTTCTGAACGACCCTGTATTCTTATCGAATGAAGAATTGGAAATAGAATAATCTAATTTATAAACTCGTTTAATTATTATTAATTTATTTAACTGAATAAATTTATTCTCTTATCAATAAAGTCAACAATAGATAATTGTTCGTTTTTTCTGCATAAAAATTATTAAATTTAACGATAATTTATTTATGAAAAAAATGAATAAACTTTGTTCCGACAGCGTGAAAGCTTGGTATTTACTTTCCTTGCTTTTTTTGTTAATCTGTTCGGTTCTGTATTTTTTTATATATGTTTTTTCTATAACAAAACTTGCGGGCAGCATACGAATTTTATTTATTTCCGTATTTTCGGTACTGCTTGCAATAGTTTTTATTTCGTCTTTGATTGTTCCGCCGTTAAAGTACAAAAAATTTTTTTACAGTATTATGAAAGACAGAATACTTTTAATAGGCGGAATATATTATCTGAAAAGAGAAGTCATATTAATAGACAATATCGAACACATAGAAACGGTATCCCCTTTATATCTCAGATTTTTCAGACTTTATAATGTAATTATTTATACTTCGGCAAGCAAACATAAACTTCCCGCTCTTTGCGAAAGTCAGGTTAAGGAAATTTTAAAGGCTGTTAAAAAAGGCGATTTTTACGAAAAAAGCGTTTATAAAAAGAATATCCGCTGAACCGATATTTAATCGATATATGTACATATGAAAAAACAACACTACTCTGTATATCTTAAAGCCTTCGCTCTTCCCGTATTTCTTTCTGTTTTGGGATTTATTCCTAAGACCTTTACTCTTATTGACGAAATTAAAAAAATCATAGGAACGAGTTTTACCGTACTTTTAAATGCGGCTGCAATTATAATTTTAATTTCGAGATTATTTCAAGGTTTTGTTTCCCGATATAAAGCCGATGAAGAACAGATAATTTATAAAAGGTTTTTTTTCAGAAAAAAAATACTCAATATTCCCATAGATAAAATAACTGCATTCTGCATAATAAGAAGTCCTTTAAACAGACTTACAAAAAGCAAAACTATAATTTTTAAAAGCGGAAACATATCGTCCTATGCAAAAGGAATCAAAATAACGGTATCGGAAAATGAAATGAATTTTCAAGAATCCGCAGGCTTTGACGGAAAAAAAGAAAAGGTCAATAACCTTTCCCTGTTACTTTGCGCCCTTTTAAGACCTGCTACATTTCTTAACCTATTTGTTATATGGTTTCCCTTACTTTGGGCGGGACTGCTGTTTGTTTTCACGGCGACATATAATGCAAATGTACTCTCGATTTCCGTAATAACGAGTACTCTTGCCTTTTCGATAGGCGCATTTATCAATATACTGATATTTTTTAACAAGTATTACGGGTATACTGTTATTAAAAAAGAAGATTATTTGAAAGCAAGTTACGGATTTATTTCTAAATACGATTATTATCTTAAATCCGATAAAATTTCTGCGGTAGTGATTTATCAGAATGTATTTATGCGCATATTGGGACTGAGAAGTATCGAAATGTATGTAGTGGGCTTTTTTAATGCGCATAATTATCTATTCCCCGCTTGCAAAAAAAGCAAAGTAAAAGAAATAACGGAAAATCTTCTCGACGAATACAAATTTGTGCCGCCGACATATTTCCCGCCTAAAAAAGCAGTTTTTTATTATATGACTTTTCCCGTGTTAATATTTTCTACGCTTATGATAACTCTTTTTCTTGTTCCCGAAATCATAGGTTTTAAAATAACGATTGGCGCGCTTGCAACCGCTTTGCTGCTTTTTATTATGTACAGATTTATAACTTTAACGACAAACCGATATACGGTAACCGAAAATTCATTTATATTTTCAAAAGGCGGACTCAGTAAAAAGATTTATATAATAAACAAAAAAAAGATAGAAGCGGTAAAAGAAAAGACCACCTTTTTCAAACTCAGAAAAAAACTGTCCAAAGGGGAAATATATCTTCATGCAAACGAAAACAACGCAAAAATAAAAACCGGACTTTTTAATTTTAATACCGTAACGAGTCTTATATATAAAAAAAATCCTTACAAAATTTCCAAAACAAATATCAAAAAACTTTAATATTGAAATATTAATTTTTTTAACGAAAAAATAATTTCCTGTTAAAAGATTATTTTTTATTGAAAAATATATCCTTACTTAAATATCATTTTTTTGATAAAACAGAATAATTAAACCGAATGAAAAAACCAAATAATAAAACCGATATTACTATTAAATTAACTTTTTAAAAACAATCTTTCTTATTAATATTAAATTTAAAAGTTTTTATAATTAATCTTTCTTATTGCTATTATAATGGACTGTTTTTATAATTAATCTTTCTTATCAATATATAGAACCTTTTAAAACAAACTTCATTTTTTATAAATAATCTTCCTTAATAAAACAAAAAAACGGCTTATGCCGTTTGTTGTAAGTAAAAAGTTGAAAGGAAAAGAAAAGGAGATAATTTTTTCTTTTAAGTG
>CALVMC010000005.1 GCA_944342015.1 uncultured Clostridia bacterium
TTTGCCTTTTCGTTTGGCATTGTCGCATAAGCCTCTCAAAAGTAAACGGTCGAAATATCCTTGTTTGGTATTCAATGTATATTGGATATTAAGCAAGGATTTTTCTTTGTCCCGTTGACTTTTGCTTTTTCAACATTAAACCAACAGAACATTTGCCGTCTTATGCTTTTTCTCTGCCTGCCGAAAGGCAAATTAACTTCGGAGGTAAAGAAAATGAAAAACAACAGAAAAGGTTATGAAGTATTTGAGGAAATAATCTCTCCCGACAATGTTATGCGTATGGGAGAATTACTTGCTCTGCAATCGTTAAAGTTTATGTGTCAACATAAGCATCTACACAGAATGTATGCTAATCTTGCAAGGGATATAGACTACAAGGATATACCGGGTTATGTTCTTACAGACAGCTATGACTTAGCACAAAGTGCTGCATTATTCTTATTAGACTATATGGGTAAATCTGTATACGATACTTGTTTAGATAAAAAGAGTAATAAGGTATTTACAATAAAAAGATTGGGATATAAACACCTTTGCCATTTACTATATGAAGAATGGAAACTAAAGAGATATGCAGGTAGTATAGAAGACTTGATTAAGAGTGAAGAGCCATATACAGAGTTTGAGCAAGAATACAAAGGAGATTATACAAAATACGATAAGATAATTAGAAAGCTAAAACTTAACAAAGGCGAAAAAGAAACACTAAACTGCTATATGCAAGGTATAGGGTTTGTACAACAAGCTAATATGCTTTCTCTTAATCCGTCTACCATATGGAGAAGAAGAAAAAGTATGCAAAATAAGTATCTGAATATTGTACATACACTTTAATAAACAAGTTAACACTAATTTACCATAAGGCAATCTATAACTTAGGTTGTCTTATTTTTTATGTAAAATTTTCTAATTCTGACTTGACTTTTGCTATTTCCGTGCCTTTTAAATAGAGGCTTATGTGAGAAACTAACGAAAAACAAGGCTTTAGATGGAAACTTTCACCTTTCTCATTCCCTTATAAGTGAAGGACTTTTTTCTAAAACGGACATTAGGTGTCCCGTTTGAAAGATATAATCATTAAAAAGTTTTTTGAAGTCGCAAAAACCTTGCGAGTTCAAATAGTAAAACAATATTAAAGCTATCTATGGATAAGCTAATTCAAATTTGAGATATACATCTAAGTCCAATGCTTCTTAATTCTCGAGATATGGTACCAAATATAGAAGCAATGCCGACTAAAGATGAATTATCTATATAAAATTATTGGAGGTATATAATGAAAATCTTTTATGACATCTGTACCATTGGCAATCTTGATTTGGAAAATATACCTGCTGAGGAGATCAAATTATTTTGTAATGCTTTGCTTGACGGATTGTTATTGAGTCTTGACAAGGCAAATCTTAGCAAGGATACAAACAAATAGTGCCCTATCCCAACGCTAAAGTATATAGTGACGGAAGTCATTATATTGCTATTCCTCAGCAACCAAATAAAATGCGTAAAAAGGTACAAACAAAAAAGAATACGGACTCTTCTGTCCTAGAAAAGCAAGTCAATGAGGTACTTGAAAAACCTAAAGATAAGCAAGAAGTTCAACAAAACAATGTTGTTGACGACAAAACTAATCTTGGAAATATAAACCCTCAATGTAATGCAGATGCTAGAGAAACAATGCTCAAAGCTATCTTTGATGAGGCTTATAAACAAAACTACTCTCAATCAAGAAGTCAGCTAAGACACATTATGCTAGATATTATGTCAAAGCATTTTGAAGACAAAGAAAAACTAGCTACTTTTGTGGATATTAACCTAGAGAGAAAATACCACAACTATTCCAGCAGAATGACTCGGCTGTATAGAAAGGTTAATCTTCAAGAATGGAGCCATTTTTGCACTTTTACTTATGATAGTAAAAAGCATACCGAAGAGAGTTTTAGAAAAAAGCTGAGCAACTGTCTTAAGCACTTTGCCAATAGAAAAGGTTGGAGATACATAGGTGTTTGGGAAAGAGCTCCTCAAACTCAAAGATTACACTTTCACGGATTATTCTACATACCCGATGGAACACTCCCCGGTAAACTTATCGAGACAAAAGATTATAGCATCATTACAAAGCAAGTGCAAACCACCATTCAAAGTACATACTTCAATGAGCGTTTTGGCAGAAATGATTTTGAAGAACTAGACACATCAATATTTGTAGAAAGAGCCATAAGGTATATCGTCAAATATATGGAAAAGACAGGCGAAAAGATTGTGTATTCAAGGCATTTGCCTACTTACATAATCTCAGACATTTTGGAAAAAGATGTAATATGCACCTGTGGTCTGGAAGATAGAAAATTATTGCTAGCCGACGACTTTAGTTGTTATGACGAAGGCTGTTATATGGGCAAAGTTAGTCCCGAAGTAATAGCAATTCTTAGAAAAGCAAACTAAATGAATAATCTTTCGGCTTGGGAGAATAAAACAAATTCCCTTAGCCGTCAAGGGGAAAATTTTTGAGCAATACATCTATCACACATACATCAAGCAAAAATTTATCCTTCTTCCTTGACTGCTCTTGGTTCTTTGTTTTGTCTTCTCCTTGTCGAAAGACAAATAAATAATTAATTAATTAGGAGGTAATGCCCAGTGAAAACAGGAGTTATATATGCCCGTTATAGTTCAGATAGTCAGACTGAATAATCTATCGAAGGTCAACTTCGTGTATGCAATGAGTACGCAAAGAAAAATAACATTATAATTATAGATACATATATCGATAGAGCCGTAAGCGGTACAACCGACAACAGAGTTGCTTTCCAGAAGATGATCAAGGACAGCTATAAAAAACAATTCGATGTCGTAATAGTATATAAATTAGACAGATTCTCCCGCAATAAGTATGAATCTGTAGTTCACAAGAAAACTCTTAAAGACAATGGAGTTAAACTCATATCAGCTATGGAAAATATCCCCGACACTCCTGAAGGTACTCTTATGGAAGCCTTACTCGAAGGTTTTAACCAGTATTATTCAGAAGAACTCGCTCAAAAAGTAAACAGAGGCATAAGAGAAAGTTGGCTCAAAGGCAACTGCACAGGCGGATATTTAATGTATGACTATGACAGAAAAGATAAGAAACTATACATAAATGAACATGAGGCTTCTATCGTAGTAGATATATTCACTATGTATTCGCAAGGCTTTAACGCAAAGACTATTCTCAATAAATTAAATCAAAACGGTATTGTCAGAAAAACAGGCAAACCATTTAACGAAAAAGCTATTTATCTAATGCTACATAATAAAAAATATACAGGCATATTGGAACACAAAGGTGAAATCTATGACAAAGTCTACCCTAGAATTATAAGCGATGATTTATGGGAAAAGTGCAGCTAATCAATGAAGATAAAAAAATTGCTCCAAGCCGTAAAAAAGAGGTATTTGAATATTTCTTGTCAGGAAAACTTTATTGCGGATTATGCAAAGAACGAATGAGCGGTGAAAGCGGTACTAGCAAAACAGGAGATATACATTACTACTATGTATGTTTATCTCAAAGAAAAAATCGTCACGATTGCAAAGTAAAATCAGTAAAAAAAAGTCTCTTAGAAGATATGGTAATTAATCATACTTTTGCTTTTCTAAAAAACGATAAAGCTATAGATTTCTTGTCCGAGAAAATATACAACTTGCATATGCAAATATTAAAAGACGATACTGCTCTTAACATACTTATAAAACAAAAAGATGATGCCGTAAAAGCAAGTAACAATTTGATAAAAGCTATCGAACAAGGCATTATTACCGAACAAACAAAATCCAGACTCATAGAACTAGAGAAGTTTATTATGCAAAAAGAAATAGAGATTGACAAAGAAAAACTAAAAAACTATACTCACCTATCTTTAGACGATATAAAACAATATCTAAATCCGTAATATATGAGAATGCTGACAAAAAGCTGATAAGCAAACTGATTATAAATACTTTCATAAGAGAAGTAATCTACTACCCTGACAGAATAATTATTACATACAACTTTACTGATAATAACGATAGACCAAAAGTAACAAAAGAATATCTCGAACAAATTGAAAAACAGTCTGAAAAATCTCAGGCTGTTTATTCTTTCCCTATAAGTTCAAGCATATTGAACTTCGGTGCGCCAAAACGGTCAGACGGGTTTTGACCGTTTTTTGTTTTCCGCATATTTTTTCGATATCTTCAAACAAACAACCGAAAAGTAACCGAAATTTTAATGTTAAAAATATAGCCTTTGAATATTTGCTTTTTCGGCAGGCATTTCGTTGACTTTAAAAATATACGGGTTTAAAATATCGTAGTTATAAAACGGTGCGAATATGTTGACTACTGTCGTTATCTCGGCTATTGCTTGTTTTTCGGTTATTTTGCTTATTCTTTTATGCCCTTCGGTCAAAATCAAAGGACGCAGTTTTTCCGTATATTGGCTCCCTGCTTTAATTGCGGCAATTATTCTTATGTCGGTTGAAAATTTTGTACTTATAGGAATTATAATTTCGATACCTACCCTGTTTGCGGCGCTTGGCGGACTTTATATAAGTATGTTATTCTGAAAAAAAGCAGGCTGAGCCTGCTTTTTAGTCCTTTTTTAAACACTGAAAATTTTATCGAAATATTATAAGTTAATTAAACCTACTCGGATAACTTGATTTTTTTCGTTAAATCATTTTTATCGACGGTTGCAAGCGCTTCGCTTTCGACAAGTTTTTTTTCCACGGACAAAGTTTTTTCTGATTCGGTTTCCGAAATGCTGTCGGAATTTAATGCGACCGAACCTTCCTTGGAACTATCGTTATTATCGGCTGTTTCCGATTGAGCCTTAACTTTTTTAGCGAAAATTTTATTGTTCATAATCACATATTTTTCCATAAGGAAAACTATGATAAAGTCGACAAGAGAATAGGTAAATACCGATATCGTTTCCGCAGCCCCTGAAAGTGCGGGGATTGCGTTTGCGTAAGCGTCCGAAAGAATGGGCCCTATAAGCGTCTCGACAATAATGAGAACGACGCACATTATTACATAAACGCTGAAACTGAACGCAAGGTTGTTCGTTGCGGCAAAGGTTTTTTTCCTGTTAAGTATATAAGAGAGTACCTTTGCGACAATATTACCGGTAAGAAAAGCGACGAATGTCGGAACGGTATATTCTCCGAAAATCCAGGCAACGAATGTTCTTTGTCCGTCTACTCCGCAAAGGATAAGCAAATCGTCGCCGAACTGAACAATAAGTATCTGTGCAACGAATGCGAAAATACTCATAAAGATAAACCAAACAAACTGAATAAAACTCTTTTTTGCGCTTTTATCGGAATTTTTCTTTTCGCCCACGATTTCTGCCGAAGAACCGGCAACCGAATCGATAGCAGCGGAAAGTTCACTTATATCCGAAGCATTGGTATCGGATTGCAAAATATCTTTTTCTTCTTTAATATCGCTCATAATATCCCTCAATTAATATTTTAATTATATCATAAACTAAATAACTAAATCAATAATTTTATAAATATAATATATTCATTAAGATTGATTAAATTAAAAAAAATTTCGGTATTGCAACAGAGCGGATACAGTGGTACAATATAAATATAACATACGGCAAATTACCGTAAAGTGAGGTTTTTATGGGAAGATATCTGATTACGGGTGCCTGCGGACATATAGGGAATGTAATAGTAAGAAATCTTAACAAAGAAGGAATAACTCCTTCGGTTCTGCTTATGCCTAAGGAAAGCGATATGCCGCTGCACGGACTAAAAACCGAAATACTTCGAGGCGATATATGCGACAGAAGTTTTATAAAAGACAACATAAATGAAGACGACACGGTTATTCACCTTGCCGGTATAATCGATATAGGCGGATTTCCCGAAGAGCTTGTAAAGAAAGTCAACTTCGAAGGAACTGCGAACATAACCGACGCCTGCTGTGAAAAAGGAGCAAAAAAACTCGTGTATGTAAGCACTTCCGATATAATAGCGCTTTCCGACGAAAATGCCGAAACTCTGAAAGAGAGAAAGGACTTTCCCGAAGAGAAAATGAAAGGCGCTTACGCCGAAAGCAAAAGTAAAGCCACCGAATATGTTTTTGAAAACAGCACAAAGAAAAATCTTAATGCCTGCGTGGTATTCCCTACCGCAATAATAGGACCTTTCGATTATAAAATTTCGGAAGTGGGACAAGCCCTTTTAAATTTCATAAACTACAAGCTGCTTGCAAGTATTGACGGCGGATACAATTTCGTAGACGTAAGAGATGTTGCAAACGGAATAATCTCGGCGTCAAAGATAGGAAAAAGCGGAGAAGGATATATACTCAGCGGAACTAAAATAAGCGTAACGGATTTTATAAAAAGTATGAATTCTGCAACGGGAAGGTTTTATGTGCCCCCGAAATTCATAAAAGGACTTGTTCTCGCTTTTGCCGATATTATAACCAAACAGGCAAGCAAAAAAGGCACTAAACCTATATTCAGCAGAAAATCAATCGAATCTTTAAGTTCCAACTGCAACTTTTCATCGGCAAAAGCCGAAGAAGAATTAGGGTTCAAAGCAAGAGATATATCTGAAACGGTAAAAGATTCTATCGATTGGCTCTTCGATAACATGCCCGACAAAATATGTTCAAGGGCAAAAAGAGAAAGAAAAAGGTATATTGAAAAGAAAAATAAATAGTATTTCATATACACTTTTTAAAATAAAAGAGTATAGACTTTTTTAAACAAAGGCTAAATTTTGATTTATTTAAATCATTCTTTTTCCGATTTACCGAAAACAAAAAACCGCATATTTTATGCGGTTTATGTTTTACATTAACAGTGCCCCGTCGTCTCCGTCGATAACTCTGAGTATATTCAATTCTTCGCCCGTCTTCACGCTTACATAAATATAATAGGTGTTGTCGTCGAGAGAAGCGATAAATTCATAACATAGCGCTTCCTTTCCGCCGTCTAACGGAATAAGGGCTTTTCTTCCGCCTGTTACATTAAGAGAAGGATTGAGTTTTGCTTTGGCTTCGTCGAGGGTTATCGTCGGCGTTTCGAATTCTCTTTCGGTATGGTTGAATATATAAGTCAGAGCCTCGAATCCTATAACGCTTAAATCGTCTGCGGTAATTTTAAGTTTTATCATATCGGGATAAATTATAGTATCGTCCTTTTTAACGGTGTAATTCACATAAACTACGCTGTTACTGTTTGACGCCCAGACTGCTTCCATATCGCTGTATCCCATTTTTTCAAGGAACTGTCTTCCGGCTTCTGCACACTCTTCCGCCGTGTATACAGGGTCGGTTACTTCTTTAAAAGAACTTATCTCTACAAACTGACCGCCCCTTTCGCTTATCGATATATATGTGCTTTGACCGTTTAAGTTAGCAGTGTAATTAAGCTGATTGAAATAATTGGTTGATACCGATTGAAAAACTATATCGCTAACATTTGCAAAAGAAAGTTTTTCAGCAATTATCTGCGCTCCCTGCTCTTTGGATATTATTTCGCCGCTTAATGCTTTTGCCTCCTTATCGATAAGTCCGTCGCTGAAAGGTCCGTCGTAAATTAAGGTCGGATATTCTATGGTATTGTTTTCTATTTCCGAAATTATTTCGGTAAAAGGACTTACTTCGAGTTCAAAGGAATCCATAAAAGTAAAGTCGTTGTTAATTATATAAGTTTGCAAAGAGGCAATTTGCTTTCCTATGTTTTTGGTAAGTTCTGCAAAATTACTCATTGTGTTATATTCTTCGTCGGTAAGTTCTTCCCCTGCCGAAAGTTTCGAGGACAGGGCTTTTGCGTAATCGCCTACCTGATTAAAAAATTTAGAAGTGGCTTCCGTCGAACCGCT
Organism: uncultured Clostridia bacterium; assembly: GCA_944342015.1. GTDB lineage: Bacteria > Bacillota > Clostridia > Christensenellales > CALVMC01 > CALVMC01. The sequence continues at coordinate 7,878 of CALVMC010000005.1, forward strand.
GAGTTTTAAAGAAGATAAATTGGTTTCGGAATTTGCAGCGCTTTTCTCTATTTCGTCGAGAAGTTTAATCTGCATACTCTTTGAAGAAGAGACCTTGAATTTATATAAATCGTTTTCCATAGTCGTGATTTCCGAAACCAAATCGTAGTAACTTTTCTGATACATATTTTCAAGATTAACCTTATAACTCGATTTGTCGGCGTGATTTGCATAGATAAAGTATCCGCTGACACCAAGACCTGCAACGGCAAGGGCAAGCAGTACGGAAATAATTATTATGGCAATTGTTTTGCCTTTATCTCTTTTTTCGATTTTTTCGTTGACATAATTTCTGTATTCCATAAACCTATCTCCTATACTGCAAAGTTATGATTTCCGATTGAAAGTTTTACCGTTCTTGACCAAATCCAGCTGCTTGTCGCAGTTGCGGGATTATAGTAGTAAATACAGCCGTTAGTGGGGTCCCAACCGTTAAGAGCGTCTCTTGCCGCACTGTATGCGGTACTATTGGGTTCTAAGTTAATCTGTCCGTCGGTAACGGCGGTAAATGCGCCCGGCTGATAAATAACGCCCGCAATAGTGTTCGGAAAACTGCTGTGTTTAACCCTGTTCAGTACTACCGCCGCTATTGCGACTTGCCCCGTATACGGCTCGCCCCTTGCTTCGGCGTAGACGCATTTGGCAAGAAGATAAAGGTCTGACGAGTTGTAACTGCTGTTAGACGAAGACGAACTCGTAAGAGTCATTCCGAGAGCGGCAGCCGTCTCTGCTCCTACGATACCGTCTACTTGCAGGTTATTTACTTTCTGAAAATAAATTACCGCATTGTATGTCTGAGTGCCGAATATTCCGTCAATGTTTCCCGAATAATAGCCCCAGTTTTTAAGTTTGGTCTGCATGGTTCTGACCTGAGAGCCTGTCATTCCTTTTTTTAAAACCGCAGTTTCCGTGCTGTCGCTTCCGTACGGTATGAGCGAAAAGGCAACCGCAGCCGTAACAATCGTCAAAACCATTGCAACGGCGAAAATACTTTTTGCAACCTTTGTCATAAAATTACTCCTTTTCGGTAAGTTTTTTATACCATTCGTAAATAAAAGATTTATATTCGGCCTCGCTGTCTGTGGAAACGAAACATAAAGGCGGAAAAACCACGCACCACCAGTTATCGCCCTTTCCCGAACCTAACTCGACGATTAATGCGTCGTAAACATCTTCGGGAAGCAAGAGTCCTTCGTAACTTCTTGCGGGAAACTCTTCCTGCCTTACAGAAGCCTTTGCCGAATATGTAAATCCTTGACTTGATAGAACTTTGTCCGCTATCGACTCTATTTCGGAAATATTTTTTTCCACTATGCTTATAGCTTCTTTTTTGCTCGACACGCCTTTAAGTTTTTCGGTAAGAAAAAGGACAATTTCGTCCTTTACCGCATACTTCACGCTTTGAGCCTCTTCCAAATTGCTGTCAGCTCTTATATGTATTCTTAAAAAATCAGCATTTGACTTTGTTCCTTGTAAAACGCAGCCTGTCGCAATAACGACAACCGATATAACTAAAATTAAAACTAAAATGCTTTTTTTCATATTCCGTCCCTCTTTCAAGCGATTATTGACAGAAAGGATTTTTTTATACCGGAAAACAAAAAATGAAAAAAGTTGAAAAATAAAATTTTTTGTGTTAATATTTCTATATTGTTGTTATGAAAAAATATCTGAAAATTTTAACGGCTTTCCTGCTTTTGATTTCGGTTTTTTGTTTGGCAGGTTGCAATCCTAAGGCAAAAGTACAGTATATATCATCTTCGAAAGAAGGCGATGCGGTATATGTTGCCGAAATGATTTGTGAAAAGAATCTTTCTTCGACCGTATCGATTTACAGCAGCTATTCGGAAAACGGGGAAAATGTTTACGGTACGGGAATTATACTTACCGAAAACGGGTATGTTTTAACCACCGTTTACAGCATATTCGGAAGTTATACCGAGCGTGAAATTTCTGCCCTTCCGATATTGAGCGGTAACATAGTTGTTTCCAACAACGGCAGTTTCGTTAAGGTAAATCTTGCGGTAGTGAATATCGATTTTAAATCAGGTCTTGCAATTCTTAAAATTACCGATAACGATAAGGTTTTTGTCCCCGTTACTTTGGAAACGGAAAACCTTCCCGTTGTCGGAGAATACACCGCCTCTCTCGTGAATGCCAAGGCTATGGGAATATCGGCGGTTGAAGGTTATATATCCAAGCTTTATGTAACAAGAAATCTGAGCGACACTGAAATTACGGTAAATAATCTTATGCAGGTAGACATCAGGGCAAACGAAGGTTCTTTCGGAGGCGGGCTTTTCAACAATAAAGGCAGATTGACGGGAATAATATTAGACAGGCAAAATACCGCAAATACGAGCTCACTCGACCCGATATACAATATAACATACGCATACGACATAGAAAGGATAATCGATTATATCAATACCGGAAATTACGGATTTAAAATAGGAGCATAACTATGAAAAGATTGGGAAAACTATTTATGCTTTCAGCAGCCTTAATACTCTCGATAGCAATCTTTGCAGGCTGCACTACAACCGTTACGGAAAAGGTTTATGTGGAAAACGGCTTTGTTTACGAAGCGGAAAACATAGCCAAAGAAAATATAAGTTCCTGTCTTGCGATAGAAGTAATTTACGACAGTATTCTTGCGACCAAAACCTTGACGGGTTCGGGATTTATAATATCCGAAGACGGCTATGTAATAACGAACGCCCATGTAATTTACGGCGACGATTGGGAAGGAGCAGGCTCGACATATCCGCAGAATCTGAAATCCATCACGGGAACAATCGACAACGGCGACGGCACTACGCAAAGTTATAACTTGACGCTCGTTGCAAAATACAACCCTTACGCAGACCTTGCACTTTTGAAAATGAATTTAGGCGAAGGGGAAACGGTAAAAGCCGTTAAGTTCAGAGATTCGTCTACTGCAAAATACGGAGAAGCCGTGCTTATGATAGGAAACCCCAAAGGACTCGGAATATCTGCGGTAAGAGGAATAATTTCCCAGCCGTCTTTAACCGACAATTCGTCGTCGCCTGCAAAAGAATACATTCTTCTCGATATTGCAATGAACCACGGAAACAGCGGAGGGCCGGTATTCGACAAGAACGGATTCGTAATCGGCGTTGCGGCAATGAGATATAAAACGAGCGCTGCAAGCTCTTCCGATTCGAGCATTGACCTTGCCGTGGGGATAGGATATGCGGTACCGTCGCTGCTTGTACAAAAATTTATAAGTACATTGAATCTTGAAGGACTTGAAGTCGAATTCAGCGTAATCGAAGAATAATTTATCTATGGAAGAAAATCTTTATATAATGAGCGGCGGAACCGTCCCTGCCGAATTTAACAGATTTTTATATATGAAAACAGCCGAGTATAAAAACGGCGTTAAAAATCCTTGTTTAAGGAAATATTCAAACGGTGAAATTTCAAACATAATCGGACAAATCGGTACCGATAACAATGCGGCGGCTTTTACCGAAAAGCCGGTCGCTCTTATTATGCCTCAGGCGTCCTACGAAGGGAAAAGACAGGTAAACGCATTTTACAGAGATTATAAAAAAGCGGGCTTTAAACCGTCTTCGATACTTTTCAAAAACGGAGAAATGAACGACGAAGAGATATTAAAAAGAATAAACAATGCCTCTTTGATATATATAAGCGGCGGCAGACTCGATATTCTTCTTGAAAGCTTTAAAAGCAAAGGAATAGACAAAATTCTGAAATCTTTAAAAGGAAAGATTATAGTCGGCGTTTCTGCGGGGGCTTCCTGTCTTTTCGAATACGCAGTAAGCGACTGCAATATGGAAGAGTCCTCAAAATACACTCTCATAAAAGGATTAGGACTTATTAAAGGTATATACTGCCCCCACGCAGAAGAAGAGAAAAGAGAAGAGGCTCTTAAAAACAAGGATTTAATTTTCAAAGACGCAGACAAAAGTATTTTCGATAAACTTTCTCTTACAAAAAACATATCGGAAGAAGTTATAATTATCTGATTTTATTATAATAAATTATTTAAAAAAAATTAATATCAAAGTTAAAAGATATTAAATATTAATATCAAAGTTAAAAAATTTATTGACGAAAGCAGTTACAATACACTTGTAAAAACAAACGAATTGGATTATAATAAAACTATTCAGGTGACAAATGAAAGTGAACGAAAACAGTTATTTAAATACTCAGGCAAAAAAAATCAGAAATCTTACAATCGAGACAATCGGTAAGTTCGGAGTAGGACATTTAGGCGGCTCTGTGTCGATAGCCGAAGCGCTTAGCGCAATATACTTTGACGCCGCAAATGTCGACCCGAAAAATCCCAAATGGTCTGAAAGGGACAGAATAGTTCTTTCAAAAGGACACGCAGGGAGCGCGCTTTACTGCGCTTTGGCTCTTAAAGGATACTTCGATATTTCCCTTCTCGATACATTGAACCGCAACGGAACCACCCTTCCCTCGCACTGCGATATGAATAAGACTACGGGCGTAGATATGACGGCAGGTTCTTTGGGACAAGGTCTTTCGGCGGCAGTAGGAATGGCTCTTGCGGGAAAAATAGATAAAAAAGATTATACCGTATATTGCATAATCGGCGACGGAGAATGTCAGGAAGGGCAAATCTGGGAAGCTTCGATGTTCGCCGCTTCGAGAAAACTCGATAATTTAATAGTTCTTTTAGACAACAACAAAATGCAGATTGACGGACTTACCAAAGATATAAACAATATAGAACCTTTGGACGAAAAATTTAAAAGCTTCGGATTTAATGTATATAGTATATACGGACACGACGCAGACTTAATAGCAAAAACCATAAAGAAAGCTAAAAAGGTATCAGGCAAACCGACGGTAATAATTCTCGATACGGTCAAAGGAAAAGGGGTTCATTTTTGCGAAGGGCAGGTATCTTCGCACAGCATAACTATGACCGAAGAAATGTGGAAAAGCGCAATAAAGGAGTAATTATGACAGACGAAAGAGAAATGCGGCAGGTATACACCGAAAAACTTATGGAACTTGCCGAAAAAGACGACAGCATTTGCGTACTTGAAGCAGACCTTATGAAATCTACGGGAACTGCTCCCTTTTTTGAAAAATATCCGGAAAGGAGTTTCGATGTCGGCATCGCCGAAGCGAATATGATAGGCGTTGCGGCAGGGCTTGCTTCCTGCGGAAAAAAGCCTTTTTGTGCGTCATTTACCCCTTTCATAACGAGAAGGTGCTTTGACCAGATAGCAATCAGCGTATGCTACTCTAATCTCAATGTAAAACTTATTGGAACAGACCCCTCCATTATGGCTGAAATAAACGGCGGCACCCATATGAGTATGGAAGATATCGGAATTATGAGAAGTCTTGCCAATATGGTAATATTCGAGCCTTGCGACAGTGCAATGCTGAGTGCGTCAATGGAACAGGTGGTAAATTATAAAGGACCTTTGTATTTAAGGCTTTTCAGAAAGAAAGCGGAAAAGGTATTCGACAAAATAGATAACTTCGATTTATTCAAAGGAATAGAAATAAGCAAAGGTAAAGACTGTACGATAATTGCAAGCGGAATAATGGTTGCAAGAGCGATTAACGCCGCAAAGACTTTAAAGAAAGAAGGAATAAGCGTAGGCGTTAGCGAAATACACACAATAAAGCCTATCGACAAAGATATAATAATATCGGCGGCAAAAAGAAGCGGTGCGATAGTGACGGCTGAAAACCACAGTATATATAACGGACTTTCGAGCGCAGTCAGCGAAGTGCTTTCGGAACACTTCCCCGTACCCCTTTCAAGAGTGGGAATAAACGACAGATTCGGCGAAGTCGGAAAAGCTCAGTATCTTTCCGAAGTATTCCATATTACCGAAAACGATATATGCGACGCCGTAAAAGACTGTATAAAGAAAAAGAAAGCAAAAAAATAAAAACATTATAAATCAATATATCAAAAAAGCGGAAATATATTTTCCGTTTTTTTTATGGAATATAAATAAATTTTAAACTGCAAAAAATGTACTGCCTTAAAAACCTTTCATTTAGGTAGGTATTTGAAAAACCTTAAAAATACGATAAGCTCAAAATTTTTTAAACTTAAAATTTTTACCGATACTTTGCAAATTCTATTAACTTTAATCAACGGCTGTTTTATTCGGTATCGTTATTTGTTTTTTGTAAAGGGTCGCCTACGACAATGCCTTCCAAAGCTTTATTTATAAACTTGCCCGCATATCTGTAATAACAGTCGGCAAATCTCGTATACGCAAAATCGAGTTCGGCTTTGGTCGGAAACAATCCGAAGACTGCGCTGCCGCTGCCGCTGAGGGAAGCAAGAGAAGTGACTTTTTTCATTCTTTCATATAAAGGCTCGATATTAGGATTGATTTTGATTGCAGGTTTTAAAAGTACATTTTCTATGTTTTTAGGTAATACGCCGCTTTTAAAAGCTTCGACTATATGTGAAATACAGTCTGTGGTTGTATTGTATTCGTCGTAATAGCTGTAACACTTTGAAGTCAACACTCCTTCCTTAGGCTTTACGATAAGTACGAAAAACTCGCCTTTATAATCTATCGGCTCTAACCGCTCGCCCTTGCCCTTTCCTCTTTGAAGACCGCCTTCCATCATAAAAGGAACATCGCTTCCGAGGTGGGCGCCTATTCTTTTTGCATCTTCGAAATTTGTCTCCGTAAGAAGACTGAGCGCATACAGAACTCCTGCAATATCGGCGGAAGAGCCGCCGAGTCCCGCTTCGTAAGGAATATTTTTGGTTACGGTTATTTTATAGCAGCCGCCGTAAATACCGGAAAAGGCTCGTGCGGTTTTTGACGCAGAATCGAGTAGACCTGCACTTTTACCGTCAACTATGATATTATTTTCCTTCTCGCAGAATTCAGCGGTAACGGTATCGTACAAATTAACCGACGCAAAAACGGTATCGATTAAATGATAATTGTCATCAGTTCTACCTAAAATATTAAGTCCGATATTTATTTTGGCATAAGCCTTAACCTGTGCTTTTCTCATAAAGATATTATATCATAAAAATAAAATAAGTAAATTATTTTTATTTTTTATAAAACTAAATCAATTCGATTATCTAAAATATATTAATTAAATTACCGAATTTTTAATAAACGGATTAAACAAAAAAATCCTTAAATTTAACAGAGACTGTTATATAACAGTCTCCGCCGTGCAATTATGCAATATATCAGCAATTTAGCTTGATTTGTTTAAATATCCGTAAACTTAATCCAGCGATATTTTTCTGAAAATACACACAGGCATATTACTTTCGACAGGCTCTTTAAGGTCGGGATTTTGTTTTAAAATTTCTTCGGGCTTCATATTAAGAGCCTTTGCGATATCCCACATTGTTTCGCCTTTTTCTGCAAGATATACGCTTATTGCGTTTTTGGAAGATATTTTATCTTCTCCTTCTTCTAAGGCGGAAATATACTCGATACTGCCGCTGTCGAAAATTTCGAGGCAGAATTTAAGTTCTGCGATAGCTTCGATTTCTTTATCTCTTTTTGCCCTTGCATAAATGTTTGAAAGGGTAACCGTACCTTTTATTTTGCTGTTTGCGGTAACATTATCGGCTCTGAGCTCTATCGAATAGGGAAGTTCAACCTGAACGGAATTGATATCTGAGTTATCGTCTTCGTAAATTACCGCTGCGCTGACTACGCCTTCTGCCGTTACGGAGTCTTTATTCGGAATAAGATTTACAAGGACGCTTTTGCTTGCGCTGGTTGTAATTATGTCTTTGATAGCCGTCATCTGAACATCAAGCTGAGCGGTTCCGTTAATTTTTTCATCGAAAAATTTACAGCCCGTATAATATTCGGTTTCTTTAACAAGTGTTTCCTTTATCAACTCTTTTTCCGCACAGTAAATATCGCTGACAACTTCTATACTTTTGTCTTCGTAAGTATTTGCGCAGATTTTAAGCTGTATCTGAGCCTTGATAAGATTATTTGTTTCGTTTCCGCTGAGAATGATTTTGCTGTCGGTAATTTCGGCTCTGACGCTTACCTTCTGACCGGCGAATGCGCCGTTAACGGTAACTTCTTCGCTGAAAGGCATTGAAAAACATTTGGTAATTATACCGGTAGTTCCTTTATATATAATGTCGGTAATAATTTCGCCCGAAACAAGCACGCTGTCAATACCGCACTTGATATCGGTAACGACTGCCGCACTGTCAAAAAGAAGCACTTTATCTATATTGGTATTTGTTTCGAACTCTTCGGCAATTTCGAAGCTGCCCTCGCCGCTTCCCGTTAAATTCTGAACTCTTATGTCCTTAATCTGTTTAAGACAGTTATCGGAAACATCTACAAGAACTTTCATTTCGTCAAAAGACAGCTCGTCGATATTAAGTTCTGTTAATGCCATAAGCTTAATCTGATTATCGGTTGCGCTGACAGAAATATCCCCGACAGACGCAGTCGGAATGATTTTACTTTGCAAAGCAACGCCTTCCTGCTGAATGGTATCGGTGAACTCGGCAATATAATCGAGAGAAAGTACCTCGTTTTCCGAATCGAGATAGAGTACCTTGAAATTCACAAGTCCGTTAAGTTTGATTTCGTCGACCAATGCCTCTGAATTTGTAATTCTTGCAGCACCTTCGACTCCGAGTATTTTTTTAATAACTTTTTGTTCATGAGGGGAAATATTACACCCTACCGAAATCTGCTTTTTGGCAAGAGATTTTCTGCCGTCGATTTTTATATTATCGAAATTTGGTTGAATATACATAATTGCCTCCAAAGATAAATTCAATATATTATACTTTGAAAGGTAAAATTTATTACAAAAATTTGAAATTTGTTTTTTTCGGTATTTTTTCCGCAAAAAGGGAAATACTTTTTTTGGAGGCGTCTATGCGTGAAATTATATATGAAATGGAACTGTCCAAAAAACGGGTACTGCTGCTTAAAGATAAAAAAATAGGTTTTAAAGTAAATAAAGGCAGAAACAAATTTATTACATTCGACGGTTATATAGATAAACTTTATCCTTCCATATTTACCGTTAAGACAATAATCGACGGAAAAGAAATAATATTGTCATTTTCATACAGCGATGTGCTGACCAAAAATATAATGTTTTTTCAAAAATGTTTTAATTGAGTATCCGATTAAAATACAAAAAGAGCCGAAAAGCTCTTTTTTTTATCGATATTTTATGAATAACGAATTACTTTTAACTTTAACTGTTTAAAGGCACGATTAAATGTCTTCTGCGTCGTCGTCGCTTTCTTCGTAATCTTCAAGGTCTCCGTCGTCGATAGCGTCAATTTCTATATCGTCGAAATCGTCTTTCAAGCCGTCCTCTTCGTCCATTTCCTCGCTTTCTTCTTCCTGCATTGCGTTGAGAGAAATGAGTTTTTCCTCGTCTTCGTCTTCTATCTCGCAGGTTTCGTCCTTTTCGTTATCGTCCCATTCTTCTTCGGATTTTTCGATATCGTCAAGACCTCTGTACTTTGAGCGCCTGCAACTTTCGCACATGGTTTCTTTGCCGTGAATATAATTGGACTTGCATACAGGACAAAGCTCTTCGATATCGTCGAGAAATTCTTCTATTTCCTCTTCTTCTTCATAATTCTGGGAACCATCATAGTTAAGTTCGGCTTTACAAACATCGCAAAGATCTTGCTTTTTCAATATCCAGTTAAGTTCACATCTCGGACATTTTATATATTCTTGTTTACCCATAAAACACTCCTTGTCGGTTATAACGAGAATATTATATTTATTTATAACCTAAATGTAAACTGTTTAACCGTAATTTTTTTAATTATGCGCCTTCGATTAACATTTTATCAGCAATTAAAGCGATAAATTCGCCGTTTGTGGGCTTTTCGGTACTCGAATAAACCTTAATTCCGAAAAGATTATTGATTTTTTCGATTTTACCTCTGTTCCAGGCAACTTCGATAGCATGTCTTATCGCCCTTTCAACCTTGCTTGCCGTCGTGTTGAAATGCTCGGCTATTGTGGGATAAAGTTTTTTTGTTATAGCGTTGATAAACTCAGGCTTTTCGACGGTAAGTTTTATAGCTTCTCTTAAAAACTGATACCCTTTGACATGAGCGGGTATACCTACCATAATAAACAAATTGGAAAGTTTTTCATCGAGAAAATTCTTGTTTTTCTGAGCGGGAAATTTTTTAAGTTCGATTTCGGGCGCAACGGGTTTTACATCGTTTACGGGCGCTGTATTAAAGTCAAAAAGTCTTGACCTTAAATTTTCCAGGCTGAAAGGCTTAGCCATAATATAACTTGCTCCGCACTGAAAAGCTTTTGTAACATAACTGTCCTTAATGACTCTTGAAAGAACAATAATAACAGGTTTTACGCCTATATTTGTTCTTTGAATTACCTCCAAAACGCCGAAGCCGTCAAGGCCCGGCAAAATCAGATCGAGAACGACTGCGTCGGGGACAACGGAATTATACATATCGAGTAAATCGTATCCGTTAGAAGCTATTCCGCATATTTCAACTGCGCTGTCTTTTTTAAAAAAATCCGTGATTTGTTTTACTTGCTCTTCATTTTCTTCACCAACAATTACTTTCAGCTTGCCCATAAATTTAATTATATACTCCTTTATCTTTAATGATTATATAATATCATCTTATTGTACAAAAAGTAAAGTGATTGTTTTATAATAATTATCTTTTTTTGTAAAAACATAATAAATTTCCCGTAAAATTGTAAAAAGTATATCCTTTTTATTGCAGATTAATATATATCTTTTAACTTTTCACGAAAAGAGTTTAAAAAAAGAAAAACATTTTTTTATTTTTAAGAATATTATGCAATGAATTTTATAAATATAAACTTTTTGAGTTGTTTTTGAAAGATATTATGAATAAATAAAGAAATTCATAAATAAAAAAATTACTTTGCATTTAATTGAATTTAATTGAAATAAAACGGCAAATTCCTTTTGAGTACAAACAGGACGGCAAAGAATTTTGATTTTTCCCCTTTCGTAAGTTAACGGCTTTTTGCCGAAAGACTCAAAATTTAATGCTTGAAATAAAAAAACCGAAAATTCATTCGGTTTTTCAGTCGCTTTTCTTTTTTCGATTTTCAATTCCTTTTCTTCAAATTATGCGGAAGTCTCCTCGTTTGTTTCTGCGCTTTCATCGATTATTCCGACAAAGACATCTATATCCTGATTTTCGTCAGACGCAGAATATTCTTTGTACCTTGCCATATCGAATATATGGACATAAGTATTATCCGAAGAGCTGATATAATACAGCTTTCCGCCTAATATAACAGGACTTGTAAAGTCGGTAGAAATTCCTTCGGGAAGGATTTGCTTTTCGTTTTCGGCTGTTGTAAAGGACAAATCGGAATTCATTATAAGAAGTTTGTAAATTGCAGACTCTCTTAAATAATATAAATAATACCCTTCCTGCCCTGCGTCGTTATTTTCTTTGATAATTTTAATCGGTGTTATGCTGCCCGTGTTTACGGCGGTTCTGGTTCCGTTTACAAGTACAAGCGCACTGTCATAAACTATTGCGCCGGCAGCATAGGATATAGGATAAACCTTGGAAACATCTGTCGCTGTGGGAAGAAGTTCTTTTTCTCCGCTTGCGGTAAATGTTAAATTTGAGTCAAACTTATATGCGTAAAGTCCTTTAACCGTACTTGTATCGCCTACCGTATAACTTTTGGAATAATAAACCGTTACACTGCCGTCACTCTCTTCTACGGAAGTTTTTAAGGTTATTTTGAATGTTTCTCTTTCGGAAGGATTTTCCGAATAAGCGGTTTTGCCGATTAACAGCTTGTTTTCGGTGCCGTCGGCTTTTACCGCATATACTTCGTTATAATTTTGCGTCAGTCCGTCTTCGTTTGTTACCGACTTTGCATAGAAAACATAATTGCTTAAAGGATATGCGCCTTGCGGATCATAGTTTGCAGTCTGCGTGAATAAAACTCCGCTGACGCTGTCGCTTATCAAAGTTGCGTTTTCGTCGTTCATTTTGTCTTTATAAATAACAGTATATAAGGAAGAGTTGACATAATATACAAGAGCCGTCTCGGTAAATTTATATGTTATAGAACTTCCCTGTACGATTTTTATAAGCTGAGTGCCCGTACCGTCGATTTTGGTGCGGTAAAACATATATTCGTCTGTATTCAATACCCCTTTATTATCGGTTTTCGTAGTACTGCTTACATAGTATATCCATTCGCCGAAAATGCTTATAGCCCCTGCTCCCATAGAAGAAACCTGTTTGGGTACTATCATTTTAAAATCGGAAAGAGAACCGTTTTCCGAAACGGCAGCACGGACTATACCGCCTTTTGTAACCTTTCCGAAATAATTTGCTTCCGCTTCGCTGAACCCTGCGCTCGCTCCGTTTACAAAGTAAATGTATCCGCCCTGTTTTACAACGAAACTGCCGTTGTTTTCAACCTTTGCGGTAGGGTCTCCCCCTTCGACTTTTTTTGCGGAAAAACTTTCGCAGGCGCAAAGAGCAAATATCATAACAAGTATTGCCGCTATTATTGCCGTAATTTTTTTTGCCATATTTAAAACTCCCGTAAAAGTTTATAACTTTTATTGTTGATTAATATCTTATAGTATATACTATCGAAAAAATATTTGCAATTATTTAATTGCTCTTAATTTAATTATTAAATATATAATACAGAATATACTTGAAACAAACTTTAATGAATTTTCTGTTTTATAAAACTGTTGCGGTAAACTATTTATAAATTTATATTGAATAGTTGTCTATGAAATTTCGAAAAAATATTTCAATTTGATTAACCTAGCTGAATTTTATTTTATTCAAAGTTTATTATATCGTTATTAAGACAATAAAAAAACAGGCTTCAAAAGAAGCCTGTTTATTTCATTTTACAATCTTAAAGAGTTGTGAATTTAGCGTCACCGTAGGTGAAAGCAGATTCAATCTTCAAAGAAGTTGTAAGTTTGATACCAGTACCGTCAACGAGCCAACCTCTAACCAAGTCTAATACTGTTCCGATTACACTGTCAAATTCAGAAATATCCAAATCATCGAAGAAGGAAACAACAAATTCAACGGTTTCTCTTGAAACCAATTTTAGTGCATCTTCTTCTGAAATTGAAAGTAAAGTTACATCTTTCTGTTCGGTTTTAAGAGACTGAATGAGTTCGCCTTTCATATCTGCAGTACAAGCGATATCAAAACCTTTCCAGGTGATAACATAATCGAAGAGCTGCTGTGCATTCATCTTTCTGCTTTCGCCGAGAAGGGTTTCTGTAACAGCTTCGCACATTTCGTTCATTGTGAGCATCTGTTCTTCTCCGCCGCCGGTATATTTGTATTTTGTAGTGTTGTTAACAACGCCGTCTACAAACTGGTCATACCAACCTTTGAAAGCAACATCGCTCTTAACGGTTCCGGTTGTTGCAACATCGTTGGAGTAAAGAACGCTTACAGCGTCTCTCGAGAAAGATACATACTGTTCGATAGTTGCAGCGTCGATTTCAACGGGAGCGGAAGCGCTGCCTAAGGTATAAGAGAAGGTTCCTACTTTAACGGTACCGAAACCTTTATATTTGCTCTGAGCTGCGTTATAGCCTAATGTTACATCGAGATTGACTTTCATATTCTCTGTGATCCAAGAAAGGTCGGTTCCCATATTTTGTCCTACTGTGCTTATAACTGATGAAAGACCAGCAAGTCCAGGAATGCTGAGATTGATATCGCCTTTAATGGTGACGTTCATATCCCCTGCTTCGTTGTATTGTCTTACTACATTGAGTTTGCTTTCCTTGATTTCTACAAGGAAGTTACCGATATTCAGTTTAGCGCTGAAAGTGTAAACTTCGGTAGCTGTTTTGTTTTCAGCTTCCGCCCAGGATTTGGGGCTGTTACAAGCAGTAAGCAAGCAAACTGAAAGTATCGAAACGATAGCGACAACAGCTATCATGATCTTTTTAACTGTTTTGCTCATAAAATCCTCCATAAAAATTTTTTTTAGATTTATTATATTATATTGTAGAGTAAAATGTTTATGCTGTCAACGATTTTTCGAGAAAAACTTTATATATAAATATTTATATAATTATACATTAAATGAACTTTAAATTTATATATTTATTATTTTCTTTATAGTTTAATGCCGAAAATTATTTAACGATGATTTAAAACTGTTCGGAAATTAAAGTACGGCTTATAATAACCTGCAAAGACACTTTAAAAGAAAAAATATAAACTAAATCAGCAAAATTACCGTTACAACGAAAAAAGCAATTAAATAAGTAATTTCAGATTCAAAAACCCGTTTGCAGGATATTTGACAGTTTTTTTCTAAAAATATATCATATTTTTATGATAACAATTATATTCAACAGTCATATAAAATCAGAAAATTACAACAAGACAATCGATCTTTTAAAAGAAGCCATATCCAAAAGAACGGAATGTAAAGCCATTCCCTCATCATCGCTTTACTTCGGGGACAGATTTGTTTTTCCTGAAACAGACGGGGTACTCTTTTGGGATAAAGATAAAACCCTTATTAAATATATCGCCGCTCCCACGGTTAACAGCGACGAGGCTTTAACGGTATGCGACGATAAAGGCTTCACTTTGGAAAGACTTTATAAAAACAACATACCCGTTCCGAAAAGCTATATTGTGCCAGAAAAATTTTATCTCGAAGCAAACCGTGAAATTTATGAAACAATAAAAAATAATTTTACCTATCCTTATATTCTCAAAGAAAGGTGCAGCAGTTACGGAATGGGGGTATTTAAAATAAATTCGGAAAAGGAACTTAAAGAAAAACTGAAAAGCGAAAGAAAATTTATTGTTCAGGAATTTATAGAAAACAAACCTGCCTTTGACATAAGAGTATATATAGTCGGAAACAAAGTAATAGGCGGATTTAAAAGAATAAACGAAAACAACTTTCTTACCAACTGCGAAAGGGGCGCAAGAGAGGAATTTCATACCGTAACCGATGAAGAAAAAGAAATTGCTTTAAAAAGCGCAAAAGCATGTAAAGCCGAAATATGCGGGGTAGATATAATATATAAAGGAAAAAGTCCTCTTGTTTTAGAAGTCAATGCTTGCGCAGGTTTTATAGCTTTAAACAAAGCCGCAGGTATAAAGAGCGAAGAAATAATTGCCGATTATCTATTAAAGAAATTCAAAATCAAAAATTGATATTTTCCTATATAAAAACTAAAATTTTTAATTGATTTAAAAACAAGTTTTTTATCTCTGATAACTAAGGAAATTAAATATTGCGCTGACTTACGCTTATATTTTTAAGTCGGTTAAAAATACGATTAAATGAAATTTTGTGTTATATTAAAATACATTTTATGTAATTAATTTAATAATTTATCTGATACCTATTTTCATAATCTTTCTGCCTTTATAGCAAGTCCAATACTCGAAGCCGCAATTTAATGCAAGTTCTTTTGCATACTCGTAATTTCGGCAGATATCTTTTGCCCTGTGTGCGTCAGAGCCGAATACAATATTTTCTCCGCCGAGCTGACGGTACCTTTTCAGAATGTCTTCGGGCGGAAAACAGAAAAGTCCCGTTCCCTCGCTGTGCGAATTAAGTTCGATGGTTTTATTTTTCTTAATTGTTAAAGCGAGTATCTCGTCTATAATATCCGAGTGGTCTTTGTATTTCATGATTTTATCTTTATAAGGCGCCTTGCGCATTATGTATCCGATATGACCTATAATGTCATAATCGTATGCCGATAAACTTTCCTTTACGGTAAGAAGATATTTGGTGTAAATTTCATTCTTTTCCTTATCTTTGAAAAAGGACGGATAATATATATCGGTACTCGAAACATTATGTACGGAATTGATTATCACGTCGAAAGGATACTTTTTCAAAACCTTTTCGTCGTCTTTCTGAGAGGGAATATCGAACCCTATTTCAAGACCCAAAGCAAGATTTATTCTGTTTCCGTATTCCTCTTTAAGTCTTTTTATTTCACTTATCCAACCGTTGACATCGAGAGGCTCAATATTTCCGAGTCCTATATAATTGTATCTGCAATCGTTGTCCAGATGATTGGTTATGGCAAAATAATCGAGTCCCAAAGATATTGCCTGCTCTATGAGTTTTGCCGAAATTTCGAAGCTGTCGTGTGAAAAAAGAGAATGTGTATGACTGTCAATCATTTTTCCTTCCTTTGTATTCCTTATCGGAAATCAGTATATTTTTTGCTTTTTTGAAGCTGAATTGACTATAATATAACCTGTTGTTAATAAGAATAATTAAAGACGAAATTAAACTGAATCACGGTACAGTTTATAATTTTTCATTTTCGGCTGATTTTTCATTATCCTGAATTTTTCGGATGCCGCTTTTATTTTCAAAGTCCGACGCTGCTGCCGTCATTTCTGTAATATTTATATTGATTTGTTGCTCTGCGGCGATTTTTTCGGATATGTTTTTTCGGGCGGCAACGGTATCGGCGTCTTTTTGATTCGGAATGTTTTCTTTTTTATTCTTTTTTCCGAAATATGAACCTATATCTCTTAAAGAAAAAGCCTTACCCCCTTTCTTTATACCGAGCGAACTTTTAGGTGTGACGGACTGATTGAATCCGAAACCTATAACATCACTTACCGAAGTCATAAAGAAGAATGCCGACTCGTCGGTTTCCTTAATGAATTTTTTAAGATTTACAGCCTGTCTTTTTCTGAGCACGGTAATTAAAAGTTTTTTTTCGTCGCCCGTGTAATAACCCGTTGCGGAAATTACCGTCAAATCTCTTTTTAACTGTTTGATAATAAAATCGGCGATTTTCTCTACTTTGTCGGTAACTATTTTAACTTCGACTGTGGACACAAAGCTTTTTTGAAGAATGTCTGCGGTAAAGGTACTTGCAAGCATAGTTATAACAGAGTAAACAAGCAAGGTAAAATCTTCAAAAACTATCGCACCGATAACGGCAATAATTGCGTCAACGCCGAACAATAAAAATATTACCTTGGCGTTCGGGAATCTGTTTTGTATAAGAAGGCTTACGATATCGGTTCCGCCGGTACTGCAATTTACCTTTAAAAGTATCCCGATTGCCGCTCCCGTCAGCGCACCGCCGCATACTGCCGAAACGAAAAGGTCGCCTCTGAAATCGGCAAAGTTCTCTATCGGCACAACTTCCAAAATTAAAATAAATAAAGATGTAACCGCCGTACATATTAAAGTAGATATCGCAAATTTTTTGTTTATGTAAATATATGCGAGTATTATCAAAGGAATATTCATTAAAAGGGTGGAAAGCGATATATTAAAGCCTGTTTTATTGTAAATAATAGAGGCAATACCGGATATTCCCCCGGGCGCAAGTTCCGACGGCGCAATAAAAATTTTAATTGCAACAGCCCTTAAAATGCTTGTGAACACTATTGCGAGCGCAAGCATTAATATTTCTTTGGTTTTTTTGTTTATGTTTAATTTCATTTTATACCGATATATAAAAATGCCCGTTAAGGCATTTTAAAAAATTATTTATTGTCAATCTTCTTTCTTTTCAGTATTGACGGTCTTTTTTTCCGATTCGGAATTTTTTACGGACTCTTTTTTATCCGTCTTGTCTTTTTCCTTTAAAGTCGGTTTTTTAACCTTGCTTTCCGCAGCCGTTTTCTGAGCATCTTTTGCGCCGTCTTTTTTTTCATCGTCTTTTAAAGAAGCGTCTTTGTTTTCGGTTTCGGATTTTGCGTTGTCGGAATTTTCCGATTTTATTTCCTTTTTATCAGGTTCGGCTTTTGCAGGTGAAGTTTTAGCCTCATCCTTTTTGACGGTTATTACCGCAGGCATTTCGGCTTTGCTTCTTGCGTTAATGGCGTCTATTACCTCTTTTGCATCGGCTCCGTTGAAGAGCATATCCACTTCGTCGGTATATATAGTATCCTTTTCGAAAAGTACTTTTACCATATTTTCAAGTATGCTGCGGTTTTTATTGAGAATATCGAGAGCTTTCTTATAACAGCCGTCCATTATCTTTTTAATTTCCGCGTCTACCTTTCCTGCCATTTCTTCGCTGCTGTATGAATGTTGCTGGTAATCTCTTCCTAAAAAGACTTCCTGACTTCCTCCTAAATATATGTTCCCGATCTCGTCGCTCATACCCCATTCTGCAACCATATTTCTTGCAATCTGAGTCGCTCTCTGAATATCGTTCGAAGCGCCGGATGAGATGTCTTTTATAACGATTGCTTCTGCTCCCCTGCCGCCGAGCATCATTGTTATGTTGTCGAGAAGTTTTTGTTTCGTTACATGATTATCGTCGTTTTCCGGCCTTGTAAGAGTATATCCTGCCGCCATTCCTCTCGGAACTATCGATACTTCCTGAACCTCGTCGCAGCCCTCCAAGGTTTTTGCAATAATTGCGTGACCTGCTTCGTGGTATGCGGTTATTCTCTTGTCGTTTTCCGTTACTACTCTGCTCTTCTTTTTAGGTCCTGCAATTACCTTGTTGATACCTTCGAGAACATCTGCCATAAGTATCTGAGTTCTGCCGTTTCTTGCGGCAAGTATTGCGGCTTCGTTAAGAAGATTTTCAATGTCGGCTCCCGTAAATCCGCTTGTCATACGGGCAACGGTTTTAAAGTTTACGTCGGGGGCGAGTATCTTGTTTCTCGAATGTACTTTGAGAATAAGTTCCCTTCCTTTAACATCGGGAGGACTTACATAAATCTGTCTGTCGAATCTGCCCGGTCTTAAAAGGGCGGGATCCAATACATCGGCTCTGTTTGTTGCCGCCATTATTATTATTTCGTCGCTTGTCTCGAAGCCGTCCATCTGAACAAGAAGCTGGTTCAGAGTCTGCTCCCTTTCGTCGTTGCCGCCGCCTAAGCCTGCCCCTCTCTGTCTTCCCACGGCGTCGATTTCGTCAATAAATATAATACAAGGCATATTGTGTTTTGCCTGGTCGAACAAGTCTCTTACCCTGCTTGCGCCGATACCTACAAACATTTCGACAAAGTCGCTTCCGCTGATAGAAAAGAAGGCTACATTCGCTTCGCCCGCTACGGCTTTTGCAAATAAAGTTTTACCCGTTCCGGGCGGACCTACCAAAAGCACCCCTTTGGGAACCCTTGCTCCGAGCGCTTTGAATTTCTGCGGATTTTTGAGAAATTCAACAATTTCCTGTAATTCTTCCTTCTCTTCGTCGGCTCCCGCAACATCGCTGAATCTTACCTTTATATCGGTATTGAGTCTTGCTTTGGTCTTTCCGAAACTCATTGCCTTGTTATTTGCGCCGTTGGACATTCTCATAAGTATCACGAACATTATAATGATAAGCACAAATCCGCCAAGGGTAATAAGTACATTAGACCACATTGCGCTTTTGCTGGGGTCGTTATAGGAAACCGTCGGTTTGTTAAGAGGGGTTTCCACTCCGTCTACGATAACCGTATCGGGAAGAGAATCAAACCATTCGGTAAAGTTCGCTCTCGAAGAAATCTTTGCGACATAATCGGCTTTCGAAGGAAATTGACTTTCTTCTATTTTGCTGCCTACCTTTCTTGCATATACGGTATAACTTCCTTCCACATAGACATTGGTTATTCCGTTAGACTTTATCATCTGTTGAAGTTCGGTATAATCCACGGTTTCGGGGCTGTTTGCGTTATTGAGTAAAATCGATACCATAACTATGGCAACTATCAAAAGCGCTATAATTAAAACTGTATTTATAATTTTTCTGGTTTTCAATTGATATCTCCGTAAAATAATATTTAAATAATTATAACATATAATTTATTTTTGGCAAACTTTTTATATAAAAATTCGTTTTCAAAAAGTCTTTATATATACTTACAATAATTGCCTTAAAAAAATAACCGTGTTTTATACGCACATTTTTAATGCGAGCGCAATTTTTTCCGCCATATTTTCGACAAACGCCAGTTCTACGTTAAGAAGCTGTTTCAAAAAATTTTTTTCGTAATTGTTTACTATCCCCATAATACCTATATCCCCTACTTTTTCTTCCTTTTTCGCAACTCCTCCCGGATACAGTCCCCCTTCGACCACCTTTATAACTCCGATATCCTCTTTTGCTCCGAGCGCTGCGTCCACTGCTATAATTTTACTTCCCTTATGGTTTTCTTTTACATGGGTTAAATAATCTTTTAAATTCTGTCTGTTTATCGGTCTTTCTACCGTTCCGTACACATATGCGTCTACCGAGTACTTTGCAGTCAGTTTGCTCCCCACAATAGGGCCTAAACTGTCCCCGCAAATTTTTTCGCTCCCTATACAAAGTATTACAGCCTTCATGTTTCCTTCCTTTTGACTTGTATGTCGAAAATTATCTTATTTTTTCATATAACGGTTTTTTGACTTCGTCTTTTTCTATAAAATTATTGACAAATTCTTTCTCGTTATTCTGTAAACTTTTTTCGCTGTTGTTTCCTTTTTCGGTTTTTTTTGTGAATTTTGAAAAGATATATAAAATTTTTTCGGGTTACCTCTTGATTTTTTTTATAATTATGTTTAAAATTAATACATAATATATACAAATATATTAGTTTAAAGTTTTCGGTATATCGCTACCGTTTCGGGTAATCATTTATAAAGATTTAAAAGGAGCAATATGAGCTGGATTGTCGATGTAGTTATTGTCGCATTTCTTATTATCGCAACGGTTATCGGCGTTTATAAAGGCGCTATCAAAGGCTTTTTAGGTCTTGCCTTTCTCGTCGCTAATATAGTACTGTCTATATGGCTTTCCAAATATCTTGCTTCTTATCTTATGGGAACTTCATTCGGCGATACCCTTCAAATATGGGTGAACACTTGGTTTACCGGCTCAAACGAAGCTCTTTTCAATTCCGTTTTAACTAAAACGGACAGCGAACTGTTTATTTTATACGAAGGGGTTCAGGTGCCTTTTGCGACAGCTCTCGAATATGCTAAAATTCCCTCCTTTCTTGCCCCCACTATAACCTCGGCAGTATTTGCGGTTGCAGAAAGCGGATACACTCTTGCACAGGTGTTGGTTCCTTCGATATCGTCTTTTATTATGATTATTTTATCTTGCGTGATACTTCTTATATTTTTTGCTATCGTATTCGGTATAATAAAAGCCTTTCTGAAAAAACTTCTCGTAAACAAAGCGGCAAGAGGTATCGACAGAGTACTCGGGGCGGTTTTCGGTCTTTTAAAAGGCGTTCTTCTTGTCCTTATATTCTTCCTTGCACTGAATATGTTCAGCAATATTCCGGCTCTCGAAAGTACCTTTGCGGCAATAAATTCTTCGTTTATAGGCGGCTTTATTTATTCGACGAATATTCTGCAACTTATGCTCGACGCATTTGCAAATCTGCAACAGTTTTTCTCGGAAGCCATAACGTCGATGTTCGATACCGCTCAGATTTTTTCACTCGCCATCAAGGCGGTTTAAAAAAGTCTTTCCGTTTATATTTTTCGGCTTTGTTTAATTCTAGCGTTATTTACAGTCAAACAGGTTTTTTGGGGAGAAAAATAGCCGTCGTCTGAAAGTTTAATTCTACCGTTATTTACCGTCAAACAGGTGCCTATTTGTCGCCATAAATTACTTCAATTTAATTCTCCCTCTTTTACTACCAAATAAGCTACCCGTTTGTTTTACGAAATTAAGATTAAATTCAATCTTTTTGCAGCGTTAAATTATCAAGTACTTATTGAAAATCAGACACTTTTTAATAAACTTTCCGAATCCTTTTCCTTGTTCTTCATATTATTTTTAAAATTTTTAAATAACCGATAGTTATTATTATTTCTTTTGTTGTATTTTCCTTTGTTAAATGATAAAATATTCTTAAAATAAAATTTTTTGACAGTAACCCCGAAACTCAATCGGGCATAATATTTAAATCAGGTGCTTTTATGAATAAATACGATAGATCAATAATAGACGCTATTATGCAGCGGGATCCTGCGGCAAGAAGTAAGTTCGA
The DNA here is from genome assembly GCA_944342015.1 of uncultured Clostridia bacterium. GTDB lineage: Bacteria > Bacillota > Clostridia > Christensenellales > CALVMC01 > CALVMC01. The sequence continues at coordinate 29,896 of CALVMC010000005.1, forward strand.
AGTGTATTTTACTTACAGCGGATTCAAAGCCCTTAAAAGACACAGAAGGGCTCATTGGTTTTATAAACACAATATGAAATTTATCGCCCGTTGCATAAGTCAGCGAACAAAATTTCTTACAGGTATAGAAATACATCCGGGAGCAACAATAGGAACAGGTGTATTTATCGATCACGGTTCGGGAGTCGTAATAGGCGAAACGGCAGTTATCGGAAACAATGTCACCATTTATCAGGGCGTCACTTTGGGCGGTACCGGTAAAGATATAGGAAAAAGGCACCCTACCATAGAAGACAATGTCGTAATTTCTGCGGGGGCAAAAATATTGGGACCTTTTACCGTAGGCCATGACAGCAAGATAGGCGCAGGAAGCGTGGTTCTTAAAGAAGTTCCTCCCTTCTGCACGGTTGTAGGAGTTCCCGGAAGAATAGTCAAAATGTCGGGCGAAAGGGTTGACGACCTTAATCATATCAAACTTCCCGACCCTGCTCTCGAAGAGTTCAGAAGACTGAACAACAGACTCACCGCCCTTGAAGAGCAACACAATATTCAGAACAAATATACTATAACCAACGACTTTGAGGAGAAAGAAAATTAATGCTTAAACTGTATAACACCCTTTCCAGAAAAAAAGAGATTTTCAATCCGCTATCGGATAACACCGTAAAAATGTATTCGTGCGGTCCTACGGTATACAACTTTGCCCATATCGGAAATATGCGCACCTATATTTTTATGGATATATTGAGAAGAACATTGAAATTCTGCGGCTATAAACTCAAAGGCGTTATGAATGTAACCGATGTAGGACACCTTCTTTCGGACAGCGACGACGGCGAAGATAAAATGGAAGTCGCCGCAAGGAAGCAACAGAAATCGGTTAAGGAAATAGCCGATACTTATGCCAAGGCTTTTTTTGAAGACCTTGAAAAATTAAATATCGAAAAACCCGAAATAATTGCTTACGCAACCGAACATATCAAGGAAATGATAGAATATGTCAAGGAACTTCAAAAGGCGGGATACGCATACGAAATAAGCGACGGAATATACTTTGACACATCGAAGTTCAAAGACTACGGAAAACTTTCCGGTATAGATATCGAAAATCAGCTTGCGGGAGCAAGAGTTGAAGTAAACGACGAAAAAAGGAACAGCATAGATTTTGCTCTTTGGAAGAAAGCCGATCCCAATCACATAATGCAATGGGAAAGTCCTTGGGGTATGGGTTATCCCGGCTGGCATATAGAATGCAGCGCCATGAGCAGAAAATACCTTGGTATGCCCTTCGATATTCACACCGGCGGAGTGGACCATATACCCATACATCACGAAAACGAAATTGCTCAGAACGAAGCGCTGACTAAAAACAAATCGGTAAACTTCTGGATGCACGGAGAGTTCATGCTCGTTGATAACGGAAAAATGAGCAAAAGCCTTAACAATACTTACACTATAAGCGACCTTAAAGAAAAAGGTTACTCTGCAATGGATTTCAGATATTTTTGCCTTAATACCCATTACCGCAAAAAACTTAACTTCACTTTCGATTCCATGAATTTTGCAAAAACTTCGTACAGAAGACTTAAAGAACAGCTTCTTCTGCACAAAAACTCAAAAGCCGTTACCGATAAAAAAGTCATAGAAGAATATAAAGAAAAATTCAAAAATGCCGTTGAAGACGATTTGAACATACCCCTTGCGCTCGGAATACTTTGGACAATGCTGAAAGAAGAAAAGAGCAAGGATATTTACGATACCGCAATATATTTCGATAAGGTTTTAGGTCTTAATCTCGACAAAGAAGAGTCGGAAGAAAAACCGCAAACAACCCTTCCTCAGGAAATAACCGAACTTGCCGAAAAGAGAAAAAAGGCAAAAGCCGAAAAAAACTTTGCCCTTGCCGACAGTTTAAGAAATGAAATAGAAAACAAAGGATATTCCATAATCGACAAACCGGGATGTTATGAAATTATTAAAAAATAAAATTGTTAAATCGTAACGATTGAAAGGAAACAATAAAATGTTTCCTTTTTTTATACTTTTTTAAATTGTTATGCTTTAAAAGCAATTATAAAATATCGATAATAATCAATAAGTATTTTCTGTGAAGCAATATATTTCTGTGAAACAATATTATTTTATTTTACAACATAAACCTTACATTTTTTAATTTAACCCCGTAAAACGCAAGGTTTGCCTTTATTTGAGTAACTTTTTTATAGATAAATCAAATTATTTTATATTTTTTCGATTAAAAATCATTGAAAAGAGAATTTTAAAAACTTTAATTCATTCTGATTTCAGCACCTTTCCACATACTTTTCCACTTTTAAAAACAAATAAACCCCGTCAAACGCAGGGTTTATGTTTGTTTTGACGCTTAACATTAAATTAAAAATACATAATGTTTGTATTTCAGATAATATCGCCGCTGTCAATGAGTTTAATATCGTCGTCTTTTCCTTCTTCGATATATTCGACTTTGCTGAGTTTCTTTTGTATCATATTAGTTCTGTCGCTTGCCTTTTTTATGGTTTCGGTAACCTCTTCGGCTTTGGTCTGAGTTCTCGAAAGCAAATCGGCAAACTTATAAAACTCCCTTTTGAATATCCCGAGAAGCTGCCATATTTCCGAACTTCTCTTTTCTATCGCCAAAGTTTTAAAGCCCATTTGCAAACTGTTCAAAAATGCGCCGAGAGTAGTAGGTCCGCATATCATTATTCTGTACTTACTTTGTATTTCTTCTAAAAGCCCGCTTCTTTTCGCTATCTCCGCATATAAACCCTCTACCGGAAGATACAGTACTCCGAAATCGGTAGTCTTCGGCGGCGCTATGTATTTTTCCTTAATCTTCTTTGCTTCTTCTTTTATTCTTCTTTCAAGATTTTTAGACGCCACTTCACAGGCAAATCCGTCGCCCTTTTCCGATGCGTCAACAAGCCTTTGATAATCTTCGAGAGGGAATTTACTGTCTATCGGAAGAAGAATTTTGCCGTTGTCTTTTCCGGGAAGTATCAATGCAAAGTCAACCTGTTCTTTCCCTTCGACTTGCGGAAATTTTACGAACTGCTCTTCTACAAGAACCTGTTTAAGTAAATTTTCCAAAGCCACTTCGCCCCATACTCCCCTTGTTTTTACATTGGAAAATACCTTCTTTATATCCGCCACAGAACTTGCAAGGCTTTGTATTTCGCCGAACCCTTTCTGTACGGCGTCGATTCTTTCCCCTATCAGACTGAACGAACGGTTTAATCTGGTTTCAAGGGTTTCGGAAAGTTTTTCGTCAACAGTAAGCCTCATTTTTTCAAGTTGTTTTTCGTTGTCGCTTCTGACCTCGGTTAGATTTAAAGATACTTCTTTTCCGAGTTTTTCTATTTTGCTTTCCACGGTTTTTACAAGCTCGTCTACCCTTCTTTCTATATTCTCGAAGTTGCTGCGCTCCAACTGCGTTATGTTCATTATGTTTCTGTTTATGCTTTCGGCAAATACATTGAGTCCGTTCTGCTGTATTCTGTTATAAAGCATATCTGAGTTTTTTCTCTCTTCTTCACGAAAGCTGTCTTTTATCTCTTCAACGGCTCCGTGCAGAAGTTCGCCGTCAAGACCGCCTTTTTCAATGTTTAATTTTCTTATTTTATAAATACAATAACAAAGTCCGATTAATGTAAGTACACATATTACCGTTACGGCTATCAACAGTATATCCATTTTATTTCCTCCTTTGCTTTTTCGTTGTTTTGTAAATTATTTATCTTTTTTCCTTTGCTTGCAGATAAAACATATTGAATACCTATTCTTTATTATAAAAGATTTATTTAATGGTTATAGTAAGAAATCAAAGGTTAAAAGCTCGTCTTTATTTTCTAAAAGTTTAAGACATTCTTTTTTAGTATATCTTTTCAGCATAAAAACACCTTTATACAAAACCGAATTTAAGGCTTTTTTTATTTCCGTTCCTTTATATCCTAAGTTCAGTAAGTCCTCTCCGTTTATAGGAAGTTCTCTTACGGTTATAGGAATCTTTTGTTCTCTCATTATTTCGTATTGCTCTTTGATTCTCTTTGCTCCCAAGGCATTATTATAAGGTTCTTTTTTTGCAGCAGCGTCACATTCCATAAGTTTTATAAGTTTTTCTATTATACCGCTGTGCCTGCATATGAACATTCTGACATTTTCTACTTTTTCGCTGCACTTTATATCGAATTCGTGACAGGATATCAATTCGTAAACTTCTTTTCTTTCATTTGACGAAAAACCGGTTCTTTTAAGTATCCCGTCTGCAAGCTGCGCGCCGAGCTGTGCGTGACCTGTGCATTTGAAATATTTTTTTATTCTGTCCGGCTTTCCAATATCGTGAAGAAGAGCGGGCAATCTGACATCTATATCGGAATATTTAAAAGCATACAGACTGTGTTCGTAAACATCGAAGCAGTGGAAATTTTTATTCTGCCCGATTCCCTTGCAATCGGTAAGTTCGGGCATTATATAGGAAAGCACTCCGATTTCGTCCGCAAATCTTATAGCGCTGTAATGCGCAAAAGGTATTTTTGCATACATTTTGTCAAGATTAATCAGGTATTTCAATTCCTGTCCTATTCTTTCTTTTGCTATTTCTTTTATTTTAAAGGCGCATTTTTTTGCCGAAAGAATAACTTCTTCGCTTGCTTTGTAGTTTAATCCTTCTTTAAACCTTATAAGTCTCAAAAGCCTTAATCCGTCTTCGGAAAATGTTTGCATTGCGTTTTTAGGGGTTTTTAATATTTTGTTTTTCAAATCTTCGGCTCCGCCGACAGGGTTTTCTATTTTATTTTCAAGAATATCGTAGTAAATTGCGTTAACGGTAAAATCACGGCGTAAAGCGTCTGTTTCAATATCTTCGGTAAAAGCCGTATCGTAAGGTCTGTGCTTTCCGCTCATATCGTAACTGTCGGTTCTGAACGAAGTGAATTCGTATTTTTCTTTTCCTTTGCTTACGGAAATTGTCCTGAATTTAGGACTTTCTGCCGTTATTTTAAAGTCACAAGCGCATTCTTTTATAACTCTTTCGGAAAATGCGCCTGTAATATCGATGTCTTCGGTTTCTCTTCCTTCCAGTCCGTCACGAACCGCACCGCCTACAATATAAAGTTTTTTATTGCAGTTCTTAAATATTTTTTCGGCAAGAATTTTTAAATTTTCGCTGACCTTAATCAACAATTTTCTCCTTCATTTCAAAAATAAATACGGTAAGGTTTTAAAGAAATATTTATTCGTCTTCGGACTCGTTTGAACTGAATACAAATGTATACGGCTCGCCTTTTTTGTCGTCTTTGATAAGGGCGGATATCTCTACGGAACAAATTGCAAGTATTTCGTTTTTCGAAGCTATCAAAGGAAGCCGGTCTCTTTGCCTTACGGGAAATTTTATATCGGTAAGATAGTCGTTGAGTTTTTTACTTCCGCCGCCGAATTTTCTGAAAACATCGCCCTCTCTTCTGTTTCTTATAACTGCGTCTTTGGGTATTTTGTCTATATCGAAACGGATTTTGTCGCCTTCTTTGTATTTTCTTACAAGCACACTTTCTCCGTTTTCAATTTCAGTCTTTCCTGTTTTAAACGGTTTGGAAAACGGTTCGGTTTTTAATTCTCTGTAAAGCACTATATATCCGTTTTCCACCACGGCGGTTATTCCGAAAGGCATTGAAAGTTTGTTTGCGTTATCCTTTTTAAGATTCAATATGCTTTCGATATGTTTTTGTTCTATATCTTTATATATTCCGAGTTTTTCAAAAGCCTTTAATATATTTCTCGAACAAACAGCCCTCGGACTTGTCAGCTCGTCAAAAGATATGTAAACGGCGCCGTTCTTTTCCGTTCCGCCCGTTACGAAACCGTCGATAAACTCCTCGTCGTATCTTGCGCTTTTTGACAGGCGCAAAAGAGAAGTTTCCACATCTGAAAATCTGCTTTTTATAAGAGGCATAAGTTCGTTTCTTATAAAATTCCTTGTAAAGGTATTATCGAAATTAGAACTGTCCGTAATATACGGCACCTTTTTTTCTTTTACATATTCTTGAATTTCTTCTTTGGATACCGAAAGAAACGGCCTTACGAAAATATCCCGTTTTAAAGCTATACCTTTAAGCCCCGAAGGAGATGTCCCTCTGAATATTCTCATAAGAAGGGTTTCTGCGTTATCGAGTTCGTGGTGAGCCGTTGCGATTATGTCGCATATTCCCTCCGAAACAAGACTGTAAAAAACAGAAAGACGGAAATTTCTTGCCGCAAGCTCTATGCTTTCAGAACTTTCTTTCGCCAATTCTTTTACATTGCCCCTTTCGACAAAACAAGGTATATTGTTTTCCAAACAATATCCTTTTACAAAATTTTCGTCACGGTCGCTTTCTGCGTCTCTCAGATTGTGATTGATATGAACGGCAACGGTATCTATTCCGCTTTCGGTCAGATAATGCAAAAGCGCCATCGAATCCATACCGCCGCTTACGGCAACTCCGACTCTTTTATAGCCTGACAGTAATTTTAAATTTGCATTGTCTAACATAATTATCCTTCTGTTTTCACGATTTGCCTTTCTGTTTTTCGATTGATTTTTATCGCAGCAAGTAATTTAATTGCGCCTTCTTAACATGTTTACTTTTTGTCCGCAGATTGCTTTAATTTTTTAAAGCATTTTCAAGAAGCTTTCTCGAAAATTCAAGTCTTTTCAAACTCTCTTCTTTTCCTAAAATATTGCACATTTCCACGCCGCCGCCGGGAGTAGACTGCTTTCCTGTAACGGCAAGTCTCAAAGTCAGATAGACCTGCCCTTTTTTCGCCTCGGCTTTTTCCGCTATTTTTTCTACTGCGCATTGAAGTTTTTCTTCGTCAAAACCGTCAAGTTTTTTTAATTCCTTCTCCGACTCTTTGATAATTTTTAAGGAAAGCTCTTTGTCGCATTTCATTTTTTTGTTATCGAACCACTCGGGATCGTAACTTTCAAACTCTTCGAGAAAATTAACCTTTTCTTCTATTTCGCTGAAAAGCGATACTCGGGTTATCAATAGTTTTGCAAGTTCGGTATAATCATACTTTCCCTTTATTTTACTTCTTTCAAAATAGGAAATACTTCTTTTAACGAATTCTTCGGGCGTCAGCTTTTTAATGTATTCGCCGTTCATCCATTTCATTTTCTCTTCGTCGAATATGCTCGGCGAGTGGCTTATTCCGTCAACGGAAAAATGTTCGATAAGTTCCTGCATGCTCATAATTTCAACATTGTTTTTAGGACTCCATCCCAAAAGCGCTATATAGTTTACTATTGCCTCGGGAAGATATCCTTTTTCAATAAAATCTTCGAAGTTGGCGTCTCCGTATCTTTTCGATAATTTCCTGTTTGCGTCTTTCATTATAGGAGGCAGATGAATGTATTTAGGTCTTTCCCAACCGAATGCGTCGTAAATAAGATTGTATTTAGGCGTGCTTGACAAATATTCCATACCCCTTATAACATGGGTAATTCCCATAGTGTGGTCGTCGATTACATTTGCAAAGTTATATGTCGGCATAAGATCGCTCTTTATTAAAATGTTATCTTCCATGTCCTCGTTTTTAACGCTGATATGACCGAATACCATATCGTCGTAACTGCTCTCCCCCTTTTGCGGAATATTTTGTCTTATAACAAATTTTTCGCCTTTTGAAAGTCTTTCTTGAACTTCTTTTTCGGAAAGAGACAAACAATGCTTATCGTACTTTCTGTTCCCGTTTTCGTCGGTAAGAGATTCCAGCCTTTCTTTTGAACAGAAACAATAATAGGCGCCCCCTTTTTTGACAAGTTCTTTTGCGTATTCCAGATACATTTCCTTTCTTTGGCTTTGAATATACGGGCCGTAATTTCCGCCTACATCGGGTCCCTCGTCGTGTTTGATTCCCGCCGTTTCCAAAGTACGGTAAATTAAATCAACCGCACCTTCCACATACCTTTCCCTGTCGGTATCTTCTATTCTTAAAATAAAAGTTCCCTTTTCTTTCTTTGCAAACAAATAGGCATAAAGGCAGGTTCTTAAATTTCCTATATGCATAAATCCCGTAGGACTCGGGGCAAATCTCGTTCTGACTTTACCGTTCATAATAACTCCTTGAATTAGGACTTTGTCCAATATATAATATTTTAATATATTTTAACATTATTTTAGCATATTTTAATAATAATAACTATTGAATACATAAAAAAATACCGCTTTAATTTGCTGCGGCATTTTTAAGTATTAAGATTTTTTCCTTTTTTAATTTTCACTTTTTTCCATTTTTTTTAGGAATTCTATCAATGCATCCTGCTGTTTTAAATCAAGAGCCTCGAAAGCTTTTAAAAGTTCTTTTTGTTTTTCCGTAAGTTCCGCCGTAACGCCGTCGTCGGAAAAAAATTGCGAACAGGTTATTCCGAATGCGTCGCATATTGCTACAAGAGAATTTAAAGTCGGAACGGCACTTTTTCTGAACCAGGAAGAAATGGTGGACTGAGGAATACCCGATTCCAAACTGAGCCTGTATTCTGACCATCCTTTTTTCTTTCTGAGTTCAAATATTCTTTCTAAAATATCCATTTTACCTTCCTTTAACTTACCTGAAATATTTTAATTAGTAGTTTTAAAATATTTTTATATTTTTAATAAACATTTCTTTTTATTGTGCTTTATCGTATATTTTATACGATAAATATTGACATTTAATTAATTATTTCGTATAATAATTACGATATATCATTATAAAAGGAGAAAGTTATGAACGAACAAAACATTAACAATTTTTTATCTACACATTCTAAATATTTCCCGCAGGAAAAAATTATTGCCGTTAAAGACGCCCTTTCCAGATGTTCCGACGATAAACTTACCTTGATATTATCCGAAAAATACCTGAGCAGCGGCGCAATGACTGCTCTTTCCTTTTTTTTAGGAGGTTTAGGAATAGACAGATTTGTGCTCAAAGACACCGGTCTAGGATTGCTTAAATTTTTTACAGGCGGTTGCTGCGGCTTGCTTTGGCTAATAGATTTATTTATTATCGGCAAAAAAACCAAAGAAAAGAACTTTGAAACATTCTGCAAGGCAATTTCCTTTGCTTCCGTATTACAATAAGACAAGATTAACTTTTATAGTGTTTGGGAGAAGAACGGTCTGCTTTCTTCTCCTTATTCTTTTAGTTCTCGTTTTGAAAGACTTTGACATTCATTGTATTTTTAAATTTATAACGGGTATACCTTGTCCTACCTGCTATATGACAAGAGCAATGATTTGTCTACTTAATTTTGACGGGAAAGGCTATATAAGAAACAACATTTTTGCATTTCCTTTTTTCTGCCTTTTTACTCTTTTATTTTTCAGACACGAATATTTAAAAACTAAAAACTTTTTTTTATTGTGTTTGACTTTACTTTTTTCTAATTTTATTTACTATATTTTTAGATTAATTTATATTTTTAAAGCATAAAAATTTAAAATCTATTAATTCTTATTTTTTTCATTATATAAAATATAATTAAAAGGAAAAATTTTTTAAATATTAAATAAGGTGAAAATTTTAATTTAATGTAGCATTTTATAGGTATTTTGGTATAATATATTGTATTGACTGAGGTGAAATATGGATTATTTTGATACAGCCGTAAAAAAGACTATGGAATTTCTTGCCGTTGACAGTGTGCAAAAAGAGCCTTGCGCACAAAGTCCTTTCGGTATAGGCGTTGCCAAATGTTTGTCTATGGCGGAAGATATTGCAAAGGAAAATCTTTTCAGAACCTTCAATAACGGCTATTATGTGTGGGCGGAAAAAGGCGACGGGGAACTTTTCGGAATTTTAGGTCATCTCGATACCGTCCCTTTCGAAGGCAACTGGACGGCTAATCCCCTTGGGGAAATAAAAGGCGACTATATATACGGAAGAGGAATACTCGACGATAAAGGTCCTATGATTGCCTCGTTTTATGCTTTTTGCGAACTTTTATCGCAAGGACTGGTGCCTAAAAAAAGAGTCCGCTTTATCTTCGGAGGTAACGAGGAAAGCGGCTGGAAATGTATGGAAAAATACTGTGAATGCGACGAAGTTCCTTTAAAAGGTATATCTCCCGACGGAGATTTTCCGGTAATAAACTGCGAAAAAGGCGTTGCTCATCTGAAAGCGGAAATCAAAAAGCCCGCAACCCTTGTCTTTATAAAAGGCGGAGTCAGAGTAAACATTGTAATGGACGAATGCCATGCAAAGGTCAAAGCCCGTCTTAAAGAAAGAGACCTTGAAGACTTTAAGGTAAAATACGAAGACGGATATTCCGTAATAACGGCAAAGGGAAAACCTGCACACGGCTCCACCCCCGATATAGGCGACAACGCCTGTCATAAAATTTTAAAATATCTTGCAGAAGAACTTAAAGGGGAATATAAAATACTCGAACAACTGTTATGTCATACCGACGGCAAATCTCTCGGTATCGCTTTCAAAGACGGAAGCGGTACCCTTACCTTCAATTTGGGAACAATCGAAAACAACGACAAAAGCATTATGGCCGGAATAGACATAAGGCACCCTATAAGTATTGAAAGAAAGGTTATAGAAGAGATTTTAAAATCTTCGCCGTATATAGACAGTATTGAAACATTAAATTTCCACGACCCTCATTTTGTTTCGCCGCAATCCGAACTCGTCAGAGAACTTCTGAAAGCTTATAACAGTGTATGCTGTGAAAAAGCAAAACCGATAAGCATAGGCGGCGCAACATACGCAAGAGTTATGAAAGAGGGCGTTGCTTTCGGCCCGATATTCCCGGGAGAAGAAAGCACAATACACCAAAAGGACGAAAGGGTTTCTTTGACTTTGTTCAGAAAAATGTACGATATATACAAGCAGGCTTTTAAAAATCTTTTATTTTAATCGGTAAACCTTATATGCTGTCGAAAGATAAATAATGCGGTTATTAACGGCTTTATAAACAGACTAAAAGACTTTTATAAAAGTCTTTTTTATTATTAATTTAAAGTCTTTTTTATTATAAGTTAAGATTTTATCCCGAAATACACAACGATATCCACAATATCGCTTTAATAAACCGTGCGTTTTGCGTTACTAAACATATTAAACGACGGTTTACCGTGCGTTTTGTGGGGGTAATATAAAATTTACGACTTTTTCTTTTACAAAATATTTTTAAAAGCCGTATTCTAAACAAGATATTAAAAAAATAAAAACGGAATAATTTCCGTTTTTATCGATTAGTCCCGTCAAACGCAGAGTATAACGCCGTTTTCTCTATTTATTTTCTTCCGTAATAAGTACGGCTTTTATTCTTCTTACTCCTGCGCTGCTGCTCTGCTCTTTGATTATTTTAAATCTTCCGAGTTCTCCCGTTCTTGCTGCGTGAGGCCCGCCGCATATTTCCTTTGAATATTTTCCGATTGTATATACTTTGACCTTTTCTCCGTATTTGCTTTCAAAGACGCCCAAAGCCCCTTTCTTCTTGGCTTCGGCAACGCTCATTTCCTCGCAGGTAATTTCGACATTGTCTTTTATCGCTTTATTGACTTCGTTTTCTATCTCGGATATTTCTTCGGCAGTAAGAGGTCTCGGGAAATTAAAATCGAATCTCAATCTTTCCGCCGTTATATTGCTTCCCTTTTGGAAAATATCGTCGCCTAAAAGCTTTCTTATAGACGCAAGCATTAAATGGGTTGCGGTATGAAGATTTGTGGTTTCCTTCTGATGGTCGATAAGTCCGCCTTTGAACTTCTGCTCGGAACCTGCTTTTGATTTTTCCTGATGTTCCTTTTCGGCTTTCTTATAACCTTCTCTGTCAACCTTGAAACCTTTTTCTCTGCATATCTCTTCCGTCATTTCAAGAGGAAATCCGAAAGTGTCATATAGTCTGAAAGCTGTTTTTCCGTTAAGTACTCCGTCTTTGGAAAAACTTAATACCTTTTCAAGTTCTTTTATTCCCTGTTGAAGAGCGCTTTCAAACTTGCTTTCTTCCGTGTTGAGTTCGGAAATTATTTTGTCTTTATTATCCGAAAGTTCTTTATAAGTATCCTTATATATATCGATATATAATAAAGCGATTTTCTCTATTGTTCCGCTTTCCAGGTTAAGCTGCCTGCAAAATCTTATTGCCCTTCTTATAAGTCTTCTTAACACATAGCCCTGGTCGGTATTGGACGGAGTTATTCCTTTTTCGTCTCCTAATAAAAATACCGCCGTTCTTATATGGTCGGCTATAATTCTTACCGCCCTGTCACGGCTTTCGTCTTTTCCGTATTCCGTATCCGAAAGTTTACATAAAAGCGCAATAACCGGCGCAAATAAATCGGTCTCGTAAACAGAAGAATATCCGTTCAGAATACATACCGTTCTTTCAAGTCCCATTCCGGTATCGACATTTTTTTGCTTTAACATGCTGAAACTGCCGTCGGCTTCCTTAAAATATTCCATAAATACATTGTTCCATATTTCAACGAACTTTCCGCAGTCGCAGGCAGGCGAACAGTCTTTACAGCATTTTCCCTTTCCGGTATCTATAAAAATTTCGGTATCGGGACCGCAAGGACCGGTTTGACCGGCAGGGCCCCACCAGTTGTTTTTCTTGGGAAGATAATATATATTTTCCTTTTTTATCCCTTGCTTTTCCCATATCGATGCGCTTAATGTGTCTTTCGGACAGTCGCTGTCGCCGGCAAACACCGAAACGGCAATTTTATCCAAAGGTATTTCAAGTACTTCCGTTAAAAATTCCTTGCTCCAACTTATAGCTTCTTCTTTAAAATAATCTCCGAGAGACCAGTTTCCCAGCATTTCGAAAAATGTGCAGTGGGTTGCGTCGCCCACTTCTTCGATATCGCCCGTTCTTACGCATTTCTGTACATCGGCAAGCCTTTTTCCCAAAGGATGTTTTTGTCCCGTAAGATAAGGAACGAGCGGATGCATTCCGGCAGTTGTGAACAATACCGTCGGGTCGTTTTCGGGCATAAGCGACGCCGATTGTATTATTGCGTGGTTTTTGCTTTTAAAAAAGTCAAGATATTTTTTTCTGAGTTCGTAAGATTTTAACTTTAACATATTTTTCTCCGTATCACATTCTGTCGGGTGCTTTTATCCCGAGCAGATTAAATCCGTTTATTATTACCCTTCTTACCGCATAAGTAAGACAGAGTTTTGCGTTTATTTCCTCTTTGCTGCCTTCGATAATCTTATGTTCGATATAAAATTTATTGAAGCGCTGAGCTATATCGGTTATATATCTTGTAATTACGCAAGGTTCGTTTTTTTCCGCCGCTTCTTTAACCTTTTCGGGAAAAAGGGCTAAGGCTGAATATATGCTTCTTCCTTCCTGATTTAAAATGGCGGAAGGATTGAATTTTTTAAAATCGTATTTTCCCCCTTTTTCAAGTATGCTCGAACACCTTGCGCAGGTATACTGAACATAAGGACCGGTTTCTCCGTCGAAAGTCAGAACCTTGTCGTATGAAAAAACTATATCTTTTATCCTTCCGTTAAACAAAGCGAAAAATATTACGGCACCGACTCCTATCATTTCGGCGATTTTTTCCCTGTCTTTTAAATCGGGATTTTTTTCGGTTATTATTTTAAGGGATTTTTCAACAGCTTTGTTCAGAACTTCGTCAAGAAGAACCACCTTTCCTTTTCTTGTAGATAAAGTGCCGTCTTCCAAAGATACCATTCCGAAAGCTATATGTTGAAGATCCTTTGCCCAATCATAGCCCATAAGTTCTATTACTTTAAAAAACTGTTTAAAGTGCAGGTTTTGCTGATATGCGACAACATAAAGACATTTGTAAAAATCGTATGTTTTCTTTCTGTAAAAGGCAGCCGCTATATCTCTTGTTGCGTAAAGTGTTGCGCCGTCAGCCTTTTTAAGAAGACAAGGCGGCATTCCATCAAGTTCGACGACCTGCGCCCCGTCGCTTTCTTTGAGCAATCCTTTTTGAGATAACTCTTCGAGTACCGGCTCCATTTTATCGTTATAAAAACTTTCTCCGTTATAACTGTCGAATTTTACTCCGAGTCTTTCATAAACCTTATTGACTTCTTCCAAGGTTATTTTTTTGAACCACTCGAATATTTTAACGCATTCACTGTCCCCTTGCTCGATAAGTTTGAAATAATGTCTTCCTTCATCGTTAAGGCTCTCGTCCTTTTCGGCTTCGGAGTGGAATCTGACATAAAGTTCGTTTAAGGCGGTTACGCCCCTTTTTTCTATATCGTCCTTATTTCCCCAACGCTTATATGCGCTGATCATTTTACCGAACTGGGTTCCGTAATCTCCGAGGTGATTTATTCCGTACGGCTTATATCCTAAAAACCCGTATATTCTGTATAAAGCTGCGCCTATTACAGTTGTAAGCAAATGTCCTATATGGAAAGGTTTTGCTATATTGATTGAAGAGTAATCTATACAAATCACACGGCCTTTGCCTTCGTCGGAAGAGCCGTAATTTTCGCCTTTTTCGAATATTTCGCCTATTACGCTTGTTGCAAGCTCTTCGTCCTTAATTTTAAAGTTCAAAAATCCGCCGGCAGGCTCTATTGATGAAATAAAAGAAGGTCTTTCAAGAGTTTCGGAAAACTTTTTGGCAAGCGCCACAGGATTTTCACCCGCTTTTTTTGCAAGAGTAAAACACGGAAGGGCAAAATCTCCCATTTTTTCCTCTTTCGGTCTTGCAAGTAAAGAATAGATTTCCTTTCTGTCGAAGGGTTCTTCGAAAAGCAAACTTATTTTTTTTCTGTAATCCATATTTTTATCCGTTGATATTTTGTTTTTAATTTATCATTATATAAATAAAAAGGCAAGCGTTTAATAATCAATCTTACCTTTTCAATTATTATTAATTATTATATAACGAAGTGTTTTTTATTTCAATAAATTTTAGCCTTATGTTATAAATCAGACATTGAATCTGAAAAGTATCACATCGCCGTCCTGAACGACATAGTCTTTTCCTTCGCTTCTGACCTTGCCTTTTTCCTTTGCGGCGTTGTATCCGCCCGCTTCGAGAAGCACCTTATAATTTACTACTTCGGCACGGATAAATCCCTTTTCAAAGTCGGTATGAATTTTCCCTGCCGCCTGCGGCGCCTTTGTTCCCTTTTCTATTGTCCACGCCCTTGTTTCTTTTTCGCCTGCGGTAAGATAGCTGATAAGACCTAAAAGGTCATAGCAAGCGGTAACAAGTTTATCGAGTCCGCTTTTTTCAATATTAAGTTCGCTTTGAAAAATCTCCCTTTCTTCTTTGGGAAGGGCGCTGAGTTCTTCTTCTATTTTTGCGCACAGAGTTATTACTCCCCTTCCTTCTTCTTTCGCTTTCTTTTCTACCTGTTTTACAAATTCGCTTTCTTTGCCTATCTCGTCTTCCTTTATGTTTGCGGCATATATTACAGGCTTGTCCGTAAGAAGAAATAAATCGTTTACCGTTTCTCTCTCTTCTTTGGTAAATTCTATTTTCCTTATAAGTTCGCCCTTTTCAAGACTCTCTTTCAATTTCTTTAAAACTTCAAGCTCTGCGATAAACTTTTTATCGCCGCCTTTTGCCTGTTTTTCGGTTTTTTCTATTCTTTTCTGAACGGTTTCCAAATCCGCTAAGGCAAGTTCGAGATTGATTATATCCATATCCCGAACGGGATTGACGCTCCCTTCCACATGGGTAATGTTTTCGTCTTCGTAGCAGCGCACTACATGGACGATTGCGTCAACCTGTCTTATGTGGGATAAAAACTTGTTTCCGAGTCCTTCGCCCGAAGCTGCGCCTTTTACAAGCCCTGCAATGTCGACAAATTCCAAAGTGGTAGGCGTAACCTTTTTGCTGTTATAAAGGTTAGCTAAAAGGTCAAGTCTTTCATCGGGAACGGGCACTACTCCGACATTGGGCTCTATGGTACAAAACGGATAATTTGCGCACTCTGCGCCTGCATTTGTTATAGCGTTAAAAAGGGTGCTTTTTCCTACATTGGGAAGCCCTACTACCCCTAACTTCATATTATCAACTCCGAATTAATTTTTTTTGACAAGAATTTCTAAGGTCTGCGTTCCGAACTCGGAAGTTACCGTAATCTTTCCCTTTCCGCTTTTTCCGTTGGTTCTTACCCAAAAAGCCCTTCTTCCGCCTATCAACGGAAAGATGTCGGGGCCTATCACTTTTAAAGCGTCGTTGGTTTTAACTGCGACAATATCGAAACTGTAATTGGAAAGCCCGGTTTGTCCTTTCTGTTCGACAAGAATTCTGCATGTGTCGTAAGTATCGTCTTCTACAAGCTCGCTGCTTGCACAGTTTACTATAAGTTTCTTCTCTTCGTCGCCGCCTTTTAAAACGGTTATTTGCAGTTTGTCTTTGATATAGCCTTCGAATTTATAAATTTTACAGTCTCTGTTACAAATGTATTTATCGTAGAGTTTCAAAAGTTCGTGTAAAGATATGTCTTCTTTCTTTAAAGCTTTGTTTAAAGGCATTAATTTGAATTTCTTTCCGCCGATATAATCTCCGCCGTTCTCCGCAAGATAAAGAAGTCCTTTTTTTATAGTCTCGGAATTTTTAGCGGAAAAGTTTTCCTTTTCTTTTAATTCGTTTCCGATAAAATCGCTGAGTTCGATTGGCGGGTGGGCAATTTTTTTGTATTTTTTTCTGTCGGGATAAAATGTCCCGATAAGTTCCTCTCCTTTATAGAATTTTACATAATCGCAGTTTGTAAGAATAAATACCTTTCCGTATCCTTTTTTATATCTTTCTGCGGTTTTTAAAGACGAGGTTAGTTCGAGAACAGGCTCTTTTTCAGTCTGACTTTTATAAAACAGCCCCGCCGTTTTTGCGGTTCTGAACATGTCTAGCACTCCGCTGTATTTGATATTGTTTCCGCCGCCGTAAGTTTCGGCGCAGTTATAATCGCTCATTGACTGTCCCATGGTTCCGCAATAGCATTTTTTAAGTAGAGCCTTGTTTATGTCTTCTGCATAACTTAAAGCCTGATTCTGACGGATTAATTCCCCGTCATAACTTCTTGCGTCTATATTGGTAAGTCCTATTTCCGGAATTATGCACATTTTTTTGTTTTTATTATCCCGTTTTTCGATATAAAAGTCGGAAGAAAATAATTTACTACCGCTAAACGCACGGTTTCCCGCCGTTTGACGGGATTCGTCAAGCGAACTTGCAAGCTCTATCGCTTCATAATAAAAAGCCGAATTAATATCCGTTCTTTTAATTCTTACCCCCCAAAGTACTATGGAAGGATGATTGTAGTTTTCATATATCATATCTTTGATTTTCATCAAAGTTAACTGCCTGTTTTCGAAATTAACGCAAAGAGCGTCGTTGCCCGGCATTTCCACAAATACCATAAGCCCTATTTCGTCGCACTTTTTTAAAAAGTGTTTCGACGGCGGCTCGGTGCATCTTACTATGTTTATACCGAGATTTTTCAGTATTTCCGCATCTTCCTGCTGAGCGGATTTCGGCATGGCAAGGCTTGCAAAGGGATAGCTTTGTTTTCTGGTAAGCCCGTTAAGTACGGTTTCCGCTCCGCTTAAATAGAATTTTCCGTCCTTGAACTCGGCTGTCCTGAGTCCGCACTTTACATATTCCTTTTCGAATCCCAACGCAATTTCGACAGTGTAAAGATTGGGATTTGCGCAGCTCCAAAGTTCGGGCTCGTCGATAGAAATTTCCGTTTCATACTCGTCGGTATATCCCGTTTCTTTTTCTCCGCTCGATATTATGTTTCCGCCCGGGTCTTTTATCTGACAGAATATTTTTTTGCCGGATTTTATTTTTGTATTGAATTTACAGTTGATTTTTAACTTCCATCTTCCGTTTTCGTCAACCGTCGGCGTGACAAGAACATTTTTAAAATACTCTTCGTCGCAGATTTTGAGATATACTTCCCTGAATATTCCCGAACTTACCGCAAAGTCTTCGTTGTCGCAAGGAACGGGTTTTTCTTCGCTTTTTACACTGTCTACTTTTACCGTGAGAAAATTCCTTACTCCGAATTCCACAAAATTTGTTATATCGAAATTAAAAGATGTATAGCTGCCGTTATCGGATACGACAAGATTTCCGTTTATATAAACTTTAAAAAAGCCTTGAACCCCTTCGAAGTTTAAAATAATTCTCTTTCCGTTGTATTTGTCGTCTAATTGAAATTCTCTTTTATAGCATACGACTTTTTCCGTTTCGTTTTTTGAAAAATTATCGAGCGGCAAAAAAGGACTGTGAGGTATATCTACCTTTTCAAACTCGTTTACCGAATAACTGCTTAAAACATATTCCTGATTAAATCCTTGTTTAAAGTACCAATCATAATTCAAATTAATACAATCTATCATAACCGCTCCTTAATACTTTATATTATAAACAAATATTTTTTAATTGTAAATAGTTTTGCTTTTATTAAACCCATAAAGCCGCTTTACGAAAGTTTGTTCAAAGGTATTTCCGATTCGTTAATATAAATTTTTCCTTTCTTTTCTTATCGTTATATTTAAATAACTTGTTTTAAAAATGACGAACCTTACTTTAATAATATTATATAATATAAATAAAGTAAAATTGACATTTAAAACAATGTAATGTAAAATCATAGAAAAGGTGATATTATGAAAACTATTGTAATTTTAGGCGACGGAATGGCGGATTTGCCTCTTAAAAATTTCGGCGGAAGAACCCCGCTCGAAATAGCAAAAAAGCCTAACATGGACAGATTATGTAAAGACGGGGAAACAGGTCTTGTAAAAACCGTACCCGATACGCTGAAACCCGGAAGCGATGTGGCAAACCTTGCCGTAATGGGATATAATCCCGAAAAATATTATACGGGGCGCTCTCCTCTCGAAGCCGTAAGTATGGGAATAAAGATGAAAGCCGACGATATAGCTTTAAGGTGTAATCTCGTAACTTTATCGGACGAAGAAAATTATCGGGATAAAACTATGCTCGATTACAGCGCAGGCGAAATTTCCACCGAGGAAGCGGCAATTCTTATCGACGCCGTAAATAAAGAATTATCCGAAAAGGATTTGAACTTTTATCCCGGTATAAGTTACCGTCACTGTCTTATCGCAAAAGGTCACGACACGAAAGCCGAACTTACTCCCCCCCACGACATTTCCGATAAGCAGATAAAGGACTATCTTCCCAAAGGCGGATTCGGTGAGATTTACGAAAAACTTATGAGAAAGTCTTATGAGATACTGAAAGACCACCCCGTAAATTTAAAAAGAAAGCAAAAAGGACTTAATCCCGCAAACTCAATATGGCTTTGGGGTGCGGGAAGCAAGCCTGAGCTCGACGATTTTAAAAAGAAAAACGGAGTCAGCGGCGCAGTTATAAGCGCAGTGGATCTTGTTAAGGGTATAGGTATCTGCGCAGGAATGAAGATATTTAATGTGGATGGGGCAACGGGAAATATAAATACCAATTTTTCCGGCAAAGCAAAAACGGCAATAGACGCTCTTTCGGAATACGATTTTGTCTATCTCCATATCGAAGCGCCCGACGAATGCGGTCATCACGGGGATACGGAAGGAAAAATCAAGTCGATAGAGCTAATAGACGAAAAAGTAGTTGCTCCCGTTGCCGATTATCTCGAAAGACGGGGCAACAAGTTCAATATACTGATTATGCCCGACCACCCTACTCCTATCGGGCTGAAAACTCATACAAAAGAGCCTGTGCCTTACCTTTTGTACAGAAATTACAGACCTATGGAATGCGGTCTTGCCTACAACGAAAAAAACGCTTTAAAAAGCGGTAATTTTATCGAATATGGTTATACTCTGATAGATAAGGTATTAAATGGCTGAAATTCTGAATAAAGGAGGCCGAAGTGAAAAATTTAAAGAATAAAGATAAATCTTTAAAAGAACAAAATAGCGAAAACCTTGTTACCGAAGATAAAAGCAATATAAGCTCCGTCGCTGCGGAAACGGATACAAACGAAAACGGTCTTGACCTTTCAATGGCGGAAGAAAAAAATAAGGTTGCGGATAAGGACGACTTTTCCGAACAAAAAGGTGAAACCAAAATAACCGCCGACGAACTTGCGGAAAAAGAAAAAGACGGCTTACTGGATACCGCTTTCGGAATATTTATTTCGGAGAAAAAACAGAAAGAAGAAATATTGCCTGACGAAAAATCCGAAGATACAAAAAATCAAACAAAAACGCAAGATGTTTTTTCTCTAAGCGAAGATAAAAAAAACGACTCTCTTTTTGAGCCGTCGGATAACGCCGATGAAAAAAAGAAAAAGAAGGACGGGAAAAAGAGCGGCGATTTACAAAAAAGCGATTCGAAAAAAGAAAATTCCTTTGTAATTTTCAGTAAAAAATACTGGTGGACATATTTGATAGTGTTTGCCGTCGTAATCGCTATCGTAGTAACGGTTACCGTACTCGTGCTGACAAAAGATTACATTAACATATACGAAGCCGAAGACTTTTCTGATATCGATAAAGGAAACATTTATGTTCTGAAAAAAGATATTACTGTCGAAGGCGATTTGACAATCGATGTCCCCTATCCTATTAATTTTAACGGACACACATTGAATGTTAAAGGAAATCTTACCGTCAACGCAGAGAAAGAAGGAACTATTTATTACGGTTCGGAAAAAGACGGTAAAGAAAAATCAGTCAAAAGCAAATTGATCGCAGACAGTTTAACGATTAATGCAGTTAAATCCGATATTCTTTTCAGAGTTCCCGTTGAAAGCGGAGCGATTAACGTTACAGCAAGTTCTGTATCGTCGGAAAAAAATCTTTCTTCTTTGAATATTACTTTAAGCGCTATTAATATATCGCTTAACGGAACGGCTGGTCAAGACGGCGGCTCGATTACCATATTAGGCTCAACCGAATGTCAAGTAAACAATGTTCTGTCGGATATAAAAGCCGTAAACACAAACTTAATAGTAAACCAAAATGCTGCCGTTAAAAACATAGTTCTGGAAAAATCCAATCTCGATATTTACGGTTCGGCGGAAAATATTTCGGGTGGAAATACCGTTCATTTCAGGCAAGGGGCTTATGCTTTTTCGGTAAAAGAGGCTCAGACTTTGAAAAGTTACGATTATTCTTTGCCGGACTACATTGACGGCAATGTGCAAATAGTAAATGTATTAACTCTTTCTACGCCTTGGAACATAACTTTTACTCAGATAAACGGCGGACTGTACTGTCTGTTTCCTTCTGTTTCAAATGCCACAGGCTATGAAATTTCAGTGGACGGAAAAGACCCGTTCGTATTTCCTTACGAGACCGATAACTCAACCGTCGCTGTCAACCTTACCGATTATATCAACACGGCAGGGGAACATACGGTTACCGTTAAAGCCGTTTCGGATAAAGAAAATTTTGTCTCTTCACAGTCGGTGACGGCAAGCTATGTTTTTACATCGAAATTGTCTATTCCGTCGGATATAAAAACCTATGAAGAGAACGGAAGAGTTCTCATTACTTTCAATAAAGTTTCTTTTGCCGACCTGTACAAAATAACGGTAACGGGAACTGACGGTACGGAAAATTCCTTTACCGTCAACGCAACGAGCGATACCGTTCAGTCTTTTGACATAACTAATTATATACAGAGCGGAGCGGGGCTTTACGGAATAACGGTTTCTTCTGCTTCGAATTATCCCGATTACTACTCAGAGTCGGACGAGGCTGTGCTGAGTTTTGCAAAATACGAAAAAATTCAGGCTCCTTCCTTGGTTTTAACTTCATCGGAATTAAATATTACCGCAAGCGCAAACTCTCTTGCGTTTGAAATTTATGAAAACGGAATCCTTACGGCTGTTACTAAAAATTCCACATATACTTTAAAAAGTTATGAGTCCGGTACCGTTATCACGGTAAAAGCAATCGGACACGGATACTATACCGAATCGGACTTTGCTCAGATAACAGTTCCCTGATTTTAATTGATTTTACCTGAAAGCTGCCGTATCGGCAGCTTTTTTATTTTATTTAGCTTTAATACAAATATCTGTAATACAAATAAATGATTTTAAATTATAATTGAATTTAATAATATTCGATTATAAGGTTTACTTTCATTTTTTTCCTATATTTACCTGTATTATGTTGTTTTTATGTAACAAAATAATATCGGAGGTAATTATGAAAAAGAAAAAAATAAAAAAGGTCGTTTCCGTAAAACACGCAGCATATAATAATTTCGACCCTCTCGGCTCTTATACGGGAAATAATACCGTAAGCGATGATTTTCGTTCAAGACCTATGCAAGACGCAGACGACCTGTAAAAATGATATTACCTTAAAATATGCCCCGCCAAACAATTATCGTGCGTTTGACGGGGCTATTTTTATTTTTTTGTTTTTTCCGCAGACTGCCTGCTTTTTAATTATTTGTTTTTTTATTGAATATTTTTTTATTTTTTCTTTTAACAGTTGGCTGACTTCATATTTTTATCTTTACTCTGTTTGCTGCGTTCCGTCGGTCTGAGTTTGACTGTCAACAACATTGTTTTCGGTTGACTGGTTTTGTTGATTTTCTGCGGCTGTTTCCTCTTCGTTCTCTTCATCTATATGAGGGGTTACGCTGAAACTTACTACTTTTGCATTGTTTCTTATTCTCATCAGTCTTACGCCCTGGGTATCTCTGGATATCTTGCTTATTTCGGAAGCCTGAATCCTTATAACCGTTCCGCTGTCGGCAATAATCATAACATCGTCTTCGGGATTTATTAGTTTCAAGTTTACAAGATCTCCTGTTTTTTCATTGAAGTTTCCTGCTTTGATTCCCTTACCTGCTCTCGACTGCAAACGGTATTCATCGATATCGCTTCTTTTGCCGTATCCGTTTTCGGTAATGGTTAATACCTCTACTCCTTCACGGACGACGGTTGCGTCGACTATGCGTTCGCCTTTATCGAGCTTCATGCTTTTTACGCCCTGACTCGTTCTTCCTATGCTTCTTAAATTGCTTTCGGAAAATCTTATACATTTTCCGGACGATGAGGCAATAAGAATTTCATCGTTTCCCGAGGTCAGACTTGCGGAAATAAGTTCGTCGCCTTCGAGAAGACTTATCGCAATTTTACCGTTGGCTCTTATTCTGTCGAACTCTTCGATTTTGGTCTTTTTGATAAGTCCCTGTTTTGTTGCAAGAACCAGATATCCTTCTCTTTTTTCGCCTTCCTGCAATTCTTTAAGCGGAAGGGATGCGGTTATCTTCTCTCCGTCGGCAAGCTGTAACAGATTAATTATAGCCCTGCCTTTTGCGCTTCTTTGGGCTTCGGGTACTTCGAAGGCTTTTATTCTGTAAACTTTACCGAAGTTGCTGAAAAACAGCATATCGTCGTGGGTGCATGTAATAAAGAGATTTTCGACGAAATCGTCTTCCTTTGTTTTATGAGCGCTTATACCGACTCCTCCTCTTTTTTGGGCTCTGTATTCGTCGACGGGAAGTCTTTTGATATAGCCGCCGTGAGTCATGGATATTACGACATCTTCTCTTTCGATAAGGTCGGCTATGTTGATTTCGCTGCTGTCGTAAGTAAGTTCGGATCTTCTCGGGGTTGCGTATTTCCTTTTGATTTCCGTCATTTCGTCGATAATTATTTTATCGATGAGTTCTTCGGAAGCGAGAATCTGTCTGTACCAATCTATTGCTTTTTTGAGTTCGGCAAGTTCTTCGTTAAGTTTTTCGACTTCTAATGCGGTAAGCCTTTGAAGTCTCATTTCGAGTATTGCGTTTGCCTGCTTGTCGGAAAGGGTAAAGGAAGCCATAAGTTTATCCTGTGCGTCTTGTTTATCGGACGAACTTTTTATAATTTTTATAACTTCGTCTATATTGGCAAGGGCGATAACAAGCCCTTCAACGATATGTTCTCTTTCGAGAGCCCTTTCCAAATCGAATTTAGTGCGTCTTACTATAACTTCCCTTTGATGTAAAATGTAATAATGAAGTATTTCTTTAAGTGAACAGATTTTAGGTCTTCCGTTAACCAAGGCAAGAAGTATCATACTGTTTGTTATCTGCATGTTGGTCTGTTTGTAAAGTTTGTTTAAAACCACTTCTGCGACAGCGTCTTTTTTTACTTCGATAACTATACGCATACCTTTGCGGTCTGATTCTTCCTTAATATCGGAAATACCTTCGATTTTCTTGTCCTTTACCTGATCTGCGATATTTTCGATTAATTTTGCCTTGTTTACCTGATAAGGAATTTCCGTAACTACGATTCTTGTGCGCTGGTTGTTGTTATAGGTTTCTATTTCCGCCTTAGCCCTTATAATAGCGCCGCCGTGTCCTGTTTTATAAGCCTGTCTTATTGCGGCTCTTCCCATAACGAGACCGCCGGTCGGATAGTCGGGACAAGGTATGTATTCCATAAGTTCTTCGTCGGTAAGTTCGGGATTTTTAATAAGGGCTACCGTTCCGTCTATAACTTCGCCTAAGTTGTGAGGAGGGATAGAAGTTGCCATACCTACTGCGATACCGTCGCTTCCGTTTACGAGAAGGTTGGGAAATCTTGCGGGTAAAACTACGGGCTGCTCTAAGGTATCGTCGAAGTTAGGATAGAAATCAACGGTTTTTTTGTCTATATCTCTCAGCATTTCCGAAGCGATTTTAGAAAGCCTTGCTTCGGTATACCTTTGAGCTGCGGCTGGGTCGCCGTCGACGGAACCGAAGTTCCCGTGTCCGTCAACAAGCGGACACCTTATCGAAAAGTCCTGCGCAAGCCTGACCAAGGCTCCATAAACCGCACTGTCTCCGTGCGGATGATATTTACCGAGAACATCGCCGACAATTCTTGCGCACTTTCTGTGCGGTTTGTCGGAATATAATCCGAGTTCGCTCATTGCGTAAAGTATTCTTCTGTGAACGGGTTTGAGTCCGTCTCGGACATCGGGAATAGCACGGCTGACATTGACCGCCATAGCGTAGGCAATAAAAGACTTTTTCATTTCGTCTTCTACATTGACCTTAACTATTTTGCTCGCTTTAAGCTCGATAACTCCGTTTTCTCCGTCGGGTTCTTCTATTATTTTTTCTTCTTCGCCATCGGGGGTATTATTCAAGTTTTCTTTTTCGTCCATTTTATTACCTCTTAAACATCGAGTTCTTTAACGAGTGTAGCGTTTTCTTCTATAAAAGCCCTTCTCAGTTCCGGTGCGTCACCCATTAGAATTGTAAATATTTCGTCTGCCGCTGCGGCGTCTTCCATTGTCACTTGAAGCAAGGTTCTTGTTTCAGGGTTCATAGTCGTCTGCCAAAGCTGTTCGCTGTTCATTTCGCCAAGACCTTTATAACGCTGAATATCGCATTTTCCGTTTTCTTCCACATAAGCGTCGAGTTCCTCGTCGGAATAAAGGTATTTTTCTTTTTTGTTTTTGCTTACCTTATAAAGCGGCGGCTGCGCAATATAGATATGACCTTGTTCGATTAACGGCTTCATAAATCTGAATACGAAAGTAAGAAGCAGTATTCTTATATGGCTTCCGTCCACATCGGCATCGGTCATCCATATGATTCTGTCGTAACGAAGTTTTGTTATATCGAATTCTTCTTTGATACCTGTGCCGAAAGCCGTTATCATGGCTTTTATCTCTTCGTTTTCGAATACTCTGTGAAGCCTTGCTTTTTCGACATTGAGAATTTTACCTCTGAGGGGTAATATAGCCTGAAATCTTCTGTCTCTGCCCTGTTTAGCCGTACCGCCTGCCGAATCCCCTTCTACTATATAGATTTCGCATTTAGAGGGGTCTTTTTCGGTACAGTCTGCAAGTTTTCCGGGAAGAGTGGTGGTTTCGAGTACGCTTTTTCTTCTTGCAAGTTCCCTTGCGCTTCTTGCAGCTTCCCTTGCTTTCTGTGCGACAACGCATTTAAGAACGAGTTCTTTTGCTTCTTTCGGATTTTCTTCGAGATAGGTTTCGAGTTTTTCCTGTACTACTTTTGTAACAAGGGCTCTCATAAAGGAATTGCCGAGTTTTGTTTTAGTCTGCCCTTCGAACTGAGGATTGGTAAGTTTAACGCTGATTACCGCAACAACGCCTTCCCTTACATCGTCTCCGCTTAACTTATCGTTTTCTTTGAGAATGTTGTTCTTGTGTCCGTAATCGTTGAATACCTTTGTCAAAGCGTTTTTGAATCCGTCGAGATGCGAGCCGCCCTCTTCTGTGTTTATGTTGTTTGCGTATGTAAATATAAGTTCGGAATAGCTGTCGTTGTACTGCATGGCAACTTCCACGACGCTGTCCCCGCTTGTTTCATAAATATATATCGGTTCTTCGAAAAGGGTGTTTTTGCTTTTGTTGACTGATTTTACATATTCGATAATCCCGCCTTCGTATACAAAGGTTTCTTCTCTTTCTTTACCTTCTCTTAAATCTTTTAAAATTATTTTTAAATTTTTATTAAGAAAAGCAAGTTCCTTTAATCTGTGTTTTAAGGTATCGTAATTAAATTCAACCGTTTCGAAAATATCTGCGTCCGGAAAGAAGGTTACTTTTGTCCCCGTCTTATCGGAAGTTCCTATTATTTTAAGGTCGGTCTGAGGTATTCCTCTGTTGTATACCTGTTTATAGTGGTTTCCGTTCTGGAAGACTTCCACTTCGAGCCATTCTGAAAGTGCGTTGACTACCGATACGCCCACGCCGTGAAGTCCGCCGCTTATTTTATATCCGCCGCCGCCGAACTTACCGCCTGCGTGAAGTTTGGTAAGAACCACCTCTACTGCGCTTTTCCCTTCTTTTTTGATTATACCGGTCGGAATTCCTCTGCCGTTATCGTAAACGCACACAGAGCCGTCTTTTAATATTTCCACATTAATGGTATCGCAATATCCTGCAAGAGCCTCGTCTATACTGTTATCGACTACTTCGGTAACAAGATGATGAAGTCCTTTACTGTCGGTAGAGCCTATATACATACCGGGTCTTTTACGGACAGGTTCCAGTCCTTCGAGAACCTGTATCGCTTGTTCATCGTAATTGCTCATTTTCTCCTCCGCATAAATATTTAAATATTTATTAGTAGTACTATATATATATTTAATATTATTATACCATATAAGAAAGTGGCACGCAAAGAAAAACAGGCATTTAAGCCCGTTTTTTTCTTATTTCTTGCGTTATTTATAATGTTTTGTCGTTTTTGACTGAATTTTAAAAAAAGCTTTATATCGGCTTTTAAATGGGTTTTATATTGCTGCTGTTTTCTGTTTTTTCGGCAAGGAAAAGTTTGTGCGGAATATCTTTGAATTCTTCGAACTCGGTGCAGGAAATTATACACTGTATCTTGGAAGTTTCGTTCAGTAAAGCTCTTTTTCTTTCATCGTCGAGTTCGCTTAAAACATCGTCCAACAATACTACGGGACTTTCTCCCGTTTGGCTTTTGAGATATTCTATTTCGGCAAGCTTCAACGAAAGCGTTGCTCCTCTTTGCTGACCTTGCGATCCGTATTTTCTTAAATCGATACCGTTTATTTTTATTGAAATATCGTCTTTCTGAATTCCTTCCGTGGTATATTTGAAGATTAAATCTTTTTGGATACTTTCGTTGAGTCTTTTTAAAATTTCTTCTTCCGGTTTTTCGCATAAATAGGGTGAGTCGAGTTCTATTTCGAGATTTTCGGTATCGGCGCTTAATGCGCTGTGTTTTTCTTTTGCGAATATTTTAACTGCGTCTATAAAATTTTTCCGTTCTTTTACGATAAACGAACCTTCTTTTGCAAGTTGAACATCCCATATATACAAGGATTCTCCGCTGCACCCTTCTTTTAACTGTTTATTTCTCTGCGCTAATATTTTATTGTATTTTGTAAGAGAATAAAAATAATTTTTATTTTGCTGACAAAGACATATATCCATAAAACGGCGTCTTTCCTGAGGACTTCTTTTTATTACCGCTATTTCGTCAGGAGAAAAGTAAACGGCGTTGAAAAAGCCTATAAGCTCGCCTGTTCTTAAAAGAGGTATCCCGTCTACCAAAATTTTTTTTCCTTCTTGACTATACTTTATTTCGACGGTGTGTTCTATATTTCTTTTACTGGCGATAAGTTTTACCGAAAAGCCATCTTTGCCCCATTTGATAAGTTCTTTATCTCTGACCGCCCGTACCGATTTTCCTATTGCGCACATAAAAACTGCTTCGAGTATATTGGTTTTTCCCGAAGCGTTTTTACCGGAAATTATATTAAGACCTTTATCGAACTTTAAAAAACAGTTTTCGTAACTTCTGAAATTTTTTAAAGTTATTTCCTTTATTTCCATAATTTAATTATACTATTATTACCTTTTTTCTTCAATCGATTATAAAATATTGATTTAATTTTATATTTGGTTTAAAAAATCCGATATATTTAAAAATTTTTCTTTTTTTATAATTTCAATCGGTTTTGTTGTGCTTTTTCGGGCGCTATTGTATAATAGAAACTATGATAGATATTAACAAAATATGGACGGAAATGAAAAAACAGCTTTCGTCAAAAATGAATTCAGTTTCTTTTGCAATGTGGGTGGAAAAGTGTTCGCCTTATTGTATAAAAGATAACGTACTTATTCTTCTTTCTAAAAACGAACTTACCAAAACTCAGATCTCTACTTTGTATGCTGAGGATTTTTCCAATGCTTTAAAAAGCTGTAATTCCGTTTTAAGCGAAGTCTGCATTATTACGGAAGACGAAAAAGATGCTTTTGAAAACGACAGGCAAACCGATTTAAATAAAGAGAACAGCTTTAAAGATAACGCTATTAAAAAATATAATTTCGACTCTTTTGTCGTCGCCCCTTGCAATACCTTTGCATTCAACGCAGCAAGAGCGGTTGCGGAAGCTCCGGGATCGAGTTTTAATCCTTTGTTTATATACGGCGGAGTTGGCCTTGGTAAAACTCACCTTCTTTTATCTATTTATAACTATGTTAAGACTAATTTTCCGCAAATGAAGGTACTTTACGCAAATTCCGAAACCTTTGTCAACGACCTTATAGACAGTATAAGAAATTCCAAAGACGCATTACTTTCAAGAGCTTTCAGAGACAAGTACAGAAATTTAGATGTATTTATTCTCGACGACGTTCAGTTTCTTTCAAATAAAGATTCCACACAGGAAGCTCTTTTTCATACATTTAACGAACTTCATCAACAAGGAAAACAAATTATTTTCTCTTCGGACAGAGCCCCTAAGGATATAGTTTACCTTGAAGAAAGATTATCCTCTCGTTTTTCCTGGGGATTGGTTGTGGACATTCAACCTCCCGATGTAGAAACAAGAATAGCTATTTTAAGAAAAAAGGCACTTTCTCAGAACTTTGTAGTTGACGATTCGGTACTTAAATTTATTGCCGAAAAATCAAACTCAAATGTAAGAGAACTTGAAAGTATTCTTCAAAGAGTAAAACTTTACTGTTCTTTGATTAATAAACCTGCCGACAGTTTGGAAATTGCAAAAGAAGCCCTTAAAGATTTTCTTTCAGATTCTCTTGAAAGGGTTACTATCGACAGTATTGTAAATACGGTATGTAATTATTTCGGCGTAAATAAAGCCGATGTTATAGGTAAGAAAAAAACAAAGGATTTAGTAGAACCGAGACAGATAGCAATGTTTCTTATTACTGATATTTTAACCGTTCCTTTGGCGTCGATAGGAAATTATTTCAGCGGAAGAGACCATACAACCATAATGCACGCAAGAGATAAAGTTTTCACTGAAATGAAAACTAACACAAAGTTAAAATTACAGATATCTGACCTTAAAGATATGATAATGAATAAATAAATTATTCACTTATCCACATTATTGTGCACAAAATTTTATATTGTTGATTATGTGGATAATTTACATAAAATTTATACTTAATATGGTGGATAAAAATTACAATATATTGTGTTTAAAAAATATATAAAACTCTAATTGTTGTGTTTTTATGAACTTGTCCACATATATACAGAGCTTATTATTATTGTTATTATAAAAACTATATAATTAATAAGATTAAATGAAGGGTTTGAAGAATTTCTTTATTTAAATATATATTAAATAATAAATATATTTAATTATATTAATCTTAATAAGTAAAAATTTTAACGGAGGAAAATATGAATATTATTTGTTCGGGAGCAGAACTTAACGATGCAGTTCAGACTGTAATAAGAGCAATAAGCGGAAAGGTGGTAAGTCCTATACTTGAAGGAATAAAAATTGAAGCATTTTCCGACAAAATAACGCTTACTGCAACCGATAAGGAATTATCTATAATAAAAACAATTAAGGGAGATATAATAACGGGAGGAACCATAGTAGTTCCCGGAAGAATGTTTTCCGAATACATTAAAAGTCTTTACACGGAAGATAAAATAGAGTTAAACAGAAGCGGCGACAGAGAATTAGAAATTAAATCCGGAACATCCGATGCTAAAATTAAAATACTTAACGCTGACGAATATCCGTATATAATGGAAGAAAATGAAAATCTTTGTGCATATCTATATCAAAAAGATTTAAAAACCCTTATAACCAAAACAATATTCTGTTGTGCAACAAACGATAACAGGCCGATGTTAAAAGCTGTATTTTTAGAAATAAACAGAAATAAAATATCAACGGTAGCAACAGACGGATATCAACTTGCTTTTTGTGAAAAGGAATTGGAAAAGGAATACGACAGCAGAAAATTTCTTATTCCCGCAAGAAGTCTTAACGAAATAATAAAAAGTTTAAATGAAGAAGAAAAGTTAGTAAATATATATATGGGAAAAAAGGTAATGTTCGATATCGGACATACAAAAATAATAACTAACTTAATAAACAGCGATTATATAAATTACAGAGAGATGTTGAAAAGCGAAAGCACAACAAAGGTTTATATTGAAAAGGAAAAATTACTTAACGCTTTGGAAAGAGCGTCTATAATTTCAAGAGATAACAGAGAAAATATAGTAAAAATAGATATAAAAGAAAACAATATGAAAGTCACTGCAAAATCGGAAATGGGTGACTTAAAAGAAAATATAAAAATTAAAATAGACGGAAAAGATATAGAAATATCCTTTAACTGTAAATTTTTACAGGACGGAATAAAAAATATTGACGGACAGATAATAGAAATGAATTTAAAAACTCCGTCATCGTCGTGTATAATAAAACCTGACGAAAAAGAAAATAACAAATACAATATGATATTTTTACTTTTACCTGTGTTTACAAGATAAAAAAAACAAAAAAGCTCGAAAGAGCTTTTTTTTTATAATTTTAAAAAGATTAAAATTAAGATTTTTTAATAAGATACCAAACAAAAGAATTTTTAGGAACAAAAACTTCGAGATTTACAAAACCTGCTTCGTCTGCAAAAACAGCTTCGTGTAAAAGATTGAAAAGTGAAAAATAATAATATTTTTTACCGGTATTGTATTCTTTTATATTTTTAATTTCTTCTATATGGTTATAAGTAAGAGAATTATTAGAGCCGAAACTGAATTGTTTTGTTGTTTCATACTTATTAAGTTTTATATTTTTAAAAGGAATGTAAGGCGGATCTTTTCTTTCTGTAAGACCGGTATAATAAAGAGGCACTTTTATTACTTTATTTATATTTTTATCGGTATTATTGAATATTGAAATAATACCTCTGTTAAATCCTTTATTGTGAGCAGAAACCGAGTAATCGAGATTTTCTCCGTCGTAAAAATTAAGAGTTACACTGTTTGAATTGAGAAGTTCGTTAAGTTCTTTAAAAATTTTAACAACCGATAAAAGAAGTTCTTTACTTTCTTTGTTATAAAAAAGTCTTGTTCCGAAAACAAAGGGAGAAATACCCAATAATACCGAACTTGTTAATGTTTTTAAAAATAAATCGAATTTATCTTCCAATGGTTCAAAAGTTGAATTTTTATTTTCAGAAATAAGATTATTTAATATAACCGGTGTAAAAAGCATAGAAGAAAGTTTAAGATTTCTGTTTTTATAGCCGTAATTTCTTATATTTTTAATCTGATTTTTTATATCTTCGGAAAGAAGGTCGTTTCCAAGACCGGTAGAAGTTTTACTTACGCCGTTCAGATAGAAATCAACATCGCTGTAAATAGAGATATTTTTATTTTTAAGTTCTTTAAAGAAACTGTTATTTAAAACCTTCCACTGTGTATAAGTAACGTCTTCAAGGTCGGTATGGTTATAAAAATTACCTCCGATAAAGTTTTTAACATCGGAAATATAAATAACCTGAGCTCCGCAAAGTTCTATAAAAGAGTTAAGTTTTAAAATATAATTTTTTACAAAGGTAAAAAGAGTCCTTATATCTCTGCCGTTAACATAGGAATTTTCGATATTTGAAACGAAAGATTTTGTAGGCTTTTTATTTAATTTAGTATAGGTATTTCCCAAAGATGCGAAAAATCCGAGTTTTATATCATTCTTTTTAGCAAACGAATAAACTTCTTTATAAGTATTTAGTTGTTTATCGTTTAATTTCTGAAAATCGAAGTAATCTAAAAATCCGTGAATAACGGTATCGAAACCGCCTTCTTTTGCGTGAATAACGGCATTTTTAATATTATCGGTATTATTATCGGGAATACATAAGACCAAAGGATTTTCCAAGGTCCAGGGAGCGATAGTACGGTAAACTTCTTTAATCTCATTGGTTTTTGCGTAAGTATATTCCGAACAGTGAAGAATTTCGAAGATAACAAAGCCTTCGAAGATACCGCCGCTTAAAACTTCGGAATAAGGTCCGTTATCGAAAGCAATGTTTAAAATATTATTATTGTAAAATTTACTGTTATCTTTGCTTAAAGAATTCATTCCGTTAAAGTTTGTTTCGAAATAAAACATATCTTTTTTTTCGGAAGAGATATCCAGAATTTCAGAAATAACCTTTGAAAGAATAAAGTTTTTAGTGTTATTATTAACGACATACAGTTTTTTTGAAATTAAAGGAAGAGAGTCGTAGATTTCGTACCTTATAATAACATTGATATTTTGTAATGCGCCTGTAAGAGAAGGACTCGGAACATAGGTAAGTTCCAAGGTTCTGCCTTTCGGGCTTTCCTGACTTTTATCGATTGAAACCAAAGGATAAATTTCGTCAATTATTTTATAAGAAGAAAATTTAAAATCGCCGGGAATTGTATAATCGTTATTTGAAATTCCTATTATAGCTTCCTTTGAATTTCCGTTATTTATCTGATAATCGAGATAGAGATTTTTATAACTTATTGTACCGGTATTAACATTGATAATTCTTTCTACTATACCGTTTGACAGAATAAAATTATCTTCGTTTTTTACAATGGAAGCGACACAGCCCGATTTATCCAAAACAAAATATTTCATAAATACCCCTTATACTGTTAAGATACGAAACAAAAGAATTTTGTCTTTTTAAGATTAAAAAAATCAAAATCGATTATTATTTTAATTCTTCTCTTTGTTAAGAGAGCAAATCAAATCGTAAATTCTGTTAAGATCGTCTTTTGTATAGTAATCGATAAAAATACGGCCTTTATTATCGTTACCTATAATTTTTACCTTAGTAGCAAATATATGTTGTAATTTATGACAAAATTCTCTTAAATCGCTTGATTGTTCTTTATTTTTATTAACCGATTTAGGCGAAGACGGTTCAGGGTTGAGATAACGGTTAACCATAGTTTCGAGTTCTCTTACGCTCATTTTATTATCGCAGGCTGCGTTGGCGTAACTGCGCTGAGTGTCGAGATTACTTATAGAAACAAGAGCTCTTGCGTGTCCTGCGCTTAAACGGTTATTTTTGACGAGATCTATAACTGCGTCGTCGAGACTCAGAAGACGCAATGTATTTGTTATAACGGGACGGCTTTTACCGAGAACCTGAGCAAGTTCGGTCTGAGAAATTTTATATTCGTCAATCAAAGCTTTCAAAGCATAGGCTTCTTCGATAGGATTGAGATTTTCTCTTTGAAGGTTTTCGATAAGAGCTATTTCTTTTTGTTCTCTGTCGGTAATATCTTTTACGATAGCGGGAACGGAAGAGAGACCGGCAATGGAAGCGGCACGGAATCTTCTTTCACCTGCAACGATTTCATAGCCGTCGTCTTTTTTTCTGACGACAATAGGCTGAATTATACCTACGCTTTTAATTGAATCGGCTAATTCGTTAAGAAGGGTTTCGTCGAAAAATTTTCTCGGTTGGTTTTCGTTTCTTGTTATTTTAGAAATCGGAATTTCTTCCACGCCTTTTGCGGTGCCGTCGGCGGATACCGATTGAACGTTTTCAATTTCATCCTGTAAAGCAAAAAGTGCGGAAAGTCCCCTTCCGAGACCTTTTTTAGTGGATTTGTTATCGGCCATAAAAAATCTCCTTATAAATTATAAATGCAAAGCGGCGTTAATGATTAGACGCATAGTTATGAAATGCGTAAGATTATTTAAAATTAACCGCTTTTTTGTTTCTTGTTAAAAATTCTTCCGTTAAAAGAGAGTAAGCGAGAGAGCCCGAACTTTTCGGGTCATAAGTGATAACGGGCTGACCGTAACTCGGAGCTTCTGCGATTCTGATATTGCGGGGAATTATGGTTTCGTAAACGAAGTCCCCGAAATAGGTTCTAATTTCGTCGGCGACGGATTTAGTAAGGTTTGAACGGTTTGTGTACATAGTGAGAAGAACGCCTTCCACCGCAAGGGAGGGATTAAGGAATTTTTTTATAAGTTTAACGGTATTCATAAGCTGAGAAAGCCCTTCCAAGGCAAAATATTCGCACTGAATAGGAATAAGTACGCTGTCGCTTGCGGTTAAAGCATTAATGGTAAGAAGACCTAATGACGGCGGACAATCGATGAAAATAAAATCGTAATCGTCTCTTACGGGAGCCAAAGCGTTTTGAAGAAGTTGTTCTCTGCCCGATTTAAGGCCGGCAAGTTCGACTTCGGCGCCGGCAAGGTTAATATTCGAAGGAATGATGTATAAATTTTGGAATTCCGTTTTAAGAATTACATTTTTATCTGTGGTTTTGGCGTTAGAACAAAGGACGTCGTAAATGCTTTTAACATGTTTACCGAATTCCCCGTTTCCTCTTAAAGAAGAAGTAGCGTTGCCTTGGGGGTCCATATCGATAACCATAACCTTATAGCCGTTAAGAGCGACGCAGCAAGCGACATTGACGCAAGAAGTAGTTTTGCCTACGCCGCCTTTTTGATTTGTGAATGTAACGATTTTTCCCATAGTTTCCTCACTACTTAAATTATTTTAACATATATAAAGGTATTTGTAAAGAGCAGTACCAAAATGTAAGAATTAAAGAGGTTTTTTCGATATTTTAGAATAAGGACGGGGATAGATATCCGGTGTCGGTTTCACTTTTTTTACAACGGCAAAAAGTCGGGTAATATCGGTAAAAGGGAGTTTAAGGGAAAGGATATCGAGTTTACCGCCGAGAAGGGAAACTGCCTTTTTGGCAGAAAGAATTTCCTCTTTTGCTTTATCGGATTTATAAGCTATAAAAACTCCACCGACTTTAACAAGGGGAATACAGATTTCGGCAAGTATCGGAAAAGACGAGACGGCTCTTGCGGTTACGGTATCGAAATTTTCTCTGTAAACCGAACAAGCTTCTTCCGCTCTCATATTAACGGCTTTTGCATCTTTTAGATCGAGAAGATTAACGGCGGAATTCAAAAAATTCACCCTTTTGTTTAAAGAATCGACCATAACGGTTTTAAGATGTGGAAAAGCTATTTTAAGGGGGATAGCCGGAAATCCGCCCCCCGAACCGACGTCACACAGCGTGTTTCCCGTAATTAATTTATAAGGAAGAAGGCTGTCGAGCAAATGATAGATATCGAAATTTTCCCTGTCGGTGATTTTAGTAAGGTTATATTTTTGGTTTTCTTCCAAAAGGAAAGAGTAAAATTTTGAAAATCCGTCCAAAACCGAAGAGTCGAAATCGATACCTAATTCAAGAAGACCTTGTTCCAAAACATTCATTTTTTATTTTTATCCTCCTTTAAACATACGAGAAGAACATTGATATCGGCAGGAGAAACGCCTGAAATTCTCGATGCTTGTCCTACGGTTTCAGGACGGACAGCGCAAAGTTTTTGACGGGCTTCTATTCTGAGACCTTTTATGCTTTCATAATCGAAATTTTCGGGAATTTTCTTTTTATCCAGCATAAGTGTTTCTTTTATCTGAGCTTTCTGTTTTATAAGATAGCCGCTGTATTTGATTTCGCTTTCGGCATAA
Organism: uncultured Clostridia bacterium; assembly: GCA_944342015.1. Taxonomy (GTDB): domain Bacteria; phylum Bacillota; class Clostridia; order Christensenellales; family CALVMC01; genus CALVMC01. The sequence goes on from CALVMC010000005.1 coordinate 66,107, forward strand.
AGCATTGTCCGTAAGGATATATCGGAAAAAAGGTTAAAATGCGATTTGAGTTTTGCCGCCGTAATCCCCTTTCGTTTAAGAATTTCAGAGTATGTAGCGCCGCATATAGGCACGCTTTCATTACATTCTTCCAAAAAGCTTTTACAGTCCGACTGAGGTACTCTTTTTTCCAAAAGGGAGAAACATTTTTCTATTTCTTCTTTTCTTTTTAAGAAAGCGCTGTATCTTTCGTCTGAAACCAGACCTGCATCCCTTCCTTTTTCGGTAAGCCTGATATCGGCGTTTTCCTGTCTTAAATGCAATCTGTATTCGGCTCGGGCAGTCATCATTCTGTAAGGTTCGTTTGTTCCTTTTGTTACAAGGTCGTCGATAAGAACGCCGATATAACCTTCGTCCCGTCCTATAATCAACGGCTCTTTGCCCGAAAGATAAAGCGAAGCGTTTATACCGGCAATAAGCCCTTGTCCTGCCGCTTCTTCATAGCCGCTGCTCCCGTTGATTTGCCCTGCGCAAAACAGACCTTTTATTTTTTTGGTTTCGAGAGAAGGCTTTAAACATAAAGGATCCAGGCAATCGTATTCGATAGCGTAAGCATAGCGCATAATCTGAACATTTTCCATTCCCTTGACTGTGCGGTACATTTCTTCCTGAACATCGAACGGAAGAGAGGAACTCATTCCTTGAACATACATTTCATCGGTATCCATTCCTTCGGGTTCGATAAATATCTGATGGCGCTCTTTGTCCGAAAAGCGAACGACTTTATCTTCGATAGAAGGACAGTATCTCGGTCCTGTGCCGGAAATAGTACCGTTAAACAGAGGGGAACGCTTCAAATTAGCGAGTATAATTTCGTGAGTTTTTTGGTTTGTATAGGTTAAATAGCACGGAATACCTTTGCCTTCCGTACAGTCGTGCATAAAGGAAAAAGGATAAATTATATCATCGCCGTACTGAATTTCCATAACGGAAAAATCAAGAGAGGATTTTTTTACCCTTGCGGGGGTACCGGTTTTGAACCTTCTTACAGGCAATCCTAAATCTATCAGATTAGAAGTAAGGCTTTTTGCGTTTTCGAACCCGTTAGGTCCGCAGTCTTTTGTATATTCCCCGATGATTATTCTTGAATTGAGATAAACCCCGGTAGTTAAAATTACGACGGGAGCAAAGAAAGAGGAATTCAAAGATGTTTTAATGCCGCAGACGCAGTTGTTTTGAGTAAGCACTTCCACCGCTTCCGATTGAATAATCGTAAGATTTTGACAGCGTTCGAGCTCCCTTTTCATTATTCTGTGATAGAGCGCCTTGTCTTCCTGTCCTCGCAGCGAATGAACCGCAGGACCTTTTCCGGTATTCAGAGTTTTAAGTTGAAGAGCGGCGGCGTCCGCAGAAAGTCCCATCTGACCGCCGAGAGCGTCAATTTCCCTGACAAGATGCCCTTTTGCCGTGCCGCCTATCGAAGGATTGCACGCCATAAAAGAAATGCTGTCAAGCGAAAGAGTAAGAAGCAAAGTTTTTTTGCCCGTCCTTGCAAGGGCGAGAGAACTTTCCACACCGGCGTGTCCGCTTCCGACAACAATTGCGTCAAAATTCTTTTCCATATCTATTTTCCGAGGCAGAATTTGGAAAATATAGCGTCTATAATTCCCTCGTCTGCCGTATCTCCGATAATTTTTCCCAAAGCACGGCGGCTTTCTTTAAGGTCGATAAGTATACATTCCAAAGGTTGACCTTCTTTTGCGCCGTCGATACAGTCTTTAAGACGGTTAAGACTCTCTTTTATAAGTTCTGCGTGTCTTAAAGAGGTTACTATTTCTCCTCCGAATTCCTTAAATCCCTGACGGAAGAAAGAGACTATTTTTTCCGAAACGGCATTAATGTTTTTATTATATTTAGAAGAAACATAAATAACTTTATCGGTATTGTCGGGGATTTTTTTAAGTTTATCGGATTTATTTTTAACGGTTATATAAGAATTTAAATTCTTTAAAAGCTCTTTTTCTTCTTCGAAAAGTTCTCTGTCCGCTTCGGTGACGAAGAGAACGAGGTCGGCGTTTTCAGCCTCGAATTTTGCTTTTTCGGTTCCGAGCATCTCTATTTCGTCGGTGCTTTTTCTGATTCCGGCAGTATCGAGAATATTTATCTTAAAGCCGTCGTATTCAAAGCTGTCTTCCACCACATCTCTTGTAGTGCCTGCTTTATCGGAAACGATAGCGCGGTCTTTATTTAAAAGAGCGTTTAAAAGGGAACTTTTTCCGACATTAGGAATACCTATTATAGCAACCGTGATACCGTTCTTAACGGCTTTCGAAATTTTAATTCCGTCGGCAAAAAATTTCAGTCTTTTATATATAGTCTCTAATCTTGACGGGAATTCGGCAAGCAGGTCTTCCGTTTCGTCGGGATAATCCAGAACCGCTTCGCTTTCTGCGATTAAATCGGTAACGGCATTGAAAAAGTCCTTGATTTCCTTTCCGAAATTACCGTAAAGGAGTCTGCTTGCAGAAATAAGGGCACAATCGCTTTCCGCATTTATCATCTCTATTAAATTTTCAGCGTCGCTTAAAGAAAGTTTGCCGTTAATAAAGGCACGCCTTGTAAATTCACCTTTTCCGGAAAGAACGGCGCCCCTTTTAAGTATTTCTTCGAGAACCTTTTCAGTAATTTTAACTCCGCCGTGACATTGAAATTCCACAAGGTCTTCACCGGTGTAACTTTTAGGAGCTTTGAAATAAACGAAAAAACAACGCTCCGTAAAATTAGGAACGCTGATTTTGCCGAGATACATTTTCTCCGGTTCGGCATCGGACGGAGCTTTTAACTTGTCGCATTTAAAAATTTTATCCGCAATTGAAAGAGCCTTGTTTCCGCTTATCCTTATAACGCTTATAGCTCCGGCGGCAAGCGGAGTGGAAATTGCGGCAATAGTATCGTCAAACATTAAAAAGGTTTTTCTTTCTGTTCGAAAGTGCGGGTTCTGCCAAAACCCGAGCGTCTGAACGAGGCGGAAGTACCGAAACTCGAAGGTCTTCCGTCCGAGTGGTCACGGCGTTTTTGACCGTGACGGTTGCCGTCTTTTTTGTGATAGGTCATTTTTCCCGGTATGTAATCGAAATTTTCGGGAACGATAACAACAAATCTGAACGGGTCGACGCCTTCGCTTACCGAATAAACTCCCGAAAGGGTCTGAATTGCCGAGTGAATGGTTTTTCTGTCGGACGGGGTCATAGGTTCTAACTTAACAGGTTTTCCCGTTCTCAAAGCCTTTTCGGCATAGTGATTGGCGATTGAACATAAAGTGTTGATTCTTTTTTCTCTGAAATCCTCAGCGTCGACAAAAACTCTTCTGTTACTTTCCGGCAAATCCTTGCTTGCTATTATCGAAGTAAGGTATTGAATGGCGTCGAGAGTTTCGCCACGCCTTCCGATAATTTTTGCACATTCACTTCCTTCGATATTAATTCTGCAAAAGTTTTCGTCGGAAATTAGGCGAGCAGAGCAATCGACATTCATTTTTAAAAGAAGTTCGTTAAGAAAAAGAAAAGCCTTTTCGTCATATGTCGGTTTAGTGGTAAGTTTGACTATGCTTTTTTTGAGAAGACCGCCTTCTTCGATAACTTCGATTTCCACTTGATTGCGTTCGAGTCCGAGTTCTTGTAAGCCCTCGTTTATTGCCTCTTCGACGGTGGAACCAACCTTTTCAATACTTTTCATATATCCTCCTTGGCGCAAAGCGCCTGACTTTATTGCAAAACTTATAAACATTAACCCTTTACCCCCGTCAAACAAACGCTTATTATGTTGTTTGGGCGGAAAGATTAATTGTCTTTCATATTAAGCCCCGTAAAACGCACGGTATATGTTATGTTTCGGGAACTTTTATCAAATCAATATATAAAATATCGGTTCAATTTCATGTTTTAAATTTTATATAATCTATAAGTAAACGATAAAATTTATTAAATTTCGGCGATATTTATATTTTCCGTTTACAATAAGATTTAAGGTATTAATTACTAATTTATTAAAAATTATCAGGCAAAACGGTTATTTTTTACGAACATAGGTGGTAGACAAGCGGTGTTCCTCTGCCTGTTTGTCTTTTGTCCTTACAACCAGCGTAAAAATTCCTTGCGTTATAAAAGATATAAGAGAGTTAACAAGAAAGTATATCGAGAATATTGCGCTGTAAAAAAGAGCAAACACGCCGACCATTATAGGAAGGGCAATCTGCATTACCTTCATAACTCCGCCCATTTGTTTTTCGGCGGCATTCTGTGAAGGGTTGTTTTTAGTTTGTAATTTAATCATCAGCTGCGAAGCAATCGCAATAGCCGTTGAAATAATAGGCAAAATCATATATCCGTTCCAGGCCGTTGAAGAAGCAAGTGCGGGGCCTACCAAAGTATTGTAAGTGGTATTGACTCCTTCGGGCATAACCGCACCCATTTTACCCCAACCGGTACCGAGAAAAACTTCCGCCGAAGGAACAACCTGAGACCAGTTATCGGGCATGAAAACATTTTTTACCCAAAGCCAGCTCTGCATTGACGAATAATAAAAATCACTCAGAGAATTATTGATGGTTTCAGCCGAGGCTCCCTGAGCCACAAGGCTTTCGTATAACTGATTGAGATTATAAACCAGAAGTTCGTTCTGATAACGAACAACATCCTGAACGGCATTGAATACCAGTATAAAAACAGTCATTGTTACAATCAAAGGAAGACAGGTCGAAAAAAGCATTCCGAACATGGAAATCTTTTCTTTTTTATAAAGAGCCATTTGCCGTCTGCCGAGTTCTTCTCTGTTATTGCCGTATTGTTTTTGAAGTTTTTCGAGCTGAGGCTGAATAGCTGCCATTTTGCGCTGTGTTTTTCTTTGTGAAATTTTCGGCCAAATATCCAAAGGTAAAAGAATTGTTTTAAGAATAATGGTAAAAACAACTATTGCCCAACCGAAATTTCCGATTGAGTCGCTCAGAAGTTGAAGGAATTTTCCTATCAGATTTGTTAAAACTGGTGCTTGCGCCGTCAATAAGTTCATTTTATACCTTAAAACGAAAATTACAGAAGATATTTATATCGACCTTTGAATTTTTCTTTTACGGGGTCGAATCCGCCTTTGGTAAAAGGATTACATCTTAAAACTCTGTAAATCCCCGAAACCGTTCCTGCAATAATACCTCTTTTCATAACCGATTGATAAAAGAAGGAAGAACATGTAGGAGTAAAAGGACATCCTTTTCCGAAAAACGGGGAAAGAATTTTTTTATAAAACACAACAGGCAGAAGATAAATAAAACGGAAAAATTTAATTATTTTCACTTTTAAAACAATTTCCTTTTTTGAGAAGTTTTCCTATTCTGCCGTAAATGTCCTGAAAAGTCAGGTTTTCTATTCCTTCTTTGGCAATCGCAATATAATTATTTACCTTAATAGTATCGATATATTTGTAAAAAGCTTCTCGCATGCGTCTTTTGGTTTTGTTGCGAACCACGCTTTTGCCTATTTTTTTACTTACCGAAAAGCCTATTTTCGTCACTCCTTTTGTGGGAGCTATAATCAGAGTTATAAATTCGTCTTTTACTCCTTTACCTTTTTTATATGTATAAGAAAAAGACTTTCTGCTTTTCAGTCTGTATTTGGCAAGCATTATGCGCTGAGTGCCTTCCTTCCTTTGTCTCTTCTTCTTTTAATGACATTGCGTCCGGATTTGGTCTTCATTCTTTCTCTGAAACCGTGAACCTTGCTGCGCTGTCTTTTTTTAGGTTGATAAGTTTGTTTCATATTTATATCCTCACTAAATAATATTAAACGATACACAACAATTATAAATACGGCACAATTTATTGTCAAGCAATTACTTACTATATATTTAATTATTATAACCATAAAAGAAAGGACGAAAAACGCAAATCCGATAAAAACTTACGAAAAAAAGCGAAATATCGAATTAAATGTTAGACCAATGATATCTGAAAATTATAACTCAAAATTTAATTTACTTTAAAAACCTTATAAATTTGAGAGAAAATTAAAAACAAAAGATTTGAAAACAAGATTTTAAATCATGATAAACCAAACGGCACAAAATATAAATGCTTCCATTAATAGTTAAAAAAAGCCACAAGAAACAACAAAATAAAAAGAATAAAAACGGCAATAAAACAGACAAACAGCAATAAAAACAGGTAAAACAGTACGAAACAATAAAACAAAGCAGCAAGAAAACATTCGAGTTGCAAAGAAAAATCAAAAAAGAAAGAAAACAAACGTAACCGCAAAGAATAATCAAACAAACAGCAGTAAAAACCAACGAAGCAAAAGTTACGATAAAACAAATTATAGATTGTTAAAAATTTAACAAATTGAATATATTGCCAAAAGTCGGCATAGAAGCCAAATACCGATATATGGGTTTAATTTTTTTTAAATACGGCATAGAATCAGACTGTGTTAATAAAAGTCGTTTTAACAAAACAATTTAACGAGCGGTTTTAATAACGAGCCGAGAAAGTTTGTTGAAAATCTTATCTGGCAAAAGTAGTTTCCGTTTATTTTTTTAATTATGGGAAAAGGAATCAAGGTATAAAGTTATAAATATTTTACTTGTGCGCTAATTTCCGAACAAGGTCTAAACTGCGTGGGGAATAATATAGCTTTATATATTCGGTGTTACGGTTTTATAATTCGGCGGTTCCGGGCTCAACAAATTTAACATGTGCTATGTTTTATTTTAATTAATAATCTTTTTCAATACAACTTCGCTTTTTTGCAAAACCATGATACATATTTAAATTTTAACAGATTATCGAAATGGTATTAATGTTTTAAATCGGCAATACAAAAACCGATAACAGAAAAGCATATGCAAAAAGACAATTCAAACATTGAAAGCAATTATCAAGCCGTCTTTAATTTAAAGACATAAAATTAATATAAAAATAAATAAAACAAAAAATAAATATAAAAAATTAAAAAAGTAAAATCAGTGAAAATTACGAAGTTTACAATGAATGAAAAACATATTAAAAGAAATGCAAAACATATTAAAAAAATAAAAAATCAAAAAAGTTAACAATGCTAAACGCTATTTAGATAAAATCTTTATTAAAACGCACGGTTTAACTGCGTTTAACGGGACATTCCGTTTTTATTTAAATTGTTTAAATTATAAACTTTAACGGACAACAAATACTTCTCATTGAAGCAGAGAAAAGCGAAAAGAAGGCATAAAAATAATTAAAATAAAAATTGTCTTAAAAAGAGTCGAAATAACGGAGATATCCTTAAGTGTTCACAAAAAATATTCTAAAAACTTGTTAAAAAGTCTTGTAATTTTAAATTTGACCGCCAAAGTGCCGAAAATAGGAACAAAAAGGGCAAAATTTAAAAATAACTGTAAATACATATAAAAAATCAATAAAAACAGCCTAAATTAACTGTTTCACGTGAAACGGTAAAATGTTTCATATGAAACCTTTATAATCTCCGAAAAGCCCGAAAGCCCCTGAAAACAGGCAAAACGAGGGCAAAAACCCCTTAAAACGGGCAAAAAACAATAAAAAAACAAAAAATCCGTTTCACATGAAACGGATAAAGCAAATTGCTTTTGTCAAGATTTTATATATAGCAATCGATTAAAGCACTGTTTTTGCCAGAAATTCTTTGATTTCTTTTTTTGCTTCTTCGAGACTATGCTCTTTATAATTTCCGCATTCGATTTTTTTTGTACCGGGAACACTTTCCAAGGTCAGACAAATATTAAAACAGCTATATATTTCGCTCACGGCTTTATCGTAAGGAATATTGTTTAATATAAGATAAAAACCCGTTCTGCACCCCATAGGACCGAAATATATTACATTTTCCTTGTATTTTCCGTTTCTTATTACGGTAGCGAACATATGCTCTATCGAATGAAGGGCGGGATTGGATATATAATTTCCGTCGTTAGGTTTTTTAAATCTTATATCGTAGGTATAAATTCCGTTTTTTTCCGATGAAAGATATATTCCTTCTTTATGAGTATCGTGATTGAGTTTAAAACTGTTTATTGTTTCCATAATGTCTCCCGTATTTTAATTATTGTTGAACATTATTATTTTCGGTAAAAATAATTAATATAAAACGGAAAGCCCTTAAAATTATTAAATTAAAGAACTTCGAGTATTTTTTTTGCAAGATGACAGTATTTTTCTATTCCGCTCTGAATAAATAAATTAAAATCAAACTGAGCCGTATCGTCGGCGTGATCGGATACTATTTTTATCATAAGATAAGGAATTTTAAAATAAGTTGCCGTGAGAGCGATTCCTGCGGCTTCCATATCGCAGATATCTGCATTATATTGAGTTATTAGATGATTCTTTTGGTTGAAATTAGAAACGAATTTATCGCCTGAGGCAACAATCCCCGGCTTTAAAGTAAAATCGGTAAGTTTATAGGCAAGTTGTAAAAGTTCTTCCGACGAGTGAATGGAAACGCTGTTAAACCAAGGATACTGACCGCATACGACATTGTCGGTAGGGGAAAGGTCGAAATCATAATGAACTACATCGGTAACTAAAACCATATCGGAAAGTTTCAAATCGGGGTTAAGTCCTCCGACGGCTCCGAAGTTAAGTATGGCCTCAACATTGAATTTTGTTACTAAAAGAGTTGTGGCAATAGCGGCGTTGATTTCTCCGATTCGGCAATCCACTATGACTATTTTTTTGTTTTTTAAATTGTAAGTCTGGAAAAGCTGGTCCGCAATAATTTCTTCCTTTTCGAGAACGCCGAGATTTTTTTTAAGGAAAACAGATTCCTTATCCAAAGCTGTAATTATACCTATTGTTTTCATAAGCCACCAAAACACCCGAAAGCGTTGTTAAAATTAAATTTTGTCGAAATTATTCTTTTAAAAATTATATCACAGCCACGGGCAAAATACAAGACTAATTTCAAAATACCCAAAATAAAATTTAAATTATGAACCGTTTTAACAATAATAGGTATTAAACTATAAAGGAAATACAAAATAGGAGTTTGTAATTTAATTTAAAAATTGTTTTAATTCAATTTTTGCAATTTATACATTATTATGACTTGGATACTATGTTTTCGAATTAAATAATTCAGTATCTTAAAATATAATTTAATAACATCATTTAAAGTATCAGTATGCTTGATTTACTTTTAATTAAATGATAAACTTAAATAGTTAAATATTTATAAATATTTAATCTTTAAAAAGACCATATAATAAAAAACAAAAAATGCGACTTTTTAATCTTAAAAATAAAAAAAGATTGGTTATAAACTTAAAAAAACGGATGATTTTTAATCGGATTAAAATGTTTCACATTAAACATTCAGGAGGTATAAATGTTTATTGCGCTCAACGGACAACTCGGAAGCGGAAAAAGCGAAGTATGCAAACTGCTTGAAAAAGAACAGGGATTTGAGATTTACAGCGGGGGAAGGGCTTTAAGAGACAGCGCAGCCGAACTAAATATTTCCATTCTCGAACTCAATGAACGGGCAAAAAAAGATTTTGCTTACGACTATGCAATTGACGGAAAGCTTTCTGAATATGCAAATAAAAATGAAGGTAAGGATATTGTTTTCGACGCGCGCATGGCTTGGCATTTTGTAAAAGACGCATTTAAAATACAGCTTCTCGTATCGCCTTTTATTGCGGCGGAAAGGGTTTTTAAAAACAGGGAAAGCGCAGAAGAAAAATATTCCACAAAAGAAGAAGCATTAAAAGAGCTTGTAGAAAGAAGGGCTTCCGAAAACGAAAGGTATAAAATGATTTATTCGGTTACCATGTTGGACTATTCGAATTATGATTTAATCATCGATACTTCTCATCTTACGCCTTTGCAGGTTTATAATGTTATTTCGGAACAAGTCAAAGAATTCAAAAAGGGAGGATACAAACAAAAGGTTTTTGTGAGTCCTGAAAATGTTTATCCTACAAAAAGTTGCAAGGAACTTATGGCGGGAAGGGTTAAATTTTATTACGATAAAATTCAGAGAGGAGAAAAACTCGACGCCGTTACTCTTGCGGTCGATGAAGATTTTCTGTTTGTGCTGACAGGTCACAACAGAACGGCAGCTTACATAAAAGCCGGGTTCGGGATAATGGAATGTATTATAGATTATTCCGCAAAACTTCCGTCGAGAAAAAAAATGAATAAAGAAGAACTTTCTGAATGGGAGGAATTCGGAGGCTTTAAATATCCCTATTATCCCGAAGAATAATCGCAAAACACGCATAAACGGTTAAATTTATGCATTAATTTATGAATATTATGCAAAATATGCATAAAATAACCGATAAATATAAAAAATATTGCATAATTATATAAAAATAATTGACTTTAATGTATATTCGGCTTAAAATATAAGAAATTATAAATAAAATTTACTTCTCCGGAGGTTTGATATGGAAAAGAAATACAAAAAAATAGTACTCGCTTATTCGGGCGGATTGGACACTTCGATTATAATTCCCTGGCTCAAAGAAAACTACGATAATCCTGAAATTATCGCTGTTTCCGGAGATGTAGGGCAAGGTACCGAGCTTGACGGACTTCAAGAAAAGGCGATAAAGACGGGCGCTTCTAAACTTTATATAGAAGACCTTAAAAAGGATTTTATCGATAACTATGTTTTTCCGACCTTGAAAGCCGGAGCAAAATATGAAGGCGATTACCTTTTGGGAACGGCTTTTGCCCGTCCGGTAATTGCAAAAAGAATTGCCGAAATAGCAAAAAAAGAAAAAGCCGACGCTATCTGTCACGGCTGTACGGGAAAGGGAAACGATCAGGTTCGTTTCGAACTTACCATAAAAGCCTTTGCTCCCGAAATGGATATTATCGCTCCTTGGAGAATATGGGATATAAAATCGAGAGACGAAGAGATAGATTATGCCGAAGCGCATAATGTTCCTTTAAAAATCAGCAGAGAAACAAATTATTCAAAAGACAAAAATATATGGCATCTTTCGCACGAAGGATTGGATCTTGAAAATCCCGAAAACGAACCTATGTATAAAAAAGAAGGTTTTTTAGAAATGGGAGTTTGTCCCGAACTTGCTCCCGACAAGCCCTGTTATGTAGAGATAGGTTTTGAAAAAGGAATACCCGTAAAACTGAACGGACAAAAAATCGATTCCGTAAAACTTGTTACCGAACTTAACAAACTCGGCGGCGAAAACGGAATAGGGTTAAGCGATATTGTTGAAAACCGTCTTGTAGGAATGAAATCGAGAGGGGTTTATGAAACTCCGGGCGGAACCATACTCTACCGTGCTCACGAAGTTCTTGAAACTCTTTGTCTCGATCGTGATACCCAGCATTATAAAAGACTTATTGCAGAGCAGTTTGCAGAACTTGTTTATTTCGGTAAATGGTTTACTCCGTTAAGGGAAGCTCTTTCTGCTTTCGTTGACAAAACTCAGGAAAAGGTTACCGGAAGCGTAAAACTTAAACTCTATAAAGGAAACATAATAAACGCAGGGGTAAAAAGTCCTTATTCACTATACGACGAAGAGATTGCAACTTTCAACGAAGACGAAGTTTATAATCAGAAAGACAGTGAAGGTTTTATCAATCTTTTCGGTCTTCCGATAAAAGTAAAAGCCCTTAAAGAAAACAAAAAAACCAAGTAATAAAGTTTATATTAAAAACTAAAACTCTGTCGGAAGTTCAATTTAAAAGTTTTATGACGGCATTAAAAATTTAAAAATTTGAGAAATCAAAATAAAGAATTTAAACCGGCATTGAAAAAAACCGATTATCAACAAAGTCAAACTTTAATAAATGTATAAAAAACAAATCATCTAAGGATATAATAATTAAATATATAGGAGCAAAATATGGACAAACTGTGGAAAGGAAGATTCAGCAAGCCTCTTGACGAAAAGTGCGCAAAATTCAATGCTTCCATAGAGACAGATAAAAAATTGTTTGCTTGCGACATAGAAGGCAGTATAGCGCATGTTACAATGCTCAAAAACTGCGGAATAATAAAAGAAGGCGAAGGCGACAAGATAACCAAAGAACTCAAAAACATAAAGAGCGATATTGAAACCGGAAAATTAAAAATAGACCAAGAGGCGGAAGATATTCATAGCTTTATCGAAAGCGAATTGACGGCAAGGCTCGGAGAGCTCGGCAAAAAACTTCATACCGCAAGAAGCCGTAACGATCAGGTTGCCTTAGACAGCAGATTATATCTTAAAGAAAAGATAATGGAAACCGAAACCGCTCTCAAAAATCTTATTAATGAAATTGCAGTTAAAGCAAGTGAAAATATCAATACAATAATGCCCGGTTATACTCATATGCAGATAGCGCAACCCGTAACTTTCGGTCATCATCTTTGTGCTTATGCCTATATGTTTATAAGAGATTTATTGAGAGTAAAGGATTGTTTTAAAAGAACCGATTATTCTCCCTTAGGAAGCTGTGCGCTTGCGGGAACTACTTATCCCATAAAAAGGAATATGACGGCAAAGTTATTGGGGTTCGAAAATATAACTTCCAACAGTATGGACGGCGTTTCGGACAGAGATTTCGCCCTCGAATATTCTTTTTGCTGCGCTCTTATAATGATGCATTTATCGAGATTTTGCGAGGAAATGATAATATGGAGCACAAGAGAATTTTCTTTTATAGAACTTGACGATGCGTTCACGACAGGTTCCAGTATTATGCCGCAAAAGAAAAACCCCGATATGGCTGAACTCATAAGGGGAAAGACGGGCAGGGTGTACGGAAATCTTGTAACTTTACTTACCGTAATGAAAGGACTTCCCCTTGCTTACAACAAGGATATGCAGGAAGATAAAGAATTCTTTTTTGACAGTGCAGAAACCGTTATCGACTGTCTTGAAATTTTTACCGGTATGTTAAGTACTGCAAAGGTCAATTCTAAAAATATGGAAAAAGCGGCAAAGTTTGGGTATATTAACGCAACTGACTGTGCCGATTATCTTGCTAAAAAAGGTATACCGTTCAGAACGGCTTATAATATCACGGGAAAAATCGTCGCATACTGCATAGAGAAAGGCAAATCTCTCGACGAACTTGACTTAAAAGAGTATAAAATTTTCAGCGATATTTTCGAAAACGATATTTACAGCGCAATCGAACTTAAAAACTGTCTTTCCGGAAGAAAAAGCGAAGGAGCTCCTGCACCTGAAAGGGTAAAAGAACAAATCGAAGAAATCAACGAGATTTTAAAAAAATATTGATTTAAGCTTAAATATACAAAGCATAAATAAAATTAAAACACGGTAAAACAGAAAAATGATTAAGGTATTTATTGACGGAAATAAAGGAACAACCGGACTTAAACTCAAAGAAAGGTTAAGCAAAAGAGAAGACATTGAAATCCTTGAAATAGAAGAAAAGGACAGAAAGGATATAAATGTAAAAAAACAGTTTATGGAAGAAAGCGACTTTACCTTTTTGTGTCTTCCGGACGACGCAAGCAGAGAAGCGGTTAAAACGGCAGGGAAAAATGTCAGAATAATAGACGCTTCAACAGCTCACAGAACGGAAAAAAATTGGGCTTACGGACTTCCCGAACTCAGCAGTGAGCACAGAAAGAAAATTGTTTCTTCTTCAAAAACCGCAGTTCCCGGGTGTCACGCAAGCGGTTTTGCGGTTATAGTTTATCCTCTTATAAAGGCGGGAATTATCAGTGAAGACTATCCTCTTGTATGTCATTCGCTAACAGGATATTCAGGCGGCGGAAAATCGATGATAGAAGAGTACAATAATACCGAAAGAGACAGAGAATATATGTTTCCCCGCCAGTACGGACTTTCACAACAGCATAAACATTTGAAAGAGATGAAAGCGGTATGCGGATTGAGTTTCGACCCGATATTTTGTCCGGTTGTTGCAGACTTTTACAGCGGAATGGAAGTAAGTCTGCCTTTTTACAGACATTTACTTAAAAAAGGCGGAGCAAAAGATATATATAATGTTTTAAAGGAACATTATAGCGGACAAGGTATGATAAAAGTTAATTCGTATAATGAAGGGGATAAAAAAGGATTTCTTTCCGCAGGGCTGTTGGAAAAAAGAGACGATATGCAAATTTTCGTATTCGGAAACGAAGACAGAATACTTGTATCTGCCGTTTACGATAATCTTGGCAAAGGAGCTTCGGGAGCGGCGGTGCAATGTATGAACATAATGGCAGGACTTAAAGAAGATTACGGTCTTGTAAAAGGGGATTAATATGAAATTTATCGAAGGCGGAGTAACTGCGGCACAAGGATTCAGCGCAAGCGGCGTTCACGCAGGAATCAGGAAAAATAAAACAAAAAAAGATTTAGCTCTTATTTTCAGCGACTGCGATTGCAGTGCGGCTGCGGTTTATACACAGAACAAGGTTAAGGGAGCGCCTTTAACGGTTACCGAAAAGCATATCAAAGACGGAAAGGCAAGAGCGATAATATGCAATTCGGGTAACGCAAACACTTGCGCAGAAGACGGCGAGAAGATAGCCGAAACATGCTGTCAGATAGTTGCGGAAAACAACGGAATCAAAAAAGAGGACGTAATAGTGGCAAGCACGGGAGTTATAGGACAGAAACTATTAATCGAACCTTTCGAAAAAGGTATACCGCTTGCGACAAAAGCACTTTCAAAAGACGGCGGAAAGGACGCTGCGGAAGCCATTATGACTACCGATACCTTTGCCAAAGAATACGCAGTGGAATTCAATGCCTTGGGAAAAGTCTGCAAAATCGGCGGTATAGCCAAAGGCTCGGGAATGATTTGTCCTAATATGGCGACATTATTGGTGTTTATAACCACTGATATATCGATATCATCCGAAATGCTTCAAAAAGCAATAAGCGAAGATGTCAAAAAAAGTTTTAATATGGTTTGCGTAGACGGAGACACTTCAACAAACGATATGCTTTGTATTCTTGCAAACGGTAAAGCGGAAAATCAAACCGTAATTTCAGACGGCGCCGATTTTAAAGAGTTTTGCAAAGCCCTTTCGGAAGTTACGATGAAACTCTGCAAAATGATAGCTTCTGACGGAGAAGGTGCAACAAAACTTATTGAATGTACCGTCAAAGGAGCAAAAGACGATGAAAGCGCGAACAAAATGGTAAAGTCCGTTATATCCAGTAGTCTTTTCAAAGCGGCGATGTTCGGTGCGGACGCAAATTGGGGAAGGGTACTTTGCGCAGCAGGGTACTCGGGAGCCGAAGCCGATTTTAAAAAAGCCGAAGTAGAATTCTTTTCGGAAGCGGGAAATATCGTAGTTTGTAAAAATGGAGCAGGACTCGATTTTGACGAAGAGCTTGCAAAAAAAATACTTTCCGAAAAGGAAATCACGGTAACCGTTACTTTAAAAGACGGAAACGGAAGTGCCACAGGTTGGGGCTGCGATTTGACTTACGATTATGTCAGGATAAACGGAGATTACAGAACTTAATAATCAAGGGGTAGAAAAAAATGATAAAAAATATTGGAAATGCGGAAAAAGCCGAAATACTTTCACAGGCTCTTCCTTATATAAAAAAATATTACGGACAAACGGTTGTAATCAAATACGGCGGCAACGCTATGACCGATGAAAAACTGAAAAAAGCCGTAATGGGCGATATAGTTTTATTAAGACAGATAGGAGTAAAAACCGTTCTTGTTCACGGCGGCGGCCCCGAGATAAACGAAGCGCTCAATAAAATGAATATAAAAACGGAGTTTATAAACGGACTCAGAAAAACCGACGAGAACGCTATCGGAGTCGTTCAAATGGTCCTTGCAGGGAAAGTAAATAAGGATCTTGTAAACCTTGTCGAACTCAGCGGCGGAAAAGCCGTCGGACTTTGCGGAATAGACGGCAGAATGATAGAAGCGGATTTTGAAAACAAGGAACTCGGTTTCGTCGGGAAAATAACATCTGTTAATCCTAAACCCGTTTTAGATATATTGGACAGCGGGTACATTCCCGTTATAGCAAGCGTCGGCTGCGACAAGAAAGGAAGGGTATACAATATAAACGCCGATACCGTTGCGGCAAGGCTTGCAGGCGAACTTAAAGCGATGGCGCTTATAAATTTAAGCGATATACCGGGACTTTTAAAAGATAAAAACGATATAAACACTCTTATAAGAGAAGTCAATGTCAGCGAAACCTCTCTTCTTCAAAAGGAAGGAATTATTTCAGGCGGAATGATACCGAAAGTAAACTGCTGCGTTGAAGCAATAAGAAGAGGAGTAAAAAAAGTCTTTATTATAGACGGAAGAGTGGAACACGCAATACTTATAGAAATGATGAGCGACGAAGGCTTGGGAACAATGTTCTATTAGGAGAAAGAAAATGACCGTAAAAGAAAAAAGCGATAAATACCTCGTAAAGAATTATTCGAGAGAAGATATAGTTCTTGTCAAAGGAAAAGGCAGTTTTTTGTATGACGAAAAGGGAAAGGAATACATAGACTTCGGCTCCGGTATAGCCGTAAACGGACTTGGCATAGGTGAAAGAAGGTGGAAAAAGGCGGTAATCGGTCAGATAAAGAAAATAAGCCATACCTCTAACCTTTATTACAGCAAGCCGCAGGCAGAACTTGCCGAAGAACTTTGCCGTCGTACAGGATATAAAAGAGCGTTTTTTTGCAACTCGGGTGCGGAAGCAAACGAATGTGCCATTAAATGCGCAAGGAAATATTCTTTCGACAAGTACAAAAAAGGCAGAAGCGATATAATAACTTTCGTTAACTCCTTTCACGGAAGAACGATAGCAACTCTCAGCGCAACCGCTCAGGAAAGTATGCACGACTTTTTCTTTCCTTTTCTGGACGGCTTTGTTTATACCGAAGCGGGAGATTTTGAAAAGTTCAAAAAAGCAGCCGATAAAAAAACAGTTTGCGCCGTAATGACGGAATTTATTCAAGGCGAAGGCGGAGTACTCGTTCAGGATAAAGAGTTTATCAAAAAGGTTTACGAATACTGCAAAGAAAACGATATATTGTTTATAGCAGACGAAGTTCAGACGGGAAACGGAAGAACCGGTAAACTTTACGCTTTTGAACATTTTGAAATCAAGCCCGATATAATTACCACTGCAAAGGGACTCGGAAACGGACTTCCGATAGGAGCCGTATTAATGGGCGAAAAAGTCGAAGAAACTTTGGGCGCAGGAAGTCACGGAAGCACATTCGGCGGAAATCCCGCAGTTTGCGCAGGAGCCCTTTCGGTTTTAAAAAGCATTGACGAGGAACTTTTAAAAGGCGTTATTGAAAGGGAAAAAATAATAAGAGACGGTCTTTCGGAATGCAAATGCAATATAACGGGAATGGGACTTATGCTCGGAATAGAATGTAAAGATAAAAATTATGTGATAAAAGAATGTGCAAAAAGAGGACTTATAGTACTCGGCGCAAAAAATAAAGTAAGACTTTTACCCCCGTTAAACATAAGCATAACCGTACTTTTAAGGGGGGTAAATATATTAAAAGAGGTTTTAAACAGCGAGGTGTAATATGAAACATTTACTAAAACTCGGCGATTTGTCGTCTACCGAAATAAACGAAATATTAAATCTTGCCGATCAACTTAAATACGAACTCAAAAACGGAATACCGCACGAAGTATTAAAGGGGCAAACCTTGGGAATGATATTTACGAAAGCTTCCACAAGAACAAGGGTGTCTTTTGAAACAGGAATATATCAATTAGGCGGTAACGGTTTGTTTTTAAGTTCTGCCGATCTGCAACTCGGAAGAGGAGAGCCGATAAAAGATACCGCAAGAGTGCTCGGAAGATATCTTAACGGAATAATGATAAGAACCTTTAAACAGTCCGATGTCGAAGAACTTGCAGAGTATTCGGGAATTCCTGTAATAAACGGACTTACCGATTACTGTCATCCTTGTCAGGTGCTTGCCGACTTTATGACTATAAGGGAAATAAAAGGTTCTTTAAAAGGGTTAAAGCTGTGTTTTATCGGGGACGGAAACAATATGGCAAATTCTTTGATAGCAGGGTGCATAAAAACAGGTATGAAAATATTCGTAGCATGTCCAAAAAATCATATGCCCGATAAAAATCTTTGCGAAGAAGGTAAAAAGGCAAATATTTTAACCATAACCGATAATCCTTTTGAGGCCGCAGAAAAAGCCGATGTCGTCTATACCGATGTATGGGCAAGTATGGGGCAGGAAAAAGAAGCGCAGCAAAGGGCAAAAGATTTTAAAAATTTCCAGGTAAACGCCGAACTTATGAAAAAAGCCGATAAGGAGGCAATAGTATTACATTGTCTTCCCGCTCACAGAAACGAAGAAATTACCGACGAAGTACTCGAAAAACACGCAGCAGAAATCTTCGAAGAAGCAGAAAACAGATTGCACGCACAAAAGGCGGTAATGGTAAAATTAATGAAAAAATAAAAATGCGCCGTATTAAACGGCGTTTTTTATTAAATCGGATTTAAAAAATATTAAAGCAAATTTTTTGTATTTAATAAGTAAATATTATCAATTAGATTGCCGAAAATTTACTTTAATCGTTTATTATAATGTAAAAATTACAGACTTTATTTAAAGTAAGTCTGAAAAAAAGCAATAATCAAAATAAAAGATAAACAATGCGGTTTAAGATATTTTATACACAGACAAACGCAAACATATCGTGCGTTTTGCGGTACTAATTTATGAACTTTATTTAAAAATAATATTAAACAGCGTGTTTTGCAGGGTTAAAATCGTTTAATTATAATTGCAGTAAAAAAGGAAATGGTATTAAATAAATTTAAGCCGTTTAAAAAAATAATCGGTTAAGAAAAGCAGCATAATTAAAGATTGATATTTAATTAAAAAGCAAAACATAAAAAGGAAGAGCATATGGATAAATTTATGGAAGAGGCTTTAAAGGAAGGAAGAAAGGCAATCGAAAAAAACGAAGGCGGACCTTTCGGCGCAGTAATAGTAAAAGACGGAAAAATAATAGCCAAAGGACACAACAGAGTGCTTTCGACAAACGACCCTACTTGCCACGGAGAAATAGACGCTATAAGAAAAGCTTGTAAAAAACTGAATACTTACGATTTAAAAGGCTGTATACTTTATACAACGGGCGAGCCTTGTCCAATGTGCGCTTGCGCTTGCCTTTGGGCAAATATAGAAAAGGTATATTACGGTTGCAGTATATCCGATACCGAAGATATAGGGTTCAGAGATAACGGCTTCTATAAATTTTTCGAACAAGATAAAAGAAAAAACTACTTTATTCAAACAGAAAAAGTAAAATGCCTTACTCTTTATAACGATTATAAAAACAAAAAAGATAAAAAAGAGTATTAAAAATAAGCACCGCAGGTGCTTTTTTTATAGTTAATTTTAAAATTATTTTGAACAAACAATTTTCTAAATTATTAAAATAATTGAATTGTTATTATTTAAATGATATAATTTAAAGTAAGAAAATAATCGGTGAGTAAAATGGTAAAAAAAGAAACGGCAGATATAAAAGAAAACAGCATTCTGAAATTAGATTCGGAATTGTTATCCGTTTTACTCAAAGATATGAGTTCCAAAAAAAATATTATATGGGCAACCGATAATTATTCCGAAAACGGAAAAGGATATCAAAAAACAGATAAAATTACCGTATTTTCCGTTACCGGAAAAAACGGCAGTATTATAAAACCCCGTGTCGAAAAATCCAAAACAGAACAACAAATTCGAATACGAGACAAAGCCGAAGTATTTACACCTTCTTGGATATGCAATAAACAAAATAATCTTATAGACGAACAGTGGTTTAATGCTGCAAATGTTTTCAATACTGAAAATGAAAAAACATGGCAAACAAGTAAAAATAAAATAAAATTTCCCACAGCAGACGGAAAAACATGGCAGGATTATGTTGTTTCTGTAAGACTTGAAATAACTTGCGGCGAAGCACCGTATCTTGCAAGCCGTTACGATACCGTTACAGGCGAGCTTATACCCGTAAAAGACAGAATAGGTATTTTAGACAGGAAACTCAGAGTAGTAAACGAGAATACCGAAATAGAATCGGAATGGAAATTTTGGGCAAAAAAAGCAATGCAAAGTACCTACGGTTTTGATTGGCAGGGCGACAATGTATTACTTGCAAGAGAAAATTTGCTGTATACCTATATCGATAATTACGAGTTACAATTCAACAAAAAGCCCGAAAAAGAAGAGTTAAGAAATATAGCCGCAATTTTAGCATGGAACATTTGGCAGATGGACGGACTTAAATATGTTATTCCCGAAAGTTGCCATAACGAAAAAATAGTCGAAAGATTATTATGGGGCGAAGAAATTCACGAAGAGTCATGCGAAGGCTGTAGAAAAAACAATCCCAAAAAACATAACGGTATATATTGCTACATTATGGATTGGGAAAAAGGTAAGAAGGTTAAGTTTGTAGACTTGTTTAAGGAGAAAAAATAATATGAAGGAATATATAACCTTAAACGAAATGGAAAATACAATCGAAGTAAGACGGGAACCGCATATCTATGCTTTTTCTACAAATACTGTACCTAACTATATAAAAGTCGGCGATACATCTCGAAGTATTGAAAAAAGATTAACAGAGTGGAAAGATTTATTTTCGGATTTGGAAAGAGTTTTTCCCGATATCGAAAACGAAGAAGAAGCGCTTGCAAAAGTCAATAAAGATATTTATTTCAGAGATTATGCTTTGCACACTTATCTGACAAATAAAGGCTATAACAGATTAGATAAGAAAAAATTTTATAATTTATTTGGCGAAAATATTTATTTTTCTAACGAATTTTTTGAAAATGTTTCAACGGAAGAAATAAAACACGGAATACAAGAAATAAAAAGAGGATACGAACAAAAAAATCCTAACTATTTATATTATAAATTAAAAGACAAAAATGTAATAGATAAACATTGGAATAACGATAAAGATTGGAAATTGCGTGACAACCAGGAAAAAGTTGTAGAAAATTTCTGTGAAAAAATTAAAACGCAAAAAGAATTATTAATGTACGCAGTTATGCGATTCGGTAAATCGTTTACCGCATTGTCGTGTGCCGCAAGAAATAATTTCAAAAAAGTTTTAATCGTTTCGGCAAAAGCCGATGTCGCTAACGAATGGAAAAAAACGGTTGAAATGCCAAAGTGCTTTAAAGAATATGCATTTTTATGCGATAGAAATTTTGTTGAAAACCCGAATATTATAGACGAAATTTTATGCAATAAAAACAACGATGAGTTTAAAAATAAAAATGCCGTTGCAGTTTTCTTAACTCTTCAAAATCTTACAGGTAGCGGAAAAGAAAGCGGCGAAATAAAAGAAAAGCTGAAAAACATTTATAAAACATATTTCGATATGATAATTATAGACGAAACCCATTTCGGCGCATGGGCGGCTACTTACGGAATGCCTATAAAAAGAGATAAAAACGACGACGAAGAAGATTTTGCCGTAATTAATAATGAAATAAACGAATTCAAAAAATTAGAAGAAGAAACAAAAAAACTTAAAAGCGATATAAGACTTCACCTTTCCGGAACACCTTACAATTTATTATACAGAGATGAATTTAATCAAAAAAATATGATTGCGTCCTGTCAGTTCAGTGATATTTTAAACGATAAAGAAAAATGGTTAAAAGAACATAAAAAAGATATCGATTCCGGAACAATAAATCCCGAAACGGCTTTTCCTTATGAAGAATATGATAATCCTTATTTCGGTTTTCCCAAAATGCTTAGATTCGCTTTTAATATACCCCAAGAAACTCAACAAATTTTGGAAAACGCTTCAAAAAACGGAAATAAATGGACATTGAACGATTTGCTTTTAACAGATAAAGGAGACGATACAAAGTTTATTTACGAAAAAGAAGTTTTAAATCTTTTAAAAATTATCGACGGAAAAAATACCGATAAAAAAATACTGAGTTTTCTCAATATTCCTAAAATCAAAGAAAACGATGTTTGTAAACATATCGTTATGGTTTTGCCTTATAAGTATTCTTGTGACGCTATGGAAAATCTTTTATTGAACAATAAAAACGATTTTATAAATTTAAAAGACTATAATGTACTCAATATCACGGGTCACAAACTTACTTCGCAACTTGACAGCGTTGATAAGGTAAAGGCAACTATAAAACAATGCGAACAAAACGGTATCAAAACCCTTACTCTTACCGTAAACAAAATGCTTACCGGAGTTACCGTTCCCGAGTGGGATACTATGATTATGCTCAAAAATACAAAATCCCCACAAGAGTATGATCAGGCGATATTCAGAATCCAAAATCAATATGTAAAAGAAATAGAAGCAGAGGATAAAAACGGCAAAAAGTATGTTACTAAAATAGATATGAAACCGCAAACGATTTTAGTCGATTTTGACCCTGCAAGAATGTTCGAACTTCAAGGAATTTCCATAAAAATTGCCGGTGATGTTACAAATCAAAACTATGATTTTGAAAAAGTTTTAAATAAAGAACTCGAATATTTTCCTATAATTACCAACAATGCCGACAGGCTTGTACAAGTTAACCCGACAGATATTATAAAAATTATTTCCGATTATAATAAGAATATTTCCATAATGGAAGCAAGCAATAAAGTTGAATTAGACGAAAATATGCTTTCCGATAGTATGCTGTATAATTTTATTAGTAGTTTATCCGAAAAGGGAATAAGCAGCAATATAAAAGACAGAATGTATAACAGCGATAAAATTTCGGATATGAATATCGACGGTTTGCTTGACGGCAAAACAGACAGCGATAAAGACAGAGAAGACATTTATGAAAACAATAACTTAAAAACAGAAGAAAATAGTTCAGACAATAAAAGCGAATTAAAAAAGTTAAGAAAAAATTATAAAAACTTTATTGCTCTTTTAATGTTTTATTCATTTTTGACTAAATCCAATATAACTTCTTTGAAAGATATTGTAAAAAGTATTACGGAAGAAAGCATATACAAAGATGAAAATTTAAGGATTTTTAAAAATCTGAATTTGGATTTAAATTATATAAAGCTACATATCGAAAAATGCAGAAGGGCTTTTGCCTTTGATATAGACAGACAATTAGAACAAGCAAATTTATTATCAAAGGAAGAAGATTTATCCGAAGAAGAAAGGGTAAATAATGCTCTTAAAAGGTTCAGCAGAATTTCCGAGGCGGAAATAGTTACGCCGAATAATATTTGCCACGATATGTATTTAAATATAGGGAAAGACAAACTTCTACAAATAGTAAACGGCGGAGGAAGAATACTCGATATAGCAAGCAAAACGGCAGAGTTTACCGTTGCGTTATATAACTTATTGAAAAACGATACCGAAATTGAAAAAATAAAAAGTTCGATATACTGTATTCCTACTTCTTCTCTGACCTATGAATTTACAAGAAAAATTTATGAAATTTTAAAGTTTCCGATTTCTCATATAGCCGATCCGGAAAAATTGAATACTTTTAAATTATTGGATAAAAAAATAATAAAAAAGGACGGAAAGCCGTCAAAAGAAATAGATTACGAAAAAATTTGCGATATACTAACACAGGACAAAACATTCAGCGATATAAACATAAATGATACAGTAATAAAAGGAGATAAAAAAGTGAAATTTGACGCAGTAGTCGGCAATCCGCCGTATCAGGAAACTGTAAAAATTGCAACAAAAGGGAATAATGATAATACTATTAATTTATATAATCATTTTAAAAATTTATCCAGAAAAATATCTAATATTGTAAGTCTAATTTATCCAGCGAAGGAGTATCAAAGAGGAATCGAAAACTTTTTAGATAAAGAATTAATTAAAATAAATATATATAATGGTAGCAATAAAGGAAGTGAAAAGAATATTCCAGGAGAAGAAGATATTTTTGGTAATGCTGTTCGTCGCATTTTAGGAGATGTCGGTGTTTATTTATGGGATAAAAACAAACCAACAGAAAAAATAATTTATCAGAATTGCTTAATTGATAGAACTGATAGAATTATGCCTGTTAGAAAAGAGTTTTTTAGTATAGCAGAAAAATTAAAAAATATTACTAATTCGAATAAAAAATATTTTATAAAAAAATGTTGTGAATCAAATTTTGTAGAAAATAATCCTGATATGATATTATCGCAGGTAACAGACAGAAATGCACATGTTCCACATGGATACACAAAAGTTATTACTAACAATAAAGCGGGATCTGGGGGAAAAGCATATTGGTACTATATTAAAACAAAATCATTGGAATATTTGCAACCAGAAGTTTATAAAGTAGTTATAAGTTCAGCTTATCCTAATGAAGCATTTAGAAACCCTAACAATATAATGCTTCTATCAAAAGAAGAAATGTTCGGAAGAACTAAATTATGTTTATATTATTCTGATAATTTGACCGATGCACTAAATTATATTTTATATATGAAAACACATTTTGTGAGATTAATTTCTGAATTAACACCATATAAATTTATGTATTATTTGCCAGATTTTAATTCAATAAAAAACAATATTGATTGGAGTAAAAGTATAACAAATTTAGATCAAGAAGCAAACGCAAAGTATGAGTGCGAAACAATAAACGAAATAGATTCTCAATTATATAAAAAATACAATTTTACAAAAGAAGAAGTGCAATTTATCGAATCTATGATAAAACCTATGAAGTAAAAATGATAATAAACAAAAAAAGACGCATATCAATGCGTCTTTTTTATTAATTTTAAATTATATCAGCCTTCGGGAACGGTAAGTTCCATATCGCTGTCGGGATAAGAGCAGCAAGGGTGGATATAGGAAAATTTTGCGTCGGCAAGTCTTCTTTTATCTGCGCCCGCTATACTGAACTGTCCGCTTATAAGTTTACTGTGGCAATATCCGCAGCCGCCGGCTCTGCACCTTGACGGAACTTTCAGTCCTGCTTTTTCCATTGATACCAAAAGGGTTTCGTCCGAACTTGCTTCTATTTCATAGCTGTTATCTTTTATGTTGACTTTCAATTTGTATTTTTTAGGCTTAACATCTCTTACCCCTATGCAATTTGCTTCGTGTTTAAGGTATTTTCCTGTTACATTCATTTTTTCAAGTTCCTTATCTACGAATGCATACATTGCGTCGGGGCCGCAAAGCATTGCGGTAAATTCTTCGGTTACATACTTTTCTATTATCTTTTTGGTAATAAATCCTTCTTCGTAGCCCGATTTCTTTTCGTCGCTCAGTACATATATAACCTTGAAATTGTCGCTTACAAGAGAGTCGAGTTCCTTTTTAAAGATTAAATCTTTTTCGGTTTTTGCACCGTAAAAAAGTATAAGTTTAAATTCTTCACTGCCTTCTTTTATTGCTTGCGCCATTGAATAGAAGGGAGTTATGCCACTGCCGCCTGCAATTCCGACAACGGTTTTTCTGTCTTTCAACGGTTCATAGTAAAACTGTCCGAAAGGGGCGCCCAAAGTAAATTCGTCGCCGACCTTAGCATTTTTGAACATCCAGTCGCTGAAAAATCCTGCCTTCTTTATTGTCAGAGATACTTTTCCTTCTTTAAGTGCGGTTAAAGGGGAAGAGGATATTGCATAAGGTCTGCTGACCAGACTTTCGCCCACATTACTTCTCAGTACTGCATACTGTCCTGCTCTGAAAAAGGTTTTCTTTGTAAGTTCGAAAGTATAGGTTTTTGTATCGGCTGTATCTTTTACTATATCTATAAGTTTTACCGATTGATTTCCCGGATGCAATATTTTTGCGGTTTCGTTAACCTTATAAGTTTTAGGAAGAGGAGTTGACGGCGCACCGGATAATTTTTCTCTTCTGACTTTCACCATTTTTTTGAACCTTAAAAGGTCCATAAATCCGAAAATTTGTTTTTTGAAACGATATGCCATTTTTTATCCCTCCTTTTTAATATCGCCGACAGTCTGTCTGCCTGTTATGTCGCCCGAAAAATATGCGCTCGAATATCCCGAAAGCCTCATGGAATAGCCGCCTGCAAATCTGAGTCCTCTCGTTTTATGATCTTCTGCCATCATTAAAAGTCGGGGAGTCAAACCGTCCCAATACTGTGATTCGTATCCGTATATATCGCCTTCGGGATGTCCGCAGTAACGAGCGTAGGTCATAGGAGTTGCTATCGAAATTTCTTCTATGCTGTCCATAATTTTGCTTCCTGTATCTTGCTCGAACCTCTTTATCATTTCTTTTGCATACTCTTCTTTTGTTTTAAAGTAGTTTTCCGCAGTTACATTGCCCCAGTCGTCAGACATAAACAATGTTGTAAAATACATCATAGTCGTACCTTTGGGAGAACACTCGGGATAAGCTCTGTTTAAGCAGACGGTAGCTTGTGCTCTGTTGTTTTTAATAGTTTTCATTAATTCGTACTGTTTTACCGTGTCCATTGTGTCGTATAAAAAGTAGTTATGGTTTTCTATTCCCAATTCATCGGCACTTTTATTTAAGCCTAAAAACAGAGTAAAACCTCTGCCGGCAAGTTTTCTTGCATTTGTTTCCCTGATAATCTGTTCGGGAACTTTGTCAATCATTCTGCCGTACACAATGTGAGGAGCGCAGTTTGCAATTACATGTCTTGTTTTTATTTCTCTTCCGCCGTTTAACACTACGCCTTCTACTCCGTTATCCTGCTTGCTTGTGATAATCTTTACGGCTTCGGTATTGAACCAGATATCGCCGCCTAATTCTCTTATTCTTTCTACAAGCGCCAAAGAAATTTCGTGTGAACGCATCTTCGGCATAGATGCGCCTTTTGTTATATATCTGTATACCATGGAAGCATAGTGAACAAAACTCAAATCATCGCAATGCGCTCCAAGATAGCACCAATATGCGTTTAAAATATCCTTTGCTTTCTTTGGCATTTTTATAGCATTAAGTACTTCGTTTACGGAATATGAACCTACTTTAACGAAATTTGCATGTTCGCTGAGCATTACTTTTTGGTCTGTTACTCCGTTGACAGAGTTAGTATAAGCTTGCGCTGCATGAACATTTTTAGCAAGTTCAAAGAATTTTTCTATTGAATCTTTGCTTTCAGGTACATAACTTACCATTTTGTCAATAAAGTTTTTAACACCGAAAGGCATTGTTGCGTCGATTTTTTCTTCCTTAGATATGACTCTGTACGCTTCGGGAATTTCCAGCCATTCGATTTTATCCGTTACTCCCAATGAATCGAAAAGAGCTCTTACATCGCCGCTGTTGTCTTTCGTTCCGAAATCGTTAAGTTCGTGTAGTGACGCTTCGAATTCGAATCTGCCCCTTCTGAAACTCGTAGCAAAGCCACCCGGCAGATTGTGTTTTTCAACTACAAGTACCTTTGCTCCACCTTGTAATAAGCGAATGGCTGCAACAAGTCCGCCGTTTCCTGCGCCTATTACCACTGCATCGTATTTTTCCATTTTTCCCTCCTTAATTTTGATTTTCTTCTTTTATTTTTAAAAGTATTCCTTTATATATATCCGTCAGCATAGAACTTATTTTATCGTCATCGAAAACCGCCGTGTCGGTTGCCATCATTGTAGCGATTCCGTGACAAAAAAGCCATAGTTCTTCAAAAACCCGCTCCGCATTCTCTTGCGTAAGCATCTCTTCGTTTTGTATTACATTTATTATATAAGGCTTGTTTTTATCGCTCGAAATGGTATTCTCTCTTATTTTTTTAGAACCCATATAAAGTAGTTTAAAAAGTTCTTTTTCGTCCTGTGCGAATTTTATATAGTTTATTCCGATTGCCTTATAAGGATTCATATCTTTTATTTCTCTTTTTAAGTAACTTTCAAATAGCTGCGAGGCTTTTTCAATAACGGCTTCTTTTACGTCGTTCATATTCTCATACCACCAAAAAATCGGTTGAGTGGAACAGTTAAGTTCTTTGGCAAGTTTGCTTGCGCTGAGTTTTTCCATTCCGCTTCTTTTAACGATTTTATAAGCCGTATCTAAAATTTTTTCTTTTGAAACCTTTATTTTAGGTGCCATAATTCCCTCTGTACCTATATTTATATAATACCCATTATATATCAAAAAGTCAATATCTTTATTAAATTTTTCTTTGCTAATCTTAAATTAAAACAGAAAATTTTGTTTTATAATAAATTATTAATAAAATTCAAAACAATATAATTAATATGATTATGTTTTTTAAAATTTTTTAGTTATATTCATTTCAACTTATTATAAAAAAATCGCAAATTTAATGCGCTTTTTCAAATAAATATTTTTTTTAATATCTGTTAAAATTTATTTTGTTTTGCTTTTACTTTATGACGACCGCTTTCAACCTTGCTGAACATATACAGTCCTTCGGAATTTGTTTTTGTCGTTGCTATTAATTCTTCTTTTCCGTCCTCGTTTATTTTGTAGAGTCCGACAAAAGCATTGACTAAAACAATCCCTTTATTTTTTATTTGTTTAATAGGGAGGTATTTTTATGAAAATCATTACTTTGGGAAGCTGTTGTAAAAAATCGACACAAAACCATCAGAATGCGGTTATTGCTGCAAAAAATTGTGGGGTGGAAGAACCTGTAAATTTATCGGATATAAATGAAATTATGCGCTATGGCGTTATGATGACGCCCGCAATCGTCATAGACGGAAAAGTTGTTTCGACCGGTAGAATGCTTTCCGTAGAACAAATAGAGAAGTTAATCAAAGTGCGTATGTGATTAATATGAATGAAAAAAACAGTTCTGAGCTATGTGTTATCAAGCCCAAAGTAGCCTTTGTGTGCGTTCATAATTCATGCCTTAGTCAAATTGCGGAGCGTATAGGAAAAATATTCGCATCAGATGTTTTCGACAGCTATTCTGCCGGAACGGAATTAAAAGACAGCATTAACACAGACGCTGTAAGATTGATGAAAAAAATCTACGGAGTGGATATGGAAGAAACTCAGTACAGTAAGTTGCTTTTTGATATTCCTGTTCCCGATGTTGTTATCTTGATGGGATGTAATGTTTGTTGTCCTGTTCTTCCTGCGCAGTATTCGGAAAACTGGAATCTCGATGATCCGAGCGGTAAATCAGATTTAGAGTTTGAGAAAGTTATATGTGAAATCCAAAAGAAAATTTTAGCTTTGAAAGAAAAATTGCGGATAAAATAATATACTTTTTAACAATATTATGCTTGTCATTTGAGTCAAAGCCATAAAGAATCATCAACTGATCTGTTAAAAAAGCCCAAATAATTCTGATAAGCCTTACATTTTAACTTGCAATTTTTTAATTATTTTAAAGGGTGCTTTACAGAAATCAAAAACATAATTCTATATCGAAGATTGGTTAGCCGTGCTATGATAACCGCAATGAAAATGCAAAATTCTGAAATAATTTAATAGTTCGATTGATTTCGTCGATTTAAAAAAGCCATATACATATCTTTTTTGTGCAACATAGAAATACTATTGTCTCGCAATATAAATTTAGTTATTTTCAATAATACCTTCAACGCTTTAATATAAAAAAAGAGCCGCATTTTCAAACGCAACTCTGTTTGGCGGCGCAAGCGCACCTGAATTCGAACCTTTTGCAAAAATAACAAATGCCAACACCGAAAAAGGAGAGATTGAAACCAAAAACGACGAAACTGCAATTGCAAATGAGAAAGTTGAAACCAAAAACAAGAAAAGGGGAAACCCCAAAGACAAAAACAAAAAGTCGACACTCGCTATTCAAAGATTTTCAAACCACATCAAGTTCATCGACTACATCCCAACCCACGAGATAATAACTTATAGACATTTGTTTGCCTACGGGTTTTATATTTTTTAGTGCCATATGAATCTCTAAAATATAAAAAATGGCATATAATGTTTAATTTTAAAAAATACCGTGTTATACTATATTTTATAGAGGTTGAAGAAATAGATTTTTCTTCAGCCTCTTGTGTTTTTAAATTATTTTAAGGAGGTGAGATAATGGGCTCAGGCGGTGTGCCAAATCGTGGAGTAGAAAAATCGTATGCAAGAAAGCTGGAGCGTACATACAAACAAAACACAAGAGTCGATCGCTATAAAAATGGCAAGAAAGTGCAAAGCCGGTGGTATGATAACAATGGCAGGGCATTAAGGAATAGAGATTATGAACATCAAGATGCTCATCATAACCATGCATTTCCGCATGATCATGAATGGAATTGGAATGGAGATAATGGAATAAGAAATCCAGAACCATTAACACCAGACTATGATAATTTTAATTAAAAAGGGGGTTATATGAAAGAACAAACAGAATATGAAATTGAAAAGCAAAAGAATAAACAAAAATTGGTTCGTAATGAATTTTTATATTATAATCAATCTCAGGGGAAATATAATTTTCCTTTAATCAAGAAACAAGAGATTGACATAAATAAAATTAAATTTTTATCTATTGTAAATACTAAAAATACTGACATGGAAAATAAAGATAAAACTATACATTTTTTCACATACGACTGGAAATTTGAAAAAGTTTATCAAAATGCAGAGGAAGAACTTGAAAAATTAAGTCAATATTATTGTCTTTTGAGTCCTGATTTTAGTATATTTACCAACATGCCAATGGCACTTCAAATAGAAAGTGTGTTTAAAAATCGTTGGTGTGGTGCTTACTGGCAAAGTAAAGAATTAAAAGTTATTCCAACCGTATCTTGGGGAGATGAAAGAAGTTTTGATTTTTGTTTTGATGGCATAGAAGAAGGCTCAATAGTTGCAGTTTGTACTTATTATAGAGAAAATTGTGAAGAGGAATTTATGCTTGGATACAATAAAATGTTGGAAAAAATTAAGCCGAGTGCTATAATATGTTATGATGAACCATTTAAAGCAATGAAGGGAAATATAACAGAATTTTTGCCTACAACATATGAATGGACTAAAAATTTAGACTGGAAAGATTTAGTTCGCTTTAAATGGGAAAAACAAAATAAAAATGTTATAGGTTTAAATCCAAAAGATTTTAAATATTTTAAATATGATGATCCAGGAGAAAAAATGAATTTAAAAGCATGTTATGTTTGTGGAAAAGTTGTTGCCATTGATCAGTTTGGTCATGGCGATTGTGAAAATTGTGGTTGGGCTCAAGATCCAGTATTAGTAAAAATGCCCGATAAGGTTATGTATCCAAATCGAGTTTCTCTAAATAAAGCAAAAACTTTGTACAAACAGAGTAAGAAACTTGAACCAGATTTAGATGACTTTATTGATGGACTTTTTATGTATAGTGAGATGGTATTTACATACAATAATGTCGAATATGAAGTATTTTTAAAGCCAAATAAGAATATTATTTTATGTTCGTCATCAATGCAACAGGAATATACCACAAGGGAAGAGTTTAAAAACAATGCAAATATAAATGGGTTGCTCTTAAAAGATATTTGGCACAATGTGACAAATGCTGATTATATGCAGGGATAGCAAAATTTATTTTTTTTCAAATACAAATAACACATAATAACTATATGTAATTGTAAAAAATATTAGTCCGAAAGCCTATATAAATTGACTTTCGGGCTTTTTTATGTAAAGAATATATAATAAATGAAAAATTAAACATTAACACTATCTCAGCCAAGGTACAAAATGAAAATTTAAACTGATACTGACTTAACTAAAACCGCAAACGAAAAATTTAAGCCTGAAATCAGGGAAGAACTAAACACAAACATAGAAAGCAAATTAAAAACGAAAAACAAACAAATAATTAAGACCAAAACAAAAAATAAAGCAACCCCACCAACCATTCAAAAATTTTCAAACCACATCAAGTTCATCGACTACATTCCAATCCACGAAATCATAACCTACCGCCACTTGTTTGCCTATGGGTTTATGTGGAATAAATAATAATTAAAACTCTTTTTTAAAAAAATTAATATTATTATAATATATTTCATGCATATCCATTGCATATTGATCTATATCTGTATTACTATATTTTTCTAAAGCGGATTTGTAGTGAGAATGAATAATTTTGTCATATTTTTCATAAAAATTATCAATTAATTCCATTATAACAGATGCAAAATCCATTATTGGTAAATTGTAAAGCATTTAAAATAATTATACATTGCAATGTTTTCTTTCGTTTTATGGGCATCTTCATGTTTTATGAGAGTAAAACTTGCAATAAATAAATCCTCTTCATTACTTTTACTCATCAAATTGCCAAAACCTAATTTAAGTTCAAAAATGTGTTGTAGGTAATTTCTCAATCCTAACAAAATTAGGTACCATTCATCTTCAAATAGAAAATTTATTGTTTTGATATACTTTTTTGTTTTAATAAAAGCAGAACTTAAGTCCTTTTCATATGAAAGTATATATTGCTTGATTATAGAAGAGGTAAGTATAAAATTGTTTAAAAGGCATGAAATTTGTTTATATTTCATATTCTTAATTTTATGTCTTTTTTCATATGCAGATAAAAGAACACTGTAATTAAAACGAATATTATAAACTAAATTT
Organism: uncultured Clostridia bacterium; assembly: GCA_944342015.1. Classification (GTDB taxonomy): domain Bacteria; phylum Bacillota; class Clostridia; order Christensenellales; family CALVMC01; genus CALVMC01. The sequence goes on from CALVMC010000005.1 coordinate 98,574, forward strand.
CTTAGCGAATCCATGTTTTTAATTATTTTTGCATATTTAAATTTGTTTTTATTATTCATAAAAGCATTATACCATATAAAAATATAAATGTATTCAATTTTTATAAATTTTAATTTTATTGCCGATATCGGCAATTTTATTTTGCGAATTTATTGACTTAAATATTGAAATCGGCTAAAATTTAGACATCTAAAAGTGAGGTATTATGTTTAATGGGAGTTTCAACGGTTAGCGAAATCGCAAAAAAGTGGGAAATAAGCGAAAGGTCAGTCCGTAACTACTGCCAGCAAGGTAGGGTAAAAGGTGCGGAACAGAAAGGGAAATTATGGCTAATTCCTGAGGATGCCGAAAAACCAGAAAGGGTAATGCGAAAAACAAAATCATTATTAAATAAATAGGAAATTATTTAGATTTTAAGAAGAAGATTTAAAAAGGATTTATGAATAAAGTTACTTATGGTTCAAAAAAAAGAAAGGCTTGTTATTACAACAAAATATCAGGATTTATAAATGAAGATACAAAATCAATAATTGGAGAACTTGTTAGAAATTCATTTGAAGTTGGAAAAGATCAAACAGATGCATGGGAAAATCAAATTTTAGAATTAAAAAATGGATTAAAAAGATATGGTATTGAAGGATATATAATATTTGAATATGATATTTTAAGAATGGGGAAGCGTATTGATGTTGTATTGTTAATTAAAAAGATTGTGTTTTCGCTTGAATTTAAAAATGGAAAGAATACATTTACATCCAAAGATGCTCAACAAGCTGAAGATTATGCTTTAGATATTAAAAACTTTCATAAAGAGTCTGAAAATTTATATGTTTGTCCAATTTTGATTGCAACTGATGCACCTAAATGGTCTAAGGAGCAGAGAATAGATAGTTATCCAGACAAACAAATTTACCTACAACGAGAAAATATAGAAACTTTTATTCCTAAAATTAAAGCAATAATGGGTAAGTATGGAGAAGAAGGTTCTATAGATTTCGAAAAATGGCTTAATTCTCCATATTATCCAACTCCAACAATTATTACAGCTGCAATTGAGGCATATAAATCACATAGTTTAAGTGATATTGCTAAATCAGAGGCAGGTCAAACTGATATTAATCAATGTGAAGAAAAGATATTAGAAATTATTGATTATGCCAAACAAAATAAAAAGAAATGTGTATGTTTTATTACTGGCGTTCCTGGGGCTGGTAAAACTTTAGTTGGTCTTAATATTGTTGCAAAAAATCTAAACAAAAAAGAGGATAATTTAAGCGTATATATATCAGGGAACGGACCTTTAGTTGATGTTTTAAGAGAGGCCCTAATACGAAGCACAAAACAGACGGAGGATTATATAAAGGGCAAGACAGAAGCATCTATCAATGCATTAATACAAAGTAGTTTTGCTTTTAAAAATGACAATGTAAAATCCTCAAGACCAACTGCTGAGCATATTTTAATTTTTGATGAAGCACAAAGAGTATGGAATAAAGATAAAATGAAAAGTAAACATAAAGATCCAGAAATGTGTTATAGTGAACCCCATTTATTTTACAATATTATGGATAGGCATAGTGATTGGGCCGTTATGGTTTGCTTAGTTGGATTAGGTCAAGACATTTATGATGGTGAAGTTGGAATTAATGAATGGTTTAAGTGCGGCATCGAAGAATTTAAAAATTGGGAGATGTTTTATTCATCTGAAATTTTTATGCAGTCTGAGGATAAGCATATAGATAGAGCAATGATTGAAAATTGTTCTAGATGTCATGATTATAGGGAATTATATTTAAAAACATCAATTAGATCATTTAGGGCAGATAAGCAGTGTCAATTTGTTGACTTTTTATTGGATAATGACCCAAATAATGCGAAAATTATATATCAACAAATAAATGATAGGTATCCAGTGTATATTACACGCGATTTTGATAAGGCAAAAAAATGGGTGAGATCTAAAGTTAGGGGGTCGCAACGTTCAGGAGTTTTGGCTTGTAGTAGTGCTCAAAGATTAAAACCTGAAGGAATTTATGTGCCAAAAGATATAGATGTAAAAAATTGGTTCTTGGCACCTAGTGATGATTTGAGATCTTCTAATAAATTAGAGATTGTGGCCAGTGAATTTAAGGTGCAGGGCTTAGAGATTGATTGGGCAATAGTATGTTGGGATGCAGATTTGCGTAGAGAAAGCAATGATAACAGGTGGGATTATTACTCATTCAGAGGCACTAAGTGGCGAAAACGTAACTCTTTAATTAATCAAAGATATTTATTAAATTCTTATAGGGTTTTACTTACCAGGGCAAGACAAGGGATGATTATATTTGTGCCTAGGGGTGTTGATAATGAAGAAGATGAAACTCGAAATCATAAGTATTATGATAAAGTATTTGATTATTTATTAAAATGTGGAATTAAAGAAATTTAAAGTTGATGTTATAATCTTAATAAACAAAAGGGAAGAAAGTATGAAAAAAACTAAGTTTACATTTGTTGACTTATTTGCAGGGATAGGGGGGTTCCATCAGGCACTTGAAAAACTGGGTGGAAGCTGTGTTATGGCTTCAGAGATAGATAAAGATTGTATTGAAGTTTATAAAAAAAATTTCCCTAATACTGAAATAGTTGGAGATATAAAATTAAATTGGCAACGATTGCCAGAATTTGATATGTTATGCGGAGGTTTTCCTTGTCAACCATTTAGCAAGGCTGGGAAACAAGAGGGATTTGAAGATAAAAATAGGGGAAATTTATTTTATGTGCTCATGGATATTCTAGACCAACATGAAGAATGTAAGTTTATTTTGTTAGAAAACGTAAGTAACTTGGGTACTGGCAAAGATAAACAATGGTGGACAAAAATTCAAGAAGAACTAGGTAAAAGAAATTTTTATGTTACGGATATACCAATAGTTTTGTCTCCTTGTCAATTTGGGATACCACAGATAAGAGACAGAGTTTATATAATGGGTATTAGACGGGACGTAAAAGATGATAAAAAATTAACTAATCATTATATTCATATTGAAGACCTTGGTTTTGATAATTTAAAAAGACCTATTAATTCTTTAGAAATGGGAAGTGCTTGGAAAGTTTTAAATAATGAAACTGATATAGATAAAAAATACTTTTTAAGTAAAGAACAAACCGAGATATTAAATATTTGGGATGAGTTTAGAAAAGGTGTAAAGTTTGAAACTATTGGAGTTCCAATCTGGTTGGAATATTTTGGTGTAAAAAAAGACGATAACACATTTTATTCTACTCCGGATTATCAAGGAGTTCTATATAAGAACTTGCCGGAATGGAAAAAAAGATTTGTAGATAAAAATAGAAAATTTTATATTAAACACAAAACTTTTATTGATAAGTGGGTTGATAAGTATAATATGCTGTCAAGAAATTCTATTTACAAAAAGTTTGAGTGGAATTGTGGAAAGGATTGTAAATCGTTGAAAGATACAATTATTCAGTTTAGACATTCTGGAATAAGAGCCAAAAGACCAACGTATTTTCCCACACTGGTTGCAATAAATAATACTCCAATTGTCTGGGATAAGAATAGAAAGAAATACAGAAAAATAACACCACGGGAGGCAGCAAATTTACAGAGTTTTAGAGATGACTTTGTATTTGGTGAAAATGATGAAAAAACATATAAACAACTAGGAAATGCTGTTAATGTAGATATAATAAATATACTTGCTGAGAAATTAATTTCCTTCGCAATAAAAGATTGGAAAAAAATATAGGAGAAAAATTATGGATAAAAAAGTAACTCAGTTAAATATACAGCCACAAGCTGGTATTATAGGTGTTTTTTCAAGATTAAATTATAAACCATGGTATGCAATTGCAGAATTTGTAGATAATTCAACACAATCATTTTATACATATGAAAGAGTGATGAGACAAAACGGCATTACAAGTATAAATGTAGATATCAATTATGATTTTGAAAAAGATATACTTACAATTAAAGATGATGCATATGGAATGGAAATAAATGATTTTCATAGGGCGATTAAGGTTGATTCAATTCCTGAAAATCAGGGTGGAAGAAACGAATTTGGTATGGGATTAAAAACAGCTGCTAGTTGGTTTGGGAATGTTTGGAGCGTAGAAAGTACTCAATTAGGATCTACTAATAAGTATTATACAGAAGTTAACATTGATGAACTAAGAAGTAAAAATCTTAATAGTATAGATATAATTAATGTTGATTGTGATAAGGAAGAACATGGAACAACAATAGTAATTAATAAAATTACTAAAAAAATTGATGCTGGCCGAACAAAAGGAAAAATTATTAAATTGCTAGAAAGTATGTATCGAAGAGATATAAATTCAGGAAAAATAAATATTACATTTAATGGGGAACGACTTAAATTCGAGGATTACAACTGTCTTAATTTCAGAGATAAAACATGGAAGAAGAATGTTGATTTTTCCTTTGATTTTGATGGGAAAAGTCATCGTGTTACAGGTTTTGTTGGAATACTTGAAAAAGGTGGAGGATTTGGTAAGGCCGGTTTTGCATTGTTTAGAAGAAACAGAGTTGTTATAGGCGGAGAGGATCAAAATTACAAACCATATGATATCTTTGGACAGCCACAAAGTCAGATCTCATTGAGATTGTTTGGTGAACTAAACCTTGACGACTTTGATATAAACCAAGCAAAAGATGGGTTTGTTTGGGATAATGGATTAGAGGATGAGTTTGTAAATGCGCTAAAAGTAAATGTTCAGGAATATATAAGTATTGCACGAATTTCTAATAAAGAAAGGGCTTCAGAAGAAAGTTTGTCTACTAATGCATCACAAAATATACAGGAAGAAGTTGGAAAACTTCTTGAAGAAACCAGTTTGTTAGAAGAAAACCTTTCAGATAGTAAAAATCTAGAAAATGATGACAATAGTGTTGAAGATTTAAGAGAATATCAAAAATTCGTTGATGAAAGTAATAGTGGTCCCGAAATTGTATTGGAAGATAAAGTTAGAATATATCCAGTACATATTGATGCAATAACTGAAAAAATAATTCATGTTAAATGGGCAATAGTAGATAGGCAATATTGGATCGATGTGGAAGAAGATGGGGACAACATTAATATACTAATTAACATTAATCATCCATTTTTTAAACCATATTCTAATGATTTAGATTTTAAAAAGGTATTAGAAAAATTCGTAATAGCATTTGTGGTTGCTGAACAACAAGCAAAGTTAACATCTGAGAATGATGGATATATAATGTCAAGTGCAATAAGACAAAAAATGAATAAGTTATTAGCAAAGATGATTGAGGAATAAGTATGGAAAAATATGTAATAAAAGATGAAAAAAGTGAACCATTAAAATTGGGACAATTTTATTCTTTAGTAAACAATAAACATATAAATGCATATGGTGAAGTTGGTGCAAATAATATCGTATCAAATGTTATTGAAACATATGAGAATATTCAAAAGCAATTTAATGATCCATTAAAAAATAATAATGTATTATTAGTAGGAAAGGTTCAATCTGGAAAGACATCAAATCTTGAATTGTTGACAGCAATTGCTTTTGATAATGGATACAATATATTGGTTATGTATGGTGGATATGATAAAAGTTTACTCGCACAAACAACAGATAGATTTAGAAAAACATTTGATGTCCCAGAACAGATTGAGTATAGTGATAAATATCCAGCTGTTTTTACAACAGATGATAGCAATCAACTTGCTGATATTGATGATGATATTGTTGCTGAGATGTTAGAATGCAAACAACCTATTATTTTTATTTCAATGAAAAGACCAGTAGCGATGAGAAAAATAAATAAGGTTTTACAAGAACTTGATAAATCTAAATTTAAAGCTTTTATTATTGATGATGAAGGAGACCAGGCAAGTTTAAATATTGCAAAAAATAAAAAGGAGGATGCTTCGAAAACGTATGCAGAAATTGTAAAGTTAAAGGGAATACTTAATAATCCAGTTTATCTTTCTGTTACAGCGACTCCGCATGCGAATATTTTTTTGGATGATTGGAGTGCTCTAAGACCAGATAATGTAAGATTAATTCAACCCGGGATTGGTTATGATGGAGCCGATGTTTACAACTTAGAAGAAAATAATTTAATACAAATAATTCCAACTGAAGATGTTCTGTTGCTTGAGGACGGAGGAGTGCCTCCTTCGTTATGGGATGCTATTCACTATTTTATCGTTGCAAGCGCTATAAAACAATTTGAAAAAACACATTCAAAATCAAATTATAGTGATATGATAATACACTCATTTCGCGAAGTTGATAATCATTCAAATTTGTATAGGAAAATTAATAGTAAAATAGAATTATATAAAGATATTGTAAGAAATAAGGATAAAGAAGGTTTAACAACAATATATAAGAAATTAAAAAATATTTATGAATCGAAACTTTTTACCAATGAATTAAGAAGTAAAATCAATTTTGATCAAATATTTGAAATTATAAAAATAGTAATAAAAAATATAAAAATAATTCTTAAAAATAGCTTAGGTAAAGAGACACAGTCAAATGAGTCGTTAAAGTACCACAAAATTTATATTGGTGGTGACTTACTTCAAAGAGGCCTAACTTTTTCAAATTTGATAACCACATATTTCACAAGATGGTCTAAAGATGGAGGAAATATGGATACTAATATGCAACGTGCTAGATGGTTTGGTTATCGAGAAAAATATATTGATCTTTGTAAGGTATTTACAACATCAGGGATAGCTCAAGAATTTTCCACATTGGGAGAGGTTGAAACTGATTTGTGGGACCAATTTTCTGAAATAGAAAATAATCAAATGGAAATTAGTGATATTTTGATACAAACTGAAAATACACGACAAAGACCAACATCTAAAAATAAAGCATCATATGAAAAAGTAATCTTTAAAAATCGTTGGATAAAACAGAGATATATTGTTTCTGATAAAAATCAAATAGAAATTAATAATTCTCTTTTGAATGGGATTATTAAAAATTCAAAATTTACTGATACGAGTGTAGGAAATAAATCGGGAGAAAAAACCGGTTCTTACTGTGTATTTGATAATAAATCTTTAGTTACATTAGTTAATCACATACAGACTGTTTTTGATATGGAACCATTTCAGCGTTCGGCTGTTAAAGAATTAATTTCAGGACAGGATGTCATAATTATTTTAATGAATTCATCAAATAAAAATGGTGTTAGGATGCGTACAGTCTATCCTAATTCTAACAAAATAAAAGCATTAATGCAAGGTGCTGATAACAAAGATAAATCAAAGGTTGTATATGAGGGAGATAGTTTTGTTATTATAGATAAGAATAAAATTAATATACAAATTCACAAAGTTATTCCAAAAATAGATGGAGAAGAAAAAGAAGAACTTATACAATATATGTTTGCAATTTATGTTCCAAAGGAGAAAACATATTATGTTAAAAGATAAAGAATTTTATATTAATGAACTAAATAAATATTCAGAAGATGATGATTTAGTATACTTAATTGAAAAATTTTGCGATAATGCAGGTTTATTTGTGAGAAATAAGAAGATTTTATATCTCGTAAAAACTGAAGGAGAAAAAATTAAATCAATAAAGACAGAATATTTAAATATGTTTTCAAATGTTTGTGTATCGCCTGTTACAGAGAAATCTAATTTTTCGGCAGGTAACTATAACATTATTGAATTTAATGGAAAATTTGACGATGTTGTATTTAATTCTTTCTTAGAATTGTGCTACATACATTCTCAGAATATTAATAGTGTTAAGTTTGTCGAATTTTTTAATTCATTAGTTAATATGTTTCAAATCCCTCATGAGCAAAGATATAAAGATTTGCTTGGATTTTATGGAGAAATTTTATTTTTGATTAAATGTAAGTCATTAGGATATAACATTATTGATAATTGGCACAAGGGAGAACATAATAATTGTAAATACGACTTAGTATTTGAACGTTGTAATGCTGATATAAAAACTGTCATATCACAAGAGTTAATAGTTACTTTAAAACATAATCAATTATTTAATAGTGACAAGAATTATTTAATTTTAATGCAATTAGAAAAAAATAATTCGGGAAAAACTTTGAATGAATTATTATTTGAATTAAAAAATGACAATTCAATTGGTTATAATTATAAATTTTGGGTAAAGGTAGAAAAAGAAAAATTAAAAATATCACCAAGAGATATGGAGGAAGAGAGATTTTCTTTTAAAAATTGCTTTATTTATGATACTTCTGCCATTAATCCATTTCCAACAATTCCTTTAAAAGTGACAGAAATAAAATATGATCTAGATTTAATTGATGATGATTATTATTCTATAAATGAATATATTAAATTATTAAATCTTAACAAAATAACTTTGTGAATTAATTTTTTTGAAAATGTTAAAGATTAAACTTAAAGAAATTATTATAGCCTAATAATTATTTTGTTAAAGTATTAAATTAAAACGGGGATTATCTATAAAACCAATTAGAAAATATCATATAATAATTGTTTTAATATTGTGTTTAATTTTATGCAAATTATAGTAAAGAATCTGTAAAAACGAATTGTCTAAAACATGTTAAAACATCCAAACTCTTGCTTGGCGAAAAAGAAAATGATGATAAAGTTCATGAAAGAGAAGTGAAATCTTTAAGAGACCTTCAAATTAGTTTTATAGATATAAAATAATTTAATTATATAAGATATTTATAACAAACTCAACAACTTGCTCAATTTCAATAGAATGAAGTTCGCCTATTGCTAGGTCAAGGTTAAAGTATTCACGCCATTTGTCTTTTGAAAAGTCTTTGGTAAATTTCTTTTCAAGCTCCACAATTTTTGTCAGTTGAAGTTCATATTCTGCTGATATTTTTTGTTCGTAATATTTTTCCTTAATAAATTCTTTAAGAGTTTCATTTTTCATAAGCCCTCCAAGTGTTAAGCGTGTTTTAACTCTGTTTGAAAGATATTGCAAGTCATTTGACGATGTTTTTAAAAAAACTCATTGCCGCTCTTTTTGAGATAAAAGAAAGGGGGAAAGAGATTGGTCACACTGCGAGGTGTGGCTTTTTTTGTGCAACAAAATGCGGGAAAGCAGGGGGACGGGAATAAAAAGTTGAAATAATTTTATGAGGATGGTGAAAAGGGTTATAAAATAAGGGATTGCTGGGTTTTGGATGATTGTGAGATGAGTTGAATAATGGTGGCGGAGATGTATAAAAGGGGTTGATTTTGCTTGAAATAGGGAAATTTTTACGCAACAGGAGTGCCTTATATAGGGGGGCATTTTTTTATTTGAGTTAAAAAAATCTATTGTTTTTGCCTTTATTTAAATAACGAAACGGGTAGTTTCATTTTGTGAAAATGCTTATAAATGTGGCTGAGTTAGATTATGGAGCTGTTGAGCATATAGTGAGGTTTTATAAAAAAGGGTGGTTATCAAAAAATATGGTAAGTAATTAGCAGAGTAAAAAATAAGTTAGCGGTCTAAGATTTAGGTTTAATGTTGAGGTTGACAAGAGGATTAATGTAAGACTTTGATTAAGGTTTTGATAAAACAAACAAAAGAGGATGTGACGGCAAAAATTGGTGGTATTTGGCAAGTATTATGAGTGCTGAAGGAAGTGTAAAGGGAAGAGGTGTTTTAAGAAAATTGAGACGAGTAATGGGCATAGTGCAAAAAAACAAGTGGCTGTTGATTTGGTTGGAAAATTGAAGTTTATGAACAAATTTATTGTTAAAATTATTGAAGCAGGAAAAGAGGTGGCTCAAAGTGCTAAAAATACGCCCAAAAGCCAAGAAAATAAGGGCATATTTTGACGCACGCCTGTGTATCGCTGACGCACTTTGCGCCACCTATGTTTAGCCGAGAAGTGGGAAACCCACTTTTCGTCAAAGCACGACTGTTAGCGGTAAGAAATTTTAAATTTATAAAATTTCTTTACCTTTAAGTCGGCTTTTCCTCTCCCCAAAAAGTTACTTGCTAAACTTTTTGGGGACCTCACTTAAAACAAGAAGAAATGAAATCTTTAAACAAAAAATTATTTAACTCATTGCCTCTCTAATTGTGATGAGGAGAATAATTATGGATGAACAAAATCCAAACAATATAAT
>CALVMC010000006.1 GCA_944342015.1 uncultured Clostridia bacterium
CTCGTATTACTCGTATTCTTCTTTACTCGTATTTTTCCATATTATTCAAAAACTTTTCTATGCAGTTGTCAAGGTGCGTAAATGCGACTTCTGTCGCATAAGCCATAGCGTCGCTATGTCGTGGTGGGCACAAGTGGACTCGAACCACCGACCTCACGCTTATCAGGCGTGTGCTCTAACCAGCTGAGCTATGAGCCCGTGGTGGAGATAATCGGAATCGAACCGATGACCCTCTGCTTGCAAGGCAGATGCTCTCCCAGCTGAGCTATACCCCCACAGGATAACCGTACGGAATTTTCCGAACAGCCTATATATAATATCATTATGAAAACCATTTGTCAATAACTTTTCATAATTTTTTTGATAAATTTTTATTAATTTTTACTTATTTTTATTAAGTAATTTGCTGAAAAAGTGCTAGTAGATATTGACTAAATTATTGACCGCACTCAAAATGAATTTAATATCGGATTTACAAAATATTTAAAATGCGATTATTTATTTGCGATTATTTATTATGGTATAAATATTTACTATATATAATTAATAAATATTAATGTAAATCAAATTACATAAGTTTTTTCTTTTTAAGAAAAAGACCTATTATAATTGAAATGAGAACGCTTACTCCTACAATAATCCAGAATGCATAATCGAGTCCCTCGAAAGGAAGTTTAACATTCATACCGAAAATGCTTGCAATTAAAGTAGGTATCGAAATAATCAGAGTAACCGAAGTTAAGAATTTCATGACAATATTAAGGTTATTTGAAATAACGGAAGCAAAAGCGTCCATTGTTCCGCTTAAAATGTCACGGTAAATATTACACATTTCAATTGCCTGACTGATTTCTATTGAAACATCTTCGAGTAAATCGTTATCTTCTTCGAATTTTTTAAGTCCGTCGAATTTTATAAGCTTACTTATAACATTCTCGTCGGATTTTAAAGAAGTGGAAAAATAAACCAGCGAATTTTCAAGGTCGAGAAGCTGAATAAGTTCTTTGTTTTTCATTGAACGGTGAAGTTCGCTTTGAATACGCTGACTCGACTTATTGATTTGTCTTAAATAATGCAGAAATTTGGTGGCGACATTGTAAAGTATCTGGAATAAAAATCTGGTATTTTTATTTATTGTAAAGCTTTTAACCCTTCCCCTGATAAAGTCACGCACTACCGCCGTTTCCTGTAAGCAAACGGTAATGAAAACTTCGTTTTTCAATATTATACCCAAAGGCAAGGTGGAGTAAGTATCGTGTCCGTTATCTTCTTCGATAATCGGAACATCGCAAATAATAAGAATGGCGCCGTCGTCGGTTTCCATACGGGCACCCTCGTCGTCGTCGAGAGGAGCTTTTAAAAAGTCTTCGCTGACATTTACTGCGCTTGCCACGAACTCTATTTCTTTATCGGTGGGATTAGTTAAATTAATCCATTTTGATTTAAAAGAAAATTCCGGAGAAAAAAACTCTTCTTCGCTGAATGTAAGGAAATTATTTGTTTTTTGTTCGTTCTGAAAAACCTGAATCATTCGTCCGCCTCCAAAATTTAGTACAGGCGGAAGTAATCTGCTAAATTAAAGGCAGCATTTTGCTTCCGCACTTTTTATTAAAAGTATTACCGTAAGGTTCCGCTTCCACAAAACCCACCTCCTTGCAAAAGACAGTATAACACCAAAAAAATCAATTAGCAAGAAATTTAAAGTTTTTGAATATAAAAAATTTAAAAAATAAATATATTCAAATAAAATCGGACAAAACGAAAATATCTTGTCCGAAATAAAATTAAATTATTAAAATTTAAAAAACATATTTAATTGAACCGTTTTTATTTTTTCATGCTATTTTGGCGCAGATTTTTCCGAGTGCGGCATTGAGTTTTATTTTTTCTTCTTCGGTGGTATAATCTTTATCTCTTACCGTAATAAGCATATTGGCAACCTGTTTCAAGGTATTTTGCGACACATTACAGCAAAGCATTTCATCTACTTTGGTAAGAAGGGTATTGAGTTTTGCGGGTTCTCTACCCTTTTTAAGAGCATTATCCGATACTGCATTGTATTCTTTTTTAATTTCCTCATATTCGCTTTTGTTATTGTTTTCGAAAATAAGTCTTGCAGAAACGCTGTCTCTGAAAAGGGAAAGTTTTTTCATTATTCTGTTCTGCCTTACACTGTAAACTATAACGAGAAGCCATCTTAAAATCCCGAAAAACACGAGCGGAGTGACTATACATACAAACTTGGTAATAGATTGAGCGGAAATCGCCATAAAAAACCACACATTTATTACAAATGTAATAAGAGCGGTAAGGTCGAAAGTTGCGAAGGCTCTTTTTTCTTTAAGTTCGAATTTAAGAGAGGGAATAACTTCTAAATTAAAGAAATCCGAAATATTTTTTCCGTTTCTGAAAAGGATGAAATTTTTCCAGGCAAGTTTAAATCTTTTCGGGAATTTGGAAATACATTTTTTTTCGAAACGGTTAATGTTTTTGCAGTTTAATTCTGAATTTTTCTTTAAGAATTTAGCGCTTTTTCTGAACCCTGTTATACACTTTGAATAGAACCCGTTAGTTAAAAGCAAGACGAGAAAGATTGCAAAAATCCAAGCAAGCGGCAGAATTACAAAAACGGTGCCTTTTGAAAATACCAACAATTCTAAAATTTTTTCCGATAAAAAATTAAAAAAATCAGCTGCGTTTGACATATAAATCTCCTTGATAAAAATATGTACACAGCTAATCGATTTTTACGGTTAAATTCCTTGAAAAGACATAAATATATTTTTCGTCTACCTTTCTTTTAAGCCATTTTTCGAGAGCTCCTGCATATAAATCGAGCTGCGGCTTGTAAGTTCGGATAATATTTTCCTTTGATTTACCGGTTTTTTTATAATCCACTATAATAGTTTTATCTCCAAAAATGCAAAGGTCTATAACTCCCTGGACGAGTATTTTATCGGAAGAAGAGTTTTCTAAGATACTGTCTGCACCAACTGCGTTTATGAACCCGAACTCTCTTTTTATGTTTGCGTTTTTCGCAAGGGAAACGACGGGGCTTGTAATACATAAAAATATATCTTTCGGGTTTATGAGTTCAGCTTCTTCTTGGTTTAACAGATTTTCTGAGACCATATTTTCGATAGCGGTTTTAACCTGCTTTTCGTCGGTTAAAGAAAAATCTATATACTGCATAACTTTATGGTAAGCCGTTCCCTCTTTTGCGTCGGAAGAAGAGAAAAGGGTAACCGAATGATTTTCATCTGTACGATTGCTGATTATTTCCGATACCGTATATTTTATACCAAGGTTAAGAGATTTTTGATAAGGATAAGAAAAAGATAGAATTTTGTCGATAATTTCGGCGTCCTTAATGTTTCCTTTTTTGAAAGACGCAATATTGTTTTCGGTTAAATCCTTTTGATAAACCCTTTCGTAATTAACATACTGTGATAATTTTTTGTTTTTGGCGGCGGCAAAAGAAAGCCATTCCATAAAGGAAAGCGCCTTTTCCGGCCGTCTGTGTTTTTGCGAAAACTCCCCTTCTTTGTAGCTTCCGCTGATAAAAAGATGATACTGCGCTCTTGTCAAAGCGACATAAAGAAGTCTTAGTTTTTCTTCGGCTATTTCCTTTCTTTTTTTGTCTACAATCAAATCGAATAGCAAATCGGAAGAATAGCACCTTTCCTTTTCATCGAAATATTTTACCGCAAGTTTTAAATTTGCGTCCGCAAGATATGATTTATTGAGTTCGAAAGTAAAGCTTTTGTCGGCGCAGGTTAAAAAGACGACGGGAAATTCAAGTCCCTTGCTCTGATGGACGGTCATACATTTTACCGCATCGCCCCCGCTTTGAATTGCGGATAAATTGAGCAATGTCGGATTTTCCGTTATTGCCGGAATGAAAGTATAGAGGTTTTTGCCGAAATTTTTAGCAGATAAACTCATAAAAATATTTTTTATTTTTTTAAGTTTTATTTCGCCGCCCGGTAAACTTAAAAGATAAGTGTCGTAACCGGATTTTTTCAATATTTCGTCAAAAAACTCGTACAGTGAAAGATAGCCGCTTTTTACCCTGTCGCTGTCGGCTTGATTTAAAAAAGATTTGATTTTTTCCGAAAGGGGTTTATCGAGTTCGGAATATTTTACAACTGCCGAAAAGAAATCTTCTTTTTGATAACACTTTCTGATTTCCACAAGTTCATTTTCGCAAAATCCGCCAATGTTCGAGAGCATTGCCGCAGCCGTTATTATGTCGTTTTTAGGGTTGTAAATAAACTTCAAATAGTTTACGACTTCGGTAACTTCCCTGTCGTCGCTGTCGGAAGTTATATCGCTGTCGGTGGGAATTCCCGCACGGTTCAAGGCTTTTACAATATATGCGCCTTCCTTTCTGTCCTGATAAAGAACGGCAAAGTCGGAATATGAAAGCATTTTTTCGGCAGTATTGCCTTCCTTTACCGTTGAAACTTTTTTGCCGTACAAAGATAAAATCTTTTCCGCTACCGAAAAGCCTTCCGACATGCGGAGGGAAATTTCGTTTGAGCCTTTATCCTCTTCCACGCTGTAAACGCCGTCCGCTTCATCTTTTTCGTTGGATTTTTCCACAACCGAAATTTCGAAAGACGGAATATTCAAAGCTCCTTTGAATTCTCCGCCCGTTACAAGTTTTCCTTCTTTACGGTAATTAATCGAACCGAAAGTATCGGTCATAATTTCTGAAAATATCGAGTTTATATTTTCTATAATGCTGTCGGAGCTTCTGTAATTTTCGTTCAGAATATAACTTGTTCCCTCTTTTCCTTTTTCAAACTTTCTGTATTTGGATATAAATATTTCGGGCTGAGTCTGTCTGAATCCGTAAATACTTTGCTTACTGTCGCCTACGAGAAAAATTTTACCGAATTTTGAAACATTTTCTATAATAAAATCCTGAGAATAATTGGTATCCTGAAATTCGTCTACAAACACATAGTCGTAGCAAGACGAAATTTCCTTTTGAATTGCTTTATCTCTAAGTAAAAGGCAGGCAAACTGTTCGAGATCGGAAAAGGTATAGACGCCGTTTTCTTCTTTATATAAACCGAAAAGAGAATCGACATCTTTTGTAAAGGAAACGAGAGTATTGCAAAGTTCGTATAATGACGGGAGTTTATCTTTTTCCTGCTTTAAATCGTAATCGCTTTTGATTTTCAAATTTTTTAACTCGTCGATAAAATTCTTATATTCTTCGTTGACGGAAGCATATTCGGGCAAAGAACTGCGCTTCAAATGTTTTTCGAATACTATATTCCTTTTTATATGCAATGCTTCTTCGAGATTTTTGGAATTTATGATTTTATCGAGCGATAAAAGTAAATTTTTTATATAATCGGCTTTTTCGTTAAGACTTAAATTTTTAAGTTTCAAATCCAAATCGTCGTACTCTTGTTTTAAAATTTTACATTCGTTTACTATAAGTTGTTTTCTTAAATTGCAAAGAAAATCGAAATTTTCAATTTTGAAGTTATCGGCGCATTTATCAAGCCACTCTTCTTTGCTCGGCGCACAGCTTGCGAAAGAATAGATGTACGAAATGACTTTAACGAAATTATCTTCTCTGCCCCCTGCAATTTTATCGAAAGCGTTATAAAAGCTTTTATCCGAACCTGCAATTTTTTCCTTTATTAATTTTTTTACCGTTTCGGAAAAAATCTTTTTTTCGTCCGCCTCGTCCATAACGGAAAAGTCGGGGGAAATTCCGAGTTTATCGAAATGGAGTTTGACGATTTTTTTGCAAAAGGCGTCTATTGTTCCTATATCTGCGTCGAAAACCGAATCTGCCTGTTCTTTCAGAAAGTCTCCTTGCGTTTCGGCTTTTTTAACCAAGGCGGAAAAAAGTCTGAGTTTCATTTCCTTTGCCGCAGCCTGGGTAAAAGTGAGCATTAAAATGCGGTTTACTTCCAAGCCTTCTGAAATCAGTCTGCAAACCTTTTCAACCATTACGGAAGTTTTCCCGCTGCCGGCGGAAGCCGATACGAGAATTTCCTTTTCCTTTCCGTTTAATACTTTAAGTTGTTTTTCGTTCCACATATTATTCTTCTTTCCGAACCGAGTCGGTTATTGCGTTCTTGACTTTTTTATTTTGAATTCTGAAAGTTTTTTCGCTTAAACAGATATTTTTGTAGGAGCAAAAAGCGCATGAATTTGTATCGTCGTCCTCTCCGTCCCCGTGGGGTTTTCTTGCGATATAACCTTTATTCATTTCGGAAGACGCTTTCCGCGCAAGTTTTACTACATATTCTTTAACTTTATCGATTTCCGAAACAGAAAGCACGTTTTCTTCGGCTCTTACTTTAAATACTCCGTCTTTTACCGTAAGGCTTACGGGGAACACCGAGCTTTTTAAATTGTTTTCGCAAAGAGTAGTATCGAGATTTCTTACGATTTCAGTGTCGTCGGCAATCTGCCCTTTGAGTCTGAGCCTTTCGTCTTTGTTTTCGAATTTAACATATTTGTCGTTTACCGGAAGATAAAATGCGCCGACCGCATTATAATCTTTTAAAGCGTTGAGATAAATATAGAGCTGAATTTTATTTCCGTAATATATATCTTTAAGGCTTGATTTTATATTCGAAGAGGTTTTATAATCGATGACTATTGCGTTTTTTCCGAGTATATCTATTCTGTCGATTTTTCCTTTGATTTTTATATTCTCAAATACTGCTTCGAAAGGACATTCCGTATCTTTTATTTCGAATTTACTTTTACTGAAATTATTATAAAGTTGAACGCAGATATTCGAACACTCTTTAATCATAATTTTATCGAAACCTTTAAGCTGTTCGAATATGTATTTATAAGAACCGGACGAGACGGTGGATTTTGCAATATTTTCGGCGGTAAGATAAGCCTGATTTTCGGTGGCGTTATGAGAAATTTGTTTAAAGAATTTTTCAAGCACGGTATGGACAAGACTTCCTCTGTCGAGAGCTTTGAGTCCGAACTCTTCTTTTTCTTTTAGTTTTAACGCATATTTCATAAAATGTTTGTAGGGACAATCGAAATATGTTTCGAGTTCGGTAGACGAAAGATTAACCGAAGAGCAAAGGCTGTCGAACTTAACATATTCGCTGAAAGGCGTCCTGTCCTTTTCCTTGAACCCTACTACCGTATACAGAGCGTCGTAAAAATTTTGCAGATTTTTGGAGTAATAACCTTCTTTCATTTCGCCTTTTCTTTTTGCAAGCATATATTCGGCGTTTTTTCTCGTTGCGCAAAGCCCGGCAAAATCTTCGGTATTTTCGGGAAATTGTCCGAACGAAATTACCTTTAAATCGAATAGCCTTAAAAGTTCGGTTATCACCGCCGAAGGAGCGGTTTTCTGTCCTGAGCCGTCAAGTAGCGGATAGGAAATAAACAGTTCTTTTTCGGGTTTTATAAGCAGTTGAATAATATTGAATTTGTTTTCCTTTTTTACCGTTTTGAAATTCGGTTCAACAGAGATACCGCATTTTTTGAACTCATCGATTTCCCTTACCGTAAGTATTCCGTCATCGTTTCCGCTTTGCGGAAAACTGCCTTCCGTCGCTCCCGTTACGAAAAGATATTTAACTCCCGTATAACGGGACTCGTTAGGCTCTCCGATAAAAACCGAATCGAGTTTTAAGGGAATAAAAGAAAGTTTTGCGCTCGAAACCGCGGTTTTTAAAATCTCGTAAAAATTCTTAAAGGTATCGACGGACGAAGAGAATATTTTTTTCTGTTCGTCTAATATTTCGGTAAACTTTTCAAGTCCCCTTAAAGATGCTTCGGCGTTTTCGATAAAGCCGTCATTTTTTTGGATGTCGGAAATTCTGTTTTCTTCATTCTCTAAATCGTTTAACTTTATAAATTCCGATACCGCTTTATAAAATTCGCTGAAAGGAATTTTGCTTTTTATAAAAAGGGGCTTTAAAGAGCCGATAAGTTTTAAACGCACCTTTTCGGCTTTAATTATCTCGTCTTCCTGTCCCTTTACGAATTCCTTTTTGAACATTGAATAATTTATATTGTATTTATCGCAGTAATTTATGAAATCGAAGGCATATTCGCAATTAAAATGAGGGCTAAGCACGAATTTATAAACGGCGTTTTTTTCAAAATCGGAAAGCACGGTATTCAATGCGTCCGTAATATAACTTATATGCGAAAGATTGGAAAGGGGAAATTTTTTATCTATAAAATACGGAACGGCAAATCTTTCGAATATATCTTTAAAAAGCGGTTCGTATTCTTCTATATCGGGACAGACTATCGCAAAATCCTTGTAGCGGTCGCCTTTTAATATATAATTTTTTATTTTTTCGGCAATGAATACTATTTCGTTTTCCCGGTCTGCCGCACTATGAATACTAATACCTTTACCGTTCTCTTTCGGGCAGGAAGAATACCCGAAAAGTTCTTTTTCGATAACGGAAAAAGGCGGTTTTATCTCATCTTTCAGATTAAAACAGTTGACCTTTTCGCCGGACGAAAGAGCTATGTTTTCGATTTTCTTAACTGTTTCGAAAGGATAAATTCTGTAATTAGCGTCTTTCCCTTTATCGATAAGAGCGACAGTGAAATTAAGAGCATTTTTCATAAGAAGTTCGACAAGTCTTAATTCCATAGCGTTGAAACTATAAAAATCGGTAACATAAATATCCGACCGGGAGATAAATGCGCTGTCGGCGATTATATCGGCAAGACCTTTGAGTCTGCTTGTGGTATCTATATAATTTTCTTCGAGAAGTTTAAGGTATTCCGAATAAATACAAGCGATATCGAGGGCTTTATCTTTTACCTTGCCTTTAAGTTTTTTCGAAGCTTCGGCAAGCTGTTCAGAAGTATAATTACTGTTTCTTATCTGAGATATAACCGCAAATATCTGCTTGTCGAAACCCTGTTTTAAAGAAGATGAAGAATAAAGTCTTAGGCTGTTACCTGCTTTTTCCGACGCCTTTCTCATAAGCATTACGGCGCCTTCGGGAGAAAGGAATTTACGGGTATCGTTTATAAGACGAACTGCAAGTCTTGAAAAGGAAAGTATTTCGGTATTAAAGGAACAATTTTCGGGCATAGCTTCAAGAAACAGTTTTTCGAGAGAAAGAGTGAACCTGTCCGGCGCTATAATAATATTATTGGAGCCGAGCCTGTCCTTTTTGTCTTTTTCTTTTATAAGCTCTAAAACCTTTAAAAAGGCACCTTTAAAAGTGTTGGAAGTTATTATATTTACAGCCATAAGATAATTTTAACAGTAATAAGAAAACTTTTCAATTATTTAAAGCTTGTTGAGATAAATTAAAACTTTGCAATTTTTAATTATTATGATATAATCAAATTACTTTTGAGGTGGATAATGAAAAAAATATCTGTATTAATTCCTTTGATATTAATATTGGCCGTGCTGTTTTGCTCCTGTTCTGTTGCGGAAGAAAGTTTTATAGAGCCTTTCTGGAACAATTACGAAAAATTCAGTTACAATGTTTATGAAGGCGAAACTAAAAAAGGTACAATGACATCGGAAGTTAAAAAGGTTTATTCTGAAAGCGTGGTTTTCGAGACCGGAAAAACCGTTGAAGAAGCGTCCGGCTCCCTTCTGACATACAATCTTATACTCGATAACGGCGATTATGTCAAAAGCAAGGTACTGCTGAAAACCAATTTCGAGCCTGTATACTCCGAAAGATATTTTAAAAGAGGAGAAACCGAAACGGTAAGTTACTGTTCCTATGAAAACAATTACTGCAATTATACGATAACGGAAAACGGGAACACCGTTTCCGACAGAATAAAAATCAAATCCCTTTACTGCGATAACGAAATAATTTATCTTATGGTAAGAGCGGCAAGGTTGGAAAACTCTGATTTTTCTTCCATAACATTTAATACTGCCGATATAAAAGCCGGAGAATTGAAGAAACTTATATGCACCAAATCGTCGACAGTCGATATTGTTAACGGCTACAACGACACTGCAAAATGCATTACCGTTTTAATAAGCGTGTCGGGCGAAAAAGGCACCCCCCTTTACGCCTACTATTCGTCCGAAGAAATAGACGCAAACGGAGTAAAGGTATTAAAAGCGCCGGTTCAAATCAAGGAAGGAAATTATACTTACACACTTTGCGGTATAGAAGCGACGGCATAAATCAGAATTTAAATGGAATAATTTCGGCTTTTTTGAAAAGTTTATCTATCTCCGCTCTTGAACGGTTCAGAGCGGAGATTTCTTTTTGCAAGGTATTTTTACATAATTTAATAAGTTTTTCGGCTTTTTTGATATTTAAAATAAGTTCGTCCATAATAATCTTTATTTTTTCTTATTAAATTTTATTTATACCTCAGCGGTTTAATGCATACATTATTTAAAGAGTATAAATATAAGGAAGATATATGGTAGTAGAATTTTTAAACCAAGGAGTATACAACATAAACGGGAAATATCTTAAAAGCAACAAATGCAGGTTTAAAACTGACGGAATATATAATGTGCTGTTTTTCCCTGTATCGAAAGGGGTACCCGTGGCAACAAGAATTAAAATGAAAGACGGTAAGATAATACCGTTCGTAGGCGGCGAGTTTTACGATATGAAAAACCGTCTTAAAATAAGGCTGGAAGAAAAGACGGTTCAGGAATATATTCCCTCGAAAATAGTATTCAAAGACAGTTTTTCGGTAAGAGGAACAACGCACACGGCGACCGTGCTTTATGAAGGGATAATGCGCCTTACGATAGAACATAAAGATAAGATTTTCAGCAGATTTTTGCCTAAGATAGAAGAGGCTACCGTAGGAAATTACAACAGCGTTTTTCTCGTTTCGGGAATGCTGAAAAAAGGAATATATTTATGCGTGATAGTTTACGACGCAAGCGAAGACGATTATCGGGTGCTTTTTGAAAAGACGGTGGACTCTTTTCAGGTTACCGAAAAAGGAATACTTTGTAAAACAAATCTTTACGGCATGCTGAATACGGTAGAAGAATGTCTGTACAGCTATGAAAGTAACGGCTATAAACTTTCGGACAGAAAATTCAGGTACAGAACCCCTCATATATATCCTGAAAATTTTTATCCCCTGCTGTTATTGGAAAGCGTAAAAAACGAAGATTATGCTCTTGCCGAAAGTCTTGTTACGGAAGAACTGAAAGGAGATATAAAATCGGTCGGAAAATATCTCGGAGAATACATAATACCCGATTTCGAAGGAGAACAACTGACAAATGAGCCTGAAATACTTTTTAAAGAAAAAGGTATTTTTTATAAAAGTTCGGTTGTGTTTGAAATGGAAAAGGGAAAAATAAGCAATATAATTAAGTCGCCTCGTGAAGAATTTTTGTTAAAAATATAATTTGTGTGTTATAATACAAATATGATAAGCGAATTTTTTAAGTCGCTGGACTTGGCGCAAACAATACTTATAATAGTATCGTTATGTTATATCCCCGTTCTTATATGGACGATTGTTGCAGGACTCAGAGTACAGAGCGTATTTTCGAAATACAACAAAATTCCGAGTTTGAACCGATACAATTCTTCAAGAGCGGCAAGAATGATACTCGACTCCTGCGGACTTTACGATATTCCCGTTAAAGATTGCAGCGGAAGTCTCAGCGACCACTACGACCCTAAAACAAAATGTATTTATCTATCCGCTTCCACAAAAGACAGCATTTCCGTTGCGGCTATTGCGGTTGCGGCGCACGAAGCGGGACACGCAATACAACATTCGGAAAACTATTTCTTCCTTAAAATCAGAAATATGTCGGTGCCCGTAGTCAACTTTTCTTCGATGATTGCCTTTCCTCTCATTATCATCGCAATTATACTCGAAGCGGTTATGGGAGTTACGCAGATTTCAAATACCGTGCTTCTTCTCGGAATAATATTTTATTCCGTTTATCTTCTCTTTCTTTTTATAACATTACCTGTGGAATTCAACGCAAGCAAAAGGGCTCTTAAACTTATGGTGGAAAACAATATCATCAACGAAAGCGAACTTAAACCTGCAAAAAAGGTTCTTAACGCAGCGGCTATGACCTACCTTTCTTCCTTTGTATTTTCACTATTGCAGCTTTTAAGATTTCTTGCAATTTTTCTTTCGAACAGAAGAAGATAGCGTCTTTTATTTTAAACGATTTATTTTAACTAAAAGACTATAAAAAATAAAATAATTTTTAATTAAAACATTTATTCTACAAAACAGTAAAAAACCTTTCTTTAAAGAAAGATTTTATTATTAATCTTTAAATAAATTTCAATAGATTTAATCACGAGCCGAAAGCCTGTTGAACGGCTTCGCATAAAAAAACCGCCCTGAGTAAGGACGGTTAAAATATTATTAACGATTATTTTTCAGCCTGAACGAGCAGTTTTATTTTTGCGGAAATTTCGGGATAAATTTTTATTTCGACTTCGTAAAGACCTTCGTTTTTTATGTTTTCTTTAAGAACTATTTTCTTTTTGTCTATATCGAAACCTGACTTTAAAAGTTCTTCGCTGATTTCCTTTGAGGTAACGCTTCCGAAAATTTTACCGTTATCCCCACACTTTACGAATAAAGTAATTTCCTTTCCGAAAAGATTTTTTGCAAGATTTTCAGCCTCAGCCTTTTCGGCGGCTTTTCTGCGCTCTTCCGCTTCTCTTTTTTGTTTTGCCTCGTTTACGGCGCTTCCGGTAGCTTCTTTCGCTAAATTTTTCTTAATTAAGAAATTGCGGGCATAGCCGTCGCTGACATCGACTATATCGCCTTTTTTTCCTTGACCTTTTACATCTTCGAGTAAAACTACTTTCATAAAAACCTCCGAATCCTACTTGCGATTAAAAAAAGTATAACATAAATAAAGGAATTTACAAAACAAAAATAAATTAATTTTTTATGTATTAAATCTTATTCAAACGGAAACACTTATTTTCGTAAGGAGATTATTATGAAAGATTTAAAATGTACAACCGCAAACTGCGAACACAATAAATTAGGAAAATGCCGTGCCGGAATAATCCATATAGACACAAAAGGATTCTGTGCCACAAAAATGAAAAGAGACGGCGGAATACTCGCTCAGAACTTTTCCGACTTCGAAGCAGCAAACACCGAGGAGATGGAAAACGAAACCGATACCTTTGTAGAATGTCAGGCAAATTGCGTATTCAATAACAACAATGTATGCACAAAAGACGGAATAAAAGTATCGGACGGAATATTCAAAACAAAATGTTTCAGTAAAAGAACTTAAAGCTCATAATCCCCCCCAAATAAATTTTTTCATAAGAAAAAGGCGCAATTTGCGCCTTTTTCTTTATACGTAAAGTTGTTAATGTAAAACAATTATTTGAGTTCGACAGTTGCGCCTGCTTCTTTGAGTTTAGCTTCCATTTCAGCTGCGGCTTCTTTGCTAACGCCTTCTTTAATAGGCTTCGGAGCGCCGTCGACAAGAGCCTTAGCTTCGCCGATACCGAGTCCGGTGATTTCACGAACTGCTTTGATAACTGCGATTTTATTAGCGCCTGCTTCTTTAAGAACAACGGTGAATTCCGTTTTTTCTTCAGCGCCTGCTGCGGGAGCTGCGCCGCCTGCTGCGGGAGCTGCAACTGCCATAGCTGCTGCGCTTACGCCGAATTCGTTTTCTATTTCCTTAACGAGATCGTTAAGTTCGATTACTGTTAAACCTTTGATTTCATCTAATATTTTTTTAATATCTGCCATTTTAATTTTCCTCCGATTATTATTTTTGTTTTTCTGCTACCGCATTCAATGCTACGGCAAGTTTGCGTATCGGTGATTGAAGCATACCGAGAAGCTGAGCAATAAGAACTTCTTTTGAAGGTATCTTAGCAAGAGCCGATACTGTTGCGGCGTCGACGAACTTTTTGTCGAGCATACCGCATTTGCAAGTCATCTTTTTGAATTCCGCAATTTTATCGGTTACGATTTTGGCAGGAGCCAAAGGATTATCGGTTCCGATAGCGATTGCGGTGGTTCCGTTAAGGAACTCGTCATAGTCTGTATAACCTAAGTTGTTAAGAGCGATTTTAAGATATCTGTTTTTGTAAACTTTGTAGTCAACGCCTTCTTTTCTGAACGCATTTCTTAACACTGTGTCTTCGGCAACGGTAATTCCCTTATAATCAACGAGAACGAAAGAAGAACCGTTTTTGATTTTTTCGCCGATTTCAGCGACTATTTGCTTTTTCTCTTCCTTGTTGTTAGCCATTTTAACCTCCTTTTTAAAAATAAAAACCTTCTTTTAGGCGAGCCTGAGAAAAGAAGGAAAAAGAGTTTTCACCTCAGCAAGAAATTAAGCCGAAAGGCACTTGCTTTCTCAGGCGGATATTTTGTTTTTTTAATTATTAAATACGGTAAATAACTTTAACGCCGGGTCCCATAGTCGAGGCAACCGAAACGTTTTTAAGATACTGACCTTTTGCAGCTGCGGGTTTTGCTTTTACGATAGCTTCGATAATGGTATTGAAGTTTTCGAGAAGTTTATCCGCACCGAAAGAAGCTTTACCGATAGGAACGTGAATATTTGCGAACTTATCGAGTCTGTATTCAACCTTACCTGCTTTAGTATCTTTAATTGCTTTTGCTACATCCATAGTAACGGTGCCGGATTTCGGGTTAGGCATAAGACCTTTAGGTCCTAAAATCCTTGCTATTTTACCTACGCTGCCCATCATATCGGGAGTGGTTATGCACACATCGAAATCGAGGAAGTTTTCGTTCTGAATTTTTGCTATAATTTCGTCTCCGCCAACTATATCTGCGCCGGCTTTTTCAGCCTCATCGGCTTTAACGCCTTTTGCGATAACGAGAACTTTGACTTTTTTACCGCTTCCGTTGGGAAGTACGACAACGCCTCTGACCTGCTGGTCTGCGTTTTTAGGGTCTACGCCGAGTCTCACATGAAGTTCGATAGTTTCATCGAACTTTGCTTTTGCGTTATCGATAACGAGTTTGAGGGCGTCTTTGCTTTCGTATAACTTATTCTTTTCGACATTTTTAACTGCGTCTGAATATCTTTTACCTGCCATAAGTCCCTCCTTACTCTTCAACTGTAACGCCCATACTGCGTGCCGTACCTGCGACCATTCTCATTGCAGCTTCCAAACTTGCGGCATTGAGATCGGGCATTTTCTGAGTTGCTATTTCTTTTACCTGCTCTTTTGTGAGCTTTGCTACTTTATCCTTATTGGGTTTAGCGCTGCCGCTTTCGATACCGCAAGCCTTTTTGATAAGTACGGGCACGGGCGGAGTTTTAAGGATAAAATCAAAGGAACGATCTGCGTAAATGGTGATTACGACAGGAATGATAAAACCTTCTTGTTTTGCGGTTTTTTCATTGAATTCCTTTGTGAATGCAGGAATATTAATTCCGTGCGGACCGAGCGAGGAACCGACCGGAGGTCCGGGGGTTGCCTTGCCGGCGGGTAATTGCAGCTTTACTACTGCGCTGATTTTCTTTGCCATAGCTTTTTACCTCCTGAGCTATACAAATTTTGGTTTAGACGAAAGGCTTTGCCTTTCTCCCAATATTCAATCAGATTTTTTCAATCTGGTTAAAATCGAGTTCGACCGGAGTAAGTCTTCCGAACATAGAAATATTTACCTTGACTTTCTGACGGTCAATATTTATTTCGGTAATCTCTCCTATAAAACTTTCGAGAGCGCCGGTAATAACTTTAATATGATCTCCGACATTGTAATTGATATCTTTTATTTCGATTTTTTCAAGACCTATTCTCTTTACTTCGTCGTTAGTCAAAGGAATAGGAGTTCCCACGGGGCCGACAAAGCCGGTAACGCCGGTGGTATTGATAACGAGATAACCTATTTCCTTAGTGTATTTCATTTTCATAAAAAGATAGGACGGAAATTTTTTGCGCTCTACTTTTTTTCTTTTGCCGTTACGCTCGACTATGTCTTCTTCCATAGGCATAACTATTTCTGCAATAAAATCTTGAAGTTTGTTATTTGCAACCATTTTTTTAAGATTTTCGAGCACTACGCTTTCGTAACCGGAAGTAGTATGAATAACATACCATTTCAAATCTTGATTATCCATTTGCACCTCCGCCTACTAATAGATTAAGCAATGCGCTGAGACCGAAATCGATAAGACCTATAATAACAAGGAATATGAGAACAGCTGCAAGAACAACGCCGAGCTGAACCATAACTTTGCCGAACTTAGGCCAGTTTATTTTTTTGAGTTCGGTACCCATTTCCTTTAAACCGCGCCACATTCTTTTAAAAATGTTAGGTTTACCGCTTTTGACTTTTTTAACCTTCTTCCCTGACGGCTGAGCCGCCGTCGAATCGGTAGAAGAAGATTCCACAACACGGCCAGAGGCTAACGGCAATTTATCTTCTTTAATTCTATTTTGCTTTTTCATAAAACACCTTATTTAGTTTCTTTATGCAAGGTATGTTTTTTGCAAAACTTACAATATTTTTTAAGTTCCAACCTGTCGGGCGTGTTTTTCTTATTTTTATAATTGTCGTAATTGCGTTGTTTACATTCCGTGCAAGCTAAAGTTATTCTGGTATTCATATTTTAGCCTCCAAAAAAATTACACCCCTTTAAAGGTGCTTATTTAGTATAACAAATGAAATTTGTTAAGTCAAACGATTTTTAATATATTTTAAAATAATAAATTTAAAAAAAATATCGGTTTTTACAAGAAAGACACAAATCACATTTTAAATCCTAAAAGAATAAATTGTTTATGGGAACCGTCGCCCGAAAAGGAGGTATTATGTTTGCTACGAATGATTTGATATTATATTATATAATTTTAAGCAGTTGCCGTTGCAGATGCTGCCCGTGCAGTTGCAATAACTGTTCGGGAAGGCGCTGCTGCGGATTCACCCAGACAGGTTTTGGAAACTTTTTTTAATTAAACTAACAAAAAACGCCGATTTCGGCGTTTTTTGTTTTAGTTTTTGAGTTTTACTTTTTTTATTTTATTTATAACATTATTTTAACTTTTTACAAACTCTGAATATTGATATCGATATTGCAATCATTATATTTTATTTTTCTATACCTTTTAACAATTATAAGACTTTACCGTTTAGACTTAATTTGATTTTTAAAACTTTATATTTTACCGATACCGATTAGATATAGTTTAATTATTTAAAGACTTTATATTTATTTCTATACCGTTTGTAATAATTTCATTCTTTTGCGACATATAAGAAGCAGTTTCGGTATCAGACAAAGTAGTATAAGAAGAAGGCGGAGCGACTTTATTTGCTATTTTCGGAAAATTATAAAATAATATCGAAAGAACAACCAAAACTGCAATAAAAACAAGTATCGAAGAAATTATAAACAAAAATATGCTTCCACCGGCCTGCATCTGAATACTTGTTTTATTTTTTCCCATTATTCCACCTTATAAAGATATTACAATATAATAATATTTTTGTCAATATTAATAAATTTATTAAATAAATATTTTGTTTTCTTGATTTATTAATAAAATTTTTTACGAATTGAGTCAGTTACACAATAAATCAAATAGGTTTTTTAACGACAAAACCAATTTAATTAAATGGCTATATTTAATTTGATTAATAAAAAAAAGCGACGCTTCCGTCGCTTTTTTTATTATTTACTTTTTAATTAAGCTTTAATTTTAGCAACAACGCCGGAACCTACCGTTCTTCCGCCTTCACGGATAGCGAAACGAAGACCTTCTTCGATAGCTATCGGAGTGATAAGTTCTATATCCATATTGATGTTGTCGCCGGGGATAACCATTTCAACGCCTTTGGGAAGAGTGATTACGCCGGTAACGTCTGTTGTTCTGAAATAGAACTGAGGACGATATCCGTTAAAGAACGGAGTATGACGGCCGCCTTCTTCTTTGGTAAGAACGTAAACCTGAGAAGAGAAGCTTGTATGAGGTTTAATAGAACCGGGCTGAGCAAGAACCTGACCTCTTTCGATATCGGTTCTCTGAATACCACGAAGAAGCGCACCGATATTATCGCCTGCCATAGCAGAGTCAAGAAGTTTTCTGAACATTTCGATACCGGTTATTGTGGTTTCAACGATGTCTGTTCTGAGACCGACGATTTCTACTTTATCCTGCATTTTAAGAGTACCTCTCTCTACACGGCCGGTAGCAACGGTACCTCTACCTGTAATAGTGAAGACGTCTTCGACAGGCATAAGGAAGGGCTTATCGACTGCTCTTTCAGGAGCGGGAATGTAAGAATCGATAGCGTCGAGAAGTTCTTGAATACATTTTGTTTCTTCTCCGTCTACCTTACCTGCGCTTGCTGCTTCGAGAGCTTTAAGAGCGGAACCTTTGATAATGGGGGTTTTGTCTCCCGGGAATTCATATTTGGTAAGAAGGTCTCTGATTTCCATTTCAACGAGTTCGAGAAGTTCGGGATCGTCAACCTGATCGCATTTATTCATAAATACAACGATATAAGGAACGCCAACCTGACGGGCAAGAAGAATGTGTTCTCTTGTCTGAGGCATAGGACCGTCGGTAGCGGCAACAACAAGGATAGCACCGTCCATCTGAGCGGCACCGGTAATCATGTTTTTAACATAGTCTGCGTGTCCGGGGCAGTCAACGTGAGCATAGTGACGAGTTGCAGTCTGATACTCAACGTGAGCGGTATTAATAGTAATACCTCTTTCTTTCTCTTCCGGAGCTTTATCGATTTCATCATATTTCAAAGCCTGAGCGTTACCTTTAGCAGCGCAGTACATTGTTATAGCAGCGGTAAGAGTGGTTTTGCCGTGGTCAACGTGACCGATGGTACCGACGTTGACGTGGGTTTTACTTCTGTCAAATTTAGCTTTAGCCATTTTTAATCCTCCTAAATCAATACGATTATATTATAATACTTTAATTTTTATTTTAACAGTTATTTTTTCTCCGAAGAACTGCGTTCGGAAGTGATTTTGTCACTTATGTTCTTAGGAACTTCGGCATACCTGTCGAATTCCATTGTATAATTTCCTCTGCCTTGTGTCAAGGAACGGAGCACGGTTGAGTAACCGAACATTTCGGCAAGGGGAATATCGGCGTCAACGACTTCCACGCCGTTACGAAGTTCCATACCTTTAAGGGAACCTCTTCTGCTGTTTATGTTACCTATAACGTCGCCGAGATATTCTTCGGGCATTGTAACTTCGACTTTCATCATAGGCTCTAAAAGAACGGGGTTAGCCTTTTTAGCAGCCGATTTGAAAGCCATGGAACCTGCGATTTTAAAAGCCATTTCAGAAGAGTCTACTTCGTGGTAGCTACCGTCGGTAATGGTGACTTTAAAATCTACCATTTCATAACCTGCGATAACACCGCCCAAAGCGGCTTCTCTGATACCTGCCTCAACTGCGGGAATATATTCCTTAGGAATGGAACCGCCGACGGTTTTATCGAAAATTTCGATACCTTTACCGGGTTCGTTCGGTTCCATAATAATTTTACAGTGACCGTACTGACCTTTACCGCCCGACTGTCTGATATATTTTCCTTCGTCTTCGACTGACTTTCTGATAGTCTCTTTATAAGCAACCTGAGGCTGACCTACATTACATTCAACGCCGAATTCTCTCTGCATTCTGTCAACGATAATTTCAAGGTGCAACTCGCCCATACCTGCGATAATGGTCTGACCTGTTTCCTGATCGGTATAGGTCTTGAATGTAGGATCTTCTTCTGCAAGTTTAACGAGAGCTATACCCATTTTTTCCTGACCTGCCTTTGACTTGGGTTCAACGGCAACACGGATAACGGGTTCGGGGAATTCCATACTTTCGAGAACTATCGGGTGGTCTGCGTCGCAAAGGGTGTCGCCTGTCGTCGTATCTTTAAGACCGATTATGGCGGCGATATCGCCTGCATAAATTTCGTCTACTTCCGTTCTGTTATTGGAATGCATTCTGACAAGTCTTCCTACCCTTTCTTTTTTGCCTTTGGTGGAATTGTAAATATACGAACCGCTTTTCAGAACCCCGCTGTAAACTCTGTAAAAAGTAAGTCTTCCGACAAAGGGATCTGCCATAACTTTGAAGGCAAGACCGCAAAGGTTTTCGTCGTCGGAAGTTTTCCTCGTTTCTTCCGCCTTTGTATCGGGATTAATACCTTTTACGTCATCGATATCGAGAGGGGACGGCAGGTATTCGACGATAGCGTCGAGAAGGAACTGAATACCTTTATTTTTATAAGCGCTTCCGCAAAGAACGGGAGTAACCTTCATGGCGATAACGCATTTTCTCAAAGCCCTTTTAATATCCTCTACGGAAATTTCTGCCCCTTCGAGATATTTTTCCATAATAGCGTCGTCGTTATCGGCAAGGGCTTCTATAAGTGTTTCTCTTGCTTTTTCGACGGCTGCCTTCATATCGTCGGGAACAGGAAGGGTTTCAAAAGAAATACCCTTGTCGTTTTCGTGATAAACGCAAGCTTTTTGTTCTATAAGGTCAACGACGCCCTTGAATGTATCTTCCTTACCGATAGGAAGTTCGATGGGAACGGCATTGGTTTTAAGACGCTCTTTCATCATTTTAACGGTATTTTCGAAGTTTGCGCCTATCGTATCCATTTTGTTTACGAAAGCTATTCTCGGAACACCGTATTTTGTAGCCTGTCTCCAAACGGTTTCAGACTGCGGTTCAACGCCGCCTTTTGCACAGAACAGAGCCACTGCGCCGTCAAGAATTCTGAGTGATCTTTCAACTTCGACGGTAAAGTCAACGTGTCCGGGGGTATCGATAAGGTTGATGCAATGCTCTTTCCACGAGACGGTGGTAGCTGCGGAAACGATAGTAATACCTCTTTCCTGTTCCTGTTTCATCCAGTCCATAGTAGCGGCACCTTCGTGAACCTCTCCTATTTTGTGGGTTTTACCTGTGTAATAAAGTATTCTTTCGCTGGTAGTGGTCTTACCGGCATCTATGTGAGCCATAATACCGATATTTCTTACCTTTTCAAGCGGAAACTGTCTTCCCATAAGCCCTCCTTACCAACGATAATGTGCGAAAGCTTTATTAGCTTCTGCCATACGATGAACGTCTTCTTTCTTTTTGATAGCGTTGCCTGTATTATTGGAAGCGTCCATAATTTCAGCGGCAAGTCTTTCAATCATTGTTTTTTCACCGCGCTTTCTTGCAAACAGCACAAGCCATCTGATAGCGAGTGTCTGACGCCTGTCGGCACGGATTTCGAGCGGAACCTGATAGGTGGAACCGCCTACCCTTCTTGCTTTAACTTCGAGAACGGGCATTAAATTTTCCATTGCCTTGTTAAAGACTTCGAAAGGAGATTGTTTGAGTTTCTTTTCTATTAATTCAAACGCACCGTAAGTGATTTGTTGAGCCGTACCTCTTTTACCGCTGATCATAACCTGATTTATAAGTTTGGTTACGACCTTGCTGTTATAGACGGGGTCCGGTAAAACGTCACGCTTCGGAACGCCGGATCTTCTTGGCATAATTTTTCCTCCTGATAAATTAGAATTGTAGTAGCATCCGAATAATTAAATTATTTGGGTTTTTTTGCGCCGTACTTGGATCTTGCCTGCATGCGCTTTGCAACGCCTGCGGTATCGAGTGCACCACGGATAATGTGATATCTTACACCCGGCAAATCCTTAACTTTTCCGCCACGGATAAGAATAACGCTGTGTTCTTGTAAATTATGGCCGATTCCGGGAATATAAACCGTACCTTCCATACCGTTTACGAGACGAACCCTTGCGATTTTTCTCAAAGCGGAATTAGGCTTTTTAGGGGAAGTGGTGGTAACCGAAAGGCAAACTCCTCTTTTTTGAGGACATTTTTCCATGATAGGAGCCGTCGATTTTTTAACCTGCTTAACCCTGCCCTGCCTGATAAGCTGATTGATTGTAGGCATATTTTACCTCCTTTTCCATTAATATCGGATGAGCTATCCAGCAACCCTGAAGGATAAACTCTAAGCGGAGCGAGTCTGCCGCACACACCGTACAAGCCGACCGGCACCGTTTTTTGTTAAGTAAGTCTTTTGACCTTGCTTTACCAAACGATTTGAGTTTGATTGAAATTATCGAACAAAAGGATTCGATAAAACAATTATTAAAAAGAGTTTTACCCGAATTGCAACAAATATCCGAGCAAGGTACTTCTTTTTAAAGACTCTTTCGTCCGTAAAGAAAACCGCCGCAGTTTAAATTAACTGCAAGCCTATATATCTTACCAATTTTTAATTTAAAAGTCAAACAAAAAAATATATTTAAAATTTTAAAAAATTTTATTATTTTTCATTGATTTTAAGGAATGGTCTGCAATCGAAATCGGTTTTTCTGTATCCCAATCCTTCTTTAATCATATAATAGGCCTGTACTCCTATCATTGCCGCATTATCGGTGCAGTAAAGATTTTTGGGATAGTGAACATTTATATCGAGTTCGGAGGCTTTTTTCTCTACCCCTTTTCTTAAAACGGAATTAGCCCCGACGCCCCCTGCTATGCAAATCTGCTTAAAACCCTTTTCAGCGGCGGCTTTTATGCAATTATCGATGAGCATTTCAAGAGCGGTTTTCTGAAAGGAAGCCGCAATATCGGCTTTATTTACCGTTTCGCCTTTGCTTTCCCTGTTTCTTATATAATTTATAACGGCGGTTTTGAGTCCGCTGTAAGAAAAGTTCAGCTGTGGTTTGTTTTTAAATGCTTTGGGAAAATCTATAACCGGACTTCCCTGTTCTGCAAGTTTTTCAATAAGAGGTCCTCCGGGGTAGCCTAAACCCAATACCCTTGCGACCTTATCGAAGGCTTCTCCTGCGGCGTCGTCTACCGACTCACCTAAAATTTCAAGTTCGTTGTAACCTTTTGCTATTGCGACCGCCGAATGTCCGCCGCTTGCGATAAGGCAGACAAAAGGCGGTTTTATATCGCTGTCGATATAGTTTGCCGCTATATGACCTGCAATATGGTTGACTCCTATTATCGGTATGTCGAGAGCGAAAGCAAGGGCTTTTGCATAGGACACCGTAACGAGAAGTGCGCCTAAAAGTCCGGCTCCTTCGGTTACCGCAACTGCGGATATATCTTTTAAAGTTACATTTGCCTTATCAAGGGCTTCTTTAACTACCGTTCCGACTGCTAATGTATGGTTTCTCGACGCTATTTCGGGAACGACTCCGCCGAACCTTTTATGTATATCTATCTGTGAAGCTATGGAACACGAAAGAATTTTTCTTCCGAGGGTAACGCTTGCCGAGGTTTCGTCGCACGAGCTTTCGAGAGCAAGTATATAGAAATCTTCTTTTTCTTTAAGTTTAAGGAATTTATCGTAAGCTTCTTCGTTATACATAATTCACCGATAAAATAATATCCGTTCCAATTTAATACTTGGCATTTAAAATTTTCCGATACGGAATTTTATTGTCATTAAACTTTAAATAAAAAGGTTAAGACTTTTTAAGATATTCGGTAATAAACCCGTCAATCTCGCCGTCCATAACGGCATTTATGTTCGGATTTTCATAGCCCGTTCTATGGTCTTTTACGAGAGTATATGGACAGAAAACATAGGAGCGTATCTGACTTCCCCATTCTATTTTTTTGAGTTCTCCTTTGAGTTCCTGTTCTTTTTGGAGCTGCTCGCTTTCCTTTCTTTCTATAAGTTTGGATATAAGCATATTCATAGCCGTTTCTCTGTTCTGTATCTGACTGCGTTGATTCTGACACTGAACGACTATACCTGTCGGAATATGGGTTATTCTTATAGCCGATTCGGTTTTATTTACATGCTGACCGCCCGCTCCGCTGCTTCTGTAAGTATCTATTTTAAGCTCGTCGGGGCTTATCTTTATTTCGGTATTATCGATAATTTCCGGCATAACTTCGAGAGAAGCAAAGGAGGTATGCCTTCTGCTGTTTGCGTCGAACGGTGAAATTCTGACCAGTCTGTGAACGCCTTTTTCGGCTTTAAGGTAACCGTATGCGTTTGTTCCCTTTACAAAGAAAGTAACGCTTTTGATTCCCGCCTCATCCCCGTTCTGTCTTTCCATTTCTTCACACTTAAAGCCTTGCCTTTCTGCGTACATCTGATACATTCTGTAAAGCATGGAAACCCAATCCTGCGCTTCCGTACCGCCCGCACCCGAATGAAGGGTCATTATTGCGTTGCATTCGTCGTACTTTCCTTTAAGAAGGGTTTTGAGCCAGATTTTTTCGAAATCCTTTTCCGCCTCTTCTCTTTCTTTTTTTATATAGGAAAGCTCTCCGCCGTCCTCTTCTTCTATGCAAAGATCGATAAGTTCCAAAAGATTTTTGAGTTTTTCTTCAAGGCTTTTAAGAGATCCGAATTTATCCTCCGCTCTTTTAAGCTCCGAACAGACCTTCTGAGCCTTTTCCATATCGTTCCAAAAGTCTTCTTTTGCCTGCAATAATTTAAGCTCCTCGATTTTATCCGAAAGAAGCTTTTTATCTTCGTCTTTAACAATGGCTTTGTATTTGCCGTCGATTTCCTGAACCTTTTCTTTTTCCTGTTCTAATTCAATAATCATAAATATTTATACAAGCAACAATCTTTATTTTTATAGTTTAATTCTTATTCGAGCAATAATCTTTATTTTTACCGTTTGATTTTATATGGCAAGAAATTTTTTACCGTTTAATTTTTATTCAAACAACAGTTTTTATATTTTTTTCCGCTTCCGCAAGGACAAGGATCGTTTCTGCCTATCTTATCGCCCTTGTTGCGGACGGTCTGAACCTTATCTTCGTTCGTGGAAAGTTCGGCTTTCTTTCTCTCGTGAGTTATCTGCTTTTTGAATATTCCTTTAAACAAAGTGGTAACGGTCTGTTCCTGAATGGTTTCTATCATATGGTCGAACATTTCGAATCCTTCCTGCTGATAGGAAATTACCGGGTCTCTTTGTCCGTAGGCTCTGAGTCCGATTCCCTGCCTTAATGTATTCATAGCGTCTATATGTTCTATCCAGTTTCTGTCGACGCACCTTAGCATTACCACCCTTTCGACTTCGGCAAAGTCTATACCTTGCTCTTTGGCTTCTTCTATCTTTTTATCGTAAGCCTTGTAAGCGCAGTCCAGAACTTCCTTTTTAATGAGATTTATATCTCCGTAATCGGCAAGTTTCAAGGTGACGACATTGCTTTCTTCGGGCAACAGTTTTTCTTCGAGAGCCTTATTGAACCCGTCGTAATCCCACTCCGATACATCGGCTTTGAAATCGGCGTGAGCGGCTATTATGTCTTCTGCGACGCCGTCTGCCATTTTGAGTATCTGATCATGAACGTCAACTCCGCTTAAAACCTTGTTTCTTTCGCTGTAAATAATATCCCTTTGCCTGTTCATTACATTGTCATAACTTAAAACATGTTTACGAACGGAAAAGTTTCTGTCTTCGAGCATTCTCTGCGCCCTTTCCACCTGACTTGTAAGCATTTTGTTTTCTATGGGGACATTTTCCTCTATGTTGATAAATTCGGCTATTTTTTTCATTCTGTCCCCGCCGAAAACTCTTATAAGGTCGTCTTCCATGGATATATAGAAACAAGTCGAACCTTTATCGCCCTGACGGCCGGAACGGCCTCTGAGCTGATTGTCTATTCGTCTGCTTTCGTGCCTTTCGGTACCGATTATGCGAAGCCCGCCCGCTTCTATTACCTTTGCTTTTTCTTCGTCGGTCTGCTTTTTGAATAACTCGTAGTAATGTTTATATTCCTCTTTTGCTTTAAGAACCTGTTCGTCGTCGGTTTTTGCAAAGGAAGTAACCTGAACGAGAATTTCGTGAGGATATCCCGATTTTTCAAGTTTAGTAAGGGCAAGGTGTTCGGGGTTTCCGCCAAGCATAATATCGGTACCTCTGCCCGCCATATTCGTTGCAATAGTCACTGCGCCGAGTTTACCTGCCTGAGCGACAATTTCGGCTTCCTTTTCGTGGTTTTTTGCATTAAGCACGTTATGCGGAATTTTTTTGCGTCTTAAAAGTTCGGAAAGTTCCTCGGACTTTTCTACCGTAACCGTACCTACAAGAACGGGTTGACCTTTTTTGTAACAGCTTTCGATATCTGCGATAACTGCGTTTAATTTGCCCTTTCTAGTAGTATACAATTTATCGTTTTCGTCTTTCCTTTGAAGGGGCATATTGGTAGGAAGCACCATAACATCGAGATTATATATATTTCTGAACTCGTTCTCTTCGGTTTTTGCGGTACCTGTCATACCGGCAAGTTTTTTATAAAGACGGAAATAATTCTGGAAAGTTATCGTCGCATAGGTTTTCGACTCGCCCTGAATTTTTACGCCTTCTTTTGCCTCTATCGCCTGATGCAGTCCGTCGCTGAACCTTCTTCCTATCATCATACGGCCGGTAAACTCGTCTACTATGATTATTTCTCCGTCGTTCACGATATACTGGTCGTCTCTTTTCATTATGTAATTTGCTTTAAGGGCAAGGTGGATATGATTGTATAATTCGCTGTTTTCCACATCGCTGAGGTTTTCTATATTAAAAAAGCGTTCGGCTTTTGCAGTACCCTCTTCGGTAAGACGGACATTTTTTTCCTTTTCGTCAATCTCGTAATCGTCCCCTTCGGTAAGTCTTTTGGCAAAGTTGTTTGCCTGAATGTAAATCTGAGAACTTTTATCGCTTCTTCCCGAAATTATAAGCGGAGTACGTGCTTCGTCTATAAGGATACTGTCCACTTCGTCGATTATCGCATAGTTAAGGTCCCTTTGAACCTTATCGTTAAGGCTTATTGCCATATTGTCCCTTAAATAATCGAATCCGAACTCGTTGTTTGTTCCGTAAACTATATCGCAGTTATATGCGGCTTTCTTTTCTTCGAAACTCATTCCCTGAACTATAACGCCGACGCTTAGACCTAAAAATGTATAAATTTTACCCATCCACTCTGCGTCTCTTTTTGCAAGGTAATCGTTGACGGTAACAATATGAACTCCTTTACCGGTAAGTGCGTTAAGGTAGGCAGGAAGGGTTGCAACGAGAGTCTTACCTTCGCCGGTTGCCATTTCGGCAATTCTTCTCTGGTGAAGCGCTATGCCGCCCATAACCTGTACGAAAAAGTGTCTGAGATTCAAAACTCTCGACGCAGTTTCTCTGACGCAAGCGAATGCGTCGGGAAGAATATCGTCGAGATTCATTCCTTCTTCGAGATTCTTTTTGAATCCGTCCGTGCAAGCACGCAACTGTTCGTCGCTCATCGAAGAGTATTTTTCCGACAAAGCCTCGACTTTATCTGCAATTTTTCTGACCTTTTTCAACTGACCTTCATTTTGTTTGGTCGTTAAGAATCCGAATAATCCCATAATTTCCTCACTTTTATATTAACTGAATAACAAATTTTTTATAATCTGCATTTTTATTTATCCGCTTAAACTTAATTACGGTATTTTAAATTACAGCAGTCAATAGTTTCTTATATCGTATAAAACAGACTAAGCCGTTGACTTCGTACAAAAATTACATCGACTTCCCTTTTTTTACCGTATAATTTAACAATAATTTATCCGAAACAACAACTTGAATTTAATCGGCACTTATTATAATTGACCGAAAATCCGATTATTTCTTCTGCTGTTAAAAGACGGTAACGGCGTTAAAAAAACCGTAAACTGCTTTACGGTTAATTTTACACTAATTTGTTTTTTTTGTAAACTTATTATATATAAGGATTACAGTGCGGATTTTTAAATGAAAAGGATTCTGGAAGATAAAAAGAAGAATTTTTATCTTTTTTGTATTTTTTCCTGTTTTTGACTCCGAATTTTTCTTTTACGATTATTTCATCGTCCACGCTCTCGCCGTCCGCTTTAAGTTTTGTTGCCGCAAAACAGAGAGCGTTTACCGAAGCTGCGCCTGCCTTGTAAAGTTCCTTTGCTATTTCCGAAACGGTGGAACCTGTGGTAAAGGTATCGTCTATAATAACAACGGATTTTCCTTTTACGAGGTTTTTATCGGTAACGGAAAAGGCTCCGTTTAAATTGGTAAGTCTTTCAGCACGGGGCAGCTCGTGTTGACCTAATGTATCCCTTGTTTTTATTAAACAATCGCAATAGGAAACATTAAGTCTTTTGGCAAGTTCCCCTGCAAGTAAAACCGATTGATTATAGCCTCTCTTTTTAAGCTTTTTATCGCTCATCGGAACGCTGACAAGAATGTCGGCGGGAAAATTTTTCTCGGCAAACTCGTTAAGCATATAGTAAACGAGGGTTTTATAAAGATATTTCTGATTAGAGGTTTTAAATCTGTTTATAAGGGTTTTGGCTACTCCCGTATATATGAAAACCGAACTTGCGCTGTCGAAATATCTTTTATTGTTCTGACAGTTAAGACAGTATTTGCTTTCGTCGAGAATGGGAGAAGAACATTTTTGACATTTATTTCCGTTATTTTTAATGAGAGCGCTTTCGCAATCTTCGCAAAGTCCGCTTGTAGAATGTTCTTTTAACTCTTCGCCGCAAAAATTGCAGGTAAATTGTTCGGGAAAAATCAGATCGAGAATTTTAGTGAAAATTTTCAACATTGTTTTTCATCCTCCGCTTTTATGAAATCGGCAAGACAGCTGTATCTTTTTTGAGTATACCTGTTTTTCACCATTTTTTCGAGGTTGATTTTATCTCCTACGAGAACCGCCATTTTTTTTGCTCTCGTTACTGCTGTATAAAGAAGATTTTTAGTAAGTATCATATAGTTACCGCTTGTAACCACCAGAAGACAGACATCGAACTCGCACCCTTGCGACTTATGAACGGTAATTGCATAAGCCAGAGTAATCTGGTCAAGGTCTCCTGCCGTATAAACCGCTTCCCTGCCGTCTTCGAAAAGAACGGTCAAGGTGCCTTCTTTTTTGTCTGCGTCTTTGACGATACCTATATCGCCGTTATAAATTCCGCTTCCGAGTTCTATGGTTTTTCCGGTATCCTTTTTCCAATCCAACTGATAGTTGTTTACAACCTGAATAACTTTGTCGCCCGTTCTGAAAGTGTATTCGTAAAATTTTATTTCCTTTTTATCGGGCGAAGGGGGATTTAAACTTTCCTGCAAACGGATATTTAAGTTTTCCACTCCGCATATACCTTTTTTCATGGGACTCAGAACCTGAATTTCCATAGGGGCGACATTTATGAATTTAGGTATTCTCTTTTTGCAAAGTTCGATAACGGTATTCAGCATTTCGTTAAGGTCTGAGGACTGACTCATAAAAAAATCTTTGCTTTTATTGTCTATAATAGGCATTTTTCCTTTATTTATAAGGTGTGCGTTTTCGGCAATTAAACTGTTCCCGTCCTGACGGTAGATAAATGTAAGACTGCTTACCGGAATAACTTCCGATTTTATTATATCGGAAAGAACGCTTCCTGCCCCCACCGACGGCAGCTGGTCTTTGTCTCCTACCAAAATAAATCTTGCTCCCGACTTTACAGCCTTTAAAAGAGCGTTGAAAATATATTCGTCCGCCATACTTATTTCGTCGATAATCACGGCGTCGGCGTCGAGTTTGTTATATTCGTCGTAAGTGAATTTTCCCATGCCGCTTTTGTAATCGGCGTCGAGTAATCGGTGAATGGTTTTTGCGTTTCTTCCCGTTGCGTCGGAAAGTCTTTTAGCAGCCCTTCCCGTCGGGGCGCAAAGAGCCACTTTAAGATTATTGTTTTCAAAAACAGAAATAACGCATTTTAATATAGTGGTTTTTCCCGTACCCGGACCTCCCGTAATCACGCTGACGCCTGAGTTTACGGAAGTTTTAACTGCGTTTTTCTGCCCCTCGTGAAGTTTATATCCCGTTTCCCTTTCAAAGTCTTGAATTTCTTTTTCGATATCGATATGAAAGCTTCCCGAGTTGCGGTGAAGAGAGATAAGTTTTTCGGAAATCGAAAGTTCGGTTCTGTAAAATTTAGGAAGCATAACCGCCTTATAATTTTCTCTGTCAAAAACCGAAAGTTCTCCTAAAACCGCCATTTCCTTTATGCAATCGTTTACCTTTTCCAAATCTTCGCTTTCGGTAAATTCCAGAAGTTTAATGACTTCCTTTATTAGCAATGTCCAAGGAAGAAAGGTGTTACCCGACTTTGAAGCACTTTCGGAAAGTATAAATATAATTGCAGCTTTGATTCTGTATTCGCTGTTTTTCTCTATTCCGAAAGAGCGTGCTATTCTGTCTGCGGTAATAAAACCTATTCCGTCCACATCTTCGGTAAGTCTGTACGGATTTTTACTTACGACGCTGACCGTTGCCTGTTCATAGCAGCGGAATATTTTAATTGCATAGTTAAGACTTATCCCATAACTTTGCAAAAACATTACCGCCTGCTGCATGGCTTTGAACTTAATGTAACAAGAGGAAATTTCCTGAGCCTTTTTTGAACTTATTCCTTTTACCGCAGTTAGTTTCTGAGGTTGGTTTTCTATGACTTTAAGAGCGTTATCGGAAAAAGCCTCCACAATATTGCTTGCCGTGACTTCTCCTACTCCTTTAAACAGACCGCTTGCAAGGTATCTTACGATAGCCTCTTTTTTTGACGGTTCGACGAGTTTTACCGAACTTACCGAAAACTGTCTGCCGTAGCGGGAATTTTCGACGAAGTCTCCTTCGAGTTCGACTCCGAGTCCTTCCGCAACGCTCGGAAAAACCCCTACTGCGGTAAGTAAAGTACCGTTGTAATCGAGTCCTACTACGGAATAACCGCTTTCGGCGTTTCTGAAAATAACATCCTCGATTGTTGCGGTTATCTTTACCATTATTTTGCCGCCTTTAAAATTTCCTGCACTTTATCGGTGCGCTCCCACGGAAAGTCTTTACCGAAATGTCCGTTTTTTGCCGTTTCGTAATAGATAGGATTTTTAAGATTTAAAGTATTTATTATATCGCTCGGTCTGAAACTGAATAAAGAGTTTACTATTTTATAAAGTTTATCGTCGCTTACAGTAGCAGTACCGAAAGCGTCGATATTTATTGCTACGGGATTGGCAACTCCTATTGCGTAGGCAACGCTTATCTGACACCTTT
Source organism: uncultured Clostridia bacterium (assembly GCA_944342015.1). Classification (GTDB taxonomy): domain Bacteria; phylum Bacillota; class Clostridia; order Christensenellales; family CALVMC01; genus CALVMC01. The sequence goes on from CALVMC010000006.1 coordinate 31,016, forward strand.
TACATATACCGCTTTTTACCAAATTTTTACAAACGTAACGAGCCATATATGCTGCGCTTCTGTCCACCTTAGAAGGGTCTTTTCCCGAAAATGCGCCGCCGCCGTGCGGAGCGAAACCGCCGTAAGTATCGACTATGATTTTTCTACCGGTCATACCGCTGTCGCCCTCGGGACCTCCCACAACGAACCTTCCTGTCGGATTGATAAAATATTTTGTATTTTGGTCTACGAGACTTTGGGGAATAACTTTATCGATAATTTCCTTTTTTAAAACCTTTCTTATCTCATCGATACCCGTTGTTTCCTTGTGCTGGGAAGAAAGAACCACGCTGTCCACTCTTACGACTCTTCCGTTTGAATACTCTGCCGTAACCTGAGCCTTGCCGTCGGGAAGAAGGAAGTCCACTATTCCCTTTTCTCTTGCTTCTTTAAGGGCATTCGTAAGCTTATGAGAGTAAACAAGGGGAAAAGGAAGAAATTCTTCGGTCTCGTCGGTAGCGTAGCCGTAAACCATTCCCTGATCGCCCGCTCCCATATCGCCGCCGTCAAAGGAACTGTCGACGCCGGCTTTTATGTCGGGGGACTGTTTGCTTATGGAAATTTTTATTTCGCTTTCTCCCGTATTGAAGCCGGAAGAAAGACTTCCGTAGCCGATATCTTTAAGTACGGAAAGAGCGCACTTTTTTAAATCCACGCTTGCATTCGATGTGATTTCCCCCATAATGAGAAGGAAATTTTTTGATATACATGTTTCGCATGCGACTCTTGAATTTTCGTCGACTTTAAGGTATTCGTCGAGAATTTTATCGGAAATCTGGTCGCAGACTTTATCGGGGTGCCCTACGGTAACGCTTTCGCTTGTGTACAGTTTATTCATATTTCTCCTTATGTAATTAAAAGTAATGCCGGACGACAGACGCCCGGCAAAATAAATTTTTTAGGCTCTATCTTTCAAAAACTTTTCGTCTTTGCGGAAATTAGCACCGTTCAAGCGGTTGCTGCGCAATCACAGGGTCCGTCCCTCCTGCGCTCTCGATAGATTATTTATTAAATTACTTTTCTTCGTCGTCGAAACCGAGCATACTCTCGATTTCGTCGAACTTGATTTCGTCCTCTTTGCGCACGATTTCTTTTGCGTTAACCTGAGGAGTTAAATTTTTATAGGCCTTAAGTCCCGTACCTGCCGGGATAAGTTTACCTATGATAACGTTTTCTTTAAGCCCTACAAGCTGGTCAACCTTATTCTTTATTGCAGCTTCGGTAAGAACTTTTGCCGTTTCCTGGAATGCTGCCGCCGCAAGGAAAGATTCGGTTGCAAGAGAAGCTTTCGTAATACCGAGAAGGGTTCTCTTTGCGGTAGCGGGAACTCCGCCGTTTTCGAGAACCTTATCGTTTTCGTCCTCGTATCTGAAAATATCCACCAAATCGTCGGGGAGCATTGTAGTGCTTCCCTGATTTTCGATTTTAACCTTTCTCAGCATTTGTCTTACGATAACTTCGATATGCTTGTCGTTGATTTCGACGCCCGAAAGTCTGTATGCCGACTGAACTTCCTTGGTAAGGTAATCCTGAACTCCCTTAACCCCTCTTGTACGAAGCATATCCTGAGGATAAATCGGACCTTTTGTAAGAGAAGAGCCGGGGGTAACCTTATCGCCCGTTTTTACCACAAGATGACTTGTGAAGGGAATATTGTAGGTTTTTTCGTCGCCGTTTTCGCCTCTTACTATAACGTCTTTTTTATTGCCTTTTTCAACGACTTCGACAGTACCGCTTATATCGGAAATAACGGCAACGCCCTTAGGTCTTCTTGCTTCGAAAAGTTCTTCGACTCTCGGAAGACCTTGCGTAATATCGTCACTTGTAGCAACGCCGCCCGTGTGGAATGTTCTCATTGTAAGCTGTGTTCCGGGCTCGCCTATCGACTGAGCGGCGATAGTGCCTACTGCTTCGCCGAGTTTGACTCTGTCTCTCGAAGCCATATCTCTGCCGTAACACTTAGCGCATACGCCGACTTTGGATTTACACGAAAGCACGCTTCTTATATACACCTCGGTAATACCTGCTTTTTCTATTTCGGAAGCCTGGTCTTCGCTTATCATGGTATCGGCAGGAACGATAACTGCCCCTGTTTTCGGGTCGACTATATCTTTAACGGAATATCTTCCTGCGATTCTGTCTCTTAAAGGTTCGATAATACCGTCTTTATCTCCTTTGATAGCGGAAACGAGAGTACCTTTTTTATCGCCGCAGTCTTCTTCTCTTATGATAACTTCCTGAGCGACATCGACAAGTCTTCTTGTAAGGTAACCTGAGTCTGCCGTTTTAAGAGCGGTATCGGCAAGACCTTTACGGCCGCCGTGCGAAGAAATAAAGTATTCGAGAACGGAAAGGCCTTCTCTGAACGAAGCTTTAACGGGAAGTTCGATAGTCTTACCGGTAGGATCGGACATAAGACCACGCATACCTGCAAGCTGTCTTATCTGACCCATATTACCACGGGCGCCGGAGTCTGCCATCATCCAGATAGGATTGAGCTTGTCTGCTTCGAAACCTTCTTTAACGGCTTTTGTAACGGCGTCGGTAGCGTTTTTCCAGATACTTACGACATTGTTGTATCTTTCTTCGTTTGTGAGATAACCGTGTTTATACTGTTTTTCTATTTTAATAACTTCTTTTTCGGCTTCTTCGATAATCTGTTTTTTGCTTTCGGGAACCTTCATATCGAAAACGCTTGCTGTTATTGCGCCTATTGTAGAATACTTAAATCCTAAGGATTTTATTCTGTCGAGCACTTCGGAAGTTTCGGTAGAACCTTTATACTTGAAGCAAGCGTCGATAATTTTGGAAAGCTGTTTCTTTCCGACAAGGAAATCTATTTCGAGATTTAAAGCGTTTTCCTTTTTACTTCTGTCGACGAAGTGTAAATCCTGCGGAATAGCTTCGTTGAAAATAATTCTTCCGACAGTGGTTTTAAGACGCTTTGAAATTCTCTCGCCGTTTACATCTTTTGTGACTCTTACTTCTATCAAAGCTTGAAGTTCTATTTCTTTAAGCTGATAAGCCATTTTCGCTTCTTCGGGAGATTTGAATATTCTGCCTTCGCCTTTTGCCCCTTCCTTAATCATAGTAAGATAGTAAGAGCCGATAACCATATCCTGAGTAGGAGAAATGATAGGCTTACCGTCGGAAAGTTTAAGAATGTTGTTTGTCGAAAGCATTAAAAATCTTGCCTCAGCCTGAGCTTCGATTGAAAGAGGAACGTGAACTGCCATCTGGTCTCCGTCGAAGTCTGCGTTGAAGGCAGGACAAACGAGAGGATGAAGTTTAAGGGCTCTTCCGTCAACAAGCACGGGTTCGAAAGCCTGTATACCTAATCTGTGAAGAGTAGGAGCACGGTTTAAAAGAACGGGGTGGTCTTTTATGACTTCTTCGAGAATATCCCAAACCTGAGTGCGTTTTCTCTCGACGAATCTTTTTGCGCTTTTAATGTTCTGACAGTGAGCATACTCTACGAGTTTTTTCATAACGAAAGGTTTGAAAAGTTCGAGAGCCATTTCCTTAGGAAGACCGCACTGATACAGTTTAAGTTCAGGGCCGACAACGATAACCGAACGGCCGGAATAGTCTACACGCTTACCTAAAAGATTTTGTCTGAACCTGCCCTGTTTACCCCTTAAAAGGCCCGAAAGAGATTTAAGGTCACGGCTTCCGGGACCTGCAACCGCCTTTCCTCTTCTGCCGTTATCGATAAGAGCGTCGACAGCTTCTTGAAGCATTCTCTTTTCGTTTCTTACGATAATATCGGGTGCGTTTAAATCTATAAGTTTTTTAAGTCTGTTGTTTCTGTTTATAACCCTTCTGTAAAGGTCGTTCAAATCGCTTGTTGCGAATCTTCCGCCGTCGAGCTGAACCATAGGACGGATTTCGGGAGGAAGAACGGGAAGAACATCCAATATCATCCATTCCGGCTTATTTCCGCTCTGACGGAAAGCTTCGAGAACATCGAGACGCTTTGCCGCCTTAATTCTCTTTTGGTCGGAGCTTCCCGAAGCGATTTTTTTAATTTCCTCATACTCTTTGTCGAGATCTACATTTTGAAGAAGCTCTTTTATGGCTTCTGCGCCCATACCCACTCTGAAAGCCTTTGCGCCGTAGGTATCGACTGCTTCTCTGTATTCCTTATCGGAAATAACCTGTTTTTTTACAAAGTTAGTCTCGCCGGGGTCGAGAACGACATAAGAAACAAAGTATAGAACCTGTTCGACGTCCTTAGGAGGCATATCCACCATAAGGCTTATTCTCGACGGAACCCCTCTGAAATACCATATATGAGATACGGGAGCGGCAAGTTCGATATGTCCCATTCTCTCACGCCTTACCTTGCTTCGTGTAACTTCAACGCCGCACTTATCGCAGATAACGCCTTTGTATCTGATTCTTTTATATTTACCGCAGTGACATTCCCAGTCTTTTTGTGGTCCGAAAATTCTTTCGCAAAAAAGACCGTCTCTTTCGGGTTTTTGTGTTCTGTAATTTATAGTCTCGGGCTTTGTTACCTCGCCGTACGACCATTCCCTTATTTTTTCGGGAGATGCAATACCTATCTGAATAGAATCGAAATTATTTAGTTCGTACATCGATTACCCTCCTAATCTAAATCCTCGTCGTCATCGCCGCTGTCGGTGATGGAAAGCGAAACGGTATTTTCGTCGTCGTCATCGAAAAGTTTAAGGTCTTCGCTGATACCGTCTTCCGAGCCGAAGATTTCAAAAATGGAACCTTCTTCTCCTTTTTCTTCTTCGTCGTCGTTAAAGTTGATATCGATTTCGGTAAGGTCTTTATCCTTTTTAACAACGACATCGTTGTCACGGTCTTCGTCGATAAGGTCTTTAAGGCCGATTTCCTCCTTGCTTTCGGTAAGAACTTTTACATCGAGAGCAAGACTCTGCATTTCTTTGATAAGAACCTTAAAGGATTCCGGAATACCGGGTTCGCTTATATTAACGCCCTTGACGATTGACTCGTAGGTTTTAACTCTGCCTACCACGTCGTCGGACTTAACGGTAAGGATTTCTTGAAGAAGATTAGCCGCACCGTAAGCTTCGAGAGCCCAGACTTCCATTTCACCGAAACGCTGACCGCCGAACTGAGCTTTACCTCCGAGAGGCTGCTGAGTAACAAGGCTGTAAGGACCTGTTGAACGGGCGTGAATTTTATCGTCGACCAAGTGAACGAGTTTAAGCATGTACATATAACCTACGGTAACCTTGTTTTCGAAAGGTTCTCCCGTTCTTCCGTCGTAAAGCTGCATTTTGCCGTTTTCGGGAAGTCCGTTTTCGATAAAGAGTTGTCTTATATCGGTTTCGTTTGCACCGTCGAAAACGGGGGTTGCGACTTTCCAACCTAAAAGTTTAGAGACAAGACCCAAATGCACTTCGAGCACCTGACCGATATTCATACGGGAAGGAACGCCTAACGGGTTTAAAACAATCTGTAAAGGTGTTCCGTCGGGAAGGAAAGGCATATCTTCTTTGGGAAGAACACGGGAAATAACGCCCTTGTTTCCGTGACGGCCCGCCATTTTATCGCCGACGGATATTTTTCTTTTCTGAGCGATATAAACTCTGACCAGTCTGTTTACGCTAGGGGGAAGTTCGTCTTTGTTTTCTCTTGTAAATTCCTTGACGTCTACAACTATACCGCCTTCGCCGTGCGGAACTCTTAAAGAGGTGTCACGAACTTCTCTTGCCTTATCTCCGAAAATCGCACGGAGAAGTCTCTCTTCGGGAGTAAGTTCGGTTTCGCCCTTAGGGGTAACCTTACCTACCAGGATATCTCCGCTCGAAACTTCTGCGCCTATCATAACGATACCGTTTTCGTCGAGATTTCTGAGTACGTCGTCGCCGAGGTTAGGAATATCTCTTGTTATGATTTCTTCGCCGAGTTTTGTATCTCTTGCTTCGAGTTCGTATTCTTCTATATGGATTGAAGTAAACACATCGTCTTTAACGAGATCCTCGCTTATGAGAATTGCGTCTTCGAAGTTATAGCCTTCCCAGGACATAAATCCTACGAGTATGTTTCTTCCGAGGGCAAGTTCGCCGCCGTCGGTTGACTGTCCGTCGGCAAGAACGTCGCCTTCTTTTACAATCTGCCCTATTTTTACGATAGGTTTCTGATTAACGCAGGTTCCCTGATTGCTTCTTTCGAATTTTTTGAGTCTGTAAACATCCTTTTCTTTACCGGTATCCACGACTATGCTTGTATCGGAAGCCTTTACAACGGTACCCCCTCTTTTTGCGATAACCATAACGCCGCTGTCGTATGCGACCTTGTGTTCCATACCGGTTCCGATAATCGGAGCTTCCGGTCTTAAAAGAGGAACTGCCTGTCTCTGCATGTTAGAACCCATAAGAGCACGGTTAGTATCGTCGTTTTCAAGGAAGGGAATAAGAGAAGTCGCAACGGAAATAAGCTGTTTCGGCGAAACGTCCATATAATCGACTTCGGAAGAGTTGACTTCTACGATTTCTTCCCTTCTTCTGCAAGTTACACGGTCTTCGAGAAATCTGCCGTTCTCGTCAAGCGGAACGTTAGCCTGAGCGACAACGTATCTGTCCTCTTCTTCTGCGGTAAGATATTCTACTTTATCGGTAACGATACCTTTCTGCTTATCTACCTTTCTGTAAGGGGATTCGATAAATCCGTATTCGTTTATTTTCGCATAGGTTGAAAGAGAAGTTATAAGACCGATATTCTGACCTTCCGGAGTTTCGATAGGACACATACGGCCGTAATGGGAGTGGTGAACGTCACGCACGTCGAAGCTTGCTCTTTCTCTGTTAAGACCGCCGGGGCCGAGTGCCGAAAGTTTTCTTTTGTGAGTAAGTTCTGCAATCGGGTTGGGCTGATCCATAAACTGTGAAAGCTGAGAAGAACCGAAGAACTCTCTTATAGCGCTTGTAATAGGTCTTATATTGATAAGACTTTGAGGACTTATTGCGCTTAAATCCTGCGCTACGCTCATTCTTTCTTTAATAACTCTTTCCAGTCTTATCATACCTATTCTGAACTGGTTTTGTAAAAGTTCCCCAACCGAACGAACCCTTCTGTTACTCAAATGGTCGATATTGTCAACCATACCGAATCCCTGAGAAAGGGAAAGGTTATAGGAAACGGAAGCGACGATATCTTCAACCGTAACATGTTTTACGACGAGATTGTCGACATTCATTTCGATAGCTTTCAAAAGAGATTTTTTATCTGTAAACTCCTGCATTAACTTTGAAAGGAATGGAAAATAAACAAGTTCTTTTATGCCGAGGTCTTCTGCGTTGCAGTCTAAAACCTTTTCGATATCCACGGTTGCGTTACCTATCATTTTGAAAGGAATACCGGTCGGAGCTTTAACCCATACTTCGTTAAGGCCGCTGTTCTGAATTTCCCAAGCCTTTTCAAAAGTTATTTTGTCGCCTTTTTTAGCGAGAATTTCACCGGTTAAAGGACTTACTGCGTCTTCTTCGAGAACCTGACCGTTAATTCTGTCGGCAAGAGAAAGTTTGGAATTGAACTTGAATCTTCCTACCCTTGCAAGGTCGTATCTTCTCGGGTCGAAGAAGATATTTTTGATAAGCAAATCGACGCCTTCGACAGTCGGGACTTCGCCCGGTCTGAGTCTTTTATAGAGTTCTACTTTTGCTTCTTCGCAATTTTTAACCACATCTTTTTCTATGGTTTTTGCAATCATATTGTCGCCGCCGAAAAGAGTCATAAGCTCTTCGTCCGTTCCGAACCCTAAGGCTCTTAAAAGAACGGTAGCGGTAATTTTTCTTGTTCTGTCGACATGTACCCAGAGCAAGTTATTTGCGTCCTGCTCGAATTCAAGCCAAGCTCCTCTGTTCGGCATAACGGTGGTCTGATACCTGTAAATACCGTTTTTGTCGTACTCTTTTGCAGAGTAAACGCCGGGACTTCTTACAAGCTGGCTGACAATGACCCTTTCGGCACCGTTAATAACGAAAGAACCGCTTTCGGTCATCAAAGGAATATCACCCATAAAAACTTCCTGGTCGATAGGCTCGTTTGTTTCCTTGTTTATAAGACGAACCTTGACTCTGAGCGGAAGAGCATAGGTAGCATCTCTGTCCTTGCACTCTTTGACATCGTACTTAGGCTCGCCCGTTAAAGTGTAATCGAGGAAATGAATTTCCATTCTTCCGCCGAAATCCTGTATCGGAGAAATCTGGTCGAGTACTTCCTTGATTCCGTACTTAAGGAAATTCTTATAAGATTCCTTTTGCACTTCGATAAAATACGGAATTTCCAGCGTCTCTTTTATTTGCGAGAAGCTGTATCTGTCAGTATTTCCGAATTTTACCTTATGAATTCTTTGAGACATTTTGTCACTCTCCTTAAATTTATTTGAAAGGCCGATGAACCGTTTTCAATCTTTAAAAACCGCCCCTTACCCGCGAAAATTACCCTGCGGGACACAAAAAGGGGATATTACCACATAATAATGCAAGTATAGATTATAACTTAAATTTGTAAAGGTGTAAAGTATTTTTAACAAATTAATAAAATTTTTTCAAATTTTAAAATTTTAAAAAAATAAACCGAAAAAGACTTATCCGATAAAAGATAAGTCTTTAAAACGAAGATAATAATTACAAAAATCAATCAACCTTTTATTTTAACCTTTCCGTTGATTTTTTCCACATCTTGAAGCGAACAAAGTTTAAGGTCCTTATCGCTTTTATTTATTTTCAAAGCATTGACGAATGCGCCTACCGTATCGAGCGAAGTGAAGCAGGTTGCGCCCTGTTCTACTCCCATACGGCGGATTTTGAAACCGTCTCTGTTTGAATTTCTTCCTTTTGTAGGAGTATTGATTATGACTTTGACTTTACCCGATTTTATCAAATCGGAAATATCGTCCGACTCGTGCAATTTTTTAACGGTAACGGAATTTATTCCTTTATCTTTAAGAAAGGTTGAGGTTCCGCCCGTTGCGTAAATTGTAAATCCCATATCGGCAAGGCTTTTAACGAGGGGCGCCGCTTCTTCCTTGCAGTTGTCGGAAACCGAAACGAATACTCCGCCGCCCTTAACTACTTTCAGCCCGCTTGCAAACAATCCTTTAAGAAGGGCTTCGTTGTAATTTTCGGAAAGACCTAAAACTTCGCCCGTTGATTTCATTTCGGGGCTTAAAGATATTTCGAGGTCGGGAATTTTATCGTTGCTGAATACCGGAACTTTGATTGCATATACCTTAGAAGCCTTGTGAAGTCCCGTACCGCAGCCCATGGCTTTTAATTTTTCGCCAAGGCAGCAGCGTGTCGCAAGCTGAACCATCGGAATATCGGTAACCTTACTGATATAAGGAACGGTTCTTGAAGAACGGGGATTGACTTCTATTACATAAAGATCTTCGTCTTTAAGGATATACTGAATATTGATTAATCCTATCGTACCCGTTCCGAATGCGAGTTCTTTTGTCATTTTTACGATTTTATCTATTGTTTTTTCAGAAAGACCTACGGGAGGATAAACGCTTATGCTGTCGCCGCTGTGAACTCCCGTTCTTTCTATATGTTGCATTATTCCCGGAATCAATATATCTTTACCGTCGCATATTGCGTCTACTTCGAGTTCCATACCCGAGATATACTTGTCTACAAGAACGGGGTGTTCCTGTTTATTCATACAGATAATATCCATATACTCTTCGATATCCGAACTCTTGTAGGCGATTTCCATACCCTGACCGCCTAAAACATAAGAAGGTCTTACCAAAACGGGATAACCGAGTTCTTCTGCGGCTTTTACGGCTTCCTCTTTATTGAATACGGTGAGTCCTTTGGGGCGGGAAATATTCAGTTTTTCCAAAAGCTCGTCGAAGGCTTCCTTATCTTCTGCGTCGTTTATGGATTTAACGCTTGTTCCGAGAATTTTGAATCCGCCCTTTTCCACAGCTTCGGCAAGTTTGATTGCAGTCTGTCCGCCGAACTGAACTATTACCCCTTCGGGCTTTTCGAGTTCGAGAATGTTCCATACTTCTTCGCTTGTCAAAGGCTCGAAGTAAAGTTTGTCCGATGTATCGAAATCGGTGGAGACTGTTTCGGGGTTGTTGTTTATTATTACAGCCTGATATCCGAGTTTTTTAAGAGCCCATATACAGTGAACCGAACAATAGTCGAACTCTACTCCCTGACCTATTCTTATAGGACCGCTTCCGAGAACAACGACGGTTTTTTTGGAATGGTCGGGAATACTCTCGTTTTCCTGCTCGTATGTCGAATAGTAGTATGGACTTACCGCTTCGAATTCCGCACCGCATGTATCCACCATTTTATATACCGGCATAACATTGAACTGTTTTCTTAAATTTCTGATATATCTTTCGTCGGTTCCGCACCAGCCTGCAATGGCTTTATCGGAAAATCCCGTCTGTTTCAATTTTTTAAGAGTATGAGCGTCGAGACAGTCTAATTTTTCCTTTTTCACCTTTTCTTCGAGTTGAACAATATTGTTGAGTTTTGTTAAAAACCATTTATCTATCTGAGTAACTTTATTGATAAAGGAAATATCGGTTTTTCTTCTTAACGCTTCGCAAACGCAGAAAAGTCTTTCGTCGTTTTTGATTTTAAGATTTTCTTTCAAATCCTTGTCGCTCATCTCTAAAAACTTCTTGCTTTCGGTCGAGTAGTAGCCGAGTTCGAGTGACCTTAATGACTTTAAAAGAGCCGATTCGAAGTTGCTTCCTATCGACATAACTTCGCCTGTGGCTTTCATTCTCGTTCCGAGAGTTTTATTTGCCGCCGTGAATTTATCGAAAGGCCAGCGGGGAAATTTACAAACGACATAATCTATCGTAGGTTCGAAACAAGCATAAGTTTTACCCGTAACCATATTTTTAATTTCGTCAAGATGGTACCCTACCGCAACAAGAGAAGCGACTCTTGCGATAGGATATCCCGTAGCTTTGCTTGCAAGAGCGGGAAACACGGGGATTAACTTCTATAACGGCATATTTCATACTCTCGGTGTCGAGAGCAAACTGAACGTTACAGCCGCCGCAGATTTTAAGGGCGGAAATAATATTTAAACTTGCCGTTCTGAGCATCTGATATTCTTTTTCCCTTAATGTTTGAGAAGGAGCAAGCACTATGCTGTCGCCGGTATGAATTCCTACCGGGTCGAGATTTTCCATATTACATATAGTTATAACGTTACCTGCCGAATCTCTCATTACTTCGTATTCTATTTCCTTCCAGCCTGCAACGGATTTTTCTATAAGGCACTGTCCTACACGGCTTGCTTTAAGACCGGCTTTGCAGATTTCTTCAAGTTCCTTACGGTTATCCGCCATACCTCCGCCGGTACCGCCTAAGGTATATGCGGGTCTTACGATAAGAGGGAATCCTGCCTTTTCGGAAAATTCCAAAGCCTCTTCGACTTTATGAACTATAACGCTCTCGATACAAGGCTCGCCTATTTCTTCCATTGTTTTTTTGAAAAGTTCTCTGTCTTCCGATTTTTTTATGGAATCGACGGTGGTACCGAGAAGCTTTACATTATGTTCTTCTAAAAATCCGCTTTCTGCTATTTCGCAGGCAAGATTAAGTCCCGTTTGTCCGCCGAGAGTGGGAAGAATGCTGTCCGGTTTTTCTTTGATAATAATATTCTTTATGACTTCTACCGTAAGCGGTTCGAGATAAACTTTATCCGCCATGTTTTTATCGGTCATAATGGTTGCGGGGTTGCTGTTTACAAGGACGGTTTCTATACCTTCCTCTTTGAGAGCCTTACAAGCCTGAGTTCCCGCATAGTCGAACTCTGCCGCCTGTCCTATCGCAATAGGACCGCTTCCGATTATAAGTACCTTTTTTATGGATTTATCTTTTGGCATTACTTTTTACCCCCTTGCTTGAATTCTCTTGCAAGTCTGTTGAACTTGCCGAAAAGGTGTTCGGTGTCGTTAGGACCAGGGCTTGCTTCGGGGTGGAACTGAACGGAAAAACTTATTCCGTCGTTATAAATAATACCTTCGACGCTTCTGTCGTTCCAGTTGGTATGGGAAACCCTGCCGAATCCCTTTACGGTATTTTCGTCAACGGCATAACCGTGGTTCTGACTTGTTATGAAAACCTTACCGCTGTCAAGATCTTTTACCGGGTGGTTGGAGCCCCTGTGACCGTATTTGAGTTTATAAGTGTCCGCACCGTGCGCAAGGGCAAGAAGCTGATGGCCTAAACATATTCCGAAAAGTGGTTTTTTGCCGACAAGCTTTTTAATCTGTTCTATTTCGAACTCGTTGTCTTTGGGGTTACCGGGGCCGTTTGTCAGCATAATGGCGTCGGGATTGTCTTTTAAAATATCTTCGGCTTTGGTAAAGCAAGGATAAACCGTAGACTCGAATCCGTTTCTTGTTAAAGAGTCCAAAATGTTTCTTTTAAGACCGTAATCTATAACTGCGGCTTTCAGTCCGTTTTTCAAAGGCACGGTGTATTTTTTCTGAGTGGTAACCGACTGAACGGACTTTTCTATTTTATAATTCTGAACTTCGAGAAGTTGTTTGGCTGTCGGGAGCTTCTGAGAAATAATTCCCATCATAGTACCCATTTCTCTGATTTTTCTCGTTAAAGCACGGGTATCGATAGAGCGCAAAGCGACGATTTTATTTTCTTTAAGATAGCTGTCGAGAGTGTTTTCGCAGTGCCAGTTGCTCGGCGCTTCGCAGTAATCCCTTACTATAAACCCCCTTACCTTCGGGGAATCCGATTCGGTATCGTTAGAGTTTACCCCGTAATTGCCTATGAGCGGATAGGTCATATTGACAATCTGTCCTACATAGGAAGGGTCGGTAAGAAGTTCCTGATAACCTGTCATTCCGGTATTGAAAACAACCTCGCCTATAACGTCGCCTTCATATCCGAAAGACGCACCTTCAAAAATAGTTCCGTCAGCAAGAGTTAAATAAGCCATTTAAACCTCCTTTGTATAAATAAAGTCTTACACGGACTCGTAGCAAGACTTAAACAAGATATTCCGAAAACGCCCTCAAAAGGGTTTGCCGAAAAATATTTCAAATCTTACGAGTATCTCTGTACTGCGCTTAAAGATTAATTTTAAATAGGATACAACATTTATCGGATTTTGTAAAGGATATAAAAGTCATTATTGCCGATTTTTTTATTAATTTTTATTTCGGTAAAATTCTGAAAATAACGACTCAAAGTTGAAAATCATGCTCAAAAATCCGAAATGCTTTTCGACTGATAAAGTAGAATTAAAACCGAAAAGGAATTGAGTCCGGCGAATAAGTTCAAAACAAAAAATAACCTATTTTGAAATACACTCCAAAATTCAGACAAAATTTTAAACGCGCATTTTATTTTAATTGTGTCGAATAAATTCGAAAAACTATTGCCCTTAAATATTTATTGTGTTAAAATAAATATATGGTAAATTTTGGCAATTTGTTTTTCGACTTCGATATGACTCTCGCCTATCGTTTAAAAATGTGGCGGGACACGGTAAAAGAACTTCTGTCGGAAGAAAACATTAAAGCCAAAAAAACAGACTGCCCCGATTTTTTTAAAGACCGTAAATATCCGTGGGCAAGAAGCGACCTTTCTCATACGGAATTTTTTAAAGGGCTTAAATGGTGGGAGTTCGTCAAAAGATATATCGTTGAAAAGCTTTCCGAAAAATACCCTTACGAAACGGCTGAAAGAGTAGCGGAAGCTTTTCCGAAAAGGTATTGCGACATAAAATATTGGCGGGTATTCGAAGATACCGTACCTACCCTTAAAAAGCTTAGAAAGGAAGGATATAAGCTGTTCATATTATCCAACCATGTACCGGAAGCAAGAGAAATTGCGGGAAAACTTAAACTTGACATTTACTTTGACAAAATGATATTTTCGTCAGAGTACGAATACGAAAAGCCTAACATAAAGATATTCGAATACGCATTGAAAGAATGCGGAGCAAAAGCCGAAAATTCTCTTATGATAGGCGACAATTACGAAGCGGATATACTGGGCGCATTAAAAGCGGGAATCAAAGGGATACTCGTTCGTAAAGACAACCTGTATGATTATCCTTACTACTGCAAAGATTTCACTCTGCTTTCGGAAACGATAAAGCAAATTAAATAATAAATATGCAAGGAAATTAAAAATCAGACTCAATGGGCATAAAGGCTGAAAAATTCAAAGTCCTATGCTATAAATAAATCAAAGAGTGAATAAGAATTTTTTCTTTTAAGTTTATATAGCGGTATGATATGAGAATAGACAAATATTTGAAAGTAACAGGAATAATAAAAAGAAGAACGGTGGCAAACGGGGCTGCCGATAACGGAAGAGTATATCTCAACGGCAGAACGGCAAAAGCCTGCACTGCCGTAAAAGAGGGAGATATAATAGAAATAGACTTCGGCACCAAAATGCTGAAAGTTAAGGTACTGAAAACGGAAAACCTGAACCGGAAAGAAAGTTCGGCATACGAAATACTTGGAGATGAAAATGGTAAAAACTAACGTTATACTTGCTTGCGCAGGGTCGGGAAAAAGAATGGGACTCGGAATCAACAAACTGCTTTTAAGAGTGGGCGGATTAACCGTCTTTGAAAGGAGTCTTGCGCCATTTCTTTACAATGAAAACATTTCTAAAATAATTATAACATATGCGCCCTCGGACCTACCTTATATCAAATATTTTACTACCGGAAAGGAAAAAGAAATAGTACTTTCGGAAGGCGGAAAAACGAGATTCGAATCGATTAAAAAAGCAATGTTCTACATAGACGACGATGCCGATATAGTTATGGTACACGACGGCGCAAGACCTTTCGTATCGCAAAAGATAATAAATAACTGTATAAAGAAAGCAAAAGAAACGGGAGCCTGCGCGGCGGCTATCCCCGTCACCGATACGGTAAAAGTAGTCAAAGACGGAAAGATAATAAAAAGCGAGGACAGAAGCAAATACTATTTTGCTCAAACCCCTCAGGCATTTAAAAAGCAGGCGCTTATAGAAGCGTACAACAAAGCGGACGGAGATTTTACCGATGACAGTTCGGTTTACGAAAAATTCGTAGGGCCTGTCGATATTGTTGAAGGTGACAGCGAAAACATTAAAATCACAACTCCCGTGGACATATGCAGGTTTATTCCGAGAAATTACACCGTCGGAGTCGGTTTCGATACCCATAAACTCGTTGCCGGAAGAAAACTTATTTTAGGCGGTGTGGAAATAGAACACTATTTAGGACTCGAAGGTCACAGCGACGCAGATGTCCTTCTTCACGCAATTATGGACAGCCTTCTTTCCGCTTGCGGCGAAAGAGATATAGGAGTACAGTTCCCGGATAACGACCCGAGGTTTAAAGATATATCGAGCATAGAGCTTTTAAAAAGAGTTTACGAAAAGGTAGCAAAGAAGAACTTTATAGTAAACAATGTTTCCGCCGTGATTCTTGCCGAAAGGCCCCGTCTTTCTCCTCATATACCTAAAATGTGCAAAAAAATTGCAGACATACTCAATATCAATGAAAGCGCAGTATGCATATCCGCAACAACCACCGAAGGTATGGGAAGCGTCGGAAGGCAAAAAGCAATAAGCGTTTCGGCAACTTGCAGCCTTATCATTTATTGAAATTTTACATTTTATATCGTATATTAAAACAAAATAAAAAACAGCTTTTAAAGCTGTTTTTCTTTTTCTGTTAATAAATAAAGGTTTATTTTATACAAGTTCTACGATAGCCATTTCAGCGGCGTCGCCTCTTCTTTGACCTAATTTTATAACCCTTGTATAACCGCCGCCCTTTCCGTTTTCCTGATTACGCTTTGCGTATTTGGGAGCGTACTCTCTGAAAATCTTTTCTATGAGCGGATGGTTGACATCCTTGTTTTCGTTACGGTATTCGCTTTTGGACTGGTCCTTACTCTTGACCGGTTTAAGGTCGACAAGACCTGCCATAAGTCTGCGTCTTGCGTTAAGTTTTTTAACGCCGTCGTTTTCAAACTTGACATTGACGGCATTTCCTTTAAGGTTGACTTTCTTTTTCGTTGCCGTAGCGACATCGTCATAGGAATTGATTGCAAGAGTAAGCATTTTTTCGGCATATCTGCCGATAGCCTTTGCTCTGTCGACGGTTGTTTCTATTCTTCCGTACCAAAGAAGTTCTGAAGCCTGATTTTTAATAATAGCCATTCTCTGGTCGGTAGGTCTGCCTAATTTTTTAGCCATTGTTTCTTCTCCTTACTCGTCCTTATTGCGTAAATTGAGTCCGAGTGCGTTAAGTTTCTGAATTACTTCGTCAAGTGATTTCCTGCCGAGATTTCTAACTTTAAGCATATCGTCTTCCGAAAGTTTAGTTAAATCTTTTACGGTATGGATAGCGGCTCTTTTAAGACAGTTATAAGAACGAACGGATAAATCCAAATCTTCGATATTTTTATCGAGAATTTTATGTTGTTTATCGTTATCGGTATTAATGATTATTTCGTAGCCGCTCATCATATCGACGAGATTAACAAATAATTTAAGGTGATCTTCCATAATTCTCGAAGCAAGGCTTACAACCTCCTTAGGAGTGGAAGCGCCGTTTGTAGAAACTTCGAGAGTGAGCTTATCATAGTTCATACTCTGACCGACACGGGTACCCTCAACCGAATAGCTTGCGCTTTCTACGGGAGTAAAGATAGAATCGATCGGAATATAACCGATAGGCTGTTTAACCGATTTATTGTTATCGGCGGAGACATAACCTCTGCCTACACCTAAAACGATTTCCATATCGAGTTTAGCGCCTTCATCTAAATGACAGATATAAAGGTCGGGATTTTTTATTTCGACTTCGGAATCGTGTTCGATGTCTTTTGCGGTAACATCGCCCGGAGTGCTTTTTCTGATATAAACGGTTTTTGTATAATCGTTATCGGAATAGTTGACTTCGTTAAGTTCGGGCGAATTGATTTTAAGAGCAAGACTTTTAATGTTAAGAATTATTTCCGAAACATCTTCTCTTACATTCGGGATAGTGGAAAATTCGTGACTAACCCCGTTGATTTTAATGCCGAGAGCGGCAGCGCCCGGAAGAGCGGAAAGAAGGATACGCCTTAAAGCGTTACCCAAAGTTGTTCCGAAACCTCTTTCCAAAGGTTCGATAACGAATTTAGCGGATTTGTCTTTTTCGCTTTCCTCACAGACAATTTTCGGTTTGATAATCTCTATCATTTGATTCCTCCCGTCTTATTTGGAATAGAGCTCGACAATCATATGTTCGGCAATTGTCGGGTCGATATCTTCTCTTTCAGGCAAAGCGGTAATCGTTCCGCTGAGCTTTGCGTTGTCGAAGGTGAGCCATTTCAAAGTCGGAGTGGGTTTTGCACTTTTAAGTTCTTTGAAATTCATCTTTTCCTGTTTGTTTTCCTTAACGGCTATAATGTCGCCGACGCTGACAAGATAAGAAGGAATATTGACTTTTTTGCCGTTTACCGTAATTAAACCGTGATTTACAATTTGTCTTGCCTGAGCACGGGAAGTTCCGAGACCTAATCTGTAAACTACGTTATCGAGTCTGCGCTCTAAGAGAACAAGCATATTGGTACCTGTAACTCCGCGCATTTTTTCAGCTTTAAGATAGTAGTTATGGAACTGTTTTTCTCCGAGGCCGTAAATTCTTTTGGTTTTTTGTTTTTCACGAAGCTGCTGACCGTAGTCTGTAATTTTTTTTCTGCTGACGCCGTGCTGACCGGGAACAGAACTTCTTTTAACTAATGCGCATTTTGCCGAATAACATCTGTCGCCTTTAAGGAAGAGTTTAGCGCCTTCCCTTCTGCACTGACGACAATCGGGACCTGTATATTTAGACATATATAACCTCCTTACAGTCTTCTGCGTTTCGGGGGACGGCACCCGTTATGGGGTATCGGCGAAACATCTTTAATCAAAGTTACTTCGAGTTCAGCGGTTTGAAGAGCACGGATAGCGGATTCTCTGCCGTTACCGGGACCCTTAACATAGACTTCGACTGAACGGAGTCCGTATTCTTTTGCTCTTTTAGCTGCGTCTTCCGCTGCCATCTGAGCTGCAAACGGCGTACCTTTTCTGGAACCTGAAAGTTTAAGTTTTCCGGCGCTGGACCAAGAAAGAACATTGCCGAAAGTATCACTTATAGTTACTATTGTGTTGTTGAAGGAAGAGTGAATATGTACGATACCTTTGTCAACACGCTTGGAATCTTTACGCTTTTTAGCTGTGCTTTTAGCTGCTGCCATATTCTACCTCCTACTTGCTTTTTTTACGGCTGACCGTGCGCTTGGGACCTTTGCAGGTTCTTGCGTTTTGCTTAGTGCTTTGGCCACGGCAAGGAAGATGTTTTCTGTGACGAACACCCCTGTAACAGCCTATTTCATTAAGCCTTTTAATATTTAACATTACTTCTCTTTTTAAATCGCCCTCGACGGTAACGTGCTTTTCAAGGTATTCACGGATAGCCGAAATCTGCTCTTCCGTAAGGTCCTTGACTCTTGTATCGGGATTTATACCGGTAGCTTCGAGCACTTTATTCGAGGTTACTCTGCCTACACCGTAGATGTAGGTTAAACCGATTTCCACTCTTTTTTCGCGTGGTAAATCTACACCAGCTATACGAGCCATTAAAATACCTCCGTTAGGTTTTGCGGGTTATTACCCTGTTAGTAATATATAAACACCCGATACTTGCACCTGTATGAAATCGGAATGATACAGGCTCAGCCGCTTCATATCCGGGAATTTAACAGAACATTATTATAACACAAATAAAATTAAATAACAAACGATTTTGATATAAAATTCGTTTTGATTTTAACCTTGTTTTTGTTTATGGCTTTTGCTTTTAGGACATATAACCATAACATTGCCGTGTCTTTTAATGATTTTACATTTATCGCACATAGGCTTTACAGATGGTCTTACTTTCATATTTATCCTCCATTGATAGCGGTAAATCTTTAATCAAAGAAAAACCGATAATTGTAAATTAGTTTTTGCTTCTCCAAACGATTCTGCCTTTGGTCAAGTCATAGGGACTCATTTCGACCGTGACATTATCGCCTTCGAGAATTTTTATATAGTTCATTCTGAGCTTGCCCGAAAGGTAAGCGAGAATGACTCTGTCGTTTGAAAGTTTTACTTTAAAGTTAGCGTTAGGCAGTACTTCCACGACTTTGCCTTCGGCTTCGATAACATCGTCTTTTGACAAAACATTTACCTCCTAATCGCTGTTTAAGTATTTGTACAGCTTTTTATCCGACCCGGGTTTATCCGAAAGATAATCGGGATTGCCGTCTGATAATTTTACGACATGCTTTATATTCTTTGTTTTCGGACTTTGAATCGAGTGGTGCTTTCCGTCGCACACGAGAATGAATTTCTCGTTAATAATATCTGCGACCATATATCTGCAACCTTTATCTCTGCCCGATTTTGAAAGAACTATATCACCTATAATCATACGAGCCTCACAGTGTCAGAATTTCCGCACCGTCTTCTGTAATAAGAACGGTATTTTCGTAATGAGCGGAAGGTTTTGAATCTGCCGTAACTATTGTCCAGCCGTCGTTTAAAACATTGACTTCATAAACGCCCGCATTAATCATAGGTTCGATTGCAACCGTCATACCGGCTCTGAGTCTGAGACCTCTTCCCGGCTTACCGTAGTTAGGAATGTTGGGGTCTTCGTGAAGATTGAGTCCCACTCCGTGCCCTACAAGAGATCTGACAACTGAAAAGCCGTTATTTTCCGCATGGCTTTGAATAGCATAACCTAAATCGCCGAGTCTTACTCCGTCTTTCAATGTTTCAAAGCCTTTAAAGAAACATTCTTCGGTAACCTTGATAAGTTTTTCTTTCAAAGGGCTTATTCTACCTACCGGAAAGGTTCTTGCAGCGTCCGAGTGGAAGGAATTTTTATATGCTCCTACATCTATGCTGACTATTTCGCCTTCCTGTAAAACTCTGTCCGAAGGGATTCCGTGCACAACCTCGTCTTCAACGGATATGCAAGCCGAAGCGGGATACCCGTTATAGCCGAGAAAGGACGGTACGGCTCCGTGTTTTTTTATAAAATCGAAAATCAGTAAATCGAGTTTTTTGGTAGTAATTCCCGGTCTGATTTCGCTTTCTATCATTTTAAGTAAATCTCTGACAATCAGGCAGGGCTCACGCATTCTTTCGATTTGCTCTGCCGTCTTAACTATCATCATTTACTAAGCTCTTTTAAGATAATTTCGGAAAGTTTGTTAATTTCAGCGCTTCCGTCTACGGTGACAAGTTTGCCTTGTTTGTCATAGTAATCGATTAAAGGTTTTGTCTGCTGATTATAAACGGAAATTCTGTTTTTAACGGTTTCTTCCTTATCGTCGTCTCTCTGATAAAGTTTTGCGCCGCACTTGTCGCATATATCGGAGCTGTGAGTGGAAATATGATAACTTGCACCGCACTGACACATTCTTCTGCCTGTTATACGGGCTGTTAAAAGAGCGGTATCGATATCGATATTTACTACTTTATCTATTGAGGCAAATTTATCGAGTTCCTGAGCCTGTACTACCGTTCTCGGGAAACCGTCGAGAAGATAACCTTTTTCGCAGTCACTCTCTTGAAGTCTGTTTTTCATAAGCCCTATAACCACTTCGTCGGGAACGAGCTTTCCGCTGTCGATATAACTTTTGGCAAGTTTACCGAGTTCGGTTTCTTCTTTGATATTTTTTCTTAATATGTCCCCTGTCGAGATATGGGGTATTGAAAGTTTATCGCAAATTATCTCAGCCTGAGTTCCCTTACCTGCGCCGGGTGCGCCTAAAAATATAACTTTCATTTTTATCTCCTTTTTATAAATCTCTTTTGGGTTGCCCTGTTTCCGCATTTACGGAAATTTTTATGTCTATGTTCTATTAAGATTATTAATGAACATACTTGCTTTTAAAAGCTGCCTGCCCTTTACCGTATTGTTATAATTCGGTTTTTCTTTTAAATCGGCAGCCTGTCCTTTTATCTCTCGTTTTAATAGGTAATTGCAGTTACCGATATTTAAGAAATAATTAGTTTTTCAGACTTTCGTTTTTTTATTTTATTAATTTTTTACGACAGATATTAATTCATCCGAATTACCTTGGACGGCAATTTATTCAGTCTTATTTCCATCGATTATTTAATAAAACTTAACTTTATTTCAAGTAACTTGTATTCAATTAACTTTTTATTTCAAGAAACCTTTGTAATGCTTCATCATAATCTGAGACTCTAACTGTTTGTTGAGTTCGAGAGCAACGCTGACTACGATTAGCATACCCGTTGCAGAGAAAGCATTGTAAAGAGCCGTTCCTGATTGCTGTCCTATTGCCGTAAAAATCAAGCTCGGGATAAGAGCGACAAAGGCAAGGAACAACGCTCCGAAAAGTGTGATTCTGTTATTGATTCTTCTGAGGTAATCGCTTGTAGGCTTGCCCGGTCTTATTCCCGGAATAGAGCCTGCATATTGCTGAATGTTTCTTGCGATATCGTCGGGGTTAAACTGAATCTGCGCATAGAAGTAAGAGAAGAATATGATAAGCAGAAACATAATAATCGAATAAGCCCAGGTACCCGTTCCGAGATACTGCGAATACCAGATATAGAAATCGCTGTCAGGCCAGAAGGACGCAATCATCTGCGGGAACATAAGGAAGGAAGAAGCGAATATAATCGGCATAACGCCGGAAGCGTTTACCCTTATAGGAATATTCGAGGACTGCCCTCCGTACATTTTGTTTCCTTTGACTTGTTTAGCGTAAACTACGGTAATTTTTCTTTCCGACAAGTCCACAAAAACTATTAAAGCGAATACTGCTATAACTATAAGAATGTACCCTAAAATATACCATATAACTTCTGTATTTGTAGTAGCAGTCTGGAATGCGCTTATGAAATTTGTTCCTGCCGTTGCAATGATACCGACAAAGATAATAATGGAAGTACCGTTAGAGATCCCGTATTCGGTAATTTTTTCGGCAATCCACATAACGCCGACCGAACCGCCCGTAAGAATAATGATAACCATAATCATTGTAAAGACGGTACCTAAGGTCTCTCCGTTTGTGAAGACATCTCTTATTGCGCCGCTGTTATTCCATGAAATAACTATACCGATAGCCTGAACTATACCGAGAACGATAGCGACATATCTTGTAATCTGAACCATTTTTGCTCTGCCTTCTTCGCCGCCCTTTGAAAGTCTTTCGAGCGGAGGAATGACGAGAGTCAAAAGCTGCATTATAATAAAAGAGTTGATATACGGGACGATACCCAAAGCAAACAGCGTGCCGTTACTTAAAGAACCGCCTGTAATAGTCGCCATAACGGAAAAGAAATCGAAGCCGGCATTTTCACCGCTGAAAAGGCCTTGAACGGCGTCGATGTCGAGTCCGGGAACAGGAATATAACATCCAATTCTGAAAATCACTATAAACAGAAATGTAAGAAGTATTTTTCTTCTTACGTCTCTGTCTTTAAAAGCGTTTACCAATGTATGAAACATCAGAGCACCTCAGCCTTGCCGCCGGCATTTTCGATAGCTTTTGCCGCCGATTCGGAAAATTTATTTGCTTTGACGGTAAGTTTTTTAGTAAGCTTTCCGTCGCCGAGAATTTTCAAACCATAGGGTTCGATTTTGGAAACAATACCCTTTTTGAGAAGTTTTTCCGCATTAACGACAGCACCGTCGTCGAAAGCGTTGAGTTGTTCGAGGTTTACGATAGTATACTCTTTTTTGAATATATTGGTAAAACCTCTTTTAGGAACCTTTCTGATAAGGGGCATTTGTCCGCCTTCGAAGCCGGGTCTTACTCCGCCTCCGCTTCTTGCCCATTGACCTTTGTGACCTTTACCGCTGGTTTTACCTAAGCCCGAACCGATACCTCTGCCGAGTCTTTTAGCTTTGGTTTTAGCTCCGGGAGCAGGCGCCATATTATGTAATTTCATATAACCCTCCGTTAAACTTCCTCGACTTTAACCAAGTGATTAACAACGCTAATCATACCTCTTAAGGTAGCGGTATCGTCGTGAATTTTAAATGAATTAATTTTATCGAGACCTAATGCAGCTACGGTATCCTTTTGTTTTTTAACGCAACCGATAGTGCTTTTCACGAGTGTAACTTTAACTTTTTTGTTATCGGATTTTTTTGCCATAATTCACTTAACCTCTTATTTCGTCGGGGGTTTTACCGCGAAGAGCGGCTATTTCCTCGATAGTTTTAAGCTGTTTAAGAGCGTCAACAGTCGCCTTAATGCTGTTGATAGGATTATTGGAACCGATAGATTTGGTTCTGATATCCTTTATACCCGAAACTTCGAGAAGACTTCTTACCGCACCGCCTGCGATAACACCGGTACCGGCGGAAGCGGGGAACATCAAGACCTTTCCTCTTCCGAAAATACCTACGACTTCATGAGGAATACTCGTACCTGTAATCGGGAAACTGAACATATTCTTTTTAGCGGCATTGGTAGCTTTTTCGATGGATTCTGCAACTTCCGAAGCCTTACCCGTACCTACGCCGACCTTACCGTTCTCATCGCCAACAACGACAAGGGCTGCAAATCTCATAGTTCTTCCGCCTTTTACGACTTTGGTAACTCTGTTGACTGCAACGACTTTTTTTGCTATATCGCTGTCGGTTTTCTGAGCTCTGTCATCTCTTTTAACCATAATAGTCCTCCTTAAAATTCCAGGCCGGCTTTACGAGCGCCTTCGGCAACTTGCTGAACTCTGCCGGTGTAAATGTAGCCGCCTCTGTCGAAAACAACTTGTTTTATACCTTTTTTAACTGCTTTTTTACCGATAAGTTCTCCTACCATGAAAGCGGCTTCGCTTTTGGTTTTACCGGAAACTTTTTCCGAAAGAGCCTTTTCGGTAGTAGAAGCGGAAATCAATGTTTTACCGGCATTATCGTCGATGAGCTGAGCATAGATATGAGCGTTACTTCTGTAAACGCAAAGTCTCGGCATTTCGGCGGTACCGTTAATTTTGCTTCTGATTCTTTTATGTCTGTCCTTTCTGACAAGATTTTTATCAACTTTATTAAACATAATTAACTCCTTTATTTACCGGCCGTCTTGCCTTCTTTTCTTTCGATAACTTCGTCGTTATAACGAATACCGTAACCGTGATAAGGTTCGGGCTTTTTAAGAGCTTTGATATTTGCGGCGCATTGACCTACTGCCGCTTTATCTATGCCCTTAACGGTAATTTCGGTTGCGCTCGGGCATGTAATGGTAATACCTGCGGGAGTTTCCATTTCGATAGGATGGGAAAAACCGAGGTTCAAAACGAGTTTCTTACCGCTCATAGCGACTTTATAACCTACGCCGTTTACAACGAGTCCTTTTTCGTAACCTTTTGTAACGCCGTTAACCATATTTTGTATCAACGCACGGTAGAGACCGTGAAGAGATTTTGCTTCTTTTGTTTCGGCTCCTCTCGTAACGTGGACTTCGTCTCCTTCGACTTTAACCGAGATGGGAGCTGTATAATTTTGTTTAAGTTCACCCAAAGGTCCTTTAACAGTGACGATACTGTCCTGAACGGTAACAGTGGTACCTGCGGGTATTTTTATTGCTAATCTACCTATTCTTGACATAATACCCTCCTTACCAGATATAAGCGAGAACTTCACCGCCGACATTTTCGGCTTTGGCTTGCTTATTTGTCATAATTCCCTTTGAAGTGGAAATTATCGCTATACCGAGTCCGTTAAGAACGGTAGGAAGTTTATCGCAATTTGCGTAAACTCTGAGACCCGGTTTACTGATTCTTTTAAGACCGTTTACAACTTTTTCGCCTTTGCTGCTGTATTTAAGTTTAATAACTATTTTACCCTGAACGCCGTCTTCCACCAGCTCTGCGCTTTCGATGTAGCCCTCGCTGACAAGGATATCGGCAATTGCCTTTTTTGTTTTAGAGGCGGGTACTTCAACTGTTTCGTGTTTTGCAGTTAGCGCATTTCTGATGCGGGTAAGCATATCTGCAATTTGGTCGGTTACTGCCATAATATTTTATATCCTCCTTACCAGCTTGACTTCCTTACGCCGGGTATCTGCCCTTTGTAACATAATTCTCTGAAACATATTCTGCAAATGCCGTATTTTCTGAGCACGGAATGAGGTCTTCCGCATATTTTGCATCTTGTATATGCTCTTGTAGAATATTTGGGAGCTCTTTGCTGTTTCATTATCATTGCTTTTTTAGCCATAAATTAAGCCTCCTTTTTGACGAAGGGAAGACCTAAAAGTTTAAGAAACTCTTTTGCTTCTTCGTCGTTTTTAGCGGTAGTTACGAAGCAGATATCGAAACCTCTGATTTTTTCTATCTGGTCATAAGATATTTCCGGGAAAATAAGCTGTTCCTTGATACCGGTAGCGTAATTTCCTCTGCCGTCGAAAGACTTATCCGAAAGGCCTCTGAAATCTCTAACTCTCGGTAAAGCTATTGAAATAAACTTATCGAGAAAATCGTACATTCTTTCTCCTCTCAGCGTTACTTTCGCACCGATAACTGCGCCCTGTCTGAGTTTGAAGTTTGCGACGCTCTTTTTGGCTTTTGTCGGAATAGGTTTCTGACCTGCAATCATTTTCAATTCTTCGATAGCCATCTGAACGCTTTTAGAATTGTCTTTTACATCGCCGAGTCCCATATTAAGAACTATCTTATCGAGCTTCGGAACCTGATTGATGTTTTTATATCCGAACTTTTTGATAAGAGCGGGAACAACGGTATTTTTATAATGAAGCTTTAATCTGCTTTGTTCTGCGTCGCTCTTTTTTGCGGGAGCCTTCTTTTCGGCTACGGCTTTTTTGGGAGCGGCAGAAGTTTTGCTCTCGGTTTTTGCGGGAGCTTCGCTTTCAGCAGCCGCTTTTGCAGTTGTCTTGCTTGCAGCCGGCTTCTTTGCAGCCGTTGTTTTAGAAGCAGCGGTCTTTTTAACGGTTTCGCTTTTCTCGTTTACCGTTTTTGCGGAAGCACTCTTTTCGGTTGCCGTTTTTGCGACTGTTTTCTTTTCCGCAGAAGCCTTGCTTTCGGTTGTCTTTTTAGCTTTTTCTTTTTCGGTTGCAGTTTCCTTAGCAACCTGAACTTTATTTTCAGCCACTATTCTTTACCTCCGTCTGAGGTTTTATCGGCGTCGGCCGCCGTCCTCTTTTTTACTGTGGTTTTAACTTCGGTTTTGACTTCGGTTGTATTTTCTGCTGCCGAAGTTTTCTTTTTGGGAGCGTTCTTTTTTACGGGTTCGGCGGAAGTCTCGGCTTCTTTACCGTCGGTTTTCTTTACTGCCTTTTTAGCCTTTTTAACGGCGGTTTTTGCTTTGTTTTCGGCAATAACCGAACCGCATTTTACGCATACCCTGACTTTATTTTCTTTTCCGTCGTTATTTTCGATTTTATGACCTACTCTTGTAGGTTTGCCGCAGCTTGCGCAAACGAGCATTACATTGGAAACGTCGATAGAACCTTCTCTTTTGACTATTCCGCCCTTTTGCTGAGCGTTTCTGGGCTTTGTGTGTTTTGAAACGATATTGACGCCTTCTACGACAACACGGTGCTGGTCTTTAAGAACGGCAATAACTTGTCCCGATTTACCTTTATCCTTACCGCTTATAACTTTAACGGCGTCGCCTTTTTTAATACTGTAATTCATTTTACTCCTCCATTAAAGCACTTCGGGGGCAAGAGAAATAATCTTCATATAATCTTTTTCTCTGAGTTCCCTTGCGATAGGCCCGAAGATACGGGTTCCTCTTGGCATTTTCTGGTTATCTATAATAACTGCGGCATTATCGTCGAATCTGATATGAGAACCGTCGGGTCTTCCTATACCCTTACTTGTTCTGACGATAACCGCCTTTACGACATCGCCTTTTTTTACTACGCCGCCGGGAGAAGCGGATTTAACAGAAGCTACGATAACATCGCCTATGTTGCCGCTTCTTCTGAAAGAACCGCCAAGCACTCTGATACACATAAGTTCCTTAGCACCGGTATTATCGGCTACATTGAGTCTTGTTTGTGGTTGTATCATTATCCTTCCTCCTATTTAGCCTTTTCGATAATTTCTACAAGGCGCCAGCATTTGTCTTTGCTTAAAGGTCTTGTTTCGGCTATTAAAACTTTATCGCCGATACCGCAAGCATTCTGCTCGTCGTGAGCTTTAAGCTTTTTGGTTCTGTTGATTGTCTTCTTATATAACGGATGTCTTACCTTTTCGGCTATTGCAACCACAATGGTTTTATCCATTTTGTCGCTGACCACAAGGCCGACTCTCGTTTTTCTCAGATTTCTCTGCACATTGTTTTCTGCCATTTTCCTGCCTCCTACTTAGCCTTTCTGGCCGTTTTTTTGGACGGCTCTTTGGCAATATTCAACTCTCTTTGACGAATAACGGTTTTAACTCTCGCTATATCTTTTTTACACTGTGAAAGCTGATTTCCGTTAGTAAGCTGACCGGTTGCGTGTTTGAAGCGGAGATTGAAAAGTTCCTGTTTCAATGCGCCCAATTTTACCGCTAATTCTTCGTTGTTCATTTCGAATATTTCTTTGGTTTTCATCAGACGTTACCTCCTGCGGTGTCCGCATCGAGTTTGTTTTGCTCGTCTCTGAGCATGATTTTTGTTCCTATTCCGAGTTTGTGAGAGGCAAGTCTTAAAGCTTCTCTTGCGATTTCCTCGGAAACTCCTGCCATTTCGAAAAGGACTCTGCCCGGTTTAACAACCGCTACCCAATATTCGGGAGCGCCTTTACCGCTACCCATACGGGTTTCGGCAGGTTTTTTGGTAACCGGTTTGTGCGGGAATATGTCTATCCATACTTTACCGCCTCTTTTAGTGTATCTTGTCATAGCGATACGGGCAGCTTCTATCTGATTAGAGGTAAGCCATCCGGGTTCTGTTGCGACCAAACCTATTTCACCGTAAGCAATAATGTTACCTTTGGTTGCACGACCTTTCATTCTGCCACGATGAACACGTCTTCTTTTAACTCTTTTAGGCATTAACATTTGCATTACCTCCTTCGGCTTTCTTTTCAGCCTTAGTGAAAATTTCACCTTTGTAAATCCAAACTTTAACGCCGATGATACCGAATGTCGTAAGAGCTTCGGCAAATCCGTAATCGATATCCGCTCTTAAAGTTTGAAGAGGAATAGAACCCTCGTGATAGTGTTCCGATCTTGCGATTTCAGCGCCGTCAAGTCTGCCGGAAACCATGGTTTTGATACCTTTTGCTCCGCCCTTCATAGCCTTGGACATTGCCTGCTTCATAGATCTTCTGAAAGAAGCTCTTTTTTCAAGCTGTGAAGCGATATTTTCCGCTACAAGCTGAGCGTCGATATCGGGTCTTTTAACCTCGTGAATATTTATGTTTACATTTTTATCTTTGCACATTGCGCTGACTTCTTTTTTGATTATTTCAACGCCTGCGCCTGCTTTTCCTATAACGACACCCGGACGAGCCGTATAAATATTAACATTGAGTTTGTTAGCGGCTCTGTCGATGGTGATTTTGGAAATACCCGACTGATAATATTTCTTTTTAAGGAATTTTCTGATATTGTAATCTTCTATAAGATTTGCCGAAAAATCCTTTTTCGAAGCATACCATTGAGTATCCCAATCTTTTATTATGCCTACTCTTAAACCATGCGGATTAACTTTCTGTCCCATTCTGTCCTCCTTAGGCGTTTACCGTATCGAGTATAACGGTAATATGACTTGTTCTTTTATTTATTCTGTGCGCTCTGCCGTGAGAAACGGGATTGATACGTTTAAGTATCGGACCCTGATCGCAGAAAGCTTCGGCTATAAATAAATCGCTTTTGCTGAGGTTCATATTGTTCTCCGCATTAGCCGCAGCCGAGTTAACCAATTTAAGCACGGGTTCGGAAGCAGCTTTCGGAGTATTTTTGAGTATAGCGACAGCGTCGGTATACTTAGCGCCTCTTATTATATCGAGGACTATTCTCACTTTATAAGGAGAAATTCTGACATATTTAGCGACAGCTTTTGGTCTTTTGTCCGCATTGGCTTTACGCTGAGCGGCTTTTTCTCTGATTCTTGTAGCCATTTTATCCTCCTATTACTTCTTGCCCGTGGTTTTTTCACCGGCGTGACCTTTAAAGGTTCTTGTGGGAGCGAACTCCCCGAGTTTATATCCTACCAAATCTTCGGTGATATAAACGGGCACATGTTTTCTTCCGTCGTGAACGGCTATTGTATGGCCGACCATTTCGGGAAATATCGTAGACGAGCGTGACCAGGTTTTAATAACCTTTTTTTCGTTCTTCTCGTTCATTTCGTTTATTTTTTTCATAAGGCTTTCTTGCACGAAAGGACCTTTTTTAACAGACCTGCTCATTTATATCCTCCAATTAATTGACACGCTTGATAATATATTTATCGGTGTTATTCTTTTTCTTTCTGGTTTTATAACCCAAAGTAGGTTTGCCCCAGGGAGAAACAGGACCTGCCATACCGACAGGAGACTTGCCTTCTCCGCCGCCGTGCGGGTGGTCGCACGGGTTCATAACGACACCCCTTACGGAAGGTCTTATACCCATATGGCGCTTTCTTCCCGCTTTACCGAGAGAGATGATTTCGTTTTCGATATTTCCGACCTGCCCTATCGTGGCTCTGCAATTAATGAGTATGTAACGCATTTCGCCACTCGGCATTCTTATGATAGCGTACTTACCTTCTTTTGCCATAAGCTGAGCTTCGATACCGGCAGACCTTGCAATCTGACCGCCCCTTCCCGGGTTAAGTTCTATATTGTGAACCATGGTACCTACGGGAATATTTGCAAGCGGAAGACAGTTTCCTACTTTGATATCCGCATTTTCGCCGCTTGTTATTATATCGCCTTTATTAAGACCTACGGGAGCGAGAATATATCTCTTTTCGCCGTCGGCATAGTTTAATAAAGCAATATTTGCGGTACGGTTCGGATCGTATTCTATTGAAACAACCTTTGCGGGTATGTTATCCTTATTTCTTTTGAAATCTATAATTCTGTACTTCTGTCTGTTTCCGCCGCCTATATGCCTTACGGTAATTCTGCCCTTGGCGTTTCTGCCGCCCGATTTGGACTTGGAAACGAGAAGGCTTTTACAAGGCTTGTCGGTAGTAATTTCCGAATAAGTCGAAGTCGTGTAGAAACGACGGGCAGGAGAAGTAGGTTTATATCTTTTAACAGCCATTTTTTAATCCTCCTTTATGCCAGACTCTCGAAGAACTCGATTGCCTTGCTCTCCTTAGTAAGCTGAACTACAGCTTTTTTGAAATTCGGGCGTCTGCCCTCGTATTTACCTTGTCTTTTAAGTTTGCCCTCGCAGTTTATTGTATTGACCTTAGCCACTTTTACGCCGAATATTTCTTCGACGGCGGTCTTTATCTGCGTTTTTGTTGCCGACGGAATAACTTTGAAAGTATATCTCTTTTCGGCGATACCCGAATAACTTTTTTCCGAAAGAACGGGTTTAATAATTATATCGTAAGAATTCATTAAGCGTAGACCTCCTGAATTTTTTTGATAGCCTCTTTTGAGATGACGCATTTTGCGTTACGCACGAGGTCGTACACATTTATGGAATCGACATTGAGAGTGGTAAGCTCTTCGATGTTTTTAGAAGCTCTTAAAACGTTTTCGTCGTCGTTTTCGAGAACGAAAAGGGTCTTTTTGTCGAAACCGAAAGCCTTTAATATTGCGGCTATATTTTTTGTTTTAGCTTCTTCTATTGCGAATGAATCGATAACAAGGATATCT
This sequence comes from uncultured Clostridia bacterium, assembly GCA_944342015.1. Classification (GTDB taxonomy): domain Bacteria; phylum Bacillota; class Clostridia; order Christensenellales; family CALVMC01; genus CALVMC01. Next base: position 61,866 of record CALVMC010000006.1, read on the forward strand.
CCGTCCGCAAGTTTTTTGGAAAGTGCGCTTACCAAAGCCGCTTTTTTCATTTTCTTATTGATTTTCTGAGAAAAGTCTCTCGGCTTGGGAGCGAAAACCACGCCGCCCTTTATCCATTGCGGAGAACGGATAGAACCTTGACGGGCTCTTCCGGTACCTTTCTGACGCCAGGGCTTTGCGCCGCCGCCTCTTACTTCGCTTCTTGTTAAAGTGGATTTTGTTCCCTGTCTTTTGTTAGCGAGCTGAGCTACGACAACCTGATGAATGAGAGATTCGTTATATTCGCGTTCGAACACTTCGCTTTTAAGCTGCATCGAACCTACAACATTGGCGTTTTTATCATATACTTTAACTTTCATACTCATTTTAAGCCTCCTTACGCCTTCACGGACTGCTTAACGATAAGCAAGCCGCCTTTGGCTCCGGGCACTGCGCCTTTTACGAGAAGGAGATTTCTTCCTTCGTCGATTTTGACGATTTCGAGGTTCTGAACAGTTACCTGTTCGTTACCGTACTGACCGGGCATCTTTTTATTTTTGAAAACTCTCGAAGGGTCGGAGTTTGCAGAAAGCGAACCTACTCCCCTATGATAACCTGAACCGTGAGCCATAGGTCCTCTGTGGGTGTTCCATCTCTGAATGGTTCCCGAAAAACCTCTACCCTTTGAAGTTCCGGTAATATCCACCTTGTCGCCTGCGCTGAATACCGAACATTTGATTTCCTGTCCGACTTCGTAGGCAGAGCAATCGTCGAGTTTAAGTTCTCTTAAAAATCTGCAAGGCGTAACCTTAGCCTTTTCATACTGACCTTTAACCGGTTTTGTTACATTTTTTTCCTTAACGGTGCCGAAGGCAACCTGAACGGCATCGTATCCGTCTTTATCGACGGTTTTCTTCTGAACGATAGGGCAAGGTCCGGCTTCTATAACGGTAACCGGAATCATTATGCCGTCTTCTTTGAAGATTTGGCTCATACCGAGCTTTTTTCCAATGATTGCTTTATTCATAAATAAAGTTCATCCTCCGCTTTTTTATTACAGTTTTATTTTTATATCCACGCCTGCGGGCAAATCGAGTTTCATTAAAGAATCGACTGTCTTCGAAGTAGGATTATAAATATCGATTAATCTTTTATGAGTTCTGAGTTCGAACTGTTCTCTGCTGTCCTTGTCTTTGTGAGGAGCTCTGAGAATTGTTACAACTTCCTTTTCGGTAGGAAGAGGAATAGGACCGGAAACTTTGATACCGGTGCTTTTAACGGTTTCCACTATTCTTGCAGCGGAACTGTCGATTAAGTTGTGGTCGTAAGCTTTAAGCTTGATTCTGATTTTTTGACCTGCCATAGGTGTTCAATCCTCCTGTTTATACCCGGATAGCGGTTGACTTATGAGAGCCTGACCTATATATAAAGGACTTGCCGTTCACTCGTTCGTGTGTGTCGCTGCCCGCTTTTTAAAAAAGGGTTTCCCCTTTCCGGTCGTTTAATTATTTAAACTAGTCCGCGAAAACTATCCCGTAGGTAACCTTCCGCATCATCCTTTTTTTGTGCAGCTTTTATATTCTATAATAAAAAAAATTCCTTGTCAAACATTTTGCAAGGAAATTTTTTAATTTTTTTACGGCTTCTTGTTCGGTTTTTAACGGAAATTTTTACCTTTAATTTTAATTTTCCGGCTTCTTTATATTTTTCAAAGGATCGTTGTTATCATAACTCAACTGTTGATTTGCGTTTCCGTTTTCATAACTTATGTTCGATACCCCGAATGCGTTGAGCAGTCCTTCTTCGTCCGAAATTTCCTGATTAGCCGTATATAAATCGTCCCAACCGTATCCGTATGTCAGAATATTATCGACAAAAGAATGGGAATATCCGGTCGGCTGAGCTTTTGCATATCCGTTATTGTTTTCGGATTTTGTATTTAAATTATCCGCACCGGTTTTGCTTGAAATATCGGCATTTAGAGAAATGTCGTCTTTGCGTGTTTCGCTTTCTTTAAACGAATCCGATTTTATCTCTTGAGAAATACTTTGCTTTACCGGCTCTTCTTGAACGGTTTCTTTTATTTCCTGTTTGCTTTCAAAATTAGTTCTGTCGTCGTTATTTGCTTTTTCGTTCGTCCTGCTTGAATAATTGCGGCCGTTTCCGTATTCCGACAAAGGATTATACCGTGCTTCGTTTGTGTCGAAATTATTTTTACCTTGCTCTCTTTCCACTCTCATTGCCTGCATTTTACGCAATAATTGTTCTGCAAAAGAATCTTCACGGAGAGTTTTATCGGGCTCCTCCTCATCATCGTCGTCGAAAATGGTTTTTCCTGCGGGCTTTCTTTCCTTATCGGGTTTGTCCTTTATTTCGTTATTAATAGATGATTTTTGATTGCCGATATCCGACGAATCGATTTTTTCATCCGAAACATTTTCGCTCTCATCCTCTTCATCGTCTTCGGTATCTTCTATACCCATTTTTCGGAACATCATTTTTGAAATCATTTCGTCGTCGCTTGCGTCTTCGATATCGGACTCGGAATTATCCGACAAGTTATTTTGTGATAAATCGGCAAACAAATTATCTTTTTTTATTTCATTATTCTGATTTTGATTTATTATGTTTTTAAGGTATGCGCCGGGGTCAAAATCCTGTTGCTCCTGTTTAGTCTCTGACTCCGCTCCCCTCTTCTCTTCGACGGGCTTTGAGATATTGCCTGCATTTTCCGCAGTTCTTTCAAATGTTTTCGGCGTCTGCTCTCTCGGCTCTTCTTCCTTGCCTTCTTTTTGGTTTGAAGATATTAAGTTTTTCAGATACGAACTTGCGTCGAAAGGTTGACTTTCCTGTTCCTTTGAAACTTCCTTTTTGTTCTCCGCACTCTCTTCTTCCGAATTACTCTCTCTCTGTACTTCTTCTTGTTCTTCCCCTTCTTTGTCGTCGAACAGTAACTTTCTTATATCTTCTTTATTATACGACTTTATATCTTCTTCATCTTCGTCGTCAAATATCGTTCTTTTAACTTCTTCTTTCGGTTCGATATTTTCAGAATTTTGATTTTGATTTATTACATTTTTAAGGTATGCGCCGGGGTCAAAAGGCTGCTGCTCCTGTTTAGGCTCAAACTCTCTTTTTTCGTCAACGGAATTTTCGATATCTTCTTTGTTTTCGGCATTTGAATTATCGTACACTTTTGACTCGGAAAAATTCAATTCATCGCTTTCTGAAAGGTCTTCTTTTTCAGTCTGTATATTTTCCGTATTATCTGCGTCGTCTTCGCTATCGTCGGATTCAATATCTAAGTTATCTTCTTTCTTATCAGTCACTCCCGCCTGAGTTTTTAAACCTTCTAAAAAATCCGAATACTTGCCTAAAACATTTTTATTTCCTTTCTTTTCTATCTCGGCATCTGAGGACATTGACTGTTCCTGCTCAACATCTTCATTTGATTGAGCCTTGCTCAGATTACTTAAAAATTGATTGGTTAAATTTATATTTATAGAACGGTTTTTTATTTCTTCTTTCCCGTCGTTATAATCTTCGAAATCTTTTGGATCTTGATTTTTATCCCTTTCCGATTTTATGTCATTTGTTTCAAAATCTTCCGATTCGACATCTTTCGATTTATCGCTTTCTTCTTCTGTTTCTTCTTGCGACTCGTCATTCTCTGCTTCTGTTTTCTTTTCCGACTCAGCATGCCCTGCTACTGTTTTCTTTTCCGTCTCAGCAATCTCTGAATTTATTTCTCTTTCTTTTTCTTCTTTTAAATCTTCTTCCGATAAAGAATCTATTTCGGTATTTTCTTCTTTTTCTTCTGTATCTTCGTTATTTGAATACCGATTGGAAAGTACTCCGCTCTGCTTGGGTTGACTGTCGTCAATTTCAGTATCTGTATTTATTGAATTTTGTTCGGCAAGGCTTTTTTCGTTTGCTGAATTAACTTCATCGTCGCCGATATTTTCGTCCGCTAAACCGTTGGCTTTTTGAAGGTTTTCAAAATTTTCAGACTCGTTATAATCATTGTTTTCCGATTTATTCTGAAAGGCGATCCGTGTATCTTTTAAAAAATTATTGTTGATTGAATCTTTGTCCTGATCTTCACTTTGAAATTGATAATCGTTATTTATTTCTTCGTCATCGTTTTGTAATGCCCCGCCGTTTGTTTCGGCATTTATTTCGGCAAATGAGTTTTTATCGAAAGTTTCGTTATCGTTTTCATTCCCTGCCGTATTTTCTTTTTCGTTTACATCTTTAAAAATACCTTCTTTATTTTCGATTGTATTTTTAAAAGCGTCAACGCCGTTTTCCGAATTTTCAAAGTCGCTTTCGGAATTTTGGAAATTTCCGTCATTCGAATTGAATAAATTTTCAGAACCTTCGATATTTTCCTTTCCGTTTAAATGATTTTCATAACCTTGCCTATTTAGATTATTCGGTAAAATATCTCCGTTATTTTCCGAATTGTCAAATAAATCCTTTTCATTATGAAAGTTTGTATCGTTATTATTTAAACCGTCATCGTTATAAGGATTCAAATTACTATTCCCGTATAAATCATTATCGTTATAAGTGTTTAAATCATCATGACCGTATGAATTATCATTTAAATCAATATTGCCGTTTGAATTGTTCGCTTGATTTTCAAAAGGGGGATTTTGTCCGTAATCGGAAAATTCCCGATTAATAAAATCGGATTGCTCTAAAAGACTTTCATCTTCAAAATTACTTGTGTTTTGCTGATTTACATAAAAAGACTCCCCAACCGACCCGCTGTCGGAAAAGGAGTCTTGATAACCGTTATTATCGTTATTTACTTTTAAAAATTCATCGGAATCAACGGACTCTCCGTCTTCAATCATTTTTTTTTATCATCTTCGGAATTTTCCGCAGTTTGACCTGGGAAATTATTTTGCGAAGAATTGATATTCTGCTGTAATCTTGCCTGAATGTTATTATTCGGATTTTGATTTGTACCGCCGCCCGTAAAGGGAACAGCGTTATCGGAAGATGGCATTTTAGGCTGTTCGTTTTGATAAATATTTTGAATATCACTTTTAAAAGCCGAACTTTGAAGGGAATTTTCCTTTGCAACGCCGTCGCTTTCAACTATAATTTTTTTCATCATTTCGATATCGTGCTGAAAGCTGTTCTTTTGTTGAGATATGTTTTCAATGTTCGTATTTGAATTATTCGTCTCGTCAACGGATTGATTTTCGTATCCGCTGTCTGAAACCGAGTTATTTTCAGTAGTTTGATTTTCAACAACCGGTTCATTCTGATTTAAAAACTGTTCTTCGTTATTTTTATTAATGCTACCTTGACTTAAAGAAATGTCTGAACTTTTTTCTTCAATTTCATTTGTGTCCGCATTTTTTAAATCGGAATCGGAAGATTCAGAAGTATTTTCCGAAACATTATTTATAGGGTTTTGCGATACTTCTTCATTTTCGGAAGATAAATTTATATTTACCTTTTCTTCCGAAGCGGTTTCGGCGGCAACATCGTTATCTTCCCTGTCGGTATTTTGGGAATTAGAGTTTTCAACATTTTCATTATTTACTTCGCCGTTTAAATCCGCCGTTTCATCTTTCTCATCGGAATTTACAGCTTCCGAAACAGAACCGTTTTCAACGAATTGAGCGTGATTTTCACCGTCATTCAAACTATTGCTTTCAGTCTGTAACGACTCTTCGGAAGAACTGCTCACGGATAAGCCGTTTTCATTTTCCCTTTCCGAATTATCTTTGATATTCTGAACTTGAACATTTTCGCTTTCTACGGTATCGGAAATTTTTTCATCGGAAGAAGAGTCCATGGAAGAAGAGATATTATTGTCTTTTTTAGCAGGTATTTCATTTGAAACAGAATTAATAACCTTATTTTCATCTTGCTGAATTTGTGAAGAGTTTAAATTTTCAGCATTCGCATTATTTTCGTATACACTCTGATTTGCGTCAAAGGAAGCGTTCTGATTTATGGAATCATTCTGGTTTATGGCAGAATTCTGACTTGCAGGCATATTTGAAGAAACAGGATTATTTAAAGCGGATGCGCCGCACTCAGGACAGAATTTTGCTCCCGGTTTAAGCTCTGCGCCGCAATTGGAACAATTTTTCTTTGACTCTAAAATATCGGTAACGGTTTTTCCGCATTCCGGACAGAACTTAGCTGTACTGCTTAGTTCTGCGCCGCAACTGCTGCAAATTTTTTTTGCATTAACTTCACTACCGCAGTTAGGACAGAATCTTAAAGAAACTTTTACCATAGTATGACACTTCGGACATTCCTTTCTTTCTTCTAATTTATTTGTCTGCTGAACACCTTTAGCTCTAAGAAAAGCGTCGTTTATAGCAAGTCCGCCACCGCTGGCTCCGCCCATCGGGGAACGAGTAAGATAAGAATTCTGATAATTATTGAAAGTCTGCTGATTTGACGGTCTCTGTTGCGCCTGAACCGATTCCGCTCTTGCAGGCTGAGACTGTTCCGATTTCGGGAATTGAACCTGTTGATTGGGATATTGAACTTGCTGATTTGAATGCGGAATTTGCTGATTCGGGTACTGTATCTGCTGATTCGGATATTGAATCTGCTGATTTGTGTTTTGAATAGAGTCTGTCTTTGTGGTTTTGACTTCGACAGGAGTTTCCTCGTAAGCTGCCAAGGTAGGCTTTTCGTCGTCTATTGTAATATTATCGAAAACAAAAGCCCTTACTTCTAAGCCCAATTCTGAAAAATCGTTTTGCAAAACAGATAAAGCGGACTCGGAAAGGGCGCTCGAATCGGAAATTGCAGCCTTTACCGAAATTTTACTTTCCGAAAAAATAGCGGGAATATTTTTTGTAATTATATCGTTTAAAGAAGCTTCCAAATCGGAAGTTTTAAGAAGGGGTTTTGCTCCGAAAGCTTTGGCAATAAGATTGCCGGGGTTAATAACATTATAAGAAAAAGTACCGAAACATTTTATTTTAACCACGCCGTTTTCATTATCGTTAACGGTTACGGCAGAATGAGTTACCCATTTTTGTTTTGAAAAACTATCGGTATTGAAAAAATAAACATCGCCTTCATAGGGGGTATCGAAAGGATGTCTCCACCCTAACATTTCCGAAGTCACAGCGACTTTATCGGAATCGGAAAGTTTATGAGTACCCGGCCAAAAAACATCGGTGATCTGACCTTCCAAATAAAATAAAGCGAGTTGATTATCCTCAACGAAAACTTTTGAATTTTTAGAGATTTCCTTGTCGCCGTTAGAGATAAATCTCAAACCGATACTGTCTGACGACTTGTCTTCCCATTCAACATGTTTACAAAACTGGTTTTTCGAAAACCCCATAGCGTACTCCTTAAATCGAAATATAAAATAGGAATAAGTGCAAAATAAAATTCCTAATATTAATGATATTATTTTAACATAAAATATATATCATTTCAATAGATATCGGCAAAAAAATATTATTAATTTGAATATATAAATAAAAATTTACAATAAAAAAACTCCGAAAAGTTCGGAGTTTTTTTATTTAACAGCGATAATTATTTATTATCTTTTCTTGCTTTGAGCTGGCGCTCGATTTCTTCTTTTGAAACGCTTCTGTCTGCCTGTTTATAAGTACCTTGTCTAAGCTCGCTTACCATATTGGAGGCTTCGAATCTCGATTTTGAAGCTTTTCGTTGAGCGACAATTTCCATAGCTTTCTTTCTTCTCTTGATATTTATTATTACAAATATCAAAATTAAAATTGTAAGAACTATCGGAATGATTATAATGCTTAACAACATTATTAAATAAATTGTTCCTATCTGCGAAGTTACGACTATATTGAAATCATTATTTTCCAATGTTTCAAGAAATTCGGCAGTCATTGTGACAGTAAGGATTCCGTTAGCATAGTTTACATTTTCATAAGTAGTTGACAATTCTTTTGCGTCCATTCCGTTGAAACTGAAACTTTTGATTTCCTGTCCGAAAGCACCGTTGAAAGTAAATGACAAAGTGTCACCTGCTTTCCAGCTGTCGGTGTTTCCGCTTGAATTGGAAACAACCAGTTCGCCCGAAGCACTAGTTAAATCTTCAATAACTGAAATTGCTATAGGTCTTGCTTCGAAATACAGCATAACCGTTCTTGATTCTGTAAGATAGAATTCCGCTATATTAGAATCTTCCTGATTGATTTCATCTTGGGATATTCCGATAAACTGTCTGAAATCGTAATATTCTCCGGGAAGAGCAGTAACTTTAATCAAAGTAAGATAAGGCATACTTTCGATATCTTCGATATTCACGGGGTCGTCGTATTCGCCTAAAATATCGTTATAAATTCTGATTTCGAATTCGCCCAAATCGTCTCCGATATCGGCAAGGACGACATCGATATCGAACATTGTATACAATCTGCTAGCTATTACCAGTTCGCCGTTGTCGTCGATATAATTATCTAATATATAAAGGGTTATTTCGGCATTGTTAATAGAACCGTCAGTCGAATAGTCGCTTGCGTTAAAGGGAATAAATTCGCCCATATAATAAATTCCCCATGCATTGAATCCGTAACCTGCAATTTCGCTGATTTGACCTGTTATATAATCGCCTCTTGCAGTAACATAGTCAAGTCCGGATTCGAGACCTACGGTAGCACTGTCCATAGCGCCGTCTATTTCGGTGTGATTTTCATCGACTATAGAATATCTTATACTGTACTTGATATAATCCATTTCTATATTGACGGTTTTGTTTGAGTCTAACTGCAAGGTTAATTTCTCGTTAATAAGCTCGGTATTTTCGCCGTTCAATGTCAAGGCAGTTATTTCGAAATGATTATTAACCCACGGAATTATCTCTATAATATATCCGACGTCGAAGGACTGATCGAACTCACTGATAAGCCTTGATACAGTTTCGGTTGACTGCATTACATAATTTTCATCATAAATATTTATTATTACCGAACCGTAATCATTGTCCCAATCTGCAATATTGCCGATAGTTAAAATTAAAGTTGCGTCTGACTCGAATATTATCTCAAATACAATCTTGCCGTCGGTTACATATTTATCGAGATAATCGGCGGTACAAACAATAGTTCCTAAAACAGTCGAGCCTTGCGTATCTATATCTTCGGTTTTAACATTGCCGTTTTCGGTATAACGGTATCTGTATGTAACGAACTTATAGACGCTGTCAGGATTTATGGAAATATTCTGCGCACTGATTACGTTTCCTACCGTAACAACCGCACTTTCCGTCGCCAATGTTATATCGCCCGGCTCCGGCGTCAATATCTCGCCCGAAGTATTATATAATTTGTATTCTACCGTATATTCTATTGCCTGAACATAGATAGTAAAATTATATTTTTCGTTTGCATTGGTATTGGTTATAGTAAGAACCATTTTTGTTTTATCGTAATTATAATTTGCGGTATTTCCTTCTATCGGAGAACCGGTTGATTCATCTACGGGTCCTTTTGCTAGCTCGTAATGCTTTGTTAATATAATAGTGTATGTTTCCTGTTTTCCCGCTTCGATACTTATCGTATTTCCGAAATCTACCGATACTCCGCTTGAATTAATTACGGTAACATAGGACGGGAAGGTATCAGCCGATAAATTGAAAGTTACCTCATATACTTCGATAAACATAGCTTTAAAGGTAAGAGACATATTACCGCCGGAAGATTTTGCATAGTTGTGTATGAGCTGTTGGTTGATAAAAGCTTCGAAATTCAATTTATATACCGCACTTGTCGTCCCCTGAGAACCCTCAATAAGAACCATACTGCTCTCGCCAACGGAATCGTATTCGCCGTCTATATTCTGTAACGCAAAATATACAAACGACGAGGTCTGGCCTTCATTGTTATTCGTTATACTGATTCCGCTTAAATTATCTATGGTAAATTTATTATTTGTAGCGCCTGCAACATTAACCGCACTGCCATTAGGAATAATTATAGTATATTCTATCGCAGAATAGGAAACATAGATATCGGCTCCGTTTCTCAATGTCATTACAGTATTCGGCGATGAAACGGGCATTTCCGTATATTTATCGCTTGCTAAATAGGAACCGTCTTCCTGTCTTGCTTTATATAATTCGCTTACATTATAGCCGACTCTTTTTATTTCATTGATATAACTATAACCGCTGTCGTCCTGTTTGCCGTTTTTAATGTTGTTGTAAGATAAAGTATCGGAAAAATAACTTATAATACTAACTACGGTTTCGGTATTCCTTTCATCGGCATTTCTTATAATCGAGTTATCGAATATATCGAGATCGTCGCCGATGTTATTGTAGTATATATTAATCTCTTTCATCGTTGCCACGATAAGGAAAGGCTTACCGTCGTTTACGGCAGCGTCGATTCCCCACGGCGTGGAAGAAGTGTTTGCATTGCCGCTTCTTACATCTTCGGTAACTCCCCATCCGTTAAAATTATCGATATCTTGTAAATCGCTGTAATTTACGAATAAATTATCCGTTCCCGTACCAAAATCGTAATCGCAGATATTTGTTGAAGACGGGTTGAAGTTAGATGCCGAAGTCGAGGAAAATGCAGAAGAACCACCTATTTCGTCAAAAGCTACGGTTTGCGAAAGTTTTGTTATATAGGTATCGTGAATACTGAGTGTTTTTTTATAACTTGTAGCGTTACTGTTATTTACTATTGCGCCGAAATAATTTGCGTGTTTTGCCGATACATTCCCTTTATAATAATTATTTTTTGCGCTTGAATCTTCACTTCCTTGAAAATAGTCGAAATCTTGGGGATTTCCGCTGAAATAATAATTTTTAATTGTTACGCTTAAATCTCGGTAAGCATTGTCAAATTCTAAATATTCTACAAACAATGAAACATCTCCTGTCCCGTTTGCCGCAATCAATTTGCTGGTTACATAAATATCTTCGAAAAGAACGGTGCCTGAAACATCATAAAGACTCTGAGCAAGAGCTGAAACAGCCCTTCCTGCTGTCGTAATTTCGATTCCAAAGTAAAGACAAGCAACTCTTTGAACGGTTAGCTCTCTCAGTCTATTGGTAATACCTAAAATTCCGCCTGCAATGGTCTGACCGGTAATTGATTCGCCCACAAAATAACAGTCGGTCATTTTAAATCTGCTGTCAATGTTCGAGGTGGAAGAAACGCCACCCACTGCACCGCCTACATCTCTTGACGCAATAATTTTATCAACATCCACATAACAGTTATTGATATTTACAGTACCTGCCTTTGCGTAATAAATATACCCGACCAAACCTCCGATTTGTAAAGAGTTTATGTCGCCTACTTTCTCGCAATCCACATAACAATTGCTGAGCGTTAAGGAATTGAATCTTTCGGCATGACCAATAAGTCCGCCCATCGATCTAGCCTGAATACCCGTCCCGACACTTTCAACAGAAACATTACCCGTACTGTATGAGTCAGTAATTTCGACGGTTTCAGCGTTTCTTATATAACCTATGAGTCCGCCCGTTGTAAGCGCGCCCGCTATGTTACCTGCGTTAAAGGAATTTTTAATAGTTACCGAATAAGCTGTTCTATCGTTAAAACCTATTCCTGAGAAGAAGCCTGCCGCACTTTGACTCATACGAGTTGAAATATTACCGTAATTTGCACAGTTTTCTACATATACTCCAAGAGGCGCACCGCCTGTAAAACCGCCTGCCCACGAAGCCTGGGTTTTGATATCGCCGTAATTGATGCAGTTAACCATGCTTAAACTTGTAATGGAATTACCTTGTCCGATAAATCCTGCGACATCGTTTGACGTACAGGAAACGGAAGCTTTATTGACACAGTCCGTAAAGCTTGCGGTCGTCCCTGTCATATATCCTATAAAGCCTCCGGCAAAGGCTTCCGCAAAAACCGTTGAAAGAACTGTAACTACTTCTGCATCATCGCTTCCCGGTCTGTAAATGTTTATTGTGGGATATTGTTTATCTTTTATTTTTTCATTTTCGTAACTGATAACTCCGGTCATCGATACCGTACCGCTCACATTACCTGCAATGCCGCCGACCTTTCTGAAATTGGCGTAAACGAAACCGCTGTTGTAAGAGCCTTCCGACCCTTCGACAAATTCAAGGTTTCCGCCTGCATTTCCGACAATTCCGCCTATGCTTCCCGAAGCACTGCTTACGGTACTGTCAGTGGTTTTGAGCTGACTGTAAACATTACCTTCGTTATAAATATAAGCTTTTATACTAAGAGAAGCCATGGAGCCAAACAAACCGCCTATATAATTTGTCCCCGCTTTACAAATGATATCTCCTGTATTGTACATTTCGCCGGAAATTACAAAGTTTGCTTTGCTGGTTCCGCCGATAATTCCTCCGACATAACTTGTGCCGGTTACGATATCGGCTTCGTTTGCCCAGTTGGCGCTGAGCTCTATTGTGTTGCTGCCCGTGCCTTCTATAAATCCTATTATACCACCTGCGGTTGTAGCCGATTCGCTTGTCTCGATTGTTTCGGTATTTTTATAAGCATTGTCTTCTACAAGGTCGAGAGTTCCCCTTATACAACCTGCAATAGAACCTATATCGGCACTACCTGAATGAAAAGAGGTTATTGTTCCGAAATTTCCGTAAGTTTTGGTATCTATATCGGGGTTCCCTATGGTAAGTTTAACATGACCTTTTATGTGACCGTAAAGTCCGCCTGCATATCCGCAACCCGAGATATCCATATAATTCGTGTTATTTTTTAAAGTTATAAAGAAATTATCGTATAAAGTACCCGTTCCGTCTTCCGCAAGACCGTTACCGCCGACTATGCCGCCTATATAACGATAAGCCGATTTTATAACATTGTCAGTCCCTGAGGTTCCGTTAATACAGTTTTGTACAGTAACCCCTCCCGTTACATTAAAATTATTGTAATAACCTAAAATACCTGCCACATATGCAGCTGCTGTAGAGTAAGAACTTTCTTTAAAAGCCTCTTCGTAAGAGTAGGTGCCGCCGCCCGGTTTTTTCGTTCCTACCTTGTTCATAGTAGAAGCGTTATAAACCGAGCCGAAATTAGAACAGTTTTCTATAACTAAATTATTAATAGTAGAATGAACCGCAGCAAAAATTCCTGCCGCCCTTCCTGATAAACATGCAATTGTTCCATAGTTTTTACACCCACTAAATACTTGATTTTCTATAGTAGCATAAGATATGCCGGCTATTCCGCCTGCGTTTGATTTAGCTGAAATATTTCCGTAATTTACACTATTTTTAATTTCAGAGTCTCCGTAAAGTACTCCTACTATTCCGCCCAGATTTGAAATGTCGAACATTTTTATATCCGCATGATTAACACAGGAGTCTATAACGCTACCGCTTTGAATTATACCCATTAATCCTCCTACATCGTATTGCGGACCTGACATGATTTCCATAAAATTATGGCAATTACTAATTTCAATTTGGCTATACACATATCCAAAAAGTCCACCAACGCCGCTTCCGGAAGCTTGAATGCTTGCATTAGGATCGCAATAATTTTCTACTGAATTATTGTTTGAGGCCCCGCCGTTATAACCGTTTACGGCATCAGACATAATTACATATCCTCTTACCGTTCCTATTATTCCGCCTACCGAGGCGGTTCCTTGAATATTTCCTAAATTTTTAGTGTTTCCGCTTATTTGTAAACTTGTAGAACTTCCCGAAAAAATTCCAATTATACCGCCTACAGCGCCCGAATTCGATTCGATATCTGCATTATTGATATTAGTCCCGCTAAATTCGCAATTCCCTTGTAGAGATCCTACTAAACCTCCGGTATAACCGCTACCGGATAAAATATTTCCATAAACTGTATTGTCGACAAAAGAACCGTCAAAATTAGTATCTGTTAAGCCTACAATACCTGCTACATTTCTTAGACTTGTTGCAATTAATCCTCCTTCGAAACCAGAATTATCTATAAGTCCGCCATTTGTTGCATACCCTAAAATTCCGCCATATCCTCTACTTGCAGATGAAGTACCTCCGTTTATGTTGAAAGTAAGCCCCCTTACATTAACGCTTGCTACCGAATACCCGTATTTCTTTGCTGCTAACGCTCCTAAAAAGTTGAGATTGCTTCCTGTTCCGTTATAATATACATTATAAAAATTCAATGCTAAAACGCTCCCTTCCAATTCGTTGAACAAACCGTTATTAGAAGCAAACCCCAAATATAAATTACTTATAGTCTTAAATGTATTACCTGTCGCATTTATCGAAGATACATTATCAAATATATTATTATCTTTTAAGTATTCGTTAACTGCTCTGAGCGGATCGGTTGTATTAGAATATTTTTTTCCGCCGCTTTGCACACCTGTAGATGTAGCAAAATTTGTATATTCGCTTATTGCAGTATAGTCATAACCTGATATATTGAAATTAACTTTTGACTGATTGGATACAACATATAATTTTGAAGCAAGATTAATATCTTTTCTTATTACAAAATAAGTATCTAGAGTATTGTAACTTGCGTATGTATAATCGGAACCGCTTTTTTTAGAAGCGTTGTTAATTGCTTTTACAAGCTGATCTGCCGTATCTATATAGTAAGGCTGAGCAAAAGTTCCCGCCCTTCCCGAGTTTATATTTTCATTTGAAGGACTGTATGATGTATTTATTGAACCCTGCCAATTACCGGCATTTTTAGCTGCAGTGTAAGCATTGGAAATTGCAGAACTTACGGTTCCGTTATACTCGGTAATGCTTCCACCGTAAATCGTTCCGGTATTTTCTGTATCTATTTCCGAATAAGAATTATTTGTTATAAAATAATTATCTTTATTTGCAAACAGTACACCTGTAAAAAGTGCAATTAAAATTGAAAGCACCAATAATATTACTGATAATTTAAATATTTTTCTATGTGCAAAATAATTTCCTTTCATAATTATCCTGCCTCCTGTTACCTGTTTTTAGCGTTTTTCTTCGCTTCTTTTTTGGCTTTTTTAGCAGCTTTAATATCGCTGCCTTTTATCTGAGTAACATTTTCACCTGTTTTCAGTCTGCCGACGATATTACTTTCGCCGATAAATTTCATTTTTTCTTTATTTTCTTCGAGAAGTTCTTCTTTAATCTTTTTATTCTGCTTCTGCGAAAGAACCATTAATATTACTAAAATAGCCACAAGCAAAAGAATACCTGCGCCGCCCCCTATAACGATACCCATAACAAGAGGCGATATTTGAGTAGTAACAACGCTTGTCATTTTATTGTCGGTAAATCTGTCGAGCCATTCTGCGTCGATCGTTATGCTGACGGTGTTGCCTGAAAATACAATGTTGTCCTGTACATTTTCAGCAAGAACATCTATGCCGTTTATAGTCCAAGTATGTATTGCATAACCGTTATTGGGCGAGAAAGTCAGAACTACGGTATCTCCTATTTTAATGTTTCTCGATTTTGCGGAAAACTCTCCGTTAACATTTTCGCCGGAAGCGTCTATTATTTCAAGGAAATATTCCGTAGGCTTAAAAGACACGAGAATTATTCTGTCGGAACTTAATTTTACATTTACGATATTATCGTCTGCCGTTATTTCGCTTGCGGTAATTTGCCCTTTAAATTCATTAAATTCATAATATTTAGCGGGCGTTGCCACGATTTTAATAACTGTATTTGCGTTAAAGATATAAGTTTCACCGATAACCGCATTAAACGGAGTTTCGCTGTCGCCTTCTACGATATAGCAAGCAACGGAACCTGACGAAATATCGTCGATATTAACGGTAAAGGTTCTCTGTCTGCTGTAAGTTGCGGTAATTGTTGCGATATTTTTTTCATTGAAATATTTAACGACGGCATCTTTGGTAAGAGTAAAAGATTTTATTTCATCGTAGCCGACTTCGATTTCGCTTCCGCTGTTCAAAGTTAATTTAATATTCAAAAGTTTATATTTGCTTTCAGGCGGAAGTTCTAATGTCACGATATCGCCGAGTTTTGCGATATTTGTTTTTTCGCCGTTTACGAAAATTCCGCCGTCAATTACGCCTATTGTAGAACCGCCGTCGGTTTTGGCAATATACTTAATTGTATAAGTTACATAACCGAACTGACCGAGTACAACGGTATCTTCGCTGGCTACAAAATTGAGCTGCGTTCCTATTATAGTATAAAGGGGGCCGTCTACTGAATAAGTATCGAACTTATAAGCGTCGCTTGCGATAGCGTCTATTCTGATTTTTACCCCGCTTTTAAGATATAAAGATACTGTGCTTATTATTACGGGTTTTTCGTTTTCTTCTCCGTCTCCTGTATTCTCTTCAAGTCCAGCGTAAGCGCTTTCTATATAGCCGTTACCTTCGTCAATGAATATGGTAAGGTATCCGCCCTCTGAGGAAGTTACGTTTATAAGGTAATATTCATCGTAAACAAGATATATTACGACTTCGTTTTCGTAGCTGTAATTGTATAAGAAGTTTTCGTCGAAAGTAATAGCATCGTTTCTTAAAACATATCCGTCGCCCTGACTTAAATCGTTGCTTGTTAATGTATAATTTCCGCTTGTCCTTCTGTTTAGAATTCTGAGTTCGGAAAATCTGTATCTTTGCGTCTCGAAAATGTCTATATTTTCCGATAAGGTACCGTTTACATTGAAAGTTCCGCTTGTTAAACTTACATATTCCGAAGGGTTGCCTATGCTGTTCTGATTGGCGTCGATTGCATATATCGTAAATGTTAAGTCCATTGCCCTGTATTTAACGGTTATGGTTATTACAGACCCTTCGTATCTTGAATCCAACGACAGCGCAAATGACTGAGCAGTGTATTTTTCCTCTTTTGCGCTGATACCTGATACTGCCGGATAATTTACCGTATATTCTTCAACCTCATAGTAACTTGCAAGGGTAGAACTTACAGTATAATCTGTTCCTGCATACGCAGCGGAATTTCCGCCGAAATTCATTGACACGCCGTTAACCTGAACCACGCCACGGGAAACCCCATCTACTTCAAACGATAAAGTAATTATGTTACCTGTTTTCGGAACAAGGGTTATAACTCCGTTTGAATCCCAACCTTCGGTCATTCTGCTGAAAACTTCATATAGCGATAATGTGGTTCCCGTATCTCCATAAATTACCGGCGCATAACTTCCGTCGGAAGTTAAAACATTCCAACCTGCAAAATTGAATGTATCACCGCTTACAGTGCTGTCACCTGACGCCACTATGTTATAGTTCGAAGAACTTTCTATCGTAAATGTTCCGTCATAAATTTTAGAATCTCCGTTGTCTTCCTTTATTGTAACTTCCGCTCCGCCGCTGACATTTGTCAACGCACCGCCTATCGTTCTTGTTATACCGGCTATTTTTATAGTATAAGGCGCACCTACATAGTTTGCGTATATTACCATATCTCTGAGTCTTTGAACGGGAATGGAATCGCCGTTGGCGTAACTTGTACCGCTCCCGTCTTCACTCAATGTCCAGTTGTTTACTTTGTAACCGTATTTTGCGTCTTCATTATATACTGTATTGCTTAATGTATAACTGCCTGTTCCGTAAAGAACAATAATAGTTTCGTTTTCTATTCCGACAGTATTATAATCGAAAGTCAATTCTATTTCATCAATAGCTCTTATGTAAGGAAGACCGTTATTGTAACCGGGAACGATTCCCCAGGTTTCATCGGAACCGAAATCGAAGCCTGCAAAATCAGATTGATTTACAGAGCCTACCAAATTGCTTGTGCTTTCGCTTATTCCGGTAAGATTGAACTGATATGAACTTCCGTTTCCGTTTTTATTTACAATAGAATAAGGCGTGCCCGAACTGTAATACGCATAAAAGTTAGAAACATTTAATTCCGGCTTAGCATTAGCGTTATTATAAATCAAAGCCGCAAAAGAACCTTTCTGACCGCTACCAGTTAAATTAACTTGACCTGAGTTATAAACATTCATTACTTTTATAACGCCGGTTTTGTGAGCGGTAGAAGAAGTAATTACGCCGAATATGCCGCCTGCATAATTTTTTCCGTTTACCTCTCCTGCATTATAACAGCTATCCATTAATAAATAATTGTTTAAATTATTTGAGTTAAGGTCTTTTGCCCATCCTGCAAGACCGCCTGCATTGTTGCCGGTGACGGTACCTATGTTTATACATCTTATAAAGGTACTGTTTGTGTTTAAAGAGGCGTCGTACCTGCCTGCTATTCCGCCTGCGACAGCGCCGTCATAGCCGCTGCTGCTGGTTTTGGTTGCGCTTATTGTGCCCTGATTAAAGCAATCGGAAACGGTAACATTCGTATTTCTTCCTCCGAAATTTCCGAATATTCCGCCGACTCTGCTTGCGCCTTGAACCCTACCGTTATTATAGCATCTGCTTATATCGGTTACCGCAGCGTAGCCGATAACCCCTCCTACTTCGTAAGAAGGCGTGCTGACCGCTCCGTTATTTTCGCATTCTATAATATAAGCGTAGAAAGATGCTCCTACAACACCGCCCATTCTTATAACATTGGCGTTGCCGTTGCCGGTATCGGTGGTTCTTTGTGAATCATTAACCTGACCGTTATTTACACAGCCTGAAATATATTTTTTTCTTGTTACTACGGTATCCTCGTCTATACTTCCGACAATACCTCCTATGCGAACATCGCTATCGTAATCCGCACTTTCCTGAGTAGTGCTAACCTTGCCGTTGTTTGTGCAGCCGATGACGGAAGCGGCTACTCCTTCGAGAATTTTCCCGACGATACCGCCTATTCCTGCTTTGCCTTCGACATAGACGGCGTTATTGACGCAGTTTTCAATAGTTCCGCCTTTCATCTTCCCGACAATACCGCCTGCGACTGCGCCGGTAACATTGCCGTAATTTGCGGAATTTTCTAAATTAGTATATTCGGCAGCGCCGAAGATACCGCCCATATCGGCAGAAGAATTGTTGTTCTTTTTTACCCTTCCGTAGTTGTATAAATTTGAAGAGTTATTGTATTCGAAATGTGTAAGTCCGCTTACATAACCTGCAATGCCGCCCATATACGAAGAGTTTCCTTGAACCCAGGCATAATTTTTCAAATTGGTAAGAGCGGTAGTTACCGCACTTCCTATAACCCCGCCGACTCTTGCGTTTTGCGGGAATGTACCTTTTATATAAGACCCTTCCTCTTCCACAGGAACATTTGCTCCCACCGTAATGTTATCGAGAGAAACCCTGCCTGTGGCGCCGCCCATAAAAAGTCCTAAATGAACTTCGCCTGCGGTATAGGTTCCTTCTATACAACTGTTTACGATATTGACATTTTTATATTCGCCGCCGCTGACTCTTCCGAAAAGTCCCAGCATAGTATAATCGCTTGCCGCACCTGCCAAAAGGTTCGTGCTTATGGTAAGATTTGAAATAGTATGATTTTTCCCGTCAAAATAGCCGCTGAAAGGCTTTATATCGTTACCTATCGGCATCCAAGAATATGTGTTGTAAGTGATTTCCTCTTCTGTGCTGTCGTATAATGTATAACCTAAGCGGTTTGAATTAATGCTTATAGAAGAAGTATTCCATACCTGTATTTTAATATATTTAACTCCCGCAGGAACGGTATACCATGTACTGACATTAGTGTTGTATTTGATAGTGAATTCTTTAATACCGCTCCTTATCATTTTTTTAGAGGAATCGAAAGGAAATATGGTATAGAAATAATCGGAAGTAGAAGTCTGATACTGAGCATAGAACTGCGAATCTATTTGTTGACCTTCTCTTACTTCTAAATAATTGGTGCAGACAATATAATTGGCAGTTTTTGCGGTATAAGTCGAACCGCTTTTGTAATACCCTGAGTTTGTCAATTTAGTTTCTTTGGCTCTGGCTTTTGTGGTAAGTTTACTCATATCTATATCTGCGCCGAGCTCGACATATATATTAGTGTTTGAACCCGACTCGCCGTAACCTACCCTGTTAGTAAGCCATCTTAAATCGCCTGCGTCCATAATTATATACGGTTCGCGATAAGTTCCTCTTCCCTCAGGTTTTTCATCGTCCGGTATGGAAATATTGACATAAGGACGAGAATCAGTCATACTCTGAATCTGTGAAATCTTATTAGTATCCGGACCTTTATTCGTATAATCGACAGTCCCCTCCGTATTATCTGCCGAGCCGTTTGAAAGGTATGTGTTTAAAGGAACACTGTTACCCGTTATCAAAAGGCACAATATAGTAAAAATAATCAGAATTATTATCGATGCTGATATCAATTTATTTTTTAAATTCATAAATAACAACTCCTTATATAGAATTGTATATAATCTTGAAAGACAAGATTATCCATGAGTATATTATATATCTATTATAAAATAAAGTCAATAGACATATAATAAACAAAATATTCCAAAAAATTATCACAAATTTGAGATATATTTATTCAATAAGCTAAAATTTCTTGATAGATAATATAAATAAGAATATTAAATGATTTAATTTTGATATAAAGGTATAAATATATAATACTAAAATTTATACTTAATATAAAGATAAATATATATAATAAAAGATTCAATTTTAATAATGAAATTTATTATTTTATAAAAGTGCGGAAACAATAACGAACAGAAAAACAGTATGAATAAATACTATATTAATAAGAAAAAAATAAAGCCCGATTTGCAAATCGGGCTTTAAAGTGAAATATTTTTTAAATTAAAAGCAATTATTTATTATCTTTTCTTGCTTTAAGCTGTCTTTCTATTTCCTCTTTGGAAACATTTCTGTCCGCCTGCTGATAAGTGCCTTTTTTAAGTTCGCTTACCATACTGGACGCTTCGAATCTTGACATAGAAGCTTTTCTCTGAGCAACGATTTCCATAGCTTTTTTTCTTCTCTTGACATTGATTATAACGAAAATCAATATAAGAACGGTAAGCACGATAGGAACGATAATAATGCTGAGAAGCATAACGAGATAAACCGTACCGATTTCGGAAGAGACTGCAATCTGGAAATCTTGAAGTTTAAAGCTTTCCAAAAAGTCGATGGTCAAGGTGACGGTGAGAACTCCGTTAGCGTAAGTAATATTGTCGTAAGTGGAAGCCAATTCCTTAGCGTCAATGCCGTTTAATGAGAATGAGTCGATCTCTTGACCGAAAGAACCTTCGAAGGTAAACGATAAAGTATCGCCGGCTTTCCAAGTATCGGTACTTCCGGAAGAGCTTGAAACAATAAGCTGACCGGAAGCATTCGAAAGGTCTTCCGTTAAAGAAGTCTCGATATTTTTAGCCCGGAATTGGAGCAGAACGGTTCTTGATTCGGTAAGAAGGAATTCTGCGACCAAAGGATTTTGAGCGTCGACTTCTTCGTTGTAGATACCTATGAACTGAATGAAGTCATAATAATCGCCGTCCACAGCGGTAATTTTGATTCTTGAATTGAAAGGCAGAACTTCGAGTTCGGCGGCTTCGACTTCATCGAAACGATCAAATGTATCGTTATAAATTTCAACCCTGAACTGACCTAAATTATCGCCGGTATCGGAAATAGCGAAGTTAATATTAAAGAGAGTAAACAATCTGCATACAACTATAATCTGATTATCCTCATTGATATAACTTTCCAAGGAAGCGACATCGATATTTCCGTTATTAAGGGTACCGTCGGTTGCGAAAGAGTCGGAAGAGAAAGGAATAAATATATCCCCGACCAAAACCCCCCATGAGTTAAAGGCGAAGCCTGCAATTTCACCCATAGAGCCTGTAACGATATCGCCTGTTTTAGTAATATAACTATTGCCCGATTCAAGCTGAGCGGTCATATTTTCGTTTGCGCCGTCGATTTCGTTATTGTTCTCGTCGATTACGGAATAAGAAACATAATATTTTATGTAATCCATTTCAATTTCCAACGACTGATTTCTATCGATAATTAAAGTGATTTTTCCGTTTGACAAAGAGGTATCGGAATTGTTGAGAGACAGTCTCGTAATTTCGAAATACTGATTTGCAAAAGGAACAACTTCGATGATATAACCGATATCGAAAGCTTCATCGAACGAACTATAAGATTGATTTAAAGTGGTCTCGCTTTGCAAAACATAATCGGAATTGTAGACATAGATTAAAACATAACCGTAATCGTCGTCCCAATGGTCAAAATTAGAGATTGAAATGTTTACCCCGACATTAGACTCTAATAATATCTGAATGGTAATGGTCTTACTCTGACTGTCGGCATATTTATCGAGATAATCGGAGGAGCAGATAATAGAACCCAAAGCGACGGAATTTTGGGTATCGATATTCTCATAAACCGTAGAACCGTTAACGGTATAAGCGTACCTGTAATTCAAGAAAGTGTAAATACTGCTCGGGTTGATATAAATACTCTGACCGCCTGCAACATTACCTATTTGGACTTTTTGCGAAGGATAAGTAAGGCTTACATCTTCAAAAGAAGGTGAAATAGGATCGCCGAAAGAATTTAAGAGCTCGTAGTTAATGGTATATACGGTAGCCTTAATGCTTATTTCAAAATTATATGTCTCTCCTTCCGTGCAGTTTAAGATAGTTATAGTTTGCAGAGTACTGTTGTACAAATAACCGTTATCGGAATTTCCTTCAAGAACCTGATTGCCGTTTGCTTTGAAATTTTCCGCATCAAACTCATAATGTTTAGCGATAGATATAGTAAAAGTTTCAGATTGCCCTTCCTGAATACTGATAACCGATCCGAACGAGACTGCGACGCCGCTCGAATTTGTAACGGTAAGATATGAAGGGAAGGTTCCGTCGGCAAGAGTAAAGGTAACTTTGTAAACGGGAACGAACATTGCTTTGAATGTAAGAATATTTTCCGAAGAATAACTGTATAAAATCTGCTGATTTATAAAGTCTTCGAAATATAAATTATACACTGCGTTGGTGGTTCCTGCCTCTCCCGAAATAAGAACCATTTTATCTTCGCCTATTGCGTTAAAGACAGCTGGTGCGCTTGAGGGAACTTTTAAAGCAAAGTATACAAAAGGTGCAACCGATTCGGCAGTGTTGATGTTTTCGAGATATATATCTGTCGATTTTAAATTGAAACTGTTGTTGCTTGCTCCCACAACCTTGATTTCTTCGCCGTTATCGAGAGAAATGGCATAGTTCACAAGTTCGTAATCGACATAGAATACCATATCGTCGAAAATAGTGAAAACCTTATACTCATCGTTTTTCGGTATTTCCGTATACTTGTTAGCCTCTAAGTAACTTCCGTCTGCCTCTCTTGCCTTATAAAAATCCGTTACCTCATAGCCTACTCTTTTGATTTCCTTTAAGTAATCGTAGCCGCTGTAATCCTGAGCGCCTTCTTTTAACTGATTATAAGTAATAGTATCGGTTATATAAGTAATGACAGTGACAACGGTTTCCGTTGCGATTTCGTCACTTCCTCTTATAACGGTGTTATCGAATATATCGAGGTCGTCGCCTGCGTTGTTATAGTAAATTACTATATCTTTTCTCAAAATATCCATAAGGAAAGGTTTTCCGCCGTTTACCGAAGGATCGATACCCCAGGGGGTGAGAGCAGTATCGGCGTTTCCGCTTCTGACATCTTTGGTAATACCCCAATTTTCAAATGTATCTATATTCTGCAACTGTGCTTCTGTAACGAATTTATTGTCGTATTCGTCACCGAAGGAAAATTCCATCGAATTAGTGGTTTCGGGGCTGAAATTAGGAAGTCCCGTTCCGGAATTTTCAAAGACGCCGCCTACCATATTGAAAGTAGTTGTCGAAGGAATTTGTTTAATGAGAACATTGTGAACAGAAAATGTTTTCATATAACTCGAACTTGCAACGCTGTTGTTGAATGTAGAGAACAGGTTTGTCGCCGAAGCGTTGAAATTTACCGAACCGCTGCCGTTATTGTATGAACCGCTGACATCGCCGCTGTAATAATAGTTATTTAAAAGGAAGGTAAGGTCTGCGCTGTTGTAGTTAAATTTTAAATCCCTTATAATGAATGACACCGCTCCGGAAGTTGTAACCGCATCGCTAGTTATATAAATATCGGATATATCGATTTTACCGGAAAAACCGGTTATTGCCTGTGCGATAAGTCCTATCGAATGGTTATTTCCGGTAAGTACAATACGGTCTACAAGTAAAGCTATTCTTTTAAGCGTCAGATTTTTAATAGCTCCAACATTTCCCAAGATACCGCCTACAATTCTGCTTCCCGTAATCGTCTCTCCCATAAAATAGCAGTCGGTTATGGTAAAGTTGGTTACTTTTGAATTCGAGTTTGCTCTAAGAGAACCTACGGCTGCGCCTACATCTCTTGATGTATAAATGTTCTTTATATCGGTATGACAATCGGTGATTACAAAATTTGAATTCGTTATGGTATAGTTGACATGTCCGATAAGGCCTCCTACAAACATAGAGTTTGTATTACCCACCTGCTCGCACTCAACATAACAGTTATCCACCGTCAGCGTGCCGTAAACATTTGTTACATATCCTACAAGACCGCCGATAGACTGAGTAGTGGTTCCCGATGAAACATCTCCGTCATAGAAAACATTTCCCTTACTGTAACAGTTTATTATTTTGACATCGTTAACATTTATTATTTGTCCTGCTATACCGCCTGCGTCCTGTGCGCAGTTTACATTCCCCTCGTTAAAACAGTTCGTAATAACATCGTTTACAGTATTGTTGCCACCGATATAAGCAAACAAACCGCCTGCTTTGCTACCGCTAATAGCGGTTATATTGCCGTAATTTCCGCAATTTGTAATATCAAGTCCGGAAATATGAGAGCCTGCAAAGCCGCCTATATATCCTGTACCGGAAGTAAGGTCTGCATAGTTGAAGCAGTTATTCATAGTTAATGAAGTTGTATAAGCACTTTGTCCTATAAATCCGCCTACATCGTTAGCCGTTGAATAGCAGGTAGCGTAATTGTCGCAATTTCCAAAAACTAAAGTTTTAGTGTTTTTCCAGCCGTACCCTATAAAGCCGGATACGCAAGCTTCTCCACGAATTGTTTCTTTTACAGAAATGTTTTCGCTATTGTCCTGTGCGTCATAAATTATAAGGTCTAATGCCCCGCCGCCTGCTATTAAAGGATTTTCGTAAGAATAAACTTCGCTGAAGTATCCGTCTCCGTTCAAATTACCTATAATACCGCCTAAGTTTTTAAAGTTAGCGTAAATTATACCGCTGTTATAAGAGCCTGCGGCGCCTTCTGTAAATTCAATATCGTTTTCCATAGAGCCGATAAGTCCGCCTATACTGCCTGCTACCGTGCCGTAAGATGCGTCCGTGGTTTTAAGCTGGCTGTAAACATTCCCTTCATTATAAACTTTGGCGCTTATAGTTAATGCGCCTAAAGCTCTTCCTATAAGTCCGCCTATATAAGAAGTTCCATAGCGGCAGATAACATCTCCCGTATTATACATTTGACCGGTTATTTTTACACTGCCGCCTGTATAACCGCCTAAAATACCTCCTACATGGGTTCTGCCACCATTAATGGTTGCTTCGTTGCCCCAGTTTGCGCAAAGATCGACAGGCTCGGGATATCTTAAAGTCAAATAACCTATAATTCCGCCTACGCAGACATTTTGACTATCAACAACGGTATCGTTTATATAATCGTTGTCACCGACAAGTTTAAGGTATCCGCCTATTTTACCTATCAAGCTACCCGTATCTGCGCTTATGTTGGCGTCGCCGCCGACGTAAGAGTAAACCTTGCCGAAGTTTCCGTATATTTCTTGATACCCTTCTTCGAAACTCGGGTTACCGATAGTAAGGTTGGTATAACCCGTAATGTATCCGTAAAGACCGCCGACAAAACCGCCCGAATGAATATCCATGTAGTTTGTATTTTTTATGAGATGGATAGTAAAGTTTGTATTTGCGGCATCTTTTCCATTACCTCCGACAATACCGCCTACATTCCTTCCGTAAACTTTAATTTTGCTTTGAGTTCCGGATGTTCCGTTGACGCAGTCTATAACATAAACTCCGCCGACTTCGTTTGTCAAATGCTTATAGTAGCCGAGTATTCCGCCCGCCTTACCGTTATCGGTGCTATATTCGGTAAGGTCATAGGCTTCTTCGTCGCTGTATACGCCGCCGTCCTCTTTTTCGGTTCCCGCCAAATTCATTGTGGGGGAAACGTAAATTGAAGCGTGGTTTTCGCATCTTTCTATTCTTATAGGATAAATATTTGCATAAGCCGAACCGAATATTCCCGCTGCGTCATATCCTGTTGCGTAAATTGTTCCGTGGTTTACACTGTCGTAAATTTCCACGGAAATATTATTGTAATTTGCAATACCTGCGATACCGCCCATTCTCATATTGGCTTTAATATCTCCGTAGTTTATGCAACTTTGTATTACGAAATCCGCTCTCATACAGCCGACAATTCCGCCCACGGCATTACTTTGAGCCCCGTCTGCTGTCTTATAAAGATTATTGATATCTGCGTGGTTTACGCAATTTTCAATTGTTGCGGAAGTCCCCTCGAACTCGCCGACTATACCGCCGAAACCGGTACTTTGCGCAACTCCTGCAACATTTTTTAAAACCATATAGTTATGAGAGTCAGTAATACTTAAAACCGCTTCCGCTCTTCTTAAACAGCCGATAAAACCGCCTACATATATATTGCTTGCCTCTATTGCGGAATTAGGATCGTTATATTTTTCTACAAGAGTATCGTCCGCAGCGCCGCCGTTATAGCCGTTAACGCCGCCTGTTATGGTAACATTTCTTGCTGCCAAAGAACCTACATAGCCGCCTACATAACTATACCCTCTTACCGTTCCGAGATTTTTACTGCTGCCGGTGAACGACAAAGAGCCTTGATACTGCGCTCCGACAAAGCCTCCTACTGCATTGTTGGTTGTGTTTATATCGATATTGTTTGTGTTGCTCGATTCGAAAACAAGATTGCCCGACTCGACATATCCTACAAAACCGCCGCTTTCCTGCTGTGCGCTTATTTTGCCGTAAGTTTCGTTGGTTCCCGTAAAAGTGAGATTTGTCCCTGTATATACATAACCTACAATACCGCCTACATGTCTTATACCTGCGGCAATTATACCGCCTTCGAACCCTACCGAGTCGAAAGTTACCGAATGACCGTCTTGCGCTCTTCCCAAAATACCGCCTATTGACCTTGAAGGATAAGAGTCGCCATAATCAAAGGTAGCGCCTTTTACATTTATTTTGGCAAGATAACAATCGCTTGTGCTTCCTCCTGCAAAAAAGCCGAAATTATCGAAAGCAATGCTATTGTTGGAATAAGCGTTATAGATATTTATACCTAACGCACTTGCGTTAAATAAATTGAAGAGACCGACTTCTATTGAGTTTGAATGACTTGCCGGCTCGATATATAAGTTATATATCGTTGCAAAATCGTTACCGGTTTGCTGAATATCGGAAAGGCTTTCGCCGATATTTTTGTCGTCAAGATATTTTTTAATTGCCTTGAAAGGATTTTCGGTATCGGAATAATTGTTTCCGCCGTCGGTAAAGCCAGTGCTTGTCGCAAAATCTTCATAACCCGCAAGCGCCGTGTAATCGTAACCCGTGATATTGAATAGCGCTCTTGACTGGTCGGAAACGGCATAGATTTTAGAACCTAAATCGATATCGTTTTTAATAATGAAGTAGGTGTCCGCAGTATTATAAGCAGCGTCTGTATAATCGGAGCCGCTTTTTGAAGAAGCGTTGTTTATAACCTTAATTAATTGTTCGGCAGTTTCGATATAGTACGGTTTTGCAAAACTGCCGTCTTGTCCTGCGTTCACCGTCTCGGAAGAAGGGTCGTAGTTAGTGTCTATCGTGCCCTGCCAACGGCCTGCAAGACTAGCGGCGTCGAACTGTTCCTGCACCGCTGTGCTTACGCTTCCGTCGTATTCCGTTATATCTGCGCCGTATATGGTAGAAACATTTTCGGAATTTGAAGTTACCTTGTTTTCCGAAACAATCAAACTTCCCGTTCCGGATACAGCCGAGCAAACGGCAACGGCAACCGCAAGGAATAAAACAAATGCGATAAATAAAATTTTAGTTATGCTTTTATTTAAATAATAATTTTTATTCATAATTACCGTCCCCTTACTATTCATCTTTTTTTGCGGCTTTTTTTGCAGCCTTTTTAGCCTTTTTGGCAGCTTTTATATCTTCGTCGCTGATTTGCGTAACATTTTCGCCCGCTCTCAATCTGCTTACTATATTGCTTTCGCTGACAAACTTCATTTTCTCCTTATTTTCTTCGAGAAGTTCTTCTTTGATCTTCTTGTTCTGTTTCTGAGAAAGTATCATCAGCACAATTAGAACGGCAACGAGAATAACTACTCCTAAACTTCCTCCGATAACAATACCGAGAATAAGAGGCGACAGCGTAGTTTTAACGACGCTCGTTATTGTGTTGTCGGTAAAGGTATCGAGCCAGTTTTTATCGAGAGTAATAGTTACCGTATTTCCTGAAAATACTATGTTTTCCTGTAAATCGGAAGACATGACATCTATACCGTTAACCGTCCAATCTCCGATTGCGTAGCCTGTTTTAGGCGAGAAGGTAAGAATGATTTTATCGCCTATTACCGCAGTTTTCGAATTTGCGGAAAAGTCGCCGTCAACCTTGCCTGAACCGTCCACAACTTCGATATTGAATTCGGTGGCTTTGAAAGAAGCAAGGATAATACGGTCTGCATTTAATTTAATGTTAACTATATTAGCGTTTTCGGTAAGTTCGCTTGAAGTTATCTGTCCTTTAAAACCGGTAAACTCGTAATATTTTGCAGGCGTCGCAACTATTTTTATAACGGTATTGGAGTCGAAATTATAAGTTGTGCCTAAGACAGCTTCAAAAGGTGTTTCCACATCGCCGTTAACAACATAACAATTGATACTTTCATAAGATCCGGTCTGAGAATCGGTACTGATACTGAAAAGTCTTTGTCTTACAAATGTAGCGGTAATGGTGGAAACCGATTTGCTGTCGAAATAAGTACTTATTATTTCATTGGTCAGTTCAAAAGAATCTATTGTATCGTAATCGATAGCTGTTTCAGTGCCGTTTGAAAGAGTGACTTTTAAACTTATAAATCTGTATTTGCTCGGGTCGGGAAGAATGAATGTTATCGTATCGCCGAGTTTTACGGTATTAGAAAGTATTCCGTTAACATAAATACCGCCGTCTATCGAACTGATATTGGAACCGGTATCGGTTTTTGCAATATACTTCAATGTATAGGTTTTGAAGGTAAAGTTTGCCACTATTTCGGCATCTTCGCTTAACACAAAATTTATTTGCGAACCTATTACGGTATAAAGAGGTCCTTTAACAACATTATATCCGTTGCATATATAAGCGTCGTTTGCAAAAGACTCCGCTCTCAAACTTGAATTTGCTTTTATAAATAATGATATTTCTTTTATAACCTCACCTTTTTCATCATCACTGCTTTCATCACCGTCTTTGATTTCGGCGCCGAGAAGGGCAACTTCTACATAACCGTTACCTTCATCTGCATAGAGAAATGTATATCCGCCGTCCTGAACAGAAAATTTTATTTCGTAATATCTGTCATACACGAGATATACAATAATCTCGTTGTTATAAGCATAGTTATACAAATTCATTTCGTCGAAAGTCAACAAACTGTTCTGGAATACATAGTTAGCATTATTTTCGTCATCACTCATATTAAGTTCGTTTGCGCTGTAAACGAGATTTTCAGATGTTCTTCTGTTAGCTATTATCATTTCGGAAAATCTGAATCTGTCCGATTCGTAAATGTTTATATCGTCGGAAAACATTCCGTTTATCGCAACGGTTCCCGAAACCATGCTTGCATAATCGCTTGCGTTCCCTATGGAAGCCAAATTGGAATCTACCGCATAAATGTTAAATATTATATCGACAGTTTTATATTTTACGGTAATTGTGATAACCGATCCTTCATAGGCGGAGGCCAAATTCAATTCAAAAGATTTTGCGGTTATAATTTCATCTCTTGCGCTTTGGCCTACTACGCTAGGATAACTTATAGTATATTTTTCTACTTCATAATAAGATTCCACTGTCGAGTTGACAACATAATTTATTCCGGCATAAGCCGCATCGGTACTACCGAACGCCATAGTGCTTCCGTTAATCTGAATAGAACCGTGTTCTTCCCCTTCGAGTTCAAAAGCAAGGGTGATAATACTGCCGGTTTTCGGAACCAATGTAATGACTCCGTTTGTATCCCAGCCTTCTACCATATTGTTGAAAACTTCACTGAGCGATATTGTCGTATTGTTGTTTCCGTATGCGACGGTCGAATATGTTCCGTCGGAAATTAAAACATTCCAACCGGCAAAGTTATAAGTCGTTCCGCTTACCGTACTGTCACCTGACGCTACAAGAATGTAAGAGGAAGCGTTGTCTATCGTAAATGTTCCCTGATATGTTTTTGAAGTTTCGCTTGTTTCTTCTTTCGAAACTTCGGTATCGGTGCTTGTTTCGTTAAGAGCGCCGCTGATTGTTTGAGTTATTCCTTCTATCTTTATTCTGTAAGGTGCGGCAACATAATTTGCATATATTTCTATATCCCTGAGCCTTTCTATCGGAAGTTTGCTTCCCACTCCGTATTGCGTACCGCTACCGTCGCTGCTTAAAGTCCAATAATCTACAAGATATCTGTAATTTGCCTTTTCGTTGTAATCTTCGCTGTTTACCGTGTAATTGCCGTCGCCATACAGTATTACGATTGTTTCGCTTGCAATGTTGCTCCTATTGTAGTTGAATGTCAGATTAATTTCGTCGATTGCTCTTAAATAAGGAAGTCCGTTATTATATGTGGATACCAATCCCCATGTTTCATCCGCTCCGAAATCGAAACCTGCAAAATCCGACTCGTCCACCGTACCCGATATGTTAACATTGGAATTCGTGACGGTAATTGCGCTGCTTGACGCTCCTACATTGTTCTGTGTTGTTCCATCTTCTGAATAAGCATAAAAATTGTTTACTTCGAGCAAGGGCTCGTCAGCCGTTTGAAGAGATACATTTCCTGCAAGCGTTCCTTTATTCGTGCCGAAATTCAATGTAAGCGTGCCAGAATTGTAAACATTTTCAACCAGCATTTTTCCTTCTTTATGTTTGCTTGACGAAATTATTGTTCCGAATATACCGCCTGCATAATTAGCACCGTTTACTGCGCCTTTGTTGTAACAGTCTTGCATTAATGTATAATTATCTATCATTTTAGCATTCAACTGCCAAGCGCTTCCTACTATTCCGCCTGCGTTATTACCGCTGACAGAACCTATGTTAACGCATCTTAAAAATGAAGAATTAGTGCTTCCCGACGCATCGTATCTGCCGGCTATTCCGCCTGCTACCGCAGAAGCATATCCTGCCCCGCTGGTGCTTATGCCGGTTGCCGTTATGTTACCTTCGTTATAACAGTCGCTTATGGTTGTGTCGAAAGTCGACCCGCCGAAATTTCCGAATATTCCGCCTACAAAATTATAGCCGGAAACTTCGCCGTTATTAAAGCATCTTGTTATTCCGGTCTTTGCCGCATATCCTATAACTCCTCCGACCTCCGCTGCGCTTAACGAATGTACATATCCGTTATTTTCGCACTCATTGACATTGGCTGAAAAAGACTGACCTACAACTCCGCCTATTCTTATGGTATTTGTCTTATACTCGTCTTTAACTTCGCCGTAGTTCTTGCAATTGGATATGGTTTTATATCTTGTCGAACTACTTTCCTGGTCTATTATTCCCACTATACCGCCTATACCTGTCGTATCCGAAGCGAGATCGGCAACTTCCGGAGAGGTTCTTACAAGTCCGTAATTCAAACATTCGCTCACCGTTACCGATTGACCGGTATGAATCCTGCCTAAAATGCCGCCTATACCGACAATTCCTTCGACATAGTCCCCGTAGTTAATACATCCCGATACCGTTCCGCTTGAAATCCTGCCTATAACGCCGCCTGCCGTATATCCTTCTACCGAACCGTAATTTATGCAGTCCGATACTTCAACGTTCAACGCATAACCTATTACGCCGCCATTATTCGGATTGCCGCTGTTTTTCGTTACCAATCCGTAGTTTTTTAAATATTTTATCTTGTTCGTTTCAAATTGCGTAAGGCCTTCGAACTCTCCCGAAACTCCCCCCGTAAATACAGAGTCGCTCTTTATAAGGGCATAATTTGTAAGCCTTTCTGCAAAGTAACCCTTGCCGTATCCTATAACGCCGCCAACCCTTGAATTTGAAGTAAAATTACCTACTACATAAGAGAACTCTTCACCGGCCGCACCTTGAGAGCCTACGGTTATATCGTAAAATCCGCTTCCTGCCGTACTTTGTCCCGCAAATAAGCCTACATAAACATCGG
>CALVMC010000007.1 GCA_944342015.1 uncultured Clostridia bacterium
GCTTTTCGTAGCCAAAGCGGTCAAGGGCTATGCCCGCAGACTGGACCGTTGGTTCGAGTCCAACTTGGGGAGCCAAAAGAAAGCATAACAAATAGTTATGCTTTTTTTGTTTTAAAATAGTATATAACCAACGAGCCTGCGATGAGAGAGCGAAGGGAACGAACAAAGGGCGCGACGCGTTAAGCGAAAAGCATAGTATGCTTTTCGTAGCCAAAGCGGTCAAGGGCTATGCCCGCAGACTGGACCGTTGGTTCGAGTCCAACTTGGGGAGCCAAATCAGTTATATAAGAACAAACGCAAATAATTTTTACTATTTTGAGAGTTGTTTTGCATTTTCTTATATAATTCCACAACACGAGTTGCACCAAGACGGACGAACTGAAAGAGCTAGAAAGTATTGGAGCAATAAGGACAAAAATAAGCGATGGCAATAAGCTATCGCTTTTTTGTTATTTATATTTGTTTTGTTATCCTTGTCGCCTGCTCAAACAAAATGCACAATCCTTAAAGGTTCGGTCAAGGTGGAGTTTGCTTTTTAGCAAAACAACATTGACAGGTTCTTGGATTGTGCTAATCAAATCAAGGCGACAAGGATAAACAAATATTGTGATTGATTTCAAACTTCACAAAAATAGTTATCCTTAGAGCCTCAGGGTTTGGGACAGAGTCCCATAAAAAGAAAAAAGCTATTTTGTATCAATAGCTTATTCTTATGTTATAAAGCACATACGACCACCTCAGCAACAAAGGAGATAACGAATACTTGGGGTAGGGTTTAAAATTGGTCTTTCCTCTCACTTTGATATATTATATACTCTATTCTCCTTTGTTGCTTTCGTTTAGTAAATTATTTATAAATAAATTATTACTCTTATTTTAAGTCCTGATACCAACTTGGAAGCGTTGGCACCGTTGCTCTTGTTGGAGCAGTTCTTGGTACTGGAGCTGTTGGAATAGTTGGTTGAATATCAAACTCTACATTTACATATTCAGACTGGGTATTTTTTATTAATACATTGTCATAAATAATCTCGCCTAGATATTCTCCTCTCGTACTAATAAAAATATTTCTTTCATAATCGAACACACCTATAGCTTCCCAAGTTGAATAGTCATACAAATAATTATCACTTGTATAAGCTATACATTTTGCCTGCGAATTATATAGATGATATGGCAATGTAATTTTTTGTGTATCATCTTGCTTGTTTGCATTTTTTGAGCAACCTGTAAAAACAAAGCAAAGCATTACAAGTGGAATAATAAGTAAAACACTAAGCTTTATTATTTTATTCTTCATTTGCAAACCTCCAATATATAATAAAGCATATCATAAATGTGTTTTTATTGCAATAGTATTTAATGCTATTAAATATTTTATTTAACATTGGATATAATTGTATTGTGTTGCAAATATAGTAAAAGCTCCTAAATTGATAAAATTATATACATAAGGAGCTTGGTATTTATGGAATTAAAGGAAATTGTAGCAAGAATAGGAATAATCAGAACTCGTGCCAATTTGTCGGCTCGTGCTTTAAGTTTGATGATTGGAAAGAATGCAAGTTATATTCATCTATTAGAGAGTGAGAAAACAACATTTGAACCATCTTTATCAGTTCTGCTTGATATTATAAAAGCTTGTGGCTCAACCCCTGCAGAATTCTTTTCAGAAGATATAAATCAATATAAAATTGATAAGCAAACTTTGGACTTTCTAAAAACATTATCTCCATATCAAAAAGAAGCAATTATGAATTTATATAAAAAGTAAAAATTAACAAGAGGGGTAGAAATTACAGCCGAAGCACTTTCTATGTTAGAGCATTATAAAGATACAAGATCTATTAATATCAATTTTATGCGAGAAAAACTTGATTACAGAGAAATATATACTAAATGGCTTGATGCGTGGAAAGATGAATATTAATTTAAAATATAAAAACCCAATAAATTTTGGGCTTCTATATTTTAAAATTAACAAGCAGAAATTTTGTTTTATAATTATTTATAACTACAATTTAAATTACGAATGATTGCTGCTAAGGACGGTTATTTCAAGGGATGCATTATCCGCTATAAATGAGAGTTTATTGGACTGATACTTATTATAGCCTGTTGAAGATGAGCCTGTTCCTATTGTTTCCGAAAGGTCGTGATAGATTTTTGAACCGTCGCTGCTTTTTACGCCGAATTCAACCCAGTACTGATGGTTTACTACATATTCTATTTTAAGAGTAACTTTTCCGTCTACTGCGGTTACATTATCAAAATACTGATATTCCTTTTCGCCGGAGTCTGCATTGTAATTTGTATCACGGAAATATATATAATATTCGGCATTTTCATCGATTCTGTTTACATCGAATATTACTGTCTCTGTCCATTTTTCAAGTACAAGAGTTTCAGCTACCGTGATTTTAACGATTATTGTTCCTTTTTGAGAAGAGGAATTACCGTTTGTAAAATTCATTGTGAGCCATGTGGTTCCTAAATTGATTTTCGATTGGTCGATACTAACAGTAGCTGAGGAAATAGCATTACCTAACGATGAAGTTTTTTCTTTCACATTTATAGCGCTTACGGGAATTGCGTCTTCGTTGGAAGAAATAATTTCAGATTTTAAAATTGTCATATAATTTGCATTAAAATAAAGTGTCAGCTGAGCCGTTCCGCTTTCCTTTTTAACAATAGTTTTTGAATTTGTTGATGCAAAAGACACAAAAGAACCGCCGTATGAATTTCCGTCCGATAATTTTTCTTCATAATCGCTGAGTTCTGCGCTTAATGTTACATTTTCAGACGGCATCGTAAATGTATAATTGTTACCGTCTTTAAAACACTCTTTATTGTTGTACTTTACGCCTGATACATATTTATCGGGGTTATTTACTTTTACCGTTACTGTTATAGTATCTGCGAAACTTGCGGAAGTTACATTAGGGGTAAGGGTACAGTCACTGTTTTGAGCTACGGTGATACTGTATTTTTTGGGAGTCTCTTGTTCTGTTTCCGTGTTATTGCAAGCTACGGAAGAAATCATAACCGCAAACAATGTTATTATCGAGATAATAATTAAAATTAAATTTTTTCTTTTCATTAAATCACCTGCTTTGAATTAATTTATAATTATATTTTAACATAAAAAATAAATTTTGTTAAATTTACTTTTAAATATTAAAAATATATAAAATTATGATATAATCAATTAGGTATTAATATTCAGCGACGCAATAAAAGTTTAAAAAAATATTTATTGCAAAATATAAATAAATTCAAATTAATTCAACGGGTGGAATAATGGAATATAAAATTATAAATACAGATAAATGGGAAAGAGGGAAGATATTTAAGTATTACATTGAAAAACTTCCCAACGTAATGAGTCTTACAGTTGATATAGATATAACGGAATTTTTAGAATTTATAAAAAATAAAAAATTAAAATTTTATCCTACTATGATATGGCTTGTTTCGAAGGTCTTAAATTCGCACGACGAATTCAAATATAATTGGGATAAAAAAGGCAATCTCATAAAATGGGATTATATTTCGCCATACTATGCGGATTTCAACAAGGAAGATCAAACATTTGTAAGACTCGTTACCGAATATAACGACAATTTAAAAATATTTTACGATAAATTTATGGAAAACAGGGAAAAATTTAAAAATTTAAGAGGCTTTGATTTAAAAGATATTCCCCTTAATACCTATGATCTTTCGTGTCTTCCGTGGGTCAGGTACAAAAGCTTTGATTTGCATGTATTCGATGACGGAAAATATCTTGCTCCCGGGATAGTTTGGGGTAAGTACGAAAAGCAAGGGGACAGATACATTATGCCTCTTACTATGACGGCTCATCACGCTGTTTGCGACGGATTTCATTTATGCAGATTTTTTAACGAAATTCAGGGCTTAATTAATAAACTTGAAAGCTCAAAAAATGTTGGTCGATAAATAAATGTAAATAAAAAGGTTGATTTATGAGTCAAACTTTTTTATTTATAGGTATGAATTATATTTTCGGCAATTTCCCTTTTCGATACGCAGCGATCCATCGCTTGTTTTTCGATATAACGGTGTGCGTCCTGTTCGCTCATTTTAAGTGAATTTATAAGAGTCCATTTCGCACGATTGATAATTTTTATTTCGTCCATTTTTTCTTGAAAGGACATGGATTTTTTTTCTAATCGGCGCAGGCGTTCTCTCGTTGCTTTGAGCCAGTCGAGAGCTTGCAGAACATATTGATGAGATATGGGTTTGCGAATTGAAAAGACGCCGTAATCGCATATTTTATCGTAGATACCTTCATAGAGTTCGCTTCGGACGAACATCAGAACAACGCAATTTTTATTTACGGAAACATCAATGGAAAACTTCGCTCCGAAATCGTCGGGGAGCGGAGTATTTACAAGGATTAAATCATATGGGCGTTCGGTTATTTTTCTTTGCGCTTCGTTTATGCTGACTGCAAAATCGACAGGTCTGTAATAAGGTTCGGCAAGAAGAGAATTTATTTGCTCATTGAATTTTGCGGAAGCAGAAACAATAAGTACGCTGTAAATATGCTCTTTTAACGGCATTTAATTTCTCCCGTCAGTTGATGTCTTTGCAGTATGCGGATATTATTGAATCGGGGATAAGGTTTTTTACGAAATTGCTTTTTTTGGCTTTTTGAACGGCCTCTTTCAAGGTGGACGGCAATGTTTCGAAACTTTTAAGTTCCTCTTTGTTTAAAGTAAAAAGGTTTTTATCGCAAGGTTTGGGAAGTTCGAGTTTGTTTTTTATTCCTTCCATTGCAGAATAGATTATCAGAGAAAAAGCAAGGTAGGGATTGGAAAGAGGGTCGGGGGAGCGAAGTTCGGCTCTTTTGAACTCATCGACTGCCGCAGGTATTCGTATTAATTGCGATCTGTTTTCGCAAGACCAGGAAACATAAGCGGGAGCTTTATTGCTGCCCAGTCTGTCGTATGATTTTGAAGTACGGTTTAAAAACAAGGTAATTTCAGAGATATGCTTTAATATACCCGCTATTGCCTGCGGAAGAATATCTTTGTCGGAATCGGATTTTACTGAAAAATTGATATGAAATCCGTTTCCCGGTTGATTTTCGATAGGCTTTGGGGAAAAGTCTGCGGATATTCCGTTTCTGTTTGCGACTGCTTTTACAACGGAACAGAATGTAACAGCGTTGTCGGCGGCTTCGAGGGGAGAAGAATATCTGAAATCTATTTCGTTTTGTCCGGGACCTTCTTCGTGATGGGAACTTTCAGGATAAATACCCATTTGCTCTAATGTAAGACATATTTCCCGTCTTATATCTTCTCCTTTGTCTTCGGGAGCTATATCCATATAGCCTGCGTTGTCGTATGTTTCATTGGTTGGGTATCCTTTTTCATCGAGTTTAAAAAGATAAAATTCCATTTCCGGCCCGAATTTAAATGATAAATTTTCCCGCCTTGCGTCCTCTACGGCTTTTTTGAGAATTGAACGGGTATCGCCTTCGAAAGTTTTACCGTCGGGATATTTTATATCGCAGAACATTCTGACTACCCTGCCGTGCTCCGGTCTCCATGGAAGTATTACGAGAGTTGACGGATCGGGATGCAGAAAAAGGTCGGAATGGGTTTCGTCTCCGAAGCCTTCTATTGCCGATGCGTCTATGGCAATTCCGTGTTTGAACGCTCTTTGAAGTTCGCTGTCCATAATGGAAATGTTTTTTTGTTTTCCGAACACATCACAGAATGCGAGCCTTATGAATTTGACATCTTCTTCTTGCACGAATTGCATAACTTCCTGTTTCGAATACTTCATATTTTACCTTCCTTAATTCATTACATACATTTGTTTGTACGGGTTTTTGGTATCGGGTGTAATTATCGTAAAAGCAGAATTCATTATCTTTTCCTTGTCGGCTCCGAACAGTCTGCAAAATTCGCTTATGTATTTATCGAATTCTTCCATATCTTTATCTGTCGCCGCTTTAACGCTTAAATTTTCGGGGAAACGCACATTTTTACAATCGGATCGCAACAGCATTTTTCCGCCGTGCATTCCGGTACAAGGGAAGTTCCCGACTATCTCGTCCGAGTTTTCAAGACCGAGTACTATTATTATACCTCCTGCCTGATACTCGCCCAAGAAACTGCCTGCTTTTCCGCCTATTACTATTGCGGGAATTTTTTCCTTGTATTCTTTCATATGGATACCTGCTCTGTATCCTGCGTTTCCTTTCACATATATCGAGCCGCCACGCATAGCATAGCCTGCCGCATCGCCGATGTTTCCGTAAATTACTATTTTACCGTCATTCATTGTGTCGCCGACGGCGTCCTGAGCATTTCCGTTAACGGTTATCTCCGCTCCGTTAAGATATGCACCGAGTGCGTTGCCGGGGGTACCGTTAATTGTTATTATTTTATTTTTCAGTCCTGCCGAAATAAATCTTTGCCCTAAGCAGTTATTTAATTCGCATACCTTTTCGGATTTTCTGATTTTATTGTTTAAATCAATATAATCGTAATCTTTTGCGTTTATTGTAGTCATTATACCACACCTCCGAGTTTTTTTCTACGGTTTTTTTCATTAAATACCGCAAGGGAAGGTTGCTTTTTTAGTATATTTGAATTTAATGAAGATAAAGGTATTTTTTCTCTTATGACGGAAGTGTAGATACCGGCGTTTTCTATATTTCCTATAAGTATGTATCCGACAAGTTTTCCGTCTTCAAAGAAAAGTTTTTTTATAGCGTTTTCGGATTTTTCTTTATAAACCTTTCCTTTATATATTCCTGCCGTAAGTGCGTGAAGTCCGAAAAATCCTATTGCGTTCATAGGTATAGCGTTGTCGAATTCCTTTATCTGTCCTGCCATATTGACTCCCGCACAGTATCCTTGCATATAAGCATTAGGCCATATTGCTATTATACTTTTCGTGTCAGAAGACATATTGTATCCCTGTGCACAGTCTCCCGCCGAGTATATATCGGGTACGGAAGTCAACATATTGTTGTCAACAATTATTCCTTTTTCCGTTTCTATTGAAGCATCGCTTGCAATATCAATATTAGGCTTTACTCCTACCGCCGTTACAAGTATATCGAATCTGATTTGTTTTCCGCTGAGCATTGTAGCAGAGTCATTATTAAATTCAGATACGCTGTCGCCTAAAAGAAACTTTATTCCGTTTTTTTCTAAATTTTTCTGCATAAGCTTTGCGCTTTCCTCGTCTAAAATACTTGAAAGTATTCTT
Organism: uncultured Clostridia bacterium; assembly: GCA_944342015.1. Taxonomy (GTDB): domain Bacteria; phylum Bacillota; class Clostridia; order Christensenellales; family CALVMC01; genus CALVMC01. The sequence continues at coordinate 7,255 of CALVMC010000007.1, forward strand.
GTCGAAAGGTCGCAGATCGTTATGCTTTTAACCCGTCCCGTAAGTCCTTCTGCGCATTTTAACCCTATAAGTCCTGCGCCTATTATAAGAACATCGGAATTTTTATCGATTGTCTTTTCTAAGGATAATGCATCGTCTTGCGTCATGAAGCAGAATTTGTTTTTTATTTTTTCTATACCTTTAAAGTGAGGTACGAAAGGCGACGAGCCTGTTGCTATACATAACTTATCGTAAGGGTATATTCCTTTTTCGGTATAAACGCTTTTATTGGAAGTATCGATTTTTTTACATTCTTCATAAATAAGTTCTACATTGTTTTCCTGATAAAATTTGTCGCTGCGGTATTTCATTTTCTGAAAATCCGTTTTCTTTTGCAAATAATACGATATCAAAGGGCGGCAATATGCGGGGACCTTTTCCTTGCATAACATAATTATTTTTCCTTCTTTATCTGCACTTCTTATTCCTTCTATGCAGCCTACCGAGGCTACCGAACCGCCTATAATCACATAGTTTTTCATATTATCTCTCCTCGTATACAATAGCCTTATTAGGGCAGCCTTTAACGCACGCCGGCATCTCTACCGAATTGTTTATACAAAGTTCGCACTTTTGTACAGCATGTTCATCGGAAGGTCTTATCGCTCCGTAAGGGCAGACAAGTATACAGGTAAAACAACCTATACATTTATTTTTATCTATACATACGATTCCGTCCTTTTTGGACAACGCTCCCGATATGCAGCTTTTAACGCATATAGGGTCTTCACAATGTCTGCACGATACGGCATAGGTTATTTTGCCGCTTTCTTCTATATGTATTTTAGGATTTATTTCTGCGCCTTTTAAAGCCTTTACCATATCTTTTATTCCGGAATTTGCGTATGCGCAATTGTATTCGCAAAGGTGACAGCCAAGACACCATTCTTCGTTTACATAAATTCTTTTCATTCTCCTGCGTGTGAGATACCGAGAATCTCAAGCTCCTTTTCATTTATTCCTATACCTCGAAGCATTAATCGGTTGCCTCGAAGGGTTTCTATGGAATTTATTCCCATTCCTCCCATAAGTTCTTTTATTTCATGCTTCCAAGCCGTCATAAGATTAATAAGTCTTTTGCTTCCGATTTCGGGATTAAGTCTTTTTACAAGTTCGGGGTTTTGAGTAGCGATACCCCAATTACATTTTCCCGTCTGACATGTTCTGCAAAGATGACAGCCTAATGCAAGAAGAGCGGCTGTTGCTACATAACAGGCGTCGGCGCCTAAGGCAACGGCTTTTACCACATCGGACGACGAGCGTATGCTTCCTCCTATTACAAGAGAAACATTGTTCCTTATTCCTTCGTCTCTTAATCTCTTGTCGCAAGCGGCAAGGGCAAGTTCGATAGGTATTCCCACATTGTCACGAATACGGGTAGGCGCAGCGCCCGTTCCGCCACGAAATCCGTCTATTGCGATTATATCGGCTCCGCTTCTTGCTATCCCGCTTGCTATTGCAGCTATATTGTGAACTGCGGCAACCTTTACTATTATGGGTTTTTTATAATTTGTCGCTTCTTTCAAAGAATATACAAGCTGCCTTAAATCTTCTATCGAATAAATATCGTGATGCGGTGCGGGGGATATTGCGTCAGTGCCTTCGGGTATCATTCTCGTTCTCGAAACATCTCCTACAATTTTGGTACCCGGTAAATGTCCTCCAATTCCCGGTTTTGCACCTTGTCCCATTTTTATTTCAATCGCACAGCCTGCGTTAAGATATTTTTCGTGTACTCCGAACCTTCCCGATGCAACCTGTACAATTGTGTTTTTACCGTAAACATAAAAATCTTCGTGCAGACCGCCTTCTCCCGTGTTGTAACATATACCTAAATTTTCCGCTGCCATTGCAAGACTTTTATGTGCATTATAACTTATCGAGCCGTAACTCATTGCGGAAAACATAACCGGCATTGAAAGTTCTATTTGGGGAGTAAGATTATTTTTTAAATTTCCTTTTTTGTCCCTTTCTATAAAGGACGGTTTTTTACCTAAAAATACCTTTGTTTCCATAGGCTCTCTTAAAGGATCTATGGAAGGATTGGTTACCTGGGATGCGTTAATAAGTATTTTATCCCAATACACAGGAAAGGAATTAGGATTGCCCATTGACGATAAAAGTACTCCGCCGCTGTTTGCCTGTTTATAAATTTCCTTTATTGTTCCGTCCGTCCAGTTTGCATTCTCTCTTAATCTGCAATCGCTTTTGACTATTTTCAAAGCCCTTGTCGGGCACAGCGATACGCAGCGTTGACAATTTACGCATTTGCTTTCGTCTGCGAGCATTACCTTGTTTTCGTCATCGTAAATATGTACTTCGTTGGCACATTGCCTTTCGCACACCCGACAAGTAATACATCGGTTAGTGTTTCTTATAACTTCAAATTCCGGATATATGAATTCAACGCCCATTAATGTCACCGTCCTTTACTTTTATGATTACCGCTTCTCCGCCTGCGGGGGAATAAATGTTTTGCGCAAGGGGCTCCATTGCTCTTATGGCGGCTTCTTCGCTTGCTATATAAACTTTGTCTTCATATTCCCCCACAACCATCGAACGCAATTTAAGTCTGTCGTTTAAAGCCATAAGCCCGCCTTCGAAACCTAAAATTATGGAAAACGGACCCGTTACCAAAAGACTTGAAAATACAGTTCTTAAATAGGTGAGTTTTTCTCTTTCCGCACGGGGCTTATTGCTTATTGTTTTCCAAAACGGTGCGGCTATAACCGACGCCGTTTCATTAAGAGTAAGTCCCTGGCGGCGCAGAAGATAATCTGCTATATATGTAATTACTTCGGTATCTGTCTGCAAATTACATTTATATCCGAACATTTCTATAAATCTTCTGTTTGCGTCATAAGAAGAAATTTCTCCGTTATGGACTATCGTATAATCCAAAAGGGCAAAAGGATGGGCTCCGCCCCACCAGCCGGGGGTATTCGTAGGATATCTTCCGTGAGCGGTCCAGCAGTATCCCTCGTATTCTTCGAGTTTATAAAATCTTCCTACATCTTCGGGAAATCCTACCGCTTTGAATGCGCCCATATTTTTTCCGCAGGAAAATACATAAACTCCTTTCATTTCCGTATTTATCTTTGTAACTATTCTTACTACATATTCTTTTTCATCTAATTGCATTGACGACAGTACAGAGGAAAGAGGGGATACGAAATATCTTCTGATTATAGGCTCGTCGGTTATTTCGGGAATTTTTCTTGTCGGAATATACTCCGATTTTACGACTTCGAAACTTTCTTTAAGAAATTTTTCACATTCGTCTTTACATATTTTATCGTTACAGAATACATGTAAAGCATATTGTTGTCTGTATTCGGGATAAATGCCGTAAGCGGCAAATCCTCCGCCTAAACCGTTGCTTCTGTCGTGCATGGGCTTCATACTTTCGATAATTTTTTCACCGCTCATTCTTTTTCCTTCTTTTGAAATAACGGCGGAAATAGCGCAGCCCGACGGTATTCTAATTTGACCTTCTTTTAACATAACATTACCTCGTTTAAAGAAATAAAAAAAGACGCTCACCGAAAGGATAAATCCTTACAATGAACGCCTTTGCTCATTTTTACATATTGTACTCAAATTTTCTGCCTTTGTCAATAGAAATACCGAAAAATGAAAAAATTTTATTTTTTTGCTGAAAAACTATTGACATCTTGATTTCGAGGGAATATAATGTCACATATTGAAAGGCAAAGGTGTCTTTGAGTTTAACTCATCGACACCTTTTTGTTTTTAAAGATATCGATTTGTTTATAACGATACGGATATGCCGTAAGTTATAGTAAACGGTTAAACCGTTAAATTTAAAATCGGTATGATATCAAATATTAAATCAATTAAGGCAATGGCGTCTTTAAAAATTAAGGAGTCATTGTCTTATTTTTTATGGAGGTTTAAATTATGGAAACAGTAACGGAAAAATTCGGTAGTCTTGTATTCGACGACAGAGTAATGAAAGCCAATTTATCGGCAAAAGTTTATCAATCGTTGAAAAAAACAATTGATGAAGGCGCACAACTTGACCTTTCGGTTGCAAATGCGGTTGCAACGGCTATGAAAGATTGGGCGATTGCAAACGGAGCTACGCATTTTACCCACTGGTTTCAACCTCTTACCGGAATAACGGCGGAAAAACACGACAGCTTTATAACCCCCGCACCCGACGGCAGGGTAATTATGGAGTTTTCAGGAAAAGAACTTATAAAAGGGGAGCCTGACGCATCGAGTTTTCCCTCGGGCGGACTCAGAGCAACATTCGAAGCAAGGGGCTATACTACCTGGGATCCGACATCTTATGCTTTTATCAAAGAAAAAACTTTATGTATCCCCACGGCGTTCTGCTCGTTCGGGGGAGAGGCTCTTGACAAGAAAACCCCGCTTCTGCGTTCTATGGAAGCTTTAAGCAAACAAGCTATGAGAATATTGAAACTTTTCGGAAACGAGGATGTGAAATGCGTTCGCACTTCGGTAGGTCCGGAACAAGAGTATTTTCTCGTCGATAAGGCAATGTACGATAAAAGAAAGGATTTGATTTATACGGGAAGAACTCTTTTCGGTGCAAAAGCTCCTAAGGGACAGGAAATGGAAGACCATTATTTCGGAGCAATAAAAGAAAGAGTAGCACATTTTATGGCAGACCTTAACGACGAACTCTGGAAACTCGGAATACTTGCCAAAACCGAACATAACGAAGTCGCTCCCGCTCAGCACGAACTTGCGCCAATTTACACAACCACAAACATAGCGGCAGACCACAATCAGCTTACTATGGAAATTATGCAAAAGGTTGCGTTGAAACACGGACTTGTATGTTTACTGCACGAAAAACCTTTCGCAGGCGTTAACGGAAGCGGAAAGCATAATAACTGGTCTATGGCAACCGATACGGGAATAAATCTTTTGTCGCCCGGTGAAACGCCTTATGAGAACGCACAGTTTTTGATTTTTCTTTGTGCGGTAATCAAGGCGGTTGACGATTATCAGGATTTATTAAGGCTTTCGGTCGCAACGGCAGGCAACGACCACAGGTTAGGCGCAAACGAAGCTCCTCCTGCCGTAGTTTCCATATTTTTAGGCGATGAACTGACCGCTATATTAGAAGCAATCGAAAGCGGAAAGCCGTATGCCGGAACCAAAAAAACCACTCTTAAATTAGGAGTAGACGTTCTTCCTAAATTTGCAAGGGACAATACCGACAGAAACAGAACTTCGCCGTTTGCCTTTACGGGAAACAAATTCGAATTCCGTATGCTGGGCTCTTCTAACAGTATTTCCTGCGCAAACATTATGCTGAACGCTGCCGTTGCAGAATCCTTGAAGATATATGCAGACAGATTGGAAAGTGCGGAAAACTTTGAGCAGAAACTTCAAGAAATGATTAAAAAGACAATCAAGGACCATAAAAGAATTTTATTTAACGGGAACGGATACGATGATGCGTGGATTGCCGAAGCGGAAAAAAGAGGACTTAAAAATTATAAAACCACTCCGGACTGTATGCCTCATCTTCTCGACGAAAAAAATGTGAAAATGCTTACTTCGCATAATATTTTCACGGAAGCGGAATTAAAATCCCGTTGCGAGATAATGCTTGACAATTATTGCAAAACCGTAGTTATAGAAGCAAATACGATGACGGATATGGCAAGAAAACAAATTCTGCCCGCAATCGAAGAATATCTTAAAACAGTTTGCGATACCGCAGTTTCTAAAAAAGCATTTATACAGGACGCTTCTTGTGATTATGAAAAAAAGACAGTTATAAAGCTTTCCGTACTTATGGAACAGATTTTATCGAGAACGGAAGAACTTGAAAGTGAATTGATAAATCTCAAAGTTTTCTCCGATATCGAAAGCGAAAGTTTTGCAATAAGAGACAAAATACTTCCCAAAATGAGTGAACTCAGAGCCGTTGCAGACGAGGCGGAAATGTATACTTCATCGAAATACTGGCCTTTCCCGACTTACGGTGAACTTATTTTCGGAGTTAAATAATAATAATTTTCAGGAGAATTAATATGACTATCGAATATTGGTATTTAATCGGCGCAGCTCTCGTGTTTTTTATGCAGGCAGGTTTTGCAATGGTGGAAACAGGATTTTCGAGAGCAAAGAACGCCGGAAACATTATAATGAAAAACCTTATGGATTTCTGTATAGGAACAGTTGTGTTCATGATTCTCGGTTTCGGGCTTATGATGGGAGAGGACGCTTTGTTCGGACTTATTGGTATTCCTAATATGGATTTATGGGCAAACTTTACTTCTTTTATAGAAAGTCCCGAAGACGGTTTTACGACAGCTTCGACCTTTGTATTCAACCTTGTTTTCTGTGCAACGGCAGCCACAATCGTTTCGGGGTCTATGGCGGAAAGAACGAAATTTTCCTCATACTGTATTTATTCGGCGGTAATTTCTCTCATAGTTTATCCTATAGAAGCTCACTGGATATGGGGCGGAGGATGGCTCTCACAGATGGGATTTTATGATTTTGCAGGTTCTACGGCAATACATATGGTTGGCGGTATAGCCGCTCTTATCGGAGCGATTCTGGTAGGACCCCGTATAGGCAAATATGTAAAAGACGCCAAAGGAAAGGTTATTAAGGTTAATGCTATTCCCGGTCACTCTATACCGCTTGGCGCACTCGGTGCATTTATTCTGTGGTTCGGATGGTACGGCTTTAACGGAGCTGCCGCAACAAGCGTTTCGGAGCTTGCAACGATTTTTCTTAATACTACCATAGCTCCCGCTGTCGCTACTTGCGTTACAATGGCGTTTACCTGGATTAAAAACGGAAAACCCGATGTGTCTATGTGTATAAACGCTTGTCTTGCAGGTCTTGTGGGCGTTACGGCAGGATGCGCCGCATTCGATGCGATAGGCTCTACCGTTGTCGGTATAGTTTCGGGAATACTCGTTGTCGCAGTAGTTGAATTTCTTGATTTAAAACTGCATATCGACGATCCGGTCGGAGCAGTGGGAGTTCACCTTGCCAACGGTATTTGGGGTACTTTTGCGGTTGGACTTCTTGCAAATCCGAACGCTCCTGCGGGACTGAAAGGTCTGTTTTACACGGGGGATTGGTATCAGCTCGGAGTTCAGATTTTAGGTATCGTCTGCGTTGCGCTTTATACCACGGCTATGATGACTGCCTGCTTCTGGATTATTAAAAAGACGGTAGGTCTCAGAGTTACGAAAGAGGAAGAAATCAAAGGTCTTGACAGCACCGAACACGGTCTTTCGAACGCATATGCGGATTTCGCTCCCGTTACCGCTCCCTTTGCAGACTTTGCTACTGCGGATACCCTTGTAGTGAGCGGCGATACTCCTGTTGCCGAAGCAGTCGAAGTCAAAAAGGTTGATACTTTACCCAAAGGCAAAAAATCAAAATTTACCAAAATCGAAATTATTTTCAAAGAAGAAAAACTCTATGCTCTTAAAGACGCAATGAGCAAACTCGGTATAACCGGTATGACGGTTTCCCATGTCATGGGTTACGGTCAGCAGCAGGGTAAAACTGAGTATTACAGAGGCGTTGCAGTAGAAACAAATCTTCTTCCGAAAGTTCAGGTAGATATTGTCGTAAGCAAAGTTCCTGTAAGAGACGTAATAGAAACGGCAAAAAAGGTACTTTATACCGGCCATATCGGAGACGGCAAAATATTTATTTACGATGTCGAGAATATTGTTAAAATCCGTACCGGGGAAGAAGGATACGAAGCTTTACAGGATGTCGAATAATATTGAATTGATATTACTTTACAGATAAAGAATTTTACACTGCATGACGGAGGCAAATATGTGCGGAATAATGTGTTATTGCAAAAGGAATGCCGATTATACAATTTTCGAAAAAGGCTTTGAAAAAACCGTTTCAAGAGGACCTGACGATACCAGAATAATAGAACTCAACGACGGAATAATGGGCTTTCACCGACTTGCCATAATGGGTCTCAACGAACTCGGTATGCAGCCTTTTGAATTCGAAGGGAATTATCTTGTTTGCAACGGAGAAATTTACGGTTTTAAAAAATTGAAGGAAGAACTTATAGGCAAAGGTTATTCTTTTGTAAGCGATTCGGATTGCGAAATACTTCTTCCGTTGTACAAAGAGTACGGAACCGATATGTTCAAAATGCTCGATGCCGAATTTGTCTGTGTGATTTACGATAATAAAAACAGAGAATTTATCGCAGCAAGAGACCCGATAGGAATAAGACCCCTTTATTACGGCTATGACGGGGAAGGTAACATTATATTTGCAAGCGAGCCTAAAAACCTTGTAGGTCTTACCGATAAAATAATGCCTTTTCCGCCCGGTCATTTTTACAGACAAGGAAAATTTATCTCATATTGCGATATAACCAAGGTGGAAAATGTCTGCTTTGACAATATCGATACCGTTTGTAAAAATATTAAAGACAAATTAATAAAAGGTGTCGAAAAAAGACTTGTAGCCGATGCGAAAGTGGGATTTTTACTTTCAGGCGGACTCGATTCTTCTCTTGTGTGTGCTATTGCGCAAAAAGAAAGTCAGGTTCCTATTAAAACCTTTGCCATAGGTATGAACACGGACGCAATAGACTTAAAGTATGCAAGGCAGGTTGCGGATTTTATAAAAAGCGACCATACCGAAGTCATTATCGACAGAAACGATGTTCTTGCGTCCGTAAGGGAAGTTATTTATAATCTTGCAACTTACGATATAACCACGATAAGGGCGAGTATCGGAATGTATTTATTATGCAAGCAAATACATAAAAACACAGACATAAGGGTACTTTTGACCGGCGAGATTTCAGATGAGCTTTTCGGATATAAATACACTGATTTCGCACCTTCGGCAAAGGCTTTCCAGACCGAATCGGAAAAAAGGATAAGAGAACTTAATATGTACGATGTTTTAAGAGCGGACAGATGTATATCCTCAAATTCCATCGAAGCAAGGGTGCCTTTCGGCGATATCGAATTTGTAAAATATGTTCTGAGCATTGACCCTGAAATGAAACTTAATAAATACGGAAAAGGCAAATATCTTTTAAGAAGGGCTTTTGAAGGAGATTATCTTCCCAAAGAAATACTTTACAGGGAAAAAGCCGCATTTTCAGATGCGGTAGGTCATTCTATGGTTGAATATCTTAAAGAATATGCAGAAAAACTTTACTCCGATATCGAATATGAGAGCAAAAGAAAGAAATATTCACATTCTCAACCTTTTACAAAAGAATCTTTGTGGTACAGAGAAATATTCGAAGAATTTTATCCGTCGCAAAGCGATATGGTAAAAGATTTCTGGATGCCGAATAAAGAGTGGGAAGGCTGTAATGTAAACGATCCTTCGGCAAGAGTTCTGTCAAATTACGGAGAAAGCGGCAAATAGTATTTAAAATTTAAACTCAGAGTTAATGAGTTAAATCGGTGAAAAACAACTTGAATTATTAAATTTATTCTTTTTAATAGAGGTGTTATATGGCTAAATTTATATTCGTAACAGGCGGAGTCGTGTCGGGACTCGGAAAGGGAATTACCGCAGCTTCGTTAGGAAGGCTTCTTAAAGCCCGTGGACTTAAAGTCGCCGCACAAAAACTCGATCCTTACATAAATGTCGACCCGGGAACAATGAGTCCATATCAGCACGGAGAAGTATATGTAACCGAAGACGGCGCAGAAACAGACCTCGATTTAGGCCATTACGAAAGATTTATAGACGAAGATTTGAACAGATTCTCAAATCTTACAACAGGAAAGGTTTACTGGAATGTGCTGAATAAGGAGAGGCGTGGAGAATATTTAGGTTCCACCGTTCAGGTTATTCCTCATATTACCGATGAGATTAAAGAATTCGTTTACCGTGTAGCAAAACAGACCGACGCAGATGTCGTTATTACCGAAATAGGCGGCACGATAGGCGATATTGAAAGCCAGCCTTTTATAGAGGCAATAAGACAGATTTCTTTGGAAGTGGGCGAGCACGACAGTTTATTTATTCATGTTACTCTTGTTCCGTATCTGAAAGGTTCACAGGAACACAAATCAAAACCCACGCAGCACTCTGTAAAGGAACTTCAAGGTATGGGAATAAACCCCGACATTATCGTTTTAAGAGCCGATGAGCCTATTGAAAAGGATATTTTTAAAAAGATTGCATTGTTTTGCAATGTCAAACAAGATTGCGTAATAGAAAATCTGACTTTGGCAAATCTTTACGAAGCGCCTTTGATGCTTGAAAGGTTTGATTTTTCTTCAATCGTTTGCAGAGAACTTGAAATAGACTCTCCTAAGCCCGACCTTACGGAATGGCAGAATCTTGTGGCAAATATTAAAAGTTTAAATAAAGTCGTATCCGTCGCCGTCGTCGGAAAGTATGTTAAACTTCACGACGCATATCTGTCGGTTGCAGAAGCTTTGCGTCACGCAGGATATGCCTGCTCGGCAAAAATAAATATTAATTGGATTGATTCCGAAAAACTCAATGAACAAAATATTAAAAAAGAGTTATCCTCTTGCGACTGTATCCTTGTTCCCGGAGGATTCGGAGAAAGGGGAATAAACGGTATGATACTTGCCGTAAAGTATGCAAGAGAAAACAATATTCCCTTTTTGGGAATATGTCTCGGAATGCAGATTGCCGTAATAGAATACGCAAGAAACGTATTGAACATAAAAGATGCGAATTCGGGAGAGTTTGACGAACTATGCAAGAACAAAGTCATAGATTTTATGCCCGGTCAGAGCGACGATATCGACAAAGGCGGAACGCTGCGCTTGGGAAGTTACGATTGCGTAATTCAAAGCGGCACCGTCCTTGAAAGATGTTACAAAGTAAATTCCGTAAAAGAAAGACACAGACACCGCTATGAATTCAATAATGAATACAGAGAGAAATTCCAAAACGGAGGAATGACTCTTTCGGGAATATCGCCTGACGGCAGACTTGTCGAGGCTGCGGAAATTTCAAAAAACGATTTTTTTATAGGCGTGCAGTTTCATCCAGAGTTCAAAAGCCGACCGAACAAAGCTCATCCGCTTTTTAAAAGTTTTATAGAAGCATCTTTAAAATAAAAGAAAAGAAATCCGAAAAAGGCAGATTTTAAATTAATTAATAGGAGAAAAAATTATGCACTTTACAAAAATGCACGGACTTGGAAACGATTATCTTTATGTGTACGGAGAAGTTCCCGAAAATATAGAAGAACTTTCCGTTAAACTTTCCGACAGACATTTCGGTGCAGGTTCGGACGGAATGATTTATATTTCGCCGTCTTCCGTTGCGGATTTTAAAATGAGAATATTCAATTCCGACGGAAGCGAAGCTAAAATGTGCGGTAACGGAATACGGTGCGTCGGCAAGTATGTTTACGATAAAGGACTTACGGATAAAAAAGAAATTACAGTGGAGACTTTGTCGGGAATAAAAAAACTCTTTCTCAGCGTAGTTTACGGGAAAGTTAATTCCGTTTCCGTCGATATGGGAAAAGCCGAGTCTTACGATAAAAAAATTATCGATGTGAATGGCAGAAAAATTACCGTAATTCCCGTTTCCGTAGGGAATCCTCATGCGGTGACGTTTGTAGAAAATGCAGAAGCAGAGCCGATTTTCGAGTTAGGTCCGATAATCGAAAAGGATAAAAACTTCAAAGACGGAGTAAATGTAGAATTTGTTCAGGTTATAGACAAAAATACCCTCCGTATGCGTGTATGGGAGAGGGGCAGCGGTGTTACTTTGGCGTGCGGTACGGGAGCCTGCGCTTGTGTTGTTGCCGCTATAAAAGAAAAGTATGTCAACGAAAAGGAATTCGTTACCGTAAAACTTGACGGTGGAAATCTTAAAATCAAAGTTGACGAGAAAGGTTTTGTAACAATGGAAGGACCTGCAAAATTTGTTTATGAAGGAGAAACATTATGATTAAACCTAATATGAATTACGGTAGGCTGAAAGAATCATATTTATTTTTTCGCATAGCCCAAAAAACAAAGGAATATCTGAAAAACAATCCCGAAAAAAAATTATTAAGGTTAGGAATAGGCGATGTTTCACTGCCTCTTTGCGATGCCGTCATAAAAGCCTTGCATAAAGCAGTGGACGATCAGTCGTCAAAGGAAACATTTCACGGCTATATGCCCGAGTGCGGCGCTCCTTTTTTAAGAGAAACAATATCTTGTTACTATAAAAACCGAGGAGTCAATATCGACAGCGAAGAAGTTTTCGTATCGAGCGGAGCAAGCGATGAACTCGGGGATATATTGGATCTTTTCGACCGAAGCAGTTCGGCTCTTGTTATAGAACCTTCTTATCCTGCCTATGTAGACGCTAATATTATGGCAGGAAGAGAAATAATACATCTGAATTCCGATCAGAAAAACGGGTTTTTGCCTTTGCCCGATAAAAGTCTTAAAGCCGATTTGATTTATATATGCTCTCCTAACAACCCCACGGGAGCCGTCTATAACAAGAAACAATTAAAACAGTGGGTTGATTTTGCAAACGGGAACGGTGCGATAATACTTTTCGATGCGGCTTACGAGGCTTTTATAGAAGACGATGAACTTCCTCACAGTATCTTCGAAATCGAAGGCGCAAGAACCTGCGCAATAGAAATTTGTTCCCTCTCAAAAACGGCAGGCTTTACAGGCACAAGATTAGGTTATACCGTAATTTCCAAAGATTTGAAAAGAAACGGAATGAGTCTTAATTCGATGTGGGTCAGAAACCGAACAACCAAAACAAACGGAGTATCTTATATTATTCAAAGAGGGGCAGAGGCGGTATTCGGCGATGAAGGACAAACTCAGATAAAGCAGAACATACAATTCTATAAAGATAACGCAAAAATTTTAACCGAAACATTAGACGAGATGAATATATGGTATACAGGCGGTAAAAATGCGCCTTATATATGGATGAAATGCCCTGATAAATACAGCAGTTGGGAATTTTTCGATTTGCTTTTAAATAATGCTCAAATTGTGGCAACACCCGGAGAAGGATTCGGAAAGTGCGGAGAAGGTTATATCAGATTTTCTACATTCGGAAGCAGAGAAGATACCTTAAAGGCAAGTGAAAAATTAAAAGAACTTTTACATTCAATCCAATAATTTTTATTAAAAGCCGATATGATTATCGGCTTTTTAAATATAAATTTAAGTTATGGTTTTACTTCTATTGTTTGCGAATGCTTTTTTTAACACACCGAATTTTTTTTCAATTTAAAATCAAACAATTTTTTTCTCAATATAATAAGAACGGTTATGCTTGCGGTAAGAGCAATTATCTCCGTGACGGGAAAAGACAGCCATATCCCTTTTATCTGCATAAACCGTGCAAAAATAAATGCCATAGGGACAATAATTACAAGCCCTCTTGCAAGAGAAAGTATTTGCGAAAATAAAGGTTTTCCCGTAGAAGTGAAGAATATCGTTATAATTATATTCAAGCCCGTAAAGAAAACGGAAATAAAATACAATCGTAATCCTTCTACCGATAATTCTTTAAGTAAAAGATTATTTTCGCTGTTGAAAATATCCGAAATAGGAGCGGCAAGAAAGAAAATTATCAAGTACAGAATAATCGATGAAATAAAAACGGTGATAATTGCAAGGTAAAAATAAAACTTGATGTTTTCTTTGTTGCCCTGTCCGTAAGCCTTACTTAAAAGGGGTTGAGTGCCCTGAGCTGTTCCGTTAAAAAAGGCGTTTATAACGATTGCGACATTAGCTATAATACTGTATGCCGCAACGGCAGTATTTCCGCCGTGTCTCAGCATTAAAAAATTGAATACGAAAATAACTATCGATATAGATATCTGATCCATAAAAGACGGAAAGCCCAAAATAAAATTATATTTTATATGTTTAAATTCCGGTTTTGTTTTAACGAGTCTGAGTCCGCCTTTTTTGCGCAGGAAGTGTATGGAAGAAAGAGAAATGCCGATTACCGGCGCAAGAGCCGTGGCAAGTACTGCGCCGAGCATACCGAGCTTTAACGGGAATATAAGAATATAATCGAGAATTATATTCGATACGCTTCCGCTAAGGGAAGATATTGTTGAAAGCTGAGGACTGCCGTCGTTACGGACAAAACATATTAAAATGTCGTTGAATATAAATGCGGGGGCAAAAAGTAGGAGAACCATTATGTAAATATCCGTCATTTCAAAAACCGTTTCGTCGGCGCCGAGTAAAACCGAAATTTCAGAATGAAGAAATATCCCCATAAAAATAAATACTACCGAAAATAAAACGGCAATATAAACGGTATTCGTGAATATCTTATTGCAGCTTTCCGTTTCGCCGCTGTTTTTCATTATGGTAAATCTTGTTGCGCCGCCCATTCCGAGCATAAGTCCAATTCCGTGTATTACGCCGTATACGGGTACTGCGATATTGAGTGCGGTAAGACCGCTTGTTCCCAGCGCCAAGGAAACGAAAAAGGTATCTACAAGTATATAACAGGAAAAACCCAGCATACCGAATATGCTGAGAGAGGAATATTTCAGAAATTCTTTAACAAGTGCGTTTTTATTCATGTCCATAAAAAAACGCCGGTTTTAAATCGTTTACGATTTTTTCCGCCGCATAAAATCAATGTTAAATTAACACAAACAAATAAATTTGTCAATTTAGGAAAAAGTTTTTCGGTTTGTGACTTTGTCACATACAATTTTTAATTTCATGCTATATAATAAAATTGTAAACGGAGGTAATAATATGGAACTTATAGTCAATAATGAAAGATGTCCGCAGAATCATCCTTGTCCTGCCGTAAAGGTCTGTCCCGTGAACGCCCTTACGCAGATCGGAAACGCTGCACCGACGGTAAACAAAGATAAATGCATAAAATGCGGAAAGTGTTCGACTTTCTGTCCTAAAAAAGCCCTTGTTTTAGAGTAAGAGAGAAGAATATTTAAAATTAACCTAAAACAAAAAAAGTATAAAAATTATAGTTAGAATTAAAGATACTCAGTAAAACTGAAATATCAAAGGAGATTTAATATGGAAGCTGTTAAACTTAATAATGCTAATTTCGAAAACGAAGTTTTAAAAAGCGACAAGCCGGTACTTATTGATTTTTGGGCGCCTTGGTGCGGACCGTGCAGAATGGTGTCTCCCGTAATAGACGAACTTGCAGGGGAGATTGACGGGGCAAAAATTTGCAAAGTCAATGTGGATGAAGAGAATGAACTTGCAAAAACTTTCGGAGTTATGAGCATACCGACGCTTGTAGTAATCAAGAACGGTAAAGAAGTTACGAGAGCGGTAGGCGTAAGACCTAAAGAAGAAATTATTAAAATGCTTAATATCTAATCGAAAAACCTTATTTATAATTTAAATATTCAGTTCGGAAATTTTAAGTAATTTTATTTTTCCGTTCGAAAGTTCGACGATACCCCTCTTTTCGAACTTTTTGAGAGTTCTTCCCACAACTTCACGAGCCGAGCCGATATAACTTGCTATGGCTTCCTGAGTTACGGGAAGAACTGTTTTTTTACTTTTTGAATATTCGTCGTAAAGAAAAAGGGCGACTCTTTTTTCGACCGGTAAAAAAAGCATTTGTTCCATTGCCCACATTACATCGGAGAATCTTTCGCTTGCAACGGTGAGAGCGAAGTTTTCCACTCTGATATCGTTGCTTTTAAGTTTTTCAAAAACATCGGATTTTATTATCAGAACCTTGCTGTCGGCTACTGCGTCGATGTAGACATCGAAGGTGATTTTTTTAAGAAGACAGGAAGCGGTCATTATACAAATTCCGTTTTCGGCAAGTCTGTATAAAGTGACTTCCTTTCCTTGTTCTGACATAAGATAGGCTTTAAGTTCGCCTTCGAGTACTATTATTACGCCAAGACATTCGTTTGTCGCACTGTAAATATTGCTGCCTTTTTTATAGTCTTTAATTACATATCCGTTTAAAAGAAATTGCTTTTCCTCTTGATTCAGATAAGGGTAAAAGGGAAGTTTTTTTAAAACATTTTCATAATTGTTTGTCATTTTTGAGTTCATAACATTTTTTCCCGATTTTCACTTGTTTGCCGTATTAAAACGGCTTGTAGGACGGTTTTTCGGATATTTTGAATATTTTAATATAATTACTTAAAATATTTATTTCAATAAATTATATTATAGTTTCCTTAAAATAATATATTTTTTCGTTTACCGTAACGATAAGAGTGTATTCATTTTTTCCGTCTTTATATTCGGTTATTCCGACGGAAGCGATTGCGCTGTTTTTATTTTCCGATTCTAAATTATATATTGCGGATTTGCCGGGAATATAGCTTTGTAAGTCATATGAAAAAACCATAATTTTATTTTCGGTATTATCGGAAATAGTTATTGCGCCGTTTTCGATAAGACAGGATATATCGCATATCTTAGCATTTTCGTAAAGATCTTTCAATTCTTGCGAACAGTGCGTGATTTGCCCGTTTTCATCGATATTCTGAATAATCGTAAAATTCCAATTATGGTTTTCTATTTTTACATTATAATTATTGCAGCCGGCAAGCAGAAAGGAAAATAAGACTACCGTCAGCATTAAAATTACTATATGTTTTGCCGAAAATTTTTTCATACCGAAACTCCTTTGAAAATATTTTATCACATTAAAAAAACAAGGTCAAAGATAAGGTCAAAGATTTAGTTTAAATATTAAAATTACTCTATGGGAAAGGTTTTAAATTTTTCTTATTTATAAAAAATAACGGACGACGGATATAATGGTTTGAATTTTTAAAAGAAAGAGACGCCATAAAATCAAATAAAAAATTCCCCGTCAGGGGAATTTGGTTTTTTAATCGCTTGCGATTTTCAGCATTACCGCTCCTTGCTTTGCCTGGCACAGAGGACATATCTCGAAGGCTTCCGTGCCTACTTCCTCGTATCCGCAGTCGTCGCATTTCCATTTTACCGGATTAGGCTTTTTGTAAAGGGTTCCGTTTTTCATCTGTTCGTAAAGCTGCGTGAAAAGTTTTTTATGGCAGCTTTCAACCTGAATAAGGTTTTTAAAAAGATTTGCTATATCTTCGAACCCTTCTTCACGGGCGGTCTTCTCATATTCGGGATATACCTTTTTTTCTTCGAATTCTTCGTCTTCGGCTGCAAGTCTTAAATTTTCAAGAAGATCCCATTTCTCTTTAAAAGGATAACCCGAGCAGATATCTATGTTTTTAATTTCTTCTTTACTCGCCGTTTCTATAAACGAGTACAACATTCTTGCGTGGTTAAATTCCTGATAAACAACTTCGTCGACAAGTTTTGCAAGATATTTATAACCTTTCATTCTTGCCCCGTATTCGATAAATTCGTATCTTGTTCGTGCCATACATTCGCCTGCATATGCTTTTGCAAGGTTGAGATAAGTTTTGCTTTTAATAAGTTCCATAGTTTTCTCCTTTTTAATTAATAAACTGATTTTATCCTTAAATAAGAATTTTAAACTGTTGCAGGGTAATAAAAAATTATAAAAAATGTTTAAATTTTTATAATTTTATTGTATAATATAATTAACCGATTCTTTCCGGTTAAACGGTATAATTACAGTTTAATTTTTATCGGCAATTAAATAACTGATTAACAAGGAGGAAAGCACCATGAAAAAATTATTTACAGGAATATTTGCAGTTATCGTAACCGTAATTATGGCGGCTGCCTTTACTGCATGTAATCCTTCCGGAAACAGCGATAAACTTATGTCGGGCAAAGGCGGGAACGATATTGCCTTTTCAATAGGTTCGTCGGCTGCAATGCTCGGCGATATTCAAAATGACTCTGCGACTAATGTTGCGGTATCTCTAACGGTATCCGAAGGTGCGCTTATAGCCTCGGAGGGTAGCTTGCTTACCGAAGAAGAAAAAGAGGAAGTTAAACAGCAGCTTTCCGTGCTTGAAAACTTTATCGGTGAAAACGCAATAACTTCAACCGATGAAAAGGTGGGTGCAGACGATACTTACAGCGGAACTTATGAAAATCTTCTTACAATAAAAACCAAAGATTTAACAGGTTATGAAATAGTTTATAAACTTTATTATAACCTTACCGAAAAAGGTGAGCCGATAACAAGAAAGGACGGAGGGGAGACCGAAACTATTCAGGCGTTCACTCTCGACGGAATAGTCATTAACGGAGAAGCAACCGACGAAATTTATACCGTGAGCGGAGGCAGAACAATCGAGACGGAAACCGAAGGATTGAAAGAAGAAGTGGAATCCAAACTTTCCTTTGTTATAACTCAGACGGAAGGTGAGTATATAAGGTTTGCTCTCGAAGAGGAAATCGAAGGTGACGAAAGTGAACAGGAATATAAATATTCCTATTACAGCAATAACAAATTGGTTAAAGAGTTTTCAATCGAATACGAGCAGGAAAATAACGAAAACGGAATCGAGATGAAAACCTATGAAAACGGAAAGGTTTTTGCCGTTGAATACGAAAAGAAAACGGTAGGCGGAAAAGATCGAATCGAAGCTGAAATAATGAAAGACGGAATTTCCCGTGAAGTAATAATTACCGTTGAAGGGGACGGAAGCGAAGCAAATCCGTACAAACATGTTTACAGATGGGGAGAGACCGATATAGACGAGGATTATTATCATCATCGCCGTTAATTAAATAATTTGAATTGAATTGAATTTAATTTAAATTAAAACAGATCAGAGTTTAAAAAAAAATTTGAAAACGGAAAGTTAGGCTTTCCGTTTTTCTATTTATAATTGATAAGTTAAAAAAATAAAAAAACAAATGAAAATTATTGACAATTATAAATTAAAAAAGTAGAAAAAATTAATAAAAATTGTTGACAACAAAAAAAATTTTAAATATAATAAAACTAAGTTCGCATAAGCGAACTGAATGGGTTATAAAATAAAAACAGGGATTTATTTTTTTAAGACATAGTTCGCTTATACGAACCAAAAAAGAAATTTTTTTGAAACAAAGTTCGTCTATGCGAACAAAGGAGATTTATGATGGCATTGGCATTTGCTCCCTACGGCAGGAAAGTAACAGTTAAAAACATTTACGCCGATGAAAAAACAAAGAAACATTTAGGGAATCTCGGAATTTTAATCGGTAGCGTACTTACGAGTTATTCCGACGGAAAAGGCGATGTAATCGTCAAAGTAAAGGACGGAAAACTTGCAATAAACAAAGCTTTGGCAATGAAAATTATTGTAGCATAAAGGAGGTTATATGTTGGTAAAGTTAAACGAATTTATCCCTGAGCAGTCGGGCGTTGTAAAAAAAATACAAGCCGAAGGCAAAATCAGACGAAGACTTTTCGATATGGGAATAACTCCGGGAGCGGTAATAGTTATGAGAAAGACTGCACCCTTAGGAGATCCTATCGAAGTTAATTTGAGGGGATACGAGCTTTCGCTCAGAAAAAGCGAAGCAGAATGTGTAGTAATGGAGGTGGAAAAATGAGATTCGCTCTTGCAGGAAATCCGAACTCGGGAAAAACCACCTTGTTCAACGCTCTTACGGGCAGCACTGCCCATGTAGGAAACTGGCCGGGCGTTACCGTAGAGAAAAAATCCGGTTATTATAAAAAACTCGGTGAAAAAATCGAGATTATAGACTTACCGGGTATATATTCTCTTTCGCCGTATACTCCCGAAGAAATCGTTTCGAGAAATTATGTTCTCGAAGAAAAACCCGACTGTATTATCAATATAGTAGATTCGACCAATTTATTGAGAAATTTATATCTCACCACTCAGCTTAACGAACTCGATATTCCCATGATAGTCGCACTTAATATGAGCGATGTATCAGAAAAAAACGGCGACTTCATAGATGCGGAAAAACTTTCCGAAGAGTTGAATGTTAAAGCCGTTAAAATAAGCGCATTAAAAGGGTCGAATATCAAAGAGCTTATGGAAGAAGCTTTAAAATGCGCAAAAGAGCCGAAAAAGGGGGTTTGCGTCGTAAATGACGGTGCCCTTAAAGGTATCTATAAAGAAGTTTACGGACTTTATGAAAAAGAGAATATCGAAAACCCCGTATTTCATACCGTGAAAATGATCGAAGGGGACAGCTTGGAAACCGAGAAATTCCCCGATATAGAAAAAAAATGTTCTGAGTTAAAAGAGAAAATCGATACGGGCGATTTCGAAGGCGATTTCGAAGGAGTGGTAGCCGATCTTCGTTATAAATACATAGATAAGCACTACGAACCCTCTCTTAAAAAATCAAATAAAATGCAGGGTATGACTAAAAGCGATAAAGCCGATAAAGTGCTTACTCATAAAATCTGGGGTATTCCGATATTCCTTCTTATTATGTTTGCGGTGTTCCATTTGACTTTCAGTGAAAATTTGCTTTTTATAGGATATTTTATTCCTGAGGGAAGTTTCGATATTCCGATTTTAGGAACGGACGCAATTAATTCGCCCGGTGTGATTCTTTTTAATATCGTTGACTGGATAACTTCTTCGATAACCGAAGCAGTCGGCGGTGCGATGCCTGAGGGAACATGGTACACAAGTCTTATATGCGACGGACTTTTAAGCGGTGTTTTTTCGGTGCTATCCTTTATACCGCAGATACTCGTTCTTTTCTTGTTCCTTTCAATTCTCGAAGACAGCGGGTATATGGCAAGAGTTGCTTTCATTATGGACAGAGCGTTCAGAAAATTCGGGCTTTCGGGTAAGGCTTTTATGCCCCTTCTTATGTGTTTCGGCTGTGCAGTACCCGGTATTATGGCAACGAGAACCCTCGAAAACGAAGGAGAACGCAAAAGAGCCATTTGTATAGCGCCTTTCTTCTCGTGCGGAGCAAAGCTTCCTATCTGGGCGGCTTTTGCAGGAGTGTTTGCGCAAGTTTATTCAGGACTTAATGCCGAACTTATAGTCTTTTCCATGTACTTAATCGGTATCGTTGTTGCAATTATCGGTGCGCTGATTTTAAAATTGACTGCCGCAAAAGGGGAGACTCCGCCTTTTATTATGGAACTTCCTAACTATCATGCACCGCAGTTCAAAAATCTTATGCTGCACCTTTGGGATAAACTTAAACATTATATTTACAGAGCCGCAACTATAATTGCAGGCGCCGTCGTGATAATTTGGTTTTTGAGTTCCTTTAACTTCGAATGGCAGTTTGTGGAAGACAGCGGACAAAGTATATTAGGGTCAATAGCAAAATTGTTTACCTGGGTATTCGTTCCTTTGGGCTTTGCCATGGGCGACGACGGCTGGAAATTCGTTGTTGCGGCAATTACGGGACTTATCGCAAAAGAAATGGTTGTATCCACTCTCGGCGTATTTTCCGGTCTTGAAGAAGACGCCTTGGAAATGGAAGCTTCCGATATAGTTTCAACTCCGCTCGGTATTATGATGACGGGTATAGGCGGCGGAGTGCTCGGAGGCGTCGATATAGCGATACCCGCAATGTTCTCGTTTATGTGCTTTAACCTTTTATCGGTGCCTTGTATGGCTGCTGTTGCGGCGGCAAGCGGTGAACTTAATTCCAAAAAGAAACTATGGACGGCGATAGCCTTCTGGATGCTTACGGCTTATTTGGTTTCGCTGTTTGTATTCTGGTTCGGAGTGCTGGCTACCGTGCTTTGGTGGGCTGCGCTTATAGTAGGACTTGTAATAGTTGCGGTTGTTGTGACTTTAGTTGTTCTTTCAACTAAGCATATCATTAAAATGCCTAAATTCGAGTTTTTAAAAAAATTAAAAAAGAACTCTAAAAAAAGTTCTTAGTTTAATTAAAATTATATTTAATCCTTACATTGTTATAAATTTAAGGAAGGGATAAAATGAAAGCATTGGAAATAATAATTATAATTTTTGCAGTAATTCTGGTTCTGTTTACGATAATATTCAATATCGTTAGAAGGAAAAAAGGAAAAGGCTGCGGATGTATGTCTCAAAAAGATAACGAAAAAAGTCAAGACAAAAAGAATTGTTCGGCTTGTCCTTATTGCGATTGCTGCGCAAAAAATAAAAATTCAAATAACGCAAATTCCGATAAAACATAAATCCCTAACCGAAAAACAGCCGTACATTTGTACGGCTGTTTTTTATTTGAATTTAAAAATTGATATATCTTTTATAATCTTCGAGTATGCGATTTTATAGTTTTATTTAGTTTAATTAATCTACAAACTTACAGTTTAATTTTAATTTTAATTTTTATATAATTTAATCAATCCACTAATTTGCAGTTATATTTTAATTTAATATAATTTGTTTAATCTGCAAACTCCACTATTGCAATTTCTATTTAAGTTTTATAAAGCTGTCTTTCGGTTCAGTCAATCTTTAAATTTCTATTACATAATAATTTCGGTAACTTATTTTACCGTATCGTTTCGATTTTGATAAGATTTGTGTTTCCGGTCTGTCCGTTAGGGGAGCCGCCCGTTATTACAATTATATCGTTCTTTTTTACGAGATTGGATTTTTTAGCGGCTTCGATTGCGTGGTAGAAGAGAACATCGATAGAATTAAACTCTTCGCTCATCATAGGAAGAACCCCCCACGACAAAGCGAGTTTTCTCCAAACCTTTTCGTCGGTCGTCATACCGATTATGTTTATGGGCGAGCGGAACCTCGATACCATTCTTGCAGTACCTCCCGTCCTCGTGCAGGCTACGATAACCTGGGCTTTTATATCTATCGCAACTCCGCAGGTAGAATGAGAAAGTGCGTCTATCGTGTTTTTAATTTTAAATTCGGAATTCTTGAATGTATGTTCGTAATTGATATTCTTTTCGGCTTCTTCCGCAATTTTGCTCATTGTCTTTACGGTCAGTACAGGGTATTTTCCGGCAGCCGTTTCCCCCGACAGCATTATTGCGCTTGTTCCGTCGTATACAGCATTGGCGACATCGGATATTTCCGCTCTTGTAGGGCGGGGATTGTGTATCATGGATTCGAGCATTTCAGTTGCCGTTATAACTCTTTTGCCTATCATTCTGCAAGTCTGTATAAGATGCTTTTGTATTGCGGGAAGTTCTTCAAACGGAATCTCAACGCCCATATCGCCTCTGCCTATCATTATTCCGTCGCTTGCGTCGATTATCTCTTCTATATTGTCAACTCCGCTTCTGTTCTCGATTTTTGCTATAAGGTCGATATTTTCTCCTCCGTTTTCCTTTAAGAAATTCCTTACCGCAATAAGGTCTTCTTTTCTCGACACAAAGGAGCAGGCTATAAAATCCACATCGTTTTTTATTCCGAACAGTATGTCTTTTTTGTCCTGTTCGCTAAGATATATCTGATTAAGTACCTTGCCGGGAAAACTCATACTCTTTCTGTCTGAAAGTTCGCCGCCCGCTATAACTTTCGTTACCGCTTCCGTTTTATCTATGCTTAAAACTTCAAGTATTATAAGACCGTTATTTATTAAAACACGGTCGCCTACATTAAGTTCTTTTATCATATTTTTATACGATACCGATACTCTGTTTTCGTCCCCTTCGATATCTTCGCTTGTAAGAGAAAATTTAGCTCCGTCCTTTAAATATACCTTGCCGTTTTTAAATGTTTTTATTCTGTATTCCGGCCCTTTGGTATCGAGCATTATCGGAATGGGAAGATTAAGTTTTTCCCTGACTTTTTTTATAAGATTGATTTTTTCAAGCTGTTCTTCGTATGTTCCGTGCGAAAAGTTAAGTCTTGCAACATTCATTCCCGCAAGCGCCATATCGGTAAGTATCTTTTCGTCTGTGCAGGCAGGACCTATCGTACATATTATCTTTGTCTTTTTCATTTGCAAAACCTCCGAATATAAAATCATTATTATGATAAAATTTTAACCGTCAAAATGCAAGCATATTTTAACGATATCAGACTATTAATTTTATTTATTATTTCCGTTTTTTATAATTTTTTATCTTCTATAAAAAACATATTTAAAGATTAATTCAGTCAGTGCGGCGTTAAATAAAAAAAACCGTACTTTCGTACGGTTAAAATGCTTTTTTAAAATTTCAGTCCTTTTTGCAATCTTTACATAAACACTTGACGGTAAGGTTACAGGATATGACTTTGTTACCTTCGCTTTCTATTTTTTTATAATCTATAACCTCTTCGGGTAAATCGAAAACCTTTCCGCAATTTTCACAAATCATATGCGGGTGTTGACTCGGAGTTTTATCGAATATATCCGAACCGTTGCCTATCGCCACACGGTTTATTATCTTAT
Source organism: uncultured Clostridia bacterium (assembly GCA_944342015.1). GTDB lineage: Bacteria > Bacillota > Clostridia > Christensenellales > CALVMC01 > CALVMC01. The sequence continues at coordinate 31,470 of CALVMC010000007.1, forward strand.
CGGCAGAAAGTATATTGAGATTTCTGTAAACTGTGCCCACGGCTATTTTGGGAAGTCTCTTTTTAGCTTCCATATAAATTTCGTCCGCAGTCATATGTCCTTCGGAATTTTTTAATATGTCTATAATAAGCTGTTTTTGACGAGTCATAATACCACCTTTTTTCTTACTAATATGATTATATATTTATTATCATCATTTTGTCAATTAAAATTAAGAATTATTATTATTTTCCTTGATTTTATAAAATTAAAGTTTTATAATTAATCATACGGAGGATTTAATTATGCTTGATAAAAAAATATACGAACTTATTAACGACCAAATCAACAAGGAACTTTATTCTGCTTACCTTTATCTCGATTTTTCTAATTACTATGAAGAGGCAGGGCTTCAAGGATTTTCCAACTGGTACTATGTTCAGGCTCAGGAAGAAAGGGATCACGCTATGCTGTTTTTGAAATATCTTCAAAACAACGGGCATAAAATAGTGCTTAAAGAAATTGCTAAACCTGATAAAGAATTAAAAGACAATTTCACTCCTTTAAAAGAAGGTTTGAAACACGAACAGTATGTAACCTCTTTAATTAACAATATTTATTCTGCGGCAAACGAAGTAAAAGATTTCAGAACCATACAGTTTTTAGATTGGTTTGTGAAAGAACAGGGCGAAGAAGAAACCAACGCCGATAATCTTATAAAGAAAATGGAGCTTTTCGGAAACGACGCAAAATCCCTTTATATGCTCGATAACGAACTCAAAGCAAGAGTTTATACCGCACCGTCGCTTGTTTTATAACAATTTTACCGAATAAAATTATATGAACATATGAACAGTCGAAAATATTTCTTATTTTCGACTGTTTTAATCAGAAACCTTAAATGTAAGTTATTTCGGCTTTTTAATTAGTAGTCTCAAATACAAGTTTTTTGGCTGTTTTAATCAGAAGCCTTAAATGCAAGTTATTTTAGGCTGTTTTATTATTAGCGTTGACTTAAAGATTTAAAAATGTTAATCTTTCGGTATGGGAAAAAGTGTAGTAGTAGGGCTTTCGGGCGGAGTGGACAGCGCAGTGTCCGCTTTGCTTTTAAAAGAGCAAGGTTATGACGTAATAGGACTTTTTATGCGCAACTGGCACGAAAAGGACGAGAACGGAAGATGTACTTCCGATGACGACCTTCGTGACGCAAGGCAGGTTTGCGCCCTTTTGGATATTCCTTATTATACCGCCGATTTCGCTGAGGAATATTACGAAAGGGTTTTTAAAACCTTTCTTTCTGAGTACTCGAAAGGAAGAACGCCTAATCCCGATGTGCTTTGCAATAAGGAAATAAAATTCGACGCCTTTTTAAATTACGCTTTAAAAATAGGCGCAGACTTTGTCGCAACGGGACACTACTGCAATGTTTCGCATACAGACGGACACAGACTTCTTACCGCAAAGGACGAAAACAAAGACCAGACTTATTTTTTAAATCAGCTTACCGAAAAACAGCTTGAAAAGGTTTTGTTTCCGGTAGGGAATCTCATAAAAAGCGAAGTAAGAGAGATTGCGGAAAAAAGCGGAATACCGGTAAGTCAAAAAAAGGACAGCACGGGAATATGTTTTATAGGGGAGAGAAATTTCAGAAAATTTCTTTCGGGATATCTTCCGATGAAAGAAGGGGAAATAAAAACTCTCGACAACCGCACCGTGGGAAAACATAACGGAGTTTTTTATTACACGATAGGACAAAGACGGGGACTCGGACTCGGCGGAGATAAGAGCGGGGTAAACGGAAGATGGTTTGTAATAGACAAAGACATTAAAAAGAATATTCTTTATGTAAGTCACGGGGACGAGAGCGCACTGTATAAAAAAAGGGCAATAACCGAAGATTTCAGTTTTATAAACAGTGAATATCAAAAAGACGAATTTTCCTGCTTTGCAAGACTCAGGCACCGTCAGCCGCTTGTCAAGGCCTATGCGACAAGATACAAAAACGGGTACAGTATAGAGTTCGAAGAAAAGCAACGGGGCATTACTCCCGGTCAGTATACCGTGCTGTATGTAAAAGATGAAAGGTTCGATAATTTAGTGGTTTTAGGCGGCGGAGTTACCGAAAGAGGGGAAGACTGATACTGAAAAACTTAGCATAATAAATTTTTTTACAATGAAAGCGACACAGCCCGATGGAAGACTGATACTGAAAAATTTAGTATAATAAATTCATTAAAAATAATTTGCATAAAAAAACTATTCACGACGAATAGTTTTTTTAATTTTAATAAATATTATTTTTTTATCGGTTTATTTAAAAACTACTTAGGTTTTCCTCGGGAGAGGGGTCTATTAACATATTATACATTAATATAAAAAATCCTATTACTATTCCGATTGCAAGTACCATTTCCAAAATGCCGATAATAATATCCAAGGCTTTATAGGTTTTTTCGCTTTCCATTTTTTGAATGTTTTCGTCGGGGACATATTCAACGCCTTCTTCTTTGGCTTTCTTTTTTGCCTTTTTGATTTCGGCTCTTTTAGCAAGGGTTAAAGCCGTTCCGTAAATAGCCATTTTAAAGGCGGTAAGCGAATATATCGAACAGAATTCCAATGCGGCAAGGAATACAATTATCATAAGAACTCCTATTCCGAATAATGACGCAAATTTATTCGTTCCGCCCCCGAGCGAGCCTTCCGTCATAAGAGACGAAAAAAACCAATACTCAATTAAAAAAGCAACCGCCACTATTGCAAGCGAAACTAACAAAGTAATCAGTCTTATCCCCACTTTGCCTTTTTCATACATTCGTATACCTAAACGGTGTCTTGAACTTGCGTTGAAAAGCCAACCTAAAAATTTCATTTTCCCCTCCAAAAACTTAATTTATCATTTAATGTTCCGTATAATGTATTTTTTTAAAATTATAGCTTTGAAAAATTAGCTTTTAGCGATTTGATTATGGCGTACCCGAAAGGATTCGAACCTTCCGCCTTCAGAGTCGGAGTCTGACGCTCTATCCAAATGAGCTACGGGTACAAATTATTAGATTATACTTTAAGTATATATTTTTTCAAAACAAATTGCAATATTATATAAATATTTTATTCATATAATCGTTAAAGGGGACATCTATATTATTGACTTATTTTTAATGCCGAATTATAATTATCGAAAGGAAATGTTTTATGCCCAAAGTTGAAGGCAGAGAATTACCGTACTATAATTCTCTCGAACGGAAAATCAATTATCTATCGCATCTCTTCGGCGCTCTTTTAAGCGTTGTTTTCAGCGTATTTATTATTATTAAGGCTTGTGAAAGCGGCAGCGCAATGAAAATTGCGGCTGTCACCGTTTATTGTATTACCGTTATCAACATGTTCAGTATGAGCACTGTCTACCACTATGTAAAAAACGAAGAGACACGCCGTAAAATGCAAAAAATGGACCATATATCAATAAGTATCTCGATAGCCGGTTCTGCAACGCCTCTTTTGCTTTTTGTCGTAGGCGGAACGGTTTCCATAGTAATGGTCTCTTTGCTTTGGGCAATTACCGTTTTTTGTATAATATGTAACAGCATCAGCCCTAAAAAATTTATGATAGTAACCATTATTTGCTATGTAATAATGGGGTGGATTCTTCTCGTATTCGTAAAAGATTTATATATAGGTCTTACGCCTTTGGGATTTTATCTTTTACTTTCGGGGGGTATTGCCTACACAGTGGGAATAATACCCTTTTCAATGGTCAAACATAATTACGGACACGCCGTATGGCATTTTTTCGTGTTAATCGGAACATTTTTCATTATGGCGTCCATTTATTTTTTCGCAATATAACCGGTTAAAAGTTATATTGAGGGGAGTATATGATTAAACATAAAAATTGGCACAGGCTGGATAATTCGGCTAAAATTTATCCGCTTATTGCAAGCAGAGGTTCTCAGAACCTTTTCAGGCTTACGGCTGAAATGAAAAGTCCTGTTAAGCCCGATTGTCTTCAAAAAGCATTATATAAGATTATGCCCCGTTACTCGGTTTTCAATGTAAGTCTTAAAAGGGGTATTTTCTGGCATTATTTCGAAGAACTCGACGGAAGACCTTATGTAGTTGAAGACAGCGACCTTCTTATAAGACCTATAAACAATCTTCAAACAGGCGGATTCAATTTCAGAGTTTCATATTTCAAAAACAGAATAGCCGTTGACTTTTTTCACGCAATTTGCGACGGCAGCGGCGGATTGGAATTTTTAAAAACCCTCGTTTATCAGTACCTTTTGGAAACAGGCGAAAATATAGACGCTCAGGAATCGGTTATTCTGCCCACTTCTCCCGTAAGGCAGGAAGAGGAAGAAGACAGTTTCTTAAAATACGCAGACAACATTAAACTTAAAGACATTAAAAATATAGGCGAACTTAAAGGAAGCGAGGCTTATAAAATTCCCGGCTACCGTTTCGATTTTCCGGGAATGGGCGTTATACAGGGCGTCACCGATTCCGACGCACTTTTAAAACTTGCAAGAGAAAACAAGGTTACGGTTACAGCTTATATCGGAGCTTTGGTTCTGTACTCGATTTATAAAACCAAAATCAAGGACAGTATCCCGAAAGAATCTCTTCAACTTTTTGTTCCGATTAATTTAAGAAAAATTTTCCCGTCGTCAACACTTTTGAATTTCTCTCTTTTTTCGAGAGTAGGATTCAAAATAGACGGCAAAAACCTGACTTTCGAAGATTTTTTAAGCCTTATGACCGAAAGTTTAAAAAGAGATACGAATAAGGAAAAATTAAAAAAACAAATCGATACAACCGTTAAAGCCGAAAAGTTTCTGCCAATAAGAATACTTCCTTTACTTGTTAAACAAGTCGTTTTCAGAATGGTTCAGAATATGTTCGGAAACAATAAAAAGACGCTGACCTTTTCCAATCTCGGCGTGGTCAAAATGCCCGACGATATGAAAAAGCATGTAGACAGATTTACCTTTATGTTAGGTAACAATAAAGAAGTTCCTTTATCGCTTACCGTTATAACAAGCTGCTCTGATACGGTAATTACTTTCGGAAGACTATTAAGAGATACCGATGTTGAAAAGTTCTTTTTCCGTTTCCTTGCAGATAAAGGACTCAATATAAAAATATATTCCAATGTGTGGGAGGACGGCGGAAATGAAATGTAAAAACTGCGGCGCAAAAATTTCAAGGCACAGTTCTTACTGTATAAGCTGCGGCAATGTCGTGGAAAAATACCGTGCAAAAGACGCCGTCAAAAAGGTTATGGAAGGAATTTCCCGTTATAAAAAACCCGAAAATCAATTATCGGAATCGAACGGTTTAACTCCTTCTTACTGCAAATACTGTAAAGTGGAAATAGGCGGGGGACTTAATAAATGTCCTCTTTGTCACGAACCGGTTCAGCCTTCGGGCGAGAGTGAAGTTTTTATGAAACGAAAATTCAGAAAGACAAGAAAGGTTTATTCTTTTACCGCAATATACACTTTCGTCGCTCTTGCCGTTATTGCCATGCTTGCCGTTCTTAACGGCTTTTACAGCGATTATCTTTGGTCAGTTCCTGCTGTCATATTGATTTTTTACGGATACCTTTTCGTTAAAAATACAGTGCTTTACAAAGGGTCGGTTTCCTGTAAAATATTTTGGCAGACATTTGTTCTTCTGGCTCTGGCTTCTTCGGTCTTAGGAATTATTTATGCGCCTGCTTATCTGTACTTTTATATACTGAGTTCAATGTTGATTTTATCGATTGTTATACAAGTGATATTTCTATTTATTTATCATAAAAGATTACAGGAGTATACATTATATCTTTCACTGACATGTATTTTATGTTTCGTTCCTATAATCGTAGCTTCTGTACTCGGATACGCTTTTTACGAAATAGTGATTCCTTGCTGCCTTGCGGGGGGTCTTGTTCTTCTTGCGATACTCTTTTTTGCAAGAAAGGAATTTGCAGCGCAATTTTCCAAAATATTTCATTTGTAGGAGGATTTTATGGACGGAATTTACGCATTCGATTTATGGCTCCAACAAGGTATTCAGGCGATGAGCGGAAGCGGCGGCTTTACCGCTTTTATGGATTTTTTGTTCGCCTTTTTTACCTTCTTTTGCGAAGAGCTGCCTTTATTGCTTCTTTTGCTTATCGTATACTGGACGGTAAACAAAAAAACCGGCGAAACCCTTATGATGGCTATGTTTATGTCGATTTCCTTAAATTCGATTTTAAAGAACATTATAAGAAGACCTCGTCCTTTTATGAAAGAAGGATACAGCGATAAAGTACGGTTTGTACAGATAGACAATTTCTTTGTAAACACTACCGGGCTTGGAAGGCAGTTTTCTTTCCCGAGCGGTCACGCTCAGCTTGCGGGCAGTTTTTACGGAACATTTATGCTTATCGCAAAAAAGAAATGGGCTTACATAGTCTGTCCTATAATTATTTTTCTCGTTATGCTGTCAAGACCTTATTTAGGGGTTCATTATCCGACAGATGTTTTAGTCGGCGGCGTACTGGGTATGGGTATTGCCTTTCTTACCGTTTATCTTGCAAATAAATTTTTCGATAAAAGATATTATATATACGCAGCTTTGATAGTTTTACTTATCATCAATGTTTCCGTTCCCTCGCTTTACGACCCGGACAGCCTTAAATTTTTAGGAACGGCAATAGGAGCTCTTGCAGGTATATTTATGGACGAAAAATATACCAAGTTCGAAATAGACGGCCTCGTCTGGTGGAAAAGAGTTTTAAGAGTCGTAGGCGGCGTCGCTCTTATTATGGTTTTCAAAGAGGGACTTAAACCTTTATTCAATCTTTTCGATGTCTCCGATATAGGAAAGGATTTATTAGGCGCATTAAGATATCTCTTTGTAGGTTTTGCGGCAACGGGACTCTGGCCTTTGATTTTTACAAAGTGCAAGTTTTAAGGTGGATATTTGGATAATATTTTAAAAGACGAATATAAAAATATCTTTTTAAACCGACCGTTTTTAGATGAATATGAAATTTTGAACCGAAACGGAAATATTACTCTGTCACAAAGCGAACGGCTGGACGATTTGCAGTATAAAGGATTTAAAATAATTCAGGATAAAAAACTTTACTGTTTTACTTCCGATGCGGTTGCCCTTGCAAATTTCGTCAAAGTAAAAAAGGACGGACTTCTTTTCGATATCGGAAGCGGTTCGGGCGTTATCACCATTCTCGCTTCCCAAAAAAACAATTGCCGTCTTGCTTTCGGAATGGAAATACAAAAGAATCTTTTCGAACTTTCCCGAAAAAATGCCGCAATCAACGGTTTGTCGGATAAAATAAAATTTGTAAATCAACCCGTTCAAATGTGCGATAAAATTTTTAAGCAGGGTGTTTTCGATACCGTCGTCTGCAATCCGCCGTATTATAAAAGTCAGGACTCGATGAAAAATTCCGTGAAGGAAATTTCTCTTTGCCGTCACGAAGAAAGTCTTTCGCTTAGCGATATGGGAAAAGCCGCTTCTTATCTTTTAAAGTTCGGCGGCGATTTCTATACGGTGAACAAAATAAACAGAATGGAAGAAGTTTTCTCTTCTCTCGATAAATTCGGTTTTTCGGTTAAAGAATTACTTCTTGTCAAACCGAAAGGGGACAAGCCTTTCGATATATTTCTTTTAAAGGCAAGGCTTAATGGAAAAAAAGGATTGATTTTAAAAGAACTTACCGTTTATAACGAGGACGGAGGCTATACTTCGGAAGGCAAAAAAGCTTACGGTATCGATTGAAATATTATATAAGTTATAAAATTTCGGAATAAAAAAGCTCAGTATAAATATTAGTTTTACTTAAAAAAAAGTATAATTAATTTAAATAGAAAATTAATATATTCAGGAAAGATTATGGGAAAACTTTACATTGTTGCAACGCCTATCGGCAATCTCGAAGATATGACTTACCGTGCGGTAAGAGTACTTGACGAGGCCGATTTGATTTTATGCGAAGATACAAGACATACTAAAATCCTTCTCGACAGATACGGAATAAAAAACAAACTTTTAAGCTACCATAAATTCAACGAGCAGGAAGTCACTTCTTCGGTGATAGAAGAAATCAAAAACGGTAAAACAGTAGCTTTGGTAAGCGACGCAGGAACTCCCGCCGTATCCGATCCCGGTTCGGTTATAGTAGGGAAAGCAAGGGAAGAAGGGGTGGAAGTTTATGCCGTGCCGGGCTGCTGTGCGGCTGCGGCTGCGGTTTCGGTTGCAGGACTGGATTTTAAGGGGTTTGTATTTTCAGGATTTCTCGATTCCAAACCGGCGAAGAGAAAGGAAGAATTGAAAAGTCTTTCTTCTTCGGTTTTCCCGATAGTTTTTTACTGTGCTCCCCACGATATCAATAAGGATATCAAGGATATGTTTTCCGTATTCGGCGACAGAAAAATAACAGTTATTAAAGAACTTACCAAAATTCACGAAAAAGCTGTATATTCTTCTCTTTCTTCTTTTAAGGAAGATAATCCGAAAGGCGAGTTCGTTATAATCGTTATGCCGAAGGAAAAAGAGGAAACAGGTATTTCCGTAAAAGAACAGTTATCCCTTCTTTTAAAAGCAGGACTCAGTACGAAAGATGCCGTTAACGAAACGGCGCTCTTGTGCGATAAGCCCAAAAAAGAAGTTTATGATGAATGTCTTAAACTGTTGAATAAAAAATAATTGAAATTTAAAAAAAATATTTTTTTTCGTTTATTTAATTAACAGCAGACTTTAAAAAGGGTATAATTAGTAAGTATTTTTAAATCATTGTTTTCGAAAGAAAATTGTTTTTTCTTGTTTTATGATTTAAATATTTTTTATTTTATTAAAAGTTAAGGTTTAAAGATGAAAAGAGAAGATTTGAGAAACATAGCAATAATTGCCCATGTAGACCACGGAAAGACCACCCTTGTAGACGGTATGCTCCGTCAGTGCGGAAGTTTCAGAAGCAATCAGGTAGTCGAGGAAAGAGTTATGGATAATAACGACCTTGAAAGAGAAAGGGGTATTACCATACTTGCAAAAAACACTTCGGTAAATTACAAAGGGGTGAAGATAAACATAGTAGACACCCCGGGACACGCCGATTTCGGCGGTGAAGTCGAACGGGTACTTAAAATGATTGACGGGGTGCTTCTTCTTGTAGACGCCTACGAAGGGCCGATGCCGCAAACTCGTTTCGTATTGAAAAAAGCTCTCGAACTTAATTTAAAAGTTATCGTGGTAATAAATAAGGCGGACAGACCTGACGCAAGAATCGAAGAAGTGGAATACGAGATACTTGAACTTCTTTCGGATTTAGGCGCAGACGAAAAACAGCTTGATTTCAAAGCCGTCTATTGCAGCGGGAAAAAAGGTTGGGCAAGTCTCGATTACAAAAAACAGGGCGAAAATCTTTTTCCGTTACTCGATACCGTCCTTGAAGAAATTCCTTGTCCCGAAGTCGACGAGAATATGCCCTTTCAAATGCTCGTTTCCGCAATAGATTATAACGATTATGTAGGAAGAATCGCAATAGGCAGGATTCAGAGAGGAAAAATAAAACAAGGTCAGGAAATAATTGTAGCCTCTTACAGCGAACCTGAAAAGAACTATAAGTCGAAAATAGTTAATCTTTATACCATAGACGCCTTGTCGAGAGTGGCAACCGAAGAAGGGGTAGCCGGTGATATCGTTTGCGTTACCGGTATAGAAAACATTACGATAGGCGATACGATATGCGACACAAGTAAAGTGGAACCGTTAAAGTTCGTAAATATTTCCGAGTCCACTTTGCAGATGGAATTTTCAGTAAACGACAGTCCGTTTGCAGGAAGGGAAGGAAAATTCGTAACTTCCCGTAATTTAAGAGAAAGACTTTACAAAGAACTTTTAAAAGATGTTTCCTTAAAAGTAGAGGACGGACTCACTACCGAAAGCTTTATTGTTTCGGGAAGAGGGGAAATCCACCTTTCCATACTTATCGAAACAATGAGAAGGGAAGGCTACGAATTTCAGGTAGGTAATCCCAAGGTAATGTATAAAACTATTGACGGCGTTAAATGCGAACCTATCGAAAGGGTATATATCGATGTTCCCGAAACCTGCGTCGGAAGCGTAATGGAAAAATTAGGAAGTCGCAAAGGCGAACTTTCCGATATGCAACCTTCGGGAAGCCGCATTAAAATGGAATTTCTTATTCCGTCGAGGGGTCTTTTAGGATACAGAAACGAGTTCCTTACCGATACGAGAGGGGAAGGAATTATGAATACCGTTTTCGAATGTTATGCGCCTTTCAAAGGTGAAATCAATAAAAGACTGTTAGGTTCATTGATAGCTTTCGAAACGGGAACAAGTTCAACTTACGGTCTTTACAATGCGCAGGAGCGAGGTATGCTTTTTATCGGAAGCGGCGTCGAAGTATATGAAGGTATGATTGTAGGATACTCCCCGAAAGGCGAAGATATAGCGGTAAATGTCTGCAAGAAAAAACATGTAACCAATATGCGTGCCGCAGGTTCGGACGAAGCTTTGAGATTGAATCCAATAAAAAAGATGAGCCTTGAAGAAAGCATAGAATTTATTGCAGACGACGAGCTTCTTGAAATTACCCCTAAAAATATAAGAATGAGAAAAAAGATTCTCGATAACTCCAAGCGCCTTAAAGAAAGTTACAGAAAACAAAACGGTTGATTTTCAGGTTAAATATTATCGTTTTCAAACAATAAAATTTGAAAATAATATTTTTTACTATTAATATATTTTAAGTTAAAAAATAGCAAAAAAAGTCTTCAAAACGCATTCAGAAGGCTTTTTTTGTTTATTTTCGGATATTTTTAATAATTGCGCATATGTCTAAAAGAAGATATAAATGGTTAAAGTTTAAGATTACAAATGTAAAAAAGATTATTGTTTAAGTTTACGGTAAATAGTTTTTTGACTGTTTTTCAAGTTTATTAAATCAATAAAAGCATTATCGGAATTGTTATTATCGAAAAAAGAGTGCTTGTAAGTACGAGATTGGAAGCTTCCTGCTGACCGGTTCTGTGAATTTCCGCAAGATTATGAACAATGCTTGCAGTAGGACAGCAACTCAGTATAAAAAGTACTTTTATTATATTGCTGTCTATCGGAAGGGCAAACGAGATAAGAAAGGCAACGGACGGAAAGGCTATAAGTTTTAAAAACGAGCCTATATAATTTTTTATATCCGTAAATACTTTTTTCTTGTTGACCGTTGCGAATCTCATTCCTAAAATAAGCATACATAAAAAAGTAGTTCCTTTTCCCATAATGTCTATTGCGTTGAAAAGAGGTTCGGGAAGTTTAGTGTTCGTGAAAAACAAGGGCAGTGCTACAATAAGTATAAGCATCTGCGGATTTAAAAAAACCTTTTTAATGCTTAAAAATTTCTTGTCGCCGGTCATAATAAAAAGCCCCGCCGTCCAGGCAAGAAGGTTCAGCGCTACCATAAAAACTGCCGAAAAACAAACTGCTTCGGGATACTCGGGAAGAAGGGCTTCTACAAGGGGAACGCCTAAAAAACCGACATTTCCGAACGCTGAGGCAACGATAACAACCTTGTGGCCAACATCGTTTTTTTTGCGGTACATAAACCAAATCAAAGCAAGCATTATAAGTTCCGCCAAAATCGCCAAGGCAAAAAATATAAGCATTTGGATAAAAAGTTCCACCGTAAAATCGGTTACCTGAAAAGAGTACAGCGACTGACTGGGAAGACATATATATAAAAGTACCGTCGAAAAAGACGCAATATGTTCGGGCTTCAACACCTTACATTTAATTAACAGATAGCCGGGTATTGCGTAAACAAGTAAAATCGCAACTGATTGAAATGTCAGCAAAAAGTTCATAAATTAATCTGAAACGGTTACTTTATTCAGTATGGAATTTATTTCCTTTACATCTTTAATAAAAATTTCAATTTCCTCATCGCTGAGTTTGTCGAAATTATTATAAAGCTGTTCATAAAAACAGTTTTTGAAATGTTCGAGTTGTTTCTGACCTTTTTCGGTAATTTCTGCAAGTATTATCCTGCGGTTTGTTTTATCTTCCTTTCTTTCCACAAAACCGTAGGCTACAAGAGAATCCACTATTTTCGTAAGTCTTTGGTTCGATACATAAAGTTCCGCAGCAAGTTCGCTCATCGATATCGGACCTTTTTCCGCAACCAATATAAGACATATATGCTGTGTGTGCGAAATGTTGAATTTTCTTAGCACTCTTGTAGGCTGAGAAAAATTCTTCCTGTAATTAGGCATTAATATCATTAGTTCTTCTATAAGATTTTTAACGCTTTCTCTTGTCATTTTTTACCCCGAAATTATCCCTTGATTTCGTTTATTATAGCTTTAAATTAAAAAATTGTCAAATATAAATGATTATTGATTATAAACATTTATTTACAATCGGTTTACTTATTTGAATAAATAGGTTAAAATATATAAAGGTAATATTATGTTGGAACTTGTAAATATCAAAAAAGATTATAAAGCAGGCAGCGGAACGGTTACTGCGCTTAAAAATATTAGCCTTAAATTCGAAAAAAACGAATTTGTCAGTATTTTAGGACCTTCCGGCTGCGGAAAAACCACTCTTTTGAATATAATAGGCGGTTTGGACTCTTATACAGAGGGCGACCTTATTATAAACGGAATTTCCACAAAGGAGTATAAGGACAAAGACTGGGACGCTTACAGAAACCGTTCTATCGGTTTTGTCTTTCAAAGTTATAATCTCATACCCCATTTAACGGTTTTAGGAAATGTGGAACTTGCTCTGACTCTTTGCGGACTTTCCCCGAAGGAAAGAAAGGAAGCTTCTTTAAAGGCTCTCGACAGGGTAGGACTCAGTGAACAGATAAACAAAAAACCCAATCAGCTTTCGGGCGGACAAATGCAGAGAGTCGCTATCGCAAGGGCTCTTGTAAATAATCCCGATATTATACTTGCCGACGAGCCTACGGGCGCACTCGACAGTGAAACAAGTAAACAGGTAATGGAACTGCTCAAAGAAGTTTCAAAAGAAAGACTCGTAATTATGGTAACCCATAACGATACCCTTGCCGACAAATACAGTTCGAGAATAATAAGGCTTCTTGACGGAGAAATAATTTCAAGCGAAAATATAATCAATAAGGAAAAGGATTTAGTTACTTCAAAAACAAAGAAAGGTAAATCAAAACAAAATAATCTGTCCGTTGAAGACGACGCCGTTAAAAGTCAGGACGATAACGCAGCTGATGCAACCGCCGAAAAGTCGCAAGAAAACACGGTTAAGAAAAAAGTCTTTTCAGGACTTTTTAAAAGAAAAAATAATGAAAGCAGAACTTCCATGTCATTTTTTACCGCAATAGCTTTAAGTTTCAAAAACCTTCTTACTAAGAAAGGAAGAACTTTTATGACGGGCTTTGCGGGAAGTATAGGTATTATAGGTATCGCTCTCGTGCTTTCTCTTTCGAACGGACTCAGTCAGTATATAGGAAACATTCAGACGGAATCTTTAAGTCAAAGTCCTATACAAATTACCAAAAACGCTTACAAAATAGATGACATTATGGCTATGCAGAACGGACTCGAAGTCGAACTCGACGCTTATCCCGATAATTCCGACCGTATTTATCCTTATGAACCTATGTCGGATAAGTTCATAAAAGAAAACAATATAACTCAGGAATATATAGATTATATTAAAAAAATAGATTCCTCCTTGCTTCTTGCGATAAATTATTCTTACGGCGTTAGTATGAATATTTCGACAAAGTATAACGGAACGGTTTCTGTACTGAATACCGCTGACACCGGCTTTCAGGAAATGCTCAATAACGATGAGTTTATTGAAAGTCATTACGATATAATAGCCGGGGAAAAATTTCCGTCTTCCTATAACGAAATAAGCCTTGTAGTCGATAAGTATAACAGACTTTCGACACAGGCTTTAAAAGCTCTTAATATAGGATTCGAAGATGGGCAGGAAAGCATTTCCTTCGATAGTCTTTTAAACAAAGAGTTCAGATTGCTTCTGAACGATGTTTATTATCAAAACAACGACGGAATATTTTCCGTAACAGACGATTTGAATTCCGCCTACGAAAGAGGTATTCCTTTAAAAATTGTAAGTATACTCAGAGTCAAGGAAAGTTCGGATACTTCATTTTTAAATCAGGGACTCGTTTATACCTCTGCTCTTACAAGTTTTGTTTTGGAAGAGAACGGAAAATCACAGATAGTTATCGAGCAGTCAAAAGAAGAAAATAAAACGATAGATGTGACCACCGGAAGGACTTTTACTTTAAAAGTAGGGGAGTTCGAAAAGCCTATCACCGATGAAGAGGAACTTGAAGAAGCTTTGCAAACTCAACTCAGAAAGTTAGGAGCGATATCCGTTCCGTCGTCGGTTTCAATATATCCTGCGGACTTTGACAGCAAAAACCAAATAATTGCCTATCTTGACGCTTGGAATGAAGGAAAGAGCGAAGAAGAACAAATAATTTATACCGATATGTCGGGAATTATTTTCACCGTTATGGACGAAATGGTCGATACGGTATCGGTCGTGCTTGTGGCATTCAGCGCAATATCTCTTGTAGTATCTTCTATTATGATAGGAATAATTACTTATGTTTCGGTAATAGAAAGAACAAAGGAAATAGGAGTTTTAAGGAGCCTTGGCGCACGCAAAAAAGATGTGTCGAGAGTGTTTAAAGCCGAAACCCTTATTATAGGACTTTTTGCGGGAGTTTTGGGAATTATTATAACAGCGCTTATTAATATTCCGATAAATATTGCCGTTTCAAACAGTTTCGGAATTTCCAATCTTGCAAATCTGCATTGGGCAACCGCTCTTATTCTGATTGCGATAAGTATGGTTTTAACTTTGGTTGCAGGACTTATTCCGTCAAAGATTGCAGCAAAGAAAAATCCCGTAACCGCTCTAAGGACGGAATAGCGGTATGTTTTGAATTGATACCGCCTAAAACAGTAACGGAAATTAGCGAATTTTTTCTTGTTAAATAGCAAATTTGTATCTCAAAATCGGTAACGGAAAAATATGCAAGACAGTATTATCTTTATGGACAGTCGTGTGCCGAAAAAGTATTAACCGAAAAATCGGAAAGTTCAAAAAAAATTTTTGCAATATTAATATTACAAATATGGCTATTTAACTTTTTAATATACGGTTATTCATTAAGTTAAAGATAAAAAAACCTGCGTAAAGCAGGTTTTTCTTGGAGCGGATAATGGGAATCGAACCCACAACGGCGGCTTGGGAAGCCGAAGTTTTACCACTAAACTATATCCGCACGGCGATTATAGTTTAGCACACTAAATCCCATTTTGCAATATACTTTTAAGGTAAATTCGATTTTAATTAAAGTTAAGGCAGATCAGAGTAAAATAAAGTAAATTCTTTCTGCTTTAACTTAATATCTTTAAATCGATTGCTATTGATTTTATTTGATAAATTCTTAATCAATTATTTATTTCACTATGCGTTAAATGTTGTATGCGTTAAGTATTGTGTTGCACAATAAGGGGTTGAATTTGCTCGCCTTTCAAAGCGAAGCAAACGGTATCTTCGAGTTTTGTCATATCGGCAACGAGAGAACAGGGTTTTTTGATAAAATCGTCCTGACCGAAAGGTACGAAATAAAGATTTTTTCTCGTAAGAATTTTTCCGAAATTTTCCGCCGCAGCCCCGAGTCCGTCGTTTGTGGAAATGGCGATAACGACAGGTTTCGAGTTTCTGAGATGGGATTTTACCGCCATAGTCACAGTCGTGTCTGTTATTCCTCTGCTTATTTTGGCTATGGTGTTTCCCGTTGCGGGCGCAACTACAAGTATATCGAAATAATTTTTAGGACCTATCGGTTCGGCTTTCACGATAGAGTCTATAACTTCCTTTCCGGTAATTTTTTTTAGTTCTTCTAAAAAGTCTTCCGCTTTATAAAAACGGGTATCGAGACTCTTAGCGTTGTCGGATACTACTGCGGTAACATCGTAATCCTTTTCGATAAGATTTCTCATCTCCTTCAAAGCTTTTTCGAAGGTACAGAAAGAACCCGTTATGCAAAATCCTACTTTTATCTTTTCCATATTTATCATCTCGTTTTTTATAATTTTTTAAGTGTTGTGAGTATAGAATTTTTAAGAATAGTACCTGCGCACTTCGGACAGTATTTTCCGGGCAGTCCCGTCTGGTGCATATAGTTTGCGCTCATATTGAGCTGTTCCTTTTCGGAAACCGACTGCACGCTTGCCACATCGAGTATCAGGGCGGAAGATTTAATCTCGCCGATTTTATCCTTCGGGAATATTTCTTTCGGAACGGTGTTTATTATGCAGTCGTAAGTGTTAAGGGGAGGAAGAAGTGGATAAACCTTATCGGTTACAATAAGAGCTCTGTCTCTTTCGTTTTTATCGTTAGTGGCTATCGAAATATTGAGATTGAGTTTTGAAAAAAGTTCGGCAATCGCACTTGCCACCCGTCCGTAGCCGGTAATAAGTATATCTAATTTTTTTAACGATGAAACGGTGTTCTGTATTACAAGCATTAAAACCGCTTCCGCAGTAAGGACTGCGTTTTTATAATTATAAAATTCGTCCTTGGTAAGTTCAAAGAATTCGATATGTTTTACTGCGAGTATTTCCCCGTAAGGATGTTTGCCGGAAAACATAATGCTGTTTCCGTTAAGGTCTTCTATCTCCTCTCTTGTGAATTTTCTTGCAGGAGAAAAAAGATAACAAACCTTTCCCAGATATTGTTCCTTTCTTTTGTATTTTTTCGTATTGTATCCCAAAGCCCACAGCTGGTCGTAAAGGTAAGTCATTCTAAGGTCTGTAAGGTCGGTAACGAAGGTCAGATTTTCCATATTTCACCTCGATATTACAATGTATGCTTTTTAAAAATTTTAGGTTACCGCACTTAATGCTTATATTTTTTTTTACTTTCAGCTTTTTTTTATTTTATTTTTAAAAAACTTTATTTCAAACACTCTGTTTTTTTATAATGTTGTGTTATTATTGATTTATGGACGCTTTTCTGTTTTCCGGCGAAATAATTTTGCCTATATTCATTCTTATTTTAAGCGGATTTTTACTTAAAAAATTCGGGATAATATCGGAAGGATTTTTAAAAGGTGCGAATAATTTTACCTTTCAGTTCCTTTTTCCCGTTCTTATGATTTATAATTTAGGAACTTCCGATTTCCTTGCCGACTTTGACGGAAAACTCGTAGGTTTCGTTCTTATAACCACTTCTCTTGTCTTTTTTGTTTCATGGCCGATTTCACACTTCGTGTTCAAAACGCCTGAAAGAAGGGGAGTAATTACTCAGGCAATGTTCAGAAGCAATTTTATTCTGTTCGGTATTCCCATCTGTCAGGCCATTTACGGGGTGGAAGGCGGAAATGTCGCCGCCATAGTCGGAGCCTTTCTCGTTCCTCTTTATAATGTTTACGCTTCTTTTATTCTTTCGTATTATAATCCTTTAAGAGAACACAGCCTTAAAAGATGTCTTTTGGAAGTTATAAAAAATCCGATTATAATAGGCAGCGTAATAGGAATAATAATTTCCCTTTGCAGATTGCGTATTCCCGAGGCTATACCCCTTGAAGAAGTGGCGTCTATGGCTACCCCTCTTGCTTTTCTGCTTTTGGGCGCAGAACTTAATTTCAAACACATTTATAAAGACATTAACATTATTTTCTCAACCGTTGCTATAAGGGGTATAATTCTTCCGATAATCATTCTTCTTATAGCAAGGGCTATGAATTTTACGGGTATAGAAATTGCCGTACTTACCGCCGCTTACTTTTCGCCCGTTGCGGTATCGAGTTATGTTATGGCAAAAAACGAAAACGGAGATTACGAACTTGCAGCCGAAATCGTGGCTTTTTCGGCGCTCGTTTCTCTTATAAGCGTATTTCTGGCGGTTTACACTTTTAAACATTTAGGAGTGTTCTGATTTAGCCGTCTGAGACCAAGAGGTATAAATTATGAAAAATAAACTTATCAAAGCTCTGTCTACAATAGAAAGAAGCAACTTCAAAGAAAAAGAAGAGATAAATTCCGCTCTCAGAAAGTATAATTTCGAAAACGGTACCGATTTTACCCCTCTCGATTTTTTCGCTTCTTATCTTAAAAACGAGTCGCAATCGGAAAACGAAAAAAAGAAAATATACGCAGAAGAATTAAAAGACAGCGGAAGAAACAGCGTAAAAAAATCTGACAATAAAAATAAAGGAACTGAAAACCATTCCTTAAATTACGGTAAAAATAACTTTAAAGGAAAAGGCAAAGTATCGAAAACAGGGTTCAAAAGCGATGGGCAAAGTTATAATAAGGATTTGCCTTCTAAAAAAAATTCCGAGAAAAAAAGGGCGTCGCAGAATATAAAGAACAACAATGCTTTAAGTACTAATCAAAAGAAAAAAAGCGGTGAAAACCTTAACAAAAATAACGAAAACATTTCCGATACAGTTCAAAAAAAGCACCGTTATAGCAATGAATACAGAAATCATAAACCGGAAAAAAGAACGGAACAAAATAAAAAGTCAAAATATAAAAGTAAGGATTCTTCTGTAAATAAGAAAGGTTACGGTGAATACAAACCGGAAAAAATCGAAAATACTTCCTATTCAAAAAAGAAAAAAGACAGTACTTTTGTAAATGTTTCGGATAAAAAAGCAAATTCTAAAAGCGGAAAATCAAAAAGTCGCACAATCAAGGATATAGAAGCATTTACCTATATAAGAAAAAAAGGGTAGTTATTTTCAATTTACAATTTATCGGATTATGGACTTTCTTCTAAAAAACGGAAATTTATCGTAACGAATTATCGCCGTATGGCGGCCGAATATTATAATTTTCTGATTGACGGCGTTTGAGTGCCGTATTTAACTTGATTATAATCGCAGAAAAAAAGGGTATAATTTCAGTTAATTGTTAATTGTAATATCGGCTATCGAAATTAATGATTTTGCATTAAATGTCAACGGCTTTTAACTGTTGACGGTTAATAAGTTTAATTGACTTTTACAAAGGTTTTTGTTAAAATAATCTTATAATCCTTATAGGATTTAAAGGGGGCGTTTCTATGAAACATGTAATTACTATCAGCAGACAGTTCGGTTCCGGCGGAAGAATTATAGGTTATTACATTGCGGAAAAATTAAAAATTCCTTTCTATGACAATAAACTCATTTCTCTTGCTGCGCAGGAAAACAATGTTTCTCCCGAAGTTTACGCAGCTTACGACGAGAAAGCCAGCAAATTATTCGGCAATATGGTTTATGCCAATCCGTCCATGGGTTATTTTTCGCCGTATATAGGAGAGATGGCGATAAACGACAAATTATTTAAAACTCAATCGGATATTATTCTCGAAAAAGCAAAAGAACCTTGCGTTATCGTCGGAAGATGTTCTGATTTCGTCCTTAAAAAACAACCTAATGTCGTTAATGTCTTTTTGTATGCCGACCTTCAAAGCCGTAAAAAAAGAGTGGAAGAAAAATACGACCAAAAATTCAAAAATACCGAAAAACAGATTTTGCGTATAGATAAACAAAGAGCGCACTATTACAGCACTTATACCGAGCAGGAATGGGGAAATCCCATAAATTACGATATCTGTATTAATACCTCTAAACTCGGTATCGAAAAAGTCGGAGATTTCATTATAGAGTATGTAAATGTTCTCGAAAGCAAGTAATATGAAAATATGCTCATATTTTAATATGCGATTCAAGTACGAAAACCGCCTTATAAGGCGGTTTTTGATTAAGTTTCAATAAAATATATTGACATAATTATATCTATTATTTAAAATAAATTTATGATTAATCTTGAACTTACCGAAGATAATTCTCTTATCGATTCTATGTTCGATTCTTTGAAGGTCGAAAAGCCTGAAAATGCAGTTTTTGCAGTTGTAAAATGCGACAAAACTCCCGTCGGTATCGCCGCTTTTTATTATTCGGATACGGTACATATAAAAGGCGTCGGGATACTCGAAGAATTTCGCAGTAAAGGTTACGGAGATTTTACGACAAGGGTTTTATTGTCAAGACTTGCAGATTACGGTAAGGAAATAATTGTCGATTATGTTTCCGATTATTTTTATAAATTCGGTTTCAATAAAAAAGGCGGGGTTATGTCGGTCTTTCCCGATAAATTGATTTTTCCGTCTAAATGTAAGGAGTAGTTTATGAGTTCCGATATCGAAATTGCTGAAAGCACAAAACTAAAATCAATAGAATCCGTTGCGAAAAAGCTCGGTCTTAAAAAGAAAGATTTGATTTTTTACGGCGACAAAATCGCCAAGATAAATAAGCCCGTAGGTAAAAGAAAGGGAAAACTTATTCTCGTAACCGCAATAAATCCCACACCTATGGGAGAAGGTAAGACTACTGTTTCAATAGGTCTTTGCGACGCTCTTAGAAAAACGGGTAAAAAGGTATGTCTTGCATTGAGAGAACCTTCTTTGGGTCCCGTCTTCGGTCTTAAAGGCGGAGCAACGGGCGGGGGCAGGGCTCAGATTGCGCCTATGGTTGATATAAATTTGCATTTTACGGGCGATTTGCACGCTATAACTTCCGCAAACAATCTTCTTTGTGCGCTCATAAACAATCATATTTATCAGGGAAACGAACTTGATATAGACGAAAACAAAATTTTGCACCGTTACTGTATGGACGTCAACGAAAGGGCGCTCAGAGAAATTTCTTTGGGAAAAAGAAAAAGCGGTTTCGATATAACCGCAGCTTCCGAAATTATGGCGATTTTGTGCCTTGCGGAAGACGGCGAAGACTTAAAGAAAAGACTCGGCAATATCCTTGTAGGTTACACAAAAGACAAAAAACCGGTTTTTGCAAAGGATTTAAAAGCCGAAGAAGCTATGGCAATACTTCTGAAAGACGCAATAAAACCCAATCTCGTTCAGACTCTCGAAGGTAACCCCGCAATCGTACACGGCGGCCCTTTTGCAAATATCGCACACGGCTGTAATTCTGTAATAGCCACAAAACAGGCTTTGTCTCTTGCAGATATTACGGTAACCGAAGCCGGATTCGGAGCCGATTTGGGCGCAGAGAAATTTCTCGATATAAAATGCAGAATTGCAGGTATCGAACCTGACGCAGTCGTACTTGTCGCAACCGTCCGTTCTCTTAAATTCAACGGCGGCGGCGAGAGTATGGAATGTCTGGAAAAGGGTATGGCAAATTTAATAAGACATATCGATAACATTAAAGGAAAATTCAATCTTCCTGTTGTAGTCGCTTTGAATAAATTCAATACCGATACAGAAGAAGAAATAGAAGCAGTCAGAAAAGAATGCAAAAAACAAGGCGCAGGCTTTGCAGTAACCGAAGGTTGGGGCAAGGGCGGCGCAGGAGCTTTGGAACTTGCAGCCGAAACCCTTGTAGCCGTTCAGCAGCCGTCGAAACTCAAATGTATTTACAATATCAACGATAAAATCGAGGAAAAAATAGAAAAAATCGCCGTAAACATTTACGGTGCTTCGGGAGTGGAATATTCCGCCGAGGCAAAGGAAAAAATAAAGGAAATAATTAAAATGGGTAAAGACGCTCTTCCCGTTTGTATTGCAAAAACTCAGTACAGTTTTTCGGACGACGCAAAAAAGCTCGGTGCGCCGTCGGGATTTAAAATTAAAGTTCGGGATATAAATTTAAGAAGCGGGGCAGGTTTTATAGTTGCCGAGTGCGGCTCTATTATGCTTATGCCCGGTCTTCCGAAGGTTCCCGCAGCTTGCAATATGACCATAAACGGAGACAAGATTACCGGTATATTTTAAAATTTCTTATTTTACGGAAAATTATTTATATAACGGTTTCAGCGAAAATAATTATACGAGAAGGATTATGGAAGAAAAATTCAATTTTATAGAAGAGATAATAAATAAAGATATCGAAAAGGACTGTAAAAAAATAATAACCCGTTTTCCGCCTGAACCTAACGGTTTTCTTCATATAGGGCACGCAAAATCCCTTTGCATAAATTTCGGTATGAAAGATAAATATAAAGGCGAATGCAATCTCCGTTTCGACGACACTAATCCGATAAAAGAAGACGAAGAGTATGTTAAAAGCATAAAGGAAGATATCAAATGGCTCGGCTTTAAATGGGACAGAGAACTTTACGCTTCCGACTACTTCGATAGAATGTACGAATCCGCCGTTCTTCTTATTAAAAAAGGTCTTGCTTATGTCTGCGATATGAGCGCAGAACAAATAAGAGAAAACAGAGGAACTCTTACGCAGCCCGGTAAGGAAAGTCCGTCGAGAAACAGAAGCATAGAAGAAAATCTGAGACTTTTCGAAGAAATGAAAAACGGCAAGTTTAAAGACGGCGAAAAGGTTCTTCGTGCCAAAATCGATATGGCAAGTCCTAATATCAATATGCGTGATCCGGTAATTTACAGAATATCGAGAACGGCTCATCACAGAACCAAAAACAAGTGGATTATATATCCTCTTTACGATTTTGCTCACCCTTTGAGCGATTGCTATGAGGGGATAACTCATTCTATCTGCACTTTGGAATTCGAGGACCACAGACCCCTTTACGATTGGGTTAAAATTAATTGCGGATACGAAAACGGCCCTAAACAGATTGAATTTGCAAGACTTAATATGACAAGAACGATT
This sequence comes from uncultured Clostridia bacterium, assembly GCA_944342015.1. Taxonomy (GTDB): domain Bacteria; phylum Bacillota; class Clostridia; order Christensenellales; family CALVMC01; genus CALVMC01. Next base: position 54,139 of record CALVMC010000007.1, read on the forward strand.
ATGAGCAAAAGGTATCTTAAAAAACTCGTAGACGAAAAGGTTGTAAACGGTTGGGACGACCCCCGTATGCCTACGCTCAGCGGACTTCGTATGAGAGGGGTTCCGCCTGAGGCTATTAAGAATTTCTGTGCGGCAATAGGGGTTTCCAAATCCAATTCGGAAGTCGATATCGCTTTATTCGAACATTTCGTAAGAGATTATCTGAATGTCAAAGCTAAAAGAGCTATGGTTGTCAAAAGACCTTTAAAGCTCGTCATAGAAAATCTAAACGGCGAAGAGATAATGAAATCGAGAAATAATCCTATGGACGAAAACGACCTTTCTCAAAGAGATGTTATTCTTACATCGGAAATTTATATAGACAGTGAAGATTTCAGTCCCAATCCTCCGCCTAAATATCATAGACTCGTTCCCGGCGGAATGGTAAGGCTGAAAGATTCCTATATTCTCGAATATCTTTCCCATACAGAAAAGGACGGTAAGGTTACAGAAGTCAGAACAAGACTTATAGAAGACAGCGTCAGCGGCGGAAAAAATTCCTCCATTAAGGTTAAAGGGGTTATTCAGTGGGTAAGCGCAAAGTATTCGAGCGATCTTTTGGTAAAAGAATACGATTATCTTATTAACGAGGGAGAGGGCGACTTTTCCGAAAGGCTTAATTTCGAAACCGAGAAAATTTACAATGCAAAAGGCGAAGCATTTTTAAGCGAGTCAAAACTTTACGACAGATTTCAGTTTATGCGTGAAGGCTATTATATGGCTTGCGGAAAAAAGGAAAACGGAAAAGCAGTATTTAACTGTATCTGTTCCCTTAAAGATTCTTATAAATAATTCTCTTTGCGGTTTGAATTTCGATTGCGGAATCTGCTAATTGAATTTCAATTGAAAAGTCCGCTAAAATTACGATATAAGTTTAGATTAACAAAAAACGCACAAATGTGCGTTTTTATTGTATTCAAATAAATATATATACATTAAATTTCAATGTATTTTAAAAATTCCTTTGTATCGCTGACTATATTTTTTGCGATATTTAAAGACAGTACCGAATCTGTTTTTTCAATATCGTCGGTAACATAATCACGCATTATTATATTTACATATTTCAATAAATCGCTGTTTTTAAGATTTTTGACATAATTGTTCATATTTTCGGAATGACTTTCTTCGAGAGAAAGGGGAGTAGTAACCAAAGTGGGTGCGGTTAATTGCCCTTGAAGAACGAAAAGTCCTTTATTTTTCAGAGAAAATTTTTCAAAGTACAAAGGAAGAGCGTTTTCTATAAACTCGTTTGAACTTTTTTTGTGAAGGTCTCCTTCATAATACGATTCGAGACTGCACTCGGAAAGACTTCCTTCGTCGTTGTTTCTTCTGAAAAGATAATTCTTTTCGTCTATTTTGTAGTCGCTTCCCCAAGTAATTATAAATTTTCCTCTGCAATCTTCAAGTTTCAAATTATCGATAAAATCGGCGTCGGACATTTCGGTATCGTTTTTTACCGCATACCTTTCGGTATCAAGACTGCTTTCGAGAGTATCTATTACCTTTTGCATGGAATCGTTTTTAAAATGCTGAAAGTCGAGTATCAATACTTCGCTGTCGTTAGTTTCCATAAATTCGGAAATATCGTTTATTACTTCATTAAAATCCATTCCCGAAAGTACGGAATGGAATATTACAAGACTGTCGCCTTTTTTCTCTACTCTTATGTCAAAATAACGGACTCCGAATTTGAGCTGTGTAAGTATCGAAGAACTTTGCGTTTCGCCAAGCGACAGCATATTGTATGTTCCTGCGTCGTGGCTTCCGGGGATTGCTATGTTTTTTACGGGAGTATCGCCGTTTATGTATTTCATCCATTCCGAGTAAAACAAGGGAACATTGTCCGCCGTTATTTCCGCTTTGTTGTTTTTGCACGACGAAAGTATTGTTACCGATATGACGGCTGCAAGAATTACCGTAAAAATTTTCAGAAACTTTTTCATAATTAAATTATAAATTTTTATTACCAAAAAATCAATATGCTTTTTAAAATATTCAAAAATGTTTATTCCGATTAAAAAAGTTTGCTTTTTAAAATTCGGAAATTAATAAAGATTTAAAATATATTAAAACCGTATCGTATTAAAATCAGAAACTGTTTTCGTAATATCGGTAATAATCGGGCTGATAAAAGTTTTGATAAGTTTTATGTAATAAAAATCATTAATAAAAAAACGGTTCTTTCGAACCGTTTTTTATTAATCGTTGTCGCTGGCGTAATTTTGTTTTCTTATTTTGCCGTCTCTTTTATGAATTGTAATATTTCCTTCCTGATTTTCTGCAACCGATTTTGCATAATCGATTGCCTCAGCCTGTGTGTCGAAAAGTTTAATCGCTTTTTCGCCGCCTGCAAGTTTTACCTGCCATTTTCCGTCGTCTCTTTTCGATATATGATAATTTTTTGCCATAATATTCCTCCGATAAATTTTATTTTATTATATTCGAAAGTATAGCATAAAATATCGGATTAGTAAAATATTTTGAAGAGTTATGAAATTTATGTTGAAAAACAGTTTTTTTTAAATTATATTGTTTTTTTCGAAAAACCGGTTTGTGGATATATTTCCCGCTCTGTTATAGCGGTAAAGGTTTTTAAGTTCCCTACCGACTTTTATTTTGTTGAGTCCCGCTTCTACCCCAAGGGTTGCTTTGAAGCCGAGCTCTTTTAAAATTTCATATCCCTCTTTGCACCATGCGCCGAAAGGATAAAAGTAAGCGGTGGGAGTGACTTCGCAGTTTTCAAGCAGCCATTCGTTGAGTTTCAAAGTATCTTTTACGAGTAATTCTTTGTAATTTTCATAGCTTTCGCCTTTCATTATTCTTATTCCTTTTCGGGCTTTACCGTATGAGTGCAAGGAATAGGAATGATGCTGAATTTCCACTCTTCCGCTTTTTACGGCTTCCTTTATCTGATATTTGTTCATATGCGAATAACTCAATGATTGTGGTTTTCCCTCTCTGTTATCCTTGGAATTCGAAAAAGAACCGACTATTGCCGTTACGCATTTGAAATCGTATTTTTCAAGTAAAGGAATAACATATACGAAATTATTATAATAACCGTCGTCGAATGTAAGCATTATCGGTTTTTCGGGAAGGGTTCCTTTTCCTTCGGTAAAAGCAATTACTTCGTTTACGGTAACGGTATGGTATCCTTTTTCCTGAATATACTTAAAATCCGTTTCGAGCATATCGGGAGACATGGTATAGGCAGTTTTTCCTTTCGGCAGAACGGAATGATACATAATTATCGGCAGGTCGTATTCGTCAGGGGGTAAGTTATTAGCTTCTTTTTCAGACTTTTCTTGTCTGTCGTCGCCTATATCGAGACTGTTTTGATTTTCGGAATTTTGTATTTCCTTTCTGCCGTCTGCGTTGTCGGGCGGCAAACAACCGGTTATGGCAAACAATATCTGGATTATAATTAAAAATGTAAAAATTAATTTTAGTTTATAAAAAAATTTTTTCATAACTTTATTTTCTGCTTTAATCCTTATATTATGTAGATATTACTTTAAAGTATTTGAAAAGCTTTTTACATTCGTCGGAAGTTGTATAAAGCGGTTTTTTTAAGACAGAAAAAATTATAGAAAAAAATTCAATTCTATATCGTAAAAGTTTGTCATTATTGCGCTAAAATGGTAAAATATCGGTATAAGTAAGAGGTATTATGGAAATAGGTTTCGATAAAGATTTTTATATGAAAAAACAGAGCCAGTTCATCTTGGAGCGTATCGAGAAATTCGATAAACTTTATCTTGAATTCGGCGGAAAACTTCTTGAAGATTTTCATGCAGGAAGGGTTCTTCCCGGCTTCGACGTGAATGCAAAAATCAAACTTCTCGAAAAATTGAAAGATAAAGCCGAGATTATTATTCCGATCAACGCAAAGGATTTGGAAAGAAATAAAATCCGCGCCGATTACGGAATAAATTACGGTCTTACGGTTTTTCACCTTATAGATAATTTAAGAGAAAGAAAAATTTCCGTAAACAGCGTAGTCATAACTCAGTTCGAAAATCAGCCTGCAGCCGAAATTTATAAGCAGAAACTCGAACACTTGGGAATAAAGGTTTATCTTCATACCAAAACAAAAGGTTATCCTACCGATATAGAAACTATAATAAGCGACGAAGGTTACGGCAAAAACGAATATATAGAAACAACAAAGCCGTTAGTGGTAGTAACCGCACCCGGTCCCGGCAGCGGTAAACTTGCAACCTGTATGTGCCAGCTTTATCACGAGTATAAAAGGGGAGTTAAAGCAGGATACGCTAAGTTCGAAACCTTTCCTATCTGGAACCTTCCTTTAAAGCACCCCGTCAACGTCGCTTACGAGGCCGCTACCGCAGACCTTAAAGACGTGAATATGATCGACCACTTTCACCTTGAAGCCTACGGCAAAACCTGCGTAAATTATAACAGAGACATAGAGGTTTTCCCCGTTGTCAGAGCCATAATGAAAAAACTTTCCAACGGAGACCTTGTATATCAGTCTCCTACCGATATGGGGGTTAATATGGCGGGGTTTGCCATTACCGACGACGAAATCGTAAGAAAAGCCGCTTGCAAGGAAGTTATAAGAAGATACTATAAAGCTCTTTGCGATTGCAAGCAAGGTCTTTGCGACAATTCCGTTCCCGAAAAAATAGAATTTTTAATGGGCGAACTCAATATATCCGTCAACGACAGACCGGTGGTTGCGGCAGCTCTCGAAAAATCCAAAAAGGAAATGTTGCCCGTTACTGCAATTCAGCTTCCGGACGGTAAGATTATTACAGGTAAGGCTTCCGAACTTATGACGGCAAGCTGTTCGATGCTTCTTAACGCAATAAAAAGCCTTGCGGGAATAAGCGACGGCATCAAACTTATTTCGCCGCTTGTAATTAATCCTATATTGAAACTTAAAAAGAATATTTTAAAACAGAAAGACAGAGTATTGAATCTCGAACAGGTGCTTATCGCTCTTTCGATATGCGCCGCAACAAATCCTGCGGTGGAAGCCGCTCTTTCCAAACTCGGCGAACTCGAAGGGTTGGAAGCCCATTCTTCCTGTATTCTCTGTGCATCGGACGAAGATGTTCTTAAAAGACTTAAAGTCAATATAAGTGAAGAACCGGAATTTTATTCGAAAGAATTATTTTATAATAAATAATCAATATATAAATTTTAAATCAGGAGTTTTTTATGGCATCGTTTTTCGAATCAACATTTGACTTTAACAAAGGGGAACCTAATATAGGTATTATCGCCTTGGAAGGGGCGAAGTCTCTTGCCGACAAAATAGACTATTATCTTGTCAGAATGTACAACGAGGACAGAAAAAAGGTTAGTTTTAAAACCAAACAGGTAGACAGTTTTCTTATCAATACCAAATGTCCCAGATTTACAACGGGCGACGCAAAAGCCATTATCAACGAAACGGTAAGAGGTAAAGATATTTATCTTGTTGTCGATGTGGGAAATTACAGCTGTAAATACTCTATGTTCGGTATGGAAGTTCCTATGTCGCCGGACGATCACTATGCCGACCTTAAAAGAATACTTTCGGCAATAGCGGGAAAGGCAAACCGTCTGACTCTTATTATGCCTATGCTTTACGGAGGGCGCCAGCACAGAAGAAATTCGAGAGAGTCGCTCGACTGCGCTATGATGCTACAAGAAATGGAGGCTATGGGAATAAGAGATTTGATTACCTTCGACGCTCACGACCCGAGGGTTCAGAACGCTATTCCTTTAATGGGCTTCGATAATTTCCTTCCTACATATCAGATTCTTAAAGCGTTACTGAATAAATACCCTGATACCAAATTCGATAAAGAACACTTTATGGTGGTAAGCCCCGACGAGGGGGCTATGAGCAGAAATATTTACTATGCCTCCGAACTCGGTCTGGATTTGGGTATGTTCTATAAACGCCGTGACTACTCGACAATCGTAAACGGAAGAAATCCAATCGTCGCTCACGAATATATCGGTAACAGCGTCAAAGATAAAGATGTTTTCGTCGCAGACGATATCATAGCTACCGGCGACTCCATTTTAAGACTTGCAACCGACCTTAAAAAAGACGGCGCAAAAAGAATATTCATTTCTGCGACATTCGCTCTTTTTACGGAAGGAGTGGAAAGATTCAATAAAGCTTACGAAGAAGGCTTATTTACCGCATTGCTTTCGACAAATCTTACATATCTTAAACCCGAACTTAAAGATACAAAATGGTTCGTTGAAGCGGATATGTCAAAGTTTATCGCTTATATAATCGCTGCCTGCGCTCAGGATAAGTCTTTCAGCGTTCTTCTCGCTCCTCACGAGAAGATTTCAGAGCTCATTAAAAAAAATCAATAAATAGCGAAAATGTATTGAAATTTTTTTGAAATTATAATATAATAGTCCTAAATTGAGATTTTTTACGGAGGAATTATGAATATTCAATGGTTGGGACACTCTTCGTTTAAACTGACAGAGAGTACCGGAACCACTATAATTACCGACCCTTACCACCCCTATGTGGGTGAGGAAATGCAAAAATTCAGTTGTGACTGCGTTACTCTCAGTCATTCTCATAAAGACCACAATTATATCGAAGGCGTTTTGGGCAGCCCCCGTGTTCTGACCGAAAGCGGTGCGTTCGAAATCAAGGGCGTCCATATTTCTTCTTTCAAAACCTTTCACGACGCAAGTTCGGGTTCTGAAAGAGGTTCTAATCTGATTTTTAAGTTCAGAATGGACGGAGTCGATGTCTGCCATATGGGCGATATAGGCGAAGAATGTTCTACCGATATCCTTGAAAATTTAGGTTCAGTCAATGTCCTGCTTATTCCGATAGGCGGTAATTACACTATTGACGCAGTTCAGGCAAAAGAATATGTTGACAGAGTTATGCCCGATATAGTTATTCCGATGCATTATAAAACCAAAAAATGCGAATTGGATATAGATAAAATAGACGAATTCGTTAAACTTTTCGAAGATGACGAAATTATAGAAGTCGACGGCGATACAATAGAATTCGACAGAACCAAGTTCGACGATGAAAAAACCAAACTTGTTATTCTTAAATTAAATCATTAATTTTTTTGACTAAATTGTTTTTAGTCTGTTAACAATAAAATCACCAAAAAAAATATAATTCAGTTTATTATATCTTATACTATTAGTATGTATTAAAGCAGGAGCGGATAATGGAAGAGAAATTTAAGTACACCAAGGAAGAGCTTGAAAAATGTTCCGTTTTCGAAGTTCGTGTTATAGGAAGAAGACTCGGAGTAAAATCTCCGACCTCCTGCCGTAAAAACGAAATTATCGACAGAATACTCGCTATACAGGAAGGCGACGAGAAGCCTCAGTTTAATTCGAACAGCAGGGGAAGGCCGCCTGCTAAAATATTGGGCAGTCAGAAAGGCGGCGAAGATTACGGCGAATATCTTACAAAACAAAGTATGAAGAATCTGCCGGAAATCAAGTACGGTTCGGAATTCAAACTTTCCGAAAATCATCTTTTGAAAGACAAGTACTTTGACGGCGAACAAATCGAGCAGGAGCCCGCATCGGAAAATACCGTCGTAAGAGAAGGAATTTTCGACAATCAGGATAAGTTCGGATTTTTAAGAAGCAATAACTGTGAAAACAGCGCAAACGATACCCATGTCTCAGGCGAAATTATGCGTATGTACGGATTGAGAAGGGGGGATTTCGTAAAAGGTCTTGCAAGAAGTTCGGGTGAAGACAGAGCCCTTTCGCTCATATCCGTTACCGAAATAAACGGCGAAAATCCCGAAAAGGCAAGGAAAAGACCGCATTTCGACAGTCTTATTCCTATATATCCCAATGAAAGAATTAAAATGGAAATTCCCGGAATCAAAAACGATTTTTCCGTCCGTTGCGTTGATTTGATTGCGCCTATCGGTAAAGGACAGAGAGCCATGATTGTTTCTCAGCCGAAAACCGGTAAAACTACTTTTTTAAAGAAAATCGCAAATTCCATATCTACTAATTATCCCGATATAAAACTTATGGTTCTTCTTATCGACGAGCGTCCGGAGGAAGTTACGGATATGAAGCGTTCTATAAAAGGCGATGTTATCTTTTCGACTTTCGACGAAATGCCCGAACACCATACAAGAGCTGCCGATTTAACTATAAATTCCGCAAAGCGTTATGTGGAAATGGGAAAAGACGTCGTTATTCTTCTTGACAGTCTTACAAGACTTGCAAGAGCGTATAACCTTACCATTCCCCCGACAGGAAGAACATTGAGCGGCGGTATAGACCCGGGAGCATTATACAGTCCTAAAAGATTTTTCGGTGCCGCAAGAAACATAGAAAACGGCGGAAGCCTCACTATTATTGCGACCGCTCTTGTCGATACAGGTTCGAGAATGGACGATGTAATCTTCGAAGAATTCAAGGGTACGGGTAATATGGAAATACATTTGGACAGAAGACTTTCCGAAAAAAGAATATTCCCCGCAATCGACCTTAATAAATCGGGAACGAGAAGGGAAGAGCTTCTTCTTTCTCAGAAGGAACTCGAAGGAGTATGGGCTATGCGTAAAATACTTGCTTCGGGCGACAATGCGGAAGCTACCGAAAATCTTATCAATATGCTGGTTAAAACCACAGACAATCAGGAGTTTATCGAACAGATTACCATGCATCTTGAAAAATTACAGAAAGAAGGCTATTCTTTAAGAAAAAACAGCGGTATGTAAAAAATTCAATTGTGAAATAAAAAATCCGATTTAAAAATCGGATTTTTTTATTCATTAAATTTCTGCCTTAATTTCTTATTTTTTTACGAAAGGTTTTGCAACCTTTAAGATTCTGTCAGCCGTTCCCGCACAGCCCAATACTTCTTTAAGTTTATGCTTTACTATGGATTTTACATTTGCTCTTGCGTCGGTAAGATATTGTCTCGGATCGAAATGAGTCGGATTTTCCGCCATATGCTTGCGTATTCCTGCGGTAAATGCCATTCTGAGATCGGAGTCTATATTTATTTTGCAGACAGCCATAGAAGCGGCTTTTCTTAAAAGTTCTTCGGGAACCCCTTGCGCTCCCGTCATATCTCCGCCGAATTTGTTTATTGTTTCGAGAAAGTCACGGGGAACGGAAGAAGAACCGTGCAGTACTATCGGGAAATTCGGAAGTCTTTTCGAAACTTCTTCGAGTATGTCGAATCTGAGTCTCGGAGTGCCTTTGAACTTGAATGCTCCGTGACTTGTTCCTATCGCTATCGCAAGGCTGTCCACACCGGTGCTTTTTACGAATTCTTCTACTTCGTCGGGATTGGTAAACTGAGCGTCTTCATCGGATACATTGATATTGTCTTCGATACCGGAAAGTTTTCCGAGTTCGCCTTCTACGGTCACGCCTCTTTCGTGAGCATATTCTACAACTTGTTTGGTCAATTCTATATTCTTTTTTAAAGGATATTTAGATCCGTCTATCATTACCGAACTGAAACCGCCGTCAATACAGGATTTGCATATTTCGAAATCCTCTCCGTGGTCTAAATGCAGACAGATAGGAAGTCCGGTTTCTATATTTGCAGCTTCAACCATTTTTAAAAGATAGGTTTGATTTGCATATTTTCTTGCTCCTGCGGAAACTTGCAGAATAAGGGGAGCGTTCTCTTCTTTTGCCGCTTCGGTTATTCCTTGAATAAGCTCCATATTGTTTACATTGAAGGCTCCTATTGCAAATCCTTCTTTGTATGCAAGTTCAAACATTTCTTTCGAAGTTACCATCGCCATAACAACACCTCTTAATTTTTAATAGATTTATATTACCATAATATTATTTATTTTTCAATACTATAATTATTAAAGTAATTAAATTTTTTAATAATTATGTCTTAAATATACTTTTTTCGATATTTAAACGATAAATGTGTTGAAAGTCATCTTTAAATATAGTATAATTATATTATTAATTTTTAAGAGGTGCAAAATGCTTGAAAATTTCAGTTTGAAAATTACTTATATGGCAGACGGGGAAGAGAGAACGGTAAGCGGAGATACCGAAAACTTTTCTCTTGTAGTTAACGGAACTCCCAATAAACTTCTTGTCAATATGCTTCCGCTGATTAATGAAGTGGAGCTTGTTAAGGCTACCGTTACGATAAATTACGATTTTCAGAAAAACGATAAAATATTTATTAACGGTTATCAGTCAAGTTCACTTTCGAAAGAATACGATATTTCCGATAAAGTAGTTTTCGACAATAAATCGGGCTCTTTAACCGGGGATATGATGCTTTCCGATGAAGACAAAAAAGGCAACTCTTTTATAAGTTATACTTACGGCTATATAAGGAACGGAAGAGAAATAGAACTTTTAGGGTCGGTTTCCGAAGCCTGCGGTTTTACTATAATCAAATTCAAACCGAAAGAAAATAAAATCGAAATCGTCAAAGACATAGAAGGTTCGGTTATCACGAATATGATTACCCTTTTCGATTTGGTTTATGTAAAATCGGATATAGAAAACGCATTCAACAAGTATTTTGAAAAAACCGAACTTAAACCTCCTAAAATGAAAAGTTTGCTTTATTACTCGGTACTCAAACCTTCCGGATACAATGAAGCTTATGCTTTAAGCAATATCGAAATATTCAAAAATCTCAAAACAAAAGCCGATATGGTGCTTTTAGGCGACGGACATCAGTTTAAAACGGGAGATTGGCTCAGTTACGCTACAAAGTTCCCGTCAGGTTACAGGAAATTTGTCGATAAAGTCCATAACCTTGGTATGCTTGCAGGTATCTGGTTTGCTCCTTTTGCCTGCGCTCCCGATTCTGAAATCGCTGTTCAGCACCCGCAATGGCTGATAAAAGACGACAGCAACAATCCTATTATCTGCTATTCCAACGGAAAGGCCTATTACACTATGGATTATTACAATCCGAAAGTTCAGGTTTATATAAACGGAGTTATAAGCAAAATTTTCGACGAATGGGATTTCGACGCCATTAAAATAGATAATCTTTATCCTCAATGTATTTACCCGAGATACGATCAGAACAGAGGTCAGATTATGTACGACGCTCTGACATTTTTAAGGGAAATAAGCGACGATAAACTTATTATTGCCGGCGAAGTTCCGTTAGGCGCCGCTTTCGGTAATGTGGATGTTTGCAGCGTTTGTTGCGATTTCGGGGAAGAATGGGAAGACGATTTTAAACTCGATTTCCCCGAACAGACAAATTCGGCTTCTGCAATAGAAAGTATGATTTTCCGCCGTCAGCTCAACGGCAGGGCATTTCTGTCTTGTTCAGGTCTTATTCCGTTGGGCGCAAACAATAAAAAGTATAAACAGAACAATAAAGAATTGATGCTTAAAATCGCTCAGATGACTACCGGCGGTAAAATTATAGTGGACGATTTTGCAGAGGTTAAAAAGAAGGAAAAAGATTTTTTCAGTCTTATTACCCAAGAAAACAATTCCCATATCGATTTTGTAGAACTTGCCAAAAAAACGGGAGTATTAGAAATCGAATATACTGAAAACGCTGAAAAAAAGGATGCCGACATTGACCTTAAAAACGGCAAAATGTAATATATGTTCGAAAGTTTCGAAATTAAAACTATTTTCAGATGCGACGGCATAGAATATTGTCTTTCAGGTCTTAACAACAGATTCTATTCCGTTTATTTCGAAAAAAACGAAGACAGTATAAAAATCTTTTTTGAACCGAAACAGACATTGACTCTTTTAAAGTTTGCAATGCTTATCGATATGAAGTTCCAAAAAGATTTTTTGGTTTATGAAAACAGTTTCTACAATCAGATTACTTCCAGAGAATATCTGATGAGCGATATAAAGGAAAAGGAAAAACCTTTCAAAATTAAAAACAGCGATATAAAGCCCGTTAATCTTCATTACGGAAAATTTAAAAGCTACGGTTTTACGAGAATTAAAATCAACGGAGACGAAACGGTTATAGGTTCCCTCGATGAAAGCCAGGGTTTTACCGTTTTCGGGTTCGATACCGTTAATAATTTATTGGTTGTGGAAAAAGAAGTTTTAGGTCTTAAAATCAATAAGGAAATGGAAATACTGAATGTAAAATGTTATACAAACAGGAAAGCAAATCAATTTTATCCTTATTTTAAAGAGTTGGGACTTAAAAGAAAAACAAAGAATAAACAAATTAGTTTAAACCTTAATTTCGAAGATTTAAAAACAGAGGAGACTTACTCTAAAATTACCGATTTTAAAAATTCAGGCGGGGACATCGTAAATATCGATTTTACTTTTCTTTCGGAAAAAAATACAGACGAGGCGGAAGATTTTAAAGAATTGAAAAATACGGCTGAAAAAATTTCCGAATGCGGACTTAAAACAGGAGTAATTATTTCGCCGTTCATATTTAAAAGAAATTCTTATCTTTACGGTAAATTCGAAAACAGCATACTGAAAAACAAAAAAGGAAAACCTTTAACTTTAAATGACGGCTTTTTATTGGACATATATTCCGAACAAGGAAAGTCCGCTCTCGAAAAAATTATATCTTTATTGAAAGAACACCTTACCGTTTCGGATTTCGTTATAAAAAATTTCTATATAATATGCGCTCCTTTTATTCCGGGACATACAAGAGGGGAGACTTGCTGCTATGCTTTGAATATTCTGAAAAAAATATGTTCAAATTCCAAACTTTGCGTTTCGGGCGGACCTTTGGTTCCTTGCGTTCTTTTTGCAGATACCGTTAATTTAGGACTCGAAGCTACTGAAAGATGGCGTTATATTTCTTTTTTCAGAAAAAGTTCAAGACACGCTGTAATAAGTTCATTGTATAACGCACTGCTTAACGAATTCTTTGTTCAGTATCAAAGTTATCCCATAAAACAGTTTGAAAAAAGCGGATACGATGCAAAACTTCTTTCACTTGTCGCCGCCATAACTTCGGACGATCTGGTTTTTGCAAAAAACATACCTTCCGACCCTTCTTTCGGAAACTTTAAAAACAACGAGTTCGTTGTCAAGTCTGTATCTGTGAAAAATAAAAAAATTCTCGAAACCGTCTATACCGTCAACGGAAATCATAACAGACTTCTTTTTAATATGAAAAACGGTAAAATTCTGAAAAAAACGCTTGACAAAATAACAAGTATAATATAGTATATTTTTAAGATTAATAATTATTATTAAATTTGGAGGTCAGTATTATGAAATTTGTATGTACTATTTGCGGTTATGTTCACGAAGGTAACGAGCCACCGGCAGTTTGTCCGCAGTGCAAAGCCGATAAATCAAAATTCGTTAAAAAGGAAGAAGGCGGCGCTTTAAGCTTTGCCGACGAACACAGAGTAGGAATCGCAAAAGATGTCGACGCTGAAATTTTGCAAGGTTTAAAAGATAACTTTAACGGCGAATGCTGCGAAGTAGGTATGTATCTTGCCATGAGCAGAGTTGCCGACAGACAGGGTTTTCCCGAAATAGGTGAAGCTTATAAGAGAATAGCTTTCGAAGAAGCCGAACACGCTGCAAAATTTGCCGAACTTTTAGGCGAAGTCGTAACCGCCGATACAAAGACCAATCTTAAAATGAGAGTTGACGCCGAGCAGGGCGCTTGCGAAGGAAAAATGATGATAGCAAAAAAAGCTAAACAGTTAGGACTTGACGCAATTCACGATACCGTTCACGAAATGGCAAAAGACGAAGCTCGTCACGGCGCTGCTTTCAACGGACTTCTGACAAGATATTTTAAATAATAAAATTAAAATTCTTTTCAATAAAGACGCAGGATATTTTCTGCGTCTTTATTTATTGATAGCTAATTTAGTCGCTATCGATAATTCGATAAAGGTAATTTTGTCGTCAATCCATTTTTAAAAACAAGCAAAGCATTATAGTAAAAATAAATTTCCTTTTTAGGTTACATTTATTTGTTTTTATGATAAAATGTCAATATGAGAAAATTAACCAAAAAATCAAAGATATTTACGACGGTAATCGTTATAATACTAGTAGTTGCAATTTGCGTAGGAATATATTTTTATATCAAAAATAACGGATTGCCCGTAAGAGGAAGCAACTATCAACCGGGAACGGCTGTTACCGGAAGCGGTCTTATAACAAAATCCGATACCTTTCCGACTTCCGAAAATCTTGTTCGCCTCAACGAGAGTCTTGCCCTTATGGGGAACGACAAGAAACTCGGCGTTCACTTTGTCGATGTAGGGCAAGGAGATGCGATAATAGTTTGTCTTCCCGACGGCAGAAATATGATAATCGACGGCGGCGACTATGACAGTGAAGTAGCCGACGCTTTAATAGGTTATATAAACGAACTTAATATACAGGTTTTCGATTATATGATTTTAACTCATTCGGACGCAGACCATGTAGGCTCTTTGGATAAGGTTATAGAAAGTTTTCAGATAAAAAATATATTTATGCCGAAGCTTACCGCAAGTTACGGGCTTGACGGCGCAGCTTCCGTAAAAGGCGCTATAAGCACAAAACAGTATTACGAGTTTTATACTCTGGCAAACAGCGAAGTTTACAGCGAAAACGGCGAAGAAAAAAATGCGGAAATTATTTATAATACGAATTATATAGAAATTACGGGAGAAGGGTACAGATTTTCCATGTACTGTCAAAGCGAGGAATATTACAACGCAATTTCCAATAATTCCGACGCAGAAACCAAAAACGGCGAGTCGCCTATCTGCATTCTTTCCACTAAAAACAACGATATAGTATTAACGGGCGACGCAACGGCAGAAACCGAAGAAAGGTTTATTAACGGGATTTTGTCGCCTTACGATTGCGACCTTTTGAAAGTGGGACACCACGGGAGCAGAACAAGCACTTCCTTGGAATTTTTGGAATATATCACCGTGGAATCGGCAGTAATAAGCTGCGGAACGGGTAATTCTTACGGACACCCTCATGAAGAAATATTAACCGCTCTTTCAAACGCAAATATTAATGTTTACAGAACAGACTTGCAAGGAGATATTATATATACCGTAACCGATACGGGCGGCAGTTTTAAAACCGAAAAGACAGCAGGGATTAATTACGAAAATACCGTTATCGAAAAACTGGATAAATTGGACTTTTATCTGAGTTTTTGGAATATCGTTTCTAAATTAACGGGATTTAATTTTGCTTCTTTGTAAAATATGTTTAAACTATTGCTTTAAATGTGTTATAATAACTTTGGCTTTTAGTAATCAGTTTGTTGTTTGGAACTTAACCGATACGGAGTAAATATTATGGAAAAACTCAATATTGCTTTTTTAGGAGCAGTATACGAAGATATTCTCGAAGCTTCTGACGCTTTATTCGATAAGATGAGCGATGAGAAAAATGTTATAATTTTGAATCTTATCGATTTTATAGAATATACAAACAATTATAAAGTAAGCGATTTGGTAAATCACTTCGGCGACGGTCACTATATGAAAACCGAATATAAAGCTCTGTCCGATATATCCGGTTTTGACGGCGCAATATTGCAAACTACTCCGACACTTGCTTTAAGGGAAGAAAATATTCTGACTCTTAAAGAACATTATTTTACGGTAGGTCTTACATATAAAGCGAGCAGTCTTAAAAAACTCATTGCAAAAAGCAATTTTTTCCTTTCCGATATAATAAAAAAAGATATTTCGGGGGATAACATTGAATCGAATATTCAAAAATACTGTGATATGACTTTGTCTGCCGACAATTTCAATGCAACTGAAATTGCCTCAAAAGTCTATGAAAAAGTTAAAAACATAAAAGGATATAATTAATATGGCTTTCGATATTGAACTAGTGGGAAAAATCGGCTCAATGGCCCTTATAAACAGCGAATACAACGATATTGATTATAATATTCTCGCTCGCCTGTCTTCCGAACTAAAACCCGGTTATGTATGGATTACAAGCGGAGCAACAGAAATAGGAAGAATAGATTATATTAAAAGGAACGGTAAAGAACTTTCGGGAACCGACGAGGAAATAAAAACCGATTACGCCGCACAAGGTCAATCTATTTTAATGAGTCTTTACAGAACCTATGTCAAATCCAATTACAGTTTAAGACAAATCCTTGTAGAGCATCAGCACTTCAACGATAAAAACAAACTCGAATATCTAAAAAAAATGCTATTAAGATGTCCCAAAGAAAATGCCATTCCGATTATAAATTATAACGATGCGGTAAGTTACGAGGAAAATGTTAAAATGGAAATTTCCGCTCTTACGAAGGAAAATTTCAAACCTGTTCACTGTCTCGACAACGACGAAACCGCAAGTCAAATAGCCTGTCTTTTAAAACCGCATACCTTACTTATTTTAACGAGCGTCGACGGTATTTATTCCGACCATAAAGACAAAAATACCCTCGTCAAAGAAATAAGCGGAAAAGACATCTACGAACTTATCGAAAATATTTCCCACTTTCAGACTCTTTGCGACGGTGCAAGCAGAAAGGGTGCGGGCGGGGCAAAAGCCAAACTCGAATATATTAAAGAACCTGCAAAAAACGGAACGAGAATAATTATCGCAAATTCCAAATATCCTATAAAGAAAATACTTGAAAATTCCGTTCCTTGTACGCTTATTCAGGTCAGATAATTAATAAAAATTTTTTTTAGGAGGGTTATATATGGCTGACAAATTTTCAACAAGTTATGTTAAAACCTTAGACAGTTTTAATATCATTATTAAATTGCTGCTTGTTATTTTTCTCGATTTTATTGTCTATGGTATTTACCGTATCTGTAAAGGTAAAATTCTTATAGGTATTATATGGATTATTACCATCGGCTTTTTGGGTATAGGTTGGATTATCGATATCGTTTCAATCATACTCTATAAGAAAGTAAAATTACTTGCTTGAATAAAAAAACGGCGTAAGCCGTTTTTTTATTGCGTTTATATATATAAATATTTATTGACTTTAAAGAAATGTTCGTTTAGAATATTTATTATAAAGTGATTAATACTAAATTCAAAAGGGAAATTATGAAAAAATTATTTAAACTTTTAACCTTTATAATATGCCTTAGCGTAATATTCAGTATAGCGGCTTTTTCTACCGTTTCGGCTTTTGCGGAAACTTCTTTGAAAGCTGAAAAGCCCGACGAAGTATGGAAAACGGAAAAAGTATCTTTCGTAACCGAAACCGATGACAACGGCGATATTGTTTACCGTGACGACGAAGGGAATATTACTTCCGAAAGCGAAGGCGGAAAGCCTACCTATCTTTTATCTTCCGCAGAGCAGCTGGCGTTACTTTCCGAAATACTTTCCGACAGTTCAAATTCCGATTATTCGATTTATATCGACGCAAATTTCAAATTAACTTCTTCCTTGGATATGGGGAGCGTCAATCCCCGTAAAAAATTCACCCCGATCGAAGACTATAACGGTATATTCGACGGAGCAGGTTTTTCTATCAGATATCTTACGATATCGGAAACAGATGAAACAAGCACCGATACCGCTCTTTTCAGAAAAAATCACGGTACTATAAAAAATCTCACTATCGATTCAAACAGTTATATCGAAGGCGTTGACTGCGTGGCTTCTTTTGCCGCTGAAAATTACGGAACTATCAAAAATTGCGTGAATAAAGCAACGGTAGTCGGAAAAACCAATGTCGCAGGCATAGTTTGCAAGAATTTTTATACCGAAACTACCGTTGAGGAAAGCACCGTAAAATCAGGCGTTATTTCTCAGACTTACAATACCGGAACGGTTAAAGCAGAAAGCAGCGACGCAAGCGGAAATTCTTTTGCGTCGGGCGGTGTGGTTTACGCATACGGAAATAACTCTTCTCTATACGGATATATTTCAGGTCTTGCCAATCACGGTAAAATTTACGCAACGGGTAATTACGCAGCAGGAGTCGTTTGCAAGGCGGGCACTGTCGAACAATGCTTCAACGAAGGCGAAATCAACGCAAAAGGTTATATCGGCGGAGTTGCTTGCGAAAGCGATGAAATACTGAACTGTTTTAACGGAGGAACTATCAACGCAAAAGGGGAAAACGACGCCGACAGTTCGGGTTTTGTAGGCGGAGTTATTGCAAAAGCAAAAAAAATAGGTCTTTGTTACAATAAAGGAAATATTAATGTTACCGTAAATAATCCCGATGAAGGGCAATCTTCTTTATTCGAATTCGGTACTGTTGGAGCTATTGCAGGCTATATTGAAGCCGGTAACTCTGCGGAAAAATGTCTTTACAAACAAGATACCGTTACCTTTTCTCCTTACGAAGGACAGCCCAATTCTTACGGTTTCGAAGCGGAGTACGAAACTATACTTTCAACTGCCGTTTTTTTAAGGCTACCGAATATCGGCGGCGATGAAATCATTTCAAAGGCAACAAATATATCGCAAGAATTGAATTCTGTTTTAGATAATCAGCAAAATACTACCGTTACTCAAAGCGGCGGCAGTTATGTAATCGGCGGAAGCATAATAAAAACCGATTACAGCGATATGGATTTAAGCTTTAATACCTTTGCCGTTGCGGTTAACATTAAGGTAAAAGACGAATTCGTTAACGATTTTACTCTTTCTTCCCCGGAAGTTTATATCTATAAAAATGGTACGGAATACAGTTTAATAACTACCGATTCCAAAAGACTTTCGGTAACCGATATTCAAGGAGAAGGAATTAACGAAAAATCCTTAAATCTTATATTGTTTTTCGATAATCCGGGGGACATTATCGAACTCGGTATAAAATGGAATTCAGCATCCGAAGAAGTTAAATCATATTGTTTTGTAGTCGATAAAAACATAGAGCTTTTCCAATATGAAAGCAATCCCGATTATGATCCGGAAAATCCGGACAGCGAAGAATTTATACTGAACAGCGTTAATATAGAAGCCGTCGATTTTCTTCCTTCTTTTTCCGATAATTCAAGGGTATGGTCGATTAAAGGTTCGGCTTCGAGCGATTATACATGGTATGAAAATAATTATATAAAGCTCAATGCTTTCACTTCCGCTTCTTACGGAGTGACCGCAAGTTCGGAAAACGCAAAACCTTCCAATGTCGAAAACTGGTTTACTCATACAAGTAATTTAAGCCGCTTTTCAAGAACCGTCGAAGCACAGTCCGATTCGTTGGATAATTGGGGTAAAAGCGAAAGCGACCCTTATGTTATAAAAACCGCAGCACAGCTTGCAAATCTTATCGATGAAAATTCCGAATTTTATAAAGAAAATTCTTCAACCGGCTTTGAGGGACTCTTCTTCCGTCTCGATAACGATATAGACCTTTCGGGAAAGGCTTTCAAAACGATAGAAACATTCAAGGGAGTTTTTTCGGGTAACGGGTTTACTCTGAAAAATGTTTATATCGACGACGAGTTTAACGGCGGTATAAGTTCTTTTATTAAAACTTTGGGCGGAAATGAAACTTTTACCGTAACTCCTTCTCTTAAAAATCTGAAAATAAGCGGTTATATTTACGGAACGGTCAGCGCAGCCGCTTTCGTTACCGAAAGTATTAATGCGGAAATAAAGAATCTTTATAACTATGCCACGGTTTTGACTTCGGGAACGGCAGCCGCAGGCGTGGTACTTTCGACCGATTTAACAAAACTCGAATATCTTGTGAATTACGGAATTGTCGCTTCCGTAAATTCCTTATTCGAACCCGATATTTCCATACAGAGCGAAGTTGCAGGAGTTGCGATATCTTCTGTATCAACGCAATTCGAGAACTGTTATAACAAAGGTTCGGTTTACGGCGGAATAGCTGCCGGTTGCGTTATTCTCGAAAATGCGTCGGGCAATCCGACTTTTGTTAACTGTTCGAATTCCGGTTCGGTAGAAGCAAAAAATGCTTACGGAGTAGCCTACGCATCGAACGGTATTAATGTTACACTCGAAAAATGTCATAATACAGGCACGGTCAGCGGAGTCGAAACGGCTTTCGGCGTTGCGGGAACTCAAACTATGTCAGAGCTCGATTTCAATAAATGTCTTGTTTCGGGAACGGTAAACGCAAATTCTGTTTATCGGATCGGAAATCTCTCTCAGAATTCTTCGGACAATATAGATTATTCGAGTTATACCTTTTCTTTAAATTCGGAAAATATTTCTTACGGAGACAATATTTCTCCTATTGACGACGATATCGCCGTCATCGGCGGATACAGCTATAAAATCACTTCGGCGGAGAACGGAACTGTTTATAAAGACAATAAGCAAATAACCGTTTTGAAAACAGGGGATTTTACCGTTAATTTCAGCGTAACCTTATCGCCGGGTACTATGAACGAAATTATTCTCAGCGGTTCGGTAAGTTTAAACGATGTAAACAAAAGGGCTCTTTCCGTTAAAGTCAACGACCTTTCAAGCGAAAAATATGACGGTTTGAGTTTTACCTATGCTCTGACTTCCGGTTCGCTTGCGGCAAACGATAAGCTCGTTCTTTCGACTTCCAAAATAGAAGGCGAAGCGAATAAGTATACAATTTATGTTTCAAAAATTATTAACGGACAGGGGCAGGATGTTACCGAAATGTACGAGCTGACTTCTACTAGCGGAACCTTAACCGTTACTAATAGCGATACTTCCGAAACGGGCGACGAAGACGGCAGTTGGATTTATATAGTTACAGGCTGTCTTGCAGGCGTACTTCTTATTCTTATAGGCGTTGCCGTTTATCTTAACATTAAGAATAAAAAAGAAGGCGACGGTACCGATAGCGATGAATGAGTTCAGGTGGGCTTTTATAGGAGCGGGACATATAGCGTTTAAAACCGCTCGTGAAATAGTTAGTTCGAAACGCCATAAAATAGTATCGGTATGTTCGCAAGGCTTTACGAGCGCAGTAAAATTCGGCGAAGAGTTCGGAGCAAAACCCTATAAAACCATAAGCGAATGTATTAACCATGATGCGGATTGCGTTTATATCGCAACTCCGCATCATGTTCATTATGAGCAGATAAAAGAATGCATTGAAAACGGAAAAAATGTTCTTTGCGAAAAATGTATTACCCTTAATGCGACTGAACTTGAAGAACTGATAGAACTTGCAAAACAAAAAAATGTTTTTTTCTGCGAGGCTATGTGGACGAGATTTAATCCTATAACCGTCGAAGTTCTGAAAAGAATAAAAAGAGGGGATATCGGAAAAATCAAATTTTTCCGTTCCGAGTTTTCCTACTACGCATATTTTCCTTTCGTAAAAGACAGAGTTACAAATATAAACAAAGGCGGGGGAGCCCTTCTCGATTTAGGAGTATATAATCTTTCTTATGCTCAGATGCTTTTAGGTTTTACCGATAATATCAATGCAAAGTTAAAGTTTAAAAAAGGTTCGGATTGTTTCGATAAAATTGAACTTGTTTATCCCGACGCAAAAGCCTGTCTTATATCTTCTTTTACCCGTTTCAGCCTCTGTAACGCAATTATAAAGGGGGAAAAGGGCAAAATCGTATTTCCTTTTACATTCTATAAGCCTCAAAGATGTATAATTTATTCAGAAGGAAAAAGGGAAAAATTAAAATGCAAAAGAGGATATATCTATCAGTTCGATAAAGTCGCCGAAGAGATAAGAAAGGGACTGAAACAATCTGAATTTATTACGCTTAAAGATACCCTCGAAGTTATGAAAATGCTCGATATTTGCAGAAAGCAGAATTCTTTCGTTTATCCGCAGGAAAAAAAGATTTGACATATTGACATTTGTTCATATTTATAAGCTGTTAATTAATAATATCGCAATGCGGTATTTTTTTATTTTTTATGTTAATAATCTATTTTATTTATTCGGAGTGAAATATGAAAAAGAAACTGATTGCCATAATGCTGTTGATATTTTTAATGCTTACATTAATTTCCTGCTCGGATAAAAATTCCGAAAAGCAATCTGAAAACGATAATGAAGAAACCCTTATTTTAAATACCAACAGTGAAATTTTAAGCGTAGGCTCAAAGGTAAAACTTTATGCTTCCGCTTTACCCAAAGAAGAAAACACAAAACTGATTTGGAAAAGCAACGATGAAAGTATAGCCGTCGTCGACGAGTACGGAATGGTTACCGCAGTAGGAAGCGGCGAAACGGAAATAACGGTAAGCACACAGGACAACAGTTTGTTCAAAACATGCAATTTGTCGGTCGGTGATATACTTGTAAGTTTAAGTTACGACAGCGATACCGAAGGATACGGGATAAACAAATTCGCCAGCGTTTGCGAAGCCGTGGAAAACGCACAAAAGGGAGATTCCGTTATAATTTACGAAGGTCGGTTCGACGAGAATATCGTCGTTTCGAAAAGTCTTTCTCTGACCGGAATAAATAATCCTTCCTTAAAAGGATTGAAAGTCACGGGAGAGGGAACATTTCTTAAAATAAAAAACATTAATTTTTTTCTCGACTCGTACCCCGACAGTAATACGGGAGTCTTGGAAATCGACAGGAATTCAGATATAGCCATGTCGTTTTGTAACTTTTCGGTAAATACTGCCGACGAATATACCGGCGGGTATGCTATACTTGCAAAAGGCGAGAGAAAAAATCTTTCTATATCATACTGCGAATTCGAAAATTTCAGATATGCCGTTCTTCTTCAAAATTCGGGAGGCACTATAAATATCGACGGCTGCAATTTTACTAAAAATCAATACGGAATAGGGGTAAATCTTAAAAGCGCAGACGGTAAAAAAACAAATGACGCCAGCGGTATAATTGCAAATAATAAATTCGACGAAGTCATAACAAAATGCGAATTTGTTTTTACGGGAAGCAATTATGAAGGAGAATTGATTTTTTCGGATATCTACGGTTAAAATCCCGGTTTCAATCTTATAACTATTTTTTTAAAAGTTTTTTGCTAATTTTATGTACTTATTTAAAATTTGCTTTCATTAGAATTAAATATGTGGTATTCTTTATCAGTAAGGTGAATTATGAATAAGAGTAAAACAAAAACAGAAAACAGGAGAAATCTTCCGAGAAAATTTGCTTATTGGTTCTTTTTCGGTCTATACGCTCTTTACGCAAAGATTTTTTACCGTATAAAAAAAGATAACTCAGTATTAAAAAAATATAAAAGAATACCGCATATAGTTTTATCCAATCACGGCGGCGTGAATGATGTTATGTATCTTATTAAATCGGCTTTTCCGGGCGTTTACACTATGGTTGCGACATTGAACATGAAAAGAAACGGTATGCTTGATTTTATGCTTAAATTGACAAGGAATGTAGTTTGGAGAAGGCAGTTTTCAATGGATATAAAATGTTTAAGGCAACTTTCGGAAATTGCCAAAAACGGCGGAAATATCGCTCTTTTTCCGGAAGGCAGAACAAGTATTGCAGGAAGAGAAACACTAATTCAGCCGTCGATAGTAAAACTTATAAAGTTTTTGAAACTTCCCGTAATAGGGGCGAGAATGGAAGGAAACTATATGGCAATTCCTAGATGGGCTAACGCTCAAAGGTCGGGACTTGTAAATGTTAAATTCTTCGAACTTTTCACCGCCGAAGAAGTGGAAAAAACCGACGCCGACGAAATGTACAAAAAAATCGTAAGCGAGTTTAAATACGACGAGTATAAAACGGCTTACGACAATAACAGAAAATATAAAGGTGTACTTGTTGCAGAAGGTCTTCAAAATGTTCTTTACAGATGCCCCGGCTGTCAAAAGGATTATGTAACCGCAACCGAAGATAATAAACTTTATTGTAAAGAATGCGGCTATTCAACTATTATAGACGATTACGGAAGATTTTCAAATCCTTTAACCGATGCGCCCACGATACCCGATTGGTACGATTATGAAAGAGAAGTACTAAAAAAAGAAATCGGTTCAAAAAAAGATTTTTCTTTTACCGTCGAAGGAACTCTTCAAGTTTCAAAGGCGGAAGATTTTAATTTTACGGATAAAGGGAAGGTAACTCTTTCGATAGATAAAAACGGGATAGTTTGTAAAAACGAAAATATAATTTTCGAGCAGAATATCAAACAAAACCCGGCAGTTATGTTTAAAGACAATCAGTTCATAGCTTTTTACGACGACGAAAATATGTATAAAATATTTCCCGACAACAAGCAAACAATTATAAAATTCGATTTAATATGTCAGCTTTTGAATTCTTAACGAGGTGATTTATGGGAGTTTGGAAGAACAGTAAAAAGGGCGAAGATAAAAAAACAGAAGAACAAGCCGTTATTGAAAGCAATTATAAAGTCTCAGACGATGAAGTTGAGGAAAAAGCGGAAAGCGATGCGAAAAAGGATATTGTTGACCTCAACGATGTCGAAGTAGTAATCGATAAAATCGACGACGAAATAAACAAGTCGGAAAATCAGGAAGATAAAACGGCTGCTGTCGAGTCAGAGGAAAAAGAAAAAAAGAAAAAAGAAAAACCAAAAACAAAACAGTCGGTTGAAAAGCAGCATAAGTCTCAGGGCGGTTATAACGCTTTCGACAGATTTTTCATTTCTTTATGGGCTGTAATGGTAGCTTCCGTTACCACAGTTTCGAAGGGAATAAATTATTGCATAAGAAAAATTTTCAAACACGAATTGCCTATAAGATATCTCAATGCGTTTATCGTAATACTTATTGTCGTCTTGCTTGTCTATCTTATTACCGTACCTGTAAAACTTTCATACGAAGAAGAAAAGCTTGAAATTTATACGAATAATTTAGTAGCCGTTCAAAAAAGCGTAGGAAACGACACCGACGGCAACCCGATTTATAAATGGGGCTATGTAGATAAATTCGGAAAGGTAAAAATAGATTTCCGGTATGAAGAAGCCAAGCCTTTTTGCAGCGGCGGTGCTCTCGTAAAAGTAAGCAATGTCGAAAACGGAGCTATTCAGGAGTATTGGGTGGTTATCGACGGCAAAGGTAACGAGAAAAGCGAAAGGTACAGTATGGTCGGCAACTTCGACAAAGACACAAAACTTTGCTGGGCGGTAAGAAACGGTAAATACGGGTTTGTCAATACTTCGGGAAAAACGGTAATAAATTTTGCGTATGACGGAGCGGAAGATTTCAGCGAAGGGTATGCTTGCGTAAAGTTCGGAGATGTTTACTATTATATCGATAAATACGGAAAGAAGAAAAGTTACGAGTACGCCGAAATAAGAAGTTTTAACGAAGGGTTCGGCGCAGTTAAAGCCGCAAACGGAAAATGGGGCTTTGTCAATTCCAAAGGAAAAGAAGTCATAACATGTTACTACGATATGGTAAGCGATTTTATAGACGGATACGCAGTTGTATGTTTAGGGGAAGCTGTGGGAATTATAAACACTAACGGCAAGTATGTTCTCGATCCCGATTACAAAGATATAAGTCTTTCTTATCAATAATTATCAAGAAAAAGGAATTTTAACGGCGGATTATTTATCCGTCGTTTTTCATATTTTCCAATTAAAAAATTAAAAATAATATTTAAAAAAAATATTAAAAAAGTATTGACAAGGTGGGAAGTGGTGTGATAATATAAATAGGCTGTCGAAAAGACAGCGCGTAACTTGAAAAGTGAAGGAAAGGAAAAGCGAGAGTCCTTGTCGAAAGACAAGAGAAGTAAAAACGGATATGTACTT
>CALVMC010000008.1 GCA_944342015.1 uncultured Clostridia bacterium
TGCGTCTCTTTTTTGAATAATACTTGTAATTTGTCTTATAATTTCCCATAATTCATTATGGCTTCCCCTTACACTACGCCTCAGACAACTTAAGCAACGGTTGGACGCTCAAAAGCGTTCGGATAATTCAATAGTCACTTGTTTCTTTGCGTAAAATACAAGTATTATTTTTTGTTGCGGTTTGTACCGCTCTAAATTCGGATGATACCGAACTTCTGGTCTTTTTTTACTTTTCCGGACGGGCTTCTTTTCGCCTGACCTCGTTAAGGTTTACTCAGCGTTTGCTGAGTCTTTGCTCCGGTGCAACTCTTTCGCTCATTGCTTGGCGTAAACTTTCTTTAACTGAAAGTTTAAATAGAAATAAATTTAATTTTTCTATTGAAGCAAATCTTATTGCTTATCCGTCAATAGAAAGTTCTCAACTCATCTCTATCTATACTTCTATTATATTCCTTTAAATCAAAAAGTCAATACTGTTTTGGAAAATTTTCTTAAAAAAATTTTCCAAAACTATATTGTAAAACTGCGTATAAAATGATATAATATAAGTTAGAGTACTAAAAAAAGAGACCGAGGGGTCTCTTTTTTATTTAAACTGTTTATTTTTCAATGAGAATTTTTCGATAAATTTTAATTTAAAAATTTATAATATTTGTATTTAAAATAAATTTAATTTTAAATTAAATACCGTTTATCATAATTTATATCGATACAATTGCTTTTATATTTTTCTGCTTCCCGGTTTAATCGGCGCTCCCATTGTTTTACAGAAAGGACATTTATCCGCTTCGTAAGAGACTATATCCATTGAAATAAGATTTACATACTTGACGCCGAAATCGACTTTTCCTGCGCTTCTGTCAACAATAGAAGCAACCGCTACGACTTCTGCGCCTTTTTCTTTTAGCATAGCGATAACGTCCTTAACAGAACCGCCGGTAGTCACAACATCTTCTACAACAAGGACTTTTGCGCCCTTTTCTACGCTGAACCCCCTTCTCAAAGTCATAACATCGTTTTCCCTTTCGGCAAAAATATTCGGTTTATTGAGCTGACGGGCCATTTCGTATCCCATAAGTATTCCGCCTATTGCGGGAGAAACAACTATATCGATATCCGTGCCTTTTAATTTTAAAGCAAGTTCTCTGCAAAGTTTTTCGCTTGCAGAAGTATCGATAAAGAGTTTAGCGCACTGCATATATGTATCGCTGTGTCTTCCCGATGTCAAAAGAAAATGACCTTTTAAAATACCACCGGTCTTTTTAAAAATTTCCAAAACTTCTTCTGTCGTCATTTCAATATCTCCTTTACGATAATTTATTAATTTAAACTTATGAATGTATCGGTCTGCGATTTTTAAAAGCTTTAATCGTTTTGCTTTCGGTATCTTATTGAATTTACTGTTTAAAACCCGAAACATTGAATCGACATACAGAGTAATTTTTCAAGCTTAAACGGTAACTTTTAATTTTTTCGCTGTTTAATTAAACAATCAATGTTCCTTTCAGTTCTTCCAATGTAAGATTATTCTCTTTAAAATACCTTTCTAAATCGGCAAGTATTTCAGGCATAGCGGTAGGATTATAAATATTAGCCGTTCCTATCTGAACGGCGGAAGCTCCGCATATAATGAATTCGAGAACATCGGTATAACTCATAATTCCGCCCATACCTATAATAGGAATATCGACCGTATTATAGACCTGCCATACCATTTTAAGTGCAACCGGCTTAACCGCAGGCCCTGAAAGTCCTCCCGTAACATTTTTCAGAACCGGCCTTCTGGTTTTGTAATCGACAGCCATACCGCTTATGGTATTGATAAGAGAAATGGCGTCCGCACCGCCCTTTTGAGCCGCAGCCGCATTTTTGGTAATGTCAGAAACATTCGGAGTAAGTTTAACTATAAGAGGAAGGGAGGAATTTTCCTTTACCTTTTCCGTAACCGCCCTTACGCTGTCGGGTTCCACGCCGAAAGCCATACCGCCCTGTTTAACATTAGGACAGGAAATATTAAGTTCAATCATATCGACGCCGCTTGCCGAAACTATTTTTGCGGTTTGAGCATACTCTTCAAGGGTATTACCCGCAATGTTCGCAATGAGAACGGTTCCTAACTTTTTAATTTTGGGCATATAATCGTTTACGAAAGCCTTTGTTCCCGGGTTTTGAAGTCCGACGCTGTTCAGTATTCCCGACGGAGTTTCGGCGATACGGGGACTGTCGTTTCCCTCTTTCGGAAGCAGAGTAAGACCTTTAAGGGAAATACCTCCTATTTTGGAAACATCGTAAATTTCTGAATATTCGAGACCGTACCCGAAAGTACCGCTTGCTGCAATAAGCGGATTTTTGAATTTAACTCCTGCAATATTTACGGCAAGAGGATTTTTGTCCATAATATACCTCCGGATTAATTAAAAACAACTTCGTTAATGTCGAAAACAGGCCCGTCTTTGCAAACTCGCATATTATGTTCCTGACCGTCTCTTTTAATCTTAACTGCGCAAACGACGCAGGCGCCTACTCCGCAACCCATTCTTTCTTCCAAAGAAACAAGTGTCTTTGTTCCGAACTGACAGGAAATTTTCTGCAAGGATTTAAGCATAGGTTCGGGACCGCAAGCGAGAATGATATCCGGTTTTCTTAAAGAGATTTCTCTTTTAACGCAATCGGTAACAAATCCTTTTTCTCCGAAAGAGCCGTCTTCCGTAGAAACGAACAAATCGCCGCCAAGACTCAGCTCTTCTGCAAGTATAATGTTTTCTTTGCTTTTAAAACCTATAAATGAAGTAAATTCTCCTTCGTAAGATTTAAAAGCCGCAGGAAGAACCGCTGTTCCGAGTCCGCCGCCCACAAGAAATATTTTTTTTGCGCTTTTAATATCGAAACCGTTTCCTAACGGAAATAAAGCGTCGAGACAGGTACCCTTTTGGTATCCGCTTAATAATTTCGTTCCCTCTCCTTTTACTTCATAAACTATGGTAAGAGTTTCAAGTTCTCTTGAAAAATCGCAAATACAAAAAGGTCTTCTAAGAGGTTTTTCTTTAAGCTGAATATGAACGAAATTCCCGCAGCGTGTTTTGTCGGGAATTTTAGCCGCAGCCGTAAGTTTAAAAATTTTCGGTGCAATTTCCTTGTTTGACAAAACCGTTATTTTTCTTTCCATTTAAACACCTTTTAATTTTTTCTTCAACATAGTTTTGCCTGCGGCATTTAATGCAGAAGTAAGGTCTTCTTTCATTTCGAGAGCGGCCTCTCTTGCAGCGTCATCGAAAGAAAGTTTTGAATATTTATCGGATTTATAAGCACAAAGTATTTTGCGGGACGAGTTAACGATTCCGCCAAGACCTCTTGCATCGAAAGAATTTGCGATATCGCTTGCTTTACCGCCCTGCATACCGTAACCCGGAATCAGGAAAAAGGAAGAAGGATTTTCGGTTCTGAGAACAATAGCCTGTTGAGGCTGAGTTGCTCCGACAACTGCGCCTATACTGCTGTAACCGTACTTTCCGATAAACTCTTTACCCCATTTTGAAACATAGTAACCCATTATTTCGTAAATTCTCTCACCGCTTCTCAGTTGTCTGTCCTGAATTTCGAAAGAAGATACATTAGAAGTTTTAACGAGAATGAAAATACCTTTATCGTTATTTTTGCAGTCGTCCAAAAACGGATTGATACCGTCGCTGCCCAAATAACCGTTTACGGTAACGAAATCGCTTTCGAAGTCGTTTATATCGAAACCGTTTATATTTACTCCTCCAAGATATGCTTTGCTGTAACATTCTGCGGTAGAGCCTATATCGTTTCTTTTAACGTCGGAAATTACGATAAGGTCTTTACTTTTAGCATAATCGAGAGTTTTCTTGAAGGCTTCGAGTCCGTAAAGTCCGTACTGTTCGTAGTAGGCAATCTGTACTTTAACGGCGGGAACGATATCGTAAATTTTATCTATAATTCTTTTATTGAATTCAAAAATGGAATTACAAACATCGTTTCCGTTTTTAATCGAACTCTGCATATCCAAAGGAAGATAGGCAAGGCATGTATCGAGTCCGACTGCGGACGGATTTTGTTTTTCTATAATTTTGTCGATAAGTTTATCAATAATCATAATATTTCTCCGTTATAAAATTTAAGTATACCGTCATTGAAAGTCATCATAACTTTGCCGTAAACTTCTTTGCCTTTAAAAGGAGTATTTTTACCTTTTGAAAAGAAGTTATCGGGATTGATTTTAAACTTTTTATTCAAATCGCAAAGAGTGATATTCGCTTTATTTCCTATTTTGATTTCCGGCATATCGATACCGGAGATTTTGCAGGGATTGATACTCATAAGTTCGGCAAGTTTTTTAAGAGTGATAATACCGCTTTTAACAAGCACCGTATAAGAAAGGGAAAAAGCCGTTTCGAGTCCGCTGATACCGAAAGGAGCGACATCGAATTCTCTGTTTTTTTCTTCTAAGGTATGAGGAGCGTGATCGGTTGCGATAGCGTCGATTGTGCCGTCTTTAAGCCCTTCGATAACGGCGAGTCTGTCGCTTTCCTCTCTTAAAGGAGGATTGACTTTGGCAAAGGTATTGTATTTGCCCACAAGTTCTTCGGTACCTGCAAAATAATGGGGGCAGGTTTCCGCACTTACATTAACCCCTCTTTTTTTGGCGTCACGCACAAGCTGAACTGCGCCTTTTGTACTGACATGCGCAATGTGAAGTCTGCACCCTGTTGTTTCTGCAAGGATAATATCTCTTGCGATACCGACTTCTTCTGCGGCTCTCGTAATTCCGGAAAGTCCCAATTTGCAAGAGACCTTTCCTTCGTTCATTACTCCGCCTGCGCTTAAAGATTTATCTTCGCTATGGCTGATAATCAACAGATTTTTGGTTTTTGCATATTTCATGGCAAGCAGCATTGTCTGAGACTGAAAAACAGGATTGCCGTCGTTCGAAAAAGCGACCGCACCCGTTTCACTTAGTTTAAACATTTCGGTAAGTTTGTCGCCTTCGAGTCCCTGAGTGATAGCAGCTATCGGAAACATTTTGGCATAGCCTGCTTTATCGGCTTTATTTTTTACATATTCGAGAACAAATTCGTTATCTACCGCAGGAGAAGTATTAGGCATGGCAAGAACTCCGAAATAACCGCCCGCAGCTGCGGCTTTAAGACCGCTGTCTATATCTTCTTTTGCGCAAAAACCCGGCTCTCTCAAATGAGTGTGCAAATCCAAAAAAGACGGCAAAACGGTAAGAGCCGTACAATCATAAATTTTATCGGCGGAAGAAATTTCGCTGCCGATACTTTTAATAATACCGTCTTGTATAAAAATGTCTCCGATATCGGTATTTTTAAGTAAAATATTCATTAAATTCTCCTTACAAGAATATCGAGTACCGCCATTCTTACGGCAAGTCCCGAAGTAATCTGACTGCAAATAACAGACCTGTCGCAATCTGCGGCGCTGCCTGTAATTTCTATACCCCTGTTTATAGGAGCGGGATGCATAAGAATCGCATTCTTATCCGCTTTCGATAATTGCTCTGTACCTATTCTGTAAAAAGCGGAATACTCTTTAAGAGAGGGTACGAAACCGCTTTTTTGTCTTTCGAACTGTATTCTCAGAGCCATAACCGCATTTGCGCCTTTGAGAGCTTGGTCAAGATCGGTAACAACCCTGCATCCCATATCTTCGATACCGTCCGGCATAAGAGACAAAGGAGCGCAGACAGTTACATCGGCGCCCATTTTATTGAAGAGCAAAATATTGCTTCTTGCAACCCTGCTGTGTTTGATATCTCCTGCTATGACAAGTTTAAGACCTTTGAAACCGCCGAATCTGCGTTTTACGGTAAGAGCGTCGAGAAGAGCCTGAGTAGGATGTTCGTGAGCTCCGTCTCCTGCGTTGATTATGGGAATATCGGTGTTTCTTGCCGCATAATGAACGGCACCCGACATAGGATGTCTTATCGCAACAGCGTCAACATTAAGACTTTTTAATGTGGAAACGGTATCGACCAGACTTTCGCCTTTAAGAATACTGCTTCCCGCTTCTTCGAGAGCGACGGTGTGCGCGCCTAAAAAAAGAGCCGCATTCTGAAAAGAAACACGGGTACGGGTACTGTTTTCGTAAAACAGAGTAGCGACGCATTTACCTTTAAGGTTATCGAGATTTTTCCTACCTTCTACGCAAGCTAACATTTTATCTGCGTAAGATAAAATATTTTCGATTTCCTCTTTTTTGAGTTCGTCAATACCCAATAAATCTTTGCTTTCGAGTATCATAGCTACTCCTTACCATCTTTTGCAAAATACCGTCTTTGCTTAAAAAAGGCATTGCAAGACGCAATGCTTATTAAGTTTTAACTAACGGCGATGTTTTCAAACTGTAAATATATTAATATAAAGCTCTTGATTTGTCAAGCATACAGTCATAATTGAGAGTTGTATAAAAAACCGACAAAAAATCAAAGTAATTTTAAATATATACTTTTTTTTTGAAATAATTTATAGTATAATCATATTATGAAAAATAATAAGATCCCGAAAGCAAATTTATATCAAACGGTTATTGACTACGGAAAATCCAAAGCGCTGAGATTTCATATGCCCGGGCACGGAGGAAAGAATATAGATTCTGCCGTATACGGCGCTGCAAGCTGCGATATAACGGAACTACCCGTATCCGATAATCTTCACAGACCGGAAAGCGTAATAAAAACGGCGCAAAAAGAATATTGCAGAGTTTATTCTGCCGAATACTGCCATTTCAGCACTGCGGGGGCGACAGCTGCCATGCAGACTGCAATATTGACTTTGAAAAAGAAAAACAAAAAGGTATTGGTACAGAAAAATTCTCATCAGTCGGTAACGAATGCCTGTATAATGTTCGGAATAGACTATGAAATATTTTCGACGGCGGAAGAGCTGAAAAATATGGAACTCGGAAATTTTTCGGCTGCGGTCATAACATCGCCCTACTATACCGGTCGGATTTTCAAAGGTTTCAAATCAGCTTACAGATTACTTAAAAAGAACAATGTGGCAGTTATAATAGATCAGGCTCACGGAAGTCATTTTATATATCACCCCGACCTTAAAAAATATTTTTATAACGGAGATTTTGTAATAATAAGCCCGCATAAGACAATGAACACTCTGACAGGCGGCGCAGTACTTTTAGGTTACAAAAAAGAATTGAAGGACAAAACGGCGGAATCCTTCAATATGATACATACGACTAGTCCGAGTTACCCTGTAATGGCTTCGCTTGACTATGCAAGATACATATTCGAAACGAGAGGAACGGACATACTTGACAAAGTAAAAGATAATGTTGAAACTTTCCGCAAATCGCTTAATAAAAATTACGAAATTGAAATAACGGAAGACTTTACTAAAATAGTGCTTAAAACCGCATTTGACACAAAGGAATTATACGATAAACTTATATCGAAAGATGTTTATCCCGAAATGTATACCGAAGATTATCTGTTATTTTTTGTAACATATTGGAACTGTAACAGTCTGCACTATCTGTCGAATTTATTGAATTCCATAGACCTTAACAGGAAAACAAGAACGGAAGGCGCAAAATTCAATAATAAGATTAATGTAATTAAAGAACACAAAGCAAAGGATATCGACGATACGGAATACATAAATCCCGAGGACTGTTTGGGAAGAAAGCTGGCTGTATCGGTAGGACGATATCCGCCCGGAATAACGGAAATATTCGAAGGCGAAACAATAGACCAAGAGAGATTCGAATACATAATGAAATATAAGGAAATTTTAACAGGATTAATCAACGGAAAAGTCGGAGTTTACAAAAAATGAAGAAAGGGAAATTAGTGACATTCGAAGGCGGAGACGGAGCAGGAAAATCCACCCAGTTAAAACTTCTGAAAGATTATCTGGAAAAAGAAAAAATAGAATTCATATTTACGAGAGAACCCGGCGGTACCGAAGTATCGGAAAAAATAAGAAAAATATTAAAGAGCAAAGAAAACATGATATGCGCAGAATGCGAAACCCTTTTATATGCCGCCGCCCGTGCAGAACTTGTAAACGAAATAATACTCCCTGCACTCAATGAAGGCAAAACGGTTATATGCGACAGGTTTATCGACTCTTCCCTTGCCTATCAAGGGCGGGCACGGGGATTGGGCGAAGAAGCGGTACTTAAAGCCAACGAACTTGCTTTAAAAGGACTCAAACCCGATTTGACGTTTTTTCTGGATATCGAACCCGATGTATCTTTTAAAAGGAAAGGCGGAGCCGACGGAGACGACAGACTGGAAAACGAAGGTGAAACCTTCCATCGAAAGATATATGAATGTTATATAAATCTTGCGGAACAGGAAAAAGAAAGAATATATAAACTTAACGCAACTCAAAAGCCCGAAAAGATACACGAAGAGATTATTCAAACATTAAAGGAAAGAAAAATAATTGATTAAATACATTAACGCCTTAAAGAACAGTAAGGCGTTTAAAATTATAGAAAACGACATAAATAATGACACGCTGTCGCACGCATATATGCTTATAAGCGAAGACGACGAAGCGCTTGAAAGTTTACGCACTTTGATTGCGTTGCGTTTATATTGCGAAAACTGCTGTACCGTGTGCAGAAAATGCACTCAGATAATTAACGGAAACTGTCCCGATATACTTGAAGTTACCGATGAAAAATCGATAGGAGTCGGTAAAATAGAAACCGCACTCG
Organism: uncultured Clostridia bacterium; assembly: GCA_944342015.1. Taxonomy (GTDB): domain Bacteria; phylum Bacillota; class Clostridia; order Christensenellales; family CALVMC01; genus CALVMC01. The sequence goes on from CALVMC010000008.1 coordinate 8,728, forward strand.
ATTTTGCATACTTAACCCCTACCGAAGACGAATTCAAAACGGTATTTATATTAAATGCGCAAAGAATGACGCTGCAAGCGCAGAACAAATTTCTGAAAACCCTCGAAGAACCGCAGGACGGAGTGGTAATAATTCTTACCGTCGATAATGAAAACAAATTATTGAATACAATAAAATCACGGTGCAAAAAGATAAAACTCGAATTATTTCCTAAGGAAGTAATAGTTAACGAACTTGTCGGAAATTACTCTGAAAGTCAGAAAGAAGAAGCCGCAGAAAGCGCAGAAGGTCTGATTACGAGAGCGCAGGAACTTCTGTCCGAAAGCAAAGCGGAAGAGATAATCGAGGCACTTATAATGCTTAAAAGCAGCAAAGACGTCCTTAAAGTATCCACCCTTGACATATGGAATAATTTAAACGACGCCTTGGATATGCTCGAAATGGTTTTTTGTGATATAATGTACATAATAAACGGAATGAAAAACAGCGTAAGGAACAGAAAAAAAACCGAAAAACTGTTAAAACTATCCGAAATATACAGTAACGAAAGCATAGTTAATATAGATACGGAAATTAATAAATGCAGAGAAAAACTGATACTTAACTGTAATCCCATAACAGTGCTGGAAGGTTTGTTATTCAAAATATTGGAGGTAAATTATCTATGCCGGAAATAGTAGGCGTAAAACTTAAACACTCGAAAATTTATTATTTCAGTCCTAACGATATAGAATTCAAAGAAGGCGACGGTGTAATAGTGGAAACTTCTTTCGGAACGGAATACGGAAAAGTAGCCGTAAAAAACAAAGAAGTCGACGAAAGCGAAATTAAAGAACCTTTAAAACCCGTTCTGAGGAAGGCGACCGAAGAAGACGAAAAACAATTGGAAAAGATAGCCGAAAAGAATAAATCGGCTTACGAAACAACCCTTAAAAAGCTGGAAAAGGCCGATTTGGGAATGAAACTCGTAAATGTGGAATATTCCTTCGATATGAACAAGCTTACGATATACTTTACCGCCGAAGGAAGAGTTGATTTCAGAGAACTCGTAAAAGAACTTGCCTCCACATTCAGAGTAAGGATAGAACTCAGACAAATTTATGAAAGAGACGATATCCGTCAGCGTGGCGCACTTGCCGTATGCGGAAGACCGTGCTGCTGTATAACAAGAAACGGCGATGCGGAAAAGGTATCCGTAAAAATGGCAAAAATGCAAGGACTGTCCCCTAACCCCGCAAAAATAAGCGGAAACTGCGGAAAACTCATGTGCTGTCTTGCATATGAAAACGATTACTATTCGTCAATATACAAAAAGATGCCGAAAAACAATTCGACGGTTAAAACTCCCGACGGCGACGGAACGGTATGTGGTCTCGATATGTTGAAACAGCAGGTCAAAGTGAAATTAGGCTCGGAAGACGGAAGTATAGAAATAAAGACTTATAACCTCGAAGACCTTAAAGTTCAATCTGTACAGGAGGAAATAAAAGACAGCGATATAACGCTCGAAGAAAACGATTATTGATTAAAATATCGTAATATAAAATTTTTGTAATAATTGCCAATAAATTAACATAATTTAGAAGAAAAGTATTGTTTTTTAACATAAGTTATGTTAAAATAGTATTATAAATTTATTAATAACAATTAAGGAGAAGAATTATGGCTTACAAAATTAACGATGATTGTATCAGTTGCGGTTCCTGCGCAAGTCAGTGCCCTGTTGAAGCTATCTCAGAAGGAGACGGCAAATATGTTATCGACCCCGATAAATGTATCAGTTGCGGAGCTTGTGCAAGTCAATGCCCGGTAAACACAATATCGGAAGAATAATCAATTACATAATTTTTCATAAAAAACCGCCTTTCAAGGCGGTTTTTTACTTTATAAGGCGGATTTAATAAAAAATCCTTGCAATTATAAAAGATATTTATTATAATAGCCTTGTTTAAGACATAATTCATTTAAATTTCCCGAGGTGTAAATATGAAATCGATTGCCGTCACAATGAACAAAGCGGAATCCGTTAAAAATTTTGTCGAAATAGTAAACAAATATCCTTACGATATCGATTTGCGTTCGGGCAGATATGTAGTTAACGCAAAATCCGAACTCGGCGTATTCAGTTTAGATTTCAGCAGCAACCTCGTACTCGAAATATATAATGATTCCTGCGACGATTTAATCAGCGAACTTTCCCGTTACATAGTAAGCTGATTAGGATTATCCGATTATGTTCAACGACCCGATAGTAAATAAACTTATACTTCTTTTCGTTTTGGAAAAGATGGAAATCCCGCTCTCCGAAGAAAGTCTTTTGAATGTCTGTTCGTCTTACAACAAATGGATACCTTATATAAATTGCAGACAAGCTATATTTGAACTCATAGAAGTAGGATTTATTCAACCGACCAGAAAAGGAAAAGAAGCGAATTATAAACTAACAAACGACGGAATAAATTGTTTATCCAAATTCTTTACCCGTATCCCCTCTTCGTACAGAAAGGAAATAACCGAATATTGCAGAGACAATATGCTTGACCTTAAAAGAAGTCAGGAATTCAAGGCGGATTATTTTCAGAATGCGGACGGCAGTTATACTGTTTGGCTTGCGATAAAGGACGCTGCAAGCCTTCCCATATTCGAGCTCAAATTCAATGTTCAAACAAGAGACGACGCAAAAAGAATTTATAAAAAATGGAGAAATAAAGCCCTTCCGTTATATGAGATAATTTATGATTATCTTGTCGTATCCGACGAATAAAAAACATTGAATAAAATCAAATAACATAATTAAAATTATTAAATAAACCGACTTTATCGAAATTAAAATTATTATTAATAAACCAACCTTATCAATAAAATTTATCAAAGGAGCAAATTATGCGTTATAAAACGAACGGAACATGTTCAAGAGAAATAGAGTTTGAAATTGAAAACGGAATAGTAAAAAAAGTTCTATTCAAAGGCGGATGTGCGGGAAACACTCAGGGAGTAGCCCGTCTTGCCGAAAACAGACCGGTTGACGAAGTAATAGAAAACCTCAGCGGAATAATGTGCCGTAACGGAACATCCTGTCCCGACCAGCTTGCAAAAGCATTAAAGGAATACAAAGAAAAAGGCGAATCAGCTTTCGAAGCCTGACGCCCATTCTTTTTTGACTTTTTCGTCGAGAACGGCTGCGGAATTGTAGCCTAATTTTCTGAGATAAAAATTTCTTGCGGCAACTTCGATAACGATAGCAAGGTTTCTTCCGGGAATTACGGGAATTGTAATTTTCGGAATTTTTATACCCATAATTTCAGTATATTTAATATCCTTCCCGAGTCTTTCGTATTCTTTATCTTGTTCCCATTTTACAAGTTCGACGGCGATATCGATTTTTTTATTGAAAAGAATGGAGCCTATCCCGAACATTCTTCTGACATCTATAATCCCCACCCCTCTTATTTCCATAAAAAACCTTATACTTTCGGGAGCGGTACCGATAATCTCGTCTTTGATTTTTTTCATAATGACAACATCGTCCGCAACTAATCTGTGTCCTCTGTGGACAAGTTCCAAAGCAGTCTCGCTTTTACCTATACCGCTTTTTCCGTTGATAAGAACCCCTATACCGTTGACATCTATGAGAACTCCGTGGGTATTGCATACAGGAGCAAGCAATTTGTTAAGATATTCGGTTAAATCGTTTACGAGTTCAAAGGTTCTTTTAGGCGATACCAAAAGCGGAACGTTGTTCATTCTCGCAGCATTGAGCATTTCGCTGAAAGGCTCAACCCCCCTTGCGACAATAACGCAGGGTACTTTTTGGGAAAAGAGTTTATCGAGCGCTTCTATTCTGTTTTCAACAGAAAGAGATTTAAGATAATAAGTTTCCGCATTGCCTATTGCCTGAATTCTTGTATTTTCAAAATAGTCTGAAAAACCGGCAAGTAAAAGTCCGGGCCTGTTTATCGTGACAGTGGAAAAAGTAATATACTCGTTATCCGAGCGGTACAGTATTTCAAGTCCGTTTTCTTTGGCAAAATCATCAATAAGTACTTTTTCCGTAATCTCTTCTTCGACAGAATTTCTTTTATCCATTATCTCCCCCAAGGCAATATTTTTCTATAATTAATGCGACTCCGTCTTCGTTATTGCTTTTTGTCACAACATCGCATATTTCTTTAAGTTTGTCTTCGGCATTATTTACCGCAACTTTGAGACCGCAATAGTCCATAAGCTGAATATCGTTACCCGAATCCCCTACAGCAATAATTTCTTCTTTTTTTATTCCGTACTTATCGGCATACCATTTAACAGCGTTACCTTTTCCGCCGTTAATATCTACTATTTCCATTATATTTTTAGAACTGTTATTTATAATAAAATTTTTTCCGTATTTTTTATTGTAGTATTCGAGATTACTTTTCAACTTATCTTCTTCGTTCATTATAACGAGTTTTATAGGTTTTATTTTTCTTTTGACTATATAATCTGAAAGATTTTCGCCCGTAACTATAAAATCGATTTTACAGACCTTTCCGTAAACATCGGAATAAGGATTTTCTTCTTTTATATAACAATTATCGTTATCGTCGTAAAGCTGAATTATTTCATTTCTTTTTTCTGCTATTTTTAAAAGTTTAACTATATTATTAAAGTCAAGATACTTGATTAAAAGAGGCTTGCCCGTACCTATATCGAATATAGCCGAACCCTGATAAAAAATAGACTCTCCGGATATACCGAGATTTTCTATAATTTCCTTAGCGGCTTTAAACATTCTGCCGGTTGCAAGAATAACTCTGCCCCCTGCATTTTTGTAATTATTCACGGCTTCTATGGTTCTTTTGGAAACGGTAAGGTCATCTCTCAACAAAGTTCCGTCACAGTCTAATGCTAAAAGTTTATATTTCATAATCAAATCACTTTATAAAGTTAATTATAATATATAACCGAAATATTTTCAATAGTATTTAAACCTTATTTAATAAAATATAAATATTATTTTTACTTTTTATCGTTGAAATGATTAAAAACATTCAAGGCAATAGGAGCCGTAAGTTTTCCTTTCAATATAAGTTCTTCGACGGAAGCCTTTTTTATATTTTCGATATTTTTAAAAACACCGAACAGTTTTTTTGCTCTTTCTTTTCCTATCCCCTTGATTTTGGTAAGTTCGGAAGCAGTCTGCCTGTCAAGTCTTAATTTTCTGTGATAGGTTATAGCGAATCTGTGAGCTTCGTCTCTTATTCTTTGCAGAAGTTTAATCCCTTCGCTATCGATAGGCAGAATAAAAGGTTTTTCCGAGCGTGGCATATAAACTTCCTCATATCTTTTTGCAAGACTGATAATTTCGGAGTCGATACCCTCTTCGTTTAAAGCTTCCAAAGCGTATTTGAGCTGACCTTTTCCGCCGTCTACGACGATTAGGTCGGGCATTTTTTTAAAGCTGATGTCTTCACCTTTTTTAAATCTTTCGAATCTTCTTACGAGAACTTCTTTCATACATTCGAAATCGTTGTTTCCCGCAACGGTTTTTATTTTAAATCTTCTGTACATATTCTTGTCAGCCTTTCCGTTTGTGAAAACTACCATTGAAGCAACCTTATCGGTACCGCTTATGTGAGAGATATCGTAACATTCCATTCTCTCGGGAATTTTTTTAAGTGAAAGATTATCTTTAAGCTGATTCAATGCACCTTGCGTCATATTATATTTTCTTTTTTCTTCGCTCTGAGATTTCACAAGATAATCGGTAGCATTACTGTAAGCCATATCGCAAAGCTGTTTTCTTATTCCCTGATGAGGATTAACAATGTTAACCTTTTTCCCTTTTAATTTAGATAAATAACTTTCTATCTCACCAAGATTTTCGGTATCGGTATTTACGATTATTTCGTCTGTCTGAATTTGGGAAGAAGAATAATACTGCATCAAAAAACTTTCGAAAGCGCCGTTTAAAGAAAGATTGACTTCGTCGAGTACGAATTTATCGCCGCCCAGAAGTTTTCCCCCTCTTACCATAAGGACGGAAACAACGCTGTGGAATCCGCTCGAAGCAAGGGCGATAACATCGATATTAAGATCTTTCGGGACATTTGCGATCTGCTGCCTTACGAGTTTATCGAGTACTTTAAGTTTTTCTTTATAATACAAAGCGAGTTCGAACTCTTCCCTGTCTGCCGCCTCTTTCATTTTCTCTTCCAATTCCGCTTTTATTTCCTTATCGTTACCGCCTAGAAAATCGGTCATTTTTTTAACGGTATCCATATATTCCTGTTCCGAAACATTTCCTGAGCAAGGAGCTTTGCATCTGCCTATATGAAAGTTCAGACAAGGTCTGTGATTTTTAGGAATTTTATCCATATCGAGATTGCATGTTCTGAGTCCGAAAGCTGCGCTTATAAGATCCTGAATTTCCCGTGCGCTTATACCCACCATATAAGGGCCGAAATATTTTGACCCGTCTGCAACAAGTCTTCTGCAAACTTCGGGCTTTGGAAATTTTTTCTTCAAATTAATTTTAATAAAAGGATATTCTTTATCGTCTTTGAGAAGTATGTTATAAGGAGGTTTGTGTTTTTTGATTAAATTATTTTCGAGAACGAGAGCTTCTATTTCGTTATTTGTTATAATATAATCGAAATCGACGACTTTACTCATTAAAGTCGAAACTTTCTGCGTTCTGTTCGCTTGTTTTTGGAAATATTGTTTAACTCTGTTTTTTAAAACCTTGGCTTTGCCGATATAAAGAATATTACGGTCTGCGTCGTACATAATATAGCAGCCGCTTTTTTCAGGCAAAAGTTTGAGTTTTTCTTTTAAATCCGCCATAGCATACCGAATGATAATTTTATAAAAATATTATAAACCAAACGGATAAAAGTGTAAACAGAGAAAAATAAAAATTTTCTTTATGCGATACCGAGATACTTTATCCCCGTATCCATCATATCGTAAATGCTGTTATTGCAAACATAGTAAAAAATTACCTTACCTTCCCTTCTGTAATCCACAAGATCGAAATTTTTAAGATATTTAAGCTGATGTGAAACTGTACTTTGACTTATTTCCAGAATCGAAGAAATATCGCCTACGCACATTTCGCTTATGGAAAGAAGGGAAAGAATTCTTATTCTCGTTATATCGGAAAAGACGCTGAAAAATTCCGCCATTTCCGAAAGCTGCGAAAATTTAGGCATATAGCTTTTAATAATTTTACTGTCATAATAATTAATCATAAAACCCTCCCGTAAACCTGTAAATAAATTATAAGTTTTTTAAAAAAATTAAGCAATTAAGTCACAATTCCGAATTTGTTGCATATTGTAGAAAAGAACGGAAATTTAATATATTTGGAGGAAAACGATGTTTGAAAACAATTGGCTTGTATTTCTTTTGATAATGATGCTTGTTTTGAACACTGACGGAAACGGAATAAGCGCAAACGACGCATGTATATTTACCTTTTTGATTTTCGGAATGGTAATGTGCCAGAACAAGAACTGTTCGGCAGACTCAAATCTTACGACTGCAAGTTGTTTGGGAATTTAATAATACATAAAATTTCGAATTAATTAATCTAATAACTGTAAAATATTGAAAATAATCAATATCGATTACTTATACACCGAATTAAAGTATAAAATAATAAACTGTAACAGGCGATAAAAATCGATTGCGATTATTAAATACCGAATTGAGATATAAAATAATATTTAAAAATTAAATAAACATATTAAAAATTTTAATCGGATCTTTTTTCCCTTTCGTTATCGGATTTATCCGCAGGCGTGTTATCGTCTGTTTTTATCAGTAAATAATTCTGACTTTCGTTTTTTAATTTACCTTCCTTGTTTTTTTCCGTTTCAGTTTCTTTTTCTGAGTTTTCCGATTTATTTTCATCTGTACCGTTATTTTCATCTGTACCGTTAATGGAATTTTTTTGAGGCGTATCAAATATACTTTGAGTTAGACTTTTCGGCTCATCCTTTTTGTTTTTGTCTTCTTCGAAAAAATCATCGTCAAACAAATCCGAAGTGTTTTGTTCCCTTTTCATATTCTTCGGAATTTTTATCTTTAATCTTGTTTTGACCAATTTAGTAAGTAGATTCAAAACCGCATAATAAGCATAGTCGTAAACTAAAAACAAAATACTTCCTAAAATTGCAACAACATAATATTTATCGGATACGAACTCGTTAACGGTATCGGAAAGATTCAATCCCAAAAATTTGAGAATAATAAAAAGTATCAAATTAAAGTAAACAAGTTTAACGATATAACCGAGCCAAAAAGGTTTGATTTTCAAATTTATAAGATAACCTGCAAAAGAATAAAATCCGAAAAAAAGAACGAAAGGCATCTGATTAGGAAAAGCGGTAACCGCAAAGGACAGAGCGGAAACAGCAATATAACTTAAAAAAGAAGCCCTTAAACTTCCGAGCGTGAGCGGAAGCATAAGCATAACGGCTGCGATACAACTGAAAGTAATGGAAAGAAAACTTACAACCGTAGAAAGCCAGACAAAAAGTAGAGAAAATGAAGCCGAAACCGCAGAAAAAGCAATTTCATAAGAGGTCGGCTTTTTCATATCAGCAACCGCCGAGACAATTACAGCAAGCGTCGGCGCAAAGAAATCCTAAACAGAAATCGCAACATGTGCATCCGCCCGCATTTGACATATCCTCTCTGTTTCTTTCATAGCCCGATCTCGGCTCGGAATAAGCGCCTTGACCGTTCATTTTCTTTAAGAGTTTATCAAGAGTTTCCTTGTATTTGGTATTGGAAGGTTCCATACTGATTGCAATTTCGAGCTGAGCCTTGCTTTCGTTGAGCCAATTTTTAGCGTGGTAGATACCTGCCTGATAATAATGCCATTCAGCGTCCCTTACTGTCATATCGTCGAGTCTGTCCTGTGCCTCGTTAAGTTTTCCTTCCTTGATTAGCTTGGCTATACCGCCGTACATTGAACCGGTATCTTCTATAAAAGAACGGTTTTTGAGAATCTCCATAGCTTCGGCATAAGCTTCTTCCACTTCGGAAAGTTTTTTAGCGGCTTTTTTGCCCTTTTCGCCTTCTAAAAATCTGTCGTTGGAATATTTCTCTTTAAGCTCGGCATAAGCCTCATAAACTTCTTGTTGAGTAGCATTTTCGCTTACTTTAAGAATTACAAACGGGTTTTTCTGCATTCAGGTAACCTCCCTAACACTATAAGGCTTTGGGTATTAAGACCGTACCATACGATATTTGTCATAATACCGTCGCCGATATCGAATTTAAGTCTTTCGAAAATATCTTTTATCTGGTTGTAAACGCCTGCAACGATAAATTCTATTTCGGTTCTGTTATCGTCTATAAATTGTTTTTTATTTTTAAAATTACCGCACCTTTCTATAAATACATTATAGTTTCCGGAGTTAAAATCCTTATCTAAATCGTCCAAAGCGTCGATAATATATATCCACTTTCCTATATAGTAGCAAAATTGTCCGAGGTCATAAGTAAATCTTTCTTTTGAAAGAGTTTTGACCGTTTCGGTAAGAATAACTGCAAAACAGTCGGCGACTTTATCTATACTTGTTTCCTTTTCCTTTTCCATAAGAGAAAGTTTTTCATATTGTTTTTTTAAAAGTTCGTCTAATTGAGGATATTTCTTTCTTGACTTTTTATAACCTTTTTTAACAAGATTTTTAAGGGTTTTACCTTTCAGTTTATCTTTGTCGGCAATCATATCGACGGCTTTGTAGTACATCAACAAATCGTTTGCCTCGATTGAAGAAAGAGTAATATCGTCCCACTTTACTATCGGCTTTTTTTTGAAAGGATTTAATATACAAACCTCATTTGAAAGCACGGGAGTTTTCTTAAAGACATTATGAAGAAGTATATCAAGGAAGGTAATATCGTAACTTGTAGTAATTCTCATAAGTTGACTTCTGTTTTTCCCTAAGCACTTGCAAATGCCGCAATAGTATGCTCTGTAAAGAGAATAGTCTTTAATGAGAAGATTAGGTTTATCAACGAACACATAACCGAACATCAAACTATACCCATTTTGTCGTAAACTTCTCTCAAAGTCTTAGAAGCGATATTACGAGCTTTTTCGTCCCCTTCTTTGATTACATTCAGCAGATATTTTTTGTCATTCATAATTTTTGCATATTCCTTCTGAATAGGTTCGAGAACGGAAATAACTGCGTCCGCTACTGCAAGTTTGAATTTTCCGTATCCGCCGTCCGAAAACTGTTTTTCGACATCTTCTCTACTGCACCCTGTAAAACCGCAATAAATATTGATAAGATTGGAAATTCCCGGTCTGTTTTCGTCGTAGCAAACCTTATTTTCGCTGTCGGTGACCGCCCTTTTGAACTTTTTCAAAATCATATCGGGCGTATCGAGAATACCTACCGAAGCGTTTTCGTTGGAATCGGACTTACTCATTTTAGATTCCGGATTTTGTAGGCTTTTAATTTTTGCGCCGACTGTTGGAATAAAACCATCGGGAACGGTGAAAGTGTCACCGTAACGGGCATTGAATCTTTCGGCAAGGTTTCTTGCAAGTTCCAAATGCTGTTTCTGGTCAATACCGATAGGAACGAGGTCGGTTTTATAAAGAAGAATATCGGCAGCCATAAGAACGGGATAATCCATAAGACCCATATTAATATTATCTTCGTGTTTTTTTGATTTATCCTTGAATTGAGTCATTCTGTTACATTCGCCTATATATGTCATACAGTTAAGAAGCCAGCAAAGAGCGGTATGTTCGAGAACATGGGACTGAACATAAAGAATGCTTTTTTCGGGACTGAGTCCGCAGGCAATATACTGAGCAAGGAAAGAAAGCGATTTATCCTTAAACTCTTCGGGATTTTGTTTTATGGTAAGGGCATGCAAATCGACAATCGAAAAAATACAGTCGTTATCTTTTTGCAATAACAACCAGTTTTTAATAGCGCCCAAGTAATTTCCTATTGTAATAATACCCGTAGGCTGAGTACCGCTGTAAATTCTTTTTTTCATAAAATCTCCTATAAATAAGCGCTGATACTTTCGAAAAGATGCAAAGTCTCTTCATAACTTGCCCTGTTAATCATATAAGTATTTTTAGCAGAATCGATTATTTTAATATAAGTTTCGTCAAATTTAATAAGGTTAAGATATACCGGCTGATCCTGACCTTTCAGCATATAATTGCCCTTTTTCATATTATTCGAACCCTTTCCCGAATAAGTTTCGTCTAAAACTATTGCTTCATCTGTAAGATAAGCGGTTGCTCCTTCGAGATTGATTTTTTTATTATAATAGCCGTCAATTGAAACAATACCTTCCGATACCGAAATGTTGGGATATTGCTGAATGGTATAAAGCATCCAGAATATTGACGAAAGAAATAAAAGCAATAAAATCAATACGTTTAAAAATCCGAACAAGACATCTTTTTTACTCATATTACAATAAAATATTTTAACATAATATCCTTCTTTATACAAGTAAAAAGCTAACAACTTAAATAAATAAGAATGTAAATAAAAGTATATTTACTTAATTTATAAGAAAGCTTTTTACTTTGACAATTCAATAATATTATAGTATTCTTAAAAAAAGGTGAAAAAATATGGCAGAAATTAAAAATTCCAAGACGAAAGAAGAAATATTAAAATGTATGCAGGAATTTATTGCGGAAGGAAAAATGGAAAGCATATCGCTTGCCGATATAGCCGCCCGTGTAGGAATAAGCAAAGGCACGCTTTACTATTATTATTCTTCCAAAGAGCTTATACTTTTAGACCTTACGATGAAATATCTCGATTATATGGAAAAATATCTTTCCCACTGGTATTCAGAAGAACACGAGGACAAATCGCTTGTAAGACTCATAGCCTATATATTCGACAGAGGAGCGCACTTTGAAGAACGAGCGAAAATGCACTTGTACTTAGTTACCAAAGCCTTTATGGGTAACGAAAAGATAAAAGAAATTTTTAAAGAAAAATACTCGGAATGGCGTCATAAGATAGCAAAATCAATAAACAGAAGATTTGAAAACACAAAAAATGCAGAAACTCTGTCACGCCTTCTCCTTTTAATAGTTGACGGAATGATAGTTCAGGAGGCTGTCGGAGTAGACGATATCGATTGTCTGGAACTTGCTAAACTGCTTGTAGAGTCAGACAGCGAAAATATTAAACCTATATCCCCTATAAAATCTCCTAAAAAGAATTAATAAATTTAAAATCAATGAATACGGTAAATTAAAATATTTTTAATAAAAAAGGAAATCCTGATTAAGATTTCCTGCCGTATCGGTGTTTAAATACTAAAATAATAAAATAAAATTAAGTTAACGAATTTTCGCTAACAAAAATCAACAAAACAAAAATTACAATAATTCGTTTATTAGCAATTCAAAGGAAAATCTCGGTAAAGTTATTCCAAAAAGGAATGAGACGCCCTGAAAATTTCCTGATAAATTTGTCTTAAATAATCGGCTTCGAGGTCGTTGAGCCCGTCGGTGATTCTTTCAAAAATCTGCATATCCCTTGTTGCCGAAAGAGTTTTCATATTTCTCTCTTTTTTCACATCGTAAATTTTCTTGGTGACGCCTGCCCTTTTAAGCAATAATTTGACGAGTTCGTCATCTATGGCGTCTATTTCTTCTCTGAGTTGTTCAATGCTGTCGTTACCCATAAAAATTTTCTCCTTTATGTAAAAATTACCGTAATAAATACGGTAATTCTATTATCTGATAATATCCGTTCCGATATACTTTCTTAAAACTTCGGGAACGGTAACCGAACCGTCGGCATTCTGATAGTTTTCCAAAATAGCTGCAACTGTTCTTCCTACGGCAAGACCGCTGCCGTTAAGAGTATGAACAAAAGCCGTTTTTTTATCGTCTCCTCTGAACTTGATATTTGCCCTTCTTGCCTGGAAATCTTCGAAATCGGAACAAGAACTGATTTCGACATATTTTCCGTAACTCGGCATCCATACTTCGATATCGTAAGTTTTTGCCGAGCTGAACCCCAAATCTCCCGTACAAAGTTCTACGACTCTGTAAGGAATTTTAAGCTTTTTAAGGATATTTTCTGCATTTTCGGTAAGTTTTTCAAGTTCTTCGTAGCTTTTTTCGGGCAAGGTAAATTTAACTAATTCCACCTTGTTAAACTGATGCTGTCTTATAAGACCTCTTGTGTCCCTGCCTGCGCTTCCGGCTTCGGCTCTGAAACAAGCGGTATAAGCGCAATAATAAATAGGAAGTCTTTCTTTATCGATAATTTCCCCTCTTAAAAGATTTGTAACAGGAACTTCTGCTGTGGGAATAAGATAATAATCGGTATTTTTGATTGCGAACATATCTTCTTCGAATTTAGGAAGCTGACCTGTACCTATCATACTGTCACGGTTTACCATAAAAGGCGGAAAAACTTCCTCATAGCCTTCTTCGGCGTGAGAATCGAGCATAAAATTGATAACCGCTCTTTCGAGTTTTGCCCCTAATCCTTTATAAACCGTAAAACGGGCACCGGTAATTTTACCTGCAAGACGGGGGCTTAAAATACCTAAATTTTCGCCGATATCCCAATGAGCAAGAGGGGTAAATGAAAACTCGGTAGGAGTCATAAATTTACGGATTTCCCTGTTATCGTCGCTGTCCTTTCCTATTTTAATGGAAGGATTCGGGATATTGGGAATAGCAAGCATAAGTTCCTTGATTTTAGCTTCCGTTTCATTGAGTTCGGCGTCCATTTTTTTGATTTCGGCGCCGATAGTCTGCATATTTTTGATTAAGTCTGTTGCGTCCTTTTTTTCTTTTTTAAGCGCTGCGATTTGTTCGGAAGCCTTATTTTTTTCGGCTTTCATAGCTTCGCTTTTTCGAATAAGCTCCTTTCTTTTAAGAGCGAGAAGAGCGACTTCGTCAATCGGAAATTTACCGCTTCTTGTTGAAAGGGCTTTTTTAACGCTTTCGATATTGTCGCAAACATATTTTAAATCGAGCATTTTTTTCTCCTGTTTATGTTAAACTTATTTTCAAGTTTACAAATATTATAATTACCGCCTTTAAAAATCAAACCGTTTCGCTTTTTAATTAGAAAATAAAATTTGATACAATAAAACTTATCGCTTAATTATTTCACTATATTAACAAGCCGTTTCGGTATAACTATTATCTTTTTATAACCGTCTTTAAGTTCCTCTTTTAATTGAGGAAGAGCAAGTACCCTTTTTTCTATTTCCTTATTATCGCAGGAAGTAGGAACGACTAACTTGCATTTTATTCTGTTATTTATCTGAACGGCAAGTTCTATTTCATCGAGAACGAGGGCTTTTTCGTTGCAAATCGGATAAGAATAACGGAATACAGATTTACCGCTTCCCGCTCTCTCGTTAAGTTCTTCTGCAAAATGCGGAGTAAGAGGAGCAAGTAAAAGAACAAGGTCTCTCACGGTATCCTTAAATAAAGCGACATCGTCAACGCCTTCGCCGTAATATTTATAAAGAGCGTTCACAAGTTCCATAATTCTTGCAACTGCGGTATTGAAAGAAAAACTTTCCATATCGTTTGTTACGCATTTTATGGTATTATTCCTTACGAAATCGAGTTGTTTTTCCCTTTCACCCTTTTGTTTTTGAGAAGGGGTGTTTTTAAGTGAATTTGCAATATCGGAAATTCTTTCTACCCTTTCCAGAAATTTAGCGATAGCCTCTATGCCCTTTTCGTTCCAAGGGCCGCCTTCTATATAAGAGAAACCGAACATAAGGTAAATTCTGAATGCGTCAGCACCGTATTTTTCGATATATTCGTCGGGAGAAACTACATTGCCTCTTGACTTACTCATCTTGAATCCGTCGGGGCCTAAAATCGTACCCTGATGAACGAGAGATAAAAAGGGCTCGTCAAAGTCAATATAACCCATATCTTTAAGGGCTTTTGTTACGAATCTTGCATAAAGCAAATGCATACAAGCGTGTTCAGCGCCGCCTATATATTTATCTACGGGCAGATATTTATCGGCTTTATCTTTATCGAAAGGAGCATTTTTATTTTTATTATCCGCATAACGCAAATAATACCACGAAGAACAAACGAATGTGTCCAGAGTATCCGGCTCTCTTTTTGCGGGAGCCTTACAAATAGGACATACCGTATTCATAAATTTTTCGTGTTTTAAAAGCGGAGATTTTCCGTCCGGCGTAAAGTCGACATCGTAAGGAAGCTGAACGGGCAAATCGCTTTCCGGAACGGGAACGGTTCCGCAATGGGGACAGTATATAATAGGTATCGGAGCACCCCAATAACGCTGACGGGAAACAAGCCAGTCACGGAGTCTGTAATTTGTTTTAAGACTTCCCTTTCCTTCCGACTGCAATTCTTGGGTAATGGCTTTTTTAGCTTCTTCGCTTTTCATACCGCTGAATTTACCGCTGTCTACAAGGGTTCCGTACTCGGTAAAAGGAAGTTCGCCGCCTTCTATAACTCTTTTTACGGGAAGATTATATTTTTTTGCGAAAGCAAAATCTCTGTCGTCGTGAGCGGGAACGCCCATAACCGCACCTGTTCCGTAACTGAATAGAACATAGTCTGCAATCCAAATAGGTATTTTTTCACCGTTCACGGGATTTATCGCATAAGAGCCGGTAAAAACGCCGGTTTTTTCGCGCTGAGTACTCAGTCTGTCGATTTCGTTACATTTCGAAGTTTCGACAAGATAATCTTCCACCTCTTTTTTATGCTCTTTTGTGGTAAGTTTTTTTACCAAAGGATGTTCGGGAGCAAGAACTGTATAACTTACTCCGAACAAAGTATCGGCACGGGTAGTAAATACTTTAAAGGAAGAACCCTTTTCTGTTTTAAAAACGATTTCCGAACCTGTGGACTTTCCTATCCAGTTTTTCTGCATAAGTTTTGTCTTTTCAGGCCAATCGAGTTTATCGAGTCCAAAAAGCAGTTCTTCTGCATAATCGGTTATTTTAAAGAACCATTGAGTAAGGTTTTTCCTTACGACAGGAGTCGAACATCTTTCGCAAAGACCGTCCTGAACCTGCTCGTTTGCAAGAACGGTATTACAGCTCGAACACCAGTTTACGGGAGCCTCTTTTCTGTAAGCAAGTCCTTTTTTATAAAGTTGCAAAAAGAGCCATTGAGTCCACTTGTAATAATCGGGAAGACATGTTACCACTTCGTGATTCCAATCGAACATAGCGCCCATTTTTTTGAGCTGCATTTCCATAGTTTCGATATTTTTCAGAGTGGAATCCTGAGGGTGAATTCCCGTTTTAATAGCGTAATTTTCGGCAGGAAGACCGAAGGCGTCGAACCCCATAGGTTCGAAGACTTCGTATCCCTGCATTTTTTTAAATCTTGCAAAGCTGTCGGAAGGTCCAAAATTATACCAATGTCCAACATGCAATTTTGCGCCGGAAGGATAAGAAAACATTTCGAGAACATAGTATTTTTTATCTATGTTTTTCTCGTTGAACTCGTTCTCACCGCTTTCGAGCCAGCGTTTTTGCCACTTTGCCTCAACAGATTTCATATCCATAAAAGTCTGCTCCAAGATAGAAAGTTATGTAAATTATTGACAAAAATCAATAAAATACAAACTGAAATTAAATAATATATCAGCAAACGCCTTGTGCCATCATAGCTTCGGCAACCTTTTCGAAGCCTGCAATATTTGCGCCTGCAACGAAGTTACCTTCCAAATCGTATTTTTTAGCTGCCTGAGCGATATTATTATAGATATTGCTCATAATACCTTTAAGTTTAGAGTCAACTTCTTCGAACGACCAGAAAAGTCTTCCGCTGCTCTGAGCCATTTCGAGTGCGCTTGTTGCAACTCCGCCTGCGTTAGCGGCTTTTCCGGGAAGGAATATGACTTTTGCTTTTTGAAGTATTTCCGTTGCTTCGAGAGTAGTAGGCATATTTGCGCCTTCTGCAACGATTTTAACTCCGTTTTTGATAAGAGCGTTGGCGGAATCGGAATTAAGTTCGTTCTGAGTTGCGCAAGGAAGAGCGACATCGCATTTAACCGTCCAAACGCCGCTGCAACCTTCGGTATAAACGGCAGATGATTTTTCTTTTGCATATTCGGAAATCCTTCCCCTTCTAACTTCCTTGATTTCTTTAACAAGATTAAGGTCGATACCGTCCTTGTCGTAAATATAGCCGTTGCTGTCGGACATTGTTACGACTTTTGCTCCGAGCTGCTGAGCTTTTTCGCAAGCATAGATAGCGACATTACCCGAGCCTGAAATTGCCACGGTTTTACCTTTCAAACTGTCTTTAACTGCTTTAAGAGCTTCTTCCGTAATATATACAAGGCCGTAACCGGTTGCCTCTTTTCTTACAAGGCTGCCGCCGTAAGTCAAACCTCTTCCGGTTAAAACGCCTACATGTTCGTTTCTTATTCTCTTATACTGACCGAAAAGGAAACCTATTTCTCTTGCTCCGACGCCTATATCGCCTGCGGGAACATCGGTATCCTGTCCGATATGTCTGTAAAGTTCCGTCATGAAACTTTGACAGAATCTCATTATTTCGTTATCGCTTTTGCCTTTGGGGTCGAAATTTGAACCGCCCTTTCCTCCGCCTATCGGAAGAGAGGTAAGGCTGTTTTTCAATATCTGTTCGAAACCTAAAAATTTTATAATGGAAAGGTTAACCGACGGATGGAATCTTAAACCGCCTTTATAAGGACCGATTGCGCTGTTAAACTGAACTCTGTAACCTTTATTGACATGTGTAACGCCTTTATCGTCAACCCAGGGAACTCTGAACATAATAACCCTTTCAGGTTCTACAAATCTTTCAAGAAGTCCTGCTTTTTCATATTCGGGGTGCTTATCGAATACCAAGGAAAGGGACTCTAAAATTTCCGTTGCAGCCTGATGGAATTCGGGCTCGTTGGGGTTTTGTTTTTTCAAATCTTCAAGAACTTTTTTAACATAATTATTCATATAATCATCTCCTTATACAAAGAATATTTTATCATACACGGCTTTGAATTTACAAATTATTTAAAGGTATTTTTATAATTTTTTTATTAAGTAAATAAACAGAATTACTTACAAATATTTGCAAACCGAACCTGAAAACTGCTTATACATAAAGAAATAATACAGCTATAATGAATATTTTCAAAGCAATTAAGTACGGATAAAAAAGGATATAAATCTTTAAATTTATCTATAATTTTAAATCTTAATCAATCGAATTAAAAAACGGCCTTTCGGCCGTTTTTATTAATTAAAGCTGTTTCTTTTTACATACTTGGTATGCAAAGCTTCGTGTGCCTTATGGCTGTTCGGTTTTTCGAAATAACTATCGTAAATTTCTCTTATAGCCGGGTTATGATGCGACATACGAAGTTTCATTGCTTTATCGGTTTTATAGATAGCCGAAGCTCTGAGTTTTTTATAGTCGACGGTGTTTCTTGTGTGCGCATCGAGTATCGGCTGACCTCCGCCGTTCACACAGCCTCCGGGACAGCTCATAACTTCTATGAAGTGATAATCGGCTTTACCCTGTTTTACTTTTTCCATCATATCACGGGCAGCCGAAAGACTTGAAACTACCGCAACTTTAACTTTCATTCCCGCAATATCGTAAACTGCTTCTTTTACGCTGGAATTTCCTCTTACTTCATTGAAGTCGATATTGTTCAAATCGCTTCCGGTAAGAACAGAAGCTACCGTTCTTAAAGCCGCTTCCATAACTCCGCCCGTTGCGCCGAATATAAGACCTGCACCCGAACCGATACCCAAAGGAGCGTCGAACTGCTCGTTTTTTAAGTTGTTGAACATTATACCGCATCTTTTGATAAGGCGTGCAAGTTCTCTTGTGGTAAGAACGGCGTCGATGTCTTTAACGCCGGCAGCCGACTGGTAAGGTCTGTCTTTTTCGTATTTTTTAGCCGTACAAGGCATAATGGAAACTACAAACATCTTTTTGGGGTCGATACCCATTTTTTCCGCAAAATAAGTTTTACAGCAAGCGCCGAACATCTGCTGCGGAGATTTGGCTGTGGAAAGATGATCTAAAAGTTCAGGATAATTGTGTTCCATAAATTTAATCCAAGCAGGCGAACAGCTGGTCATCATAGGAAGTTTACCGCCGTTTTTGACTCTGTCTATAAACTCATACCCTTCTTCCATAATGGTAAGGTCTGCCGCAAAATCGACATCGAAAACATTTTTAAATCCTAATTTTCTGAGAGCGGCTACCATTTTACCTTCGACATTTTTGCCGATAGGATAACCGAATTCTTCGCCCAAGGCAACTCTTATGGAAGGAGCCGTACCTACAACCACATATTTATCGGGATTGTTCAATGCTTCGAGAACTTCGTCTATTTCGTCTTTTTCTCTTAAAGCGCCTGTCGGGCAAACATTAATACACTGACCGCAGTTAACGCAGCTTACTTCCCCTAAGGGCTGTTCGAAAGCGCAGGCTATATGGGTATCGAAACCTTTCGAATTTGCGCCGATAACCGAAACCGACTGATAAGCCTGACAAGCTGCAACGCAGCGGCGGCAAAGAATACATTTGGAGTTATCTCTCACGATACTTAAACTGCTGTTGTCAACCTTACTTTCGGTTTTAACGCCATCGTAGCTGTCGCTTTTGCAACCGAGTTCGTAAGAAAGCTTATTAAGTTCGCAGCTGCCGTTTCTGACGCAACTCAAACAATCCTGATTGTGATTGGAAAGAAGAAGTTCGACGGTTTTTTTACGACTGTCGAGAACTTTCGGGGAATTCGTAATAACTTCCATTCCCTCGCTAACCGGATAAACGCAGGAAGCGACGAGATTTCTTGCTCCCTTAACTTCAACGACGCAGACTCTGCAAGCGCCGATTTTGTTAATATCTTTCAAATAACATAAAGTCGGTATTTTAATGCCGGCGATATTTGCAGCCTCGAGGATAGTAGTTCCTTCGGGCACCGTTACACTAAGACCGTTTATTTTTAAATTAATTTTTTTCATAATAATTACTCCTTAACGATTGCCTTGAACTTACAAGCGGACATACAAGCGCCGCACTTAATACACTTCGAGGTGTCGATAGTGAATTTTTCTTTAATTTTACCCGTAATAGCGTTTACAGGACAGTTTCTCGAACAGAGCGAACAACCGATACATCTGTCGGTAATTCTGTATGTAACGAGTTTTTTACAAACGCCGGCAGGACATTTTTTATCCACGACGTGAGCCTCGTACTCTGAACGGAAATAACGAAGAGTAGAAATAACGGGGTTAGGAGCAGTCTGACCAAGTCCGCAAAGAGAATTGTTTTTTATGTAGTAACAAAGTTCTTCCATTTTATCGAGATCTTCCAAAGTGCCTCTTCCCTCTGTAATTTTGGTAAGCATTTCGAGAAGTCTTTTTGTCCCTACACGGCAAGGAGTACATTTTCCGCAAGATTCTTCCACTGTAAATTCTAAGAAGAATTTAGCGATATCGACCATACAGTTGTCTTCGTCCATAACGATAAGACCGCCACTACCCATCATAGAACCTATCTGGATAAGGTTATCGTAATCGATAGGAGTGTCGATAAGCTGAGCGGGAATACAGCCTCCGGAAGGACCGCCGGTCTGAGCAGCCTTGAATTTTCTTCCGTTAGGAATACCGCCGCCGATTTCCTCTACGATTTCTCTTAATGTAGTCCCCATAGGAATTTCTACAAGACCGGTGTCGTTGGTTTTACCGCAAAGAGCGAAAACCTTTGTACCTTTGGATTTTTCCGTACCCATTTTAGAGAACCATTCGGAACCTCTGTTAATGATTTCGGGAATATTGGCGTAGGTTTCTACATTGTTCAAAAGGGTGGGTTTTCCGAAAAGACCTTTGATAGCCGGGAACGGAGGTCTCGGACGGGGCTCGCCTCTGTTACCTTCGATAGAAGTCATAAGAGCCGTTTCCTCGCCGCAGACGAATGCGCCCGCACCGTAACGGAGATCTATATCGAAATCGAAACCGCTGCCTAAAATGTTACTGCCTAAAAGACCGTAATCTCTTGCCTGTGAAATAGCCGTTTGAAGTCTTTCGATAGCAACAGGATATTCCGCACGGATATACACATAACCTTGATTAGAGCCAACGGCATAACCTGCGATAGTCATAGCTTCTATAACGCTGTTCGGGTCGCCTTCGAGAATCGACCTGTCCATGAAAGCGCCGGGATCGCCTTCGTCTGCGTTACAGCAAACATATTTGATTTTACCCTCAGCGTTTTTTGCGAACTGCCATTTGTTACCTGTGGGGAAACCGCCGCCGCCTCTTCCTCTGAGACCGGATTCTTTTACGATATCGATAACTTCCTGAGGTTTAAGTCTTGTAAGACACTTAATCAACGCCTGATATCCGTCGAGAGCGATATACTCGTCTATATTTTCAGGGTCGATAACGCCGCAGTTTCTCAAAGCGATTTTCTTTTGTTTTTTGTAAAAAGATACATCGTAAAGATTTTTGATTTCGGGATTGTCTCTTTGTTCGTGGTGAAGATACTTATCGACTCTGTTTCCCTTTACGAGATGTTCGTTGAAAATTTCTTCTACATATTCAGGCTTTATCTGAGAATAGAAACTTCCTTCCGGATAAACCATAACGATAGGACCGCTTGCGCAACGGCCGAAACAACCTGTCTTTACGATATTTATCTGATCGTCCATTTTGTTATCGTGAACGAGCTGTTTGAATTTTTCATATATTTTAACACTGTGACTTGAAGCGCAACCTGTACTTCCGCAAATGAGAACGGTACGCATAAATTTTTCGCTTCCGATAGTTTCGTTAACTACTCTTGCTCCTTTACGGATACTCATAGAAAGCTTCAAATCTTCTTTAATCTTATTTATATCACTTATAGTCTTTTTCATAACCGTACCCCTTAATCCTTGAATTTATCCAATATGGCATCTACTTCGTCAGCTTTAACCTTACCGAAAACTTCTCCGTTAATGGTCATAACGGGAGCAAGACCGCAGCAACCGATACAACGGGTAGCATTAAGAGAAAATTTAAGGTCGCTTGTACAGTCGCCCGGAGCTATGTCGAGTCTGTTCTGAATTTTCTCGATAACGTCTCCCGCCCCTTTAACATAACAAGCAGTACCGAGACAAACACTGATATCGTACTTGCCGTTCGGATTAAGCAGGAACTGAGTGTAAAAAGTGACGACGCCGAAAATTTTTTCAAGCGGCACGCCAAGTTCTTCCGAAACGATTTTTTGAACTTCGATAGGCAGATAGCCGTAAATACCCTGAGCTTTTTGTAAAGCGGGCATAAGCGCACCTTCCGTACCTTTAAGCTCTTTAAGCATTTTTCTGAGTTCTGCTTCCTGCTCTTTGGTTCCGGCAAAGTCAACGCTTGTGAGTTTGATTTTACCCATAAATCCTCCTAACATTAACATAAAATAGCGTTATACGCCAAAATATTTTATAAATCAATTAATTATAACACGATAAAATTTTTAACACAAGGAAAAAGCGATACAAAAAGTACGATTTTGTGAAAAAAATAACTATATATTAAACCTTTGGTAAATTAAGGCAATTTTATATCTCTTTTTCCGTATACCGGAACGGGCTTTCTTTTATGTTCGCTTGCCTTGATTTTTTTTATGATCAAATCTTTATTTTCGCAAGGTTTACCTTTAAGAAAGTTATCGATATCTTTATAACTTATACCCATTTCCTTTTCGTCGGTTTGTCCTTCGTAAAGACCTGCCGAAGGAGCTTTATCTATAATGCTTGAAGGAGCATTTAAAAATTTCAGCATTTCATAGACTTCCGAAACGATCAAATCCCCTATCGGATTGAAATCGTAAGCTCCGTCGCCCCATTTGGTGAAATAACCGGTTGCATACTCGGAAAGATTACCCGTTCCGCAAACTATATATCCCCTGCTTTGAGCGACTGAATAAAGAAGTGTCATACGAAGTCTCGGATTGATATTAATAAAAGCGTCCTTTTTATTTTCGCCCAAAATGGGTTCGAGAACATTTTTAAGTTCTTTTTTTACGCAGGTAAGATCGGCTTCGAGAGTTTCGATATTAAACTGTTTTGCGACAGCAAGAGCGTCGTCTCTGTCTTTTCCGAAATTTATACTACTTTCGCAAGGCATGATAACAGAAAGGACATTATCGGTTGCCATTTTACAGAGTATCCCGCAAAGGGTGCAATCTTTACCGCCGCTGTTACCGTAAACGATACCTTTTGCACCGCTGTCTTTTAAAATAGATTTAATCCAGTCAACTCTTTTTTTAACTTCGCTTTCACAATTCATAAAATCACCTTTAAATAATAAGATAAAACTAATTAATAAAATTATAACATTTTTAAAGAAAAAATAAAGCGGTTTAAAGGTATTAAAAAAATTTATTAAGCGTCCTCTTTTTTTCTTTTATAAAAATTGAAATTAGAACGGTATAAATCTTTAAAATATTTCAGAGATATAACGGTAGTATAAATAACTCCACCGTAAGAAACTACGGGATAGCAATAATTAACGAGATTTTTAAAACCGATTGCAGACGGAACGATTGTCGCTACAAATATAACGATTATGCAGAGCATTTTATTTTTTATATATTTATTCGTCGCATCGAAAATTATTTTCCCGCTTGAAATCAAAGTAGTAAAAATTGAAAGCAGAATAATAATTCCTGCGGTATATTTCATTCCTTTCGAAGAAGCTGCGTCAACCATAGGCATATCGGCGCCGGCAAATATGAGCGTCGAATAATAAACCATAAAAAGAAGAACGGAAACGGTAACGGTAACTATTAAAGAAGTCAAAGCTATCTGTCTGTCCGTAAGCTTTTTTCCCATAGGAACGATAAGATACCCCCCTAAAAGCATATTCATGGACATATAGGAAAAGGAAAGAAAAAAATTGTATTTTTGCGGAAACTCATAGAGCACCGGTTTATTTAAAGTAACCGTTGCTATGAGTATAATAATGACAGGAACACAAATAAGATTAAGATTTTTAAGCGTTTTATAAGAAAAAGCCGACAGTATAAGAGATAGAACCGATAAAATAACCGAACCGCCTTTAAATCCGAATAAATTCACGGAAATGTTTTCGGTTGCGGCACACATAGTTATGTAAACGATAACCGTACATAAAAGCAAAGCGTTTTCGGTATAAATATGAGTTTTCGGAAAAAGGCTTTCGTTAATATCTTTTTTTCCGTCACCATTCTTGCCCGTTTTCAGAAATATACCGCAAAGAAGCCCTGCTATAATTCCGGAAACGATTACTACAAAAGGCGATTGTCTGTTAAAAAACAGAACTACTTCCCTGCCTGTCGCAAAGCCTGCGCCCACTATTGCGCCAATAAACAAAAAAGCGATTTTAAGACATTCGAACGCCATAATATAATATATAAGAAGAACGGAAAAATATAATAGTCTATTTACAATAACTGTTTTTTATTAAATTATTTATATGACATTCGATAAATTTTTAATTATTTTAGGTACATTTTTTGAAAAAACAAAACAAGATAACAAAAATCAGAATACAACTAACAATTAAATAAATTATTTTAAATAAATCATGTAGAAAGCTCTATAATTTCTATACCTTTTTCTTTTGCGTATTTTTTGGTATAAGAAGAACCGCCGAAATTTCTTTTTACAAAGCACACTAATTTAGAAGCGTTATCTACAAGGGCTCTGTTTCTTTCGAACATACATTCCTGAGTATAATCTTCCGATATGTAATAAACGCTGTTTGCAAGTTCTTTTATTTTTTCGTAGATTTCCTTATCGATACTTTTCCAGTTAGCAGTCTGATTTCTGCAAGGAAGAAAAAGTATAAGCTTTATTTTTTTCATCGCATTTCTGACTCTTAAAACGGTAGCGGCAGCCATAGTATCGAACCCTAACGCACCGCCGCATAAAAAATACTCGGTACCCGAAACGGCAAGCTCTAAAACAACCGCTTCAAGACTGTCCTGCAACGGAATAATATCTTTTTCGGAAATTATTCTGTGCCCCGTAAAAGCACAGGCTTTACTTTTGTCTATTTCAGTTATTTTCATAATCGGTTAAAATATCCAGAACGGTTTTTTCTCTGTCACGCATTTTTAAAGCTAATTCGTAAATTTTTTCCGTGTCGTTTCCGCCCTTTCTTTTTAGATAAATAATTTGGTTGTATATATCGGCATCGATACTTAAAAAAATTACAGTTCCGTCCGTAACTGTTTCGGCATTTTTCCTTGCTGTTTTAAGTATCTCGGCGTTTTCGCTTCTTGTAAATACAGGTTTGGTTCTGAGCGCCGCAAGTATAATATCTTCATAAACAAGTACTTCAACCGTAACGATTCTGTCATCGGTTTTTATGCACTCTTCCACCTGAACGGACAAAGGAAAAGACGCCGCAACCATACACATTAAAGTTATAATAGCAGTTTTCATAATAGTAGTTTCGGAAAATTTTAACAAAATATCCAAAATATTATTAAGTTTATCTTTTGTAAAATCAGTTTTCTATTTTTTTAATATTCGAGCCCTTTTCCCAAAGTTTGTCAAGAGCGTAATAATCTCTCAAACTGTCTTCGAAAATATGGACTATGATATCCCCGTAATCCAAAATTGCCCATTTACCTTCCTTTACCCCCTCTTTTCGGATAGGTTCGAATCCTTTTTCGGCAAGTTTTTCTTCGGTATTTTCCGCAAGGGCTTTAACCTGAGAAGAGCTGCCGCCGGAAGCAATAACGAAATAATCCGCAATAACCGTCTGACCTTTAAGATTGAGAACGGAAATGTCTTTTCCTTTTTTTTCCGAAATTGCTTCGGTAATAATATTCAATTTTTTTATTGCCATATAAACCTCGTTTTTTTGTCTGAAATTTGAATTCTCTATTAATTATTTACATATCTGTCGTAAGCCGACTTGGTCAGATAATAAATATCCTTACCCTTTCCGAGCAAATATTCATAAGACCTTTCAATAGCTTTTTTAAAACCTTTATCGTAATCGGAAAAGGAAATTTTTCTGAGATTTTCCACTCCTTCGAATTTTCTGTTTTCCTCAATCATATCGGCAAGATAAACTATTTTATCGAGTGCGGTCATATTTTCTCTTGCGGTAGTATGAAATCTTATTGCGTCCAAAATTTCTTTATCGCCGATATCAAGTTCTCTTTGGGCGATTTCTGCGCCCAAAAAAGCATGCATGACTTCGGTGTTCTCCGTTCCTTCAGGAACGGGATATTTTGCCATTTTTTCATTTTTTGCTACATCGTGTAAAAGAGAAGAAAGAAATACTTTTTCGAACGGAAGACCTGCTTGCTCGTTAAGTTTAAGCGCAGTCAATACCACCGAACAAGTATGTCTGAACCTATCGGGATTTAATCTCTTTTTTACCTCTTCTACTAAATTTTCGTAATAATGATAAAGATTGTATTTTTTAATAATTTGGTCGGTTTTCGGCGTAACAAGCCCGTCTGCGCCCATTTTGAGTTCGTAAAGAGCTCTTATACGCTGAGAAGATACATCGCAATCAAAATCGAAAACGGTAATTTTTCCACCTGAATTATTGTATTTATCGACTTCTTTTTCAATATTGAAATTGCCTCTTGCTCCGACTATTATTGGAACCGACCTTGCAATGAAATCGGGGTTTTTCCAACTGTGAAAATTCAGCATACTGTCCCCGCCCATAACGAAAGTAAACTCGCCGTAAATTTTTTTAAGTTCAACTACGGTATCGGCAGTATAATGAATCTTATCGTCCTTGCCTTCAATTTTGCAAACCGAAGTATTTTCATCTAAAAGCTCGTTTAGCATTTCGATTTTTATTTCGAAAGGAATATCTCCTTTACCTATTTTGTGAGGGGGATTGTTCGATGGTAGTAAAACTATGTTATCGAAACCGAATACTTCTTTAACCTTTTCGATAAGTTTTATATGTCCTATATGCAAAGGATTGAAAGAGCCCCCGAAAACTGCTATACTCATAATTTAATTATACACAATTAAAAATTTTTGTCGAACAAATTTTTATATTTTTATTGAACAAATTTTTATATTTTATCTTGGCATTTTATCTTGCCGACTATTTCGGATAAAAGAAAATCTTAACTTTATTATCTGAATCGATAAAAGTATTTTACCCTGCCTTTAATTCGGACAGAGAAAACAAAATACAGAGTATAAAAAAAGACAAGCAAGAAATAATTTTAAACGAGGTATAAAAAAGTGAACAGATTTATTGATTATTTTGCGCTCAGGATAGCTTTGTTTTTTTTAATCTTCGTAATATGTCAGTTAATATTCGAAAAACTTTCCGTATCCCTTTCGGTATGTATACTTGTGTTTTTTGCGGCAGTTTTGATTATGGAAATACTGAGAAAAGATAAAAACGAAAGCAAATGTCCATACAACTCTTTTGTCCGTTATTTCGCACTTGAAGGAAACAATGCTCTTAAAGAAAAAATAAAAGATTATATATCCCCTATGGAAATCACGGAAGAAGGTTCGGATTTTTTAATCATACAAAACGGCAACGAAAAAGAATGTATTTATTTTGCGTTCAGATTTTCCTCCCTTTCGCAAGAAGATATCGCCAAGTGTTACAGAGTATGTAAAGAAAGGGAAATAAAAAAAGGATATATTTTAGGAAAAGATACCGTAAGAACAACGCTGTCTCTTGCCGGCGAACTTAATCTTAATATTAATTTCATATCGGCAAAACAACTGTACAGATGTCTTAAAAATAAAAACTTGCTTCCTGTAACGGCAACGAAAACTAAAATAAAAAGAAAAGGGAAAATTAAATTCTTTTTAAGCGTCTTTTTTTCCAAGAACAATGTAAAGCACTTTTTATTCGGCGGAATAATACTTGCTTTAATGAGTCTTATAACCCCCCTTAAAGTTTACTATTTAAGTGTAGCGGCTATAACTCTTGCTTTTTCCCTTATTTGTCTTTTCGCTCCGGGCGAAATAACGGGAAGCAAAGGACTTTTCCATATCAAAAGAAAAAAAGAAAAAAACGGAAGGGACTCGGCTTCCGATTAATAAAGGTTTTTAATATCGAGAAGAATAACTGTAAAAAAGTTAATCTACAAGTTCGAATTCTATATCTTCAATTTTTACGGTATCTCCGTTTTTTGCGCCTTGTTTGTACAGGGCTTTTATTACGCCTTTATCTTTCAGTACCTTCTGGAAATGAGCAAATGACTCGTAATCGCTTAAAACTATATTTCTTGCAAGTTTGTCTATCAGACTTCCGACTACGACAAAGGAACCGTCGTCGTCTCTTAAAATTTCATAATATTCTTCGCTTTCGTCCTCGTAAGAGAAGGGTTCGAATTCCTCAGGAGCAAGCGGCGGAAGTTTTTTAAGTTCCTTATAAATTTCGTCTTTGAGTTCTTTTATCCCTTTAACCGTAGCTGCGGAAACGGGAATAACTTCCTTTCCCGTTTTTTCTGAAAAATCCTTAACCGCCTTTTCAAAGTCTTCCATAAGGTCACATTTGTTTGCGCAAACCATCATAGGAAGCGAAGCGAGTTTTTCGCTGTAATTTTTAAGTTCTTCGTTTATTTTAAGATAATCGTCGTATGGATTTCTGCCTTCCGAACCTGATAAATCTATAACATGAACGATAAGACGGACCCTTTCTATATGTCTTAAAAAATCGGTTCCGAGCCCTGCTCCTTGGGAGGCTCCTTCAATAAGCCCCGGAATATCGGCAATAACCATAGAATCATCATAATACTTAATAATCCCTATATTGGGCGAAAGAGTTGTAAAATGATAATTTGCAATTTTCGGTTTAGCATTCGTAAGTACGGAAAGAAGAGTGGATTTTCCGACATTGGGAAAACCGACAAGACCTACATCGGCAATGGTTTTAAGTTCCAAAAGAACTTCCCTTTCTTTAACCTTTTCGCCGGACTGGCTGAAATGGGGCGCTTTTCTTACCGCAGTTTTAAATCTTGCGTTTCCTTTACCTCCAAGACCGCCTTTAAGAACGAGAACCTTATCGTCCTTATGAAACATATCGGCGATTATGCGACCTGTTTCTTTATCTTTGATAACCGTACCTTGGGGAAGATAAATTATAAGGTCTTTACCGTTTTTTCCTCTGCAAAAATCGGGACCGCCGTTTTTTCCGTTTTCCGCTCTGAAATGTTTCGATAGTTTATAATCCATAAGAGAACTCATATCGTTTTTAACTGCAAAGTACACGCTGCCGCCGTTCCCGCCGTCGCCGCCGTCGGGGCCGCCGAAAGCGATATACTTTTCACGGTGAAAACTTACTATTCCGTCGCCGCCGTCACCGGCTTTTATAAAGATATTTGTTCTGTCTATAAACATATAAGTAATTATTTTCCCTTTTTAAAATATTCTATAATGCTTTCTGCCGCCTTTTTACCTGCGCCCATCGCAAGAATAACGGTAGCTGCACCGGTTACCGCATCTCCGCCTGCGTAAACCTTGTCTATTGAAGTTTTAAGGTCGTCGTTTACGATTATCGTACCCTTTTCGGTGACGCTAAGCCTTTTGCAGGAATTTTTTATAAGCGGATTAGGAGAAGTTCCCAAAGCTATTATAACTTCGTCGCAGTCTATCGTATACTCCGAGCCTTCTATCGGTACGGGTCTTCTTCTTCCGCTTGCGTCCGGCTCGCCGAGAGAAAATCTCTGAATAACGGCTTTTTCAACATTTTTATCTCCTAACAATTTTACGGGACTTGCAAGGAATTCGAATTTTATCCCTTCTTCCTTTGCATGCACTACTTCCTCTTTTCTTGCCGGCATTTCCTTTTCAGATCGTCTGTAAACTACGGTAACGCTTTTTGCGCCGAGTCTTAAAGCCGTACGGGCAGCGTCCATAGCGACATTTCCCGCCCCTACAACAATGACATTTTCGCCTTTTTTTACAGGCGTCGGACTGTCCTTTTCGTAAGCCTTCATAAGATTGACTCTCGTTAAAAATTCGTTTGCCGAAAAAACGCCGTTAAGATTTTCACCTTCTATATTCAAGAACATAGGAAGTCCTGCGCCCGTTCCTATAAATACTGCGTCGAAGTTTTCAATAAGTTCTTCAACCGCCATAGTCTTTCCGATTACGGTATTGAGTTTTATTTCTACATCGAGAGCATAAAGTTTGTCTATTTCGCTTTTAACGAGACTTTTTGGAAGTCTGAACTCAGGTATACCGTAAACCAAAACTCCGCCCGCCTCGTGCAAAGCTTCGAATACCGTTACCTTAAATCCGCCCATGGCAAGATAATACGCTGCCGTAAGTCCCGAAGGTCCGCTTCCTATAACCGCAGCTTTAAGTCCGTTAGGCTCCGGCTTTTTGGGAAGTATGTTCTTGCTTACCGCATAATCTCCGACATACCTTTCGAGCGCCCCTATCGAAACGGAACCGCCCATTTTTTCGTTATTTCTTACGCAATATTTTTCGCATTGATTTTCCTGCGGGCAGACCCTTCCGCAAACTGCGGGAAGATTGGAATAAATAAAAAGCACTTCGGCAGCCTTATCCAAATCATCCGATTTTACGAAATTAATAAATCCCGGAATATCTATTCCTACGGGACACCCCTTTCTGCAAGGCGGGTTTTTACAACCTAAACATCTTAAAGCTTCTTTTTTTGCAGTTTCCTTATCGAAGCCCAACGATACTTCTTTAAAATTAGTCGCCCTGACTTTTGCGGGCTGTTCCTGGGTTTTGTTTCTTAAATCCATATTAACCTCTTATTTTACAGCGATGTTCGCTTTCATGCTCTTTATATGCGGAAATTCTGTTCATAGCCTCTTCGAAATCTATCTGATGGCCGTCGAACTCAGGTCCGTCAACGCAAGCGTATTTAACCTTGCCTCCGACGGTAAGTCTGCAACAACCGCACATTCCCGTTCCGTCAACCATAAGCATATTCATGCTTACAACGGTTTTTATTCCGTAATTTTTAGTAAGATTGCAAACCGCTCTCATCATAGGCATAGGACCTACGGCAAATACGCAATCATAATTTTTACCTTCTTCGATAAGCCTTTTCAATATATCGGTGACAAAGCCTTTTTCGCCTTTGCTTCCGTCATCGGTAGCTTCGTAAAACGATGCGGAATTTTCCGAAAGTTCTTTTTCGTACATTAAAAGTCCGCTGTTCCTTGCGCCTATAATTACATCGGCGGTTCTGTTTTCGCTTTTAAGTTTTTTCGCCTGTGGATATATAACGGCAGTTCCTATTCCGCCGCCTACAAGAGCTATTTTTTTATATCCGTCAAGGTCTGTCGGATTTCCCAAAGGTCCCGTAAAACCGCTGAGACTGTCCCCTTCTTTAAGCTGCGCCATTTTATGAGTGGAATATCCCACTGTCTGAACAAGCAAGGTAATAGTTCCCTTATCTCTGTCATAGTCGCATATCGTAAAAGGAACTCTCTCTCCGCCCTTTTCCACGATAACGATAACAAACTGTCCTGCCTGCGCATTTTTTGCGACATCGGGCGCAGATATTACATACTCTTTTACATCGGGTGCCAATTCTCTTATTTTTAAAATTTTATTCACTTTTCAACTCTCCGTTAAAATACTTACATTGATTTTTTAATTCACATATCTTACAATCGGGTTTTCTTGCCTTGCAAATATATCTTCCGTGATGAATAAGCAGATGATGAAGTTTTCCCCAAAGATTTTCGTCGAACTTTGCGTTAAGATCCTTTTCGGTAATAAGCGGATTCTTATTCTGAGAAGAAAGTCCCAACCGGTAACTTACTCTAAGCACATGAGTATCAACAGCTATTGCGTTACCCTTAAAGGCTACCGAATACACGACATTTGCGGTTTTTCTTCCCACTCCTTTTAATTTCATAAGTTCATCGACATTTTCGGGAAGACGGGAATTATATTTTTCTACGATATCCCTGCTTGCGGAAATTATGGAATTTGCCTTGGCGTTATAAAAACCGCAACTTTTAATTAACTCTTTCAGTTCATCGATATCGGCAGAAGCCATATCTTCGGGAGTTTTATATTTTTCGAAAAGCTTCGGCGTAATTTTATTTACTCTGGCGTCGGTACACTGAGCCGATAATATAACCGCAACAAGAAGATGAAAATCGGTATCGTAGTTAAGTTCGCACACGGCATTTTCGTGCATTTTTTCAAGTGTATCGAAAATTAATTTATACTTTTTTTCCAATTTGTTATCCTTATTATACCGATAGAAAGGCTTTTGTCAAGTTATCAGTTTTTTATATTTTCTATTCTTGCCTTTATGTTTTCCTTCATTTCTGTATAGTTTTTTAATTTTTCCTTTTCCTTATCGAGAAGCTGTTTTGGAGCTTTTGCAACAAAGCCTTGATTCGATAGCAGTTTTTCAGCTCTTTGGATTTCGCTTTCGCATTTTTCGAGTTCGAGATTGAGTTTTTTGATTTCCTCGTCTATGTCGATAAGTTCCCCCAGCGGAATGAACAGCCCTGCAAGGAAGGTAACTTGCGAAACGAATTTCCCCTGAGGTTCGCTTTCTATAAACTCTACTTTACAGTTCAGAAGTTTTTCGATATATGCGACGGCATTTTTAATAATATTTTCGTATTCCTTTTTGTATGCTAAAATTTGCAGATTAACAGTCTTCGAGAAGGAAACTCCCTTTTCCGCACGGATATTACGAACTGATTTGATAATTTCCATAACCCTTTCAAAGTTTTCGGCTTCTTTTTTAAAGTAAAGATTTTTATCCGGCTCAGGCCACTTGGAAATCATAATAGACTCTTGATTCTTGTCGAGAGCAAGATATATCTCTTCCGTGATAAACGGAATAAAAGGATGCAATAATTTAAGGGCGTTTTTAAGCACATATACCAAAACGGAAGCCGTGGTCTTTCTTTTCTTTTCATCGTTACTGTAAATGTAAGGCTTGGAAAGTTCGAGATACCAATCGCAGAAATCCGACCATAAAAAGTCATATAACTTCGATGCTGCAAGTCCTATTTCATACTTGTTCAAATTATCGGTAATTTCCTTTTCGAGAACGAAAAGTTTGGAAAGAATCCATTTATCCGCATCGGTAATGCAATTTTCGTCTATTTTATCGGTTTCGATATTCTCGGTATTTGAAAGGACAAAGCGTGACGCATTCCATATTTTATTCATAAAGTTTCTGCAACTTTCAACCTTTTCCTTTATAAATCTCGTATCTCCTCCCGGCGCAACGCCCATTGAAAGAGAGAATCTTAAAGTATCCGCTCCGTACTCGTCGATAACAGTAAGCGGGTCGACTCCGTTACCTAACGATTTACTCATTTTTCTTCCCTGACTGTCACGAACTATCCCGTGTATCAAAACTTCCTTGAAGGGAATTTTTTTCATGTGTTCAAGGCCCGAAAAAATCATTCTCGCAACCCAGAAGAAAATTATATCGTAAGCCGTAACAAGCACATTGGTAGGATAGAAATATTTTAGGTCTTCTGTTTTATCGGGATATCCCAAAGTCGAAAAAGGCCATAAAGCGCTTGAAAACCAAGTATCGAGAACATCTTCGTCCTGCTTCAAATTAGTCGAAGAACAGTATTTGCATTTTTCGGGTTTATCTTCGCTGACGGTAATCTTTCCGCAATTTTGACAGTAATAAGCCGGTATTCTGTGTCCCCACCAAAGCTGACGGGATATACACCAGTCTTTTATATTTTCCATCCAATTGAAATAAGTTTTTTCAAATCTTTCGGGAATAAATTTGATTTTCTT
Source organism: uncultured Clostridia bacterium (assembly GCA_944342015.1). Taxonomy (GTDB): domain Bacteria; phylum Bacillota; class Clostridia; order Christensenellales; family CALVMC01; genus CALVMC01. The sequence continues at coordinate 42,441 of CALVMC010000008.1, forward strand.
TTCCTTAACTATTTCTATTGCGGGCGCTGCAAGCTCGTCCATTTTGACAAACCACTGTTCCGATACCGAAGGCTCTACTATACTTCTGCATCTGTAACATTTTCCCACATTGTGCTTGTAAGGTTCGGTTTTTACAAGATAGCCTTGTTTTTCCAAATCTTCAACTATTTTCTTTCTGCACTCTTCCCTTGTAAGACCTTTATAGACTCCTGCGTTTTCGTTCATTATTCCGTCGTCGCCTATAACCTTAATAACTTCGAGATTATGTCTTAAACCTACTTCGAAGTCGTTCGGGTCGTGTGCGGGAGTGATTTTTACGGCGCCTGTTCCGAAATCTTTTTCTACATATCCGTCATAAATCAGCGGTATTTCTTTATTGAGTAAAGGCAATATGAGTTTTTGCCCCGAATATTTTTTATACCTTTTGTCGTCGGGATTGACCGCAACTGCGGTATCGCCGAGCATGGTTTCCGGCCTTGTGGTAGCGACAATTATTTCCCCTTTACCGTTTGCAAACGGATATCTTATATGCCAGAGAAAAGAGTCCGATTCTTCGTATTCCACTTCCGCATCCGAAAGAGCGGTTTTGCAATCGGGACACCAGTTTATTATTTTCTTTCCCTTATAAATCAGTCCTTTGTCGTAAAGCTTTACAAATACATGTCGAACGGCTTTCGAGCATTTTTCGTCCATCGTAAAAGCAAGTCTCGACCAATCGCAAGAAGAACCGAGTTTTTTTAGCTGTTCGACTATTCTTCCTCCGTATTGCTCTTTCCAGGCAAATGCGTGCTTTAAAAATTCTTCACGGGTGATATCTTCTTTTTTTATTCCTTCTTCTTTAAGTTTTGCGACTATTTTAACTTCGGTTGCAATACTTGCGTGATCGGTTCCGGGAAGCCACAAAGCACTGTATCCCTGCATTCTTTTAAACCTTATTATAATATCCTGAATGGTATTATTGAGAGCGTGCCCCATATGAAGCTGCCCGGTTATATTAGGCGGCGGAATGACTATCGTAAAAGGTTTTTTGTCTTTATCGACCTTTGCGGTAAAATAACCTTTGTCGAGCCAATTATTGTAAATTCTGTCCTCAGTGTTTTTAGGATTGTAAATCTTGTCCATATTAACCTCTTAATTTATTCCGACAATAATAATTATCAAAGATATTAAAAGAATAAAAATGCATATTCCTTTAATTGTATAATTTGCTATTTTTTCATTTTCCTTGAAAAACCTTTCTGCGATATACTTTGAAAAAACTGCAAGTATTCCTGCAAAAACGACCAGGCATATTCCTGCAATAACATACGGATTTTTCAGTCTTTCGTATATCAAAGAAAAATCAAACATTAAGATTTTCCTCTGTTTTTATTTCGTTAACGGAATCAAGAGAATTGTTATTCTCGTTATTTTCAGTATTTTTATTATTCTCGTCTTTAACAACGGAAAGGGATTTATCGTCAGATAATGCTTCGGGTTTTTCGGAATCGTCATTGTTCGGGTTTTCTTTTTCTTCACTGTTTGCTTTTTTAAGTTTCGAAAGAATATCGGCAGTATAATAAACAGCGGCGACGATAGCAAGTACCGAAGCTACCGTAAGTATCATCCAATCGAGAGTGTATTCTCCGAATCCGACTTTAAGTTCAACAAAATCGTTATGAAAAAATGCAAGTATCATTCCGACAGCATAAACCGCAGCCGCTACCTTTCCGTAAACATTTGCCTGAATGGTGATTTTATCCTTGTAGCGTAACATAAACAAGCTGCCGAAAATCATATACAATTCCTTTGAAAATAAAATTATCGCAAAAGCATAATGTATGTTTCCCGTAACCGTAAGACAAATTATTGCGCTTACCTGTAAAAACTTATCGGCAAAAGGATCGAGAATTTTTCCGATATCCGATACCATGGAAAATTTTCTTGCTATGTACCCGTCTGCAATATCGGTAAAAGAAGCAAGCAAAAATACTCCGAACGCCCAATAGATGTTGTTCGGCATAAAATCTATAAACATAAAAGCGATAAAGACCGGAACAAGGGCAATTCTGAGATAGGTCAGAATATTAGGTAAAGTAAAAACGTCTTTTTTATTAAATTCCATTTTTCTCCTTTAAAGTCTTTAAAATTAATTTAACGCAATCGGTTGTTTTTACAAAAGACTTTTCTCCTTTTCTCGGCTGAATTTCGACTTCGCCTTTTTCGATATTTTTCCCTACGATAATTTTGAAAGGTATTCCCAAAAGATCGCTGTCGTTGAATTTAACCCCTGCACGGGCGTCTCTGTCGTCAAAAAGCACTTCAATATTCTTTTTAATTAACTGATTATAAATTTTTTCGGCAGCCTTATACTGTTTTTCATTTGCAGTATCCACCGCAATTACATTGACTTTAAAAGGCGCAACGCTTAACGGCAGTACCATACCCTTTTCATCGTGGTGCTGTTCGATAATGGAAGCCGCCGTTCTTTCGAGCCCTATTCCGTAACAGCCCATAAACATTGTTTTGGCTTTGGAATCGCTGTCGATATAAGTTATATCGAGTTTATCGGTATATCTTTTTCCGAGTTTAAAAATGTGACCGAGTTCGTTTGCTCTTTTAAATACCAGTTTTCTTCCGCATTTTTCACAAACCGCACTTTCGTCGGCAAATCTTATATCGGCCTTTTCATACTTAAAATCGGAATTATTTACATTTTTAAAATGATAATCCTTTTCGTTAGCACCGGTTATGTAATTTTCCATCGAAAGCACTTCGAGGTCTGCTATAATTTTTTTAACGCCTTTAAGATTTACGGGGCCTGCAAAACCTATTACCGAATTTGTTTTTTTGGAAACCGCTTCGAAACTTGCAAGTTCCAACGCCGAGCAGCCTAAATATTTTTTAAGTTTTGTCTCGTTTATCTCTCTGTCGCCTCTTATAAGAACGGCGATTATATCACCGTCTGCTTCGTAAAGCATGGTTTTAACAAATGCGCTTTGAGGCATTTTAAGAAAATCGGTAACTTCACTAATCGTGGATACGGACGGAGTATAAATTTTTTCATATAAACCGCTTTTTTCGGTTTTCTCCTCGCCGGCACTGCACGAAATAGTTTCGGCGTTAGCCGCAAATCCGCACTCGCATACGCCTATTAAAGAATCGCCGGTTTCGCAAACCGCCATAATTTCTTCGGAACCGCTTCCGCCCATAGCGCCGTTGTCCGCACCCACTGCAACAACTTCGAGGGAAAGACTGCGGAATATATCGATATAAACCTTCCGCATAAGGTCAAAATAAATATCGAGATCCTTTTCGTCCCTGTGAAAGCTGTATGCGTCTTTCATATAGAATTCTCTTGCGCGCATAACGCCGCCTCTCGGTCTTATCTCGTCACGGTGCTTTTGCTGTATCTGATAAACCGATAAAGGTAAATCATTATAGGATTTTACATATGTTTTGGCAACGAAGCATGCATATTCTTCGTTTGTCGGACTTATTGCATATTCTCTGTCGTTTCTGTCTTTGAGTCTGAACATTTCCTTTCCGAATGTTTCCCACCTTCCCGATGCGTCCAGATCTTCTTTCAATACGAGAATAGGGAATTTACATTCGCTCGAACCTGCTTTATCCATTCCGTCCCTTATAACTTTTTTTATCTTTTCAAGCAGCATATTAAAGTACGGAAGATATACAAAAAGCCCGCCGGCAACTTTTTTAAGCATAGCTCCTCGCATCATTAAACTCTGACTTACATTATCGCAATCAGAAGGTGTTTCTCTGAGTGTAGGTAACAACAATTTAGAATATCGCATAAAAATCTCCGAAATTTAACTTTAATTTTCAGTATATAATAATTTATAAATAAAATCAACAAAATCGAACCTAAAACGATTACCGAGAAAATTTATTTTTCGTATTTTTATTCTATTAATTTTGCATAATTATTAATAAATTTATCTTATTCGAATTTATCTGCATTTACAATATTTTTATTTAATGATATAATCTTAACTATGAAATTCGGTTTTACGATAGGCGGACTCATTTTTTATATATTAAAAAAAATATTCGGTTTTATAAAAATAGCCTTCAATTTTCTTTGCGCCTTTCTTGCCTATACCGGCCTTTACATTCCGTTTTTCTATCTCATTTATTCAATTTTCATCTTTCTCGCAGGTTTAAAACTCAGTCCTTTTTCGCTTGACACATTTCTTTTCTATACAGGATTGATTTTATCTTTTATATGCAGTATAATAATATGCGTTAAAAATTACATTTTAAAGCCCACTGCCCGTTTCAAGGAAAATATCCGCAGAAAAAAATTCGAGACTTTGGGAGAAAAATTTTACAGAGAAAAACAAAAAAGTAAAGATTATATCCGTCCCGAACTCGAAACCCCTCTGATTTACAGAAGTATCAGAAGACCGGATTGGATTATTTACGAATACTCAGATAAATTCAATGTCTATGTCGAAGAAGGCAGAAAATTAAAACTCATTAAAGTCGTACCTAAGGAAAAAAGAAGTCGATTAAAAGGATAAATTATGAACTACCCTTTACTTTTCAGCGATGAAATACCCGTGGAAAAAGCTCAGCCTAAAACCGTATTCAAAAAAATTTGTCTATACCTTGGAATAGGTGTTAAAAAAGACAAAAAAGAGCGTATATGGGAAATTGATTTTATAAGAGGCTTTTGTATTATCCTTATGCTTTTCGACCATTTTATGTTCGATGTCGGTTTCGTTTTCGCAAAAGCCTGGATTGCAACAGGAACGGAAAATCTTATCGATTTCGTCAACTTCGCAAGGTGGTACTGGAATTGGGATCTAAGACTTGTAGTACACGATATCGTTCTTATATGCTTTTTCGGTATCTGCGGTATTTCCTGTTCTTTCAGCAGAAGCAACCTTAAACGAGCCATCGTAATAGGATTCTGCGCAGGTATGATTTCACTTGTCACCTACTTTTTGAACATATTCATTTCTTTCGGCGTCCTTCATATGCTTGCCGTTGCCGTATTTATTTATTATTTAGTTACTTTGATTTTTAAATCAAGGGATAGCAGAATAGTAGTTTCCATGATTTTGTCGTTTACCGTATTTATGCTCGATATATATTTGAATAACGCAACCCTCAACAATACGGCTAACCTGTTTTTCATTCACGAAAACCTTATAACCGGCTCACTTCAATCTGCCGATTACTTTCCCCTTATTCCATATACCGCCCTTGTATTTTTAGGAGCAGGCTTAGGACCTCTGATTTATAAAACAAAAACTTCAAAAATGAAAAACTCTCTTGTGAAAAAAATTACCTGCCCCGTAACCTTTGCAGGCAAATACGCAATTTTCTTTTACATAACACATCAGATAATCATAAGCGGTATTCTCGCTTTAATAAGTTATTGCTGTCTTACACCGGGTAATTTCGTAATCATATAATTTAACCATATTCTTTATAACAATTCGGTTAGAAAAATATTGAATTTAAATTATTTACACTTAATTAAAAACTCAAATATCGTATAGTTAATTAAAATTCAAGGTTTATTTAAAACTTAATTACATTTAAATGAAGCTGTTAAATTATATCCGGTTTGTTCTGTCCGCTATAATTTTTAGTATAATCATAAACAGCAATCTGACCGTTTTTTATAAGATAATCATATAAACTTCCGCTTTCAGGCTCTTTGAGAAAATAGGAAGCAATAACCATATTAGTTCCTCCGTGCGCACAGACAAGTATATTGAATTTCAGACATTCGTCTTTTATTTCATCGAGAAAAGAATAAACTCTTTTTTTGATATCCTCTAAACTTTCAACATCTTCCGGAGCCTTAAAATCAACATTCCATATTTTCGGGAAATTTACTTCATGTTTATTCTTCCCTTCCATACTTCCGAAATTTCTTTCCGAAAGCCGAGCATCAACAGCATCAGGCACACGGCATGCAATCTCTACGGTTTCAAGGGCTCTCGATGCGGGAGAAGAATAAACCTTTTTAAAATCTATTCCGATAAGTTTTTCCCTTGCCAGTTTAGCTTGAAGCCGCCCCGTATCGTTTAAAGGAATATCGGCTTTTCCCTGAATAGTATCGGTTTTATTCCAATCGGTCTGACAGTGTCTTAAAACATATAACATTTATTATCACCTGAAATCCATTATAATACAACAGATAAAATAAGAAAAATAATTTTAACGAATATTTGAATTATATATTGAATTAATAATGTTTAAATTAACAAAAAAGATTTTAAAATTAAATACTTGCAAATAAAAAACAAATAATATATAATACAAAAGTAACTGATTTGGAGAGTTGGCTGAGCGGTCGAAAGCGGCGGTCTTGAAAACCGTTGTAGTGCAAGCTACCTGGGGTTCGAATCCCTAACTCTCCGCCAAACAGAGTCGCATTTGAAAATGCGGCTCTTTTGTTTTGTGTAATCCTAAATAATTAAATTGTATTTTAGATTAAAAACTAAAAACTAAAATTTAAAATTATATTTTATAGTTTATTTCTTTTTACTTAAAGCATTTTGATAATACTTTTAAAACTTATTAATATTAAATCGACTTTCCCAAATTAAGGCATTTTATTAATATTGATTATTCTTGTATTTAATGGCACAATATAAAGTAAATAAACAGTAAAATTTAATTTATTACTTTTATTGTAGAAAATTTTATAATTAAAATTAAAAGCAAAATAACAAGAATTACAATTATATTGTTTATAACAATAATATGTTCGATAGGTCTTTCGGCGTGTATACCGAACGATAACCCCGAATATTACTCGGTATCGTTTATAGTTGACGGAACTTTATATCACAGCGATACTGTAAAATGGAAGGATTCCCTTACCTTCCCTGCCAATCCCGTAAAAGGCGGATATGATTTCGACGGTTGGTATGAGGGCGAAAATAAAATTACCGAAATCAGACAAGGTTATAAAGAAGAAATAACGCTCACTGCAAAATGGAATATTATCAACTACACTATAACATATCAATTAGACGGCGGAACGAACAGTAAGATAATCCGTCTACATTTACCGTTGAAAGTCAAACGATATCTCTTTCTGAGCCTGCAAAAATCGGTTACAGATTTTTGGGTTGGTATAATAATGGAAGTAAAATAACCGAAAAACCGCAAGGTTTCAATCAAAATATAATCCTTAGCGCAAAATGGGAAATAGATACCGATTCCACTTGTTTTTTATTTAACTTCGAAAACGGATATGTTATAACAGGACTTAAAGACGAATCGGTAACTTCGATAACCATACCCGATTATGTAACCGCAATAGACGGTTATGCGTTTTTAATCAATCCCAACATCGAAACTGTTATTTTTGCAGAAAACAGTCAATGTAAAACAATAGGCGAATATGCATTTCAATACTGCGACGCCCTTAAAGAAATATCGATTCCCGCAAGTATCGAAGCTATAAACAGTAGTGCGTTTTACATGTGTATGTCACTTGAAAAAATTACATTCGAAAAGGGTTCTAAACTTGAAATTATTGGCGATGCAGCTTTCAGCGATTGTTATGCGCTTGAAAAAATTGAAATACCGGTATCGGTAACAAGTATAGGAGCATCGTCGTTCAGCGGCTGCTCGGCAATTGAAATATTAACCTTCGATAAAGAAAGCAAACTTAAAACTATCGGGGACTATGCATTCAGCTTTTGCGCAAATCTTAAAGAAGTTAAGATAAGTTCGGGTGTAACGGATATAGGAGACGGAGCATTCATGTCTTGCACGAATCTTGAAAAAATAATTTTCGGATACGGAAGCAAACTTAAAACCATCGGAGATAATTTTATAACTCAAAATCAAAATTTCAAATTTATAGAAATACCTGAAACGGTAACGCAAATAGGAACTTCTTCAAATTATACATTAGAAGAAATATATTACGGCGGGACGGAAAGCGACTCGACCAGCGTATCGGGTTTAGACGAACTTGTTTTAATCGGCACGACGGTATTTTATTATTCGGAAACAGAGCCCGAAAGCAGCGGAAATAATTTCTGGCATTATGTAAACGGCGTAATAACAAAATGGTGAAATTCAATTTAAATTGATAAATGAACAATTTCAATACATTAAACTAACTTTTAGAGGTTACATTATCATGAGTAATAACAGTTATTCCGTGATTAAATACGGCTGAAATTCCGAAAGTCAAGTCGGACAAATTATCTGTTTTGTTATTCTCCGCTAAACCGATTGAACCGAGATTAAATATTACATCCGAAATTATTTTGCCTAACTGTAAATTCATTTCGTATTCGGAATCAAAACCTGTTGTTTTTAAAATATACGATTTTATTAATCTACTTATAAAATTATTTTCTCTATTGTTAATAGTAAAGCTTAAAGGTTCTAATATAGCTTTGCCTTTTTCATTTACATTCATGGAAAAACAATTTTCAAGATAAATTTTTTTCGGAAAAAATTTCGATACTTTTATTCCTCGGCTTTCGATTTCTTTTATTAAGTTATTTATATCGGCAAGATAAACTACCCTTAAAAAAGCCGAAGAATTTTCTGTAAATATCGAAATTTCTCCGACAGAAATTTTTATTCCTTTCAAAAGTGCTGAATAATTATTTTTGTTTAATAAATTATTAAATATATTATCGAAAATATATGCAAGCATTCTATCGGAATATGTAAGTACTTTTTTTGTCGGATAAGTAAGTCGATTTATAATAAGAGAAGAAAAATCCTTCTTCCCGTCAAGGCGGCTTTCTTTGAAATTACTTTGAACATGCTTTTCTTCAATAATTTTACTGAAATTATTTTGCACCATATCGTTTTCTTTAACATAATTAAACACAATGATATCTTTTAGAAAATTTCCTAATTTTATATCAGCAAGTTCAATTTCTTTCATATTAAAATCTTTAAAATAATCAAGCGAAAATCCTATTTGAGCGGGAGTAAGGTTAAAAAGTACAACAAAAGATAATGAAATAAATATAATAATTATAAGTAAAAAAACAAAAATAGAATTAATAACTCTCTTTATCAACATAAACCCGATCAGATTTTTAACTTAATAAATAAAATTAAATAAAAAAAATTTTAACTGAATTTTTGCCGAAAAAAATAATAATATACTATTTAGAAACAAAACTTTAAAATATATTTTAAATATTTAAATAAAATTGTTGCTATTGAAATTATTGACAAGTCGTAGTATAATGAATGTATGATAAGAGTCATTAGTATTAAAAACAAAAAGCGAGTTTCGTTTTTTATAATAATTTTAATAATAATGTCGATATTGTTAAATACAATTTCGGGCACTTTTACTTTATCCGATTTTGCTTTGGCAGAAAACACACAAAATTTACAGGAAAATCAAACCCCTGACCTTATTACAACAAACGATATAACTTTAACTCAAAGAAGTACATACGAAATATTAGATACTATCGAAAACCCCGATATCCCTGACAGAACATATAACGAATATTCCATAAAAGGAGAAACAAGTCCCTTAGACTATCCTAAATATAACCAATATTCGTCAAATAATAAAAATAAGGATAATCTCGACGCAGTATTGGAAGAAAGCAAAAAAATATGCAATTATAACAACACATATTACGATACGATAACAGACGATAAAAAACTGCTATTGAACGGTGTTGAAGTGGGCACATTTTATAAACACGATGCCGCAATAGACAATTACGGCGGTAATGTTTCCGACAGTGAACCGAGACTGAAAGTAAAACTGCAAATAAATCCGAGAGAACACGGAAACGTTATAACCGGTCTTTATGCCCCCGCAGGAGAATTGATTAAAGTTACCATACCTGAATATATGGTAAATAAAGATATTAAAATCACGATAGGCTCTATCACTCAAAGAAACAATCCAACGGATATTAACTATTTAGGCACTTCGGACGCCGCTAAATACAGAATGCCTTGCTTATTCAATATTTCTCCCGAACTAACGCAGACTGTTACAAATGTAGGAAATATGCTGGGAGGCCCCATATACATATCCGGCGGCGACGAACCTTTTAAAGTTATAGTAGAAGGCGCAGTACTTTATAACCATTTTATTTACGGAACGACCACAGAGGAACAGTATAATCAAACTTTGTCTTCTACCGCTCCCTATTTCGATTTCGAAGCGGAATTCAATTGCTATAATAATTTAGGTATAAGAGCTTCCATGCCTTTAAGTTTCAAAAACTCTTCTACCGAAAATATGACTTCGTCAAATTTAACGTATGAAAACCTAACAGATGTAGCGGAATTCTGGTCATATGCATTTTCGGTAACTGCCGCCTTCCCTGACACCGGTAACGATAATGTTAAAAATGCCTTATTCGATCCCTATGTCAGAAAAGGTTTTGCTTATGCATTCAGAGGCGGCGACTATTTGGTTTTACCTTTAATTTTCACAACTTACGGTAAAGTAACTTTTCACGCAACATATATTTTAGACTCCGTTCGCTTGTATCGACACGGAATATGGGCGATATTTCACGAACTCCATCATCTTTTCCAACAAACAGACGGATTGACTTGGGGTGCGTCAAACTGGACTGAATCAACAAACAATTCCTTAACTGCCGCTTTATATACAATGGTTACCGATGTTTCGGGAATAAGAACGGAAAATTATTCCGACCTTGAAAGTTGGAGTTGGATAGCTTCAAACTATTATACCCTTTACAGATTATATATGATGAAAACGCCGAGCGTCGTCAATCCGACATCGAGTAACGATATAATGGCAGCTGTATATGCGACCATAATGCATAGTTTCGGAGTCGATACTTTTATTAAAATAATTAATTACTCTCTTGCATCAACGCCTACCGACGAAAATTTTTATAAAGCTGTATGTGAGATTACAGGATACAATATGGAATATTTCCTTGTCGATGAAATAAAATTTTCAGTCAGCGAATCTGTAATAGAACAATATCGCTCCTTCCCGATTTATGTCCCTGTATTCAATGTTTACGGCAGCGGTCATATTTTAAACGAGTACAATCCCGATAACGGAACATATTTCCCCACTGCAATTGAAACTACAAGACCTTTTGCAATTCCTTACGGACAAACGAAAAAACTCGATTTAAATGCATATTTTTATACTTTGAGTAAAACGACCGTAAATGTTATAAATGTTGAAACTCCCAAGTACGGAACACTCGTTGAAAACTCTGACGGAACTTATAATTACACACCCGATACAAATCGCATTACGGAAAGTTTCAAAGTAACAGTTGAACTTGTTACCGAAGGATATGATACGGTAACAACCGAAGTAATATTAAGTTTCAAACAAAATAATCCTGACGGCTCTTACAGATATACTTTCACCCCTGAAACATATCTCGAAAAAACTTATTACACAAAACAAATAAGAAGTAATTTGATTGATGTTTCCGTTGTATATTCTGAAAATTATGATTTATACACTCCATCAATCCCCAATCCTTCTTTTGCAACGGATTTTAAAATATTATTTGACGGTAGATATGATGCCTATTTGAATGGTTTAGCCGGCATTGCAACCCCTGAAAAACCCGTAACCATAATAATGGATTTAGGTTCAATCAAAAGTTTTCAAACATTGATTGCATATTATCATCCGGAAAAAGGTGCAGCAAAATCTGTTAAAGTATATGCTTCAACTGCCGATAATTATTCAACTACACTAACATCTTCCGATTGGAACTTAATTTATTCCGGTCAGCAAGAAAATGATTATCAACAATTTTACGAATTAGGTGGATTTATATCGGCTCGCTATATTGCGTTATATATAGACGATTCATACGATAGAAACGGCGATAAATATATTGTTATGAGTGAATTAGAATTTTATGTTGATTCCAGTGAAGCTAAAATAATGTTTTCACATCAGAACGCAGCCGTAAGTTATACAGGTGATTGGTATGAAGAAAACGATATGAGATTTGTAAACAACACCGCTTTATACGGCAGAGAAGGCGCAAAAGCGGAAATAGATTTTACAGGCACCTCTTTTTCGCTTTACAGTTTGCGTTCTGAAAGTGAAGCTACCATGCGCATAAAAATCGACGACGGCGAATGGACTACCATTGACCTATATAATTTCAGAAACAATACAACAAATAAAGCAAGTTATTTTGTCAATAATTTATCCGAAGGAATCCATACTGCCTATATTGAACAGGTAAGCGGCGAAATAAATTTTAATTATTTTGCAGCAGATAATACATACATCGAAGAGCCGGAACCCGAGCCCGAACCTGAGCCCGAACCTGAGCCTGAGCCCGAACC
>CALVMC010000009.1 GCA_944342015.1 uncultured Clostridia bacterium
CCTATAATTTTAATATTAAAAGAACCGACTCCTATTTTTACTTTGGAATTTGCAAACGCATAACTGCCTATTTCAGTAATAGTATCGGGTAGATTAACGGTAATATCGTTTGTATCTAAATAAAATGCTTTATCTCCTATTTTTGTTACATAGAAAAAATTTTTACTTCCGTTATTATCAGTATATCCGCCTATGCTTTTTGGAATATCGATTGTACGACTTTCTTCGGAAATATATCCAAAATAAGAATTATCGATATCGTATACTGAAGCAGTTTTGTCTAAACTATTAATTAAGTAATATATACCGTCCTCTTCGTAAATATAACCGTAATAATATGTAGGTGCGTTTACCACAGCTTCCTTATCGGTGACATCCCATTTTAAATCATCACCTCCGAAACAGTAAACTGTAATATTTTCTCTGTAATTACCAAAAAGACTTTTTCCGTTCTCGATTTTAATATCTTCGGGAAGGGAAACTGTTAAAATATTATTGAAACTATCGAAAATTCCCGCTTTTATCGCATGGACTCTGTATTCTACATTAGTATCACTGTAAACCAAAGCAGGTATAATAATATGAGGACTTGTAATGTTAAACCATGTAATAATTGCCCGATTATCTTCATTTACAATAAATTTATAAAGCCCGTCTTTGCCGTCAATTTCTTTATAATTTTTACCTTGATAATTAACATAAGTATTTATGTTTTGCGATACAACATTATATTTTATTGAAACACCGCTGACATAATCGTGATAATATACTTCGTCCAAAATATTAGACGAATAGCTGTTATCCCAAAGTCCTATAACCTGTGCAGTGTTAGTAATTTGATCTAAAAGGTAAAAAACACCGTTGTTTCCAATGATATTTTTATTTTTATAAAAATTTGCGTTGACTGCCGCTGATGTGCCGCTGCCGTCATCGCATCTTAAATCCGTATTACCCCATATATAAACATTTATATTGCTTCTTTGGGTGCTGAACAGACAATTTCCGTTTGCAATAAGAATAGCTTCGGGAAGAGATATATTAACAACATTTTCAATATCGTCGAATATACCGCTGACTAAGCTTTTCAATCTGTACTTGACGGAAGAAACATTCATTTCGTAAACATAACTGTCTACAATTAAATTATAATTATAAATATCGTTGTTCCACCATGTTAATATGGCTTCCCCGTCATTATCGACAATAAATTTATACATTCCTTGCAGACCGATAATTTCGGTATACTCTTGCCCTTTGTAAACGACCGTTGATGCCGTAGTTTCTGCTTCGGCGACTAAGTCAAAAGAAGCGGTTGCTGCAATTTCCGAATTTTTCCCGTCGAAAATCAGGCCGGATCCCAGTAAGCATATTGACAAGAAAAAACTCAGAATTACTACCATAGCGATAGTAAAGTTAAGTTTTTTCGTCATAATAACCCCCCTTAAAGTTATTTCCTTTAAATTTTATGACTTTTTTCAATTTTATGCAACTAAATTTTACTTAAAATGAAAAATTTTTATTAAAATAGTAAATTTTGATTTTTGTATAGTAAATTTAAGCAATTTTCATATAATTCATTAAATGTTTAAATATTAAAGTTGTAGTCGAAAAAAAATTGCAAAATATTAATATCCTTAACTGTTTTATGGCATAAAAAAAGAACGGCAATGCCGTTCTTTTTGTAAATGACGGATAAATTATCTCTTTGAGAACTGCGGTGCTCTTCTTGCTTTTTTGAGACCGTATTTTTTTCTTTCCTTCATTCTCGGGTCACGAGTCAAGAAACCTGCCTTTTTCAAAGTCGGTTTAAGACTTTCGTCGGCTATACAAAGAGCTCTTGAAATACCGTGTCTTATAGCGCCTGCCTGACCTGTAAAGCCGCCGCCCGTTACATTTGCATACACATCGTATTTAGAACCCGTACCTGTGGCTTCCAAAGGCTGTTTTACTATATATTTTAAAGTATCCATACCAAAATAATCGTCAAGTTGTTTTTTATTGATAATAATAGCGCCTGTTCCGTTAGGAATAAGACGAACTCTTGCTATGGCTTTTTTTCTTCTTCCTGTTCCCCAATATTGGATTTTTTTAACTTTTTTAACCATATTGAACTCCTATTAAAATTTCAATTCTTCGGGTTTTTGAGCCTGATGATTGTGTTCAGCGCCTTTAAAGCATTTAAGTTTTTTAATCATAGCTCTACCGAGTGAGTTTTTGGGGAGCATCCCCCTGACAGCTTCATAGACAGCGAAATCTGATTTTTCTCTCAAAAGTTTGGAGTATTGAATTTCTTTAAGTCCGCCTATGTAACCGGTGTGATATCTGTAATACTTATCCTGAAGTTTTTTGCCGGTAAGTTTAACTTTATCGCAATTTGTAATAATAACGAAATCGCCGCAATCGACATGAGGAGTAAAAGTTGGTTTATTTTTACCTCTTAATATTGCAGCGACTCTGCTTGCGAGTCTTCCGAGAACCATATCGGTAGCGTCTACGACATACCATTTTCTTTCAACGGTCTCGGGTTTTGCCATATATGTCTTCATATAATCCTCCGAAAATTTTACTTAAACTTTCTAAAAGGGGCTAATTTAAAGAAAGTTTCGATAAACGAAAATATTTTATAATAAAGAGAATTTAATGTCAAGCGAATAAATATAAAAAGAATAAAAAACTGTTAAGTCCTAATTACTTATAAAAAACCTTAACAAGGCAAAGACCTTCGGGCGGCATGGTTTTTCCTGCATTTTTTCTGTCTTTCGAAAGAATTATATCTTTAACCGATTCGGGCGCAATTTTTCCTGAGCCTGCATAAACGAGGGTTCCTGCAATGATTCGCACCATATTATAAAGGAATCCGTTCCCGGTAACGAAAACAGAAACTACGCTACCCGATTTTTTTATATCGACCGAATAGACGGTGCGCACGGTATCTTTAACCGGAGAGCCCGACGCCATAAAACACTTGAAGTCGTGTTCTCCCTCGATAAACCGAGCGGCTTTTTTCATAAGAGTAATATCGAGTTTTATCGGATAATGAGCGCAGAAAGGCAATAAAGGATTTCTTACGGGACTGTTATAAATTTTGTAAACATAGGTTTTTTTCTTTGCCGAAAACCTTGCGTTGAAATCAGAATTCACCTTTTTTGCCGATATAACCGAAATATCGTACGGAAGAAATGTGTTGAGAGCAATCGGTATTTTTTTTACTTCTATTCTGTCGTCGCAATCGAAGTGAACGACCTGTCCCGCAGCCGAAACGCCTGCGTCGGTTCTTCCGCTTGCGGTAACGGTGATATCGGAGCAGTAGATTTCTTTTAAGGCGTCTTCGAGTTTTTCCTGAACGGAAATTCCGTTTTTCTGACGCTGAAATCCGCAATAATTTCTGCCGTCGTAACTTAAAATTAATTTTATGCGCCCCATAAGTTCCACCCTAACGCATTTTCAATCATTCTGTCGAAACTTAAAAAGTAATATTTGTCGAGAAGTATAACCGTTCCCAATGCGGCAACTATAATAACTGCGATAAAATCTTTCCAGCCAGCTTTTAATTTTTTCATACGGGTACGCTTGGGCGTTGCGTCATAGCAGCGTGTATCGAGAGCGAGAGCGAGTTCTTCCGCCCTTCTGAACGAGCTTGCAAACAGCGGAATAAGAATGGGAACGACAGCCTTAACTCTTTCCGTAAACTTTCCGCAATCGAAAGCCGCCCCTCTTGCCTTTTGCGCCATAATAATTTTGTCGGTCTCTTCCATAAGGGTGGGAATAAATCTTAAAGCGATACTCATAATAATGGCAACATCGTGAACGGGAAATCTGACAAATTTTAAAGGAGCCATAAGATATTCCATTCCGTCGGTAATTTCGGTAGGCGTGGAAGTAAACATAAGTATCGAAGAGCCCATAACGAGCAATGAGAGTCTTAAAATCATTTTGACCGCAAAATCGATTCCCTGTGCGGTAATTACTATGATACCCCACTCGGCAATTACCTTTCCTTCTTTATAGAAAAAAATATTTAAAACCGCCGTAAACACCAAAAGAAAAATGACGGCTTTAACGCTTTTCAAAACCGATAGAACGGGTATTTTCGATATAAGCACGACGAAAAGAAGAAATAATGCGACAATAAGGTAAGTCACATAAGAGACGACAAAAAATATTATCACGAGATAAAACAGAGAAAGAATAATCTTGACTCTCGGGTCCAATCTGTGAACGACCGAGCCCGTAGGATAATATTGACCGAACGCAAAATCTCTCAATTTTTTTTCTCCTTGTAAATTTTAAGGTATTCTCTGACAAAATCGTCGTCGTTTGCGACTTCGCCCATTTTAACGCCTTTTTCTGAAAGTGCGCATTTAAGTTTATAAGCGATAGGAACGTCGAGTCCCATTTCTTCGAGTTTTTCTCTGTTTTCAAAAAGTTTTGCAGGTTTTGCATCGTAAACGAGCTGTCCGTCGTTAAGCACAATCAGTCTTTTGACATATCTTGAAAGTTCGTCAATATCATGACCTATCATGATAACGGTATGAGCCGAACTTTCTTTAAGTTTTAAAATAAGTTCGAGTATCTCTTCCTTTCCTTTCGGATCCAATCCTGCCGTCGGCTCGTCGAGAATGAGAACCTTGGGTTTCATTGCGATAACGCCGGCTATCGCCACCCTTCTTTTCTGTCCTCCGGAAATTTCGAAAGGACTTTTATCCTTAATACTTTCGTAATCGAGTCCTACAAGTTCGATAGCCTCTTTTACGCTTTGTTTAATTTCTTCGTCGCTCATTTTAAGGTTTTTAGGTCCGAAAGCCACGTCTTTTTCCACCGTTTCGTCGAAAAGCTGATATTCGGGATACTGAAAAACCATCCCGACTTTACGCCTGAGAAGTTTTAAATCGGGTTTTTTCTGACTTAAATCTATATCGAAAACCTTGATTTTCCCTTCTTCGAGTTTAATAAGACCGTTTATATGTTGTATCAAGGTACTTTTCCCGCTGCCGGTATGACCGATAATCCCCAAAAAATCCCCTTCGTTTACGGTAAATGAAACATTTTTGAGAGCTTGTTTTTTATATGGAGTTTTTTTGCCGTAAGTGAAAGAAAGGTTTTCTATAACAATTGACATAATTCTTCGATAAGTTCTTCTTCGGAAAAAATTTCCCTGTTAAACTTAACACCCTCCTCTTTCAGTCTTCGCGCAATATTTAAAAGCGTGGGAAGTTTCAGTCCTGCTTTATCTATAAGTTCATAGTCGCAGAAAATATCTTTCGGCGTCCCTTCTTTCAGAATTTTACCGTTATCCATAACCGCAATACGGTCTGAGTCGAGGGCTTCTTCCATATAATGAGTTATAAGAACCACGGTAATTCCCTCTTCTTTATTTAATTTTTTAACCACATCGAGAACTTCTTTTCTGCCTTTCGGGTCAAGCATTGCGGTAGACTCATCGAGAACAAGAGCCTTCGGAAGCATAGCAAGAACTCCTGCAATCGCAATACGCTGTTTCTGCCCGCCGCTCATTTTGAAAGGAGTTGATTTTCTGTATTCTTCCATTCCTACCGATTTAAGGGCAAAATCCACTCTTTCGATAATCTCTTCCCTTTTGACGCCTAAATTTTCGGGTCCGAAAGCAATATCCTCTTCCACTATGCTTGCAACCATCTGATTATCGGGATTCTGAAAAACAAGACCTACCCTTTTTCTCACCTCGAAAATCGTATCTTTATTTTGGGTATCGTATCCGAAAGATACAACCTTTCCTTTATCGGGCAGAATAAGTCCGTTCATCATTTTTGCAAGAGTGCTTTTACCGCTTCCGTTGCGACCAACAAGAGCCAAAAACTCCCCTTCGTGAACGGAAAGGGAAACATCTCTCAAGGCTTTTACGGCGTTTTCTTCACCGTCGTTATAGGTATAACTTACATTTTCGAAAATGATAGCTTCACTCATAATAATTATTTAGTATAACACAAAAAAACGAAATTTAAAAATATTTAAAGGCAGTAATCGATTATATTTAAACAATTTTCAAAAGCAGATTAAATAGCGTTGACAGGCTTGATTTTTTTTAAATATGCTTAAAAGGCGAAATTGTCTTTTTCCTTTCCGTAACAAAATTAAAATGAATTTTAATACCCGTCAATGAGTTTTAAACTGCAAAATAATTGACTTAAATTTCTTTTAGTAATATAATATCTAAAATAAATATAAAGTTAATTTTTTAACACTGTATCTCAAAGTCTATACAAAAAATTTGTTAAAAACGCCTTTTGGCGAAGAAGATAAATATTACCGAAAGGTATATCAGGAGGACGAATATGAGTAAAAAAATGACAATCGACGGTAACACCGCCGCAGCGCATATAGCTTATGCGTTCAGCGAAGTTGCGGCAATTTACCCAATTACCCCGTCGTCACCGATGGCAGAAAATGCCGACGAATGGGCAACGCAAGGAAGAAAGAACATTTTCGGACAGAAAGTAAGAATCGCAGAAATGCAGTCAGAAGGCGGAGCAGCGGGAGCAGTGCACGGCTCGCTTATGGCAGGAGCATTGACAACCACATTTACGGCAAGTCAGGGGCTTCTTTTGATGATACCGAATATGTATAAAATTTCGGGCGAACTTCTGCCCTGCGTATTCCATGTAAGCGCAAGAGCGCTTGCAGCGCACGCACTCAATATATTCGGCGACCATGCTGACGTAATGGCATGCAGACAGACAGGTTTTGCCATGCTCGCTTCGAACTCGGTACAAGAAGTAATGGATCTTGCGCTTGTTTCCCATCTTTCAACGCTTAAAGCAAAAGTACCTTTCCTTCACTTCTTTGACGGTTTCAGAACAAGTCATGAAGTTTCCAAAATCGATGTAATTGACTATGAAGACATTAAGCGTCTTGTAGATATGAAAGACATAAAGGATTTCAAAAAGCGCGCTTTGAATCCCGAACACCCCGTTCAGAAAGGAACGGCTCAGAACGGCGACATTTATTTCCAGAACCGTGAAGCCGCAAACAAATACTACGATAAAATCCCCGAAATAGTTGAAGAGGTAATGGGCAAAGTCAACAAACTTACGGGAAGAAATTATCATTTATTCGACTATGTAGGCGCTCCCGACGCTACAAAAGTAATAGTAATAATGGGCAGCGGCGCTGAAGCTTGTGAAGAAACGGTAGACTACCTTACCGCAAAAGGACAGAAAGTCGGCGTACTTAAAGTCAGACTTTACAGACCTTTCTCTGCATCGAAGTTCGTTGCAGCACTCCCCAAAACCGTAAAATACATAACGGTTATGGACAGAACCAAAGAACCCGGAAGTCTTGGCGAACCTTTATATCTCGATGTCGTTGCCTCTCTCAACGAAATGGGAATGAAAGCCGAAGTTCTCTGCGGAAGATACGGACTCGGTTCCAAAGAATTCAATCCGTCCCACATAAACGCAATTTATCAGAATATGGGCGGAGCCAACAAAAATCACTTCACCGTTGCGATAAACGACGATGTAACCCATACTTCACTTGAAATTAAAGAACAGATTAACGCATCTCCGAAAGACGCAATAAGATGCAAATTCTACGGACTCGGTTCTGACGGAACTGTCGGTGCAAACAAAAACAGTATTAAGATTATAGGTGATCATACAGAGAAATACGCACAGGGTTACTTTGTTTACGACAGTAAAAAGTCGGGCGGTATAACCATATCGCATTTAAGGTTCGGCGACACTCCGATTAAGTCCTCCTATCTTATCGATGAAGCCGATTTCGTTGCATGCCATAATCCTTCGTATGTAACGAGATACGATATGCTGAGCGACCTTAAAGAAAACGGAACATTCCTTTTGAACAGCATATGGTCGCCCGAAGAAATGGACGCAAATCTTCCCGCAATAGTCAAAAACGAAATTGCAAGAAAGAACATATCTTTCTACACTATCGACGCAAGCAAAATTGCAGTAAACACAGGACTTAAAGCAAATCAGATTAACTCGGTTATGCAGGCAGCCTTCTTCAAACTTGCAAATGTAATAGATTACAGCGACGCAGAAAAATTCATGAAAGAAGCCGTAAAGAAAACCTACGGTAAAAAAGGCGACGCAGTCGTAAATATGAACTGCTCTGCGATAGACAACGCAATAAGCGGACTTGTTAAAGTCAACTATCCCGAAAGCTGGAAAACCGTTAAAACCGGCGCACCTCTTGCGGAAGTTGCAAAAGACGCATACTTTAAAAACTTTATTCATCCTATACAGATACAGCAAGGCGACTCCCTTCCCGTATCGGCGTTCAGTCCCGACGGCGTTGTTCCGACAGGTACTACCAAATTCGAAAAGAGAGGTATTGCAATCAATGTTCCCGTCTGGATTCCCGAAAACTGCATACAGTGCAATCAGTGTTCTCTCGTTTGTCCGCACGCAAGTATAAGACCTGTACTTAAAACCGAAGAAGAACTCAAAGGCGCACCCGAAAGCTTTAAAACTCTGAACGCAACCGGTATTAACGGATACAAGTTCAGAATACAGGTAAGTCCTTTGGATTGTACCGGTTGTTCGAGCTGCGTAAATGTATGTCCTTCTAAGGTTAAAGCTCTTAAAATGGTTCCGTTTGCAGAAAGCGTAAAAGAAGACAAGAAAAACTGGGAATATGCGGAAAAATTACCGGAAACCACCGCTCAGTACAATATCGCTTCGGTTAAAGGAAGTCAGTTCTCCAAACCCTTGTTCGAATTCTCGGGCGCATGCGCTGGCTGCGGCGAAACTCCTTATGTAAAACTCGTAACACAGCTTTTCGGCGACAGAATGATAGTTGCAAACGCAACGGGCTGTTCTTCGATTTACGGCGGTTCCGCTCCAACCTGTCCTTATACTAAAAACGACGAAGGCCACGGACCTGCCTGGGCAAACAGCTTATTCGAAGATAATGCCGAATTCGGATACGGAATGCAGCTTGCTTCTTCCGAAAGACGCAAAAAACTTGCAGACGATATGAAAGAAGCAATCGACGCAGGACTTAGCGGTTCGATCAAAGGCGCATTTGAAAGCTGGCTTAATGCTAAAAATGTTGAAGAAAACAAAAAAGCAAGTAAAGAAATCAAAGGCCTTATAGACGAAGCAGTCAAATCTTCAACGGGCGCAGTTAAGACCGCTCTTATGAATATTAAAGACAACGCAGACTGCTTGGTTAAAAAATCCATCTGGATATTCGGCGGTGACGGCTGGGCTTACGATATAGGATACGGCGGACTCGACCACGTGCTTGCAATGGGCGAAGATGTAAACGTTCTCGTACTCGATACCGAACTTTACTCCAACACCGGCGGTCAGGCATCGAAATCCACACCGGAAGGCTCCACCGCAAAATTCGCATCTGCCGGAAAGCGCACACGCAAAAAGGATCTCGGTATGATGGCAATCAGTTACGGATATGTATATGTTGCTCAGGTTTCTATGGGCGCAAATATGAACCAGGTTGTTAAAGCCATGACGGAAGCCGAAAACTATAACGGTCCTTCCCTTATAATCGCTTACGCACCTTGTATCAACCACGGAATAAATATGAGTAATCCTCAGGGTATAATGAAAGAAGCGGTTGATTGCGGATACTGGCACCTTTACAGATACAACCCCGATCTTATCAAAGAAGGTAAAAATCCGTTCACTCTCGACAGCAAAGAACCTACAAAGAGTTTTGAAGAATTCCTTAACTCTCAGAACAGATATATGCTTCTTAAAAAGACAAGTCCCGAAATTGCGGCTCAGCTCTTCAAAAACTGTGAAGAAGACGCAAAAATCAGATACGCAAATTACAAAGCTCTTGCAAACGCAGATAAGTAATTTAAAACTTATAACAAAAAGCTTCCGATATAAATCGGAAGCTTTTTTTCTTTAAATTTTTATAACGATAAATAATAGTTTCCTTAGAAAATTTTTTTATTTGTTTTTAAAACAAAGTATAAACAACATTATAAATTAATAATAAAATTGTTATAGGTAAAACAAAAGATAAAAAAACAAGCCTTAGAAAATCTATGGCTTGAATTTATATGCTTTGAATTTATATTGAATTTTCGATTAAAATTTTGCTATTTTATAAGTTTTAACCTTATAATTAAATATTTAAATTATTATCAATAATATATATAACTTTAATTTACATATTGTCAAAGTTTAACTTGCATAATTTAAAACCTCGTTCAACTTTTCGGTCACGATAGTATACCCTTCGTCGTTAAGGTGCAATCCGTCAAGTGTAAGTTCTTTTTTTAATGAACCGTTCTCGTCTTTAAGATACTGATTTATATCGACAAATTCTATATCGAGTTCCTTGCAAGCCTCTTTCAAAAGTATATTCATTCTATTGACATTCTCGTTATTACGGTTTTTAACAAGCATTTTCGAGACCACATTTACATCGTGATTAACGGGATAAAGAGACTGTACTATTATCCTTGCCGACGGCAGAGCGGTTTTCAAAAACATTAAAATATCTTTGTACCTTGCAAAAATCCGTTCGACGCTCTCATCGCCGTTCAAATCGTTTGTCCCTATTTCCATAACTATACACTCAGGAACAAGGGAAACCACATTTTCGTAAATTCTGCTTCTGAGTCCTTTTGTCGTATCGCCGCTTATTCCCCTGTTTATGAAATTGCGGGAAGGAAAAAATTTATCCAAATCGTAAAACTCAATAAGAGAATCGCCGGTAAATACCGTCCCTCCCTTTATTTCATTTTTGTTGGAATTGTTGTAACTGTCCGCCTTAATGTTTTTTATCATATTATATCCTACATCGTCTTTATAAGTTATCATAACGGATACTGAAACCACGATTATAAATAATATAACCGAAATAACAATTAATATTATCGCTTTATGCGAAATTTTTTTATTTTCCGACAATTTTCCCATAATTTATATACAACATAATATAACAAAATAAATAATAGTGCAACATTAAATAAAGTTTATAAAATAAATTGACAGTTTTCAACATAATATTTATAATATTACCGAATTATTAAATATTAATATTGAGGAAAAATTTTTAATGAAAGACGGTATACAAATTATCGACTCGCATGCACACATTTTCCCTGATACAATTGCAGAAAAAGCAGCTAAAAATATAGGTAAATTTTACGGCATTGAAATGTCAAGCAACGGCTCGGTTCAAGGGCTTTTGGAAAGCGGCTCTAAAATAGGCGTTGACAAATATATAGTACATTCTACGGCAACATCTCTCAATCAGGTAAAATCAATAAACAATTTTATTATTCAACAGAAAAATTTACATAAGGAATTTATCGGTTTTATGACCCTTCATCCCGATATGGAAGAGGCGGAAATCAAAGAAGAAATCGACCGTTGCATTAAAGAAGGATTGAAAGGCATAAAACTTCATCCGGATTTTCAAAGATTTAATATAGATTGTTTCAAAGCAAGGAAAATTTACAAAAATGCAGAAGGAAGACTGCCTATACTTTTTCATATGGGCGATATAAGATTTGATTTTTCACTTCCTAAAAGACTGGTTAAAATTGCAAAAAAATATGAAAATCTGACTTGTATCGCAGCCCATTTCGGCGGATACAGGCACTGGCAGGAAACGGGTATTTATAAGGGACTTAAAAATGTCTATTTCGATACTAGTTCGTCATTATTTTTACTTGCCCCTAAAAAAGCCGTAGAAATAATAGAAATGCTCGGCGACGACCGTTTCTTTTTCGGCGTCGACTACCCTATGTGGCCGCACAGCGACGAGTATGAACGCTTTAAAAACCTGAAATTGCCTAAAATTTCCGAAGAAAAGATATTAAACGGTAATATTTCTGCACTTCTCGGATTATAAAATAAATATAGCGGATAATATAATTATGGAATTTAAAATATTAAATAAAAAAGAAATAAAGAAAACATATAACGAAAAATTAAAAAACGATTTCCCGAAAGCCGAACTTAAACCTTATTCTCATATCAAAAAAATGATAAAAAAAGGTAAATATATCTGTTACGGTTTTTTAGACGGGGAAAAAATAAACGCTTATGCTTTTTTTGCCATAAGCGATGACAATAAATTTATGCTTTTAGATTACTTTGCCGTTGAAAGGGAACTAAGAAATCAGGGAATAGGCGAAGTTTGTCTTAATATGATAGCGGAAAGACTGAAACCCAACTCAACAATTATTATCGAAGTGGAAGACCCTGAAAACAATACCGATAAAAGTTATAAAAGTTTGAGACAGAGAAGAATAAATTTTTATAAAAGAAATAATTTTATCGAAACCGATCTGAAATGCGATATGTGCGGGGTAATAATGAATATTATGTATCTTCCAATGAAAGAAGAGCCTACGGAAGAAGAAATTTTCCATACGCTGGAAAATTTCTATACATCCATATTCCCTAAAAATTTAACAGAAAAGGTAATGGTTTTTAAGTCTTAATTATTACTTTTGAATAAGTTTTAAAAAATTATCGGAAATATCGTTTATAACTTCGCCGTTATATCTTTCCATATTGCCCTTGTCGCAAGCTTCTGCGATTTTAGGGTCGATCGGTATTCTTCCTATTATATTAAGCTTATTGTCGCCTGCGAATTCTTCCAAACGACTTTCTCCGAAAATCATATGAATTTTACCGTCATCGCTTTTAAAGTATGACATATTTTCCACAATGCCCACGATAGGTATCTTCATCATTTCAGCCATTTTAACGGCTTTTGTCACTATCATGGAAACGAGTTCCTGCGGAGAAGTAACGATAATTATCCCGTCGAGAGGAACTGTCTGAAAAACCGTCAACGGAACATCGCTCGTTCCGGGCGGCATATCGATAAACATTATATCGAGTTCGCCCCAGATTACCTCCTGCCAAAACTGTTTTATGACGCCTGCAATAACGGGGCCCCTCCAAACTACGGGAGAAGTCACATCGTCCAAAAGAAGATTGACAGACATAATTTTTATTCCCGTTTCGGACGATACGGGAAGTATCCCTTCTTCGGTTCCTTCCGCTTTATCTATAAGACCGAAAGCTTTGGGAATGGAAGGGCCTGTAATATCGGCGTCCATAATCCCCACCTTCTTTCCTTTTCGACTCATACCGACAGACAAAAGAGAAGTAATAAGCGATTTTCCGACACCGCCCTTGCCGCTCACTATTCCGTAAACCTTTTTTATTTTGCTGAGTTTGTGCGGTTTTTCTTTTTGTATTTCTCTTTCGGCGCAATCCGAAGAACATTCACTGCAATTTCCGTTACACTTTTCGCTCATATAATCCTCCTTAATCATCAAAAAGTTCGGTTGAATAATATCTGTCTCCGCTGTCAGGTAATATTACCGCAACGCCTTTATCTTTGATATTGTATAACTTGCTTAATTTAACCGCCGCACAAAGTGCCGCTCCCGACGATATTCCGACTAAAACACCTTCCGTTTTAGCAAAAATTTTTGAATACTTAAAAGCGTCTTCGTTACTTACGGTAACAATTTTATCTATAATATCCTTTTCTAAAATAGCCGGAACGAAACCTGCGCCAATACCCTGTATTTTATGTGCGCCTGAATCTCTGCCTGAAAGCACGGCACTTGTTTCAGGCTCAACCGCTATTACCTTAATATCGGGATTTTTGCTTTTAAGAAATCCGCCCGCACCGCTCAATGTTCCGCCCGTTCCCACGCAGCTCACGAAATAACCGATTTTACCGCCAATATCCTTATATATTTCCGGTCCCGTACTCTCAAAATGAGCAAGAGTATTCGCTTTATTTTCGAACTGCCCGCATAAAAATGCGTTTTTATTTTCTCTTACAATCTCTTTTGCCTTATCTATGGCGCCTGCCATTCCTTTTTCCTTTTCGGTAAGCACTACCTTCGCACCGTAAGCTTTAAGTATTTTTATACGCTCCTCGCTCATATTTTCGGGCATTGTAAGTATAAGACTGTAATCAAGCGAAGACGACGCCATTGCAAGACCTATCCCCGTATTACCGCTGGTCGGCTCAACGACGGTACCGCCCTTTTTTAATAAGCCTTTTTTTATTGCGTCTTTTACCATAAAAACAGCCGCCCTGTCTTTAATGCTGCCGGCAGGGTTCATATATTCGAGTTTTGCGTATATGTCAAAAGAAAGATTTAAACTTTTCGTAAATCTTTCTGCTTTTAAAATCGGAGTATTTCCTATCGCCTGTGTAATGTTATCTATAAGCATATAAAGATTATAAGATATAAATTAAAATTAGTCAATATTAAAATAATTATTAGGAGTTTGTTTAATTGAATCAATCAAAAAAAATTTTTTTAAAAATTTATTTATCAAGCTTTTAAATTATTTTTTAATTTTTAAAATCATAAATATTTTATAACTCTAAAAAATTTTAAATTAAATAAGATATATAATTTTAAATGCTTGCAATAAGGTTCAAGAGATTATATAATTTATCTAATAAAAAAAGAGGTGACTTTTATGAACGATATCAAATATGTAGGAACAGACGATTTAGAAACAAAACTTTTCGAAGGTCAATATATAATACCCGACGGCGTAAGTTATAACTCATATCTTATCGACGACGATAAAACAGTACTTATAGATACCGTGGACGAAATCAAAACGAAAGATTTTATAAATAATGTGAAATCAGCTCTCGGTTCAAAAACTCTCGATTATATTATAGTATCTCATCTTGAAAGCGACCACAGCGGCTGTTTGGAAGAAATTTTAAAAGCCTATCCTTCCTGCAAAATTATAGGAAACGAAAAACTTTTTTCGTTGCTACCAAGATACATTAAAGCAGATATTTCAGAAAGAAAAGTCACAGTAAAAGAAAATGAAATTTTCGATACCGGCTCCCATAAATTGAAATTCATATTCGCCCCTATGATACATTGGCCGGAAGTTATGGTGACTCTCGACGAGGCGACAGGAATTCTTTTCTCGGCAGACGCTTTCGGAAAGTTCGGAGCAAAGAATATAAATGACGAATGGGACTGCGAAGCAAGAAGATATTACTTTAACATAGTAGGCAAGTACGGTAATATGGTACAGACTCTTCTTAAAAAATTGAGTGCGGAAAAAATAACCGCTATATATCCTCTTCACGGGCCGGAACTTAAAGAAAATCTTTCAAAGTATATAAATCTCTATAACACATGGAGCAGTTACGAACCCGAAGTAAAAGGAGTATTTATAGCTTACGCTTCACTTCACCATAACACCGAAAAGGCTTGCTTCTATTTAAAAGAACAGCTCGAAAAACTTAATGTAAAGGTATCGATATCCAATCTTTACGAATCGGATATGGCGGAAAATGTTGAAGACGCATTCAAATACGATAGAATAGTTCTCGCATCATCTACATGTGACGGAATGGCTATGCCTTTAATGGCGCACTTTATTTATCTTCTGAAAGCAAAGAACTTTCAAAAGCGTAAAATCGCATTCATTGAAAACGGCACCTGGGCTCCCGTATCCGCAAAAGCCATGCAAACTGCATTAGACGGCGCAAAGGATTTAAGTTTTGCAGAAAAGCCTGTTACTTTAACCGGCAAGTTCACGGACGAATATAAACCCGCCCTTGACGCCTTGGCAAAAGACCTTGCCGAAAAATAATCGTTAAACATTTTTATAAAAAAGGAAAAACGAACTTTAAGTTCGTTTTTTTTATTATTAATATAAATATATTCTAAAACATTATTCAATGCAATTTTAAATTATTAAACAATCAATCAAATTATTTTTAATCTTCCAACCCTAATAAATAATCCGAAGAAACATTAAAATAATTTGCAAATTTAACAGCTACCTCTATATTTGGTATTTGCAAATTCGCTTCCCACCTTGCAATTGCCGCCTGGCTGTAACCTGTTTCTCTTGCAAGCATTTTTTGACTGAGATTTTTATCTGTTCTCAATTCTTTTAATCTTTCCGCAAACTTATTCATAAATCCTACAAAAAAAGTATATACTGATTGGTATCAATTGTCTTGACATATACTAAACGGTATATTATGATATTTATACCAAACGGTATAAATATTAAACGGAATAAAATGAAAAACAATTTTAATACGGAAATCATTGAAGAATATATAATAAAAAACAGTCTGAGCAAAAAACAATTTTGTAAACTTTGCAAAATCGACTATTGCGTATTAGATAAAATATTGGACGGAAATGCAAATTTTAAAATACATTATTTATTTAAAATTGCGGAAAAAATAAATATTGAAATTTATGAATTATTTAAGGAATAAAAAAAACAATTAAATTATATAATTTATCAATTAAAATTAATAAGGATATATAAAAAACGAACCGTACAAATTTGTACGGTTCAACATATTTGGCGGAGAGAAAGGGGTTCGAACCCTTGTACGGTATTAGCCGTAACACGATTTCCAATCGTGCGCCTTCGACCAGCTCAGCCACCTCTCCGTGTGTTTGCCAATTAAATTGAAATTTTGTTGAGTAATTAAGTTTTTTTATAAATACAACTTTTTATAATTAACCTTTTACTCTTATAGTTTCAGCATAGAAAATTTAAATATTTATGCTTTTTTGTTTTTGTTATCCGTGTCGCTTTCTTTTATTACACTTTCTTCTTTTTTAATGTCGCTTTCAACATTTACGGTAATTTCTTCGTCTGATTTTATATTTTGGTTTTGAGAGTCATTTTCATTATTTTGTTTTTCCGCTTCTTCTTCCGCTTTGACCTTTTTGTTTACTTTAATAGCCTCGTAAATATAAACTCCGAGATACATTAAAGCAGAAAGGGCGCCGCCTATATAGGAAACAAGTTTTAAAGCAACATTCCCCACGGCGTAATAGTTAATAAGATTTAAAATCGCAAAGATTAAAAACAGAACAAGGGCTGTGGCTTTTAAAATCAATACGATATTTTTTTTCGGCGTCATAACGGGTATATTATAACGCATATTTAAAAAAATTACAATTGATTGCTGTAAATATTTTTATAATTTAACGGTTTAATTTATATATCGTTAAATACAATTAACTGAGTTAATGTAATTTTATTGCCGAATAATAATAAAAGATATTGACTTTATTATTTAAAGCATTGAATTTATACCGTAAACTTCAAGATAACTTTAAATATAAAAAAACCGCATATTTTTATATGCGGCTTTTTATAAAAAGTTTTAATAATCGAATAAGATTATGCAATCGGTAAAAGTTCGCTGTCGGAAATAGTTACATTGCCGTAAACGAATTTACCCGAGAAGTTCTGAACTACATCGACGGTTGGCATACCTTGTTTAAATTTATAATTTTCTACCATTTCGTATCCTACGAAGCTCATTACTCCGTTAACTTCTTCTACCGCAAAGTAAATTACCGTTTCTGCGGTGAATTCGAGAGAGTTTTCATCTGCACCCGTATTTTCGTAAAGCACGCTTTCAACTTCTGCGTTAAGACCTTTGTCTGTTTTTAAGGTTATAGCGCCGTAATATGTGTTCTGAATTTTATAAACATTGTTATCGTTGTTTGCCGATAAATTGCTGTCGGAAACTACATAAGAGAATATATTTTTGCAAGTAGCAACCTTTTCGGCAGCATCGCCGTCATAAGCCGTGAACGAAAGACCGGTAAAATCGGGTTTTTCGATATCGATATCTTTAAGGCTTACATCCTGTAAGTAATAGTTATAAGCGTTGGTTCCGTCGAAATAGAATTTTTCGAGAGCGCTTTTCTTATTAGTGTTTCCGTCAAGACCTTTTGCGGCTCTTGTTACAAGCAATTTGTTGTCCACTATTTTCGTAACGGTAAGTTCTGTTTGCTGAGCTTTGATGCCGAGTGGGGCGGTTCCGTCAAAGAAAAGATATTCTGTCATTTGAGCGTTTGTTGTATTTTTGAAATTTTCAACGGCTTGCTTAAACAAATCAACTGAATTCATATCTTTCTGAACCGCACCTTCGGTGTAGTTAGTCGGATGAGCCCACCCTAAACCTGTCTGAGGTTCAACCTTAGGACCGCAGGCTGCAAGACAACCGAGCATAGCGATAGTTGCAATAACTGCGATAATTACAAATAAAATTTTCCTTTTCATTATTTTCCTCCTTTAAATGTTATATTTATAAAATATAAAATTGTCTGTAACTTTTAGTTTAACTGTTAGTAAAATAAAAAGCAAGCGAAATTGCTATAAATTTAAGCTTCGGCTTTTTCAGACTTTCTGCTTCTTGCTTTTTTTATTTCCTTTTGCATACTTAGAATTTCTTTATTTTTAGCTTCAAAAACCTTTTTATGGTTTTTTGCGTGCTTAAAAGTCGGGATAAGATATTTAAGTGCCGAAAGGACTCCTTCCCTGTCGTTTTCAAAAGCAATAGTAATAAGGTTATTTAAATCCTTTTCAAAGTCCTTTTTGAAATCGTTGCTTTGGTGTCCCACATAAATTTTATCGTTTCTGGTTTTTTGAAGACCTTCTTCATCGGTAAGAACTTCCTCGAAAAGTTTTTCGCCCGGGCGAAGTCCCGTATAAACTATATCGATATCTTCGTAAGGAGTGTAACCCATAAGGCGGATCAGGTTTTCGGCAAGTTCCAAAATTCTTACCGGCTCGCCCATATCGAGAACGAAAATCTCGCCGCACTTAGCAAAACCGCCTGCTTGAAGGACAAGAGAAACGGCTTCGGGAATTGTCATAAAGTATCTTATAATATCTCTGTGAGTTACGGTAACGGGGCCGCCCTTTTTAATCTGTTCTTTGAAAAGCGGGATAACCGAGCCGTTCGAGCCTAATACGTTACCGAATCTGACTGCCGCATATTCGGTTTTATCGTAAATTTTCGAAAAATGCTGAATAATCATTTCGCAGCATCTTTTGGTTGCGCCCATAACATTTGTCGGGTTTACTGCTTTATCGGTGGAAACGAGAATAAATTTTTTAACTTTATACTGCCCTGCAAGTTTTACCATATTATATGTTCCGAGAACATTGTTTTTGACTGCTTCTTCGGGGTTGGTTTCCATTAAAGGAACATGTTTGTGGGCGGCTGCGTGGAACACTATTTCAGGCTTATGTTCTTTGTAAAGAAGTTCCATTCTGTCGAAGTCTGCAACCGAACAGATTTCCACTGTCAAATCGAGTTTATCTTTATATTCTCTTATAAGTTCCTGTTGTATTTCGTAAGCGCTGTTTTCGTATATATCGAGAATAATCAATTTTTTGGGGCTGTATTTTGCAATCTGCCTGCAAAGTTCGCTGCCTATTGAGCCGCCGCCGCCTGTAACAAGACATATTTTATCTTTTACATAGGAAGTTATTTCAAGGCTGTCGAAAACAATCGGAGATCTTCCCAAAAGGTCTTCTATTTTAACTTCCTTTGCCTGCGACATAATGTTGACATTATTAATCATCTGACCGATAAAAGGAAGAACTCTTATTTCGCAATCGGTAGCCACGCAGTTTTTAAGTATTCTTTTTCTGTTTTCTTTATCGCAGGAAGGAATAGCAAAGACTATTTTTTTGATATCGTATTTTTTAACGAATTTGGGAATTTCGGAAGTGTTTCCCACAATTTTAATAGAACCTATTGCTCTGCCTTTTTTATCGGAATCGTCATCGACAATACAGACGGGTTTTAAAACGCTTTTATGGCGAATAAGCTCGTCTATAACTAATTTCCCCGTATACCCTGCACCTATTATCATTGTATTAGCCGCTGAATGGTCGCCTACGTTTTCCCTTAGTTTTGAGTACATATAAGCATAGATACCCCTTATAATTACAAGAACGGCAGAAACAGATAAAGTAAGAAAAATATAAGCGGACGGATTATAAACTTTTTTAATAAGAAAATAATCGAAAAGGGCAAAAACGGTAAAGGTCAGTATCAAACTTAAAAAAAGTTTAAAATAATCTTCGAGATTGGAGTAACGCCATATAACACGGGCGACTCCTATAACATAGTTAAAAATCAAATAAAGTACTATAACAAGAGGGAAAACTATTAGAGAATTAATAATTATATCGGAATTGGCGGTTTTTATGTTCAGTAATAAAATAGTTACAATATAAGTGAGCAGTACGCAAATACTGTCTATAAGAAAAAGTACAACTTCTCTTAAATTTTTCGGAGAAACTATTTTATTGATCTTACCGCTCATTATTTATCCTTACCGCAAAACACGGCGCCTAAAACGGGACATTCGTTTTTTCTGAGAATTTCAGCCGCAATAAAACTTTCTTTTTCCATATCGGTATTACCGTCAAGGGCAATAATGTAACCACGGGCAATACTTTTAAGATTGATGGCGTCACAGCTATCGGCAAAAGGCTTTACGAATACAATTGTAACGAAATAATCACCTGCAAGCTGCTTGATAAAACCGAGAGCTTTTTCATCCGAAAGAATGTTAGCGGTGTTGGCAGTAAAACTACCGTGTCTTAAATAATCGAAGCTATCGGTTATGCTTTTTACTGCCGGCTTCATATATTTTTCATTACATAAAAATTCCGAAAGGCCTTCTTTTTTATCGCTTTTTTCGAGGAGCAAGGAATCTAATTCCTCTCCCTGATAACTGAAACAGTCTATAAGTAGAGTTTTAATATTCGACTTCTGGAAAGCCTTTGCAAGATTGACGGCACACTCGCCGCTTTTTGAAAATATGTTTACGCCGCCGACAACAATGATATTGTTTTTTTCGGGAAATTTTAAACTTGCGCAAATATCTTCGTACTGTTTTGCCTGAGTGGAATTTTCGTCGAAAACAGTAAAAGATAATTTTTTATCTTTTTTTCTTTTAATAAAATTAATTATACCGCTTATCATCTTTAAGCTCCTTTCCTTCGATTTTGCCTAAAATATTGACTCCCATAATATTTTCAACATTTTCAAGGCGCAATCTTTTATCGCCTGCAAAATAAATAAGCAGACCCATAATTGCAATAAGCATACCTACAACAAAGTATAAAAGTATAGGTAGAATAATATCTGAAACCAAAGATTTTTCGGTCAAATGGGATACAGGCGCCTTTTCAACCGTACATGTATATGTGTAAATAAAAAAAGGTTTGGAAGAAACGAAAGAAATTATTCCGGTATTCAGAGAGTCGAGAAGTTCGAGAACAAACTCATCGGACATAACATCCTGCGAGCAGTTTGGCTTGAAGTTAATTGTGACATATCCTAAGACTGCGTTCCCGTTAGTTTCGAAGCTCAGATTATTTTTATCGGATAAAATTTTAATCAGTTTATTTCTGTCGACGCCGGATTTTGAAAGATCCATGCTGTCGACAACTTTTTCGATATGAGTGGGAGTAGTCAAAAATGTTTCGACATAAGAAACACCGGTAGGATACGAATTAACCATATTGTTTTCGTTAACGCTAAGCACTTCTACTCTTAAAATGGTGTCGAACTGTCTTGAAGAGATAATATTCTGATAATAAGTAAACCCGAAACCTATCACTGCAACGAGAACGCCTAAAACTAAAATGATATACCATTTTTTAAGACAAAATTTAAAATAATCAAAAAAAGTTCTTTCCATAATATTCCTTTAATTTTTATTATTATATCAAAAGCAGTTAAATTTTACAAGCAAATGAAAGAGCGGAAAATTTACTGAACGCTTTTATACCCTTCGGGATTGTTTTTTTGAAAATTCCAACTGTCTCTGCACATATCCGCAAGAGAATACTCTGCTTTGAACCCGAGTTCTTTTTCCGCCTTTTCGCAATCGGCGTAGCACTCTGCGATATCGCCGGGGCGTCTTTTTGTAATTTCGTATGGGATTTCAACTCCGCTTTGTTTTTCGAATTCTTTGACTATTTCAAGAACGCTGTACCCTTTTCCCGTTCCGAGATTACAAACAAAAAATCCCGGTTTTTCTTTGAGTTTTTCAAGAGCGCAGATATGGCCTTTTGCAAGGTCGAGAACATGTATGTAGTCTCTTACCCCTGTGCCGTCCTTTGTCGGGTAATCGTTTCCGAAGACCTTTAATTTATCGAATTTCCCTATTGCTACTTTTGTGATAAACGGCATAAGGTTATTTGGAATTCCGTTTGGGTTTTCCCCGAGAAGTCCTGACTTGTGGGCGCCTATCGGATTGAAATATCTTAAAGCTGCGACATTCATATTTTTATCGGAGATGCACACATCGTGAAGAATTTCTTCAATAAAATATTTGCTTCTGCCGTAAGGATTAGTCTGAGCCAAAGGAAAATTTTCTTTAAGAGGCATTATATCCGAAACTTTATAGACTGTTGCCGAAGAGCTGAAAACGAAATTTTTGACATTGAACTTTTTCATGGCTTTAAGAAGATTTAAAGTTGAAAGCAAATTGTTTTCATAATACATAACGGGTTTTTCGACAGATTCGCCGACAGCCTTGTAGCCTGCAAAATGAATTACGGCGTCTATTGAATTTCTTTTGAAAATGAGTTCGGTTTTTTTGTAATCTTTCAAATCGGTTTTATGAAATTTAGGACGCACATTTGTAATTTTAAAAATTCTGTCAAGGGCATTTATATCGGAATTGGAAAGGTCGTCACAAATAACCACTTTGATTCCTTTTTCTATAAGAGCCACAGCGGTATGACTTCCGATATACCCGAGCCCGCCTGTTACTAAAACTGCCATAATAAATCTCCTTTTTGAATATTATACCCATTTTTAAATATTAAGTAAAGAATAATATAATACGATATTTGCTAAAAGAGCCTGAATTTGTTATTATATTATAAAGGTAAAAGTTATGAACAGTCAGAGTTATATATTTTTTGACAAGCCTGCAAAGAACGAAAGCGAGTGTTTTTTACTTGCCGGCGGCAGTTTTGAAATAATAGACGACGGCGGAGTAAGAAGGAAAAATCTTCGTTTCGTAAATTCCAAGATATATCCGACTCCCGGGCTTATTTATAATTTCGGAAAAGAAAGTTTGAACTCTGATATAAACAAATTACTGACTGAAAAAAACGCCGATATTTTTAAAAACAGCATAACAAACAGCGGACTTAAAGAAACAAAGCCTGTATGCGAAATAAAAATTAAAAGCGACGGTTCCGATTTTCCTTACGAAAAGTACATAAGAAAATTAAATCTCGAACACGGACTTCAAAGAGTCAGTTATTCGATAAACGGAATAATGAGAGAGCAGGAAAGTTTTGTAAGCTTTGACGATTCGATATACTGTTCCTGTTTTAAAAGCAGCGCAGTGGACGGCTGGATATTTGAAATAACATCGGAAATTGCCGAAAATATAAAAATAGATAAATTAAAAATACGGGAAAATACCGAAATGACCATTGAAATTACAGGTTTTATAGAAAACGATAAAAAGGCTCAGAAAGAAGAAAAAGAGATAAAAAACAAATATTTTGCAATGGTCGCCAAAATCAATACCGACGGAAGCGTATTGATAGACGGGAATAAAATAATAATAAAAAACTGCACTAATTTAACTTTACTTGCAAAAGCCAAAAGTTCCTTTACTTCCGTTAAATCGGCTTATAATAAATGTATTAAAATTCTTGACGGAAAGGAATACGGAAAACTTCTCGACGAGCACAGAAACGGATTTTCGGAAATGTTCGACAGAGTGGAATTCAAGCTGTTCGAAAAAGATACCGAAGGAATAAATATAAGAAAGCAGTTGAAATCGGTAAGTCGAAAAAACAATGCTCAGTTTATGGTTTTATATTATAATTACGCAAGATACCTGCTTATAACCTCGTCTTCGAAATCCTGCTCTGCGCCGAGTCCTCTGATACTTAATTCGGATAATCCCTATTATTTCGACTTACTGTTAAGCACGCAAATGAAATATTGGGGTGCTGAAAGCGGAAATTTATCGGAATGTCACGAAAGTTTTTTTAAACTAATCAGACAGATAGCGGAAAACGGAAAACAGATTGCAAATAGGCTTGGGCTTAAAGGTTGGAGCTGCTTTAACCGTTCAACAATGTTCGGTGAAACGACATATTTGAAAAGCGACGGCGTATTGAAAGAGACAAGATTTGTAGCGGGAATCGCTGGAACATTATGCAAGCATATAAGCGAACATTTTGAGTATACGCAAGATTTGCAATTTCTTTCCGATAATATTGACATACTCGAAGGAGCGGTTAGATTTTATTTGGGGTATCTTGCGTTCACGAACGAAAAGAACATAATATGCCCTTCTCAGACTGTTATAAACGGAACGGCTGTTTCTACATTATGCTCCACATTCGACATTGCGGTAATAAGAGATACTTTTAAAGAATACCTTAAAGCTTGTAAAATATTGAGTATAAAAAACGAGTCGATTAAAAAAATCAAAGAAATACTACCCCTTCTTGACGGATATAAAATATCCGAAGAAGATACCGTATTACCTACCGAAGAAAAAGACTTTCAAAAGAAATATTCTATATATTCCCTTTACGGAATATATCCGTCGGAAGAAATACTCGATAATGTTAAATTATGTAAATACGCATTGAACACATTAAACAGAATAAAAGATAAATCGTCGAAAGAAACAGTATATAAAGCAATGTGCTATACAAGGCTCGGAGACGGAAATAAGGCTTTGCAATTAATAAAGGAATTGTTAAAATACAGAAAAGGAACTTCAAAAAATAAAATCGGCACGGGAGCGAATCTTTTTTCTTCGGAATCGGTAAACTTCGATATAAATCTCGGAATAATGGCGGTAATAAACGAAATGCTGATACAGCAAAGCGAAAGAGCGATAATGCTTCTTCCCGCCCTCCCGTCAGTATGGAAAGAAGGAAGCATAACAGGACTGAAATGCAAAAAAGGGATAACCGCCGATATTTACTGGAAAAACAATAAAGTGACTTCATTTAAAATAAACGGCGAAGGCGCAGAAAAAGAAGTTTTCGTAAACGGAATACTGAAAACATACCCATTGAATAAAATGGTAACGGAAATTTAAATGTTTTCCATTTAAAAAGCCGTAAAGATTAAAAATTTTTTGTATTGATAAAGAATAAATAATTTATATTATAAAGTTTAATATATAATAAAATATATAAATATTAAATAATTATTCATTGATTATATTGTAATAAAATTCTTTTAAAAAACTGAATCGATAAAAAAATAAAAGTTTAAAAAATCAATTTCGTTCCGGGCAGAATACAACCCTTACTTCAAGGGGTGCGATTTTCAGAATTTCGGGCGTGTTCTTTTCCGAAATTGCGAATCTGCATCCTTTCTTTAAAGAATATTCCCCCGTTTCATCCGACATGTTAGCAATTATTTTTAGTTTGCCTCTTTTTGACGAATAGTTATAAACAAGAAGTCTTGAAATATTTTCGAATTCAAAAAAGCCTTTGAATTCCTGTTTATATTTCTTTCTTATTTGGGCTAAATTCTTATAATGGCTTAATATATCGTTATTGATATTGTCCCACGGGAAAGGTCTTCTGTTTATCGGGTCGTCGAAGCCCCACATTCCCGCCTCTTCTCCGTAATAAACGGTAGGAGTACCGGGCAGAGTAAAAATAACGGAAGAAGCGAATTTAAGTCTTTTTATCGCCATAT
Organism: uncultured Clostridia bacterium; assembly: GCA_944342015.1. Taxonomy (GTDB): domain Bacteria; phylum Bacillota; class Clostridia; order Christensenellales; family CALVMC01; genus CALVMC01. The sequence continues at coordinate 25,510 of CALVMC010000009.1, forward strand.
TTAAAACTTCTTCGGAAGGAAAAATATTCAAACGGTCAACTTTTGTCGTATTGGACATATCGAGTCCCGAAAGAGCGTTCAGGGAACGATAGGTGTCGTGCGTACTAAGAAAGCTCATGGAATTGTCAAGGCAGTGTCTTGGATAATTTTCCACAATGTTCATAATTCTGATTTTAAACCTGTCTGCGTTTCTGTCCATAGTAAGATCCAGAACGGCATTTTTGAAAGGATAATTCATAGTGCCGTCAAGCTGCTTACCTAAAAGATAAGGACGCATAGTGCCGTAGCTTACCTTTGTGGAAGCGTCTTCCCAGACTTCGCCGATAACCGTAAGATTCTTTTTTTCCTTTATTTTGGCTATAAGTCCGTCGGTAAAATCGACGGGAAGTTCGTCTACGACATCGAGACGCCAGCCTGAAATACCTTTCGAGTTCCATTTTTCTATAACGCCGTCTTTACCGAATATGAAATTTCTGTAATCGGTATTGTTTTTGTTGACTGTGGGTGTAACTGTTATTCCCCACCAGCAATTGTATTTGTCGGGAAAACTTTCAAAATCGAACCATTTGAAATATTTTGAATTTTGAGATTGATATGCGCCGGGTTCGGGAAAGGTATTGAATTTATTGAAATAGATACTGTCGGCTCCCGTATGATTGAAAACACCGTCGAGCATTATACCTATTCCCCTTTTTTTACATTCTTCTATAAGTTTTATAAAATCCTTCTCTCCGCCTAAAAGTTCGTCGATTTCCATATAATCTGCGGTATCGTAGCGGTGATTTGAAAAGGATTTGAATATCGGCGAAAGATAAATGAGTTTTACGTTAAGTTCATCAAGATAATCGAGTTTGTCAATTATTCCCTGAAAATTACCGCCGTAAAAGTCATTGGCTCTGTAAACGCCGTCGCTGTCGCAAACGGTTATTTCATCTTTCCATTCTTTGAGTTTTCCTTTTTTTTCGAAGCGGACATTCTCGCTTTTTCCTTTTGCGAACCTGTCAACGAAAATATGGTAAACTATACCTCCCGAAGCAAGATTCGAAACAGGATAAATTTTATCGTAAACGGTAATTTGCCAGTTTTGCGGATTTAAAGACTGAACGGCTTTGCCGTAAGCGTCACGGCCTACAAAAGTAGTCTGATGTTTTTCGTAAACTTCGAAATAATACCAATAGATACCGCTTGTAGTAATTTCTATTTTTGCGGAAAAATTAGTAAATTTATCGTCGCCGCCGCTTTCGATAAGAGGATAATTGACGGGATTTTCACCGTTTTTGGTAACGATAATACTTACTCCGTAAAGAGACAAAGACTTTGAGACAGGAAAATTGAAAACAATTTCCTGCCCCGCCTGTATTGCCCCGAAAGGCGATTTATATTCCTTTCTTCTTGAATTATAAGGAAAAAATATCATTGAGAATTTATCTCCGCACTTGATTAAAGCCGAACTTAATTTACTTTAATGTCTTTTAAAGTTTTGAGGTGCCATATTCTGTCTGCGTACTCTTTAACGCTTCTGTCGGCTGCGAAGAATCCGCTTCCGGCGATATTCATAAGACCTTTTCTTCCGAAAGAAATCGCATCGTCAAAGGCTTTATCTATATCGCCTTGTCTTTTTGAATAAGATTCGAAGTCTGCAAGAACCATATAAGGATCGGAAACCCCCCAACCGCCTATTAAAGAATCGGTAATTTCGTGGAAGTCGACGCCGCCGATACCCTGTTTGAGAGAGTCGAGAAGATTTTTTATTTCGGCATTGTTTTTATAGTAATCGAGAGGATTGTAGCCTTCTCTGTACAGCTTTTGAATTTGGTCGGTAAGCAATCCGAAAATGAAGATATTTTCCTCGCCGACATTTTCGAAAATTTCAATATTAGCCCCGTCCATAGTTCCTATGGTAACTGCGCCGTTAATCATGAACTTCATATTTCCGGTACCCGAAGCTTCTTTACCTGCAACGGAAATCTGTTCACTGACATCTGCGGCAGGAATAATAGACTCAGCAAGCGATACTCTGTAATTTTCAAGGAAGATAACTTTAAGTTTATCGTTAATCGACTTATCGTTATTGATAACTTCGCCGAGCATATAGATAAGACGGATAATCTTCTTTGCCATAGTATAGGAAGGAGCGGCTTTTGCTCCGAAAATAAATGTACGGGGATTTATGTTAAGTCCCGGGTTCTCCTTCAATTTGTAATAAAGGTTAAGTATGTTCAGAGCGTTGAGAAGCTGCCTTTTATATTCGTGAAGTCTTTTACATTGAATATCGAAAATCGACATCGGGTTAACCGTTACCCCTGTTTTATCCTTAATAATTGCGGCAAGACGGGTTTTATTTGCAAGTTTTATCTTTCTGAACTCTTTCAATACCGAAGTGTCGTCTTTGAATTTCTTTAATTTCGAAAGTTCGGTTGCGTCCTGAATAAAGCCGTCGCCTATAAGTCCTTTAATGAAACCTGCAAGTTCGGGGTTTGCTTCGCAAAGCCATCTTCTGTGAGTTATTCCGTTAGTGACATTGAGAAATTTTGTGGGTTCCATAATGTAAAAGTTTTTAAATACATCGTTTTTAAGTATTTCCGAATGGAGAGCGGAAACGCCGTTTATCGAATGGGAAGCGGCTATACAAAGATTAGCCATATTTACATTTCCGTTTGAAATAACAGCACATTGAGCGACATTGTTCCAGTCGTTGGGGAAGTAATGCCAAAGGTCGGCGCAAAGTCTGTTGTTGATTTCGGAAACTATCTGATAAATTCTCGGAAGCAGATTATTAAACAAATCCTGAGGCCATTTTTCGAGAGCTTCCGCCATAACCGTATGATTAGTATAAGAAATTATTTTAGTTGTGAAATCCCAGGCTTTGTCCCATGAGAAGCCGAAATCGTCTAAAAGTATTCTCATAAGTTCGGGAACGCACAAAGCAGGATGTGTATCGTTAATATGTATGGAAATCTTATCGGGAAGATTTTCAATTGTTCCGAAGTGTTTCAAATGCTTCTGAATTATAGACTGAATGGATGCCGAAACGAAGAAATACTGTTGTTTTAATCTCAACTGTTTTCCTTCTATATGCTCGTCGGCAGGATAAAGAACTTTGGAAATGGTTTCTGCGATAGCCTTGTTTTCCATAGCCTTTACATACTCGCCTTTCGAGAAAAGTTCCATATCGAAATCGGTCGGGGATTTAGCAGACCAGAGTCTGAGTTTATTTACGGCTTTCGAGTTATAGCCCGAAACGTTCATATCGTAAGGAACGGCAAGAACGGTATAATATTTGGAATGTTCGACTTTAAGTTTACCCTCTTCCCAATTTTCTTTAAGCACGCCGCCGAAGTGAACCTCGAAGGTTTCCTCTGTTCTCGGCGAAAGCCAGACGCCGCCGTTTTCAAGCCAATTATCGGGCATTTCCATCTGCCAGCCGTTAACGAGCTTCTGTTCGAAGATACCGTAATCGTATCTTATCGAAAAACCGGTTGCGGGAAATTCGCAGGAAGTCAAAGCGTCCATATAAGCGGAAGCAAGTCTTCCAAGACCGCCGTTTCCAAGACCTGCGTCAGGCTCGAAAGAACATAACTCGTCAAGGTCATAGCCGAGATTTGAGAGAGTATCTTTAAAAATATCGTTAAGTTCGAGATTGTAAAGATGATTTCTTAACGAGCGGCCGGGTAAAAATTCCATAGACATATAAAATACCTGTTTTGCGCCCGTTTGTTTAAGAGCTTTTTTCCAATCCACCCTTTTTGCTGTAAGTAAATCTCTTACCACTATGCAGACAGCTTTGTAAACCTGCAATTTTGAAGCTTCTTCGAATTTAACTCCGAAGTCACGAGAAAGCGTGCCCTCTATGGCTTTCTTAATTTCCATAGAAGAAATTTTTGATTTTTCCATATATATCTCCTTAAAACTTTATAAACTTTTGTAAAGGTTGAGATATTCTTCCGACTGTTTATCCCAACCGAAGTCTGCGCTCATAATATTTTTAATTAAGGCAGACCAGCTGTCCTTATCGAAGTATGTTGCAAAAGCTCTCCATATAGCGTCCAACATATCGTAGGAGTTGTAGGAATAGAATGTAAATCCCGTTCCCGATTTGTCGGTAATATTGAAAGGAACGACGGAATCTTTAAGTCCGCCCGTTTCTCTTACGATAGGAACGGTGCCGTATCTCATTGAAATCATTTGAGACAGACCGCAAGGCTCGTACTTAGACGGCATAAGGAATATGTCGGAGCCTGCATAAATCTGCCTTGCCATTTCGTCGGAAAAATCGATAATGGCTCTCACTTTATTACTGTATCTGTACTGAATATCGGAAATGGCTTTTTCGTATTTCCAGTCGCCTTTACCGAGTATTACGAGCTGTAAATCAGCCGAAAGAATTTTATCCGCCGTTGCAAGAAGAAGGTCGATACCTTTCTGTTCGGTAAGACGGGAAACCATACTTATTAAAGGACGGTTTTCGTCGTATTGAAGTCCTATTTTTTCAAGCAAGGCTTTTTTATTGTCTTTTTTATACTGAATTGTTTCGTAATTATAATTTTTAATTATTTTTTTATCGGTTTCGGGATTGAAAATATTATTATCGATACCGTTGAGAATACCGCTGATTTTGTAACTGCGTTCTCTTAAAATGGAATCGAGACCGTACGAGAAATAAGGGTCCATAATTTCGCCTACATAAGCTTTGGAAACGGTAGACACGGCTTTTGCGCATTCAATAGCGCCTTTCATATAGTTGCAGCAGTTATCCATCATTACCCAGTTTGCCCTGCTTCCAAGGCCTAATATATCTCTTACCACTTCTTTATCGTATTTACCCTGATATTGTATGTTATGAATGGTGAAAAGGGTTCTGATATTTTTATATTCTTCTATACCCCTGTAAAATGCGTCGAGAAAAACGGGTACGAGCGCCGATTGCCAGTCGTTTGAATGAATGACATCGGGATAAAAATCTATTACTCTTAAAAGTTCGAGAACGGCTTTCGAGAAAAAGGCAAATCTTTCGCCGTCATCGAAATGGCCGTAAATGCCGTCCCTTTTGAAATAGAACTCGTTATCTATAAAGTAGTAAATTACTCCGTCCTTTTTGAGTTCGAACACTCCTGCGTACTGATAACGCCAAGCGAGATTCACATAAGTGTTTCCTATATATTTCATTCTTTTTTTATACTCTTCGGAAATTGCCGAATATAAAGGTAAAATTACCCTTATATCCACATTTTTTTCTGCAAGTGCGACAGGAAGAGCATAGGAAACTTCGCCTAATCCGCCCGTATGGATAAAAGGAGCAACTTCCGGGGAGACAAAAAGAACCTTGAATTTCTTTTCGTTTTGTTCTGTTTTATCTTTTATATCCGAAATTGTATTTGTTTCTTTTTTGGATTTATAATCCTTTACTGCTTTGGCTTTTTCTTTAATTGCGCTTTCGCTCATTTCCGCTTCCTCCTTTATACTGTTGCGTTTTACGATAAGCAATTTATCGGCTGATATTAAATTTTCGGGTTTAACTTTCAATTTTAATTCGCTATCGGTTTTCATAGTTTTATCTTCTTCCTTTGTACAGATATTTTCAACAGATGAAACCTCATTGTCGTGTTCTGATTTTTCAATGACTTTTTCATAATCCGATTTACCGTTATTTTCTTTATCGTAATCGGAAGGCAAATCTTTTGCTTTCAAATTGCGGTTTGTTTCGGTAATTTCCATATCGGAACCGAGCCCTTCCTTTTGAATTTCTTTTTCGCTTGCGACATTGCAAAGTGCAGCGTATGAACCGTCATTATTATAGTAACCGATATTGTCAAACTCATTTTTTTCTTCCGTCAAAGACAACGCTTCGTTATCGTCTTTTATGATATTTAAAAGTTCGTCTATATCTTTATCTGTCGTAAGTATTTCCGTCTTTTCGCTATCGGTTTCCGTATTTTCAGAAAGAACCGTTTCGTTATCTGAAATTGCCCCGTTGACCTGCCTACCGTTTTTAATTACGGGATAAACGATAAAAGGTTTTGCGTGGCTTTCTTCTTCCTGTTCCTGCTCTTCGTCGATATCGGAAAGTAACTCTTCCGATTCGGTTAAATCATTATCGTTTTCCGTATCCGAACCGGTTTCGCCGTAATCGGCGTCGTCGTTAATTACGCCGTCCTTTGATAAAGTGCCGTGAATTTCCAAGGTATCGTCAACGGCTGAGCCGGGGAATTCATCGAACTCAGGTTTTTCGTCAGCCGCAAACTCACCTTCGAACTTGTCCACAATTTGCTGTTTGAATATATCCTGTGCTGCTGTCGGATGAACGAATTCCACTTTCAACTCGCCCTCTTTTGCAGTCTTAACGGATTTCATTTTGATAAAAGCAAGGTGTTCGTTATCTTTTTTTATTTTTGACCCGCAAGTATCACCTTTGTTTTTATCACGGGTGTTATTATCCATTATTAACTCCTGTTAAACTATTTTATCTTTGACTATTACGACCGGATATGTTTCGTAACCTGAAATATTCCTGCCTTCCTGCACGGTAACATGCTTATCCAAAATCGCATAACTGATATTAACGCCGTGCATGATATATCCGTTTTCCATAATTATAGAATTTTTTATTACTGCGCCTTCTTCTATTTTAACGCCACGGAAAAGAACGGAATTTTCCACCGTACCGTTAATGATACAACCGTCGGCAATAAGGGAATTGGTAACATTTGCCTTGTCGCCGTAAACGGTAGGAACGCTGTCTTTAACTTTTGTCATGATTTTTCCGTATTTATAAAACAAATCTTTACGGATTTTATAATCGAGCATTTTCATATTCTGCTTGAAGTATCCTTTTATGTCGTCGATTATTTCGGCATAACCGTTTACTTTATAAGCCATAATTTTAAGCTGGCCTAACTTTTTAAAGAGAATATCTTTTTCGAAATCCCCTAAGCCTCTTGCATAAGCGTTTTCTATAAGGCTTTTGAGAAGGTCTTTTTTCATAAGATAAATGTTGAGACCTATCTGTTTTTTTCTGTCGTCGGAAACGGTGGAGATATACATATCCTTAACCGCCATATCGCTGTCGGTTTCGACTATGATTCTTCTTAAAGAACAAGGTTCTGCCTCATAAGTTACCATGGTTATATCTGCGCCGTTTTTTATATGGTAATTATAAACATCTTCGTAATCTATATTCGTAACTATATTGCTGTCGGTAATTACGGCGTATTCTTCTTTGGTTTTTACGAGATAATTGAATATCGAGTAAATCGCTTCGATTTTATCTTTATAAACGTCTTTCGACTGATTGTGCGCATAAGGCGGAAACATAGCGATGCCGCTGTTTTTTCTGTTAAGATCCCAGTCTCTGCCCATACGGATATGCTCCATTAAAGAATTGTAATTGTTCTTTGTCAGAATTCCTATTGAAGTTATACCGCTGTTAACGAAATTTGAAAGGGTAAAATCGATAAGTCTGTATCTTCCGCAGAAAGGAAGAGAAGCGGGGGTTCTTCTTATTGTAAGTTCGTTAAGTTTGGTTTCGAGATTACTTGCAAAAACCACGCCCATTATATTGTTCATTATTGTTTACCCCCTTCTACCATTTCGCCTGCTTTGACGACGGATTGTTTTTTAATAACCGCCTTAGGTCCTACGACGGCAATTTTCCACTCGCCGTCTTCGGGGCCGCTCTGACTGCTTCCGACAACGGCGCCTGCTTCCACTACTCCGCCTTCGCCAACTATTGAATACTTGATAACCGCATTCTCTCCTATGAAAGCTCCGGGCAAAATTACCGAATTTTCAACCACCGCCCCCTTTTCAACCACACAGCTTTGCGAAAGAACGGAATTTAATACCGAGCCGTTTATCAAACAGCCTTCGGTGACAATTGAATTTGTTATCTTCCCGTTTTTACCTACGAAGTGAGGGGGTTCTGCGGTATTCCTTGCATAAATCTTCCATTTGTTTATAAGATCCAAAGAGTTCTTTTTATCTCTACTTAAAAGATCCATATTGGATTGCCATAAACTTGAAATTGTTCCGACATCTTTCCAGTACCCTTCAAAAGAGAAAGCATAAAGATTTTGTTTGTCGGCAAGCATTTTAGGAATAATATCCTTACCGAAATCGTTGTTTGATTTTTTATTTTCTTCGTCTTCTATAAGATATTTTTTAAGCACTTTCCAGTTGAAAATGTAGATACCCATACTTGCTTTGGTGCTTTTGGGCTTTTGAGGTTTTTCTTCGAATTCGGTAATCTTATTATTTTTATTAACCGACATAATACCGAATCTCGAAGCCTCTTTCAAAGGAACATCGATAACTGCGATTGTGCAGTCGCTGTGCTTTTCCTTATGAGCTTTAAGCATAAGCGAATAATCCATTTTATAAATATGGTCGCCCGAGAGAATAAGGACATAATCAGCGTCGTATCTGTCGATAAATTCGATATTCTGATAAATTGCGTTTGCAGTACCTTTGTACCATTCGCCGGATTTGCCTTTCACATAAGGCGGAAGAATGAAGACTCCGCCGTTAAGCCTGTCCAGATCCCAAGGCTGACCGTTTCCGATATACTGGTTAAGGTCGAAAGGCTGATACTGAGTAAGAACGCCTATTGTGTCCATACCGGAATTTATGCAGTTTGAAAGCGGAAAATCTATTATTCTGTACTTTCCGCCGAACGGAACTGCGGGCTTTGCTATGTCTCTTGTGAGAACGCCTAACCTTGTTCCCTGTCCGCCTGCAAGAAGCATAGTAACCGTTTCCTTTTTTGCTGAATACATCTTATTTGTTCCCCCTTTTTTTGAACTTAAGATAAGTAACACTGCTTGCGGGAATATCCATATCGATAAAATAATTAAGTCCGTGCATCTTACCCTTCTTAGAAGTATATTCGGCTTTTTTCCATTTATCACCGCTTTCGCTTGTGAGAGCGGCATAATATCTGCCCTTTTCGGGCATTCCCATTTTATAACCTTTTCTTTCGACGGGAGCGAAATTTACGACGCAAACAGTGTATTCGCCGTCTTTTGCCATTCGTCTGAAAGAAATAATATTTTGTGTATTGTCGTCTACGCAAATCCATTTGAACCCGTCGTAACTGTCGTCGAGTTCGTACATTTCCTTATTATTGAGATAATATGCGTTAAGTTCTTTAACGAAGTCCTGTAAATGTTTGTGTTCGTCGTAGTTGAGAAGGAACCATTCCAGTCCCTCGTAATATTTCCATTCCACGAACTGACCGAACTCTCCGCCCATAAAAAGCAGTTTTTTTCCGGGATGAGCCATCATATAACCGAAGAAGGCTTTGAGTTCCTGAAATTTCTGTTTATATTCGCCGGGCATTTTATTTATAAGAGAACATTTTCCGTGTACCACTTCGTCGTGCGATAAAGGAAGAATGTAATTTTCCGAATAAGCGTATGTAATGGAAAATGTTATTTTGTTGTGCATATCCTTTTTGAAGAAAGGATTTGCCGACACATAACTCAAAGAATCGTTCATCCAACCCATATTCCATTTAAAATTGAAGCCGAGTCCTCCGTCGTGCGGCGGTTTTGTAACCATCGGAAATGCTGTCGACTCTTCGGCAATCATAAGCACGTCGGGATGATTGGAAAGAACGGCTTTGTTTAGTTCGCGCAAAAAATCAATGACTTCGAGATTATAATTGCCGCCGTATTTATTTTTCGTCCACTCTCCGCCCCTTCTGTTGTAGTCGAGATAGAGCATGGAAGCGACGGCGTCGGTTCTGAGTCCGTCGATGTGATATTTTTCCACCCAGAACATAGCGGAAGATATAAGGAAACTTTTAACCTCGGTTTTCCCGTAATCGAAAACCATAGTACCCCATTCTTTATGTTCTCTTTTGTTTTTATCGGAATACTCGTATAAACTCGTACCGTCGAACTCATATAAGCCGTGAGCGTCTTTCGGGAAATGGGCAATTACCCAATCTAAAATTACCCCTATTCCCGCCTCGTGGCATTTGTCTACAAGATACATAAAATCATCGGGAGTACCGTAACGGGAAGTCGGAGCAAAAAGTCCCGTGACCTGATAGCCCCACGAGCCGTCGAAAGGATATTCTGTAATCGGCATAAGTTCGATATGGGTATAGTTCATTTCCTTTATATAAGGTATAATTTCATCGGCAAATTTTCTGTAAGAATAAACCGTTCCGTCTCCGTTTCTTTTCCAGGAGCCGATATGAACCTCGTAAATATTCATAGGAGATTCGAATATATTGACTTCCTTTCTGTTTTTCAGATAATCTTTATCGTGCCACTCGTAACCCGAAATATCGTAAAGCTTCGAAGCGGTGCCGGGAGTTGTTTCTGCGTGGTAAGCGTAAGGGTCGGCTTTATAAAGTATCTTACCGCTTTTAGTTTTAATGCAATATTTATAATTATCGTATATTTTCAAACCCGAAACGGTACATTCGTAAATTCCGCCCGAATCTCTTTTCATAATATTTTTCTCGGGGTCCCATTTATTGAAGTCCCCTACAAGAGAAACCTTTTGAGCCGAAGGCGCATAGACCCTGAACTGCCATCTGTTTTTTGACAGTTTTTTGGGCGCCATAAGTTCGTAAGCGTTATAATTTGTTCCTTCGTGAAAAAGGTATTTAGGGTAAGAATTGTTATCCATAGCTATTTCCTTTTATATTTAATAAGATTATACCAAATATTGGAAAATATTTCAATACTAAATATTATATTAAGTAATAATATTTATATAGAAATTCAAACGGCTTTTTTCTTGCATATTTTTATTTTATTCGGACTGAAAGTTTAAAAAAGAAAGTTCAACATACTTGAAATAAATTTTTATATGCTTTATAATTAATTGCGGGGGAAAAATTATGGTTTACTTTGTATTGATAGTGGGCATCTGTTCTCTTTTGAGTTTTCTTGTAATAAGAACGAATAAAGGCGGCTTTTATCCGCTGGTTCTTAAAACAATAACAAGTTTTTGTTTTTTAGGATTAGGCCTTTTAGGGCTTGTAAACGGCTCATTGCCGATAACATCCTGTTCCTTATTTATTGCGGGCGGAATTTGCGGCCTTATAGGAGATATCGTACTCGACCTTAAAATAACTTATCCCGAGGATTCGGAAAAATATCTTCTTTTGGGAATGAGTTCGTTTACTCTGTGCCACATATTCTATATATCCGCAACGATGTATGTTTTCGGTACGAATATGTGGTATATATTCGGCGGCGTGATTGTAGGCGTTGCTTTTTATCTTTCCACATTTGTTATGAAAATCAAACTCAAAAAAGCAAATGTAAACAGCGTCCTGTACGCTTTGGTTTTGAACATTTCGGTATTTCAGGCGTTGTTTTTACTTGTAGAATACAAAGACGCATTTTCCGCCTTGCTTTTTACGGGCGCAGTACTCTTCCTTATTTCCGACGGAATACTTATGTTGACTTATTTTAAAGGTAAAGATTCAAGACTTTATATTATATCGAATCATTTAATATATTATTTGGCTCAGTTTTTGATTATGGGAAGTTTGATGTTCTGAAAATCAGTTTACCGTTTTTAATATTATTGAATTTAAAAGCGGAGATTAACTCCGCTTTTTTAGACAGCTATTTGTCTCAATATATTATAAATAACAGAACAAATTAATTTTTATTACTTTAAATGAAACCTTTTTACAGTTATTATTATATCGATTGTATTTTATTATACATTAAAAGAAATATCTGTTGCTTACTATACTGTTTGCGGTAAGCTCGGCAAGCTTTCCGCTTTCCTTCACTGCATTTATTGTATCTTCGCTTATGTATGTTCCTTTTTCAACGAGGAGATTTCCGTCGTTATCTTTTATATCGTATATTACTTCCCTTCCTAAAAGAAATTCGTAACTTGCAATAATTCTGTCGGGAAAATCACTGTCTTTTATTATTTTTTGACGAGTAACGGTTTTAGCGTCGTTATACCTTTCATCGCTGTATACGGAAACTCTGGCAAGTAAATCTTCTTCCACGATTTTAACTTTTGAATTTATTTTAGCCTTGGGAATTTTTTTCGGCGCCGTAAGACGAACATTGTCGTCTTTTATAACTGTTATATCGCCCGATGCGGAAAGCACCTTTTTAATAGGAAAACTCTTGCCTGAAATTATAATTTCCAAAGGCAGAAACTTATCGCTGAATATTATTTCCTCACACTCCCCTAAATAAATACCGCTGGAAGTGTAAGCTTTCGCACCTTTTTCGAAAATAATAAATTCGCATTCCGAAAACATTTCCGCATTTAAAAAATTATCTTGATTTTTTACGGTTATAATGCTGTCGGAAATTTTATAAATATCTTTGATTTCCATAAGATACCTTTCTTTATCGTTTTCGACAAGCAGATATCTTACTTTTTTATAACATTTATCGAAATAGATTTTAGTAATTTTTCCGATACATACGGCATTGGTTAAGTTCAATATTTCTTTTTTAAGAATTTCACAGGATTTTCTCATAATTTTCTCCTTAACTGCAAACTAATCGATATTATTAAATTTCTGTAATTTTAATTGATATAATATAGAATATTCCTTTTATGTATTTAAAATAACTTTAAAATTAAATAAAAATTTTGATTATCTTAATTGACATTTGGTTATATAAAATATATATTTAATTTGAAATAAATAAAAAAATTTTGGAGGAAATATTATGAATTTCAGTAAAGATATGTTATTGATTGACGCATTCAATAAATGCGACGAAGCTCAGCAGGAAAAAATGGGACAAATACTTTCCGAATACGGAATGCACTGCTTAGGATGCGCTCTTGCCCACGGCGAAACATTCGAACAGGCTGCAAGCGTACACGGAGCAAACATAGACGAAATGATGGAAAAAATCAATTCTTCTTTATAATTTTTATTTTTTTTATCAATATAAAAAACTAAAAAGCCTCTTTTTAAGAGGCTTTTATTTTAAATAAATAAACGGTATTCAAATAATGGTTTTTGATAAATACATGTACGGTTTTCGTTAATAAAATTACAAAGCTTAATTATCAGAAAAACCAATCGTTGATATTAATATCTCCGCCGCCTTGTTTATCGTTTTTGTCTTTATCTTTTTTGTTTTTAGCGTTATCGGAAGTTTCCGAATCGGACTTTTCAGGAGTTACAAGAGGGACTACGGGAACGCTTTCTCCTTTTTGAAGTTGCTGAGTACGACTGTTTTGCGGGTCGTCTTTTACTTCTTTGTATCCGCTCTTTGGCATATCGTCCGATGAAGCCGCTTTTTTATCGGGGTCGGTAAAAAGCAAATCTTTCATAACATTCTCCTTTTTGTCGGTTGCGTTTTCAGGTGAACTGTTTTGATTTTCCCTGCTTTGGGAAACAGTATTGTTTTCATTTTCCATACCGTTTACTTTCTCGTTGTTCTGCGTTTCGATTTTATTTGATTCTACGGTTTCCTTTTCCGAAATTGCTTCTATTTTTTCCATATGCTTTTCAAAAACGGTATCGGCGTCTTCCGTATACATTTGCGAGCCGGAATTATTTTCGGTATTTTTGTTTGCGCCTACATTTATACCTTCTATAACGGTATCTTCCATTTTGAGACCGCCTTTATCGTTAGGCTGAGTCTTTTCGGGCATGGAAGCTTTTTCGGTCATTTTTTTGAATAGTTTGGCTTTCTTTTTCTCTTCCTTTTCGGCTTTTCGCAATTCCTTTGCCGATTTTATTTCTTTTTGGAGAGCGTCCTGTTTGAAATCCTTTTTAAGTTCTTCTCTTATGCGTTCTTTTTCTTCTTCGGACGGAATAATATCGGTTCTTTCCTTGGCTTCGCTGTGAAGCATTTTTTCTCCCGCATAAACATCGGCAAGATCCCCCGAAGTCCCCCTTTCGGGCTCTGTGTTCATGGAAGCGACTTTTTCTGCGCGCTCTTTCATTATTCTTCTGAATTCATAATCTTCGAGTTTGTGTTTGGGCGAGTTTTTAACAGGTATAGCGCCGTCGACGGGTTTTTCGGATTCGTCTTCGATATTATTCTTTTCCTCATTATTCTTTTCCTCGATTTTTTCCGAAATATTTACCGACGGAACATCTTTTATATTCTCTTGCGTACTTATTTTATTTTCCGATTGAAAATCGATATTTCCGTCATTTACGGCAGAGGAAGCCGAATATACTTTTTCATCGACACCTTCTTTTAAAACGGAATAGGTATCGTTTTTATCGGAAGCGATATTATCTGTTTTTTCGGTTTCGATACCGCCGTTATTTTTACCGTTCAGGCTCACTGCATCTTTTGCGGAATTTTCAACCGCAATATTTTCTTTGTTTATTTTGTCGTCTTTTAAACTATTTTCTGAATTCTGACTGCTACCATCATTTCGGGCAGCCGCAGTTTTAGACTTTTTGATATCTTTATTATAAATAAGATCGTCGCTGAGTCCGCCCGGTTTCTTTAAAACCTCAATCGGCTTTTTATTGCCTACATTGAATAATCTCGGTTCATGAGTGGAAGTAGGTATTTTTATAACTTCATATAAAGGTTCGTCCTGAACTTCCTTGTTTTTATTTAACAAACGAACTACTTCATAACAGTCTCTTATGGATTCAATAATCCATTTTATGACATAAACATCGCAAAGACCTATGCCCGCAATCATAAGCAGTCCTGTAAAAATTAAAACTATGGAAATATTTAATTGACTTGCAACTACAACCGTACTGCTGAAATTCCCCGCAAGAAAGCTTAGCGAAGTAATAATAACGAACATACCGCCGAAAAGTGTTACGAGATTGATAAGAGCTGTCATGAACACGGCAAAAACTATTCCCGTAATCATAAACGGAAGGTTTTCTCTTCTCAGTATCTTCCCTTCTTCGGGGCGTTTATAAAGTACTTTTGAAAGGGGTATGTGTTCTGCATAAGGTTCTTCGTAAACTTCTTTTCTGTCGGTAACATCGCTGCTTGCAGAAACCTGAACTTTGTTTTCTATTTGATTTGCTATCGTTCCGGTTTTCATAAGGGGCGACTGTAAGCTTACCTGCTTTTGCACGGGAGAATTTCCGCATTGAACAATTCTTACGGTATCTTCCGCTTCCACTATATCCATATTTATTTCGTCAAAATTTATTTTATCGGGAAGAATTTCGCTTTTTCTGATTACCTTCGGTCTTTTTATTTTAGTTTTTACCGAACGCCACCCTCTCATCTTCGTATCCGCAAAAACCAGATCGTCAATATGTTCTTCTATTATTCCCTTTTCTATTGCACGGGCTTTGTCTTTAATATAACTTTTATCTTCTTTGGTATCGGCTTTCTTTACTATTACATCGATGCCTTTTTTATAAATTTTGTTTTTCCCCGAACCGTCGGTTTGTACTTTATCCTTGTCTTCGGAAGAAAGACTTTTCAATTCGCCTTGTTTTTCTTCCGTGTCCGCACTTTCGTCTTTAACGATAATGTCCTGTTTTTTCTGTTCAATTTCCTTATCGGCTGTATTTCCGTCTTCCGAAATAACAAGAGTTTCTTTATTTTCAATACTTTTTTCCGTTGCAGGATTTTCCGAACTTATAGTTGCGCCGTTTATAATATCTTCATTTTTATCGGAAACGGGCGGAATAATATTCTCTTTTGAAACTTCTTCAATCTTATCGCCATTTTCGGCAGCCGCCGTACCCACTGAAGGTTGTACAAAATTACCGTCCGATATGTCTTTTGAATCAGTTACTGCTTTTTCGTTTGAAGCGATTGCATTATCGCCTATACCGTCTGCATTCTTTTTAGATTCTTCATTATTGACCGCAGTATTTTTTAGTGCGGATAAGTCTTGATTTAAGCCTTCTGAATTTTCATCGGTTTTATTTTCTTTATTTTCAGAAATTGCATTTTTTTCTTCGGAAAAATCTATATTTATTTTTTTACCGCCGACAAAAGTATAATCCTTTTCGAGAAAAGGATTTTTGATATTGTTTTCTTCCTTTCTTAAAGAAGACTCTTTTTTAGGCTCTTCTTTGTTAACGGTTTCGTCGCTTTTTACCTTTTCGCTCTTTGACTGCTCATTTTTCACCGATTCAACAATCGTGCCGTCGTTGTTTTCGGAAAAATCAGATTTAATATCTTTGCCGAATCCGAGTTCTTGCTCTTTCCTCTCTTCTTTCACGACCTGATTTAAATCGTTATTTGCGGAAGAATCTTTTTCGATACCTTTTTTTCCCGTCTCTCCGCTTGACTTGTCCGTATTCTTATCTTCTGTGTCGATAGAGTCGGAAGTTTTTAATTTAACTAAATCCGACTTTAAATCATTATCCGTCCTCTGCTCATTATTTTCACTTGAAGGACTTTCTTTTTTTTCTTTTGAATTAGAAGTTAAATCGTGGGCTACCTTTTCTATTCCGTCACCTGTTCCGTCTTCGGGTTTGTGGGCTCCGGAAGTTTCGATTTCTTCCACTACCTTTATGCGTTTGACATTTTGTTTGGCTTCGCCTTTTTCGGGAGTTATATGGGTTTTTCCGGAATTAGGGTCTCGATAGAACTGTATATTTAAAAAGTTGCTGATATTTTCGCCGGTTTCACTGTCATAATATTCAACGGTTGTGTATTTTTTGTTTTGTTCGGTTTTTGTGCCGTCACCGTCAGTATCCGTTCCGTATTCGGTATTAACGCTGCTTTCGGTAACGGAATCTTTATTTTTATCTGAAACGTTATTTTGTTCTGCGTCATTTGCCGAAATAGAGTCGCTATCCGTTACGGAATCCGCACCGCTCTGTTCGGTTTGTGAAACGGTTTGTTTTTTTATCTCTTCGGTATTTGCGTCAATTGTTTTTTGAGAAGTAACGGAATCTTTGTTTGCAGAAGATTTTAAAGAACCGTCTTTATCTGCTTCTTCAAAAGAAAATATATTGCCTGTACTAACTGAACTTTCCGTTTTCTTCGTATCCGAATTATAAACGGAACTATTTTCCGAATCAGACTTAACTAACCCGTCGTTAATATCTTTCGAAACGGTCTTCGATTTTTCATCGGAAACAGTTGTTTTGTTTTGCGTTTTGGAAATCTTTTTATTTTCGGATTTTTCTTGTTTATTAGCCTTTGAGACAGGTATTTGTTCGAGAATTTTTTTCTTGTTTTCTTCCGCTTTTTTTTGAAAATCGTCGGTATTTCTGAGACCTGCTTTTTTTACGGTCGGAGAAGAAGTATTTACATTCTTACGGTTTTTATAAAAATCCATAAGCTGTTCTTGCTTTTTCTGCAACTCTTTTTCAAGTTCCATGGCAAGATTAATTTCTTTTTCGGTAATAGGCTTTTCGTTCGCAGTAATACCTGCCTGTTTTTCTTTTTTTCTTCTTGCTATTTCATCGAGAAGTATTTTTATTTTATCTTCGATTTCCTCTATTTCGTTTTCAAGCTGGTAGATAAAGGCTTTGTAGTTTTCGATATTTTTATTGACTATTTCTTTTTCGTTACGGTATTCGCTTAAATTCTTATGTTCGTCGTCGATTTCGACATCGTGAAGGTCAAGACTAGTCATATCCAAAAGATTGTTCTGAGTCTTTTTGTTATCGGCTTTTTTAAGCATTGAATTGTTTTTAAGACTTTGTCTTGCCGAACGGTTGTAATCGGGACTTATAAATCTTCTCGCAATGTCGGCAGGATCGCCGAAAAGTACTATGATTTCAAAAGGACTCAAATTCTGAGCCAATAAATCATTATATCTTTTTATATATTCATCGGCGATACTTTCTTTATCGGAGACCCCCGCTTTATCAAGTTCGGAGTTCAACTCTTTAAGAAACTTTTCAAACATAATTAAAAGGCACCTATA
Source organism: uncultured Clostridia bacterium (assembly GCA_944342015.1). Taxonomy (GTDB): domain Bacteria; phylum Bacillota; class Clostridia; order Christensenellales; family CALVMC01; genus CALVMC01. Next base: position 43,300 of record CALVMC010000009.1, read on the forward strand.
ACTTATACTAAAATATATTTATGTTTATTTTAACATAAAAAGCATAGTAAGTAAACTATGTAAGCAAAAAAATAATTTTAACTAAACTGTATAATTTTTCTTACAATAAGAAAAATATAAGTATAACTTAAAAGGAGAAAAACTATGGCAAACACTAAAACACAAAGTACTTCAAAAACACAAAAAAGCAAAGCTTGCAGCTCTAAATCGGCTTCCGGTTGCAGCGGCTGCAAATCTCAGCAGAAAAGCAGAGCATGCAGCTCAAAATCGGCGTCTAACTGTAACGGTTAACCGATAATGAAAAGTCCGCAAATGCGGACTTTTTACATAACGATTTTTTTAAAGTAATGTTTCTTACCTTTTTCTCTTCGCTCACAAAAAATTTTAAGAATTATTGTTGAAATAACTATTGTTTTTTACAATTTTTAGTCTTCGGCAACGAAGGGTTCGGATAAGGTATTTTTTTCGTCTTTAATGTCTAATGAAAAATCATGGTTGATTTCGGATTTTAAATTATTATCTACAAAACTTTTAACTTTTATTTCACTGCTGCTACTGAAATGGTTTTCCATAGCCTTCTCGCATCTTGCTTTAAGGTCGAATTCCATATCTTTTCTTAAAAGCCTGTAATCGGCATAAACCGGCTTTCCTATTAAAACTGTTGCGCAAGGTTTCTTTTTGTAAATTTTGAAAAATCCCTTCGGTTCCCTCCATTTGATACCTATCGGAATAACGGGAACCTGAGCGTCGCAAGCGATTTTAAAAGCACCTTTATAAAACTCTCTTATTCCCTCGTAATAATTTATGAGATGACCTTCGGGATAAATCTGGACAAATCTTCCGAGTTTGAGTTGCTTTACGACTTCGTCGTGCATAATTTTAATTTCGTTCAGCCTTTTCGATACAGGCACGCCGCCGAGCATTTTAATGAGTGTTCCCGCAACGGGCATATTGAAATTGCTTTCAAGGCTTGTGAATATAACTTTTTTCGGAAATACTCCGAGCGCCACCATAGCGCAATCGACATAATGGACATGGTTGCTTATGGTAACGGCGCCCGACTTGCTTTTTCTGAGTTCTTTAAGATTATTTTTTCCTTTGACTTTTATTCCGTACATAAAGAAAAGATATACCGACAGAATAGGTACCGCTACGACATAATAGAACAGAAAGGCAAAAAATCTGAAAATTTTACCTTTCGGCATTATTTTTTTTCTTAACTTTCTGGTCTTTTTATCGTTTTTCGAAGAAGCTCTGAAATCGAGAATCGCCTCGTTAAACATTTCTTCGGCTTTGGATATCGAATAATCTATATCGTAGGTTTTTCCGCTTTCAATATATTTTTGAGACATAAAAAGTCTTTCGTCTTTATGCTCTATCCAATAATCGATTTTTGACGCAAGGTCTTTCGGATCGCCCGCTTTGAAAAGAGATCTTTTATCTAAGGCAAACTGAGAAGTTGCCGATTTTTTGGAATCGGCGATTACGGGAACCAGTCCGCAGGCAAATGCCTCTATACAAGCGATGGCTTCGATCTCGACATCTGCCGCATGAACATACAAATCGCTGTTATGAATGACATCTTGAAGTTCAGACTGCTCTAAAAAGCCGAAATTAACTTTGTTCGGCAGATTTTGAGCAAGTTTTTCCAATTTCTTTTGCAAGGGTCCCTGTCCTGCAAGGGTAAGTTTTATTTTATCTTTATACTTCGAAAGGGAGACTGCTTTTATAAGCACATCCTGTCTTTTTTCTGTTGCATATCTTCCTACCATAAGGATATTGAAAAATCCGTCTTCTTTTCTCGGCTCGTCGGCAGGTTTAAAAGAATTGTCCACTCCGTTTGAAATAATATGAAGTTTTGCCTTGTATTTATGTTTTTTCAATTCGCCTGCAATGAAGCCTGACGGACAATGAATATGGTCGAATTTTCTGTAAAAGCGTCTTCTGAAAGCGGAATAAAGGAAATTAGAACCGAGTTTGGACCATTTAAGCCCCATATTGTAAAGTATATTTTCCGGTTGCAAATGGAAAGCCGCAGTAGACGGAATACCCATTTTGTCGGCAAGTTTTTTACCTACTTTTTCAAGTTTGAAAGGCAAAAAAAAGTGCACTAAATCGGCACCCGAAAAGGCGTTCATCAGAATATGCAAATCTGCTTTTGAAAACCTGATTTTCTGTTTTCTCGAAACTTCGGTTACGATAGGAATATAGCGCTCGGGCATATTGTAACAATCTTCGCCTTCTGCGCCTGTCCCTACTACTTTAACTCTATGACCGTGTTTTCTGAGATTTTCCACAAACCTGCAAGCGGTCATAACCGTACCGTTGGTTTTAAGGTCAAATGTATCGATAACGAAAACAATATTCATAATTAAAATTTACTAAATAAAATATATTTTGTCAATCATAGTAATTGCAGGCTTACCGAAAGATTTCATTTGAGATATTAAAATTTAAGATATCCCCCTGCAATAAGTTGCCACAAATATGTAATTTCCGCTATTTTGTTGTTTGAGCAGTAAATCGTAAGTTTAGTATCATAAAGACTTCTTTTCGGCAAGTTGCAACCGCTTGTCCCGTAAAGACATTTTTCCATATTATTTACAAGCCCGTCGGTTCCGTCGTAAATCCTCCCTTTGAATTTTTCGGAAAGATACTTTTCGGCGAAAATATAATGAGTACATCCTAAAACTATTGCGTCGCAATCTTTTGCAAAATCCGCCATTGTGTGAATATAATCGCCTAAAACATTTAAATTAAATATATTTTTTTCGATAAGATAAGCAAGATCGCCTGTTTGTCCGAATAATATTTCAGCCTTGATATTTTTAATAATTCTTGCAAGATTTTTGCAGTTTTTTGTTCTTTCGGTAGCAAATAAAGCAATTTTTTTTGCGCCTTCGTCCGCCGCCTGTTTTACCGAAGGCTCGATTCCGAAAACCCTTAAAAAAGAAAATTTTTCGCGAAGATAATTAACTCCCGTACCCGTAGCGGTATTACAAGCAACAACAATTATTTCCGCACCTGCCGATTGCAAAAAAGAAGCTACTGCACTAAGCCTTGAAATAATCAGTTCTTCGCTTTTGTTCCCGTAAGGGCAATATGCGTTATCGGCATAATAAATATATTCGAGTTCAGGCATCCTCTCGGCAATTTTTTTAAGTACGGCAAATCCTCCTACTCCGCTATCGATAACTCCTATTTTCATAATAAGACTCCTTTAAAATATCCCACATAAAAGCATATTTTAAATAAGTCGTTTTTATTACCTGAAAGTATAATTTTCAGCAGCGTTATTTATTGCGCCGCTTATTATCTGTGAAGAGTAATCGATAAGAGTCTCTATATTTTTGGGAGTAACGCAAAGGGTTTCGAGTTCCCGTCTTTCGCTGTCGGAAATATCGGCGCCCGACACAAAATGTCTTACGATGTTGTAGACTGTAACCACAAGGGGCACGCCTACCGCAATCACAGGTATTCCCAAGCCTTCCTTATCAAACATATTCGTTCCCCGTCCTACTCCGCTTCCCGGTCTTATTCCTGCGTCGGTAAGCTGAAATACCTTTCCTACCTTTTTGAAACTCGAAGCGGCAAGCGAATCAACCGCAATAACGACAGAAGGCTTTATCCTGTCTATGACGCTTTTCGTAATTTCAAAAGAATCGATTCCCGTATTTGCAGAAACATTGGGAGCAAGCGCAATGAGTCTTATCCCCGATTTGAAAACATATATGCTTTTATCTTTGCTCACCTTGATTTTTTCAGCCGTTTTTATACCGAGACTGTCAGCTGCAAAGTTATCGTTTCCGAGTCCCGTGACAAGCACCGTTCCCTTTTCCTTGAACCCGTTATTACGAAGAAATTCGATAATACTTTCCGAAATAACTTTTACAAGATATTCTCTGTTTTCAAAATCTTCCTCGCCTATTAGAAAACTTACATAACTTCCCATTTTTTTTCCGATTTTTTTACTCTGTTTTTCATCAGTCACATTCACGGAACTTTTCTTGATACCGTGCTTTAAAGATTTTTCATATACATCGAGTCCCTGACTATTTAAAAACAATTTTGAACTTTCCGTTATAATATCACTGTTAATCATAAAAATATTATGCGTAATTCGAACTAAATAATTAAAAAAGTTATCGATTATGTTTGCAAAAGCTGAAAATATATGATAAAATTTATAAGCATTAAATTAAAAGATTAAGGAGAACTTCAAAGTGCCTAACATTAAATCGCAGAAAAAACGCGTTTTAACAAATGAAAAACAAAATGTTATCAATACCGCAAAGCGTTCAAAAGTAAGAAACGCTATAAAAAAATACAGAGCGGCAATAGCAGCTGCCGATATTGAAACTGCCGAAAAACTTTTGCCTGAAACAATAAGCGTTATCGATTGCGCAGCAAAAGACGGCGTTTATCATAAACAAAACGCATCGAGAAAAATTTCAAGACTTTCCAAAGCTTTGGATAAACTTAAAGCAGAACAGAAAAAGAAGTAGTTAACACATTCGTTATTTTATAAGCTCTCTCTTTAAGAGGGGGCTTATTTTCGTTTTTATTCTTTGAATTAATTGATCAGATTTATATCGACTTCTACATTGAAATCAAACTGGGATAATAAATTCAAGGTTTTGGTATCTCCTAACTCTTTATAATATTTACGATAATATATCCCGTTAAAACCGAAAATATCGATATCTTCTTCTTTACAGGTAAGATAACAGCTTAATACAGACTCCGAAAAAATTCCTTTAAGGCGGTCGGTCTCCGACTGAGTCAGTATTTTGGCTCCGTCTGTTTTTCCCTCGGAATTATATACACTCACATCGGCTGCGATTTTTACCGTCGCCTTAAAACCTTCTTTATCGACTTCTCTTTCTGATTTCAGATTGAGAATTTTAATCACATAATTTTCACCCATATCGCTTGTCAGCAAAATATTGCCGCTGTTTATCTTTTTATAAACATAAGAAAATCCTAAACTCTCTTTTTCGGAAAGCACTATTTTAAATCCTTCTTTATCGAAAACGGCAGTATTATTAAGAGTAAAAGTGTAATATGTCACTTCGCCCGCTGCGGAAGTTTCATCCTGAAAATTGTCTTTTTCATATTCTTCGATAACAACATAAGGAAGATAATTAGCGGACATTATGTCCTTTTCAAGCTGGAAAAATTTATTGATATCGATAGATGCAACACCGTGCGTTTCTTTAAGATTTGCAAGAAGATTTCTGAGCTGATATGAAACTACCTCGCTGTAAGGAATATTGAGTTTCATAAAATCCCCCGCTTTTCCTTGCGTGACAACCATTTTAGCGGTATCGGGAAATTTTTCGTTCAACATAAAATATTTCAGTATTTCGAAATTTCCTTCTCTTGCATAGTCTTCCCCCAGTACCACAATGGAACAATGGGCAAGCGACAGCCTTAATCCTAACATATTCTGAAATTTAGTATGAAATTCCCCTACCGACATCGCTGTCTGCTGAGCTACGGCATATCCGCTCTGACTTGTCTGATTGGAGGCGTTTGACTTGGGAAGAATGTATTGAACGGAAAGCTCGAACTGCCCGTCTTCGACGATATCTATTCCCATTCCTATAACTATCGCTCTGTTTACAAGATTTATATTAGGCAGTGAAAAATCGGCGACTATTACCAGAATCAGAACTATTATAGCTATAACGAATTTATTTTTAAGAAATTTCGAGTTCATTTTTCATCACCTTATTGTTCGGATTTTTTCTTTTTAGTAAAATATTTCTTATAAACACATACAAAGCCACAATTATCGGCAATGAATAAGAAACGGCCATAGAATAATATTTTATATTTCCCGTAACAAAAGAATAGGTTTTCGACATATCCGTAAGCAAAAAGTAAATAATAAGAAAAACCGCTACCACAACAAAAATTTTACCTGCATAAGAATGTTTGTCGAGTTTAAAAGTCTCATTAATACAAACTCCGCCGAAAAATATGAAAAGTGAGAGCCCTATCCCCGTTGCAATAAGCCAGGAAATAATTGTCGGCCATTGGAAGTTCCCCAAATCTTCCGAAAGTGTATTAAGCGAAGCGAATTTACTGAAAACATAAGGTATTTCATCGGTCATATTTCCGTATACTCCGTAGAAAACGAGAAAAAATGTAACCGTTACGCCAAAAGAAATTAACATGGAGATCGGTAAATAAAAATTCTTCCCTTTTTCCTCCCTGAAATCAATAAATAAAAACATTATAAGATTGCCAAACCATACGATGTTCGAAATTCCCGCATCAAAAATCGGTTTCGCTCCGTCAGGGCAAAACGGTAAAATATTTGTCATATCTATCTGAATGTCGGCAAATACAATATCGAAAATCAATGTAAAAAGAAATATCCAGACAAATATATTTGAAAGTCTCGCAATAGTTCTTAGTCCTTTAAATGCCACATACGAAAGAATAAGCAAACCTATAAGGGTTATAAGTCGCCACTGCCCTATATCAAAAAGAAAAAGGGAAATATAACTTAAAGATTCCGATAAATAAACTATTAATTTAAGGAAAATAAAAGAAAACAGAATAATACAAATAATAGATAGCGCCCAATGAGGCAATCCTATATTTCTAAGGCCGCCGTTAATCATTACATAGTAAACAAAACCGAATATAATAAAATCGAAAAGCATAAATACCGCAACGGTAATATATCCCTGATTTTCGGCAACGGAAGAAATGTAAGACGGAAGCATAGCATACTTAAAGCAAGTCGTAAGTATGAAAAACAGTATAGCAAGCTGGCTTTTTTTAATTTTATAATCCATAATATAAATCTCTTTAAATATTATTTCATTCTTTTTCTGTTTTTGTTAGGCAAGGAAAACGGCCTTTTCTTCATATTATGAAGAGGCGATTTGAAAATTCCGTCTTTAAGATCAGGTATTATTAGCGGTGCAAAAGGTGCAAGATAAGGAGTTCCATAATTATTGATAGAACAAAGATAAGCGGATATATATATAATGCACATAACTACACCGAATAAACCAAATACCCCGCCTAATCCCACGAATAAAAGTCTCAATGTGCTTCCCTCCGACGCAAGATCTGGAACACAATACAACCCGATTGTCGAAAGCGCACAGATCAGTACCGACGGCGAGCTTATAAGCCCCGCTTTTACAGCCGTATCTCCTAAAACTATTGCGCCCACTATTGATAACGCAACCCCGATATACCTTGGCATTCTTACGCTTGCCTCGTTAAGTATTTCAAAAATTATCAGTATGCAAATCATTTCAAGCGTCGGACTTAAAGGAATTCCGCTAATAGCATTAAGTACCGAAAGTAAGAATTTCAAAGGAATCATCTGATACTGAAATTCCTGAAAAGCAACATATATTGCCGGAAGAAATATCGCAAGCATCTGCCCCAAAATTCTTATAATACGCAAAACCGACGCTCTAACCGAATGAGTATAATAATCCTGTGAATCTTGAATGGCTTCAAAAAATACATAAGGAAGAGTCAGAATAATCGGAGATCCGTCTACAACAACGGCAACTCTTCCTTCCAAAAGTTTAGCCGCAACGATATCGGGCTTTTCACAAGATCCTATCTGACTGAATAGAGAATATTTATTCTCTTCGAGAAATCTTGCTATATAAGACGAATCTACTATACCGTCAATATCAATTTCGCTTATTCGCTTCTTAATTTTTTCGACTATTTTTTTATCTGCAAGATTGTTTATATACACTACCGCAACATTTGTTTTGCTATACCTGCCTACTACCTGATTTTTAACAACTAGATTACTGCTTTTTAATTTCCTTCTTATAAGCGTTATGTTGGTTTTAAAATCTTCGATAAAGCCCTCTCTCGGGCCCTTAACGACGCTTGATGTAGGCGGCTCGGCTATCGACCTTGTTATATATTTTCTCAATGGCAATACATAATAGTCTTCGCATTCCTCAAATAGCATAACAACATCGCCGGATGCTGCGCTGTCTATGGCTTTGTTTCTGTCATTTATTACTTGTATTGAACCTGAATTGCATAATATATCGTTAAGTCTGTCTATTACAGGACCGGAAAATTCTCCTTCGTAATTTTTTAAAGGTTTGATTACATTATGCTCAAACAGTTCTTTATCAACAAGTCCGTCAACAGTAAAAAACTTGAAAGCTTTATTACCTGCGCTGAAATCGAGAGCGATTAAATCATCACTCCCGCAAAAAGCTTTTTTTATTTCATCAGACTCTTTTTGAAAATCCATTTTATACTACCTTCAATAACTAAAATTATTAATCTATTGAAGTAAGTTTATACATCAAGTTTTGATTTTGATTTTCTTATATTTTCAAATATTGTGAAGTTTGACAAAAACATTTTATTAAAGTAAAATTATATTCTGAAAGTAAAACTTAATAATATTATTTGTTATTGCTTATTAATAAATAAAAATTATTATATTTGTAGTTAAAGGATTTCACTTTTCCAAAGTCAAGCGATGGCGTTCGGACTCCGTCCTCGGCTAAACAAAGTTCTATCCATTTAACTACCCACAAGTCTTACACAATTAAATATTTCGTGCTTCCGTAGTTAAATGGATATATCGCTTCACTTTTCCAAAGTCAAGCGATGGCGTTCGGACTCCGTCCTCGGCTAAACAAAGTTCTATCCATTTAACTACCCA
>CALVMC010000010.1 GCA_944342015.1 uncultured Clostridia bacterium
GGAAGATAAGTCAATATCGGCTTTCAATCGAAATTAAATATTAATAAATTTTAAAGTAAAATCATTAGATAATTTTAAAACAGCGATTATCCTTTCAGAGTAAAATATCCGGGTGAAGAAGTTCCGCCGTCAATTCGAGCATAGGTTTTATCGGTCTTGGAAGAGTTATAGGTTGTTCCCGCACCGCCGACAAGTTTTGAGCAGTTAGAAAACATGGAACCCGAGTTAGTTACTTTATTTGTATTAAAACTTTCGCTTGCATATATTGTTTTGAGATTTGTGCAGGTAGAGAACATATAACCCATATCTGTAACCTTACTTGTGTCGAAACCGCTTACATTAAGAGAAGTGAGATTTGAGCAGCGAGAGAACATATACCTCATATTTGTAACATTACTTGTGTCGAAACCGCTTACATCAAGAGAAGTGAGATTTGAGCAGACAGCGAACATCCAATACATATCTGTAACATTACTTGTGTTGAAACCGCTTACATTAAGAGAAGTGAGAGCTTTGCAGTAAGCGAACATATAATACATATCTGTAACCTTACTTGTGTTGAAACTGCTTACATTAAGAGAAGTTAGAGTCTGGCAGTAAGCGAACATCCAATGCATACGTGTAACCTTACTTGTGTCGAAACTGCTTACATTAAGAGAAGTTAGAGTCTGGCAGTAAGCGAACATCCAATACATATCTGTAACATTACTTGTGTTGAAACCGCTTACATTAAGAGAAGTGAGAGCTTTGCAGTAAGCGAACATATTAGACATATCTGTAACATTACTTGTGTCGAGCATGGTAAGATTTTCGATAGAGGTAAGTTTTTGAAGGTTGTAGAAAAACCTCGACGAGTCGGGATTTGCGAAAAAGGTGTCGCCTGATTTTGTTAAAATGTAGGCTACCGTTCCTACTTTGTAAAGGGAATAGGCGCCCGTTTCTTCGGTATCAACGGGGGTAGGGGTTGCAGAGGAAACGGCGGAAGAGTAGTCTGAGTATTTGCCGAAAATTACTTTTGTTGTATCGGTTCCGATAAGTGATTTCATTTCAGAACCCGTTTTAAGAATGTAAATAGCTGTAAAATATCCGGGTGAAGAAGTTCCGCCGTCTATACGGGCATAGGTTTTATCGGTCTTGGAAGAGGTATAAGTCGTTCCCGCACCTCCGACAAGATTTGAGCATCCTGCAAACATACCTGACGAAGTTGTTACTTTATCGGTATTAAAACTTTCGCTTGCGTATATGGTAGTAAGCTGTTGGCAGTCAGAAAACATAGCACTCATATCGGTAACTTGACTTGTATTAAAACTACTTAAATTGAGAGTAGTGAGAGAAGGGCAAGAATAAAACATAAAACTCATATCGGTAACTTGACTTGTATTAAAGCCGCTTAAATCGAGAGAAGTCAGAGAGCAGCGACCGAACATATAAAACATATTTGTAACCTTACTTGTGTCGAAACTGCTTACATTAAGGGAAGTTAGAGAAGTGCAGTAAAAGAACGTAGCATGCATATTGGTAACATTACTTGTGTCGAAACCGCTTAAATCGAGAGAAGTCAGAGAAGAGCAGTAATAAAACATAGACTGCATATCAGTAACTTTACTTGTATCAAAGCTGCTTACATCAAGAGAAGTGAGAGCCCGGCAGTTATGGAACATACGATTCATATCTGTAACATTACTTGTGTCGAGCATAGTAAGATTTTCGATAGAGGCAAGGCTCTGAAGGTTTCTGAAAAACTCCGACGAGTCGGGATTTGCTATAAAGGTGTCGCCGTAATTTGTTAAAATGTAAACTACCGTTCCGACCTTGTAAAGGGAATAGGTGCCCGTTCCTGCGGTATCAACGGGGGTAGGGGTTGCAGAGGAAACGGCGGAAGAATAGTCTGAGTATTTGCCGAAGATTACTTTTGTCGTATTGGTTCCGATAAGGGTATTAAGCTCAGAGCCGGTTTTTAAAGTGAAATCGGTTTGTGAAAATATATTGGTAACATTGTTGCTTTTATCGGAAAAGAAGGAAAGGGTATCGCTGCTTAAAAAGGCAAGCAGGATAAGAGAACAAAAAAGCGTCACGATAAGTAATATCGTAATTAACTTTTGCTTTTTCAATTTTCTTTCATTCATTTTTTCCATAGCGCACTCTTTAAATTACCTTTATAAGTTTTTTTATACCGGCCAGCCTGTTGCGTCGAAGGGGGTGGAGCCGTTATTTTCGCTTGCCACGCCGTAAACGGTGATTTTCAGTTCTATGACTTTACCTATAAAACTGCTTCCGATATTTTCGCCCTTAAAATGCATTTTTGTGAACAACGCATTTGTGGTATTGTCTTTTGCCAAAGCAGTATTGTAGTAGTAATATCCGTCTTTAAAGATCCAGGAGGTATCAGATATATTGAATTCGATATAATTGTCTATATCGGCAGTATCGCCGTCTATTGTCAACGAAAGGGCGATTTTAAGATAAGCCGAAGTATCCCCGGTATTTTTAACCGTCACAATATTGTCGACGGTATCGCCGGGAAGGATGGTCTGCTCTTTTGCCGTTTGAAAAAGATTAAGTTTTACATTGCCTGAAACGATAACATCGATATTCGGAATCACTGTGTAAAGCGTAGTCATTGTAAAGGATAAAAATATCACTAATATCAATGTTACCGATACTAACAGTACCTTTCTTTTCATCGGCAGACCTCCTTTTTATAATTTTAATGACAATAAACGATTAAATTAATATTTAATTTAATATTTTACTGTCGGCTTTTTATTGTATAAACTTAAAGTTTAAGTTTATTATTTGACATTTAACGGTATAATCGTATTATCCCTAAAACCTATTTCCAATATAATTCGAAAGCTTCTTTTGCGCTGCTTCCGGTATTTGCGCTTTGTATTGCGTCTGCGCTTATTATGAGATTAAAATTGGATATCGCATAAATATCTTCCGATGTGAATTGAGTAGGGATAATAATGTACTCGAACAGTGTGGCGGTATTTTCGGCTTCGAGGACATTATTTAAATAAAAGACAAAGGTAAGGGTGTCCGATTGGCTGTCATAAGAGACCTCATCGGACAAAGTCCATACTTTATCGTCATATCCGCCGAATATCTCAGTAATTTCTATTCCGTACTTATCGCAGGCTTTAACCCATTGATTAGCGTTTGTCAGACTTACAATCATTCGTATCCATTGTCCGTACAAACCGGTGTTTTGTATAGTGGGGTCTTTTTTAAATATATCGCCTGGTTTTACATCGTAGTAAGTCTGTCCGCTTTCGGTTTGTCCGCTATCAATAGTTTCGTATATTCTGATTGAAAATATTTCGTCAGGACTTACAGGGTTTTCAGAGTCGTAGCTTGCAACCATGAAACGGTTTGTAATGCTGTCCTTCGCTGTCAGAAATGCGACCGTACCTATTGAAATCAGAACGAGTATCAATACTGAGACGGCAATTATAAATATCCGCCTTTTGTTCATATTTTACCTTTTTTAATTATTCTACAAAGCAAGCGGTAAACGCAGATTGAGCATTTTCAAATCCGCCTGCCTGACAAACATAAGCTTCGAATTTAAGCTGACCGAGTTGTATTCCGTCCGAACCGGTATCGGTATCGTTTAAAGAGGAAGCCGCAGTTATTTTATTATCGGTTAATATACCGACATCGACAAGGTCGTCATTTGCAGCACCCGTTTGCACGGCATTTTTATAGCAGTAAACCTTTTCGCCGGCTGCAAGACCGCTTACCGATATTTCCGTCCAGTTGCCGGTTACGCTATATGTAAAGTTATTGCTTGTGGTATCGGTTATTTTGATAAATACATAAACTGAAACATCTTCGACTATGTTAAGAGTAAGTTTCGGATCTTTCGGAATTTCCAAGCCGGGAACGACTTTATCGTATGTGTTTTGCAGTATGCGGGTATTTGCCGTATTCGATAAAGTATAATTACCGTTAACATATTCGGCTTTGCTTTCAAGCAGATAAAAACCTGCCGTAATAATACTTGAAACGCTTGGATCTGCATTAGTTCCCGCCGTAGGGTTGGTAGGGTCTACAAGCTGTCCGCCGCCTGCTGCAATAAAGGTATTTACAAGGGCTTTGTTGCCGTTAACCGAGGCTTGCAGATAAGCTACCGTTCCGAGTGCGCCTATCGAAAAAATAAGCACAACGGCAAGTACTATAAACAAAGTTTTTTTGTTGACTTTTATTTTCATTTTAACCTCCTGTTTTTATATCAATTTAATTTTTTATTTTTTATCCAAGTAATTTACTTGATTTTCCCTATTTAAATTTTTTATTTCGGTTTTTATATCGGGCAGGGGAATCGATTCTTTATCTTCTGTTACCGATTCATGTTCCGCACCGTTCGATTCTTTTGGTTGCGGTGATTTTTTATCGGATTTACCTTTCATAAATATTTCAGGTAAAATCATTAGCAATATAATCGATAAAATTATTATTATAACAACAATTATTCCGGACGGGTTGCTTATAAAGTTTGAAACATAACCTAATTTAGGTATTGAAAATTCAACCGTGCCGAGAACATTATTATAATTTACCGCTTTATCATTATTTTCGTTAGCGTCTCCTTTTGTTATAAAGCTTTTGTTTTCAGTATCTATTTCCACGACTCTGTGGGTAATTATTACATCGGTGCCGTCTGCTCTATAAGTGATTATATCGCCGTTTTGTATTTCTTCAAATTCTGCGCTTTTTATATATATTAAATCTCCTGCGCTGAATCGAGGGGACATCGAGTCCGATAAAACCGTGTACGGCACATATCCGAAAATGCGAAACCCTGCAAATACAACTACCGTCAATATTATTATCGATAATATAACCCAAGTAAATATCGACCATATTTTTTTCAATAATTTAATTTTGTTTTTATACATTTTTTTATTGCATATTCGGTTTTATTTAAACGAACGGTAAATCTTTAAATTAACTGCTATACTATATATATATTATAAATATTTTGTTATTTTAAGTCAATATCTAATAATTGGAAATACTTAAAAAATACTTTTTTTGACAAATTTTTATTAAATTTTGCAAAGTAAAAAATAAAAGTTGCAAATAATTTTTTATCTATTTTAAATTTGTTGTTATTTAAGTTAAAAAAAAGATTTGCAAAAGCAAATCTTTGGTGCGAGAGACGGGACTTGAACCCACACAGTGTTACCTATATGAACCTGAATCATACGCGTCTGCCAATTCCGCCACTCTCGCTCGACTTTTTGATTTTATATTAATTTGTTATTGTTGTCAATAATTTAGTAATTATTGTTTATTCTTAGTTATTTCTTTTTTATTTTTGTTAGCCTTTATAATTGCCGTTACCAAAATCAATCCGAGCAGGGGAATAATCGCTGCGCAAAGTATTCCGATACGCATGGAAAGCTGAGTTGCTGTTATTCCGAAATTTTCCGCTAAAATTATTATTCCGTTACACTCTTCCAAGTTATCGGAAATTAAAGTAACGCCGGTAGGTCCCAAGGCAGATCCCAAGTCGTTTGCAAAGTAAAGCAGCCCGAAAAGACTTACTCCTGCGCCCGAAAAAAGATTTCCCGCTATCGACACTGCACCCGGCACTATTAAACTTATCGAAAAGCCGATTATCATACACGATATTACAGTAAGAGCGGTATAAGGACTTATTGCTATTACTATAAAAGATATGAATGATATTATCATTCCGCATAGCATAGCTTTTTCGAGATTGATTTTTAAAAAGTATTTTGAGTAAAGTATACGACCAAGAGCAAGCATTACGGCAAAGCCGAAAATGCCTAAAATGTCGCCTAATATTTTACTTATTCCGAGTCCGCTTTCAAGATACGCCGAACCCCATTGAGAAATTATCTGTTCGAGCGCGCCGCCTGTAAAAATTATTACAAACAGAATCAGAAAATGTTTGTTTTTTATAAAACTATTTACAGGCTGTCTTTCTTCTTTCGGTATCGTACAGTTTAAGGGGACAAAGGAAAAAAGAACCAGACAGCTTAAAGGAAATATCAGCCATACGGAAGTTATAATCTGCCAATTTTGCGCACCCATAAAATATACCAAAAGAGTTGTTACAAGCACAACGGACGCCTGTCCCCAGGCAAGAAAGGAATGAAGAAAACTTATCGATTTACAGTTATGTTCTGTTGAAAGCGAAGATATAATAGGACTTAAAAGCACTTCCAAAAGTCCGCCTGCTACCGAAAAAATTGCCGTTCCGATTATTATTCCTATGTAAACATTGTTTTTAAACAATAATGGGGATAAAATAAAAATCAGAAAGCCGCAGATTGCAAGTAAGCTTGCTCCTATACAGAATTTTCTGTAACCGAATCTGTCAACAAGGGGACCGAATAAAATATCTGACAGCGTTTGCGCAAGAAAATTTACAAGGGTAATTATTCCTAATTGAGTTATGCTGAGTCCGAATATTTCTTTCAAAGGAATAAACAGTATCGGAATAAGATTTATTATGATTGCTTGTGTGAAATTACCCAGATAACATGCGGCAGCCGTTAGTTTATAATTTTTCATCTGTTCTCCGAAAGTTTAATCGTTAAATCGTTTGGATAGTATATAATATGCCGTCTTAAATACTCGGTGTTACGCTTGTAAAACCGATAAAAATTAATTTGTCATTTTTTTTATCGACTAAAAGCAATTCGGATAAAAGATTAAAGTATATTAAAAACAAATTAAAAAACCGATTAAATATTTTTAAAAATCAAATCAAAGCAACAATTAATTAAAGATACTTTAATTTTAAAATTTAAAAATACAATTTAATTACAATTAATAATAAAAGTAATATATTAATATTCCATATTTGTTGCTAATTGATTTCTTTTATGATAGAATATTTAAGCAGTATGGTTTTGCCGAAGTGGTGAAATGGCAGACGCGCCAGACTCAAAATCTGGTGAGGGCGACCTCGTGCGGGTTCAAGTCCCGCCTTCGGCACCAAAAAAAGAACCGATTTATCGGTTCTTTTTTATATGCGATTTCAAATTATTTAAAATCTGTTTATAAATGATATTATCAATTAATTTTTGTATCCGTTGTTTATTTATTGGAAGGACGGATAATCCTAAAAGATATTGATTTAAAGGCGCAAAGGCGTCTTTTATTAATTTTTTTATGACTTTAATTAATTTTCATTGCTCTTTATGATTAAATTTATTTTTTTTGTTTAAAATTTAGTGACGACTTTTTTAGCATAAACACTTATTTTTTTATTTCACAATAATATGTATTAGGGGATTTATGTCCCTTTATTTAAAGGAGTAAATATGGCTTTTATTAAAAGATATTCGACTATAAGAAAGGGCGGGATTAATTTTATAGGAAACACTTTGGGATTAAGCAAGATAACAAATGTAAACAGGGGAGGGCTTTAGGTTCAATAGGAGCTTTCACAAGTCTTGATACAACTCTTAAAGTAAACGACTTTCCTAACGGTACTACTTTGGACTATCTTAAAAACGGATCTGCGGCTAATTTGAATTTGCCGGTATTAAGCGAAGTTTTATATGCCGAACTTGTTTGGGGCGGTTTGTATAAATCCGCCGCTAGCGATATTTCGGACAAATTAAACGATAATATTGTTTTCGGAACACCGACAGGTAATTACAGCATTACAAGCGATACATTAACTAGACAAAATATTGAAATAAATCTGCCGGATATTTCGTTAGGTTTTTATGTAAGAAGCGCAAATGTAACTTCTATTGTTAAAAATTCCGTTGAATTCGATGTAGTGGTGATATAATTATGGAATCAATCATATCGAATACCGCATTTTTAATAGATAATTCGTATTTTCCTTTTATTATTTATCAAAGCAATACTGTAAATACAATTATAAAAGATACAGAAAGAAAACCTGTTTATATTCCGCAAAAATACTGTGAAAGTCCGTGTTGTTGCAATAAATCTTGTTGTAATAAAAAAACATCAAATAATTGCAGTTTTTGTAATTGCTTATGTTTCTGCAAAATGTTTGCCATTTTAAAATGCTGTTAAAAAAAGCACACCTTGCGGTGTGCTTTTTTTATTTGTCCTCAGTTATTATAACCCTTTTATAAGTTCTATGCATTTTGCCGTAGCGTCGGAATTTGCAACTATCGACATATGTGATTCGTTAGGTACAAGATAAACTCTGCTGTCTGTATCGGGAAGACCCATTATTGCGCTAGTTTTTTCAACAATAGTGTCGCCGTATCCTAAATCGAGAGAAATATTACCCTCGCTAAAAACAACTGAAAATGTAGTATTAGGAGTTTCACTTACAGAATAGAAGAAATAACTGTTTACAAGAAGAGCAGGATGGGTAGCAGTGCCGGTACCGTAGTCTTTGAAGAGTCTGTCGTATTGCGGTACAGTTCTGTTAATAACACCAATTGTCGATCCGTCATCGTTCTGTGCCCAACTACGTGATTTTAAAATATTTTTTATTTCTTCGCTTGTTGTTGCTCCAACCCCGTTGTTTTTAACCAAATATTTACCTTTATATGCGTCCGTATTTAAAATTGATGCGGAAGGAACCATCATATGCGCACAGTCAAGATGACAAATAAGTTTTGACATATCATCCTCGAAGTCAAGTAACAATGAAGGTAGATCGATATTCGGTATTTTCATGTCGCCTAATAAAATATTCATAAAGTGAGAAGGGTTATCGAAAATATTAAACGCTTCCGCCGCTCCTAAGTAGGGTGTAGCATATGAAATATTCAATTTAACTTTTTTTCTGTTCTGTTCGCTTAATGCAAGATAGTCGTTTGCAAGCAATCCGCCTAAACTGTGTGAAATGAAAATGACTTCTCCGTAGCCTTTTTCATCGATAAAGTTCTGCAAATCCAATGCGGACTTTGCGGTAGAAAGTCTCCAATCGTATTGAAATACCGTAATTTCATATTTATCGGCAAATTCAGCTTCCAGCGATTGATAAAGCGATTTATAGAAATTAAAAGGACCGTATTTATTTAATTTTGTTACATATTCTCCTGTTCCGACACTTACAATATTAGGATTTAACGGAGTTCCGTCATCGTTCAAAGAAAGGTCATTGAAAAATTTACTGATAGCACCGTTCGTGCTTATAAATTTTACCATGTCGGCAACTAATTCAGGCGGAATATCTCCTGATAAAAGACCCTGAAAAGATACATTTTCATAATCGTTAACAGGCGGATATACATTCTGTTTTGTTTCTTTATCGATAAAGGTTGATCCGCCTAAACCGGGTAAAATGATTATGGCTTTTTTATTGTTACATGCAGTAAAAAGAAAAAGCATGGGAACGCACAAAGCCAAGATTAAAATGGTTACTAATAGTTTTTTTGCAACTTTCATAATTGCCCCCTAAAAAAAATTCTTCGTTTATTATAATTGAATAATAATAAAAAATCAACGATATAAATGCACTTTTTTAATTTTCTAAAAATCTACTATTTACGACAAAAAAGAGTTTTTAGTTAAATTTAAGGGGGAAAATAGCATTTTATATGGGGAAAAAAGCAATATTAGGTATAAAAACTATTGATATTTTGAGTTTTAAGTAGTATAATTATAACACTGAATTTTTGTTTTCTATTTAGGAGTGATTTATGAAAAATACCGCTAGTATGATGAAAAGAAACACATCTTCTTCTAAGAAGAAAAAGTCTGCTCAACGCAGTAAATCAACAGCTTATGTGACTCCGATTATCGGCTTGGGAACCATTGCCGAAGGTTATGTTAAACAGTTTGCTGATATGGAAAGCAAACTGACCGAACTTAAAACTCAAAGGGAAAACAAACAAAAAAACGAAGAAAACGCTTTCAAGAACAAGAGTGCGGCAGAGCAAAGTGCAGTCAGTGAACTCAGAAAGGAAAACAATGCAAAAGTCAAGGATTTACGCACAAAACTTGCCGATAAACTTAAAAAAATCGATACCGATAAAATTTTCCAAAATAATAAAATCGATTTGGATTTGGAAAAAGAAATCAATGCCGTGAAACTCGAAAAAGCCAACCTTGCAAACAGCAAGAAGAATTATACTGCCGAGTATGAGTCTGAAATTTCGAAAATTAACGCAAAAAACAAAGATGATATTAAAAACTGCAACGATTATCTGAGCGAGCAGGAGAGGGTTACCGCTTCGAAAGTGGAAGAAATCAAAAAAGTTCTCGAAGAAACCAAACAAATTTTTCAAGATAAGTTCGAAAAGAAAAAAGGTAAACTTCGCGAAGAGATTATGGATTTGCAGGCGAAATA
Source organism: uncultured Clostridia bacterium (assembly GCA_944342015.1). Taxonomy (GTDB): domain Bacteria; phylum Bacillota; class Clostridia; order Christensenellales; family CALVMC01; genus CALVMC01. The sequence continues at coordinate 10,277 of CALVMC010000010.1, forward strand.
TTTTCTTGACATTAAAAACGGAAAAAGCGTGCTTGAAAACAAAATCGCTTCTTTGTCCAAAAGAGAAAACGACGATATCGAAAAAGAGCAGGCGAAACTTAACAATCTCAAAATAAAAATCGATAATCTTAAAATACAAATCGAAGACGGGAAGAAAAAGAAAGACAAAGACGATTTACAGAAACTCAAAGAGAATTTGAAACAACTGAGCGCAAACTATTCTACTATGGAAAAAGAAACCAATGCTTTCATTAAAGAAAGTAAAAGCGGCACGGCAGCTCAGATTGAATCTCTTAAAAAGAAATGGGCTAACGAAGAACAGAAACTCAGAGAAAGTCTTATAATTTCAGTTAATGCTTTGAATACGAAAATCGAAGAGCAGAAATATGAAATGGAATATAAAGAGTTCAAATATTGTATAGATAAAGAAATTGCAGAAAATAAAATTTCAGCCATGACTTTTATTGACGAGCAATTCCGTAAAACCCGTATGGCGGAAGTTGAAAAAGAATTTGCCTTGGAAAAAGAGAAAATTACTAAGGATTTCAATATAAAAAACAGAGAAAACGATTTGAGCGAATTCGATGCCGACGCTAAGGAGAAAAAAGCCAAAGCCGAAGCCGATTATGCTAAAAAAATTAATACTTCCGAAAACCAGTATGCAAAAAAAGAAGCTAATTATCTTTTCAATACCGAACACAAGAAGGCTAATTTTGAGATAAATAAAGCAAGTATATCGGCAAAACAGAACATTTCCTGTCTTGAACAGGATATGAAAAAGAATATTTCTCTTATGAGAGTAAATTCCTTTAAATTTTTAGACGACAGCAATTTAAAGAATTTCGAGGCTATTTGCGCTTTTAAGCAAGAAAGATTCAATCAGGCAGCCGCTGTGTTTAAGGATAAGATCGAAGAGTATCTTTCGGCTTATGAAAAAAGATTCGAAGTATTGATAAAATATCATTTACAGGAAGCGAACGAAGCCGTTCGTGCCGAACAGTACATTTTCGACCAAAAAGCAATTATTATCAAAGAAGATATTGCCGCAGCCGAAAAAGTCGGGGATACGGATCTTGCGGACGCCCTTAACAGAGAACTTGAAAAACTTACCCAAATTCTTAACGACAGAATAGCGGAAATAAAATCCGTTCACGAAGAAATATCAGGTTATTATAACGGCTTCCTTGCAGCCGAAAAGGAAAGATGTGAGCGTGACTTACAGAATTTTGCAAAACTCGGAGAAGATGTTCAGGCAAAACTCGAAAGTCTAAGCAGCAGCGCTAAAAGCGGCAGAGAAGCTGCGGCGGAGTTTCAGACTGAATATGAAAATGTATTAAGCGATAATATAGAAAAAGTTAAGCAGAATATAATTTCCGAATCGGATAATGAACTTGACGAGGAAACAAAAGAATATGCACAGGTCTGCGCAGAATATGATGACGAAAAAGAAAAGTTCACAGCCGAATATGAGGAAAGTAAAAATAATGCATTATCCGATAAGAATGTTTTATTTGAGGAATTGGAAAAGGAACGCACCCTTCTTACAGAAAAAACAGATAAAGAAAACAGTGAAGACGAACAGAATATCGTTAAACTTGAAGCTCAGTATGACGCAATTATAAAAAGCAGTAACGGAGCTATCGAGCAGAAAGAGAAGGAGTCGGCTGCGAACGAAAAAACACTGAAAGATAAAAGCGAAAAAGAAGTCAATGCCGCTAAAAAGGCTATGGAAAGCAAAATAAAAAATCTTCCTAAAATCGAGAAGAAAAAGCTTGCCGTTCTTTTGAAGAAAGCGGAAATAGAACAGGATAAAGATTGGTGGGAAGTTTTGGAATATTAATCTTTCCGATTTAAATGTATTGTTAAAAGCCCGCAGCTGCGGGCTTTTTTTATTTCCATTTTTTATTTAATTTATTAAATCAAGTAGTGATTTTTTTAACACGATTAATATATTGCAATTTAATTTCTTATTTTAAGTGAAATAAAAACTGAACTGCTTTAATCGGAAAATAAGTATGTTTCTGTAAAGTGCAAGCAAAGATTTTTGTTTTTTGCAGTTTTATTAAAAAGGAAATATTTGTTTAAATTTTTTTCTTCATTTAAAATTCGGTTCGTTTTCGGAAAGGGAAGACAACAATTCCTTAAAAACTATAATATGGGCTTCTTCATCGAGAATTATCCTTTCCAGAAGTGCTTTTACCGTTGCGTTATTTGAACAGGCTATGCTTTTTTTATAATTCTGAATTGCGTTTTGCTCTGCCATAATATTGTTTTGCAGTGCTTTTTTAGGGTTTTTAATATAGCTTACAAAACTGCCGTTCCAGAAGGTTTTTGTGCCTCCTATAATCGGGTCGCCGCCGAGATCGTGAATGACGCCTCCTAAAAGTTCAAAATGTTTCATTTCGACTATTGCTATTTTTTCGAGGGCTTCGGCAATTTCAGGGTAGCAGTCTTTGAATATTATGCTTTGATATATGTATTGATTAACTGCGGTAAGTTCGCTTTCACGGCCTGCGTAATCGTTGAGTATACATTGAACCTGTCTTAAATCGGGATATCCTGCGACAATTTGCGGATAAGGTTCGTCGGCTGAATATTTGAAATTTTTTTCCATAAAAATTATCCTCCTGTTTTAAATATTTTATGTTACAGTTCGATTCGTTGTGACAGTAAAAGTGATTTTTTTAATCATGTTTGAATAACTTTTTTAAACTTGCCGATAATATTTCAAGTTAAATAAAAGGAATAATCAAAGATAATTATTTTTTTTAATTTAATATGCTTGTCAATTTAATTTTGATATGATAGAATAATTTTATCCATCGTAAAACGGAGTTGAAATATGAGTAATTTAATTATGATGGTAAGTATCGATATGCCCATAGCGGTCAGAAATGCTTTACTTGCCACTTTTATAACTTTAATGACTGTTCTTTCAATAGCGCTTATAGTTCTTGTGCTTCTCCAAAGGGCAACCGAAAGCGGATTAGGCGCATTAAACGGAAGCACCAATAACTATGTAGGGGAAAAGAAAGGGCGCACGCTCGAATCGAAACTTAAAATAGCCACTTTGGTAATAGGAGTGTTGCTACTTATAGTATCGGTACTTTACTTTATATGCCAGTAAAGAAGAGCGGCTTAAAAGCCGCTTTTTTAATAACTTTCTTCAATCGTTTTGAAAGCGGCAGGAAAGGGTATATAATATAAATAAACATTTTAAAATCGACTTATCTTCTCTTTTGTTATGAATTGTCGAGAAAGTCAAGAGTATTAAACGATACAAAAAGCGTTTAAAAGAAAAATTAATATAATTAATTTTTTGTATATACTAAAATAATTACAGATAAATAAATTTTAAATGAAAAAACCAGACTAGAAAATAATATAAAAAATTATCAGTCAAGCGGAAAGATATGAAAAAAAAGACAAAAAAGAAAATCAATAACATTAAGAAAAAGGGCGTCAGGGAAAAACTTATCGAAGGCGTGGTAAGGGGAAACAAAAAAGGTTTTGCCTTTTTATCGAGCGAAGGAAACGAGGATTTATTTATACCGCCGTCTTCTTTGAACGGCGCAGTTCATAACGATAAAGTTTATGTAAAAAAGGAAAAGGGCGAGGCCGTCGTGGTATCTATTAAAGACAGGGGGATACAGGAACTTGTCGGAGTTTATACTAAAAATCAGGACGGAAATTATATAGTCAAACCTGACGACAGCGATTATTTTACGCCGGTATATTTAGGCAAGGAAGACAGCGAAAGGCTTCGTGACGGCGACAAGGTATTAGTTAAAATAATCGGGTACAAGAGAACGAGAGTAGACGGAAAACTGCTTGAAATTTTAGGGAAAGCGGGCGTCAAGGATACGGAAATACTTTCAATACTCAAAAATCACGGTTTTGACAATAAGTTTTCAAATCAGGTAAAAGAGCAGGCTAAAAACATAAAAAGAAAAGATATCGAAAGGGTGGATTTCACTTCTTTAAAAACCATAACCATTGACGGCGACGACGCAAAAGATTTAGACGACGCCATATCTCTCGAAAAAACCGAAAAAGGGTACAGATTATATGTTCATATAGCCGATGTGTCTTCTTTTGTGGATATGGACAGTCCTATCGACGCAAGAGCAATGAAGTATACCACAAGCGTGTATTTTCCCGAATGCGTTTATCCTATGCTTCCCGAAGAGCTTTCCAATGTTATTTGTTCTTTGAACGCAGGGGAAAACAGAGATACTTTAAGCGTTATAATGGATATCGATACAAACGGCGAAGTTATAAACAGCGATATAAAAGAAAGCATAATAAAAAGCGACAGGCGTATGACCTATAAAAAAACTACCGCTATATTAAACGGGGACAAAAAACTCTCGGAAGAATATGCGGATATAAAAGAAATGCTTTTTAATATGAAGGAACTTGCGGAAATTCTGATAGAGAAGCGTAAAAGAAGAGGAGCACTGTTTTTTAAAAGCAAGGAATGCGTAATTACTCTTAACGACGAAGGGGAACCCGTTGACCTTGTTCCTTACGAGTATACTGTATCCAATTCAATAATTGAAGAATTTATGCTTATAGCAAACGAAACCGTTGCAAAAACCTTTTTCGATAAGAATGCGCCTTTTGTGTACAGAGTTCACCAGAAGCCGAAAGAAGAAAAAATGAACGCATTGAAGGCTTTTGCAAAAAGTTGCGGATTCAATATGCCGGAAAAAAGTTTTGCTACCGAAGATATTATAAGGCTTTTAAAAGAGGCGGAAGGAACGCCTTATGAAAACATTATCAACGACTTTGCTTTGAGAAGTATGCAGAAAGCCCGTTACAGCACAAGTTGCGACGGTCATTACGGATTGCAGGCACAGTTTTATTGCCACTTCACTTCGCCTATAAGAAGATATCCCGATTTAATGATACACAGAATCATAAAAAGTTATTTGCACGGTAAGGTTTCCGAAGGATTATTGTCGGTTTATAAAAATAAGGTCATGCAAACTGCGTTAAATTCCACCGAAAAGGAAATAGCGGCGGAAAACGCCGAAAGAGAAATTGACGATTATTATAAAGCTCTCTATATGCAAAATCATATAGGGGAAATATTCGAAGGTTTTATAAGCGGAGTCACGCCTTTCGGGATTTTCGTTGCGCTTGATAATACAGTAGAAGGCTTGGTTCGCATAGAAAGTTTACCCGGCGGCGGTTATGTGTTCGATAAGTATGCGGTAACCCTGTCCGGCGGCGGAAGAAAATTTTCTTTGGGACAAAAGGTTAAAATAAAAGTTATAGCGGCAGACGAAATCGAACGCCATATCGATTTCGAACTTGTAGAATAAATCTATACGCATTTTATGGTTTTAAAATTTAAAATTATTTTCAGATATATTGCAAGAAAAATCAAACTTTTATTTTGATACTATAAAAAAAATTATAATTAATTAATTTGCATTAAGAATATTTATTTGCTAGTTTATTAAGAAGTTAAATAAAATTAGTTTTATTAAACTTTTATTGGTGGAAGTATGGAAAGCGAAAAACTTATAGCGACAAATAAAACCGCATATCATAATTATTTTATAGAAGAAAAGTACGAGGCGGGAATAGTTTTAGAAGGCAGCGAAGTAAAATCGGTAAGGCTTGGCAAAGTCAATCTTAAAGACTGCTATGTCGTGATAAAAGGGGGCGAAGCATTCGTTCTCAATATGCATATTTCCCCTTACGAAAAGGGAAGTTTTTTTAATCCCGATCCTACAAGGTCGAGAAAACTGCTTTTGAATACAAGAGAAATAAATAAACTCAGAGGCAAGGTTCAGACAAAAGGTTATACCCTTGTCGCAACTAAAATGTATTTCAAAGGTTCTCTCGTAAAACTTGAAGTTGCCCTTGCAAAAGGTAAAGAACTTCATGATAAAAGGAAATCGGCTCAGGAAAAAGACGCAAAGAGAGAAATCGAAAGGGCGATGAAAAGCCGTTGAGTTAATTTTACAATAAAATTGCGGGCAATAAAATTATTGTAATTAAATTAAAATCATAATCGATAATTAAACAGTTTTGATTTTTACACTTAATCGCAGTTGAAGATAATTAAAAAATAATTTATAATAGCATTGATTTAATTAAAAATTTACACGATGAAAGGCACCGTCAAAGGAGAACATTATGGAAAAAGAAAGACAGATAGAAACAAAATGCGTACAGGAAGGTTACGAGCCGGAAAACAGTGCTCCAAGGGTACTTCCGCTTTATCAAAGCACCACATATAAATACAATACCTGCGAGCAGCTTGCAGATGTCTTCGATTTAAAAGAAAACGGCTTTATGTACTCTCGTCTCGGAAACCCCACTTGTTCGGCTTTGGAAAAAAAGGTCGCTTCTTTGGAAGGGTGTACTTCCGCCTTGTCGTTTTCTTCCGGCCTTGCAGCAATATCGATGTCGGTTATGAATGTCTGCAAAGCAGGGGACAATATTGTTTCTCTTTCTGAAATTTACGGCGGAACATATAATCTTTTTAATGTTACTCTGAAAAAATACGGTATAGAAACAAGATTTATAAATTCCAAATCTTCTAAAAAGGATATAGAAAAACTTATAGACGGTAATACAAAAATGATTTTTGCCGAAACTATCGCTAACCCTTCCATGGCGGTTGTAAACTTCGATATGCTTTCCGAAATCGCATCGGAACATAAAATACTTTTTGCAGTAGATAATACTCTTGCAACTCCTATTCTCGTAAGACCGAAAGAGTTCGGCGCAAATATAGTTATACATTCTTCGTCAAAATATCTCGACGGACACGCAAGCAGTATCGGCGGAATTGTTGCCGAGTGCGGTAACTTTGTTTACAGTAAGGAAAGATATCCCGAATTTAACGAGCCTGACGAAAGTTATCACGGTATAGTTTATTGCCGTGACTTTAAAGACTGCGCTTTTACCGTTAAACTACGCGCGCAAATGCTCAGAGATTTCGGTTGCTGTATGAGCCCATTCAACGCATACCTTACGAATATGGGAATTGAAACGCTTCACCTTAGAATGCTTCGCCATAGCGAAAACGCTTTGAAAGTCGCTGAGTTTTTAAAAAAACACGAAAAAATCGAATGGGTAAAATATCCCGGACTCAAAGACGACGCAGAACATAAAATCGCAAGCAAATATTTTAAAAACGGATTTTCGGGAATGGTGGTTTTCGGTATTAAAGGGGGCAGGAAAGCCGCTCTCGAATTTATGAATAATCTTAAACTTATGGCAGTCGTTACTCATATTGCAGATGTAAGAAGCTGCTGTCTTCATCCTGCAACCACTACCCACAGACAACTTTCCGACAGCGATCTTAAAGCCTGCGGGGTAAGCGATAATCTTATAAGACTTTCCGTAGGAATAGAAAACGTAGAAGATATTATAAAAGATATTGCCGCCGCACTTGATAAAGCTTAACAAAAGAGAGGTTAAATATGCCTATAATCGTTCCTAAGGATTTACCTGCCTTTAAAGTACTTAAAGATGAAAATATTTTCGTAATGCCCGAAAAAAGAGCATTCAATCAGGATATAAGACCTATCGAAATTGCGATAGTTAATCTTATGCCGACAAAAATCGAAACTGAAATACAGCTTTTAAGACTTCTCGGAAACAGTCCTTTGCAGGTTAATATAACCCTTATTAATATGAAAAGCCATACTTCAAAAAATACCGAGCCTTCGCACCTTGAAAAATTTTATAAAACCTTCGAGGAAGTCAAGGACTTTAACTTCGACGGTATGATTTTTACCGGTGCGCCCGTCGAAAAACTCGAATATTCCGATATCACTTACTATAAGGAATTAACGGAAATTTTCGATTATGCAAGCAAAAAGGTAACTTCTTCTATCTTTATTTGTTGGGCTGCACAGGCTGCTTTAAAATATTACTATGATATAGATAAAACAGATTTAAATGAAAAAATGTTCGGTATATATCCTTATAAAGCCCAGGTAAAATACGAACTTCTTCTTAAAGGTATGGACGACGAGTTCTATATGCCGATGTCTCGTTATACCCATATCGATGAAGAACAGGTTTACAAAAACAAAAATTTAAAGGTTCTTGCAAGTTCCGATAGGAAGGGTATAGGTATTATAAAAAGTAAAGACAATAAAAGGTTTTTCCTTTTAGGTCATGTCGAGTACGGCAGAAATACCCTTAAAAAAGAATATGAAAGAGATATAGAAAAAAATATCAAAATCAATCCGCCCGAAAATTATTTCAAGCCCGACGGTAAAACGGTAAACATGACTTGGGCAAGCACGGGAAATCTTATCTATTATAATTGGCTTAATTATTACCTTTACCAGATAACGCCTTACGATATTTCAAAAGTAGGGGAAAATTAATCGAAGTTATAATAATTTTGTAGTTATGTCCGTTACTAAAAGTTAAATGTTGAATTTCAGATAATTTACAATATTTATTATGTTAATTAATAAGTTGCCATAAATTTAAATATAAATTAAAAAAAGCGATATAGTTTAACAAAAAAAGGTCCTTAAAGACCTTTTTTAATATTTTTAATTTGTATGAATTTTATTGCTGTGTGTTTTGTTGTTCTTGAGAATTGTAAGAGTAATGTTGCGGACTGTAATTTTCTATTACCTGCTTTACTATTTCGTAATTTATTTGTTTTACCTTTCTTTTGATATTTACCGCATCGATTATTGCAAGTACAAATAATCCGCCGAGCGTGCAGAGTTTAAGAACTCCTCTTTTCGTATCTCCTAACATGAAACTGTCCACCCCTAAAAAACCGACCGTTGCGGATATTGCCGTCATTTTTGAAGGGGAAAGATAGTTTATCTGTTCAAGCGATTCGAATATCCCAGAGCGCACTATTGTATTCAGTTTTACCGTAAGCTCGTTCAACTTTTCTTCCGGAAGATAGCTTCCGTAAGTTGCAATGTATTTTTCAGTGTTGTCCTGACCTAATGCAGAAGACAGAGCCGAACGCACATTTTTGTTCAAATCGAACATGTTTTTATTTTCCATAAATTCCTCCGTAATTATTGTATTACTATACAATATATTAACTGTAATATATATTTTAGACTTTTTTACAATTTATGTCAATAGTTTAATTTGTCGTATTTATAAAGCCGTTTCTTTTACTTATTAAATAAATTTTAAACAATAGTATTCAAGTATCGGCATTTTATTTTTCCTATTTATTATAATCAATAGATTATTCGATTAATTCAATATATCGCAAACTTATTTTTAAAAATATTGACAAATCGGAATGTATGGAATATAATTATCTATATTACTTTTTAATAAGGAGATAATAATGAAAAAAGGAATTAAAATTTTACTGCTTATTGCAGTATCGTTAATTTTAGTTTTTGCATGCGTTGCCTGCAATACCGTAGACGCAAAAGCTAATTACAAAAAACTTGATTTTATCAAAATGAAAACGGATTTGGATAAAATCGTAACAACTAAAACAGAATTTTCGTTAGCGGATAATGAATCCGTTGCCAGCGGAGAAAAAGTTATCGGTTTAAGAGCGTCGGATGAAAGTATTCTTGCCTATGTTGTTAAAACCTATAACAGCGAAACAGGCAAGTACGGTTTGTACAACATTCAGACAGGCGAATATCTGTTGAATAACGAATATACTTCTGTTTCACTGTTTATAGATAGCGGTAACGAATCGGGTGGAATTAAAACCAGCGAATGCAATTACTTCTTGGTTACCAAAACCGAACAATCGAGCGACGGTAGCAGTACATCGACTTTATATGCTATTTATGACGCTTATAATAAAATCTTTCTGACTCAGTTCAGCGAAAAGAATATCGGTACTATTTCCGGCGGTATAATTTTTAATCCCATTCTTAAAAATAAAGTTGTAGGAGATACTGTTTATAATTTCGTAATAAAAGACGGGTTAGTTTACAGAGTAGGCGCTGAGGGAATGGTTCAGTATTTCGGAGATGATAATATAATTTATAACGAAGATTCAATGAAAATTCAATTTTTAGGCGAATATATTGTTTATGTTTTCGAAAGCGGAACTGGAAGCAAATCTTTATTCAAATATTATGATCTGAGCGGTAAATTTGTTTGCGATTTCGAGGTTAAAGCTGAATCTTCGTCTTCTTCCAGCAGCAGTATCAGCAGAGATGTTTTTGTTATAAGCAACGGCAGTATTGTTGTAAGAGAATTAACAAGAGTAGTTTACGGAGAAACCAAAAAATACGATTTACTTATAAACGGTTATCCCTACAATATAGAATATACTCTTTACAATCCTGAAAACAAGAGTATAAAAAATATCGATCTTCCTTACTATTTAATTAACTCCTCAACTTATATCGGGGAAGGCTATTCTATTATTAGTGCATGTCAGGTAGAAGACAGTTATATCGATAACAGTCAATCTTATATGCTTATTGTAGATAATAAAATGAATGTTATACATAATTTTAATAATACTTTTGTGAAAATTACCGATAACAGGTATTTGGAAATGCAGGAATACGGAAATATGGCTATTACGAAATCAAACGGTTCGGTAATTAAAGATTTAGGTTATGTTTATGCTGAACCAATAGGCAAATTTGTATGTGTTAGCAATTCCGATATGAGCTATAAATTCTACGATGCGGACGGCAATGAATTGTCTACTTTGTCAAATAATTTTTCGATTATAAACAAGTTCGAAGAAAAATTAATAGTAACTGACGGCATTTCTTATTTTACATTCGATATAGCAACCGGAATAATAAATGTTATCGAAAATTACTTTAATTCATACGGTTCTTTGATACAGACTCGTTATGAAAACAGCGAAGGCGCTTACGAGTATGTATACAAAGATATAAACGGTAACGAACTTTACAGACAAAGCACTTCTGTTAGAAATACTTTTGTTGTTGCGGATAACGGAGTTTACATTATAGAAGACGGCAAAAAATTCGTAAAATTCGAATAATCAAATTTAAAGATATTTGAAAAAGTACGGCTTTTGCCGTACTTTTTTTATTTGGTTTTATATTTAATTTTATTTAATTTTAATATTGATTTGATTTAATCTTAAATTTGATTTATCATTTTAATCTTAACTTAATATCCGTATTTAAATAAAAATATTTTATGGCATTTAGTAATATTAATTTTTACTTTTAATCTTCTTTTTTATAGTTGTCTGTGTTTACCGTGGTAAGTCCCGCAATAGCGTCTACGGGAACGGATAAGGTTATACCTTTGCCGGGGGAGTTAAGACCTGTCTTATTTACTATTTCGCACATTATTGCGTTCTTTATTTCGGAAGGGGCTACTATCATTACAAGTTCTTTTTCTTCCTGTATGGAAATATTAAAGAATTTTTCCGCTTCTTTTGCTCCCGTTCCTCTTCCGTTTAATATCGTGCCGCCCGTTGCTCCTTGAGATTTTGCAGCCGTCATAACTTCGTCAGCGTAACCTCTGTTTACTATTGTAAGTATTAAATCGTACTGTTTATTCATTTTAAAATTTTCCCCCAAAATTGTTAATTAATAAATTATAAACAGCCATTGAGCCTAAGCTGTTTAATTTTACGGTAAAGGCAAGACCTTTTCCGGGTTCCCCGAATTTGAATTTTGTCTGTAATAGTTCGAGTACTTTTTCGGCTTTCGAAAGAGGCATAGCCGTGACAAGTATATCTTTTTCGCTGTCTCCTAGTCCGAAAAGATTAAGAAGTTCGCTCTTTGCCGTGCCTCTTCCTAAAAATATACAGCCTGTATTGATATTCATTTCTCTAAGTGCTGATGCGATTATATCGCCTTTGTTCCTTTTGACGATTATACACATCGCACGAAATTCTTTTTCGGTATTTTTCCTTTCTTCTTCCATAAATACCCCTTTTTAATTTTATAATACTTTTTACTTTGTTGCAATACCGTTTTAATTGCAAATTCAAAATGTTTTTTATTTCACTGATTATCGGTGCAGTGGTTATTTTTGTCTTTCTGATCTTTAATCGAGTAATCGGTTATATTTCTGCTTTTTTAATTATCGGTTGAATTGCTGTCTTTTTTTAATACCGATTATCGGTGCAGTAATGTTTTTTATTTTTTGCTAATTTTATTTAAGTCATTTTTCATTTTCGTTATTCGAATTATCGGTTGAATCGCTGTCTTTTTTTAATTCAGTATTTTTATTTGTTTTATCGGTTAATTCATTGTCTTTGTCTCCCGAAGTTTTTTCGCCTAAAATTATTACTCCGTTTTCGTCTTGCGATTTGTTCGAATTCTCTTGCAGGGGTACGGTATCTATTATTTCCGTTTCCACATTATTCAAAGCGCTGAAATCTATAATACCGTTTTCAATTACTGCGTCTTCCGTGTTAAGTACAAGTTCTTCTTCAAGGATTTTTTCAGGCATAGGCAAAGCGTAGGGCGTAGGTTTGCTTTTTTTAAGTTTTATTGCGTAAAACAGTCCCATAAGCTGTATCGTGACAAGGGGAGTCATAGCGACCATCGCAACCACGCCGAATGCGTCGCTCATTATATTTCCTCCGAGCGAGTTTGAGGCCCCGATTGCAAACGGCAGTAGAAAAGTTGCCGTCATAGGTCCGCTTGCTACGCCGCCCGAATCGAATGCAACGGAAGTAAATACTTTCGGGACAAAAAAGGTTAAAATAATAGCTATCGCATATACAGGCACTATAAACCACCATATGCTTATTCCCGTAAGCACTCTTATCATGGAAAAGGCAAGAGAAAGTCCCGTTCCGCACATAAGGGCTATCAACATATTTCTTTTTTTGATTGTTCCGCCGCTTATCTCTTCCACCTGAGAATTTAGAACATGTACCGCAGGTTCTGCTGCAACGATAAAAAATCCTACTAATATTCCTATCGGTATAAGCACCCAACTGTACTTGCTTATCCCTATAAGAGAACCTATCATATTTCCCGCAGGCAGAAAACCGACATTCACTCCGGTAAGGAATATTACAAGGCCTATATAGTCGTATACAAGACCGATTATTATTTTAATCAATTGTTTTGTCGGTAGTTTCAATATCGCAAACTGATAAATCAAGAAAAATACAAATACAGGCGCCAATGCTATCGCAACTTCGCTCATATAAGCAGGAATTTCTTTTATAAATGTCAATAATATATTTTCGCCCGTAGGTGAATAAAGTACACTATCGTAAGCCAATTCCGAAGTGTCGTTAAACATTCCTAAAATAAATACCGAAATTATCGGTCCTATCGAACAAAGAGCAACAAGTCCGAAACTGTCTTCTGCGTTGTTTTTGTTACTTAAAGAGGCAACGCCTATTCCGAGCGCCATTATAAATGGGACGGTTATAGGTCCGGTGGTTACGCCGCCCGAGTCAAATGCAACCGATAAAAAGTTTTCGGGTACGAATATTCCTATTAAAAAAACTATCGGATAGAATATTAAAAGAAGTGTTCTGAGTTTTATCTGAAATACTATTCTGAGAAGTGCAATTACAAGAAATATCCCCACTCCCACTCCGACCGTAACTATAAGCACATATTCGTTTATTGCGTCCGACAATTGCTCTGCAAGTACAAGTAAATCGGGCTCCGCTATCGTTATTATTATACCGAGTATAAGACTAACTATAACTATAAGCCAGATGTTGCGCTGTTTTGTTATGCTTGCACCTATCTTTTCGCCCATCTGTATCATCGATATTTCGGCACCGAGCGAAAACAAACTCATTCCGATTATAACAAAAACAGCACCGACTATAAAAGACCATATCATTTCGCTTTCTAAAGGCGCTATGGTCAGTCCTAAAATAAGTACTATTAAGGTAATCGGAAGCACCGAAAATACCGTTTCCTTGAATTTGAGAAGAAGTTTTTTCATATTTGCATAAAATCTTAATTAGTTAATTTTTAAATTAAAAAATTAACTTGATTTTATTTTATTTTTTTCGGTTTTGTTTGTCAATTATTTTAATAATTATTAAAAATTTTTATAAATAGTTATATATTATACTTATAACTTGACAAATTTTGCTTTAAATTTTAATATATATATAGCATAAAAAATGCAGGGAGGAATATATGAAGAAAAAAATTATTATAAGCATTGTTGCCGTTGTTCTTGCAAGCTTGATGATTGTAGGGCTTGCGGCTTGTAACAACGGCTGGAACGGTAAGTTAGAACTTAATAAAGACGGTAATTTTAAAATACTTCAACTTACCGATACTCAGTTTTCACAGAACGGAAGAATAACTTCCGAATCAAAAATATTGCTCGATAAACTTATTTCTGAGTCAAATCCCGACCTTATCGTTATTACGGGTGATGTTATAAGCGGAGAGCATTGGCTCGGATTTTATCCTTCTTACACGGAAAACGCTCAGGATTTAATTACTTTTTGCGGCGAGATAAGAGATTATTTTGAAAGTAAAAAAATTCCGTGGACTTTAAGTTTCGGCAACCATGACGGTCTTGCATTACCTGATGATCTTAAAGAAGGCGGTCAGTATCAGACAATCAGGAAAGATATGCTTACCGAATATGCAAAAGGAAAATTCTTTGTCGGCGGACTTGACAGTCAGTCTGCAAATTATAAGTGTTTCAATAACGAAAGCGAAATGACTTATACTAACTTCTCGTTCCCGATATACAATAAAGACGGAAGTTATGCTTACAACATTTATGTTCTTGACTGTTATCCGATAGCAGGTGATTATCCGGCATTATTCCAGGACCAGATTGATTTTTATAACAGCGAATCCGCAAGGCTCAAACAGGCTAACGGCGGGCAAGTAGTTAAATCGCTTCTTTTCCATCACGAATCGCTTCCTATGTTTATCGATATGAAATACGAATACGATAACAATACCGGAAAAACCAAGGTTCTCGAAGGGGACTTCGGCGATAAGGCTTTCGGCGGACCTAAGGAAAATTCGGCAATTGAAGAGGCTATGATTGCAAACAAAGATATTATCGGCATATTTGTAGGACACGATCATCTTAACACTCTTGCAGGAATTTACGAATATACGGAAAATACGAATATTCTTCTTGCATACGGCAGAATGTCGGCTATTGCCGATTACCTTTATGTAGGACTTACAAGAGATAACTTTATAAGAGGTGCAAGAGTTATCGAACTTAACGCAACAGGGGATATTAATACCTACGAAATGCTTGCAACGCCTACCGATATTAACGCTAATCCTTATACGGATTTCACCATCTCAACTAAAAATGTTATCAACACAGCCGATTATAAATAATTTAAATTCGATAATATGAAAAGACGAAGCAAAAGCTTCGTCTTTTTATTATAAAATTAAAACTTTTTTTAAAAACATTCAAATATTAAATTTATCTACTAAGTAATTAATTTTTAGTAATATTTTATTAAAGTTTGTTAATTTATCTTTTGCCTATTACATTAAAAAAATAATCTTAATTATCCGGATTATTAAAACCGGATTTTATACTGTCTTTGTGTTTTTCGGTTTCTGAAAAATTCCGTGTAGGGGGTAAGGGCATATCATCGCAATTAATATTGCTTTCACTTTTGCTGTCACTTACCGAAACAGATTTATTGTCACTGTTCGTTAAGGTATTGCCTTTTATTTTATCGTTTTTATTCTTAATAAATTTACCTATATTAAAGACAAATACCAATATAAGAAAAATCCCTTCCGATATCGCTAACTGAATAAAATTCATAGGTATTACAATAGAAGATGTAACTATATTTCTGTATAATATCAAATTAGCTATAAAATACCCGACTACCATAATAAGACCCGATAAAAAAGAATAAACGACTGTTAAAATATAAGAAAGAGTTCTTTTTTTAGGAATAAGAAATTTTACCAAAAACCCGAAGACAAGTCCTTCCAGTCCTTTGATTACGACAGTAAAAGGTATCCAGTAATAATAGCCGAGTATTAAATCTCCAAGTGCCGAGCCTATTGCACCTATTATTGCACCCGCAAAGGGACCTAAAAGGTAAGCGCCTGTAAAATCATTGAATCGCCTATATTAATGTAATCCTGTGTGCCGGTAACGGGTATTGCTATAACGGTTGTCGCAACGGTTGTAAGGGCGCAGAACAGCGCAGTTAGAACAAGATTCCACGTATTTGTTTTACCGTTTTTCATAGATCCTCCTTTTTGAACAGAGATAAGAAAAGAAAACTTTACCATAAGGTAAAGTCGGCAAAAAATATACGCAAAAGCATATTACCGTCTTTCCCATTCAGACTTTACTGGCGGTTGCGGAATCTCACCGCATCGGCTGTTGGGGCTGTCGGACTCGTCCGTAATTTTACGGCATTACCGCCGGTCGGGTTTAACCCTGCCCAAAGATAGTAATTTAAAATTTTAATTTTTATTTAAAATGTTTAAAAATATTACTATTTAATTTGACCGTTGTCAAGCAATTTAAACTGCAATTAATGTTTTGTTGTCCTTTCGCAAGAATAAGTTCAATTATTTTTTAGAGTAATATTTATATTTTCCTCATATCCGTCGCTGACCTCAAAAACTATTACATAGTAGTATTCGTCGCTTTTATAGGGGGAGTAGGTTAGTTCTGTAATATTATCGGGATTATATTTTTTCAAAATCATATTTCCGTCCTTATCGTATATAGAAAGAGAAATTACAGCTTTACTTTCACATTCTAAGGTGTAATTTGCGCAGCTTTCCAAAAAAGACGAAAACACTATACCGTACTGACTTTCTGCCTGTGCCTTGTATTTATCGCAAAGCAATGTATTTTTATTTACCGTTAATTCTGCCTTTTCTCCTACAGTTATGCTATTGCATATTGTTAAAGTTTTTAAAAAAACAAGGTTTTCGTTTTCCACATATATTTTTGCATTGACTGAGGCCTTGCTTGTATAAATCATATTGCTTGTAACATTTATCGTGTATTCTTCGTATTTATTATCGAAAGCAATGATTCTGCCGTAATCGGTTTGAGTGATATCGGTAATAAATCCGTCGAAATTCACAAGAAATCCTGCGACATATTTTTTGTTATTTTGGTTTTTATAAAAGTAAACGGCATTATCGACGGTATTTATTATATAACCTGATTTTATTTCAAACTCCGTTTCTTTTCCGGAAGTATTTCCCATAAACAAAATATTTTCGCTTATGCGGTAATTGTTCGTCATTTCGGTCTTTTTTACCGATTCACTGCTTTCGTCGTAAAAAAGATAAATGAGTTTGTAAGTACCGTTATCGGAAAACTCGATTATTTCAACGCTGTTTTTTAAGGTTTTTATGTATCGTCCTATAATAAGGGAAGGGGCTGCCGCATCGCTTTTTACAAGAACAATTTCACCGTCAGTTATCGCATAGTCGTTTACGGAATACAAAAATAAATTTTCTTCTTCTTTATATATTTCGTTATATTTGACTTTGTCCGAGATAAGAATGAGATTTTCCTTGTCGTTTTTATAGGTTCCGCTGTATAAAAAAGTATCGTTTTTTTCGGTTTGGCTTAATAAAAATGTTCCGTTGCTGTTTAAAGTTAATGAATTTATGTTGCCGCTATCGGTTGTTTCCTTGTAAATTCCCGAATAAATGCTTTCCCATTTTGCGTACAGGTAAATATCGCTTGTTACTGCATTTCCGAAAGTAAATTTATTAATATAATCCTCTTCCAGATACCAGCCTGAAAACTTGTATCCGTCTGCTTGCGGACTTTCAGGTTTGGTTAGAATTGTTCCTTTCTTTACTCTTTCGCTTGTTACGGGCAAAAGACTGGAATAATCATAAATTATGTTAAAATATATTTCTTCGCCGTCTGTGTTTTCGGGAACATCGTTAAAATTGCATGCTGAAAAAACAAAGCAAAACAATATTAAAATAGATATCGGCAATAATAAGAAAAACCTTTTTTTCATTCTTTTATGATACCATATTTTGAGAATAATTACAATAAACAAAATTTTCCTTTTTAAGGTCGCTTTTGCTTTTGGGGGACGAAAAAAACCTCTTAATCGATTTCTTATACCGAAATTTCGCAAAAAATTTAAGTTAAAGGTTTTTGTTTATTTAGGAATTTTGTATCACAAAGCAATTTTTTTTGCAAAAATTAAGAAAAAAATTATAAGTAAAAAGAGGCATTTAAGCCTCTTTTTTATATAATTCTGTTTTATTTTTAATCCGACTTTTTCGTCATTTTGAATAGTATCTTCAAAATCATTTTGATAATATAGAGCAGGGCAAGTATGAAATCGCAGATATAAGCAAGTATATATGCTTTATATAATCCGTTTATATAACCTCTTTCTTCCTCATTTAAAAAATTAGTTTGTTCCATAATTTCCAAAGCTTTTTTACAGGCTTTCTTTTCGACAGGAATAGTGTATAGCAAAACAATGAATGATAAAAGAAAATATATCGTTGCAATCAACAAAAATATTAATGTTACCCAGCCGGTAAATTTAAATGCGAATATATCCACTAAAAGTCCGACTACTACTATCGGTACAAAAGAAGCAGGGGCGAACATCGTTATAAATTCCATTCTGTCTTTGAATCTGAACTTTTTGTCGCCTTCCTTGTCTTGAAGGGCAAGTCCTACCTTTTGACAGGCAAGTCCTACCGAAGTTATGGATTTTTTATTGATGATTCCTCTTCTCAGTCTTATTTCTTTTTTACGCCCTCTGTAACTGTTACCGAATATTAAAGCGACGAGCCAGTTTGCTTTAACGACTTCCACTTCTTGAAGTTGGGCTTCGTCGAGAAGCTTTCTTGCAGCTTCCTTTCCGGTAAGTCCGATACTGTTTTTGCGTCTGTTGTTCCTGAAATAAGTGAAAAAAATAATTAATCTTGCAACTATCGAAAGAACCGCAACGATACCTATTAACACGGACACAATGATTATCGCTAAAAATATTCCGTTATTCAATATATCGTTACTACCTGCGCCGGATGACGCCATAAGTAAATAATTCATAACCTTTCTCCTTATAATTTAATAATTTTATTATATTGTATATAAAGGGATTATGTCAATACCGATTTTAATTATGCGTTAATTTTAATTCTTTTTTATTTTTCTTCTTTTGTATCGATTTCACTTTTTTGAATGGAATTATCCGATTTTTCCTCGGTAATTACTTTTTCGGTGATTTGTGCTGAATTTTCCGATTGCGTTTTGTCGTCCTCGTTTTTTGCAGGGTTTACATGTACCATACAATGCTTTACGGTTTCAAGTTCTTTCTCTAATGAATGATGAACATTTTCGGCTATTTCGTGACTTTCGAAAAGAGTGAGATTTCCGTCCGCTTCGATTTCGACATCTATATAAATTTTCGATCCGAACATTCTTGTTTTCAAATCGTCTATTTTGATAACGCCTTTTTGCGCCATAATTATATTAACTATTTTTTCTATCGTTTTATCGTCGCAGGCTTTGTCGACGAGTTTATCTATTCCGTCTTTGAATATATCGTATGCAGCTTTAAGTATCATTAAACATATTACGATACTTGCTATCGGGTCGAGCACCGGAAATCCTAAACGGGCTCCGAGTATTCCTATAAAACTTCCTATCGAAGATAATGCGTCAGAACGGTGATGCCAGGCGTCTGCTTTCAGAGACCCTGAGTTCAGTTTTACTGCAAAGTGTCTTGTGTACCAGAACATTCCTTCTTTTACTACAATCGATACTATTGCCGCAATCAAGGGAAGTAGTCCCGGTATTTCGAGGGTTTCGTAGCCTTGCGTGATTTTAAGTATTCCGCTGTATCCTATACCTAAACCCGTAGCAAAAAGTATAACGGCAAGTATAATTGCAGCAGCGCACTCTATTCTCTCATGTCCGTATCGGTGCTGCTTGTCGGATTCTTTTGAAGCAAATTTAATACCTGCCATTACAATAAGAGTACTCAGAACATCGGAAATAGAGTGTACGGCGTCAGATAGCATTGCGCCGGAATTTCCGATAATTCCCGCCGTTAATTTAAATACCGACAATACGGTATTTATCAATATCGTTACCAAGGAAACGGTAAAGGCTATTTGTTTATAACTCTTATCTTTTTTCATACTTAATTAAAAATCATCCGTAAAAATTTTTACGGATGATTATCCTTTATTCGGTTTTTTAAGTTTAATATATTATATTTTTTTATGCTCGATTTGTCAATTAATTAATAGTTTTTTGTCTTATTATTTATTTCATTTCATTGTAAATTTTCAAATAAAAACGAAAATTATTTATTTCACGCAGAAAAATATTTTTTCGGTAACGTTAGCTTTATTTAAATAAATCTTTTTGCGGTTATAAAATAATTCCATCTTGTAGAACTTATCTCTTCTATTACAGCATGGTCGCTTGCAGTATGTAATATGTAATTGTTACCGAGATATATCGCTACATGGCCCACTCTTTCAATCCCGGTATTGTAATATCTCGAAGAGTTGGTAAAAAACATCAGATCGCCCCGTTTTAAATCGCTCAGTTCAACCTCGTTTCCTTGCAGAACCTGAGTTCTTGTAGTTACATCGAGTTTTATTCCGGCTCCTATATAGTATGCATACTGAGTAAGTGCAGAACAGTCAAATTCGCCTTGTTTGAAATTTTTGTTTATAGTTCCGTTTGAATAAAGATACCTTTCGCTTCCCCATACATAAGGGTATCCTAAAAGGGTTTTTCCCACACTTATTATATCTTCTATTTGCTGTGACCCTTTTTCGAATTTTGCAAGTGAACAATAGGATACGGATACATAAGCTTCCTGTTGTTTGTAAACAGTTTTGTACCAGTTGCCTTCTATACCTTCAAAAGACGCCATATCGCCTTCGTCGAGGGTTCCCAGCGACGAATATGAAGTAGAGGGACCTTTTCTTACATTAAGTCCGTCGGTTTCGGAAACAATTAATATATCGTATTTATCGTTAACGGTATTTTCATCGTTAATATCTTTATCGGTACTGTCATTGGTTTCACCTTCGGCAGTTTGTCCGTTTTCTTTGTCAACGAAGTAATTGTCGGCTATTTCAGTTTCGTCATCTGAAAATTGATTGCTTTTTGTTTCTGTTACGCACCCTGAAAGCATTGTAACGGCAAGCATTAACGCCGTTATAAGTAATATTAAATTTTTTTTCATTTTCCACCTCGAATAGATTATAAAACAAGCTATGGAAAATGCCGACATGTAAATTTTGGTAATTTTTAAATGCGGGTATGATAATATAATTTTAATTTAGATTATCAAACTGATAAAAAATAGTAATATTTAAATAAATCGAATATTTTTTTAAAATATAAAATTTTTATATATCAATAAAATTTTTATTAATTATTTCTTTTCAGACAAACCAAAGTTTCAACATGGTGAGTCTGAGGAAACATATCGAAAGGCGTGATGCTTTCAATATCATAACTTTCGTTTAACAATTTAAGATCTCTTGCAAGGGTGGCAGGATTGCAGGAAATATAGATTATTTCATTTATTTTTTTACAGTTAATTATGGATTGGCAAATATTTTCGTCCAGTCCTTTTCTCGGCGGATCGAGAATTAGAATTATCTCTTTTCCCGGATTTTCCTCTTCTGTTTTGTTTATCGTCTCAGGCAGAATTTTTGCACAATCGCCTTGTATATTAACCGAATTTTTTATTCCGTTTTCCGCTGCAATTTTTTCTGCGTCCTTTACGGCTTGTTCGATTATTTCTATACCTATTGTTTTTTCCGCATACTTTGAAAGGGAAGATGTGAGCAGTCCTGTGCCCGAATATGCGTCTATAATTATAGGCTTGTTAAACTTTTTTATTTTTTCTATAATTTTTAAATACATTTTATTCATTACATTCTGATTTACCTGCATAAAACTCAAAGGGGAAAGATTAAATTTTATTCCGTAAAAATCAGACGGCAGACTCTTTTCGGATGTTAAAAAAACACATTTATCGGAAAGCACTGCATTGCCTTTTAATTTATTGATATTAATTAATATAACCGAATTCGGGTAAAGTTCAAGTATTGCTTTTTTATATGTTTCCGCTTTGTCTTTTATGTTTTGAGTTGCTACCAATATTATTATTAATCTGTTTTCTACTTCCCGTACCACAATATGCCTTAATATGCCTTTTGAGGTAATTTCATTATAAACGGGTATTTTTTCCAGGCTTGCCCAATTTTCCGTTATTTTTATAATGTCTTTTACCCATTCAGGCTGTAAAAGACAATCTTTTATCGGAATAATTTTGTGCGTATTGTATTTAAAAAAACCTAAAATCACTTTGTTTTCTTTTACTCCGAACGGAGCCTGAAATTTATTTCTGTATCTTGTATTTTTATCGGACGGAATACATTCCGAAGTATCGGCGTCGATTATAGAAATATGTCTTATCGTATTCGAAAGCATTTCTTTTTTTAATTTTAACTGATTTTCATAATCGATATGCATAAGGTCGCAGCCTCCGCATTTTCCGTAATACGGGCAGGGCGGGGTTATTCTTAATGGCGACGGTTTAATTATTTTTCTCAATACTCCTTCGGCATAATTTTTTTTAATCACGGTAATTTCCGCTTCGATTTCATCTCCCGGCGCAGTATATTTAACAAAAACGGGTATTTCGTCTATGTAACAAATCCCTTCTCCCGTGTTTCCGAATTTTTCTATTAATAAATTTATTTTATCGCCTTTGTTTAACATAATATTTTAATTATATATTAATAGCTTTCGGTAGTAAAGTATTAAATTTGTATATTGTAAATTAATATTAATTTTAATTTAACTAATCAACAAAAATATTGCATTTTAAATATATAGATTTAAATTTAAGCCAACGAAAAATTTAGATTATAATATCAACGTTTGCTAATTTTTTCTCCTTCGAAAAATACTTTTAAAATATCTTTCGAGCGCAGACTGAAATTATGTAACAGAAGTCTTATAAGTTCATAATAGATTTCTTCTGTATCCACAAACCTTTCTTCGCCGCTGAGTTCAAGTATCCACGACTTGTTTTCTTTGTCCGAATTATTTTCCGTAAGAACAATATCGAACATTTTAGGTTTGTTCGGGAAAGTGTAGTGTATTTCGTTGTCTTTTTCATATTTTTTGCATACAAAAAGTTCCTTATTAACAGGCTGTTTTAATGATAAGAGTTTCAGACGGAAATTCATAGAAGTTTCTCCGAATAAAGAATTTATAATACAATTTTAACACATAAAAATATGAATTTCAACAATTGACGATATTTTTGTAAAAAAATTTATGAAGAAAAGGTAAATTTTTTTACAGAAATTTCCTTTTTTCTTTTTTTATTACTAGAAAATTTCATTTATAATAATAAAAAACGAAAATATGTTTACAAATTAAACTTGTTAGACTATAATATTAATGCATAAATATTAACTGCGAAAATTAATGCAATTTAAATAATATTTAATTTTTTATGGGGCTGTAAAGGTTTCGACAGGGGAGCCTAACCGCTATAAGCATACCGTAGGGTCGGCTACGCTAAAACGCAAAAAAAAATAAACGCTAAAAATAATAATCAACTCGCTTTTGCTGCCTAACGGCCGAAAGCTGTCGCTTTTAAAAGCTCACTGTTTAATTTTGCGGCATCAATTAGTGTGAGGAACTTTTCGGGTCTATGCCTTTAAACCCGATCATATTCAAAGGCTTGCCGTAAAAAAACTTGCGGATAAGTAGTTTTACGGGACAATCGATATCCGATAAGTATGTAGAAAGTAACGGCAAATCTTCTTTGGACAGGGGTTCGATTCCCCTCAGCTCCACCAAACGCGACGTATACGCACACTCTGCGTATGTGTCAGAATTAGAAACCGCTTTGTCGGTTTCTTTTTCATTTTCGGGCATTTTTTGGGCGTTCTCGCCGTCGTCGCCGTGTCCGTCGGGATAATCGGGGAAAATCAAGTTCAAGAGCAGTTCGCCCTGTTGCCCGCCTTTAAGGTGAAACAACACTTTCATTTTATCGTCGTACAGTATCACCCTGTAAATGAACGTGTCTATCAGGTCTTTGCGGTTCTTTGTCTTGGAATAGTCAAGCGTGCGGAAGTGCGACAGCCACTTGCGAATGTCGGCGTAACTGTAATTTATCTGCATTGCCTTTTCGTTGGCGATTGTGTCTTGCAGTTCCTTGTTTTCGTTCTCTAACTTCTCGATTTGCGACAGAATGGTGTCGGCAATCTTGCCGAGCATTAACGCCTGCATTAAGTTGTTTATCGCCTTTTGGTTTTCCGCGACAAGATTTTCAAGCCGTCTTATCTCGGTGTCGTTCTGCTCCGACTGAATAAGCAAATAGGTTTCAGCGGCTACCATATCAATAAATTCGTCGGTTAAAATGCCGTGTTCGCCCACTATGGCGGCGACGACCTCATCTTCGATAAACTGTTTGCGGACAGTCCGTTTTTTGCAAATGCCCTTGTTGTTTCCCGTACATTTGTAATAGTGATGTATCTTTTTGCTTTTGCTCGTTGAGCTTATGCCCGTCATTTTGTTGCCGCAATGCCCGCATATCATTTTATCCGACAACAAATATTCGACTTTGGCTTTGCCGCGGGACGGCGCGGCGGCGTATTTGGCTAACACCTTTTGCGCCTCGGCAAAAAGTTCGTCGTCGATGAGTTGCGGCATACCGCCGTCAATCTCTTCGCCGTGATAGATGTACTTGCCCAAATAGCGGCGATTGCTGAATATGCGGTGAAAACTGCTTTTGTTCCACTTACCGCCGCGCGAAGTCGTAACGCCGCGTCCGTTCATATAGCGGATAATGTCCGCATACGTTCTGCCGCCGACAAACATTTCAAACATAGTCTTAACAAGCGGGGCGGTTTCCTCGTTGACGACGAAGTTCTTTTGTTCGTCCACCTTGTAACCGAGGGGAACGCTCCCGCCAAAATATTTGCATTTCGACGCGGATATGGCTATGCCGCGTTTTATTTTTTGCGAAAGTTCGGCGGAATAGTATTCCGCCATACTCTCCAAAACGCCCTCGATTAAAATACCGCTGGCATCGTCCGTGATATTTTCTTTCGCGGAGAGAACGCGAACGCCGTTCTTTTTCAGTTTGGCTTTATACGTTGCGCTGTCGTAACGATTACGGGCGAAACGGTCTAACTGATAGACGATAACGAACTGAAAGCCTTTGCGCTTGCTATCCTCAATCATTTGCAGAAAGTCGGGGCGTTTGTCGGTCGTACCCGTCAAGGCTCTGTCTATGTATTCGCGGACTATGCGCAAATTGTTGCGTTCGGCAAAGGCGCGGCACTCTGCCAACTGTCCTTCGATGGACTGTTCGTTCTGCGCGTGGGAACTGAAACGGGCATATATGACTGCGTTTTTCATTGCGGTTGCTCCTTTCGGCGCGGGGTGCGCCTTAATTTAATTTTTGCGGTGCTTATGTGCTTAACCGCCTTAATTAGGTAGCCCCGCCGCCGCAGTGGAATGTCAACGGGACATACTTTCCCGCCTCTGCGGGAAAGAAGTTGTCGGTGGAGATTTTTCGCAGGCGAAAAATACAACCGCTTGCCCGTTGATCATAGAACAAGGCGGCGTATAATCCCACAAGGCGGTTAAGCACAAGCAAAAGCCGCGTATGAAAAGGTTATAAAACACAGATAATCGGACTTTCATTTTATCATAAACAGAACAATAAAAATTGTCGTAATTTGGGGAAGAATAGTTTTTTTCTTGTTTTGATGATTTCATTATGAACGTAGAATATCTATCAAATTATTTGACTTTATTTTTGGCTTATGATATACTTATAAATAAGAAAAGTAAGAAAAGTAAGAAGAATAGAAAGGAGAAACTGATGAACAGTAAACAAGATAAGTTTATTTGGACTACAAAAATAACAAGCAAAGGACAAATAGTCCTTCCAAAACAAGCCCGTGAAGTATTTGGTTTTAAGGAAGGCGACACCCTGATTTTGCTTGGCGATTTACAAAAAGGAATTGCTATTGCAAAGTATGACGATTATCTTAAATTTGCCGAAGAAATATTCCGGGCAAAAAACGGAGATACCGATGATTGAAATCAGAAATCTAACAAAAAAATATTCTAAACTGACAGCCGTTAATAATGTATCTTTTAATATTCAAGAGAAAGAGTGTTTCGCTCTGCTTGGGTTTAACGGCGCAGGAAAAACTACCTTAATCAATATGCTGACGACAAGTATGTTGCCGACTTCGGGAACGGCTGTAATAAATGGCTATGACCTAATCGGCGAACAAGAAAAGATTAGAAAAATCATCAATATTTCTCCGCAGGAAAATGCCATTGCGAAAAATTTAACCGTAAGAGAAAATTTAGATTTGATTGCATCGTTATATGATATTCAAGATAAAGATAAAAAAATTGCCGCCGTTATCTCTAAATTCGGTCTTAATGAAAAAGAGAATGTTCTGTGTAAAAAATTAAGCGGCGGGCAGGCTCGCAGAGTCAGTATTGCGCTCGCTATTATTACAGAGCCACAAATATTGTTTCTTGACGAACCTACGCTTGGTCTTGATGTAAAGTCTCGAAAAATATTGTGGGATATTATAAAAGAACTGAAAAACAAATTGACGATTTTATTGACGACGCACTATTTGGAAGAAGTTGAGTTTTTAGCCGATAAAATAGGCATTATAAGTCGCGGGCAAATTAAAGCTATTGGTACGCGTGAGGAAATACTCAAAGTTACGGGTACAGACAATCTTGAAAATGCTCTACTGTCCTTGTCTGAGGAAGAAGTATGAAAAAATGTTTAATTTTAACTCGAAGAAATATAGAAGAAATGCTCCGAGATCCGCTTAGCTTAATATTTTGTTTGGGGTTCCCTCTTATAATGTTATTGCTAATGCAAATAATTTTCAGCAACCTTGAAAACGTGCCTAATAATTTTGCGATAACAAGTTATGCAAGCGGAATTTGTGTATTTGGCTATACGTTTATAAGTCTTTATGTCGCTATGCAGATTTCTTCCGATAAAAACACTTCATTTATAAAGCGTATCAATATTTCGCCTATCAGTGAGTTCGGGTATTATTGCAGCTTCTTTTTCTCTGCTTTACCTATGGTGCTAATTCAAACGGTTCTGTTCTTTTTAACGGCTTTAATCTTTGGATTTCCGTTTGATATAAATTTTCTTCTGAGTATAATTTATTTGCTGCCGTCTGCATTTTTCTATATTTGCGTCGGTATGCTAATCGGTTGTATTTGTAAGAATGAAAAACAGACGGGACCGATAAGTTCGATATTTATTTCAATGACGGGAATATTCGGCGGTATATTTATGCCTATAAGTTTATTTAACGGTGGGTTCGGTAAATTTGTAAATTTGTTGCCATTCGGGCATTCGGTTTTAATCGGCAGTGAATTACAAAGTATCGGCGCAACGTGCATTTATCCGCATATCGTTTATTTGCTGTTTTACATTGCGATATTTCTACTGATAATAATGGTTATTGAAAAAGTACGAAACAATAGAAAATAGAATATATGGTGAGAAAATGAACTACTACATGGTATGCCCCTCTTGCGGGTACAAATTATTGAAAGCAGGCGACGGCTCAACAATAGAAATACATTGTCCGAAATGTGCGGAGAAAATGACTATCGAAATTAAGGACGGCAAAATTACCATTCAAAAGACAGTAGCCGAAAAAGCATAAGGCTACAAATCACTGTAAAGATAAAGAATTGAGTGTACGAAAGTAAAGCAAAAGTATTTATTTTCGGGGGGCAGAAATGTCGCGCTCAATTCTTTTTTTATATTTTGACAGTTCATAATAAGCGCAATACATATCCCCAAATCAAGCGAAATAACGGGGTTGTATGCGCACGTTCGCCTACGACTGGCATTTGTTCAAGGTGTTGAAACTCTCCGCGAAAGAGTATGAACCCGACAAATTTTTAGGACTAAATCTCTTGGTTTAGTTCAGAAATTTGTCGGGCTTTTTTAATATGTTTTTGCGCCCGTCAGATCGAGATTTAGTTCTCGGCTGGCGGGCGTTCTTTATTGCGAAATTTGTCCGTTTCAGTCGGTTTTCAAAAACAGAAAATCGAGGAACGGACAAACAATGCAAACAATTAAATACCGTTTTGCGGACGGCACGACAAGCGAAATCGAGGTAACGGACGAATTTTACACGCTATATGCTGAACTGGTGCAACAGGAAAAGCGCAACCATTGGAAAGAAACGCGGCGGCATATCTCATTGGACTATCTAAACGAAAACGGGATAGACTTTGCAAGCCCTGCCGCGGATCTCCTTTCCGTTCTCATACAACAAGAGGACGAAAAGCAAATACATAAAGCAATGGCGGCACTATCGGACAAGCAAAAAGACTTGGCAGAAAAAGTATTTTTCAAGGGTATGACATTAACGGCAATCGCAAAGGAAAAAGGCGTTTCGCAACCCGCTATCACGCAACAACTTGCAACGGTTTTGAAAAAATTAAAAAAACTTTTGGGAAAAACCTTATAATTGCCTCGTTTTCGTGCTTATAGGTAGAGGCAAAAAAACTGCCTACTAAAAAACGGGAGCGTGGAAACGTGAAAATCAAAAAAGAACTGTTGCAAGCCTTTTTAGACAAGTACGGCATAACGGCGGCAATACTGGCGCGGGAAATGGGCGTTACGGTCGCAGAGGTGGAAAAACTGCTTTGCGGTACGGCGGTAGGCGAAGAAACGGCGCGGCGGTTTATCTATTACTTCGGCGCGGACGAGGCGGTCAAAATGATAGACTGGGCGGCAATCGGCAAGCAAAACCCGCTTGCGGGGAAAGACAACGAAACAAAAAACGGAGGTAACAATGAATAACGAACTTTTCAAGCACGAGAAATCGGACACTATCAAATGGATAATCGCGTTTACCCTTATTATCGCGCTTATCGTGGGCGTGGTCGCGGCAATCTTTATCGGCATAGACAACCGCAAAGACGAGCAGCCGCAGGACGAACAAGCGGTCGTAACGGACGGCGACGGAAACGCAATGGAAAGCGGCAAGGTTTACGCAATGCCCGCGAATATGGTATTTGCGACGACTGCCGCCGAAGAAAGCACCGCCGCGGAGGGTATCACCCTGCAAGCGACGATAACGCCGGAAACGGCAGACAATAAAGCGGTCGATTGGGGCGTGTCCTTCGTCAACCCTTCTTCCGCTTGGGCAAGCGGGAAAACGGCAAGCGATTATATCACGGTAACGCCCGAAAGCGACGGCGCATTGACTGCCACGGTCAACTGCTTAAAAGCGTTCGGGGAACAAATCAAAATCACGGTAACGTCGCGCGCCAACGCCTATGCAAAAGCGGAATGTATTTTGGACTATGCCCGCCGCATTGTCGATACGGCATTGTATCACGAAGAATTAGACAAAAATATTTTGGAGTTCGGCTCGGACGAAGTGCTGATAGATATGGTCGTACCCGATTTTGAGGGCTTTAAGTCGGGAATGTCGGACGGAACGCTATGGGCAGGCGGATATTATCAGATGTTTATAGGCGACCATCAACTGACGCCCGAAGATGAAAACGATCCTTTGTCGGAATGGGCAGACGAGGACGTGAGCAGGACTTATAAATTTTCGGACTACACGATAAAAGACTGTATGCCCGTCGTGCCTGTGGGCGGGAGCGAATACGGACTGAATATTGAAAGCGAAATGAATGTGCCGCAGGAACTCATAAATATTTTTATTGATTTTGCAATCGAGGCTAACGGCAGCGAGCGCGTGTTTACGTTTCAGGAAATAGCGAAAAACGGCGTTGTTTTCGGAAACAACCCTATTATGATTGCCGTTGAAATGCTTTCAAGTTATCAGGGCGTGGGAATGTCCGTATTTACCGAAGAACTTTACGAGAAATACACGAAAGAATTTATCGACTGGATAAAGGCAAACCCCGACACGCCGTTTGTGGAATATACGGTTACGTTTACGGGAAAATACAGTAGTTTTACGCGGCATTATTCATTCCGTTTTAACCCCGAAACGGCGGTAATGCCTGTGTTCGGCGTATCGCTGGATAAAGGCACGCTCGTAATCTGACGGAGCAATCGCAATGAGCGCAAATTCAGCGATAAGCACTTTTGCAAAGGTGTTGTCCGCAATATTGCTAATTCTTTTGATACTGGGGATAGCGGGCGGGGCGATCTATTACTTCACCCGCCCGCAGGGGCTATATCTCCGTTCGGGGGAAAGCATTATCGGGGACAATTCCGACGTTGCCATTCAGCATAGCGGCGAAGAAAATTATTTTACAATCGGGCATAGCAAAGGTTTCGGCTCGTATTCTGTTTCCGATTGCGTTGTCAAGGTCGTGCCGAACACGGACGAAAACCATAACTTCACTTTTACCGTAAACGGCGAAGAAAGTTCCTACGGCGCGGAAAGCGATATATCGGCGGCGTTCTGCAAGGGCTACGACGGCAAAAGTATCCCCGTAAAGTCGGACGGTTCGTTCTGTATCGCAACGGACAAGATGACGATGACGGAGATATTGCAAGCGGTGTACCCCGACAAGCAAGTAACAATGACGGACGAAATCGGTAATACAGACTTCGGGAAATATCCGTACTTTGCATTGTATGTCGTATCTCCCGACGGCAAAGAAAGCGTTACAATTCCGTTCCGCTATTATTTTGAAGTGGTCGGCGTTGAATTAGACAAAGAGGCGATTATATGGTAAAACGGAAAACAAACAGTTTTTTGCTTGCCGCGCTTGTTTTTCTCCTGGCGTTTTGCACCGTCTTTACGGCGGTGCAAAGTATCGCCTACGCCGAAAGCGGCTATTCGGGTGTACTGGACGATTTGCAAAAAGACGACAGTTTCGACGAAAGCCATTACCCCGCCATTGCGGACGATTATTCGCTTAAAATTATACAGATAGCCGAAAGCACGGACGGCGAATTATTCCTGTATGTCTATCAGCCGAGCGGACAAGCGAAAAACCTGATAGCAAGTTCTATCAATATATCGACCACGATAAACGACGAAATCAGTTACCGCAATTACAAAGTGCGCTTGCTCAATTCAAGCGGGGTTTTCTACAAGTATATCGTGCAAGATTTTACCGTATTGTCAGAGCCTACCCGCTATTATGCGATAAGTTCTATTTATCGCCCGTTCGACGAAAGCATAGACGAGCAAGCGGACGACGGCAACACGATAACGGAAGTCAATTACCCCGTAAACAAACAGTATTGTTTTTCGGAGATAAACGGCAAGCCCTATTGCAACGTGGTGGATATTGAAACGATAACCATTACGGACAAATTCGTGGGCTTTGTGCGGTATAAGGACGGTTTCAAACTGTATGTCGGGGCTTGCGATAGCCATTTTGTCGCGTTCAATACGGATAAACCGATAGACAAGTTACTGGAAGCCGATGTCTACTACACAAAGCAAGATTACTCGTATTCGTTTGCGGTGGGCGCGGGCGAACACGAAACATTCGGGGAAAAGTCTGACGAGTACGCCTATCTGAAATATACGGATAAAGTCGAGCATACGGGCGACGGGCTATTCGCGGGTACTTACAAGTGGGACAGAATAGAAACGGTCGAACAGTTTATCGCGGAAAACGATTTAACGCAGAACGTGTATTCGGGCGCGGTCATCGATGTGAACGTGGCAAACAAGATAACCGACGAGGGTAAAGCCGCATTGCAGAGTAAAAAATGGGTTTTGCGTTTTGCGGAAACGAGTTATTCCCTCGGCGGCGGGTACGGTTCGACTTACTCTTTTTCAACGCTTGTCGGAGATGTTACGATACTTCGGTTAAAGTTTGAAACGGACGGCGTTACTTACAATCTGGGCGTAATCGATAACAAGCAATCGGGGAGCGACAAACCGATTAACGAGGAAGAAATAAAGCCCGAAATCAACAATCGCGGGATATGGATAATCATTGCAATTATTTTAATCGTCGCGCTTATCCTGCTTGCCCCGCTCCTGCCTACGATTATATCCTTTCTGCTTAAAGCGATAGTATGGATATTCAAGGGGCTTTGGTGGCTTATCTCCGCGCCGTTCCGACTAATTAAGACGATAATAGAGAAAATCAAGGAAAAACGCGGCTAACTTCTTTTCGGCATATCCCGCGCCGATCGGTGCGCAAGGTCGGCGCGGGTTGCAAATAAATATCTTTCAAGGAGAGTATAAAATGGAAAATCTCAACAAGGTAGTCAAGGAAATCAAAATCGTTGCAAAGCCTGCAAAACGCGGCGGCAAAAATTA
>CALVMC010000011.1 GCA_944342015.1 uncultured Clostridia bacterium
AAATTAGGCGAAAATGTTGTTTTAACTTCGGATAATCCTGA
This sequence comes from uncultured Clostridia bacterium, assembly GCA_944342015.1. Lineage (GTDB taxonomy): Bacteria > Bacillota > Clostridia > Christensenellales > CALVMC01 > CALVMC01. Next base: position 42 of record CALVMC010000011.1, read on the forward strand.
AAAAACAATTTATGCCGTATGGCGCAAGCCATTACTCATGAACGGAAATGATTTTAACGATATACTAAAAACAGGTAATTTCACTAACCTTGTATTCGGCTCTTTTGATAAATACAAAGATTTTATAGTAAGTTTTAAAAACGAATATATTGTCGACGCCGACGGTAACGGTACTTATAAAATTTATACAACCGACTCTACTATTTATGTTTTAAGCAAAGTAGGAAATATTATTTATGCCGGCGACTGCTCGAATATGTTTAACTCGTCTTCTGTATCACGATACGATTTTACCGACTTCGACACAAGCTTATGTACAAGTATGAGCGGTATGTTCAGTAACTGTTCTTCGCTTTCATCTCTCGATTTAAGCCTATTGAACACAAGCAGCTGCACGAATATGAGTAGTATGTTCAGCGGCTGCTCGGGTTTGACTGAACTGAATCTGCTTAATTTTGACACAAGTAATGTCACTGATATGAGCGGTATGTTCAGCGAATGCTCTTCGCTTACTTCCCTCGATTTAAGCCTATTGAACACAAGCAGCTGCACGAATATGAGTAGTATGTTCAGCGGCTGCTCTTCGCTTGCCGAAATCAACCTTAATTTCGATACATCTGCTGTTACTAATATGAGTAATATGTTTAGTGGCTGCTCGGCTTTAAATAAACTTAATTTAGTTAATTTCGATACTGCTAATGTCACCGATGTAAACGGTATGTTCTTAGGTTGTTCGTCTCTTTCCTATTTGATTTTAACAAATTTCAATAACGATAATATAACCGATTACAGCAATATGTTTAAAAATTGCAGCAATCTGACTACTATATATTCAGACTATAATTTTAATGTGAATACTTCCGTTTCTACGGATATGTTTGACGGCTGTGCTAACCTTATCGGCAGCGAAGGCACAACTTTCGACTCAAATCATACAGATATTTCCTATGCGCAAATTGACGGCGGAACTTCCTCACCAGGTTATTTTACTCCTATTCCCGTTTTAAAAACAGGAATTGAAGTAAACTCCATTATAGGCACTGATACTACAAAAATCATTTTCGGAAAACTCGAAGACTACAATGCCGAAATAGTTTCCATAACCTCTACACCGCTCGATACTGAAAACAAAGGTGTTTATTCCCTTTATAAAGTAGGAACGGTAGTATACATTTTAACTTCAATAGATTATAAAATAGTTTTAAACCAGAACTCGTCAAAATTCTTCTATAAGCTCGGAAATCTAACTTCAATTGAAAACATTTCTGCAATCGAAACAAATCGTGTTATAAACATGGATAATTTTTTCAACGAATGCACTTCTCTTGTTTCCCTTGACTTATCTTCTTTCGATACAAGTTCGTGCATAAATATGAATTCCATGTTCAATACTTGCACTGCTCTCTCTTCCCTAAATGTAAGTTCTTTCAACACGGATAATGTCATATATATGGCTTCTATGTTCAAAATGACAGCTCTTACTTCCATCGATTTAAGTTCATTTAATACCGCTAATGTTGCCGATATGATGAATTTATTCAGCTTCTCTCCTTTTACTGCTCTTAACTTGGAAAACTTCGATACGAGAAATGTCACTAATATGAGTTCCATGTTCGCATCTTGTTCTTCTTTAATCTCTCTTGATTTAAGTAATTTTAACACTGAAAAGGTCACTAATATGTACGGTATGTTTTATAGGTGCTCTTCTCTTACTTCTCTCAATTTAAGTAGCTTCGATACAGGAAAAGTTAAAAATATGAGTTATATGTTTGCTTATTGCTCGTCTCTGACTTCTCTTGATTTAAGCTCATTCGACACGGATTCGTGCACTAATATTAGTCGTATGTTCTCAGACTGTTCTAACCTTACTACTATTTATGCAAGCGACGCTTTTGTTACCGATAACGCAACTTCCTCGGCTAATTTATTTATAAACTGTAAAAAACTTGTCGGCGGCGAAGGAACAACTTATGACTCTTCCTGCACCGACAAAACCTATGCCCGTATTGACGGCGGTGCGTCTGACCCCGGTTATTTTACATTGAAAAACAGTTAATTTTTAATGGTTTTTTGATACGATATCGGTATCGGTTTTAAAATAGCTATTTTGTATCGTTAAAAACAATGAGCAACTCAAACTATTTTTTAAACAAAAATATAATTATTTTTTCTGATATTATAACTTTTACAAACTAATAAATACCAAATTATAATTAGATTAAATATTCAATATATTGAAATTAAAAATAAACGAAACGACATATGCGCTTAAAAGAGACACCGCAAACATAACTCCAAAAATAATAAGACTTTTTTTAATATTTTTTTTATCTTTAAACAAAACGGCAAAGCCTAGTCCTGCGTTCATCAAAAGTCCTCCTAGTGTCGCCCCGAATCCTAAGCCGCCCATAATATAAAGATTGCTTATTACAACGGAAGATGCGCAATTAGGTATTATACCTACAAGAACGGAAAATAAAGGCGCTGCGTATTTATTCGCCGAAAGAAATGCGGTAAGATTTGCTTCACCTACATAGAAAATTATAATACCGAATATGAAATTAATTAAAAGAATATAGAAAAAAATCTTCACGCTGTGCACAAGAGGATGAACGAGATATCTGTCGAGATTTTGTAATAAGCGTTTTTCCTGTTCTTCATTTTCATTTTCGTTTTCTTTAACTATTTCAATTAAATTGTTTTTTTTATTTATGCTTTTTTTGCCCGTTCCATAAGAAGGAATTTCGTGTCCTTCTTCGATATCGTGACTGCAACAACCTAAGTGGACTATCGGCTTGTGATTGCAATTTTCGTTATGTTCGCTGACCTCTTTTCTTTCTTTGAACATAACGGCGTCGGCAACATAGCCTGTTATAAGCCCTATAACGAATTTAAAGGCAAGCAGCGGAAGTATATGCAAAGCCTTGTCGGGATTAGCTAAAAATATCGGAAGAGCTTCATCGGATGTAGCAAGATAGACGCCGAGAAGAGTCCCTGCCGTAATATGTCTTTTAAGATAAAGGTCGGTAGCAACCACACTGAATCCGCACTGCGGGAAAAGCCCTACACTTACACCTATCAGAGGCGCAAATTTTCCTTTGAGGTTTATTTTCCCTGCAAGGTAAGGTTCGATAAGCGATATAATGAAATTTATAGGAACAAGCACGGCAAAGACTTTTAAACTGTCGAATACTGCGTCTTCAAAAACTTCCCACATAAAACCTCCGATTTTCTTATTCGGATAATTTTGTATTTTATCACTTAATTGTTTTGTTGTCAAAACCGATTAAAGTTTTAATATCGTTGACAAAAGTAGTCAATAAGTATTGATTTAAAAAAACAATAAAATTATTTTACCTTTATAGTTCATTTATAGATTATAAGAAACCGAAAGAATTAAAAGTAAAATACCGTCGGTTAATCAATATAAATAGAATCAGTTATCTATAACTGCATTGCTTTTTATGTTTCTGTAAAAAGCATATCCTTTTATATTTCCTTTGATTTTTTTTATATAATCGGAAGTTTCTTTAAACGGAAAATCCTGATAATCCAAATTTAAGTCTTTCCATTTTAAAGCGTTGCTTAATCCTGCATTGTATGAGGCAAGAGCCCATTTATATGAGCCGGTTTTTTTGATAAGTTCAGCAAGATAAAAGCAACCCAGCTTTATATTGATTTCAGGAACAAACAAAAGACTTTCGGTAAAATTTTCGTTGTTTTTAAGATATAATTCCCTGCCTGTTTCAGGCATAATTTGCATAAGACCGATTGCTCCCGATTTCGACACTGCGTTGCTGTCAAAATCGCTTTCGGTTTTAATTACCGAAAGAACAAATGGCAAATCCAATGAATATTCATCGCAAGCATCTTTTACTATATCGTAATATTTAATTGAAAAAGCATTTCTTTCAAAGTACCATACTATAAATACTCCCGCAAATAAAAGAGATATTACAAATACCGAAAGCACTATCATTGCGCCGCTTTTTTTCATATTAAAAGTATATGAAAAATTCAATTTAATATTATAAGTAATGAAAGACCTTACATTTAATAGCGTTTAAAAGGGAAATTAAAATTATTTGAACTATAATATTACGGCAATAAAACTTAAATATATTTCATTACATTTATATAAAATGAAATAAAATTTAAATTTTAGTTAAAAACAAAACTTTGTCTTTAAGTTCTTCGATAGTACCGTTATTTTCTATGATTTCATCGAATATCAAATCGGCGTCGGCAGATTGCGATTTCATTATTTTTTCGGCAAGTTCGGCATTTATAAAATCCCTTTTACATACCCTTTCCACTCTTTCGTTAATACCTGAAGTAACAAGCCATATTCTGTCGCTTTTCGGCTTTAATCCTTTATAAAATTCCATAAGCGGGATTTCCACATATACATCCGAAATTGACGAAGTTAATTTGTTTAATCTTTTTATAATTTCAGGGTGAGCTATGCTGTTTAAAATTTCTCTTTTAGAGTTGTCTGAAAAAATAATTTCTTTAAGTCTTCTTTTGTTAAGTATCCCGTCAAAAAATGCTTCGGGAAAAATTTTTTCAAGCTTTTCGAGATAATTCTTATCGTTCAGAAGTTCAGCATTTATCTCATCTGCTTTTATAATCTTTTTACCTGCTTGTTTAAGAATTTTTATTACTTCGCTTTTTCCGCTTCCTATTCCGCCGGTTACAAGTGTTATCATAAAAAACCCCCTTAATATAACTGTTTTAAATCGTGATTCAGAAATATATTAATTTGAATTTACCGAACAACTTAAAACAAAATATTTGTATCTTTATTTTGCTTCCAGCCAATTTTTCCCCGCTCCTATACTTACCGTTAAAGGAACCTTTAATTCAACTGCGTTTTCCATACATTCTTTGAGTAAAACTTTTACTTTTTCCACTTCCGAAAAAGGCGTGTCTATAATAAGTTCGTCGTGAACCTGCAAAATTAATTTTGCGCTGAGTTTTTCCTCTTCTATCTTTTTATAGACATTTATCATTGCCATTTTAATAATATCGGCGGCAGTGCCTTGTATAGGCATATTCATTGCTATACGCTCATTAAATTTACGGACGGTATAGACTTTGGAATTTATATCGGGAATTTTCCTTATGCGCCCGAAAAGGCTTACGGCATATTCTTTTTCCTTGGCAAGTTTGACATTATTGTCCATATATTCCTTTACTTTGGGATAAGTTTTAAAATACTCTTCTATAAACTCTTTTGCCGAAGTTGCAGATATATGAAGATTTTCCGACAGTCCGTAATCGCTTATTCCGTATATTATACCGAAGTTTACCGCCTTAGCCCTTCTTCTCATATCATCGGTTACCGCCTCATAAGGAACGCCGAAAACCGCAGCCGCAGTCGATGTATGAATATCCTTTCCTTGCTTGTAGGCTTCTATCATTTTCTCGTCGCCGCTCATATGGGCAAGTATTCTGAGTTCTATCTGAGAGTAATCTGCCGCAACAAGCATATTCCCTTCACTTGCAACGAACATTTTTCTGAGCATAGCTCCTTCATTGTTTCTTACCGGAATATTTTGAAGATTAGGTTCTGCCGAAGAAAGCCTTCCTGTACTTACAAAAGCCTGTTTGAAAACAGTATGCACTCTTCCGTTTTCGCTCATAACATTTCTGAGTCCGTCGATATAGGTTGACTGTAACTTTGAAATCTGTCTGTATCTTAAAAGCAAGGGTATAATTTTATGTTTGTCGTAAAGTTTATACAGAACCTCTTTATCGGAAGAGAAACCGCTTTTTGTTTTTTTACCCGATTTGAGTCCTAATTTATCGAATAAAATTTCAGAAATTTGTTTGGGAGAATTAATATTAAAACTTTGTCCCGCCTCTAAGTAAATTTTTTCCGTAAGGTCGAGTATTTCCTCATTGAACTCTATCGAAAATTGATTGAGAATATTTTTATCTATTTTAAAACCTGTCTTTTCCATAGAATAAAGTATTTTAATAAGCGGCATTTCCACTTCATAAAATATTTTATCTAATTTCATATCTTTTAAAATACTTTCGAGTTTTTCGCTTAAAACGAACAAAGAGTAAGCATCGTTTGAAAGATTATATCCGGAAGCGAATTTTTCGAAACTTCCTTGCGGAATCTGATTAACTAAAAAGTCTGCTATCATACAATCGAAATTGCACTTGCAATCTGTTTCATATCCGTCGAAAGTCTTTAAAATCGATTTATAATCAAAAAAAACATTGTTTTTGCCTTTTAATACATCTTTCAATGCTTCGACAATTTCATAAAATTTCAGTCCTTCCAAAAGATTATTCGACATAGGCACGATATAATTAATTTTACCGTCAGAAAATTCAACCGTATTGTCTTTAAAAAGAAATGCGGTTTTTTTATCTTTCAATTTTAAATTAATCTCTTCTAATTCCGATATTGCGGAAATTGTTTTGTTAACCGTACTTATTTTAACTTCTTCATCCGAGACATTTGTATTTTCTTTTTTTCCTTCTTCGTTTTTAAAGGGAAATCTTTTAATCAAGGATTTAAGTTCATATTTCAATAAAACTTTTTCGGCGTCTTTATGAAATTCCTTTTCTATTTTTAAGTCATCCAATTTACAGTTTATTTCAGCATCGCAACATATCGTCGCAAGTTTTTTTGAAAGATAAGCCTGTTCTTTCCCGTCGATAAGTTTCTGTTTTATGCTGCCTTGTATTTTATCAATATTAGCGTAGATATTATCCAAAGTTTTATATTCGCCTATAAGTTTTCTCGCTCCCGTCTCGCCTATACCGTTTATACCCGGTATATTGTCAGATTTATCGCCCATAATGCTTTTGAGTTCTATAACGGAATCCGGGGAGCCGTACTCTTTACAAACGGTTTCGAGGTTGTAAACTGCAATATCCGTAACCCCTCTTTTTGTATACCAAATTTCGGTATCCTCGGACGCTAACTGAAAAAGATCTCTGTCGCCGCTGATAATTATTTTTTTCAATCCTTGGGTTTTAGAAAGAGTCCCTATAATATCATCGGCTTCTAATCCCTGCATCTCTACTATTTTAATTTTAAATGAGCCGAGTATCTCTTTTAAAACAGGCAATTGACTTGCAAGTTCGTCGGGCATTCCCTTTCTGTTTGCTTTATACCCTTCATACATTTTATGTCTGAATGTAGGGCCTTTAAGATCGAACACTGCGGCAATATAATCCGGCTTTAAATCATTTAAGGTTTTTGCAAGCATAGAAAGATATCCGTAAACGGCATTTGTCATAATTCCGTCCTTGGTACTCAATGGGCCTATTGCATAAAAGGCACGGTTTATTAAACTGTTAGAATCGAGTAAAAGCAAAGTTTTTTTATCCATACGATAATTATACCTTTTTTAACGGCTGAATACAAGCGCAATTAAAAAATAAATATTATTTAATAAAGTTTGCTGAATTGAATTTTTCAGTAATATAAGCCGATTTATTAAAACATTATAAATCGTTAGAATTATAAAAAATATCGTATATAATTATTATTATAAGCGTTTAAGATTGTTTGACAACAGACAAATAATACTTTATCATTTAAGAGAGGTATTTATGTCAGCTTTTGAAATTATTGAAAATGTGTTTTTATTTTTAGCCGGTCTCGGCGTTTTTCTTTACGGAATACAGTCATTAGGCGACAATTTAGAGACGGTCGCAGGCGACAAACTCCGTATAATGTTCAATAAAATTTCCAATAACCGATTTATGGGCGTAGGAATAGGCGCAGGAGTAACGGCACTTATTCAGAGTTCGTCTGCAACCACGGTTATGGTCGTAGGTTTCGTCAATGCGGGAATAATGACTTTGACTCAGGCAACATCTGTAATTATGGGCGCAAACATCGGTACGACGATAACGGCACAGATTATGTCGCTTGAAGCTCTTAATGTTACCATTTATATATCTGCACTGACCTGCGTAGGCGCATTTATGCTTATGAGCGCAAAAGGCTCTAAAATATATAAAATAGGAGCCGCCCTTTTAGGTCTCGGAATGATTTTCGTAGGACTTCATTTAATGAGTACCACAATGGGACAGTTCAAAGAGCTCGAAGCCTTTAAAAACTTTTTGCAAAGTACCGATAACGCTTTTGTGCTTTTCATATTCGGAGCATTATTTACCGCTCTTATCCAAAGTTCTTCGGCTGCAACCGGTATACTTATTGCTATGGGCTCTAACGGACTTATGGTAATAGACAGCATTATATGGGTTATATTGGGCGTAAATATAGGTACTTGTATTACTGCCGTACTTGCAGCAATCGGCACATCGACAAACGCAAAAAGAACGGCTGCAATTCACTTGATATTCAATGTTTTCGGCTCGATATTCTTCGCTATAATAATAAGCTGTATGCAAGCGGGCAATTACTCTATGGGTACTATGCTTGAAACATTGTTCCCGGGAAATGTCGCAACTCAGCTTGCAATGTTCCATACATTTTTCAATGTAATAACCACCCTGCTTTTATTAGGTTTTATAAAACAGATTGTTCAGCTTGCCACACTGTGCGTACCTGACAAGCGCAGAACGAAAAAAGGAGTCGATATTTCAGATAAGGTGGAAGTGGAAACCTTAAAATTCATAGACGAGCGTATGCTCAATACTCCCGCTATCGCAATAGCTCAGGTTAAAAAAGAAATACTTTATATGTTCGAACTTGCAAAATTCAATTTCGACAGAGCAATGAATTCTATATGCAAAAAGACTCTTTCGGAAAAGGAAGACTTCGAGACGACAGAAAAACAACTTAACTTTTTAAACAGAGCCATCGCAGGATATTTAGTTAAAATTTCGAGTTTGGATATATCGTTCAGAGACGAACTTATGATAGGAAGTCTTTATCATGTTGTGTCGGATATCGAAAGAATAGGCGATTATGCGGAAAATATAGTAGAGTATACTCAAAAATCGGTGGAAGAAAATATAGAGTTTTCGGAAGACGCAATTAAGGAAATTAAACTCATGACGCAATCGACAATAAATCTTTATGAAAATGTATACGAGGCATTTTCCAAATGCGACCTGTCTATGCTCGACGATGTCAATAAGTACGAAAACGAAGTTGACGAATGGAAACGCATTCTAAACATAAGGCATGTGGAAAGGCTCAATCAAGGTATATGCTCCCCTGCAAGCGGTGCGGTATTTTTAAGTCTTATAAGCAATATGGAGCGCATAGGCGACCATATGACTAACATTGCAAACAGTATAAAGGATTACGCTAAAATACAAAACAAATCGGTTGACGCAAAAATCATATCGGGAACCGATATGAAAAAGAAAAAGGATAAAAACAAAGACGATAAAGATATTAAAAAAGACAGTAACGATATTAAAAACCAAGAATTAAAAGAAGAAGAAAATTCAACCGTTAATGAATAAAATACCGATTGAATAAAATAATAATACAAGGTAAATAAAAAAGCTTCGGAATTTCCGAAGCTTTTACCTTATCATAAATTATTTATTTAAGGTTTTCTTTTAACTTGTCAAGTTCGTCATACAATTCTTTCGGCAAAGTATCTTTGAACTTATTCTGATAGAATTCTTCGATTTCCTTAGCTTCTTCCTGCCAGGTTTGCTTATCTACATTAAGTATTTTTTCGAGGTCTTCTTTTTTGAAATTAGTAAGTCCTTCAAGATTGATATCCTCTGTTTTGGGAACATAACCGATAGGAGTTTCTACTGCGTCTACCCTTCCTTCGCAACGCTTCAATATCCAGTCTAAAACTCTCATATTGTCGCCGAAGCCCGGCCATATAAAGTCTCCCTTTTCATCGGTTCTGAACCAGTTTGTATTAAATATTTTAGGACGTTTATCCTCATCGATAGTTTTCCCTATTTTAATCCAATGCTTGAAGTAATCTGCCATATTATATCCGCAGAAAGGAAGCATAGCCATAGGGTCGTGACGGACTACTCCGACTGCGCCGGAAGCTGCGGCAGTTGTTTCGGACGCCATTATCGAGCCTACGAAAACGCCGTTATTCCAGTCTTTCGACTGATAAACAAGCGGAGCGGTTTTTGCTCTTCTTCCGCCGAATATAATCGCAGAAAGAGGTACGCCGTTAGGATTTTCGAATTCGCTGCTAAGGCACGGACAGTTTACCGCAGGAGCCGTAAATCTGCTGTTGGGATGAGCACCCTTTTCGCCTTTTGAAGCGTCCCACTTGTTACCTTTCCAATCTACTGCGTTTTTAGGAGGATTCTTATCGAGACCTTCCCACCATACAGTGTTATTTTCAAGATTATGCACTACATTGGTAAATATTGTATTTTTTCTTGTAGAAGCGAGTGCGTTCGGATTGGATTTTTCGTTAGTCCCCGGAGCAACGCCGAAGAATCCGTTTTCAGGATTGATAGCATAAAGTCTTCCGTCTTTACCCTTTCTTATCCAGGCGATATCGTCGCCTACGCACCATACTTTATAACCTTTATCGCTGTAAACCTTAGGAGGAATAAGCATAGCAAGGTTGGTTTTTCCGCAAGCGGACGGGAAAGCTGCGGCAATATATTTAATATCGCCTTCGGGGTTCTGAACTCCTAAAATAAGCATATGTTCAGCCATCCAGCCTTCGTTCTTACCCTGATAAGAAGCAATTCTCAAAGCGAAACATTTTTTACCTAAAAGGACATTTCCGCCGTAACCGCTGTTAACGGATATAATGGTATTGTCTTCGGGGAAATGACAGATATATCTGTTTTCCTCTTCTAATTTTACTTTTGAATGAAGTCCTCTTACAAAGTCGTTACTGTTTCCGAGACTGTCGAGAACTCTCTGACCTATACGAGTCATAATATGCATATTCAATACGACATAAATAGAGTCTGTAATTTCGATACCTACCTTTGCAAAAGGAGAGCCTACCGCACCCATAGAAAAAGGAATTACATACATTGTTCTTCCCTGCATAGCGCCGTCGAGAATGGAATAAAGCTTTGAATAGGCTTCTTTCGGATTCCACCAGTTATTTGTAGGGCCTGCGTCCTTTTCTTTTCTTGAACATATAAATGTTCTGCCTTCTACCCTTGCGACATCGTTTACTGCCGTACGGTGCAAATAACAACCGGGGAGTAGTTTTTCGTTAAGTTTAATCATTTCGCCCGATTTTTCAGCCTGAGCTCTGAGTTCGTCGAGTTGTTTTTCACTGCCGTCAATCCAAACGACATTATCGGGTTTACACAGTTTGACTGAATCGTCAACGAATTTAAGTACTTTTTTATTCTGTGTCATAATTACCTCCTTGGTTTAAACTTAAAAATTTAACTTTATTTTAAAGTCTTCCTTTATTGGCTTCAATATCGGGAATACTTTTAAATCCTTTTTCAAGCATTTCGTCGGTGTAAACAGCGTCGAGAAGTTTACCTGACTGAAAGTTTTCATAAGCTGCCATATCGAAATTACCGTGACCTGTAACATTGAAAAGTATAACTTTTTCCTCGCCCGGCTTAACTTGTTTGGCTCTTTTTATAGCTTCTGCAATCGAATGACCTGATTCGGGAGCAGGCAGTATTCCTTCCGTTTTAGTAAAGAAGAGCGCCGATTCGAAAACCTCTCTTTGAGAAACACTGACAGCGTCTACAATTTTTTCGTGGCAAAGTTTACTTACTATTGTATTCATACCGTGGTATCTTAGTCCGCCGCTATGAATTTTTGGAGGCATAAAACTGTTGCCCAAAGTATATTGCAGCATAATCGGAGTTAAATGAGCGGTATCGCCGTAATCGTAAGCGTATTTTCCTTTGGTAATTGTAGGACAAGCCGAAGGTTCAACCGCTACAAATTCCGTGCCTTTTTTCTCGCCTCTCAGCATATCCCCTATAAACGGAAATGCAATTCCGCCGAAATTACTTCCGCCGCCAACACATGAGATTACCATATCGGGATACTCTCCTACCTTTTCAAACTGCAATTTAGCTTCCTGCCCGATTATTGTCTGATGCAGAATAACATGGTTAAGAACGCTTCCCAAAGCATAATGAGCGTTTTCTTTAATTGCAGCTTCTACCGCTTCGCTTATTGCAATACCGAGATTGCCGCCGTTATCGGGATCTTTTTTCAGAATAGCCCTTCCGTTTTCCGTTCTGTCGGAAGGCGAAAGATAGGTTTTAGCGCCGTATGTTTCAATAAGCTGTCTTCTTTGCGGTTTTTGCTGACCGCTGACCTTTACCATATAAACATCGCAGTCCATATCGAAGAATGCGCATGCTGCCGCAAGAGCCGTTCCCCACTGACCTGCACCGGTTTCGGTGGTAAGTTTTTTTATACCGTCAAGCTTGTTATAATAAACCTGGGGGATTGCCGAATTCAATTTATGACTTCCCGAAGGATTAAGCCCTTCGTATTTGTAATAAAGATGCGCAGAAGTACCGAGCGCTTTTTCAAGCCTGTAAGCCCTGACAAGAGGCGTGGAACGAAATGTTCTGTATATATCGGAAACTTCTTTTGGAATTTCAATATATCTTTCTTTTGAAAATTCGTGTTCGACAAGGGTTGACGCAAAAAGCTTTTTTAGTTGTTCCTTAGTAACTTCGCTGCCGTCCGGATTTAAAAAAGGTTCGAGCGGTTCTTTTAAGTCAGCGATTATATTGTACCAATATTTAGGAAACTCTTTTTCTTCTAAAAATGTTCTGTAAGGTATTTTTTCCATACTTTTCTCCTCCAATCTAATCTAAACTTATCTAATCTGATCTGATCTGATTTGTTATAAACTACCTGTGTATTATTATATTATATTTAAAATTTAAAGTAAAGTATTAATACCATAAATTTAATTTACGAAACCTAAATCACAAAACGAGATACATTTTAAGGGTTTTTTGAATTTCTTCGAGTACTTTTGCGGAATTTTTAACTCCTTTTGCTCTGACTCTGAGTCCGTACCAAACCGCCCTTATAATGCGCATATCACGCATTTCGGCAGCAAGTATTAGACCGTTTACCATATCGGTGAGTTCCTGTCTTTCCTTATCGTCAAGACCGTTATCCCCCACAAAAAGGTAATTGAGTTTATTTAAAAGAGGATAAATATTTTCAGCCAAAGCGTCGTTTGCGGTATTGCTGACAGGAGTGTAATTTTCCTCATCGTCAAGCATATCGTTATCGAGACCGTCTACAAGGACTTCTTTAAGAGCGGAAATATAAGGACTTATTATCTTATCGCAGAAGTTCGAGAATGCGATATTGGAATTTGCGTTAGTAAAATATGTAAGAATGAATTTATGAAAATCGAGGGTTTTCATATTGAACTCGAAAAGCAGACCGGTAACAAGGGCTATAACTTTTTTTCTGCCGGAAGGTAAAATAAATCTTTCTCCGTCTTTGAAACTCGTAACTGCTCTTTTATATTCTTTGTCGTAATCGAAATTTTCGTTACATTCGTTAACAAGACCGAAAAGTACATCGTTATCCGTTATTATTTTAAGAACGGTATTCATTTTAGGTTGACTTATTATGAATTTGCTTTCTTTAAGAGCAGTAAGAGCGTCGTTTATTTCCATAAACGCTTTATATCTTGCCAAACCTTGTTCCATAACAACCTCCGAATTTAAAAGATAAACAGAAGAAAACTATTGATAAGCCGAATAAAAATTAAGATTTGTTTTCTTCTGAAATCGAGTCTTTTTTTATAACATTACTTTCATTTTTATTTTTAGCCGAATTATCGGAATTGTAAATATCTGCGTTATCGGGTATGACGCTACCGCTTTGCGAATCGTAGGCTTTGCATACAACGGGTTCAAGATTGCCGTTTTGCAAACGGTCGGTAGCCGAATTTGCAGTTTTTATATCGTTGCCACCGTAAATTTCATTACTTGAAGTAGATTCGGATTTTTTTATTCCGCCCGACAATCCGTTTTCCTTATATTCGCCCTTTAAATTTTTTTCCGATTTTTTATTTTTGATTTTCTTTTTAATCTTAAAATCATAAATCAAATCGTATAAGGCAGGTACTACAAACAGCGTCAGCACGGTAGCATAAAGCAGTCCGAATATCGAAGTTATTGCAAGAGGTCTCATATTGTCCCCTGTTGCGCTGTAATCGAAAGCCGAGGAAAGAAGGGCTATAACAGTTGTAAGCGAGGTCATAAGTATAGGACGGACTCTGTCTCTTGCAGCTTTTATTATAGCTTCATTTTTGTCCATTCCCTCTTTTCTCATCTGATTTATATAATCTACGAAAACTATACCGTTATTGACAACAACTCCCATAAGAACGATAATTCCTATGAACGCAAAAACGCTGAAATTGTTCAATGTTACAAAAAGACCTAACATAGCGCCCGTAAAAGCAAGCAGCATCGTAATCATAATAACGAGCGGTCCTTTGAAAGATTGGAAAGTCGCCGCCATTACGAGATAAACTAAGATTATTGCAAGAGCAAAAATAAAGTAAAGGCTTTGATAAACAGACTGAATAATTTCATTTTCGCCGGTATAGACAATCTGAGCGTCGGGGTAAAGTTCTGAAATTTCTTTTACGATATTTTTTATATCGGAAACGGTGAACATTTTGCTTTCGCTTTTATCCAAGGTAATAATAAGGGTATTGGAAGTTTCTTTGTTTGTGTGAATTATACTGTTATTGTTTTCGACAACGGCAAGACGAAGAGGAGTAACGCCGTCCTCACGCATAAGAATATTGCCGCTTGAATCTTTTTCGAAACTACTTTCTTTTAAAAGTTTATATAAAGGAACAGAAATCGATTGAGCTGTAATTCTGTCGGTTGCCTGTATTTCGAAAGTAATAAGGTCGGAGACCGGAGAAAGATATTCATAAAAGACAATATCGCTGTCGGAAATATAATTTTCATTTAGAGAAGAAAAACCGCTATCTGTTTTTTCAAGATAGGTTTTAAGGCCGTTATCGTCTTTGATAAAGTAAACGGTATTTGTTTCGCCGTAAATATCGTAATAATTTTCGGTATAAATCTTGCAAACATTTCCCTTGGAGTCTGTTGCATAATACCATTTATTCAATATAGTGGAATAATCGGAAAAACTCAAAATAAATGTATTCTGATTTTCTCCGTCCGTAAGTTCCATATTTGAAGTAACGCTTGAAGTATTCAAAGCATTGTAAATGGCAAGGTAAATTTCGCCCGCAGTAAGAGAATACTCGGTAGCTTTTAAAGAGTCGACTTCTATATTGTAACTGCTGTTAGTGAAACTCAAAGCATTTGAAACCGAAGTTACTCCTTTGACTTCGTAAAATCTTTCCGATAACAAAGCGGAAATTTCCCTTATATAATTGTTGTCGTCGGCTTTGACTTCGACATTCACTTCGCTTGCGGTAAGACCGAAAGAAATATTTGTTTCCGCAACAGCCTGCTGGACATTGAAAAGTCCGCCGTATTTTTCTTCAATAGTTTTAATTGTATCGGTAATTGTCTGAGCATTTTTATTATTCTTGCTTTTTGAGCCTTTTTTGAGAACTATTTTCATTTCGACATTCGTAGTGCCTATACTGCTTAAATCGTTTATTCGGCTCGAAAGATTGACCGTCGATACGGTAGAAACGGAAATTCCCCTGTCGACAACGAAATCGAAATTTTCTAAAACGGAATCGACCTCGTCGATATATTTTTTCAATGTAAGGTAATAATTATCGTCGGCCTTCGAGGTATCGACAACCGAACTTACCGTAAGATATTCCGTAGAAGAGTCCGGAAAGAATTCCTGATTTACGAAAACCGAACCGATTGCCGTTGCAACAAATAATACCAAAACGGGAACAAGAACCACCCATTTTTTAACCATTACGAAGCGCAAGGCTTTTTCGTATCCTGCTTGTAATTTAGAGGGTTTAAGACTTTTGGATTTTTTTGGAAGTATATCCGAAACTCTCGCCATTGTCATAGGAATAAAGGTTAAAGAAATCAAAAGGCTTGCAATAAGAGAAATAGTAACGGAAAGGGCAAAGTCCATAAGAAGCTGTCTTGTATAACCGCTTAAAAAGATAATCGGTAAAAATACCACTATCGTAGTTATCGTCGAACAAATAACCGCTTTCGATACCTGACCTGCCCCATCGGCGGCAGCTTTTACGGCAGGAACTCCTTCGAGTCTTTTCCTGTAAATATTTTCGTACACAACAATGGAATTGTCTACAAGCATTCCTACGGCAACCACAAGACCCCCTAACGAAACAAGGTTCAAAGAAACTCCGCAAAGATACAGTATTATAACCGAAATAAGAATTGAAATAAATATTGTGGCTCCCACGATAAGAGTAGGACGGAATTTTCTTAAAAATATGAACAGCACTATAATCGCAAGAACTGCGCCGAGTACGATATTCAGAATAAGAGTGAAAATCATACTCTGAATAGTGTCGCCCTGGTCTGAAAGAACGATATAAACGAATGACGGATTATCATTTTGAATTTCTTTGAGTTTTTCTTTAAGACCGTTGGAAACCGATACCGCAGAAGCGTCAGGTTGCTTGTATAAATCCACAATAACGCCGTCGCTGCCGTTTATAACCGAATTGACCGTACCTGCATTTGTAAGACGAGTAACCTCGGTTAAATCGGTAAGTTTAAAAGTGAAAGAAAAATCAATAGCGTCGATATCGAACCCGTCAAGTCCGTTGCCCGTTAACAGTGCGTACATTCCGTCATTGACTTTATACATTCCGTTGCTTTGTTCAAGATACATTAAGGAAACAAATAACTTCTGATTGGTGTTATACTCATCCCCTTCCATCACCGAAAGATAAGCCGAAGAAGAGATGGTTTTAGCGTTACCGTTTATGAAAAAAGGATCGTCCGCACCGCCCGAAGTATCGCCGTCATCGGGGCTTTCTTTCCAGTAAATTTTAAGGCTTTCGGTCATTTGATTAACTTTAAGATTAAGTATGGGAAGATTATATAAGTCCGATAAATTCGTAAGTTCGTCTTTTACATTTACCAAAAGAGAATAACCGTTGCTTTCAATAGTTCCCGCAGGAAGATTTATATTTTGTCCGATAACGAGATTTTTTATGTTATCTGCGGTAATATCTCCCCTTTCTTCGATAAGCCGCTCTATTAAATCAGAACTCTTCAATACACCTTCAATAACGTCGTTTACGAAAACTATGGCGGAACTTCCCACAGAACTCATAACATAACCGCTGTCTGTTTTCGTAAAAACTATGCTCAAAACCTGTTCAATCGCAGGGTCATAAGAGGCAAGCTTTTCGTACTCTTCGAAAGTAAGGGTTCCGCTTGACGGAAGTCCGTCTATTATATCCGAAAGTCCGTTTAATTTTAAATTAAGGTTTTGCCCTATAAGTTCGCTTTTAAGAGCTATAAGAACGAGATTGTCCACAAGCCCTACGGTATCGGCGCTTGCAACTCCGTTAACGGTTTTAAGCTCTTCTGTTATGCTGTTCAGATAATCGGAAGATAAGGAAATATCGGAATTTTCCAAAGAAAGGGCGGCGGAAAAAACCGGCAGCATATCTGCGCTTATCTGCGTTAAAATAGGCTCGAATGTGTTTTCGGGAAGTTCGGGATAAATTTCCTTTAACTTTGTGGAAATATCCAGATTGGCTGAGTTAAGGTCGCTGTCCTGCGTCATTTCCATAATTATGACCGAATAATTGTCAGCCGAAATAGATTGAGTGCTTTTAACATTGTCAACGGTGGAAAGACTTTCTTCGAGTACGGAAGTCACGCTTTTTTCGACAGAATGAGAAGACTGCCCGGGAGAAACGGTGGTAACGACAAAATAAGGAACATCGATATCAGGGATAAGTTCGACTGACATATTCCCCGCTGAAACGATACCGAATATCGCAATAAGCAAAATAATTACAATAACCGTAACCGGTTTTTTAATACTGTATCTGCTTAACACACTGTTCTCCTAAATATGTAAATATTATACTAATATTTTAAATAAAAATCAATTATTTATCCTAATATGGTAAGGTTAAGAAATAATATAAAAAATATATATAAATTTAATTACAGACTTGAATTCAAAAATTAATTTTAATTAATAACTTGTATACAATATTTAAATTATAAATGTTAAGATTTAAAAATTGAATACCCCGATTAAAACCGTAAATAAAAAACCGCATATTCAATGCGGTTTTTCGATACACTAACGATTTACTTTACTAAAAGGGATTTGCCCTGCATTTCCTTGGGAATTTTCAGTCCCATGGCGTCAAGCATTGTGGGCGCAATATCGGCAAGGATACCGTTTTTCAGTTTGTACTCGTTCTTATCGTCGACTAAAACGAAAGGAACGGGATTAGTTGTATGAGCGGTAAACGGCGAGCCGTCGCTTGCGAGCATCATATCGGCATTTCCGTGGTCTGCGGTAATAAAAGCCATACCGCCGATTTTTCTTATGGCTTCAACGACTTTTCTTACGCACTCGTCAACGGTCTTTACGGCTTTTATGGTTGCGGGAATACTTCCCGTATGACCGACCATATCGCAATTTGCAAAGTTAAGTATCATAACATCGTACTTTTCGGAAAGTACTGCTTCCACGGCTTTATCGCAAACTTCGTAAGCGCTCATTTCAGGCTTCAAGTCATAAGTTGCCACTTTGGGAGAATTAATAAGAATTCTGTCTTCCCCCTCATACGGTTGTTCCACTCCGCCGTTAAAGAAAAATGTTACATGGGCATATTTTTCCGTTTCGGCGATTCTGAGCTGTTTTAATCCTAAATTGCTTATGTATTTACCGAAATTGAGTTCCCTTTTTTCAGGTTCGAAAGCCACGGTAAGATTTTTAAAATTAGCGTCATACTGAGTGAGCGAAACAAAAACGGGATTTAAATAACCTGTTTTTCTTTCGAAAGCGTCGAAATCGGAAAAGATAAACGCTCTTGTAATCTCTCTTGCTCTGTCGGGTCTGAAATTAAAGAAAATTATACTGTCGCCTTTTTCGATTTTTGCAACAGGCTGTCCGTTTTCACATATAACGGTAGGAAGGATAAATTCGTCGGTAACTTTACCGTCATAACTTTCTTTAACCGCTTTTACCGCACAATCCGATTTATTTCCTTCCCCTAATGTAAGTGCGTCATAAGCCTTCTGAACTCTGTCCCACCTGTTATCACGGTCCATAGCATAATATCTTCCCGACACAGTGGCGATTTTGCCTATACCTTCGTTTTTCATAAAGTCGTCTATTTCTTTAACGAATTCTATACCCGAAGTTGGCGAAACATCTCTGCCGTCCATAAAGCAATGTAAAAAAACATTTTCCACCTTTTCGGCTTTCGCCATTTTGATAATGGCTTTAAGATGTTCTATATGACTGTGCACGCCGCCGTCCGACAAAAGCCCCATAATATGAAGTTTCTTACCGTTTGATGCGTTTGCCATAGCCTTTTTAAAAGCCTTGTTTTTAAAGAAATCGCCGTCTTTTATAGACTTGCTTATCCTTGTTAAATCCTGATAAATAATATTGCCCGCACCGATATTCTGATGACCAACTTCACTGTTTCCCATTTGTCCTTCGGGAAGTCCTACATCGAGACCGCTTGCGCTGAGCTCGGAATAAGGACGGGTTTTGAAAAGATTGGGCAAATATTCGATTTTGGAAAGGCTTACGGCATTGCCGTCGCCGGCTTTTGCGATACCGAAGCCGTCCATAATAATCAAAGCGCAAAATCTTTTTTGCATATTAATAATTTACCACCTTTGAAAAATCTTCTGCTTTAAGAGAAGCTCCGCCTATAAGACCGCCGTCTATTTCGGGCATAGCCATAAGTTCTGATGCGTTTTTGGGATTCATACTTCCGCCGTACTGAATTCTGACTGTTTCTTCTGCGCAGTTCTTGCAGTAAAGTTCAGCCATAGTATCTCTTATAACCTTAATTGTACTGTTAGCATCGTCTGCGGTTGCGGTTTTACCTGTGCCGATTGCCCATACGGGTTCGTAAGCGATGACGATATTTTTAAGTTCTTCTTTGGGAATATCCTTAAAAGCCGCTTTTGTCTGACGGGTAACTACTTCATCTGTTTTTCCTTTTTCTCTTTCGGCAAGGGTTTCGCCTACGCAGATAATAGGTTTAAGACCGGCTTCGAGAGCTTTAAGAGTTCTCTTGTTAACCGATTCGTCGGTTTCGCCGAAATACTGTCTTCTTTCGCTGTGACCGATTATTACATATTCGACGCCGATTTCTTTAAGCATATCTGCGCTTATCTCACCCGTGAAAGCCCCCGATTCAGCCCAGTGGACATTCTGTGCGCCGACCTTGATGTTGGTATTTTTAGTTGCTTTGACCGCAGTATCGAGATCGGTAAAAGGCACGCAGATAACGACATCGCATTTTGCGTCTTTTACGAGAGGAACAAGCTCGGTTATAAGCTGCTCTGCGTCCTTGCGGTTTTTATTCATTTTCCAGTTTCCTGCAATAATAGGTTTTCTCATAATTACTCTCCTTATTTATTATTTAGACAATCTATACCGGGAAGAACCTTTCCTTCGAGAAATTCGAGAGAAGCTCCGCCACCCGTTGAAATATGAGTCATTTTATCTTCGTAACCGAGCTGAGCAACGGCTGCTGCGCTGTCCCCGCCTCCTACTATGGTAACGGCGTCCTTTGCCTTACTCATAGCGTCGGCAACGGCTTTGGTTCCGACAGCGAATTTTTCCATTTCGAAAACGCCCATAGGTCCGTTCCAGATAATGGTTTTTGCGTTTTTGATTGTTTCGGAAAAAAGTTCAATCGTCTTAGGTCCGATATCGAGTCCCTGAAAGCCGTCGGGTATATTGTCGGCAGGACAGATTTTGGTATTTGCGTCGTTATCGAACTTATCCGCAGCCACATTATCTACGGGAAGAAGAAATTTTATTCCCTTCTTTTTAGCCTTTTCTATAAGTTCACGGGCAAGATCGAGTTTATCGTCTTCGCAAAGGGAATTACCGATTTTTGCGCCCTGAGCTTTTGCAAAAGTGTAAGCCATAGCGCCGCCTACGATTAAAGCGTCGACTTTATCAATAAGATTATTGATTACTCCTATTTTATCGGAAACCTTAGCGCCGCCTAAAATAGCAACGAAAGGTCTTTTCGGATTTTCGAGTGCGCCGCTCATAACGGATATCTCTTTATCGATAAGAAATCCGCTTACTGCGTCCTTAATAAATCCGTACTGAACGACACCTGCCGTAGAAGCGTGTGCTCTGTGTGCGGTTCCGAAAGCGTCGTTTACGAAAACATCTCCGAATGAAGCAAGTTTACGGCAGAATTCCTTGTCGTTTCCTTCTTCTTCCTTATGGAATCTGAGATTTTCGAGAAGAACTACCTCTCCGTCCTTACATTCGCTTACAGCTTTCTGAGCCGATTCTCCTATTACATCGGTAGCAAAGACAACCTTTTTACCTAAAAGTTTGGAAAGTTCTTCCGCAACGGGCTTCAAGGAATATTTCATATTGAATTCGCCCTTGGGCCTGCCGAGGTGCGAACAAAGAATTACTTTTGCTCCCTGCTCCATTAAATATTTAATAGTGGGCAAAGCACCTTTGATTCTGTTATCGTCTGTAATAACGCCGTCTTTCAAAGGAACATTGAAATCAACACGCACAAGGCATTTTTTCCCTTTAACGCTTATGTCCTTAACTGTTTTTTTGTTCATAATTATTTCCTCCACTCTTTAAATCCATAAAATTATTTAATTAAACTTAAAATTTTTTAATGCTTTAACAAAGCTTTTTACATTAATAAAGTATATCACGCTGTTAAATTTTTGGCAATTATAAAAGGTAATAAAAACCACAAAACAATTATTAAACTTTAAACAAATATTAAACTTCGGTAAGTTTTCCTTTAATCTGCATCTTTTCAAAACCCTTTCTTCTTAAAGCATCGTAAATTACTATTGCAACGCTGTTGGCAAGATTCAACGAACGGATACCTTCGAGCATCGGGATTCTGAAAGCTCTGTCGTAATTTTCTTTCAATAACCGCTCGGGAAGTCCTTTTGTTTCCTTTCCGAAAAAAATATAACAGTTATCGGAAAACGGCATATCCGAATACACCTTGGAAGCCTTGGTAGAAGAAAAAAAATACTCCCCTTTATTTTTGCTTTTGAAATCTTCGAGATTTTCGTAAATGCTGACTTTTGCAAATTCAAAATAATCAAGACCGGCTCTTTTTAAATGTTTGTCGGTAATTTCGAATCCCAAAGGTTTTATTAAATGCAATTTCGCTCCCGTCGCAGCGCAAGTTCTTATAATATTCCCGGTATTGTTGGGAATTTCAGGTTCAAGCAAAACTATATTGTACATTTATTCTCCTTTAAACTTTTAAAATAATTACATTTAAAAAAATTTTTCGATACAATTAAGAAGTTCGTTCATATCGGTTTTTCTGCAAACTATGTTTTTGATTTCCGAAGCGTTTTTATTTCCTTTTGCATAGCAGCATATATGTTTTTTCATTAAATTGACTACCGTATAATCGTCGTAAATCCTTTTAAGTATTTCTATATGTTTCAGTATATCTCTTTTTAAATCTATATTTGTTTCCTTGCCTGAAATCAATGAAAATATATAAGGTTTTCCCAACGCTCCCCTGCCTATCATACAGAATTCGGCACCTGTCTCGTTCATAATTCTTTCATAAGTTTTTTTATCCGTCACATCTCCGTTTGCCGCAACGGGAACTTTAACGGATTTTACTATTTTCTTAATTTCGCCGTAATCTGCTTTTCCGGAATAAAATTGCTCTCTGTATCTTCCGTGTACGGCAATCATATCGACTCCGCTGTCTTCAAGCATGGGAGCAAGGGTAAGAGCCGTATTCACTCCTTTATCGAACCCTAATCTGATTTTTACTGTAATAGGTTTTTTTATGCAATCTTTGAGTGCACGGACAATTTTACAAGCTTTATGAGGATCATTCAAAAGCGCAGACCCTTCCTTATTCTTAACTATTTTAGGAACGGGACAGCCCATATTTATATCGATTATTTCAAATTTGTCCAAAAGAGGATTTTCAGCGGCTTTTACAAAATATTCTTCTTCGCTTCCGAACAGCTGCACCGAACACGGAGAAGACTCATTGTAAAGCAGTTTTTTTGTATTTCCGTTATCGTAAAAAAGTCCTTTTGCGCTTATCATTTCGGTAACGGTCAGACCTGCTCCGTATCTACCTGCAAGATATCTGAAACCTGCGTCGCTGAACCCTGCAAGCGGAGCGAGAATAAGATTGTTTTTTAAATTTAAATTACCTATTCTGCACATCTGTTTCTTTTGCCTTCTGCCAGTAAAATTCCCTTTTTTGAAATCCGCAGTCTTTCAGCAAAGTTTTGTCTTTTTCGGCAAGCAGCGACGCCTTTTCGAACCTGCCGAAAAATTTATCGCACGCTTTCATTAACGCTACTTCCGAATCGATTTTGTTAAGTCGAATAAAATTGACTGCCGCAAAAAGTAAGTCCCCGCACTCTTCTTCGATAGTATTTTCCCTCGCCTCTTTGCACTCGGAACATTCTTCGTAAATTTTTTCAAGAGCCTGATTTGCGTTCTCGAAATCCAGTCCTTCCTTTGCCGCTAAATTTTGCAATTTATGGGCATATAAAAGAGCGGGAAGAGTTTTAGCTATTCTTTTCATTTTTGCAGTAGCGTTACCCGCCTTCTTTTCTTTGCTTTTAGCCTTTTCCCAGAATTTAAGAGCTTCTTCGGGACTACTCGCTTTGTCATCGCCGAAAATATGAGTATGTCTTGTAATCAATTTATTGCAAAGAACCGAAAGAACGTCATAGATATCGAATCCGCCGCTGTCTTCTTCTATTGCGGTATGAAAAACACTTTGAAGCATAACGTCACCGCATTCTTCTTTCATAAGTTCTTTATCGTTATTTTCGATACCTTCTAAAAGTTCATAAGCTTCTTCTATGAGATTAACCCTTATGCTTTCGTGCGTCTGCGCCCTGTCCCATTCGCAACCGTCTTTTGCCCTTAATCTTTTAAGTATCAGCATAAGGTCGGAAAAATCATGACTTATGCTTTTTGTATAATCTGCGGGGCAAAACAATAGTTTCGAGCCTTTTTTTACCGATTTTGAAGAGAGATTGTCAAGTTCGAAAAATTCATTGTTTTCTGAAATTAAAAACCCTTTAATGCCTTTATAAACAGTATCGATTTTCTTTTTTACGCTGTCGAAATTTTCGGAATCGATATCGGTAATTTCAAAAGCAAGTCTTTTATCGGGAAAAAAATAATCGTTTTCGATAAAAAACGAAGAAGTAACGGAAATTACATTTTCAATATTTTTTTTATCCATAGTAACCGCCTTTTTTTTAGTTTATAATATAAATAACCAATAATCAAGTAAATTAGGGATATGTTGAATAATCGATAAATAAAAAATAATTCAATATAAATATGTCGAATAATAATATTTTAAATCTATATACTATCTTCTCAATTTAAGTTTTTTTGCTATCGAAAGAATAATTTTGCCCCCTTTTAATCCCGATAACTCAGCGTCGTCAAAGAGATTAGAGGCAGTCACCGTTATAAAATACAATATTACAGCAACAAATCCTGCCACAAAAAAAGCAAAGGTATTTTTATTCATAAAAAAGTAAACTAAAAATGCGGCTAATACACTTAATAAAGAAAGGGTAAAAATCTTTATAAAAACAAATCTCACGGTCTTTTCCCCCGTAAGCCTTCTGTAATCGAATATAAACAGCGCAAGGGTAATAAAATAACTTATTACAGAAGAAAAAGCCGCACCTGATATTCCGAAAAACAAAATTAAAATTATATTTAAAATAAACTTTAAAACTGCGCCGAAAACGGTAATTTTCACAGGTTCGTAAAGTCTGTCGAGAGCCTGAAACATCGAAGTATAAATTTGAATCTGAGAGAAGAATATTATATTTAAAGCGGAAACGGAAAGCAATTTTGCGCATATCGATATTTCTTCTTCGACAAAAGAAGGATAAAGCAGCCCAATTATTGCCTGTGAAAAAAAGAAGAAAAACACGGCAAAAGGAACTGTCGCAAAGAGACTGATTTTTAAAGAAAATTCACCGAATTTTTTCAGTCCGTCGATATCGTGATTGATTCTGAGTTTGGTAACCGAAGGAAGAACTACAACGGCTATCGTAAGACTTAACACTACGGGAAGATTGATAAGAGAACTTACCGGTCCCGTTAAAAGTCCGTAAAGCGTTGTCGCCTGAGAAGAAGTATTCCCTGTAAAAACCAAAAGGTTAACGATAAGAAAGCTGTCGATAAACTGAGAAAGAGGAAACACAAGTCCGCCTAAAAGAACGGGAGAAGCGACTTTAATTATTTTTTTACCGTTTGCTTTAAGACTTTCGAAAGAATTGACTTTTATCCCCTTTCTTTTAATCAAAAATATAACATACAAAACGGCAAAAGTAATTATTTCCGAGAAAGTGATTCCGACAAGAGCTCCGCAAACGGCATAAATCAAACCGAACTTTGAAAATACTATTGAAAATGCAAGACCTAAAATCAATTTAAAAGTCTGTTCGGTTATATGGGAAAGAGATGTAGGATACATATTAAGATTTCCTTGGAAATAGCCTCTGAGTCCTGCGATAGCAGAAACAACAAGAACCGCAGGGGCAATTACATAATAACCGTACTTAATCTGAGGATTTCCTTGCAGATAAGCAAAAACCGAAGCAAATGAAATTAAAAATAAAAAACCTGCCAGCCCTAAAATAAATAAAATTATTTTTGCGGCTGAATAAATTCTGCATTTATCCTCGATAGAATTCTGCTCGGCAACAAGTCTCGATACGGCAACAGGCATGGCGCCCGAAGACAAGGTCAGCAATAAAGCATAAACGGGAAAAACAAGCTGGTATATTCCCATTCCTTCCGCACCTAAAATATTAGTTAAAGGAATTCTGTAAACAGCTCCTATAATTTTGGAAATAAGCATTGAAAAAGTCAATGCTACCGCTCCCGAAGAAAAACCTTTTTTGTTTATTAATCCCTTCCCCATATGTAAAGCCAAAGGCCTTACAGAGAACAGGCTATAAAATCGGAGGCAGCTTTTAATAAGGAAATTTCCGATTCGCTGAACCTGCTTTTATCGGTAATCATAACTATGCTTCCGAAAATATCCCCGCCTTTAATAATCGGAACCACAGCCATAGTAACGGGAGTTATAGGTGTACTGGAAGTAAAGGAAGAAAGCTCGTTTTCCCCGAAAATAACCAACTTTCTTTCGTTAAGACTTTTGAAAAATGAATTGGTAATTTTCTTTCCCGAATAAAAATTAGCCAGCTTCCCTGCACCTTCTATAACGCAGTCGTTATCGGTCATTAAAACGCTGTTGCCTGTCGAAGAATATAAAAGTTTACAATATTCTTTGGCAAGTTCTGAAAGTACCCCTATCGACGAATATTTTTTTAAAATCAATTCACCGTCGTCTGTGGTGAAAATTTCGAGTTCTTCGCCCTCTTTTATTCTCATAGTTCTACGAATTTCCTTCGGAATTACCACTCTTCCGAGTTCGTCTATTCTCCTTACAATCCCCGTTGCTTTCATAATTACTCCTTTGAAATGTCTTTTCAGAAATAGTATCAGTAAATATGTTTTAAATATTCATAATTTAAAATGAAAAAATTTTTCGGCTTTTTTAAAATTTTAAATGAAAAACTTTAAAATCATACCATTAAATTTATCCAAACGAACTTATTTAGGCTATGATGATAGGAAATTTCGATAATCTTATGGTAATTTTTAGCATAATTTAAGGGTTCTATATTGACTTTTTATTTATAATATAGTATTGTATAATTGTAATTTAAAAATTTTTATTATACATTGGTTTAAATTGAAAGTTTTTCGGGGGCGGTTATGCAAAAGACTACTAAGGCAATCAGAAAAAATTATATTTTCATATCTTATTCCCATAAAGATTCCAAAATAATTGCGCCCATAATTGAATTTTTAAAAATGAAAAATGTAGATGTCTGGTTCGATGAGAGATTGAGTTCAGGCGTCGAATGGAACGAAGAGTTAGGACAAGCCATAGTAAATTGTTCTGCTTTTATTGTATTTTTGTCGAACAATTCCATAAAAAGTAAATTCGTTAAAATGGAACTCGAACTTGCAATCGGTTTAGATAAACAAATTTACCCTATATTTATCGAATCTTGTATTTTAACCCCCGGACTTCAATTACAACTTTGCGGAAAACAGTCAATATATAAACAAGATATTTCCGAAAGCAAATTTTACGATGTCATCAATTCTTCGATAATAGTTAATTATTCAAAAAATTCCGATAGCAAAATTCCCGATAAAAATTCATTGGACAACGATATGTTCAAAGCCATTCAATATTTGAATTCGAAAGAACCTGCAAAAGGCATCGAATTACTTACCGAAATGGCATATAAAGGCAATGCTTTGGCGAAAACAAAACTCGGTTCTTGTTACTATGAAGGGACAGGAGTTGCAAAAGATTTAATAAGCGCCCTGCACTGGTATAAATTAGCCGCTGAGCAAGGAGAAAAAACCGCAATTATAAAACTTGCCAATATGTACCTTATCGGTCAAGGAGTAGGGCTGGATATCGGTATAGCAATAGATTATTTCAAAGCCGCAGCAAGGCTCGGAGATACCGAAACTATCGTAAAACTTGCTAACTGGTATAAAAACGGTAAATATCTTATTGCCGATATGAAAAAAGCCGCAGAATATTATCTTAAAGCTGCAAAAAACAACGACGCATATTCTCAGTATCAAATAGGAATGATGTATCTCAACGGAGAAGGCGTAAATAAAGATTTGAACGCAGCATTCGATTGGCTTTCAAAATCGGCAAGTAACGAATACATAGAAGGCTATTACGAGACTGCAAATTGCTATATGTACGGTCATGGCGTAAAAAAAGACGTAAATAAAGCCATAAGTTTATATATAAGAGCGTGCGACCTTAATCATATAAAATCCCTTACTACCCTTGCGGATATATATCTCAACGGAAAAGCGGTAACTCAAAATCAGGAAAAGGCATTTTTGTTATATACACGGGCCGCCAATGAAGACGATTCTTACGGAAAGTATAAACTTGCCCTATGCTACTATTACGGATTGGGTACCGGTATAAACTACGAGCAAGCTTTTAAAATACTCAATACTGTAGGACCGTTCGCCTCTTCTGACGATGTCAATACAAAAATAGGTATATGTTATCTGCTTGGAAGAGGAGTTGAAGAAGATTTACAAAAGGCTTATGAATATCTTTCAAAATCGGCAGAAAGAAAGGTTCCCGAAGCTCAGTATTATTTAGGCGTATATTACAGTAAATTAGGAAAAAACAAAACTGCTCTGAAATATTATATATCGGCAGCCGAAGCAAGCTATACCGAAAGCAAACATATATGCGGAATGTGCTATCTTAACGGAATAGGAACAAGAAAAAACTATGTACTTGCATGCAATTATTTTAAATCTGCCGACGCCGACAACTATGCTCCTTCCACAATCAAATATGCGGAATGTAACTATTTCGGAATAGGAACTGAAAAAAATTATGTAAAAGCCGCTAAACTGTTTTTGAAAGCCACCAAATTCAATGACAGCGATGCTCAAAATTATTTAGGTATTTGTCATTTTTACGGGAACGGCGTAATAAAAAATTACAGCAAGGCTTGTGAATATTTTGCTTTTGCCAAAAATAAAGGTAGTCTGACTGCAACAAATAACCTTGCTATTTGTTATAAAAGGAATTGCGGCGTTCATCAAAATTATGCCGCAGCTTTTGAAAATCTTAAAATGGGAATTAACGATTCTGCAATATGTCAATATAATATTGCAATTTGTTTCAGAGACGGAATAGGAACGCAAAAAGAGAATGACGCATATTTTTCATATATAAATATTTCTGCTTCACAAGGTTTTCCCCCTGCCCTTAAAGAATTGTCAAAAATTTACATTAAAGGCGAAATTACAAACAAAAATATCTATAAATATATGAAATACAAAATTAAATATTATTTAGCAAAAAGAAAAGAATATTTCATAGATTATCTTTTGATTGAAGATTAATTATAAAAAAACAGCTTTAATATAAAAGCTGTTTTTTTTATTTTTTAATTTTTATTTTTTATCCTTATCGTTATTTTTATTAGTCAAACCGTTTACCATCGAACCTGTAAAAAATACATTTTTAGGTCCGCTATGTAAATTATTGTTCTGAGCATTTACATTTCTTGCAACACTGTTAGATGCGTTCGATATATTGCTTATTCTATTTACATTGCTGACTTCTTTTTTATCTTTTTTTGCCTTCTCATATTTGATTTTAGGCTCTTTCTCTTTTTTAACCTTTTCAGGTTTAACCTTTATCGGTTTTTCCTTTTTAATCTTTTCTTT
>CALVMC010000012.1 GCA_944342015.1 uncultured Clostridia bacterium
GAATTAACTAGTTTTATAAATAAGTCTTGAATAAAATTATTTATATTCCTAACATTTATAAATTTTGGTTTTTCATTATATAATTTACCTTTATTATCTTTTGAATATCGTGCATGGGAGCCATCACAATCAAGTTCATCCAAAGCACAAATAAAAGTTTTTATATCATCGAAACTATCATCTTGTATGGAATTATATTTATTAAACGTTGCAATAATATCATCCCATAATGTGATTAAACTATGTTTAGGTTTGTATTCAATGTTTAATAGTCTACAAATATATTTCAAAGTAAGTTCTACAGTATGCCTTGCAAGAAATATAAACGGAATTGTTAATGAATTTGTGCGAAATGTCATAACAATATCAAGGGAATGATTTTGTTTTAATAGTGAATTAGCAATACAATTTAAAGCATTCGCATAACCTAATATAACTTCTTTTTCAGCTTCGTTATCTTTAAATTCTTCTTTAAAAATTGAAGAAGATGCAACAATATCCCATTCGCTTGTAATATATTTATCAAATCTATCTCTAACAAACATTTCTTTAGTGTATTTTGCCATTTTAATCTCCTTAAAGTTATAGATATATTATAATATAAAATTTATCACATGACATTGTCGAAAATTAAATTTATAAAAAAAGACTAAACCGATTGTTTCGATTTAGTCCTTTTAGGGTTAAATTATTTTGCAAGTTTCAAAAGTCTTTAACCATAATTTCGGATTTTTTTATAGAGCATTATATTGTTCCCGCTGCTTTATAAAGACTTGATTTTGTATTTTTAACTCAAAACAGCGTTTTTCAAACTATAAAAATTCTGTCGTTACGACTAATAGTAAATCCTTGTATTATATAAATATTTAAATAATTGTTAGAAAAATACGATACAATATATTGTGGTTGTTTTAAAAAAATTATACAATATATTGCGATTTTTTTTACACATTTTCCTTGACAAACAGAGTATAATATTGTAAGATTTTTCTACTAAACAAGGCTGAATATCATTTGAGCAATGAGGAGGGTGTATTATGATAACGAAAATTACAAAAAGAGACGGAAGGGTTGTTCCTTTTAATGTCGAAAAAATTGCGCAGGCGATTTTTAAAGCGGCTAAGTCGGTAGGCGGAAACGATTTCGACGAAGCTTTGGAAATAGCAAATCTCGTTTGCGATAAAATCGAAAGAGATATGGGAAAAAGCGTTCCCAGCGTTGAACAGGTTCAGGACGCAGTCGAATATATTCTCGTGGAAACAGGTCACGCAAAAACTGCTAAAAGTTATATTCTTTACCGTGCAGAGCGTAACAGAATAAGAGAGATGAACAGCAAGCTTATGAAGATTTACGAAGACCTTACTTTCAAATCTTCAAAGGAAGTCGATGTCAAAAGAGAAAACGCAAATATAGACGGCGATACCGCAATGGGTACTATGCTCAGGTACGGTTCGGAAGGAGCCAAGCAGTTCAACGAAATTTATGTTCTTGACCCTAAACATTCCCACGCCCATATAAACGGAGATATTCACATACACGATCTGGATTTTTATACCCTTACCACCACTTGCTGTCAGATAGACCTTATTAAACTTTTTAACGGCGGGTTCTCCACAGGTCACGGCTTTTTGAGAGAGCCTAACGATATATCTTCGTATTCAGCTCTTGCAGCTATTGCAATTCAGTCCAATCAGAACGACCAGCACGGAGGTCAGAGTATTCCTAACTTCGAATATGCAATGGCGCCCGGCGTAAAGAAAACTTACAAGAAATTATATTTTCAGAATTTAGCAAAACACTTGGAAATTATTTCCGGCAAGGAAGCTCTCGATTTTGTCAAAAAATGCGGGGCGGAAATTAAAGAAGAACTTAACTTGGAACCGGCATTGAAGACTTCCCCGAAATATTTCGAAGCCGAACGCAAAAAGCTTTCGGAAAAATTTGACGAAAAGGAAATAGGAAAAGCCCAGCATTTCGCTACCGAAAAGGCTCTTTCCGAAACAGACAGGGCAACATTTCAGGCAATGGAGGCTCTCGTTCATAATCTTAACACAATGCATTCGAGAGCCGGCGCACAGATACCTTTCAGCTCGATAAATTACGGTACCGACACCTCTCCCGAAGGAAGAATGGTTATAAAGAATATTCTTCTTGCAACCGAAAAGGGCTTAGGAAACGGCGAAACAGCAATTTTCCCGATACATATCTTTAAAGTAAAAGAGGGAATAAACTATAACGAAGGAGATCCGAACTACGATTTGTTTAAATTGTCCATAAGGGTTTCGGCTAAAAGACTTTTCCCGAATTACTCTTTTATAGACGCCCCTTATAATCTTAAATATTACAAAGAGGGCGATTATAACACCGAAGTTGCCTATATGGGTTGCAGAACAAGGGTAATAGGGAACTATTACGATAAGTCAAGAGAGATAGTAACAGGAAGAGGAAATCTGAGTTTTACATCTATCAATCTCCCCCGCCTTGGCATAAACGCAAATAAGGATATAGATAAATTCTTTGCAAGTCTCGACGAAATGCTTGCTTTATGCTGTGACCAGCTTATGGCAAGGTATAAAATTCAGGCTGCAAAGAAGGTAAGAAATTATCCTTTCCTTATGGGTCAGGGCATCTGGATTGACAGCGATAAACTTTCCATAGACGATGAAGTCGGAGAAGTTTTAAAGCACGGAACGCTCAGCGTAGGTTTCATCGGTCTTGCCGAAACACTTGTAGCTCTTACCGGAAAACATCACGGCGAAAGCGAAGAAGCTTGGAATTTAGGATACAGAATTGTCAAGTATATGCGTGATTACTTAGATAAGAAAACCGAAGAAACAGGCTTCAATTACACCCTTCTTGCAACTCCCGCAGAAGGTCTTTCGGGACGGTTTATCAGAATAGACAGGAAAAAGTACGGAAAGATACCGGGAATTACCGACAGGGAATATTACACAAACTCTTTCCATATCCCCGTTTACTATCCGATAAACGCATTCAAAAAGATAAGAAAGGAAGGTCCTTTCCACGAACTTACAAACGCAGGTCATATAAGCTATGTCGAGCTTGACGGCGATCCTTTGCAGAATCTCGAAGCCTTCGAAAAAATAATAAAATGTATGAAGGAAAACGGAGTAGGATACGGTTCTATCAATCACCCGGTAGACAGAGACCCTTGCTGCGGATATAACGGAATCATAAACAACAAGTGTCCTAAATGCGGAAGAGAAGAAAACGACGGTAATGTAGGTTTTGAAAGAATCCGCAGAATTACGGGCTATCTTGTAGGAACTCTCGACAGATTCAACAACGCCAAAAAGGCGGAAGTCGACGACAGAGTAAAGCACGATGTCTGATATCAGAATTGCCGGCATAGTAGAAGAGTCCATAGTAGACGGGCCGGGTATAAGATATACCGTTTTCACGCAAGGATGTCCTCATAACTGTCCGGGTTGCCATAACCCCGAAACCCACGATTATACTAAGGGCAGGCTTGAAAGTATAGATAAAATAGTTTCCGATATAGGGGAAAATCCCCTTCTTTCGGGAATTACAATATCGGGCGGAGAACCCTTTGTTCAAGCGGATAAGGTTCTCGAACTTGTTAAGAAGGTTAAAGAAAAATATAAGCTCAGTGTTATGATTTATTCCGGATACACTTACGAAGAGCTAAGGGACAAGCAAGATAAAAATATTGACGAACTTTTGAATATCTGCGATATTCTGACCGACGGAAGATTTATCGAAAAACTCAAAGATTACGAGCTTACTTACAGAGGAAGTTCCAATCAGCGGGTGATAGATTTAAAAAAGACACGGGAAAATAACAAAGTAGTTTTATACGATCTTAAAAAGACAAGCGTTTACGGTTAATTTAAAAGAGTCTTAAAGGGCTCTTTTTTATTTGGTTTTAAATTCTGTATTTTTTTTTAAATGTGTAAAAAACTTTTAATATAAGTATTTTTTCCAATGTTTTTCCGATTTAATTAATTATAAAAAATATTTGTAATAAATTTATAATTGTGCTAATATATGAGTATATTATTTAGTAATATAAAATAAAAGTCTTAAAGGTAATAGCTACTTCTTTGGAGGTATATAATGGCAAAAACTTACGAAATAGTTTACGAGACAAACGGCGGTAAACTTTACGATGAAAGCGGAGAGATAAAATCAAGCAAATTTCTTCCCGGTGAATTGCTTGTCATTCCGGGTGTCCCCGTTAAGGATTTTGAATTGTTCGACGGTTGGTATCTTGACGAGGATTTCGTTCATCCTCTCGATTTTTGCTATATGCCAAGGCAGGACTTTGTCGTATACGCTAAATGGAAACCGGCTTACTATATAATTTATCTTGAAAGTAACGGCGGTATCGTTACAAGTATAGACGACGAAAGCGAAGACGGTCAAACCGAATATCTTGCTATCAAAGTCAGAGCGGGCGATAAAATCAGACTTCCGAAAGCAACTAACGAAGGCGATAAATTTTTAGGGTGGTTCAAAGACAGAGACCTTACCGAGCCCTTTGACCTTGAATATATGCCCGAAGAAGACATTACCGTGTATGCAAAATGGGAAGTAAGGAAAAAAGGCGAACCTCAGAAAATTACCGTAAAGAGAAAGGTTACGACAACCACGGTCGAAAAGGTAATTACCCATAACAGGATCGCTCTTGACGCACCTGCTTATAAATTTAAAATTTCAAGACAGGATATCCTTGACTTCGTTGAAAGTATGAACTACGAACTTATCAGCGACGGGCAGATTAATTCAAAGAAAAAGAAAAACGAATATAAATTTCCCGTTATGACCGATATAAGAGAGAGAACCAACGATAAAGGCTTCGACAGTTTAAAGTGCGGAAAATGGACCTTCGCTTTGCTTAAAGAAAAGAAAGACGTTCTTAAACTTACAGCAAGAATGAACGAGGAAATGGCTAATCATATGAGAGCCTCGGGTCACGAAGCGGTAAGAAGTCTTTTCCCGAAAGGCGAATATTGGTACGATGTAGTTATAGATACTTCTTTCGACAGCAAAAGAGAGGTTTACTCTTATCTCGAAGAATGGTACTTTTTCGTATTAGGACTTTATTACACCTACAATACCGCAAAGGACGATTATGAAACAGATGAAGCCGCTGCCATAAAAGATGAAAACGATATAGCAAGCGATATCAAAGCCAACGAAAAAACAAAAGACGAGCTTTTCGACGAAAAAATCAAAATCTTTACGGCTGCGGTTAAAGCTTTTAAGGACAGTATCAAGCTTGAATTCAGTATGTCCAAACAAAAGATTACCGATCATATCAAAGAGACGCAACCTGAAAACTGCACCATTGTCGAAAGAGAAAAAACAAAAACCGGACTTATTCTTCCTAACAGCTTTAACTGGAACAACAGAACCTATCTTATGGTTTACGAGAAGAAAGGGGTTGTAAAAATGGTTTGCAGATGTTCCGACGCTTATGCGGATAATCTTTCGCTGACCCATGTGGAAGTTTGCAGAAGCAGATTCCCGAAAGGCAAAAACTGGTACGATGTAGTAATCGACGGTACTTTCAGTACCGAGCAGGAAGTGTGGGACATTATAGAAGCATGTCGTGAATTCGTTATCGCAAGCAACGAACAGAATCAGGAAATCGATGAAAAAGAAATAGAAAAAACACTTTAAAAAATAAAGCCCGCATACTTTGCGGGCTTTTTTTATTTATGGGGGAAAAAATGAACGAAACGGAAAAACTTACTTTAAAAGAAAAAACAGAACTATGTTCGGGTAAAAGCTTTTGGTATACCAAAGATTTTCCCGATAAAGAAATACCGTCAATGTGTCTTACGGACGGGCCGCACGGGGTAAGAAAGCAAAAAGGCGCAGAAGAAATGGATATTTCCGAAAACGAAATTTCGACCTGCTTTCCGACAGCCTGCCTTTCCGCTTGTTCGTGGGACGAAAATTTACTCTTTAAAATGGGCGAGGCGATAGCTCAGGAATGTCTGCATTATAATGTAGGAATTATTTTAGGCCCCGGCGTAAATATAAAAAGAAGTCCTTATTGCGGAAGAAATTTCGAGTATTTCAGCGAAGACCCCTTGCTTTCGGGGAAACTCGGCGCCGCTTGGATTAAAGGAGTTCAGAGTAAAGGAGTAGGAGCTTGCGTCAAACACTTTGCCGGAAACAACCGTGAAAAAAACAGAATGAACTGCGACAGCCTTATCGACGACAGAGCCCTTCGTGAAATTTATCTCAGAAGTTTCGAGATAGCAATAAAAGAAGGAAAGCCGGCTTCTGTTATGAGCGCATATAATCTTCTTAACGGTATTTATTGCAGCGACAACCCTTTTCTTCTTAACGACGTGCTGAGAAAAGAATGGGGCTTTTCGGGCTTTACCGTTTCCGATTGGGGCGGAGTCAATAACAGAACCTTTGCTTTTGCGGCAGGACTCGATCTTGAAATGCCCTCTTCCAAAGGATATTTCGACAAACAGGTTTTAAAGGACATTTCCGAACACAGACTCAGCGAAGTAAAGGTAGACAGCAGCTCAAACAGAGTTCTTCAAGCAATCCATAAATACAATAAACAGGAAAATGCCGAAGTCGACTTTGAAAGACACGACGCCTTAGCAAGGGAAATTGCCGCAAAGTCTGCGGTATTACTAAAAAACGAAGATCAGATACTTCCAATCAAAAAAGACGAAAAAATTGCTTTGGTCGGTGAGTTTTGCGAAAAATTCCGTTTTCAGGGCGCAGGTTCTTCACTGATTAACGCTTATAAAATAACCAATATAAAACAGGGACTTGAAGAAAGCGGTTTGCAGTTCGATTATTATAAGGGATACGGAAAGAACGCAGATCTTAAAGAATTCCTTACAAAAGCTTCCGAGTACGATAAAATAATTTTCGTTGCGGCTCTTCCGGAAGATTTGGAATCGGAAGGTTTTGACAGAGAAAGTTTTGCTTTGCCTTCCGATCAGACCGATGCTATAAGCGCAATTTCTGAAATTAATCCCAATATAATAACCGTACTTGTCGCAGGCTCGCCCGTAGACCTTTCTTTCGACCAAAAGGTAAAAGGATTATTAAACCTTTATCTTGCAGGTCAGGCAGGCGGGCTTGCTTGTGCGGATATTCTGACGGGTAAGGTAAACCCGTCAGGCAAACTTGCCGAAACCTATCCTTTAAGATACGGCGACCTTCCGTGTGCGGAAGAATACGGCAGATTTCAGCGTCAGGAAAAATATATAGAAAGTATTTATGTCGGATACCGTTATTACGATACAGCAAAGGTAAAAGTCAAATATCCTTTCGGCTTCGGACTCAGTTATACTTCTTTCGAATATTCCGATATGAATGTCGAAAGACGGGGAGATGTTTATATCGTATCTTTTAATCTCAAAAACAAAGGAACGGTTCAAGGGGAAGAAATAAGTCAGGTTTATGTTAAAAAGCCTTCCGAAAATTTCTATAATCCTTCAAAAGAACTCGTCGGATTTTCTAAAACTTTGCTCGACGCAGGGGAAAGTAAAACAGTTTCCGTTTCCGTTCCCGTAACTTCTTTGGAAGTATATTGCCCTTCCGAAAAAAGATTTATTGCAGAAAAAGGAGAATATACATTTTTCGTAGGAGGTTCAAGCGTCGATACACCCCTTAAAACAAAGGTTAATTCGGGTAACGAATATTTTGAAAGACAACAGGTTTCGAAATGGTATTTCGAGCCTAACGCTATCCCTTCCGATAAAGACTTTGAAAGCGTGTACGGAAAAATTCCCGAAGAAAAAGTTTATAAAAAAGGAAATTATGACGACACTTGTACCCTTGCCGAAGTTAAAAAATCTTCGCTTATTATAAAATTGGTATA
The DNA here is from genome assembly GCA_944342015.1 of uncultured Clostridia bacterium. Classification (GTDB taxonomy): domain Bacteria; phylum Bacillota; class Clostridia; order Christensenellales; family CALVMC01; genus CALVMC01. Next base: position 7,850 of record CALVMC010000012.1, read on the forward strand.
CAAAATTATAGAAAGTATTATGGCTAAAAAATGCGGCGGCAAGGATTATTCCAATCCGCAGTTTAAAATGATGATGGAGTCTGCCGCAAATATTCCTTTCAAAAATATGAAACTTATGAGCGCAGATATGCTCCCGCCAAAGGTCATAGACGGACTTATAGAGTTTTCAAACGGAAGAATATTCAAAGGAATCAAAAAAATTTGCGCAAAAGAAAAAGATTAATTAAAATACGATTCACGATAAATAATTTATCTGTTTCAAAAAAATTAAGTTTAACGAACTTTTAACTAAACAAATATTAATATTATAACTTCTATATTATAAGCGGAAATAATAATTTCGGTTTTTCAATCAAGTTGCAGGATATAAAAAACGGCAAAAAATTGCCGTTTTTTCTTTTAAAGCTTAAAATTTATTTTTTATTCTTTTCACATTCTTCGATATGTTGAAGCATTACCTCAGCGCTTGCAGTGTTAGTTGCAAGCGGAATATTCTGAACATCGCAAAGCCTTAAAAGAGCCGACACGTCGGGTTCGTGAGGCTGAGCGGTAAGGGGATCTCTTAAAAATATAACGAGATTAAGTTTTCCGTCCGCAATCATCGAGCCTATCTGTTGGTCGCCGCCCAAAGGACCGCTTTTCATTCTCTTTATAGGAAGAGCCGTCTCTCCCATAACCAGCGTTCCCGTAGTTCCCGTTGCATAAAGTTCGTGGTTTTTGAGAACGTCTTTATATTTAATTGCAAGTTTTATCATTTCGTCTTTCTTTTTATCGTGTGCTATAAGCGCTATTTTCATATTCCACCTCGCATAGGAAATTATATCAAATAAGTTTTTTTAAGTCAATCAAACCTTTTTTCGTAATATAATATTGAAGAATATTTTTAAACTGTGTTATAATAAAAAAAATGGTTCCTAAAATAGATAAGATTATTAAATCAAAAAGAAAAAGCTATACTTTAATTATAGGAGATAATGCAGAACTTATTGTAAAAGTTCCGCTTTACGCACGCAAGGAAAAAATAGATAATCTTGTTCTTTCAAAAAAAGATTGGATTTTAGAAAAGCAAAATGAGATAAGAACTCAACTTGCGGCATATCCCAAGCACAAATTTGTAAAGGGAGAGAGATTTCTCGTTCTGGGTTTTTATTATCTTTTGGATTTTCAGCCTGTAAAAAAATGCTGCATATCGGAAAACAAACTTGTCGTTCCCGATAAATTAAAAAAAGACGCAAAAAATACAATAGTGAAATGGTATAAATCAAAAGCAAAAAAATTTCTTTTTGAAAAGGCGGATTATTTTTCCGCAATCACCGGCTTCACTTTTTCCAAACTTTCGCTTTCGGGCGCAACAAGCAGATGGGGTTCTTGCAGCTCTAAAAACAGTATCAATTTAAATTTTAAACTTTTAATGTGTCCCGAAAAAATTATCGATTATGTAGTAGTACACGAACTTTGTCATATAAAACATAAAAACCATAAAAAAGAATTCTGGAACGAAGTGGCAAACATAATTCCTGACTTTCAGGAAAGAAGAAATTGGCTCAAAAACAACAGAATGATTTTATCGGATTTATGATTTGATATAAAATTACTTGTTTAAAAAATATATTTTTATATTGAACTTGAAACAATCGTTAAGAAGGTTGTTTTTTCTTTTTTATGTTAAGAATTTAAATTCAAAAATTAAATTTTTCAGAAAATTAAATATATAAAATCATTAATTAAAAATAGAAAATCATTAAAATTTAACTGTCAAGCGTTTTCGACAAAATTTTCAAAAAAAGTATGCATCAGTGGATAACTCGGTGGATAATGTGGATAACTTGCCCATTTAAGTGGACAACCTTATATCGGGTTTTTATATCCCTTTTTACGGTTTTTTTTGTGGATAAGTTTGTGGATTTGCTGTAGACTATTTACTTAACAGTTAATATGGTATATAATTAAATTATATATTTTTATGTTTTATTTATTTTTCAGAAAGCATAAATTATACGGTAAAAAAAATTTCGGAGAATGTTATGAAAAGTTACGAAGAAAATTTTAAGTTGTGGGTTAACAATGTTTCGTCGGAAGAAAAACAAGAGTTGAATTCGATAAGTTCCGATGACAAAGAAATAAGAGAAAGATTTTCTCTTCCCCTGGAATTCGGTACTGCGGGCATGAGAGGGGTATTAGGACTCGGCACTCAAAGAATGAATATTTATACCGTAAGACGGGCAAGTATAGGACTTGCTAAATTTATACTGTCGTGCGGTGAAGATGCGGTGAAAAGAGGAGTGGTTATATCTTACGACACCAGAAGAATGTCATTTGAGTTTGCTCTCGAAACTGCAAAAACCCTTGCTTCTTTTAAAATAAACGCAAGAATTTTCGAAGATGTAAGACCTGTTCCGATATGTTCTTTTGCCGTGCGTCATTACAATGCCGCAGCCGGTGTTATGATAACGGCAAGCCATAACCCCAAACAGTATAACGGCTATAAGGTTTACGGACCCGACGGCGCGCAGATGTCTCCCGAGGATACCGCAGAAGTTGTTAAGTTTATAGATAAGTCGGATTATTTCGAAAAATGTTCGGCTGAGCTTTCGCTCTATAAAAAAGAGGATTTTTCCGGCAAAGACAAATACAAAATAAACGATTATATAGAAATTGTCGGCAAAAGCCTTGACGAAAAATACTTTGCCGAAATCGAAAAACTTTCTCTGTCGCCGAAGGAAGTAAAAAAGGACGGAGCCGATTTGAAACTTGTTTATACCCCCATTCACGGTTCGGGATACAAACCGGTAACGGAAATATTGAAAAGATTAAAAATCAATTTCAATATAGTTGAAGAACAAAAAAATCCCGATTCCGATTTTTCCACCGTTCCCGTGCCTAACCCCGAACAGCCCGAAGCTTTAAAAATGGGTATAAATCTTGCCGAAAAAATCGGCGGGGAAGTAGTTATAGGCACCGACCCCGATTGCGACCGTATGGGTATTGCTTTGAAAAACGATAAGGAATTCCTGCTTTTAACGGGAAACCAGATAGGCGTCCTGCTTTTGAATTATATTATTGAAAGGAAAAAAGAAGAAGGGGAACTTAAACCAAACGACGCCGTAGTTAAGTCCATCGTCACAACAAGGCTTACCGAAAAAATTGCTGAGAGTGCAGGAATAAATACCTTCACCGTCCTTACAGGATTTAAATTTATCGGGGAGAAGATTAAAGAGTGGGAAGAAAACGGAAAATATAATTTCCTTTTCGGATTCGAAGAAAGTTACGGTTATCTTGCAGGAACCCACGCAAGAGATAAGGACGCAGTAGTTGCCTCGATGCTCTTTTCGGAAATGGTTTGTTATTATAAATCGCACGGACAAAGCGTTTATAATAAACTTATAGAACTTTACGAAAAATACGGTTATTACAGAGAAAGCAGTAACTCGATTTTCTATGACGGACTTGACGGAATGGAGAAAATGAAAAAGATTATGGATAAACTGCGTAAAAACCCGCCCGAGCAAATAGCGGGATTAAAGGTTTTGTCGGTTGTCGATTATCTGAATTCCGAAAAAATATGTTCGGACGGGAAAAAGGAAAGTATTTCACTTCCGAAAACCAACGCCCTCGAATACAATCTTGAAAACGACTCGTGGGTCACCGTAAGACCTTCGGGCACCGAGCCTAAAATAAAAATTTATACCGCTTCCGTTGCAAAGACATTTAAAGAAGCAAAAGAAATGAACGAGGCTTTAAAGGAAGAGGCCTTAAAAAAGTGCTAAAATTTAGATTTAATTAAAGTTTAAATTAAATCATACATCAAATTATAAATTAAAAGAGCCGCATAAACGAATTAAACTAAAATTTGTCTGACTTTGGTATCGAAAGTAAGTACGGCTCTTTTTTATATTATTTTTTGTTTAAAGTTTTAAAAGCTTTGAAGGCAAATTCGGTATTTGAATTTTAATATGCTTTATGTCTTTAATATCTTTTTTATCTTATTGAAAAACTTGAATTTCCTTAAAATTTTAAGGGTTGCCGTACCCGCTTTGCGCATAACGATACGCAGCGGAAAATCCACGGCAATAAGGGCAAGTAAAAATCCCGCCGGGTGATAGTACTCTATTTCGCCGCCGTTAAGTAAGTAGACTGTAAAAAAGAATATTAATCCCGAAATTACTATATAAATTATGTCGAGAAAAAATTCTATAAGTTTGTGAAAGCCGAAAACAAATCTTATTATATAAAATATTTCATAAATTACCGCAGCAACCGCACCGGCAAGCAGACAGAAAGAAAATTCTTTTAACTGCGTTAAAGGATTGTTAATCATTATTTTATTATTCTTTTTATAAAGCTTTCTTTTTTGCGAGTCGAAGAGTATTTAATCATCGATACTGTTCCTGTAAGTTCTATTATTCCTTCCTCGACGGAAAGTTTAACAACCTCGAAATCTGTTCCGCAAAGGGTTACATTACCTTGCGCAAGATTAAGTATCACTTGTTTTTCGTCAAATGACAACACATTCGTAACTGCGCTTATTGTTATAGTAGTTCCCGAAATATGCAGGGAATGACTCTTTTCCGTTTTATTTTCCATTTCAACCTCTTATTCTTTTTTTGTATAATATATTCCCGAAAGGAAACAATATTGACAAAACGGAGGATTTTTTATGGAAAAAGAACTTGTCAGTATTGAAGAACAAATTTTAAACAGCATTTTTAAATGCGCAAAAACAGCAACAGCCAGTATCGAAGCGATAAAGAACGAAACAAATGACGATCAATTAAAAAACATTCTGAACGAACAGTTTCAAAATTATAAAGACTACGAAAGTCAGGCTGCTTGTAAACTTTATTCGATGGGAAGTGAACCGAAAGGAATGAATTCCATCTCAAAAGCAATGATTTGGAGCAACATTAAACTTAAAACTTTAACCGACGAAAGTTCGAGCAATATTTCGAATATGCTTATTCAGGGAACAAATATGGGAATTTTAGATGTCCAAAAAGAAATCAACGATGTAGACTCATCTGTTTCCGAAGATACAAAAAATCTCGCTCAGAATATGATCAATATGATGGCGGATAATATAAATCAGTTAAAGGTCTACCTGTAATGATTTAAATCATAAATAATTAGTTTATTAATTAGTAAAGACAATTTACAGCTTTTCACGAAAAGGGATAAAAAGTCTGTTATGCGGTAATTTTTTAAATCATAAACTCGTTTATCTTAAAATATTGAATAAATAAAGAAAAAAGCAATCGCATATTTTTTTCGATTGCTTTCTTTTCGGTTGTAATATACTCTTGCTTCTGTTATAATTTAACAGAGGAAATTATGAAATACGGTGTTATCGATATAGGCAGCAATTCGGTTCGTCTGATGCTCAGCGAAAACAATGCGTCTTTATATAAGAAAATAGCAACTACCAAAATTGCAGACCAGCTTGCTTTTACCGGCCTTTTGCAAAAAAAAGCAATGGTCAATACCGCAAAAGCGGTAAACGAATTTTATGAGACTGCAAAAAAGGACGGTGCAGAGGAAGTTTTCGTTTTTGCGACCGAAGCCGTCCGCTCTGCAACTAACGGAGACGATTTCGTTAAATTCGTTAAAAGCAAATATAATATAGATATAGATGTTCTGTCTCAAAAGAACGAAGCAAAAGCAGGTTTTTACGGCGCTTACACTTCGGGAATATGTTGTACGATAGATATAGGCGGGGCAAGTACGGAAATTGCGGTAGGAGACAGCAGTAAAATTTACTACACAAAAAGCCTTCCGATAGGCGTTGTAAGGCTCAGAGATATTTGCGGCGAAGATATGGTTCAGCTCGACGCCTACACTCAGGGAGTGATAACGGAATACGGAGACATTCCGAAAGCCGACAAGGTTTACGCAATAGGCGGAACGGCAAGCACAATAGTCGCAGTGCTCGAAGAGATGGAAGTTTACAACCCCGCAATAGTTCACGGATACAAACTTACTAAACTTGGTATACTCAGAGTATATAACAAAATATGTTCCGTGCCCCTTGAAAGAAGGGAAGAGATAAAAGGCCTCACAAAAAACAGGGCGGACATAATTTGCGGCGGCGCAATCCTTCTTATAAATATTATGAATATGCTGAAAATAGATTTTGTCGAAGTCAGCGAAAAGGACAACCTCGAAGGATATCTTAAAGTCTGCGCAAAAAAAGCCCTTAAAAGAAAAGAAAAATCTTTATAATAACGGTTATATATTTATTAATATATTTATTCTTTATTAATCAGATTTTATTTAAACGATAAAAACCGTTTTTTTAGAAACGGTTTTTAAACTTTAATTAATTATTTATAAATTTATAAAAAACAATTGACATTTCCTTTAATAAAAGATAGAATATTAAAGCATCGTTATGTATGCGTTGCCGCGGGGTAGAGCAGCTTGGTAGCTCGTCGGGCTCATAACCCGGAGGTCGTGAGGTTCAAATCCCACCCCCGCAACCATTTAAGTAGTTTGGCGGCGTAGCTTAGCTGGTTATAGCGGCCGGTTCATACCCGGCAGGTCGTTGGTTCGAGTCCGACCGCCGCTACCATAAATACGGCTCCTTGGTCAAGCGGTTAAGACATCGCCCTTTCACGGCGGTAACAGGGGTTCGATTCCCCTAGGAGTCACCAAACATTAGGGAGTTTAGCTCAGCTGGGAGAGCATCTGCCTTACAAGCAGAGGGTCATAGGTTCGAGCCCTATAACTCCCACCAAAAAACTATCCGAATATTTCGGATAGTTTTTCATTTTATCAATGTTTGTAAAAGACGCAATTTTAATAGAAGAGAAAACAGAATTATGAGGATTTTTTATATTTCTGTTTTTGTTCATTGTCAGATTTTTTTATGGTTGTATTTTTTATTTTATGTAATCGTTTTTAGCTGTTTTCAATCATTCGTGTTGGTTTTCATTTATATTTAAAAGTTAAATTAATAATTTGAATATAGGCAATACAATGAAATATAAAATAATTTCATAACTGCATTAGTAATAATTATTGGTAATCCGTCATTATACAGATGATATATAATTTTAAAAAAGTAAAAAATCGATATCCCTATTTTATTGCAAATTTAAAGTTTATTTGATAATATATATTAGCTTGAAAGGTCTATTTAAGGAGTTTCTAAAATGCTTCAATTAAAAAACATAACGAAAATTTACAGGTCTAAGGCGGGCGAAACCAAGGCTTTGGACGATTTAAGCGTTGAGTTCGGCGAAACGGGTATGATTTTTATTCTCGGTAAATCCGGAAGCGGAAAATCAACTTTACTGAATGTCTGCGGAGGACTGGATAATCCCGACAGCGGTGAAATTATCATTAAGGGAAGAAGCAGCAAGGATTTTTCACAAACCGATTTTGACAGTTACCGTAATACCTGCGTCGGCTTTATCTTTCAGGAATACAATATACTGAACGAGTTTTCGGTAGAAGACAACATAGCCCTTGCTCTCGAACTTCAAGGTAAGCCTAAGGATAAGGCTGAAATAGAAAAAATACTCGAAGAAGTAGAGCTTACGAATTTTGCAAAGCGCAAACCTAACACCCTTTCCGGCGGACAAAAACAGCGTGTTGCAATCGCAAGGGCACTTGTTAAAAATCCTGAAATAATTATGGCGGACGAGCCTACGGGAGCACTCGATTCCAATACAGGAAGGCAGGTTTTTGAAACCCTTAAAAAACTAAGCGAAAAGAAACTCGTAATAGTAATATCGCACGACCGTGACTTTGCCGAAACTTACGGGGACAGAATAATAGAACTCAAAGACGGAAAAATAATTTCCGATGTCACAAAAACAAAAATAGAATCGGAAAAGAAAGGCGAAAATTTTTCAATTATCGGAAACGATACAATAATAGTAAAAGAAGGAAGTAAACTTAACAAGGCAGATTTCGATAAAATCAATGCTTTTATTTCAGAGGCAAAAGGCGATATTCTTCTCAGTAAAAACGAAAAAGGAATAGGAAATTATAAAGCCTTTTCAAAAATTTGCGACGATAATTCTCAGGAAGTGTTTGAAGAAACCAAGTCTCAGCCCGAAATGAAAACATATTCCGATGAAGAAAGCAAATTCATCCGTTCCCGTCTTCCTTTAAGACACGCCGTCAAAATAGGAGCGAGCGGACTTAAAATAAAACCGGTAAGACTTGTTTTTACGATTCTTCTTACAATTATTTCTTTTGTTATGTTCGGACTTTTTTCCACCGTAATGTTTTTCAATGAAAACAATATAGCTGCCGAAAGTCTTGTGGCGTCCGATGTTAATTATCTTAAATTAGGAAATTCCTATTATTATAAAGCCGTTTATTATAGCGGAGACTATAAATATGAAAGCGATAATTATCAGGAAACCGTTTTCACCCAGGACGATATAGAGTTACTGAAACAACAATTCGGCAACGATATATTAGTAACTTATCCTTTAAATCAGGCGGAAATTAAAAATACAGAACCTGAAAAGTATACGGACTACGCAAAAATTTCCACCTTCTTGTATGCAGACGCAAATCTTGAATATACCGGCGGCAGAGCGCCCGAAAGCGAAAATGAAATTGCAATATCGGAATATACTTTCGATGTAATAAAAAGGGGAGTTTACCGTGATCCGAACACTAATATTCAAAAGACAATAAATGATTATGAAGATATAAAAATCAAGTTTGACGACTCGACAGTATTTCAGGTATGCGGCGTTTTCCGCACCGATGAGATTCAGAATGTGTCGGAAAATCAGAATGTTTCGTACGGTGAAAGTTTGTATACCGATGATATTCTGACAGCAGGGGTTATTACCGATGAAAGTTATAAAAAACTTAAAACAATAATTCCTTTAAATTTTAACCTTATATCCTCGTCTGTCGAAATGTATGATTTATTTATGAAAACTTCTTATTCCGATGAAAATTTTATTTATGTAAATAAAATTTCCGACAGTATTTCAAGCAGCGATAAAATTATAGGAAGGGACGGAAGCGAAAATATTTCACTTACTTCCAATTATGTTATTTTAAATATTGTCGATTGGTATACTAATATTTTCGATTATATATGTATGCCCAAAATAAATGAAAATGGAAATTTAAGTAAATTATTTTACGAAGATGTCGATGAAAATAATTTAAGTCTCGATTCAAAAACACAGATTTTATACGGATATGTATATGGCGGACAAGGAAACGAAAACATCGCTATTGAATATTTTAAGGATTTGCTTGCTTTTATTAATCAGAACGGTATTTGCGATTTTACTTTGTCTTTGGGAAACAGTAACGGTACAATGGTAAGCGGGTTAAATATTGCAGGGATAAGTTTTAATACCAAAGACCAAAACGCAAGACTCATTATAGACGAAGTAAATTATAAAAGGGTTCTCGACTTTTCCAAAAACACTTCGGGATACGACGAATATATTACCGATTATGTTTATTCAGCAAGCGACTATTACAGCGTTATCGTTCCGACAAATGCCGACGCAAGTATTATTAAAGAAATTTTGAATTCTTCATTAACGGTTAATGACAACGGAACAAAGTTGCAGGTAAAAAATTCCGTGCTTTCATCGGTTACTATGATGACGAGTATGATAAGTATACTATCCGATGTGTTTTTATGGGTGGGAGTAGTGCTTGCAGTATTTTCAATGCTTTTGCTTTTCAACTTTATATCGGTTTCAATATCCAACAAAAAACGAGAAATCGGTATTTTAAGGGCAGTCGGGGCGAGAGGATCGGATGTGTTTAAAATTTTCTTTTCCGAGTCGTTTATAATAGTTTTGATCTGTTCGGTTCTGTCGATTATTTCTACCTTTATAGCATGTATGCTTATAAACGACGCTATTGCAAAAGAATATACCGTTCCCATACAGCTGTTCAGTTTCGGCTTTATTCCGGTAGTTATGATATTGGGGATAGCAATAGTAACTTCGTTTATTTCGACTTTTCTTCCCGTGTTCCTGTTTTCACGAAAGAAGCCTGTCGATACCATTAAGTCTTTATAGAAAATATTTAAAGCCGTGCGAAAGTACGGCTTTTATCTTACCTTTTAAGTTTATTTCGGACAAATTTATTTAGAACAAATAAACAAATTTGTAATACAGACTAAAACTTTATCGGTTAAAAATGATATTAAAGAGTGAAAACAAAAAAAATTGTCGTCTAACAAAGGAAAAATATTTTGATATTTTTTAAAAGTATGTTGTTTTAATCTATCATAAATTTTAAAAAAACATTTCGTCTTTTACGAAAATTTATCTTTAAACTTTACAAAAAAATATAAAAAAGTTAAAATAAATATAAAGGTAGATATGAAAGTTCACGAATCGGAAGAAATGTATCTTGAAACGATATATCTGTTAAAACAAAAAAAATCTTCCCTACGCTCTGTCGATGTAGTGGAAGAACTCGATTATGCAAAGTCGAGCGTTTCAAGGGGAATGAATTTGCTTGTTAAAAAAGGTTATATAACCCTCGATAAAACAAGCGGCAATATCGCTTTTACAAAAGAAGGGGAAGATAAGGCAAAAAAAATTTATGAAAGACATCTTATTTTAACAATGGCCTTACAGAAAATCGGCGCCGACAAAAAAACTGCGGAAGAAAACGCTTGCAGAATAGAACATGTGATCTCAGACGAACTTTTTGAAATTATTAAAAATTTTGCCGATAAAAATTCAAGATAATAAAAAAACTTTTTCGTTAATAGTAAATGCAATTTTATAAAATTGTATTAAATAAATAATTAGTATATGTTATTGAATAATATACTTTTTGTTGTAAATTAAGTTTTATCGAATATTAATTTCAAATAATATTAAATCAATGAAAAACAAAATATTTTATGATATAATATTAAAGACAAAATTTATCGGTTACGAAAATAACCGTTTGAAAAGTTAAAAAGGGGTATGTTATGAATAATTTCGTTTACGATATTCCGACAAAAGTCTATTTCGGAAAAAATCAGATTGAAAACAATTTAGGAAAAGAACTTGCGTCTTTCGGTAAAAATGTGCTTTTGGTTTACGGCGGCGGTTCAATTAAAAAAACAGGTCTTTACGATAAGGTTATCAAAGAACTGAAAAAAGAAAATCTTAAAGTAACCGAACTTTCCGGTATTGCGCCTAACCCCAGAGTGGATTCCGTAAGAGAAGGCGGCAGAATATGCAAGGAAAAGAGTATCGATGTAATTCTTGCCGTAGGAGGCGGTTCCGTTATAGACGCAGCAAAATTTATGGGAGCTGCCGCATATTACGAGGGAGACGCTTGGGATCTTTCGACTAGAAAAGCCGATATAAAAAAATGTCTTCCGATAGTAACCGTACTTACCCTTTCCGCAACAGGTTCGGAAATGGACTGCGGCGGAGTTATAAGTAATCCCGAAACTAAAGATAAACTCGGCAGAATGGAAAGACCGATGCTTCCTTCCGTTTCCTTTCTCGATCCTGAAAATACCTTTACGGTAAGCAAATATCAGACTGCCTGCGGGGCTGCGGATATATTGTCACACCTTTTCGAAGTGTATTTCGATATGAGCAAAGGTTTTTATATGCTCGATTGCTTTATGGAAGGATTAATGAAAACCGTTATAAAGTTTACCCCGATAGCGCTTAAAGATCCTGAAAACTATGAGGCGAGGGCTAATCTTATGTGGGCGTCTTCTTGGGCAATCAACGGTTTTATTAACGGCGGAAGAAATATAGAATGGTCGTGTCATCCGATAGAGCATGAAGTATCGGCAATTTACGATATAACGCACGGCTTAGGGCTTGCAGTAATAACGCCACGGTGGATGAGATATTGTCTCGATGACAGTACGGAAGACAAATTCTGTCAGTTCGGAATAAATGTATTCGATATAGATAAGTCTCTGCCTAAAAAAGAAATAGCCGAAGAAAGTATAAAAAGACTCGAAAGCTTTTTATTCGAAACCATAGGATTGGATTCCGATTTTAAAGCATTGAATATAGACGAAAACACTATAAAAATAATGGCAAAAAAAGCCTGCGGAGGAAAGCATATAAACGGGTTTAAAAAACTCTACGCAGAAGATATAGAAAAGATACTTAAAAATTGTCTTTGATAATTGCAATAAAAAAGAAAATGCTATATAATTACAAAAAAGATTGCGCCTTAATTGCGCAATTTACGGGGGTATAGCTCAGTCGGTAGAGCGCTTGAATGGCATTCAAGAGGCCAGCGGTTCGACCCCGCTTATCTCCACCAAACGGGAACTATCCGAACACCACTATCACAGAACAGTGGGTTCGGGTAGTTTTTTTATTGCCGCCGAAAGAATAGGCTTACCGTATAAAAGCCAAGCGAATCAATTTGTCCTAATCGCCCCTCAAT
>CALVMC010000013.1 GCA_944342015.1 uncultured Clostridia bacterium
ATATATTTATATTTTTATCTCCCTGTACTTTGCAATATCGACAATCCCCAATTCGAGTCAAATCATTGTCTTTTGACGGATTAACTCCGTTTTTAAATTGTTCAAGCGTTTAACTCAAAATATATGTTTATAATTTTTTAGGAAGCGGTTCTCCCCATACATTTAATCCCTTTTTTAATAACTCTTTGGCTTCGCCTTTTGACATTAAGTTCCAAGGCTCACGTTCGTCGTCTTCAAAAGCCTCTTCTGCACCTGTATATCCCCACCCGCAATATGGGCAATCTGTATAAGGGTCGTCATCTATTAATTTGCCACATATTGGGCAATTTACTTTTTCCATAATTTATTCTCCTTAAAAATTATGCATAATTTTATTAAAGAATTTTTATCTCAAAATCTTCCACTCATTAATTTTATATATTTATATTTTTATCTCCCTGTACTTTGCAATATCGACAATCCCCAATTCGAGTCAAATCATTGTCTTTTGACAGATTAACTCTGTTTTTAAATTGTTCAAGCGTTCAACTTAAAATATATATTTATAATTTTTTAGGAAGCGATTCTCCCCAAATATTTTTACCTTTCTTAAAATTTTCTTTTGCTTCTTTTACTGTCATGGTATTAAAGTATTCTTTCTCGTTAGGCTCTAAATCATTTTCATATCCGACATATGTCCAATCACAATAAGGACAATCGTCTAATTTTTTTAAATCAAATTCCGTTCCACAAATAGGACAATTAACCATTTCGCTCATTTAATTTATCCTCATTTATAAGTTTTTTAAATTGTTTATTATTCACAAGTCCGTATGCTATTCTGTTATTTGCCATAGTGCCTCCTTAAAAGAAAAGCACTATTCTCATTATATCACGGCAATTTCTCCGTGTAAAGGTAGTTTATATTTTTCACACTACCATTATAACACCCTTTTTTCGATAAAAAGGTTAAACCTTTTTTATAATTTTTTTTACAAGTCCCATTTGCGCTGCCAATATCGTTAAATATCCGATTATATTGTCCAGCCAATTATTTATGCTCGTTTGCAATATATAACTTATCTGATATAATTCGGTTTCGAATTATCAAGTCATTAAATCGAGTTAAGCCGAACCGATAAGAACAAAACATATAAATGAATAAAAATCGTTTACAACGCATATAAGCGTTGACACAAACAAAAGGTTATGTTAACATATAAACCGATGTGCCCTCATAGTCTAGTGGCCTAGGACGCTGGCCTCTCACGCCGGTATCATGGGTTCGAATCCCATTGGGGGTGCCAAAAAATCCGAAACACTCGTTTCGGATTTTTTATTTTAAATAATTTATTTTTAATCAATATACTGAATGTTTAAGGTCAAAATTTAATAAATACTTTTAATAAAATCAATCGATTTTTGTAAGTCTTTTTTCGGGAACCATAATAAAACTTAAATGTTTGGGCTTTGACGAATTTTTCATTAATTTATTGCCGCCGCCTTTAACGAATACCGGAATCGCTTTTATATATTGGTCTATATAAACAGCCGTAGTATCCTGACATACTATATCTTCTTTATGGGACAAATCAACCAAGGCGTCGGGAGTGTAATTCTTAAAATTAATATTGAGGAATTTCTCGTTTGCAAAAAAATACAACCCGTTCCCTTCCGTTTCGTAAATTTTGAAATATTTTACCCTTCCTCTGTTTCCGCATTCCTGAGGTTTTATAAGTTTATTTTTAAAATCTTCGCAAGTAGCGTTAAATAAACCGTTTACGCAATGACAGTTAAAATCCGGATAATTATCGAAAGGTCCTAATCCGCAATATGAAATATTTTTAAATGAAACGGGCATTTCAAGAATCATTCCCATTTTAGGAAGATAGGGCAAAATATTTTTAGGAGTAACCGTACAATCCACGGTAACAATTCCGCCTGCGTTGATAGTATAAACAAAGTTTGCAAAAAACAGCATTTTAAAAGGAGAAGTGAGAGCGGTTTTAATGTTAATAACTACATTGTCGTCGATTTTGTTAGCGCTTATTCCCCTTAAACAGCTTTTATAATTATGAAAACTGTTTGCAAGCCAACTTTTTTTGTAATTCATTTCGGAATCGAACGGAGAGCGGAAAAAATTTAGATAAAAACCCGTTCTGTTTCTTGAATTAACCGGATTCTGATTAACATATTCGATTCCGTCAACCATATAACTTGCAAGCTGACCTGTTTTAGTTACGAACTTGATATGGCCGCCGTCGAATTCCGCCGAAATAAAATCCTCGCCGTGTTTTACATTTATTTTGCCGCCGCCTTCGTATTTAAAACCTGCGGTTTTTTCCTTAACGGCAATCTGTTCTTTTAAAGCGGTTCCGTTTTTAAGATATGCGATATCGATATAACACTCTTCGTTCTGCGGGAGAGCAATTTCTTTTTTGAAGGATTTGGAAGGGTTAACGGAAGGAACGGAACAGGATAAAATCTGTTCTGAGCCGCTTTTTACCGAAATAGAGACGGCAGTTTCCGTTTCGGAAGAAAAAGTCTCGGTATTTTTAATTTCCAGAATCGAATCGTTATAGTAAGCCCTTAAAGGTCTGTAAGCGAATTTCAGATTTTCGGCTGCGGTTTTAGGAGTTCTGTCAGGAAGAAATATTCCCGAAAGACATTTATATCCGTCGTCCATATACTCTTTCATATCGCCGCCGTAAAGGTATTCGTATTTACTGTTTTTGCGTTTATAAGACTGGTCGGAAAACTGCCACACGAAACCGCCTGCAATACTCGGTTCTTTCAAGAAGAGTTCGGCATAATCGTTCAGTCTTCCCGAACCGAATCCGCATTGAAGAGCGTATTTGACAAGAAGTTGGGGTTTAGAGTTATTTTTCTTAATTTGTCTGGCAATATTTTCAACGCTTTCGAACTCATCGCATTTCATATCGGAAAAAGCCGAAGACTGTGTTCCGTAGCAAATGACAGGAAGACTGCTTTTATATTTCATATATTTATAGCAAAGTTCACTGCATTTACCCGAAGCGATATTGTACCCTATCGACCATATAAGTACGGAAGTAAAATTCTTGTCTCTTTCATAAAGGCTTTTAACCTTTTCAAGGAACATATCCGCCCATTTTTGTTTGGTAGACAAAGAAGC
Organism: uncultured Clostridia bacterium; assembly: GCA_944342015.1. Taxonomy (GTDB): domain Bacteria; phylum Bacillota; class Clostridia; order Christensenellales; family CALVMC01; genus CALVMC01. The sequence goes on from CALVMC010000013.1 coordinate 3,134, forward strand.
CGAATTCACTGTAATTTTCATTAATTTTTTACCGAGAGAAATAAATGCGCCGTCCAGAACATAAATTCCGTATCTATCGCAAAGAGCAAGAAAAACAGGGTCAGGCGAAATTACCGAAACGGCATTGATATTATAATCTTTCATTAACTTGACATCCCGTTCCATTTCATCGATATCGGAAACATTAAGTCTTTTTTCCCCTTCCGTATAATTGATACCCTTTAAAGTGATTCTTTTTCCGTTCACGGTAAATTCGTTTTTATTTATTTCCACGGTTTTAAAACCGTGCTGAATTTTTACACATTCTATAATATCGCCTTTACTGTCTGAAAGAGTAAAGATAATATCGTAAAGTTTCGGAAATTCGCTTGACCACTCTTTAACGGAAAGATTTTCAAAAACCATAATAGTATCCGAACCGGCATTGAGCCTTTTAGAAGCAATAACTTTATTACCGTCATAAATCTCTGCAAGAACAGAAGAAGAACTGTTATAAAGAATTTGCAAATCGGCGTTAAGATTATAAGTATTATTCGGATTTTTAAAATCGCTGATTTTGATATCGAAGAAATGTTCTTTATTTTCCGCAAAAAGCAAAATATCTCTTAAAACTCCCGACACTCTGAACCTGTCGGAACATTCGAGATAAGAACATACCGCCCATTTGTAAACGACAATAAGAATTTCGTTTTTTCCTAAGGTCAGAAAATCGTTAATTAAAAATTCAGTGGTTTTCATGGAACCCTGTGAAAAACCAACATACTGTCCGTTGATATGAAGTTCTATACAAGCGTCGGTGCCTAAAAAGGAAATAACATAATATTTGTCTAGATCGGAAATATCGATAAATTTACGATAAACGCCTGCGGTATTTCCGTAACTGTCGTTATTTATTTTTATTTTTCTGTTATTCTGAAAACTGTAAAATTTACCTAAACTGCTTTTAGGAATATATGGCGGATAATATCTGAAAGGATAACTTTCTTTAAGATAAATCGGTATACCGAACCCCTCTTCCTGCCATGAAGAAGGAATATTTATAGAAGTGAAAATTTCTTTATCGGTATTGAACCCGTCGGTTAAAAGGTCGGTATCTGCGACATATTTGAAATCCCATTTTCCGCTGAGAACGGTTACAAGATCGCTGTTTAAGCGTTCACGGACGCTGTCGCAAGACAAGCATTTTTCCTTATCGGAAAAAGGAATAAAATAACTTCTGTTTTCGAGTTTATTTTCGGAAATCACGCCAAGTTTGACATGATTGAATTTTTTTAAATTATAAATCATAATACACCCGACGCAAACAGCTGATAAGCAAAAGAAGTTAAATTATTTTCTTTTCAAAGCCTTGGACTTATCCTTGAATTTAAGTTGCATCCGATAATTATTTTCGTCTTTTTCGGTTGGCGCAATTTTCTTATTTATTTTCTGTTTCATAATAATATTATGTAGCATACTTTACCGAATATACGAAAATAAAGAACTTAAAATCAAATAAAAGCTATCTGCCCTTTTTTTTCATAAGATAATTTTTATATGCGGTTTCAACCTTGGTTCTGTCTTCTTCCGGTTCGAATACTCTTTCTCTGAATTTGGATTTTATAAAATCGGCAGCGAAGCCTAAATCGGGAAATTTATTCTGCTCGATGTACTGTATAACTGCGCCGCCCATAGAAGCCGGGTCGAAAGGATAACTTACGACTTTAATACCCAAAACGTTTGCAAGGTCTTTGCAGTACTGGACATTTTGAGCAAGAGGACCTGCGACATAAATTTTCTGGAATTTCTTATTAGAGAAATATTCAAGTTCGCTTAATACGAATTTATTTTCGAACATAGCGCTGTCGTAAGCGGCTCTTATAATTTCGGCGTCCGTTCTTGCGCCAGAAATAGCCATAACCTTTTGAGGCATAGTGTTGTAGGCGGAGAATATTTTGGAAGTTATATCGAAAAGGAATGAATAAGGAGTTACGCTTTTAGTCATAGTATCTATCATGGAGTCATCGTAATATTTTCCCATTCTTGCCCATTCGTTTCTGCACTCGTCGATAATATGAGTTCCTGCCGTGCGTTTTGTGAAATTATATCCGTCAAGACCTGTTTCGTTCGAGAAGGAAGCGGAAAATCCCTGCTGAGAAATTATAGGCTCGTCAATAACCCTTCCTATTTTGTTGTAACTTCCCGTAATAATAACAGGCGAACCTTTTTTGAAACAAAGGAAAGCCGCAGCGTCGGAATAACCGCAACCTGTTATAACTTTAACGTCGTTTTTTAAATTAAGGTTTTGAAGAAGAAAAGGTTTAAGAAAGCCCAAAGATTTAACATCCTTTTCTACCAAAGGAACGATATTTTCGGGAATACCCAAAGAAGCGATAAACGAAGTAAGAAAACCGTCGACATCGTTAAAAAATCCGCTTGTCGAAGCAAGGGTTTTATCGGTAGAAACGATACCCGTAAGCATATAATTCATAATATCGGCTATATAGATAAAGGAGACGATATTTTCGTAATTGTAAGAAAGGCTGTCGTCGGCAAGCTGAAAAATAGTATTGGACTGATTATAGGAGATACCGCTTTTGGTATACAAATCTTTAAGAGAAAGAGAAGGAAATTTTCTGTAAATTTCGTTAGTCCTTATATCCTTGAAATGAACGGGATTATTGAGAATATTTCCGTTAGAATCGATATAGGAATAATCCATACCCCAACTGTTGATAGTGAGGCTGTCGATATCGAATCCTTGAACCTGAGCTTGACGGATACATTCAAGAACATTATTATAAATGCTTTCTATTCCCCATTTGAGAACATTATTTTCGAATATCGGAGCATTGACGAAACGATAAACTTCCGTTGCGTCGAGTTTTACATCCGTAAGATTGTAAACAGTCCCCGTCCCGTATTTTTCACCTATGCTAATACTTAAAATCGCCACTTAAAAAACCTCTTTAATTTTATTTAACGAAATAATTATATATTTTAAAAAAAATTTAGTCAACATTAAACATTATTATTATAAGAAAGATTAAACCGATAAAATTACAAAAAAGCTGAAAAACCCGAATAAAGTTCAAAGTTTGGGAAAAAATTAAAAAATATCAAACAGAATGTCGTGTAACGCAAATAAATGAAATGAGAAAAAGGGAAACCAATGATTCATAAAAAAGCGAAAAAGCGGCTAAAATTTGATAAAGTATCAAAAAATAAAAAACAAACATAAAGTGTATTGTAACATTATACACAAGAAAAAGGTGATAATTTGGAAAGCACAGGCAAACTTACGGTCAAAAGAGGAGATTTGTTTTATGCGGATTTAAGTCCGGTAGTAGGAAGCGAACAAGGAGGAGTCCGCCCTGTACTCATTGTCCAGAACGATGTCGGAAACAAATACAGTCCCACAATTATTGCCGCAGCAGTGACAAGTCAGTTAAACAAAGCCAAACTTCCCACTCATATAGAACTTGAAGCCGAAAATTTCGGACTGCCTAAAAACAGCGTAGTTTTACTTGAACAGATAAGAACTCTCGACAAGAGAAGATTAAAAGAAAAAATAGGACAGCTTCCCGAAATGCTTATGGAACGGGTAAACGAAGGGCTTATGATAAGTTTAGGTTTCTACGAGACATAGATTAAATTTCTATTATTATAATATAAAATCAACCTTAATCAACAATTTATCAGATAAAAATAAAGAGCAGAAGAGCAACGGAAGAGAATATTCCGCCGACGGCTCTTTTTGTTTTTTTGGGAATCAGAACAAATCTCGAAGAAGAAATTACGGCAGCAAGATAAATTATCATTAACGCAAGACCTATCTGAATATTAATACCCGTTATGGAAATGTTTGCAAATAGTGAATTGACGAGAACCATAATATACATTACCATACTTACGACAAAAGTAAGATAATAAGCGTAAGGAATTATAAGTCCGATAATCACCGAGAAGAATGCAAGAATATAAAGCAACGACAAAATCGGAAGCAGTAAAAGATTGACTGCAAGGAAGACAACCGAAGCATAACCGAAATAATATAACATAAACGGCAGTAAAGTAATATTTACCGCAATGCTCATTGCGCAGGAAGAAGAAATCCAATCAGGTAAAAATTTTAATTTTTGTTTTATTGATTTAGAATATAGAATTATACCGAATATAGCCGCAAAAGACATTTGAAAACTTATCTCGAAAATAGCATACGGATTAAAAAGCAAAATAAGGAATGCAGCCGTGCACATAACGGAAAATCTGTCTTTTTTCCTTCCGAAAATATCCGCAAGCAGATAACAAAGAACCATAATAGTCGCTCTTAAAACCGACGGTGAAAATTCGCATAGCGCACAGTAAAGAAAAAGAATAATCGCAGTAACGATAAGTTTGAGAACATTGTTTGCTTTAAGTTTTTCGAGCAGTTTAATCAGAAAAAGACTCAGTACTCCGATATGAAGACCCGATACGGCAAAAATATGCGCAAGACCGGTAAGACGAAATTCGTTTATGACCTCTTCGTTGATATAATCGGAATCTCCGAAAAACATAGCGTAAAAAATCGGAGAAGTACTTTTTAAAGTACTTTCGTTAAGATAATCTTTAACTGTATTTCTTATAGTCGGAGCAAGGGATAAATTCCCTTTTGAAATTTCTATTATATTGATAACTTCCGCTTTGTAAAGCATATTGACTCTCATTTTCTTGATATAGTAAGAAGCGGGATTTATTTCATATTTTTCAAGTTTTCCGTAAAAGACTATTTCAGAGCCTACCGTTGCGAACTCGTAAGAAGAAACGGAAGCGTTTGAATTGACTTCTTCGTCATTAAACCTTACCTTTTCCAAAGAAAATTCGTAGCCGCCGTCAGTGGATTTAACATTGGTAACAACTCCTGAAACAATACCCTCGCCGAAGTCGGAAGTAAAGGAATCGTACCTGTCGGTAACTATGTTGAAAGAAATCATACCTGTAAGAAAAACTATTACGAGAACTGAAAGCGAAAGTGCGAATTTTTTTGTTTTTTTGAGAGAGAAAAAAAGAATTACTCCAATTACCGAAAGTATGGCAAGTGAAATCTCGACGACGGCAAAGTTTAAAGAAGATATTAAAATTCCTGCAAGCAAAGCAATAAGAGCAAGAACCATAGGTCTCGGATTTATGATTTTAGAAGGAACCATAACTTCTTTATCATCTCCTTTATCTTTTGTAAAATCGGCTTAAAATGCAATACAGAACCCATTTTAAGTCTTTTTAACGATTTATACTTAGTACTCCGTCAGAAAGAAGGATATAATTTTTTATTAATTTTTCCGTCTTTTTTATTTCTTCTCCAAAACCTGTCAGAACCAAAGTTTTTTCTTCTGCGGACATTGAATTGCATATATCGGTTAAAGCGTTTATTTCGTTAGGCAAAATTATTCTGTTGAAATTTATCACTGCGACATTGTGGTTTTTTATTTTTTTAAGAAGATAAAAAGAATCTATATCGCAAACCAAACAACTGTTTTTACCTTGATATAAAAATGAATAATCCCCTGTTTTTTTAATTTCGACCTTTCCTGTTTTTATACTTTCGCAGCGGCTGTTGCCGTAATATTTAAATGAATAAAAATTATCCTTTTCCTTTAAATTATTTTGAAAAAAATTTATTTTATTTTTTTTCTGATTAAATTCCTTTTCGCCGTTATTGTAAACAACTATTTCCCTAAGCCCCTTCCCTTTAAATATCTTACCGTATTCTACAAAGAATCTGCCGCAATTTTCATCGGGGATATTAAGAGAGATAAGGCTATTTAATTTAAGTTCATCGAAATACGGCAGAAAATCGGACAAGCCTTCGCCTTTCAACGACACGAGAACGGTATTTCCTTCTTCTTCTATCGCAATAGATTTAACCGCAAAATTATCGCCGTCGTGTTTGCCGAAAATTCTTAAAACCATATTATACTCTGTACTTATTAATGAACTGTTTCAGTACTTTTTCTCCTCCGCTGTCTCTCGATTTAATTTCTTCTATCGGAATAGAAAGTTCTCTTGCCAGAATTTCCGCAACCCCTTTATAGCAGTTTTCACCCTGACATCTTCCCATACCCGTGCGAAGTCTTCTTTTTACGGCGTCAAAACTTCTTGCAGGGAGCACAGAATGAATTGCTTCGACAATTTCGTGTTCGGTAACTTTTTCGCAATGGCAAATCTCTCTGCCCCAACTGCCGTCTTGTTTTATAAGTTTTCTAAGTTCCCTTCTTTTTAATGCGGAAGCCTTTATTTTTTCGTCACGAAAGACAATTTCGGACCTGTCCTTTTTAGAGCTATTTAATTTTTTGACTATATTTTCCGAAACACTCTCGCCAATGGCGGGAGCTGCGGTAAGTCCCGGGGAGCATATCCCGAGAAGCATTATAAAGTTTTTTACGGTTTCCGATTCTTTTATAATGAAATCTTCTCCCACAATACAACGGTTTCCCGCATAAGCCCTTATTGCGTTTTCGATATGGGCGCTTTTATATGTTTTACCTATGCTTTCTTTAATTTGTTCGAGACCTTTTTTTGTAACTTTGGTATCGTCCATATCGAGACTCTTTATAGATGTAGGTCCGTAAAGAACATTTCCGTCGACTGTGGGAGCGACAAGAATTCCCTTTCCTTTTTCGTCGGGAAGGGGGAAAAGAACGGTATGGATATTTCTTCTTTCCTTAGCGTCAAGAACGAAGTATTCCCCTCTTCTGAAAGATACGGGAAAGACTTCCGCCCCTGCCATCTCATTAATTTCCATACAGTGAGTTCCTGCCGAATTAACGAGAATTTTACACTCGAAATCTCCTTGATCGGTTTTTACTTTAAAGGTTTCTTTATTCTTTTCGATACCTTTAACAAGACAATCGGTAAAAATTTTCTGACCGTTAAGAAGTGCGTGCTCGGCAAGAGCAATCGTGTATTTATACGGACAAACTATACCTGCGTCGGGAGCGTACAGAGCGAATTTTATATTGGAGGCAACATTAGGCTCGATTTTTAAAATTTCCTTTCTTTCGATAACGGAAACATTGACGCCGTTTAAAATCCCCTGTATTTCGAGTTTTTTAATTTCTTCGAGACCTTTTTCATCGCTGACGACAAGAGAGCCTATTTTTTTGAAATCGACTTTTAACTCTCTGCAACTTTGTTCGTAGAGTTTATTTCCTCTTACATTGAGTTTAGCTTTTAAGGTTCCCGGCTTGCAGTCGTAACCTGCGTGGATTATTCCGCTGTTTGCCCTGCTTGCGCCTACGCCCACATCTTCGCCCTTTTCGAGAAGTGCGCAATTTAAATTATAGTCTGAAAGATATTTAAGTATAGAGCAGCCGATGACTCCGCCGCCTATAATCAAACAATCAAACATTTATTTTTTCCCTTTTTTTGAAAATTTCTTTTTATAACTTACAAGAGCTTTATTTATAATGGATTCCGCTTCCTTTCTGTTAGCGACTTTCAGCATAACGGTATCCTTATGTTCGAGCTGTTTGTAGACTTCGAAAAAGTGTGAAATTTCATCGAGAATATGCGGAGGAAGCTGCCAGACATCGGTATAAGAATTCCAAGTCGGGTCTTTAAAAGGTATTGCGAGAATTTTGGTATCCAACATATTATCGTCGCTCATATTTACTGCGCCGATAGGATAACATCTAACGGTTGCAAGAGGCTGAATGGCTTCGCTGCATAAGACGAGAACGTCCAGCGGGTCGTTATCCTCTGCATAAGTCAACGGAATAAAGCCGTAATTTGCAGGATAATGAGTGGATGTATAGAGAATACGGTCTAAAATCAAAAGCCCCGTTTCCTTATCGAGTTCGTATTTGTTTTTACTTCCTTTGGAAATTTCAATACAGCAGACAAAATCGTTTTCCTTAATCCTTTCCGGATTTATATCGTGCCAAATATTCAATAAAGTGTACCTCTTACATAAATTTAATATAATTATATAACATTTATTCTTATTTTGCTATCGATTTTTTCAAGTAATATAAAATAATATCCGATAACAAAAACAGATAAACTTTAAAGGTTTATCTGTCTTAATAATCGTAATTGAATTTACCGGATTAAGAGCCTTGCGTAAGAGCGCTTATTGCGGCATAAGTCAATTCCTCTACGGTAAGCTCACCGATTTTCTTATTTTTATAGGAACCTATATTAATAACTTTGTTAAGGTCTTCGTCTTGCAGTCCTTCAAGACAGCCCCATGATTTTAAATTATATAAGGTCGCCCCCGCAATTTTAACGGTTAACTTGTCTTGCAGATTGGAAACGGTGACATAGGTTTCCTCGCTGCCTTCTACTTCGTCTTCCAGAATAGACTGAATAATCGAAGTAGGATTATCGAAAATATCTTTAATTCTAAGGTTGCTCACGAAAGACGGATCCTGTAAATCGTCAATGGTTTTATTTTGAATAGCCTGTAAAAATTTTGAGCTTTCGGAATTAATAGTCAAAAGTTCGTTAAGTTTCAATCCGTTTATGGCAGTAGAAAATTCAGATATTTTCTTATCGTATAAAGGAGTGCTTAAAGAGCCAAGGTCCTCGTCGGAAAAGACTTCCCCGAAAGTCAGATTGCTTATTTCGTCGCCTATCTGAGAAAGAAGTATAGGATTTTCATCGGTATCCTTTGCTATAATACTTTCAAAAAACTTATTATTTTCCATGTTCATACCGAATTTATTTTGCAAATCCGAAACTCTTAAAGTATCAGTATCCAAAGACTGCGCAAGCGTTGTAAAACCATCTGTAATACTCTGAGTTTTCATTTCGTTGATAATAGGGATATCGGGAAGAGATATATTAAGACCTTCGGGACTTGAAAGTTTTTCGAGAGTAATGCCGTTCACGAAATTTCTCAAACCATCTTCCATATTTGAAAAAGAAGCGTTTTTAATCGGCGAAAGACTTATACCTAAAACTTCGTCAGGCAACAGCGAGGTTAATCCGAAATATGTTTCGAGAGTGGAAATGGAAAGATTATCGGTATCCGACAGCATAGTCGTAAGTTCTTTAATAAGCTTTTCTACCGTTTTATCTTTTATACCGCTGTCTTCTTCGAGCGGAAGATTGAAATTGAAAGTATTTTCAACTCCCCGTATTGTAGCGGTTTTATAAATCCAGAAACCGCCGCCGACGACAATGCCTACCATAACGATAAAGGCGGTAATAAAACCGAAAATGAAACTTAAACAACTTCTGCCCTTTGCCATAAAAAAACCTCCGCATGCAAAATTAATATATTCAATAAAAATTAATTTCACACAAGTAAATTATAACATAAATTTATCAATTTTCAATAGAGAGTTATAAATATATAAGGAATTATTTGTTAAAAAAATAATAAAGTGTTATAATTTTGATATAAAAAAAGGAAGGTGCAAAATGAAAGCAATTTTATCGGTAATAGGAAAAGATAAATTAGGAATAATCGCATCGGTATCGAAAGAACTGAGCGATTTAAAAATAAACATAGAAGACATATCGCAAACAATAATGCAGGATTATTTTACAATGATAATGCTTGTTGATACCGGAAAATGCACGCTCCCCTTTGACGATGTTTCAAAAAGGCTTTCAGAGCTCGGTAAGAAATCCAATCTCGATATAAGGCTCCGTCACGAAGATATATTCAATGCAATGCATAAACTATAAACGAGGTAATTATGATATCGCAATCTCAGATAATAGAAACAATTAAAATGATTTCCGATCAACATCTCGATGTACGCACAATAACAATGGGTATATCTCTTTTAGACTGCGTGGGAGAGGATACGAATAAAGTATGTATAAAAATATACGATAAGATAATGAAAAAAGCGGGAAATCTCGTTAAGGTCGGAGAAGAGATAGAAAAAGAGTACGGAATACCCATAGTAAACAAAAGAGTATCGGTAACTCCTGTAAGTTTAATAAGCGCATCGAATAACGACGGATTGAAAATAGCCGTGACATTGGATAAAATAGCCGATCAGATAGGAATTGATTTTCTTGGCGGATACAGCGCATTAGTCCATAAAGGAATGACTGAGTACGAAGAAAATTTCATAAAGACCATTCCCGAAGCCTTGTCGGTAACTAAAAAGATATGTTCATCGGTAAATGTGGGAACAACAAAAGCCGGAATAAATATGGACGCCGTAAAACTTATGGGCAAGGTAATTAAAGAATGCGCTTATAATACGAGAGAGAACTCTTCGATAGCGTGCGCAAAACTTGTGGTTTTCTGTAATGCCGTAGAAGACAATCCCTTTATGGCAGGAGCCTTTCACGGAGTCGGAGAAAGCGATACCGTAATAAATGTCGGAGTCAGCGGACCGGGAGTTGTTAAATGTGCGCTTGAAAAATGCAGCGGCAGTTTGAACGAAGTATCGGAAGTAATAAAACAGACGGCGTTCAAAATAACCAGAGTGGGAGAACTTGTAGCAAGAGAAGCAAGCAAAAGACTGAAAGTCAAATTCGGAATAGTTGACCTGTCCCTTGCCCCTACCCCTGCCGTAGGCGACAGCGTAGCGCATATACTTGAAGAAATGGGACTTGAAAGCGTAGGCGGTTCAGGAACTACAGCCGCCCTTGCCATGCTTAACGACGCAGTTAAAAAAGGCGGAATAATGGCAAGTTCTTCAATAGGCGGTTTATCGGGAGCATTTATACCGGTAAGCGAAGATATAGGAATGATAAACGCCGCACGGGCAGGAAAACTTAAACTCGACAAACTAGAAGCGATGACATCTGTATGCAGCGTAGGACTCGATATGATAGCCATTCCCGGCGATACGAGCGAGGAAATAATATCGGCGATTATTGCAGACGAGGCTGCTATCGGAATGGTTAACAATAAGACAACCGCAGTAAGAATAATACCTGCCTACGGTAAAAAAGCGGGCGACGAAGTGGAATTCGGCGGGCTTTTAGGTACTGCGCCCGTTATCGCAGTCAACACATCTTCCCCTGCCAAATTCATTATGCGGGGAGGAAAAATTCCGGCTCCCATTCACAGCAATAAAAACT
>CALVMC010000014.1 GCA_944342015.1 uncultured Clostridia bacterium
AATGAAAAACCAAAATTTATAAATGTTAGGAATATAAATAATTTTATTCAAGACTTATTTATAAAACTAGTTAATTCAATTAGGATAGTAAAAAATCTTAGCATGAATTGCTAAGATTTTATAATTCATATTTTTCTAATAATTCAACCCATTTGGATTTATGTACAAGTTGTAATTCTTTATCAATTTCAACTGCTTTTGAGTATTTTTTTATAAAATCATCAAGATTAGTTATTAGTCTAAGATAGTATTTTATTGTTGGTATCAAACCATTTATAATTATTTGACAACCATGTTCATTTAAAACCTTCAAAACAATTTCATTTATTTCTTCCTTATCACTTTCTTCTAATCCTAAAACCGATAAAATGTAGTATCTTTGTGGATTCCATTTATAAATTTTGGATTCAACGACTCGTAAAATTTGTGAGTCAATTTTTTTATCTAATTTAATTTCTATAGCTTCAAAGACATGCTTGTTTCTAAAGATTTCAATATCACCAGAGGCTTTATTTGTTTTATCACATGCAGTTAAACTAGACAAAGGGACTAATTCGCATTCATCATATCTTTTTAATTCTGATATTAGACACTCATATATAGAATGAAAAGCCAACACTGGCAATTTAGCACCATTATGAGTTCCATACTTTGATAAAAAGTGTTCAGTTAAAGCTCCAACTATCTTTTCTATTGTAAGATTTTCTGGATTATCCAAAGGAGTAATTGTTATGACATGCGTTTTATTAATTTCATCAACTTTATGTAAAAGAATACGCAAAATATTTAATGCACAATTTGGATTCTTTTGTAAATAATCTACAGATTCAAGAAATTCCTTTTTAACAATTCTTATTGCTCCCGTATAATCTTTATCATAAGGATGCGATTGTTCTAAACTTCTTGTTAAATACCCACTTTCTGCCATAGCTGGTAATCCAAGTTTATTTAACACAGGTGTAATATATTTATAATCAAAAGTTCTACAACTGAAGCCATTAGGCAATTTTTTTTGATGATATCTTATATCTTGCTCAGGATGTAAATACTTGTAGTAGGATAAAGCAGTTAAAACGGTATATACACCTTTTTGTTCAAAACAATACATACCAACTTTTTCGATACTTTCACGAATATTTTTTGGTATATTATTAATATCTTTAATATCTTTTGAATTTGAAAAAACATCTTCCAAGCTTAATTTAGCTGTGTTATTACTCATTATTACCTCCAAAAAATTGATTAACGATTTCGCAAGCCACTGCTTCAACCATATTTACACAAACACTGTTTCCGATTCTTGCGTATAATTGAGCCGAACCACCGCAAAGTTTAAAATCATCAGGGAACCCCATGAATCTATAACATTCTTTCATTGTAAGTTTTCTTACTTTATATCCAACTTTAATAAAATATCTGCCGCTTGATTCTTGAGAAGCTAAAGTAGGATGGATTCCTTCAGCATCATAGATTCTATTGGGTTGTTTATGAACTCTTGATAAATGCTCAGTTCCTGGTCTAACGCCACTACTTCTCATTTTTTTATTCCTATAACCACAGAATATCAATCCTGACTTTTCCTGCTTTTTTACTTTATCCCTAGGAATCAATGTGTATTCTTCTGGCTGCAAAAACTCAAACTTTCCATTTTTCTCGAGAAATGGCAACATACTGTCAACTCTATTTTTTACAACCTTATCAAAATCAAAAATTTTACCTAAATTATTACCAATAATAATGATTCTTTCTCTATTTTGTGGTACACCAAAATCACGAGCGTTAAATACTTTATAATCAACATGATAACCTAAAGAATTTAAAGTGTCCAACATGACCTTTAGTGTTCTACCTTTGTCATGTTTTTCTAAATTGAAAACATTTTCTAACATGAAAACCTTTGGATTTTTCTCTGATAATATTCTACAAATATCAAAAAACAAGGTTCCACGAGTTTTATCTTCAAATCCGAGTTGTTTACCACATATAGAAAAAGCTTGACAAGGAAAACCTGCACAAAGAATATCAAAATCTGGAACTTTTTTTGCGTCCAATTTTGTGATATCACAATATGGATCTTCTCCATAATTCAATCTATACATTTTGCAAGCATGATCATCAATTTCAGAACTAAAAACACATTGGCAATTAGCTCTTTCAAAACCAATTCTAAATCCGCCAATTCCAGCAAACAAGTCAATAAATTTTATTTTAGATTCATCTATAGTTGACTTATTTAAATATTCTTCAATAGTTGTTTGTTTAGCTTGTTTTATCATTTTAGTTTCCTTGTTAAATAATTACGACTTAATTATAACGCAAAAATTTTCATTCTGTATCGAAATTTGGAGAAAATTTTGAAATAAGCTTAAATAAAATTTTATAATGGCATTTAAACGTGTGCTTGTCTTGATACAAGTCGGTGTCGCTTCGCTCCACCGAAGACAAGCACACTCTACAACTGTATAAATGAAAGCAAAAAACGAAAGTGTTGGTGAACGTAACACACTTTCGCTTTTTGTTATTCTTTTTCTTCTCTTTTCTATTATGGTAAACAAATATTCTTCGTTGTCAAGGTTAAAGTGCATGTCGCATTCTGCGACAATCCTTGACAACGCAAAACTATCTGTTTTTGTGGCTGTTAAGAGAGTGTAAAAAACACCTTAACCTTTTGCCGATTAAAGTGTTAATATTTCGCTAGTTTCAAATTGCTTAGACTAAAATTCGGATTTTTTTTGATATTTTATTTTAAAACCATAAATACCTTTTACGGTTTTTAAATTAATAGTTTTCCTTTCTTAACTCGAAGTATGCCTGCGGGTGGTCGCATGTAGGACATACTGCCGGCGCAGATTTGCCTTTTACGATATGACCGCAATTTCTGCAAACCCATACTTCTTCTTTTTTCTTGTCGAACACGCTTTTTTCTTTAACGCTTTTTGCCAAAGCTCTGTATCTTTCCTCGTGAGCTTTTTCTATTTTTGCGACATTATCGAGCTTTACGGCTATTTCTATAAAGCCTTCTTCCCTTGCTATATCGGCAAATTCTTTATACATTTTTACCCATTCTTCGTGTTCTCCGGCTGCTGCGTCGAGAAGATTTTCTTCCGTAGTACCGATTCCGTGAAATAATTTGAACCACATTTTTGCATGTTCTTTTTCATTGTCGGCGGTTTCTGAGAATATTGCGCTTATTTGTTCGAACCCGTCTTTCTTTGCCTTGCTTGCATAATAGCTGTACTTGTTACGAGCCTGGCTTTCTCCTGCAAATGCTTCCATCAGATTTTTTTCCGTTCTGCTTCCTTTAAATTCCATAATTTCTCTCCTTTGTTTTTTATTTTTTATTTTAAAAATTTTATTTTTTTGTTATCGTTTTATATTTTAAATCTTTAATCGTATTCAATAAACAGCTTTCTTCATATATCAAGTACTTGCATTTTATCTTTCTTGCTGTTTAACCGTGACTTTAAGGCTGTTAATTCATTTATAATATTTAATACTCAACTTTAAATTTATTAACTCCTTTCCGAGTTTAAACTAACCTATAAATAAATTTTTCCCTTCGCCGATTACGAAGACCGCCTTTCCGACAACCGCACTCAGCCTAACTGCTCCGTATACGCTGCTGTCAAGACTTACTATTCTGTTATCGCCGAGAACAAAAATTTCTCCTTCGCCCACAGCATAGTTTTCGGTATATTTGAATAAATCGATATTTTCGTCTGCCACGTATTCTTCTTCTACGGCTTCTCCGTTACGGTATAAAAGACCCCCTCTTATTTGAATAATGTCGCCCGGAAGTCCTACCACTCTTTTTATTACCTGTTTAAGTTCCCCTTCCGCTTCTCTTTCAAATACGACTATGTCGCCGTAATCGAGTTCATATCCGTGTTTTAAAAGAATTACCCTGTCCTGAGTAGTATCGCTTAAAAACGGTTCCATTGAATTGCCTTTTATCCATATCGGACTCGAAAAAAAATAAAATATTAAAAGAAAAAGAGCAAGCAAGACCGATAAAACGGAAATTACGGCTATACCGGCTTTTCTGCTCCTGTTTTCTTTTTTCTCCAACAATAATTCTTCGTTACCTTTTTCAGGTTCTGCAAGATATTCTTTTTCTTCCATTATCTTATTTTTTATACGAACGTTAAGATTATATCCATAAAATGTTATTTATGATATAGTCGGAAGCCTTTTCAAAAGAAATTTTCTTGACTTCTTTCCAATCCTTTAAAGATATCATTTCCGAATTTTTAAAATCTGACGGCATAAAAGATAGCTTTTCCCATTTATCGGAATTTACCGTTTCGGTCACGGAATAACAGACTTCGCCCTCCTCTTCGTCGGCGTAAAGTTTAACCGTCACATCAACTGCGGTATTTGCGAAAATATCGAATTGAAGAATGCTGTCCGCAACTCCTCTGTATCTGTTATCGGAAAAAATGCAACTTTCAAGATTTCCTTCCACCACGCTGATACCTTCGATATCCATATATCCTTTTTTAAGAACAACCTCGTTGTCACACGCTACGAGTTTATCTCCTTCTGCGACAAATTCATCGAAATTATAATTTTTTGCGTATATCTTCCTAATCCTTCTGTTCTCGACTATTTCGGCTTTACTGTCCGGAGTAATAATAAGTTCTTTACTCGATACTTTTATTCCGTTATCGTATTCCACGCTGAAAAAGGCGTACACCTTTTCATTTTTACTGATAAATTCAATCTCGGAACTGAGATTTATCCCGTTCTCCTTTTCAAAAGACGAACTTTTATGCCACTGCCTTAAAGACGAATTTTCTTCTCCGTAAGCATAATAAAATTCTGCGTTCTTTACACGCAGTTCGCTGACATCGCATTTCGCTTCGAGCATAAAGGTTTTTTCGCTTTTTCTGACTTTTAATGCAGGTAATGAAGGAAAGGATTTCCCTTCGAAACAGTATTTTAACCAAATACCGATATTTTCGAAACTTTTTCTGTCAATCCGATTTCTTCTGTTCGGAACGGCTATTAAATTTACCTTGTTTTTAGAAGATACATAAGAAACATTTTCAAAAAGTTTTTCAAAATTGGTCACTACCGAATTGGTGGGAGCGATAACCATAACGGGACAATGAACATAAGGCATATAAGCTTGTGACGCAATACCTACAAGCCATCTTGCAGATTCATCGCCGCCGGCTGATAAAAAATGTTCTCCGTATCCGTTCCAGCCTGCGCCGTTTACGGCAACCATTGCGCTCACTCTGCCGTCCATGGTTCCTACCTGCCACAAAAGATTGGTCGCATATCCTACGCCTATCAATGCGATTCTTTTTTTATCGATAAAAGTCTGATTGCATAGAACGGAAATAGCTCTTCTCAAAACCTGAGACCATATAAACCAGGCAGATTCCTTAACATTGTCCCCCGCGCGCCAGATTCTTTCGTCGTTTTCGGCAATATTGCAATAGGAAAGACTTTTAGGATAGCTTGTAAAACCGCTTTTTTTGCCTTTTCTTCCCGAATAATCTACAACCACTCCGACGAAACCCATTTTCGCCGCATTAACGGCATTGTTCAAATCCGGATCTCTGTCTATATCGAAGATGCTTATTACCGCAGGAAAAGGTCCTTTTTTGCCTTCCGGAATAGCCATAGCCATATATCCTCTTATTTTTCCGTCGGCAAGGGTTTTTACGGTATAGTAACATTCTCTTATTTTTATTCCGTCGATGCAATATTGTTTTTTGAAAGTCAAATCAAAATTCTCTTTGACCGGATTATAATAATCCCATAGCAGCAACGGTGTTAACAGCTTTTCATTCATATATTCCATATTATAACAGTTTAAAATTAAAAAAATCAAGCGTTAATATAATTTTTTTCCCTTCATCGTAAAATATGTTTTGTTTTTTGTCCCCTCTTATAGGTTTATTTTTTTAATTATAACTTTACTTGTTTATTTATTATATTAATTATATTCAATATTAAAACCCTGCCAATTAAAACATTATATCTGATTTTCAGATATGTGTTTTGAGTTTTTCTTTAAATTTTCCGAGTTAAAAACCTGTTTGGAATTTTTTAAAACTGTAACATTTAAAGCGATATCTTAATATAATAGATAAAAAACTTTGGAGAATATTATGCGAAATTACGAACTTCTTCCATCCGAAAAAGCCATATTGAAAATGGCTGTTAACTATAACGAAAAAATCAAAGACGAGAATTTAAAGTCATCGCCTGACGAAAAAAGCAATTCTCTCAGTTATAAACTTCCCGACTGTAAACCGCCTTGCTCTCCCAAACAAGCCGTAAAGCAAAAAGAAGAGGCAATGAGAGAATGCGAGTTCTTTAAGGATTTTTTTTTCAGAAAGACTCCGCCGTGTCCTCCCCATCCATGTCCCGAACCTTCGCTTTATTGCGGACAGGACGACGGTTTTTTATGTCCGCACTGCCCGCCGGAAGTTCCCGGTCCTTCGAGACTTATAAGAAATCTTACAAGAGCAATCAATATTACTAAATCCGTTATATCTTCCGTTGAATTTCTTAAATCCTGTCGCAGCGTAAACATATCTATGGCAGATTACATTATCAGAGTTCAATGCGCAAATATGAAGATTTTGGAAGAACTTTATTTTACCGCCAATTGCAAAGCTTTTAACTGCATGTCAGTAAAGCAACAAACCTTTCTTCCAAAAAACAATGTCGTTAAAGAAACGGCGTGTATGTTGTTTAAGCTTCTCGATTTGTTTTCGCTTTTATCTTGTGAAAAGAGTCTGTGTCCCGAAAAAGTCAATACTTTGGAAAACAATACTTTAAAAAGTTTAATCGCATTAAATTATGCAGAAGTTTGTTGCTGAACCAAGTAACATTAAGTCAATTTTATTAAAATCCAAATAAGTACCGTAAAACGCAGGGTTTGCCTGCGTTTTGATTATTGTTTTTTATTTTGTTTTTACTTTTTTAGAATAACCTGTTCACTTAATACCGTAAAACGCAAGTTTTTTATCTTCGTCATAAATATTAAAAAACTTAATTTATTCTGTTTCCTTCCCGCTTTCGGTTTGTATTGGCTGATATACATAAATTATTCCTTTTGCCGGCGGATAATAATTTTTCCTTAAAAGCTTTCTTGTTTTAAATTCATCTCCTTCATATATATCGGCATATAATTCGCATATATATCCTTCTCTGCTTTTTTCCAAAACATATTCTTCTCCCGCTTGCGTTCCGTATTTGTTTTCCGTCCCGTAAATGTATTCCGAAACGGGAGGTTTAATCACCTTTGTGACAATACCGGATAATTTTATCTCCCGGTTTTTTTGCGAAGAATATATTTCGAATAAAAGTTCCTTTCCGTCCGCCTTGCCCGTTATAAATATCGGACTGCCTGTATCGTTTTTCATTTTTAAATCACTGAAAGAAGATACCATTGCGTCCCTTGATATTCCCACATAAGATGGCGCAATACTGTGATTGCTGCTTTCTACGATAGTTAGCCCCGCTTTCAGCAAAGCGTTGAAAATTGTTGTCGCAACCTGACAAACTCCGCCCCCGTAATCTTCGACATACTTGCCTCCCACAATGGTTTTTGCTTTTTCGTATCCTCTTTCCTTTGTTCTCTCTCCTACGGTCTCGTTAAAGGAAAATATTTCTCCGTCCGCAATTTCTTTTCCGAAGAGAGAATTTGAGGCCACGGCTATATTGTTTTTTCGCCCGGACGGCGAATTTGTATAATCGGTCTTTGCACTCGAAACTAAGTAAGAACATTTTTCGAGTTCATTCCTTGTAATCCGTGGTTCTGTCTCCGTTATCGAAAGTTCGACTGTTTTTTCTTCTTTTTCAAATAATTCTTTAAACAGACTGTAACGGTCTGCTTCTTTCCCTCTGACTTCATCGGTATAAGAAAAAGATACGCCGTTCTCGTCTCTTTTTATAAATGCTTTTGCGTTAACCGCTGCTTTTTCATAACCTTTTATAACGGTATCGATTTTATCGAATAATTCGGGATAAAAATAATTTACAATATTTCTTAAATTTTCTCCGTTGCTTACAAGAGTGTCAAAAAGTACCGCCGTGCCTCCGAGCATCTGCGCCTGCTTTAATGCTACGGGATTCAGTTCGGTTTCATTTTCGAATATTATTTTATTCTGATATGTTATCGTTATATTTTTCGAGCTACGCAAAATTTCGCCGTTGAAATTTAATTGATTTTCCGATTTTAAAGTATTATCGAGGGTAAATGTTTCCGTCAAATCGTTCGTCATCTCGTTTCCGAACTTATATTCGGTAACCGTATCATTTTCAATATCTCCGTAAGAAAAACTCAAAAAACAAAAAGACGCAACGATTAAAATTAATGTTTTATAAAAAATATTCATATACTTATTTTGCGCTTTCGGGTAATAATTATTAATGTTTTGTATATATAATAAAGTTTATTTGACTTTTTTATAATATCATTTATACTTATTGTAATATGTTTATAAAAACTATGCGACTGAGGGTTTGACAAAAATACATTTTCGGAGAAATAATGGATTTATTTTTAGATATTTTAAATATATTAAACTACATTTTTATCGTAATAGTCACGGTGGGATTTCTACCGCAGTTTTTCTACATAGTTTTTTCATTTCTTAAACCGAAACAGTACAAAAAAAGTTTAATAAAACACAGTTTCGGCGTTATTATCTGCGCTCATAACGAAGAAGAATGTATTGCAGAAACAATAAAATCGATTAAATCTCAAAATTATCCTCAGGAAAAAATTAAAATTTTCGTCGTCTGCGACAATTGCACCGACAACACTGCCGAAATTGCAAAAAAACAAGGCGCAGAAGTAATAATAAAAAATAATCCTAACGAAGCAAGAAAAGGTTTTGCGTTAAAATACGGTTTAGATATCCTGATGAAAAGAGACGACGGAATAGAATCATATCTTATTTTCGACGCCGATTCCATTCTTCATCCTGATTTTATAGATAAAATGAACGATGCCTTCGATTCCGGCTCTCAAATTGCCCGTGGCTATTGCAATGCAAAAAATTACGATCAGAATATTTATAGCGGAATAACCTCCCTTTATTCTATAAGAGATAACAGATTCAATTGCAGAGTAAGAAGCGCATTCAATATCCCGCAACTTTTAATTGGTACGGGAATGATGATTTCCCGCAAAGTTTTCGAAGAAACAGGCGGTTGGGATTGCACTTCACTCAGCGAAGATGCCGAATTCACCCTTAAAAGAATAAATGAAAATAGAATGATCGATTATGTAGACCAAGCCATTTACTATGACGAAATGCAGTCTTCATTAAAAGAAACATTTTTGAGACATAAACGTATGGGTTACGGTCTTATGCGGGTTTTCTTCAAAAATGCTTTGCCTATGGGATTTAAATTTTTGTATACTTTAAAATACACATATCTCGATATGTTCTTAACTTTACTGTTTATTCCCGCAGCATGCGTTGCCTGTCTGTGGTTTCCCGCTTATTATATATTTTTATTCAGTTATTATCTTGCCGAAGGATATATGATACTTGTATATGAAACAGGTATGGTTATGTTGTATATAATCGTATTTGCCTTTTTAATACCTTTTATGCTGCAAGGACTCCTTGCACTTCTTCTTGAACGAAAAAGAATACCCGTCAAAAAGTTTTCAAGACTTCTACCGTCGGTTTTCTGTTTTCCGTTTTTTATGATTATTTATGCTGTTTCGATAACTTGCGGAGCATTAAGTTTCAGATGTAAATGGGGCGATACAAAACATAACTCCTCGGTGACTTCCGAAAATATCAATCAAATGCTGTCATCCGACACCGTCAACAAAAATACCGATTATAATTCGGAAAATACACATCCCGATAAAAAGAAAACCGAAATCGAAAATAATGAAGCGACTCAGTCCGATACCGATTTTAAACTTTCAAAAAAACAAGACAAAAATAACAAATCGGATTAAGTTAATTTTTTATTTAAATCGGAAATTTTATTTACCCCCGTCAAACATATGTTTTTTTATAAAGTTGAACACTTTTCCACAAGTTATTCCACAATTAAAATAAATATTTAACCCCGTCAAACAAACAGTTTTCATTTGTTAAACGGGGTATTATTTATTTTATAATCATTAACTTTCAATTCGAATTTATTGGTGTTATTTTAATATAAAGGCCTTTTTTGTCTTTCGAATATGCGGAAGGCAAGAACGGTCATATCGTCGGATACTCCTTTCTTTTTTGCTTCTTCTATAATTTTATCGGTAAGTATTTGAGGATTAACCGAATTGTCGGCGTCGACCATTCTTTCAAGTTCTTCTATTCCTAATCCGTCTATTACTCCGTCACTGCACATAACGACTATATCTCCGCCTATAAGCTTTTTTTGTTCGGTTACCGGTTTTACATTATCGAGTATTCCGACAGGAGCCGCTTTACACTCAACTATTTCAAGCCCCTCTCTTTTTTTGATTACCGTTTCCCTCGAACCCATTTTTATAAAATCACACTCCCCGCTTGCAAGATCTACAACTGCAAGGTCAAGCGCCGAATAGTTTTCTTCATTTCTTAAAGTCAGCATTTTGTTTGTTAAATCTATTACAAGATTATTATCAAATCCTGCCTTATAAAAATTTTCAATCAGTCCTATCGCTCTGCCGCTTGTTTTCTCGGCATTCTCTCCGCTGCCCATTCCGTCACATAAGGCTATAAGTATTTTGTTTTCAGAAAGTTTTATTATACTTCTGCTGTCGCCCGACCTGCTTCCTTCATCTTTCTCTATTCCGCTTTCTCCGTACACTAAATTATATTTAGGCTCTTTGATTAAATGCACCGTCGCAAATCCCCGCTGTATCGTGGTTTTGTTTTCAAGTACTATCATCTTTGTTTTTAATACCGCCGACACTGTTGCAGCTATACTTTTTTTATCTTTATCGCATTCTCTTACTACAAGCGTTGCAGAAAGGTCTTCGCCTTTGGTTCCGTATATTATTACTTCGCTTACTATTACATTCCTTTGACATAGTTTGTCTATTATCAATCTTTCCGATACCGTATCGAAGGAAACCGATTTTTTAATATCTTTTGAAAGATTATCCAATATCTTACCCACGCCGTTCATCTGCTCCGATAAAACCAGTTTATTTGTATCGACAGCGTCTGCAAATATCTTTTCTTCCTTATATCCCCTTATAGCCTCGTTTGCCGCACTGAGCAATTGATTTGTCTTGTTGCATCGGCTCGTTATAAAAGCACTTAGATCAAGCAATGTGGCCTTTCCCCTTTCTATGGCTCCCGCCATCATATGACCGAGTTCCTCTTTCGTGCTTCCGTTTAGCTGCGAATAACATCTCTGCTTCTTTTCGCACTTTTCGCATATTTTGTTCTGAACCGATTCAGTAAGCTGCCACTTTGCGTCTTTTACCGATGGCAACGCAACCGCCGCACCTTTCAGTAATCCGTCTATATTAAAGAAAACCTCCGACACCTCGTCAAGTTTTTCCGACACATCTTTTCTGCTCCTGTTTACTATTGTTTTTGCCGCAAATCTTTCTTTTATATTCGATGAGTATGCAAGTAGTTTTACTCTGTGTTTTTTCGGTATTAGCAAAAAGATTATTACTCCCGCCGAAAACATCGCAAGCTGTATATATCCGTATCCGTCATACACATTGAAAAACATACCTGCCAAAGCGTCACATACCAAAAGACTTGCACCCATTAAATATATGGAAGTATTTCTGAATATTACCGATACCAACGCCATAAGCGCAAAGGCTGCCGCAATTCGTAAATCTCCGCTTTCGAGTCCTGCGCCAAGTCCTATTAAAAACGAAACCGCAAGCCCCTCTCCTCCGAAAGTGTAAACCGACGCAAGTATAAAAAATCCCGCAAAAACATAAAACGGTCTTTCGCCAAATATCTGAAAATTATAAAGCCCCAGCGACAATCCGATAAGAAGTAACGCCAGCGACACTAATTCGTCAACCGAAAATCTGTATCTCAGTCCTCTTACAAGTATTGCATACAGTATTACTATGGCGCAGAATATGAATATCTGCGAGGCAACCACATTAAGCACCGCTATAACAACATTCCACTTATAAAAAATATTAATGCACAAATAAGGAATCTGCCCGACAAATCCATACAGACTTGCAAGAGTTATGCTCATAGGCTTTTTCAATTTATAATGTAAAAAGCCCGCACCTAAAAATATTATAGGTAAAAATAAACTCGTAATTATTGTTTCTACGTTAAATGCCGATATCAGTACAGCCGCAATATAGCTTAATGTCACTATAATCGTATTTTGCCTGCAAAAACACAATGCAACAAAAAAACCTACATGAAACGGCCTTAATCCTCCTATCGTTTCCGCCCTGACCAATAAAATAAATGCTATGAAAAATAACGAATATTTTATTATGTCTTGTCTTCTTACTTTAAGCTGTATCTTTTTCATATTCCCTCTTTACTGTATTCTAAATCTTTTATAATATAAAAAATTTTGTTCTTTTGATTTTTTTTCACTTTTTTTGTCGTTAATTAAATTAAAATTATTTAATTTTTCGATTCGCTTTTATTTTTATATATAAATATATAAATATTTATACAATATTACTTGGCGAAACTATTAATAAGCAACATGAATCTTTAATTAAATTAAATACCGTATCAGAAAACATTTTTAAAAACATTTTAAAAATCCGATTATGAAAAATAAATCTATATTTTGAAATTGTTATTCGGTTTTATAAAATTTATTATTATATTACGGAATTATTTACATTAAAAAATTTTATAATTTATAAATTACATTGTCGAATAACCTTTCTATAAATGTAAATTTTATTAACACATTCTTAAAAAAATATAAATTTCTAAAACCTAAATTAAAATATTTTTATTTAAAATTAGTCTTTTACTGAAAATTTTCAACGCAATAAAAATAGTTTTTTGTTTATTTATATTGCAATAATAATATATAAACTATTGACAATTTCAACAATAATCTGTAAAATAGAAAAGCATAAGAAATTTATATTTTCTGCAATCAAATATGTATTACCTTACGGTCTTACTCATTTAATTCAGCTTGATATGGAGAAATACCCAAGTGGCTGAAGGGGCTCCCCTGCTAAGGGAGTAGTACGGGCAACCGTAGCGAGGGTTCAAATCCCTCTTTCTCCGCCACGAGGAGGCTGATGGACGAAATTGTCTAATTCAGCCTCTTTTTCTTTTAAAATTTCATCATTTTTATGCAAATGGGAGTTTGAATTTTCAGAACCCCCATTTTTGTTATCAAAATTATTTTCACTTATTTCTTTTTTTTCAAATTTTTCTAAAATTCTTTTTTCGTAAAGTTCATCGTTATTTATCGCAAGTTCATTATCTACACCTTTTCCACCTCGCATAATCACAATAACTTTATCGTTGAATAAAATCACCTTTTTAATAAATCGGTTGAAAAATTCGTTGCGCTCAAACACGTCGTCATAGTCTTTGCTGGCAAACAGTGATATAAAATTTTTAACATCTTCAAAGTTTAGTGGCTTATCAAACTTGCTCTTTTCTTCGGCTATTTTAAGTTGAATGTCCGCCCTGTCATT
>CALVMC010000015.1 GCA_944342015.1 uncultured Clostridia bacterium
AAGTACATATCCGTTTTTACTTCTCTTGTCTTTCGACAAGGACTCTCGCTTTTCCTTTCCTTCACTTTTCAAGTTACACGCTGCCTTTTTCGACAGCCTACTTATATTATCATATCACTTCCCACCTTGTCAATACTTTTTTAATATTTTTTTTAAAAATTTTTTATTTGAAATTAAGAATATTTTTTTGATTTAATCGAGTTTTCTTTCCTTAATGATATAAACAATTCAAAATGATATGAACAATTAAATACTGTCAATGATATATAATATTGTATAAATATTTATATATATATATATAAATAGCCGCATTTTTTAATGCGGCTTTTAGTTTGATTATTAAATTGTTTAGTAATGATTAAGCATTTTTAAAGATTTTGATCTGTTCTTCGGCCCTTAATATACTCATAGGTATAAGCACGCAGTTTCCGTTAACGATATCGCTCTTTTGAAGATCTCCGAGAAGTCCTTTAAGGGTTTCGCTTTTTTCAAGCTGTTCTTCGAGTTCTTTGTTGGACTTGAATTCGATTACCGCAGCCATAGAAAGATCCTTTGTGAATACATGCAGATTGAAAACAATCTGTTCTTCTTCGAGCTCTTCTGTGAACTTTGAA
The DNA here is from genome assembly GCA_944342015.1 of uncultured Clostridia bacterium. GTDB lineage: Bacteria > Bacillota > Clostridia > Christensenellales > CALVMC01 > CALVMC01. The sequence goes on from CALVMC010000015.1 coordinate 615, forward strand.
ATAAAATCTGCCGCATCCTGGCTGTAAGTATAACCTTCTCTTTCAAAAGCAGCTTTAATTTTAGGCATAGAATTACAAGCGGCAAGAACGCCTGCCATAATTCCCACCAAAGCAAGAACCGCAATAATTTTTGCAAATTTTTTCATAGTTATAAACCTCCTTGATTTAATTATTATAGAACCTTACCGAACAAATGTCAATAAGGAAAAAATATGCCTTATAAGATATTGATTAACCTTCGAAACCGATTTCCGAAGCGGATAGCGTAAGGTTAATTACTTTATTTTCATAAGTAACTCTGTATTTTCCGTTATCGTCTTTTAAAAGAGTGAATACGAAATAAGGTTCGCAATTTTCAGAGTGTCTTCCTATATAAACGGCCTGATAGGTTTCCCCCGTGAGTTCGGAAAGAAAATCTTTTATTTCATAAGTTTCGTTAAGCTGTGCGCCTAATCCTTCGGGAATGACGAAATCTTCGGGTATTTTACCTGTTTCTATTATCGACTGTTGAAGCTTTACGATATCGGGGTCATCGAAATCGATACCGGTTATAGTTATTCCGAAAGCTTTTTCGAACAATTCGGCAGAGCCTTTCAAATCATCGAGATTAAGACCCGGGAATACCGAATAGGCAACACCGCCCGCAAGTAAGTTTTTTATATCCAGCCCCTGTATTTTTCCGTTGATATCTATGCCGAAGGTGTTTGATAAAGCATATATCAGATTTTCTATAAGCTTTATGTTTACTGTGATTTTTCCGTCCTTTTTCATCTCAATATATGTTTTACTTGTGTCTGTTGCCATTGTATAAGGTAAATTTCCGACAAAACATTTATCTGTATCGAAATGTAATACTACATCTCTTTCCAAGGTCTTTATGTCATTACCGTTATTGCAACCGCACAAGATAGCGGACAATAAAATAACCGAAACTACCGTTAAGCATAATAAAATTTTCGTTATACTTTTTGATTTTTTATTAAACTTATCAATTCCGCCTGCGCTCATTTATTTCACCTCAATAAGAAGGAACCTGATTTTTAGTCAGGCGAAAGAATATTTCAACCACTTCGTCCATACTCTTTGCGTTGTTAATTTCTCTTTTCAATGTATCGTTGTCGTTTTCGGGATAAATTCTTTCTGCAAGTTCTACTTGCATTTTTTTGTAATTTCTGAGTGCCGATTTGCCGTCTGCAAGATTATGCTTTTCAAGGATTTTTTGAGTGCAGCAAGCGATAACGGCGTGACCTTCGTTCGACGGATGAACATCGTCGGGAAACAATAAATTCAATCCCCTTTCTCTGTCGTTAATGTAAATATCGTTAAATGCCGTATAAACATCGGCTATTTCGTAAGCGCCCGGATTTTCTTCAAGATAATCGTAAACTATGGAATTAAGTATATTTAAAACATTGTTTCCGGCTTCTCTTATCGATTGCTCGTCGAGGTCAAACTTATCTATATCCGATTGAGAAACAAATTTGCTGCCGAGATAAATCGGATTATAGACAGTCTGTACTATAATAAGCGCTTCGGGATTAAGTTGTTTGAGTTTTGCAATAACTGCTGCAAATTCTACGGTGGACTTTTTTGCAATTTCGTTTGCATAGTCGAAATTATTCTGTAAGGAGTCAAGGACTATACCCGTTATATTGTTTTGAAGAAAATCATTCCCTAAAATAGAAACCTGAATGACATCTGCGGTCATAAGATGAGTTATGGTCATTGTTGCGTCCTCTTCTTCTGCGCTGATAACTTCGAGAAGCTGAGCGGTTTTATGACCTGAAACCGAACGGTTGTAACACTCATAGCCGTTAATCTTGCCGATTATCGCCCAATAGCCGAAACTTTCCCTTTCGGATAACGGAGAAGGACCCACTATCGCTTCGGCAATAGAATCTCCGATAGTAACTATTTTCAATTTTGGATTTTGAGTCGGATTACATGCCGTAAAAATCATACTTGAAATTACAACAAGTAAAATAAAAAGAACATATAAGAATTTTTTTAACTTGTAGTTTTTTAAAAACATAAGATTAATATACAACTTATCGGACATTTTGTCAATATTTGTTTCTTTTCAAGAATATAGCCATTTTATAAATTGTAATTTTAAATTTTAATTCAGATAAAATATTCAATTAATATCTTTATAATTATTCCGATTATGATATAATTGTTTTATGGACGGTTTTTTCAAAAGCGTATATGCTATTGTTAAAAAAATTCCTTCGGGAAAGGTTACGACATACGGAATCATAGCGAAACATCTCGGACGCCCAAAAGCAGGCAGATATGTGGGCTACGCTCTTCACGCAAACCCCGAGTTCGGTAAAATTCCCTGCCACAGAGTGGTTGACAGAAAGGGCAGTCTTTCAAACTCTTTTGCTTTCGGCGGAAAAGAAATGCAAAAAGCCCTTCTCGAAAAAGAAGGCGTGGAAGTTTCAAAAGATTTTAAAGTCGATCTTGAAAGGTTTTTGTTCGATGAATTTTAAATTAACAGTTTAAATTGCTTAAATATATTTAAACGTAACGATACCGTAAAGATTAAAATAAAAAACACAATAGAAACTATTGTGTTTTTTGATTGAATTTTGGTGGAGACAACAAGACTTGAACTTGTGACCCCTTGCATGTCAAGCAAGTACTCTGACCAACTGAGCTATGCCTCCCTGTTCAATATAAATATCCTAACATAATTAAAGAAATTTGTAAACCGATATAAAATAACGAATTAATTTTAATTTTTAAAATATTTATAATTTATAAATTTAAAATTTTTTCTTTGTTAACTTTTAATTTACCGCTTTTAATTAAAAATTTTATTCTCTCTTCAAAAAAACTGACATCTAAACCGTGAGGACATTTATTAAGACAATTTGCTATATGGTTTACTATTTTATATTCTTTCTTCGGAGCATAACTCAGTATTTCTTCATCTAAATAATTAATTGGCACGCTTGTGAGTTCTCCTTCGATATTAATTCTTAACTCTGCATTTTCTTTGATCAATTTATGCCATTTATCTGCAATTGCTGTGCGTTCTTCTTTTGACAATTCAACTGTTAATGAAGTGTATTTTTTTAAACAACCAACATTAACTTCTCTCCAAGATTGATCACATCTTTCTGATTCTTGTTTATATCCTTCCTCACTCGGCATTTCTACCGCATAAACTCGACAATTAATTCCTTGTAGATTATAAATTAAATGATAATATCCGCATTTTGAATAAGGACTACTTGAGTGCCATATTCGTAATTCGCTACCGTTTTTTGCAGCTTCTATTATTTTTGAAAATCTTTCCTTTTCCTGCTTTTTAATTTCATCTATTTCGTCTTTTGAACAATCAGAAAAATAAATGCCAAGCAATTTTTCTCTTTCTTTATCAAAATCTTTTGCCGAAAGCTTTCCTAATTCCAAATTAGTATAAGAGCAAATTACATTAGCACCTTTTTTTAAACCGACTTTAAATGCTCCGCACTCACTGTCAGAAAAAACCACTTCTATCATATTCATTGCTCCTTTATATTTTTCTCCGTAAGAATATTTACATCGCCCAAATTTTCGGATAAGGTTTTTCTTGGTGGAGCAGTAGTAACCTAAAACGAATTTTATAAATCAAACTGTTCCGTCAAAAGTTTTGCCCCGATTGCCGTCATTGAAATTTTATCATTTGCGCTCAAATTGCTTAAAATTACAACACCACGCTGCCTGTCCTGAGTAAACCCT
>CALVMC010000016.1 GCA_944342015.1 uncultured Clostridia bacterium
CGCGGGCTGAACGCGACGAAAAGCGCGTAAGCGACGGCGACGCGGTAAAGCAGAATCTCCCCCGGCTCAAGCCAGCCCAGCAGATACTTCGTCGACACGAAGGTGACGCTCCATATAAAAGTAACCGACGCCGCCAGCCCGTAGCTGAACAGCCGCCCGCGTCCCCGATACTCCATACCGCCGCCCCCCTTACGCCGAAAAGCTGAGATTTTCATAATTATACAGCGCGCAAAACAAATGACGCACAATTCCTAAATTGAAGTGCAAACGTTTATCACATAGAAATCGTAAGCGTCGCATGTCGTCTTTTTAGCGTGAGGAGACTATTCCCAAGGACTCGCGACAAAGTATCAGTTATCTAGTTGATCCGTTACAAATAGCCTTGAAGTCGCAAGACGCGCATCTAGCCTTTGAAACACTTATAGGAAAGATCCCTTTCTTTATCGCGGCTACCGTGTCGGAAATTTGACACTTCATAATCTGTATCTGCTTTTCTGATAGCTCTATATCCTCTTTGATGTGTGGTTGATTAGCATATAAAAAATGTGCGGTGGCTCTCAAAGGTTCAAGTCCAAGAGCATCCAACGTTGCAATCGCATACATCTGTAATTGCTGCTGGACATGGCTGCGGCGTTCAGTAGTAGCTAAATCATCTCCCGACTTACCTGTTTTAAAGTCAACAATTTCTACTTGGGATTCATTATCACTCAAAGGATCCACTTTATTCAACAAATCAATTGTGCCGCTAATTAATGCGTCGCCAACAATAAACTCAAATGGTTTTTCTGCACATAGAACCTTACTGCGAAGCTCTGGATCGTCGTGAAAATAGTTTTTAAGGATACGTTTAGCCGCGCTCTTCATGGCTTCCAATGGCTCTCCACGAGTATATCGCAAATTGAAATGAATATCTATTTGTGATTCTATCCACGCGTCATCAATATTTGATGTAAGTAGGGCTTCGTGCAATAGTGCCAATAAATTATGAATTTGTTGTCCGTAACCATAACTCTCATTTACTCCCGGACTAAATCCCATGAGTCTACGTAGCAAATAATCTTTAGGGCAATCCCAATAATATCGCAAATCACTAAAATTTGTTGGTAATATCGTTGCGTCTATCGGGATAAGAGGTTCGATACGATCTGGCCTGGGAAAAGAAGCATGTTCTTCCGTAGTGACATAATCGTGTCTAATATTCGAAGCGAATTTAGACGTATGTGTACGAGCGCATTCTATGCCGCTAATGAATAAATACTTTTTGCTTCTAGTTAACGCCACATACCAAAGGCGTAATTCCTCATCAAATCTTTCTTGAGCTTCTGGAGAGCTATTACTAGCGCTAGGTCGCCCAACACATTCATCCGTTTCTAATAAATGCTCAACTCCTTGATTTCTTCTTTGTGAAGGGAAACGTCGATTGGTTAAGGTTGGGATGAAAACAATCGGCCACTCCAACCCTTTTGCTTGATGTATCGTAGAGATTTGCACCGCGTCTTGCGCGCCGAAATCTTGATGTCGAATGTCATTGGCTTCTCGCGTTGCCCAATATCCTAAGAAGTATGCAAAATCTTTCATATCATAGGGGGTCACCCATTGATGGACAGACTCAAAATCCAAAATCAATTCACTAAAACGGCCTAAATTATATAAAATATTATTGGGCACTTCGCTTCTATTTGTTCCGAGCACTTCCAGCAATTCGTAAAAAATTTCTTGAGGGAAAATACGCCGACTTAAATGATGGTGAACGCGCTTTTTGGGATCAAGCATTTGTTTGAATAAAACTTTTTTCTGGGCGATCCATGCGAACAAAATATTACTATCGGCATATGGGAATGCGCCGATTTGATGCAAAAGGTCCACGTTCGTACGAATGATATCCCTAGTAGCAGTTTCATCATGAGCAATATATTTGTCAAATTGCTCTGGATTTGTTGTTACATATTGGCTATCAAAAAGTAGGCAAAATACGGAGTGAACCACCTTAATCTCCGTACTTTCGAACAATCCCTTTGACCCTTTAATAATATATGGAATATTTCTACGTTCGAATTCATCTGTTATAGATTTAGTATAATTTAAACTACGGCACAATATAGCCATATCTGCATAAGACAAACCTCTCATAGTACCGCTAGTATACTCCCAAGGAATGCCCAACAGTTCTTGAACTTTATCTGCAACGTAGGTTGCTTCTACATTCCCGTCATCAAATGTACAATTAAAAATATCTCCATGCTCTGCCATCGTTTCTTCAAATAGATTGGACTCGATATTAAAGTGCTGCGCTCTCATTGTCTTTGGCAAACGCCGATGCAACCCAGAAATGCTTTTTCGCCCAATACGTTGTCCAGATACCGCAGCGTTAGCGATTTCAACAATGGCATGTGTCGACCTAAAATTTGTCGACAAAGTAATTCTTTTTACAGAAGGATATCGATCTTCAAATGTTAAAATATTTGTAACGGTTGCCCCCCGAAAACGATAAATTGCTTGATCGTCATCACCAACTGCGCAAACTACTGCTCCACATCCTTCGTTACTTAACAGTCTGATAAGTTCTTCTTGACGATCATCAACGTCTTGATATTCATCCACAAAGATATTGGTGAAGCGATTTTGTACTTGAGCGCGAATAGCTTCGTTATTCTTGATAACATTAGTTAATTCAGCAATAATCTCATCAAATGTTAGAAAACAGTTAGGGCGCTGTTTGATGAAACTTTGATAACGATGCACAGAATTAATCAAATCCGAATTTATAAGATTATCTACATCTAAATTCTCTCTGTATATTATATTTAGCGTCTCGATAAAGCGGCGGATGGTTTCAATTTTAGAATTTGTTCCTTGTAATTTATCTAGGCCGAAATCTTTATACTTCGAGACAATAATAGCGGCTTGTCGCCTTTCATCGATAATATCATAATTCTTATAATTTGCATTTATCTCGTTTAGAAGTTGCAAACTAAAACTATGAATCGTTCCAATATATAGCTCACCAAGAGATGCATCTTTGATCCGTCCTTCGACACGCAACTCTGCCATCTCTTTCCTGATGCGTGATTTTAGTTCTCCCGCAGCCATATCAGTAAAAGTAAAGGCTACAATACTTTCTCTTGGTACCCCTTCGGATACAAGAAGAGCGATTCTGCGCGAAAGAACTTGCGTTTTTCCACTTCCAGCGCATGCAATTATTAGAAGGTTTCCGTCTCGGTAATCAAGTGCTTCTTGTTGGCTCGCTGTATAAATCATAGTTTGTCTCCTTTATTTGAGAGAAAAATCATGGCCAAATTTTTTGCAAGATTCACCGGAACTGCATTTCCTATTTGTCTAGCAATTTGTCCTGAATTTCCGAAAAAGTGATAATTTCGAGGAAAAGTTTGTAGAAGAGCGGCTTCTCGTAAAGTAATCGCCCTATCAAAAACAGGATGCGCATACCGCCCTTTCGTCACATCCGTGCAGCCTGTGGTCAATGTCGGAGCGACTGTGTCCCAACGCATGCGCCCATATACATCACAGTAATGCGTTATTTCGCCTGCATCATCAAGTTTCTTATGACACGGCAATACCAAGTGAGTCGGCAGTTCATCGCGGCTTCCTCCGTCATGAGAAATATGTTGTAGCCTATCAATTGTTAACTTACTGTGTTTCCTACAAACATGAAGCGGATCCTGTGAATTAACATATCCTGCCGTTGGCAAGTTTCCTATTGCATCTCGAACAGTTATTCTATGTCCCAAAGGAGTGGTCGGCGATGGCCAAACAACATCGCTCTTCAAAGAGGCAACTATGACACATCTTACACGTCGTTGAGGGACACCGTAATCCGCAGCATCAATTTGCTTCGGTTCGCTCAAATTATATCCTAGTTTGGCAAATTCGAATTTCAACTGACTAATCACAACAGAATTTCTAGCTATGCCAGGGACATTTTCAAATAAAACATACTTAGGTTTCAACGCTCTTGCAAAACGCACTGATTGCAATATTAGATATATACGTTCATCGGATATATCGGATTTATTTAAACGGCTAAAGGGTTGGCAAGGAGCGCATACTACCAACAAATCAAGTTTACGTTTTCCTAAGATTTTTTTTAAAGATAGAGCGCTAGTTTCACAGATATCTTTTTCAAAAAGGTTAACTTCTGGATGATTTAAGCGATATGTTTGACAGCATATCGGATCATTATCGATGGCCGCAATAACCGCGAATCCGGCTTGTTTTAACCCTTCCGTAACACCGCCGCAGCCGCAAAATAAATCTATAGCAAGAGCTATACTCTTTTCATTACGCTTATCTTTATCCAAACAATCACCTTCTTACACGCTCTATTCACTATAAATTTGTACCTAAAACTCGCTTAATTTTTGCAAAAGTACATTTTAAATTTTTCTTTTTCAACTCGCATTCCCAAATACGCAATACGGTCCAGCCTCTCGCCTCGAACATTGCAGTTACATCTTTATCACGCTTCATATTCTGCTCGCGTTTTTTTTGCCAATATTCTTGATGATCCGCTGGACGTGTGTT
>CALVMC010000017.1 GCA_944342015.1 uncultured Clostridia bacterium
GCCGAAATGATATCCCTCATCGAAAGCGGCGTGAAAAACGTCCTCTGCGTCCAGCCCTTCGCCTGCCTGCCGAACCACATCACCGGCAAAGGCGTAGTCAAAGAGCTCAAACGCCGCTACGAGGGCGCGAACATCCTCCCGCTCGACTACGACGCAAGCGTCAGCACCACGAACCAGCTCAACAGGATAAAACTCCTGATGGCGACTGCGAAAGCATAAAACAGGCGTTTCACGCAGGCGGCGCGCTTTCCTCCCCAGGGAAGCCGCCGCCTTTTTTGTTTTTGCTCACTCGGACACCGCTGTTCTGGCTGACGCGCTGAAAGCGGACGGAAAGAAAATAATAATTTAAGCTAAGTAAAGTATTGCGATATTAGTCTTTAATTATTTACGAAACAGCTTCAAAACAGCATCAATAGTATGTTTACACCGATTTTTTAAAGTTTTCTTTAGCGCATATCGCTCTACCAACGTTTGAAGAGAGCTGTTTTCTTTGATAAACGCACGGAAAAATTCTTCTCTGTTCAGATTTGCCTCCACCGATGTAAGCGCAGCATCGTTATGTGACAATGCTTCACTGACATCTGCATCATCGATACGCATTTTGTCTTTAATCTGGGCTAAAAATTTCAAGCCCTTTTTTGTGTTGGTCAAGACGAGGGACGTTCCTCTGCCGTCGTACATTTCCGACATAACTTTTTCAATTCCCCAGAAATCGGCAAGAGTAATATCTGACGTTCTATTATCCCCTTTGAATCGACACGCATGACATGAGGGACGCAGGTACAAGTTGCGCAGAAAACCCTGCATATAAGGGTCGTCTTTCATAGCACGCCGATGTTCTGTGTTATCCTTAAAAACAAAGAGCACTGAATACTCTCTCCAAGAAATCGTTTTATCCCGAAATGATATCCTTTTTATATCATCATAATCTTTGGCGCCGCATATTTCGCGGACATAAGCATCCCATACAGCGGGACTGGGGACGCCGTGACAGACGAGGTCGACAGTCAGCAGATTCTCATGACGGCCGCCTAAATAGTTCATCATTCCCGCCGTCTCGCATGGGGTGCCGGAAAAAAGGACTTGCTTTCCGGCAAGAACGTTTCTCTTCACATCGGCGAAGCAATCTCCTATGTCGCTTTGCACATACTTTGAGCCCCTGAGGCGCGGCAGCTCTGAAACTTTATCCACGGCTATATGCTTGACGCTGAATCTCTCATCAAACGCAGCACCGTATACAACTCCGCCGTGCCGCAGCACCTCCTCTGCTAAAATCGAAAAAATGCCGCCCGAGGAACTCGACTTGCGAATGCTTTCGTCAATGCAGTACGCGGCAAACGCCGATACATTATCGCTGGCTTTTATTTTCCCGACACCGGCGCGGCAGACACTTACGCACGCTCCACATTCAACACATTTATCATCGGCGACAACTGGATACAAAAACCCCTCTTCATCTGTGCGCATATCTATCGCGCCGTTAGAGCAGACCGCCGCGCACGCCCCACATCCGCAGCATTCATATTTATGGTTAAAAAGCGCCGCACAAGCCACTATTTATCTCCCGTCCTTCAGCCCCATTGCTTCACGTAAATAACTAATCGCAACATTGCGTTCTTTTTCCAACAACTTATCCATGCATGAATAGTCTATAGCATAGAAGTCACTAGAAAAAATTTGAGGATATTTTCTCGTATCTTGACCAAATTTATGCAATAAAGTTTCTATTCTTGAATTCATCGGCTCTCTGCCAAATACAACAAAAGGTTTACGAAACAACATAGAAAAAACTGTGCCATGAAATGAGTTGGTAACGACAATACCCGCATTGTGAAAATATCCAAGGAAATCTTCTATGCCTATTCCGTACAGTTCCATATTATCCACATCATTTAAAGACACTATTTCAAGACCTTTTTGTGCTGCGGCAGAAGCAATAAAAGAATATGCTTCATCAGAAGGTCTTCCAAGAAAATAGGTCAACAGATAATTATTCTTGGGCAGTTGCGTATTAGTAACTTGCAACCATTCATCTGCGGTAAGCATCATTGTTGGATCAATAAGTGTGAGAGCTTCTCTTCCAGTCAATTTCGTTATCAGAGCGCTGCCGGCTTCTTCTCTGCATGACAAATGCGGAATACCAGACAGCATTTTTACAAAATAGCCTTCCTCATTGTCTGGAAGTACGGCGACACCAAAGCTTGGCGCATATGCGATTCGTTTCTCTGTTTCGGCAAAAGTTAAAAATAACTCAGGAGTTGCATGATTAAAATGAGGGTTCCATACCTGGTCGCTGCCGACTACGAAGAAATCATACTTTTCGTTCAACCCATGCGGAATATGACCATTGGATATTAGTCCGCCGTCAAGCCTCAGATGTTTCTCGGAAAAAGCTCTCAAGTTTTTTGCACGTTTTACTCGTTCTATTTTCAATTTCCCATGAGCGCAGAATCGATATGTCGTAGCCGCTTTCAAACGCCGAATAAACCTTTCCGCACTTTGAGAAAACCGTGATTTGTAGTCGTCAGAATACTCAATCGTCACAGCTTCGCCGCCATATGTCGCTTTCTTTATGGTCTCCTGAACTGCGTAATGTTGAAGCCTGTTCCCATAGTTTTCATCATCCCAAACCGTTATGATGCCAACTCTCACTATTCATCATCTCATTTTTATTTATTTTTTATTAAAATAATTACATAAGCATACATATTGCGCAAGATATTTTCTCATATATAAGCTACATGCTAAATATGAAGAGATTTTCCGTCACCGTATACCAATGTCCTTCAAGATCTTTATATGAATAGTACAGCTTCCAGCAGCTGTGCTCTTCGCTCTTTGCCA
>CALVMC010000018.1 GCA_944342015.1 uncultured Clostridia bacterium
AAAAGATTTAAGTAAAAAATTTATTTCCATATTTCACCTCATATCAATGATAACATGTTATTTTATTAAAAGCAACGCTTAAATTAAATTGAAAGTTCCCGAAGAAAGATGGAAAAAGAAGTTTTAAGAAGTAAATTCCCGAAAAACTTCTTTTTTAATGAATTTTGATGCTATATTTATAAAAGTGTGCTATAATACATACATGTGTTGGAAAAAAATCCACGCAAAAAAGTGTACGAAAATTGGTCTTTTCGCGACTAAGTTCCCGCACATGATAAAATTTTATATTTAAATGTGGCTTGTTTGCCAATGAAAAGACAGAAATGAATCTGTGTTTTCAATTGATAATTCCTGATAAAAATAGAAAAAGTTATTTGATGATGTCTTTTGGATTAAGTGATACATCATCAGGATTAATATAATTAGAGTTAAGTTTTTCTATTAAAGTTGGGAATTTTTCTTTTGTTAATTCATATGGAGTCTTTCCACCTAATATTTCTCTTGGAATGTTATTAATATTATCTTCTAATCTTTTAATATCATCTTTAGTAATGTTCTCAAAAGAAGTTTTTTTTGGCAAAACATATCTAATATATTCATGGTTTTTTTCAAGTTCTGCTTTTTCTTCTGGAGAATTGGGATGACAGTAATATAAGGAACATAATTTTTGTCCTGAATCTAAATCATATTCTAAGTGATGTGGATCAAAAAATTCAGCTCCATTATCAGTTAAAATAATATCAATAACTTCTTTATATAAATCCTTACCTAAAGTAATTTGAATGTTTGTAAATTCATTATCAACATTAATAACATTCTTTTTATCGAGTAATCTAATAATCATAAAATTAGTTTCTACAAAAAGAAAAGTCATAAGACATTTAGAGTCATCATTTAAGCCAATAACTGTATCCAATTGCCAAATATTTAAATTTGGCTCCTTATCTATTCTAATAATATAATCTTCATATGTTCTATTTATCATAATTGCCATATCTTTTTTATATTCTTTATTTTTCTTTTTATGTCTTTTTTTATATTTAACTTTTCTAGGTAAATCAAAGTTTGTTAGAGAAATAATACCATTATTAACATATTTATAAAAAGTAGTTTTAGAAAAATATAGAATATCAGGATGATTAATATAAATTTGATTAACACTTTGTTTTTTATTTTTAACAAGTGGTACAATATTTTTATTAATTAATTCAATTTCTTCACTAGTTATATCAACACCGTTTCGTGCTTCTATAAGAGAAGATTGATAATGATTTTGAGCGATAGAAGCATTATAATATAAGTGATACTTAGTACAATGATTTTTGCTTTTACAGTTATTACAACAATAAGGAGGTTTAGATAATCTATCACACATAGCAAGAGCCTTCTTAATACCAGAAAGACTATAAGGAGAAAAGAAATGATTTTTAAGATATCTATTTCTTCTAATTTCTTTGGATATAGTAGTTCTATCATAATTAATAGAATCAGCTATATAAGAAAAATTAAAACCTTTATTAATTAAATTTTCAATTGTATTTCTATCTTCTTTAGAAAGTTGTTTATAGTTTGTCATAAAATAATTCACTCCTTTAATTGACAAACAAACCACATGAAAGCATATTGTATATTAAAAAGATTAATAAGTAAAATTGAGTAAGGGGCTCTGCCCCAAACCCCGAGGTTTATTTCGAAAGGATACCAAAAAAGGCAATAAAAAAAGAAACAAATTTTGTAAAAATCGATCCTTTTTTGTATATCATCACTTTATTGCTTTTGGTCGCTCCTCAGCGTTGCCATATCCGTTCAAGTGATGGAAATATTATATAACATTATAAAATTGCTTTTAAAGACTAAGTTCCCATATTGATTTTTGCGGGAACTTACAACTTTATTTAAAGTAAATAATATTGTAGATTGATATTAAAAACTATTTATGCTATAATAGTCGCTTGTTGGTGGTGAATAACATGAATAACATAAAAGAAGTTTTAGAGCAGTATAATTTAAGTGATATTAAATCATTTAGTGTTGATAAAACACAAAAAAACATTAATTTACACATTAACGATAAAATTATAGCTATTAATTATGTTGATAAACAAGAATTATTAAAAGACATGAACAAATTTCAAGTATATTTAGAAAATAAATTTAATTTAGAAAATGAAACCTTAAACGCTAAAATAATAAATACTTGTCAAGAACGATTAGAAATTCGTAATAACTGTGCGAAAAACAACTTTATAATTAGCTTAATATTAGATATTTTCAATTTATTAAGTATACCATTATTTCTAAATTTTTATTTTTCAGGCTTTTTAGTTTTTGTTTTAGCTGTTGATGTGTCAGCCCTTACCATTTTGCTCACCAATACTAAAATAAGAAATAAAAAAGAAAATATGGTATTAGCTAAAAAGAAAGCGTTAGAAAAATCTAGACAAGAAAATATCAATAATTTTAAAAAAATGGTTACTTCTTTAAAACAAGTAGTTTTAAAAGTAAAATATAGCGAAAAAGAAGTTCCAAACGATGAAGTAGATTTTACTTTATCAATGGGAAATCATTTTAACAAAGAAAAAACTTTACATTTTACACGTTAACTATCAATTTGATAGTTTTTTCTTTAAAATAATGACATTATGCCATAAATTAAGTTAGATTATGGTATAATTAAGTAGTGATGTTTTATGAAGAAGTTATTATTAATTTTGTTAATTTTATTAGTCGGTTGTGAAAAGCAAAAAACTATTAATGATGTCAGTTATGATGATGCTTATTATAAAGTAGCTTTACCATATAAAGATGCTTTAGGTAGTTATAGTATTAGAAGTTATGATAAAGAAGAAGTAGAAACAATGCTTTCTAAATTATCGACTGAATACTTTAAAACAACTAATTCTTTATATCAAGAAGGACAATATTTAACAAATGAAGAAATTAAGAATTTAATAACTGAATATAATAAAACCGATAACATAAAAATCGATGATGTCGAAATAACGCCTTCATATATCACAACTATTTACGAACAAGATTATTTAGCTATCAATAATGTTTTAAAAGGAATATCTTTAGCAATAGTTGTCGATAATAAACAGTATTATAATAATCAATATAAAGTAGTTGATGAAAAAATTGTTTTAGATTATGCTATATCTAAAGCTGATGATTTAATTAGTTATATGCGAAGTAAAGAAGATTTAAAAAATATCAATATTGTTTTGGGCATTTATTTAGAAGATGATTTAAAAGGCAGTTTTAAATATTTAGGTAGTACTAATAATGAAACTATAAAATTAGAATATGTTAATTATAATTATCAATTACTAGAGAGTAATTATATTATGAATAAAGAT